>CAXBCO010000001.1:0-794955 GCA_963973995.1 uncultured Alphaproteobacteria bacterium
TGGGCGGCACGGCGCCGCAAATGGCGCACACGCCGCTGCTGATCGGCGCCGACGGCCAGGGCCTGTCGAAGCGGCTCGGCTCCCTCTCGATGGGCGAACTGCGCGCGCAGGGCTATGAGCCGATGGCGATCTGTTCGCTGCTGGCCAAGATCGGCACGTCGGACAATGTCGAGGCCCGCACCAGCCTCGACGAACTGGCGAGGGAATTCGATTTCGGCAAGATCGGCCGGGCCCCGGCGCGGTTTGACGAGGCGGACCTGTTGTCGCTGAACGCGACCATCCTGCACGGCCTGCCGTTCGATGACGTGAAGGACCGGCTTGCCGCGATCGATCCCAAGGCCGCCGATGAAGCGTTCTGGACCGTGGTGCGCCAGAACTGCTCGCTGCTGCCGGACGTGGCGGCCTGGGTGGATGTCGTGTTCGGCGATGTGCCGCCGCTGGTGGACGCCGAGGACAGGGATTTCCTGCTGCAGGCGGCTGACCTGCTGCCCGCAGGCGACCTGACGGCGGAGACCTGGGGCGAATGGACCAACGCCGTCAAAACCGCGACAGGCCGCAAGGGCAAGGGCCTGTTCATGACCCTGCGCAAGGCGCTGACGGGCCAGGAACACGGGCCCGACATGGCGAGCCTGCTGCCGCTGATCGGGCATGACCGGGCGCTCAAGCGATTGCAGGCGGCTTAGGCCTCTTCCACCAACTGAACCAGCACGACACCCTCGGCGACCTGTTCGCCGACCGTGCCGCCGACGGCTTCGACGACGCCGTCGCGCGGCGCTGAGAGCGAATGTTCCATCTTCATGGCTTCCATGACGGCGAGCGTCTGGCCGTGGGTGACCGTGTCGCCGGCCTTCACGTTCATGGCGATGACCTTGCCGGGCATCGGGGCCTTGACGGCATCGCCGCCGAGCAGGGCTTCGACATCGGCGTCATAGTCGGGCACCTCGACCAGCACGCTGTCGCCTGCCGTGGTGACAGCATAGCGGCGGGGGGAGAGGTCCGTCACGAGGGGGAGCGGCAAGCTGTCATCGACCTCATAGTCGTCCGGGTCGATCCAGTCGGCATCGCCGCCGACGGCCACGGCAGCCCTGTGCATGGGCGCGCGGTTCATGCGCCAGCCATCCTTCACGTCCCAGGGCTGGGCGGCGCCCGGCGCGTCCAGCTGGACATCGCAGACGGCCATGACAGAGGCGTGCTGGTGGGCCTCGGGCGCGGCGGTGAGCGCATCGCCCTGTTCGGCGATCCAGTTCACATGATGGGTGGCGTCGTGGAAGGCGTCCGACATGGCGCAGCGGCGCAGGAAGCCGGCATTCGAGGGCACGCCGACAAGCTGGGTGTGGGCGAGCGCATCAACGAGGCGGTCGACGGCCTCGTCGCGGTCGTCGCCGGACACGATCAGTTTCGCGATCATGGAATCGTAAGAGGACGGCACACGGTCGCCCGTCTCGAAGCCGGTGTCCCAGCGGACCAGTTCGCCGTCGACAGGTTCCAGCAGGCCGAATTCGAGGATCAGGCCCGCGCCGGGGCGGAAGCCTTCGGAAGGGTTCTCGGCGCAGATGCGGGCCTCTATGGCGTGGCCGCGCAGCGTGATCTCGTCCTGTGCGAGGGGCAGTTCGCCGCCGCCTGCGACGTGGAGCTGCCATTCGACCAGGTCTGTGCCTGTGACAATCTCGGTGACCGGGTGTTCGACCTGCAGCCTTGTGTTCATTTCGAGGAACCAGAAAGAGTCGACGCTGAGCGGTCGGCTGCCATCGACAATGAATTCCACCGTTCCGGCGCCTTCATACTTCACGGCAGCCGCCAGTTTCACGGCGGCGTCTGTCATGGCCTTGCGCACGTCGTCCGGCATGCCGGGCGCAGGCGCTTCTTCGAGCACTTTCTGGCGGCGGCGCTGGAGCGAGCAGTCGCGCTCGAACAGGTGGACAGTGTTGCCATGGCTGTCGCCGAAGACCTGGACTTCGATATGGCGCGGCTGCTCGACCAGCTTTTCCAGCATGACACGGCCATCGCCGAAAGCGGCTTCGGCCTCGCGCACGGCGCTTTCCAGCTCGTCCTTCAGGGCCGAGGCCTTGGCGACGAGGCGGATGCCCCTGCCCCCGCCGCCTGCAATTGCCTTGATGAGCAGCGGGTAGCCGACGTCTTTCGCGGCCGCCGTCAGCGTCTTCAGGTCCTGCGCCTCGCCGCGATAGCCGGGCAGCACGGGCACGCCCGCCTCCTCGGCGATGCGCTTGGCTTCATCCTTGAGGCCCATGGACCGGATGGCGGAGGGGGGCGGGCCAACCCAGATAAGACCGGCATTGCGCACGTCTTCGGCGAATTCGGCATTCTCGGAGAGGAAGCCGTAGCCGGGATGGATGGCATCAGCGCCACTGGCCTTCGCGGCGGCAAGGATCTTGTCGGCGCGCAAGTAGCTGTCGGCGGCAGGGGCCGGGCCGATATGCACGGCCTCGTCGGCTTCGCGGACATGTTTCGCGGCGGCGTCGGCGTCGGAATAGACGGCAATCGTGCGGATTCCGAGGGCGCGGCAGGTGGCCATGATGCGACAGGCAATCTCGCCGCGATTGGCAATAAGGAGGCTTTTGATCATGGCGGCAGCAAGACCCGATTTTGCCTGAAAAGACAAGTTGCGAGCGGTTCAGGCTGTCAGTTCTGCGGGCCGGACGCGATGCACCGTGGCGACCAGGACGAAACTGATGATCATCAGCAGATACCACGATCCCAGCTTTGCGAAAGACACCATCTCCCATCCGTCCTCCTGCCCCGGATAGGCCCAGGCGCGGGCGAAGGTGCCGAGGTTTTCCGCAAACCAGATGAACAGGGCGACCAGGCCGAAGCCGGCGACGAGCGGCATCCGCCGGTAGGCGACGTCCGGCCGGAAGCGGACCCAGCAGCGGCCATATATCAAAGCCGTGGCAGCAAAGAGGGCGAGGCGTATGTCCGGCAGCCAGTGATGGGCGAAGAAGTTCACATAGATGATCCCGGCCAGCAGGCCCTGCAGCCAGAGCGGCGGGAAATCGGTGAAGCGGAAGGCGAAGATGCGCCAGACGCGCGCGAGGTAAGACCCGACCGCCGCGTACATGAAACCGGAGAAGAGCGGCACTGCGCCGATGCGCAGGAAGCTGTCCTCGGGATAGATCCAGCTGCCGGCCTGCGTCTTGAACAGTTCCATCACGGTGCCAACGACGTGGAAGACGAGGATAATCCGCGCTTCTTCCCACGTTTCCAGCCCGGTCAGCAGCATGGCGGCCTGGATGGCCAAGGCCGCAAGGACGAGGAAGTCGTAGCGCGAAAGCCCGGCGCCCTCCGGATAGAACAGATAGGTGAGCAGAAGCAGGCCCAGCATGGCGCCGCCGAACAGGCAGGCCCAGGCCTGCTTGATGCCGAAAGCGAGGAATTCGAACAGGAACTGGCTGACCGGGCCGTCCACCCAGCGGGCATGCAGGGTGGCGCGGGCGGTGTGCAGGCGGTGTTGCAAGGGGGTGGCAGGGGGCGGGGTCGGTCCAGTGGTCATGGCGCATCACTGGTCCCATATCGGGGCGGGTTTGAGACCGGAACGGGTCGTTCCCGGGGTGAAATTCCGGCTTTGTCAGGTCCACGGCTTGGCGTAAGGATTAACCCTAGTCAAACGAGGGGACTAAATATGGCCTATGCATCCGGAGTTCAGTTGAGCGGCCTTGCCGGCATCGTCGGCGCCGTCGTGGGGGGCTATATCGGCTACACACAGGCAGCCGATGTCAGCAACCTGACACCGATCAGCGGCGCGCTGATCCTGGGCGGGGTCGGCCTCGTGGCGGGCAGCGCCGGGGCCTTCCTGCTCAAGTCGGCGATGCAGTTCATCATCTACCTGATCCTGGTCGGCGTGCTGGCCTATGTCTTCCAGAGCCAGATCGAGAGCATGACGGGTATCAACCCGGTGGAGGCGACGCTCAGTCTCCTGAGCGACCTGGGCCTGCCGGTGGGCGGGGCCAACAGCGCGGTCAAGCACCCCAGCTAGGCTTGCGCTTCTCGAGGAAGGCGGCGATGCCTTCCTTGCCTTCATCGGATGCCCGCCGGGCCGCAATGCGGCGCGCGGTTTCATGGCCGAGATCCTTGTCGATGATCTCGCCCGTGATATCGCGCACGAGGCGCTTGGAATCGGCAATCGCGCCGGGCGCAGCGGCAAAGACCATGTTGGCCAGGTGCTCTTCCATCGCCGTCATGGCGGCCTGGTCGTCCACGACATAGTGGACGAGGCCGATGCGCTCGGCATAGTCGGCATCAAAGACCGTCGCTGTCACGAACAGGGCGCGGGCCCGGCGGGGGCCGATGGCATCGATAACATAGGGGCTGATCGTGGCCGGGCTGAGGCCGAGGCGGACCTCGGAAAAGCGGAACTTCGTATCCTTCATGGCGACGGCAACATCGCAGGCAGCCACAAGGCCGGCGCCGCCGCCCATGGCCGCGCCCTGCACGAGGGCCAGCGTCATCTGCGGCATCTCGTAGAGCGACAGGAGCATGGCGGCGAGCTTTTGCGCGTCATGCTCATTGTCCTCTTTCGTGTGCAGTTCGGCGGCCTGCTTCATCCAGTTGAGGTCGGCCCCGGCGGAGAAGGACTTGCCCGCGCCGCGCAGGATCATCATCCGGATCGTTTCCTGGTCGGCGATCGTGTCGAACGCGTCGGTCAGTTCCTCGATCACCAGCGCATTGAAGGCATTGTGCACGTCCGGCCGGTTGAGCGTGACGACGGCGAGGCCTTCCTGCGTGGCCTGGAGGGTGATGGTTTCATACAATGTGTCGGTCATGCGGAGTCCTGACGTGTGAGAGCGGGTTCGGTTCCGGCGGCTGGCCGGTTGTGACGGGGGCGGCGTGAAGCCGGTTCCCGGTCACTCTGCCAGAGATGCAGGCTGGTAGCGAATACGAGATAGCCCGTAAAGGGCGCAGGCGGGAGGCATGTGCGAGACTGCCGCAAGGCCCGCTCAGACGGCTTCGCGGCCGAAAATGCGCATGTCGGTGCACCAGCGCTTGAACTTGGCCTCATCGACCTCGCCGGCCCCGCCGAGAATGGTGTGGTGCAGCGGGCCGAAGCCGGACAGACCCAGCACGCCGCGCTCCAGCGCCCGCAGGGCGCCTGAATCCATCCCGAACCGGTAGACAAGGCCCGGCATGCCCATCGTGATGACGGTGCGGGCGGACTTGCCCTTCATCATCTGCATCGGCCACTGACGCGCGCTGTCCCCGGTGGCGAGGAAGAATTCTGCCCGCGCGGCCTGCTCGAAGAAGGCGCGCAGTTTTGCCGGCATGCCGCCCAGCCAGAGCGGGAAGGCGATCAGCAGGTGATCGGCGGCGTCGATCTTCTCGCGCTCGGACAGGATCGGCTCGGGCGGCGGGGTAGCAAACTCCTCCGCCGTCTGCATAAGCGGAAAGGTCAGCTTCGCGACGTCGATCCGTGTGACCTCATGCTCCTCTTCCGCCGCGCCCTCGGCATAGGCATCACACAATGCATGGATGAGATGGCGCGGCGCCGGGTCCGGGTGGCCGTCAATGATGCAGATTCTGGTCATGTCGCACTCCTGGTCGAGACCTGTCCCTTACACTGTTCCTGCCAGACCGGGCGGCGCGGCCCAATACGCAACTCCCCCTAGGCGTGCGGCGCGGACACACAAAGAGGGCCCGCCACAGGCAGGCCCTCCCCTGGATCCGTGTCATATGCGGTTACTGGCTATCAGCCGGATCAGTCGCGGACACGGACGTGTCGTCATCGGTGCCCCGCCACGCATCGACTGCGCGGCGCAGCTCGTCTTCGCTGACCGTATGGTTCTGGTCGAGATCGAACCGGGCGAACTTGGCCAGGGCCTCGGATTCATTGGCGCGGCGCGTACCGGTCTGGTGGGAGACATATTCGTCTTCCGAGATCAGGCCGTCATCATCGAGATCGAACTGGGAGAAATCCGGCAACCGGTCGGCGTGGCCCGTCAGCGCCGTCATCATCGCTGCCGCCATGAGGAAACCTGCCCGTCGTGCCATGTCGCATCTCCTTCGCCGTATGTGTGCCGCCTCAGGCACAAACATACGGCAAGGCGCGATTAATTGGGCGTGAAAAGCCGTTCACGAACCAGATGTAATGATTACATCCTGAACACGCCAAAGCCGCGCTCGGGGAACGGGGCGTTGAGGCTGGCGGAGAGGGCGAGGCCGAGGACGCGGCGTGTGTCGGCGGGGTCGATGATGCCGTCGTCCCAGAGGCGCGCGGTGGAGAAATAGGGGTTGCCTTCGGCCTCGTAGAGATCGCGGATCGGCTGTTTGAAGGCCTCTTCCGCCTCGGCGGGCCAGTCGCCGCCCTTGCGTTCGATGCCTTCGCGCTTGACCGTGGCGAGCACGGAGGCGGCCTGTTCGCCGCCCATGACCGAAATGCGCGCGTTCGGCCACATGAAGAGAAAGCGTGGGCTGTAGGCGCGCCCGCACATGCCGTAATTGCCTGCCCCGAAGCTGCCGCCCGTCACCACGGTGAACTTGGGCACGCTGGCGGTGGCGACGGCGGTGACCATCTTGGCGCCGTCCTTGGCGATGCCGCCGGCCTCGTATTTCGAGCCGACCATGAAGCCGGTAAGGTTCTGCAGGAAGACAAGCGGGATGCGGCGCTGGTCGGCCAGTTCGATGAAATGGGCCGCCTTCTGGGCGCTCTCGGAGAAGAGGATGCCATTGTTCGCGAGGATCGCGACGGGCATGCCGTAGAGCCGGGCGAAGCCGCAGACGAGGGTTTCGCCGTAGAGCTTCTTGAACTCGTGGAATTCCGAGCCGTCGACGAGGCGGGCGATCACTTCGCGGGCGTCATAGGTCTCTTTCAGGTCCGGCGGGACGAGGCCGTGCAGCTCGGCGGGGTCGTAGAGGGGCTCAGCCGGCTCTGTGAGGGCGAAAGGCTGGGGCTTGGGCGTGGCGAGCGTGCGGATGATCGAGCGCACGATGGCGAGCGCGTGGGCGTCATGGGCGGCGTAATGATCTGCGACGCCGGACTGGCGGGCATGGACGTCGGCGCCGCCAAGGTCTTCGGCGGAGATGATCTCGCCGGTGGCGGCCTTCACGAGCGGCGGGCCGCCGAGAAAGATGGTGCCCTGCTTGCGCACGATGATGGTCTCGTCGCTCATCGCGGGCACATAGGCGCCGCCGGCGGTGCAGCTGCCCATGACGGCGGCGATCTGGGGGATGCCCTTCGCGCTCATCTGGGCCTGGTTGTAGAAGATGCGGCCGAAATGTTCGCGGTCGGGGAAGATTTCGGACTGGTGCGGCAGGTTCGCGCCGCCGGAATCGACGAGATAGATGCATGGCAGGCAGTTTTCGAGGGCGATTTCCTGCGCGCGCAGGTGCTTCTTGACCGTCAGCGGGTAATAGGTGCCGCCTTTCACGGTGGCGTCATTGCACACGATCATGCATTCGCGGCCCTCGATGCGGCCGACGCCCGTGATGATGCCGGCGCCGGGCGCATCGCCATCATACATGCCGTGGGCGGCCAGCGCGCCGATCTCGAGGAAGGCGCTGCCGGGGTCGACGAGGCGCTCGACGCGCTCGCGGGGCAGCAGCTTGCCGCGCTCTGTGTGGCGGGTGCGGGACGCTTCGGGGCCGCCAAGGGCCGCCGCTGCGGTCTTTTCGGCCAGTTCGTCCAGCAGGGCCTGCATGGCGGCGCGGTTGCGGGCAAAGCCCGGCCCGGCAACGTCGAGACTCGATTTCAATACCGGCATGGTGCCTCCCTTGTGGGCCAAAGGCCTGCTTAGCGAGGGCCGGGGCCCCTGTCACGCGACTGTAACCCAAAATTGAGAGAGTTCAGGTAAGCTCCCCCTTGGAAGGTTCACACGAAATGGGCATGCTCACTCACATGAATATCGACGTCACGCCGGCGCTGAAGAATATCCCGTTCCTGAAGGACGTGCCCGCCCGTGCCATGAAAGCCGCCGGCAAGGAAGCCCGCTGGTTTTCCCTCTCGGCCGGCGGCGCCCTGTTCAAGACGGGCGAGCCGGCGGACTGTATCTATTTCGTCCTGTCGGGCTCGCTGGGCGCGTTCCGGGAAAGCCCGGACGGCGCGGACGAGTTCATCGGCCATATCCGCACAGGCGAACCGGTAGGCGAGATGGCCCTGTTCCTGGGCGGCCTCGACCTCGACGGCGACGGCGAACCGGAGGATGCCCCGCACACGGGGTCGGTCTATGCGATCCGCGATTCCGAAGTGATCGCGATCACCCGCAAGGGCTGGCAGCGCATGGTGAAAGCCGAACCGGAACTGCTGGAGGGCATGATCCGGGTGATCCTGAGGCGCCTTGGCAAGGCCGGGCAGCGCTCGACACGGGCCGCGCCGAAAGTGTTCACACTGGTCGCCACGTCGCCGACGATCGATCTCAGCCTGCGCGCCAGGGCGCTGACCGAGTGCCTTGGCCGGGCAGGAAAGTCTGCTGTCGTGGTGGGAGAAATGGAGGGGGATGAGAAACCCGCCGCCTTCTTCGACGACCTCGAATTGCACCATGATGTCGTGATCCTGATCTCGACGATCGGTGACAATGCCTGGTTTCGCCTGTCGATCCGGCAGGCCGACCGGATCTGGGTCATGGCCCGCGCCGATGCGCGCCCATCGATCCCGCTGATGCCGGATGAAGATTCCCCGGCGCTTGCCCTGAAACTGGTCGACGTCGTGCTGCTGCACCATGGCAATGAGCGCCGGGCAGCGCGGCCCGTCGAATGGCTCCAAGCGTCCGGTGGCAGCCGCGTGTTCCACTGGACCGGCGTGCATGGCGCCAGCTGCGCGCGGCTGGCCCGCATCATGGACGGCCGCTCGGTCGGCGTGGTGATGTCGGGCGGCGGGGCGCGGGCCTATTCGCATATCGGCATGGTGAAGGCGATCCGCGAAGAAGGCATTCCGATCGACTTCGTCGGCGGCTCGTCGATGGGCGCCGTGATTGCCGCCTGTGTTGCCATGGGCTGGGACGATTCCGAAATCGACCAGCGCATCCGCAAGGCCTTTGTCGAAACCAATCCGCTCGGAGACTATAATTTGCCTGTCGTGGGCATGGTGAAGGGCCTGCGCGTCAATGCGCGCCTGAAGGAGCATTTCGGCGAGTCAGAGATCGGTGATCTCGACATCCCGTTCTTCGCGACCTCGACAAACCTGACAACCGGCACGCTGCACCTGCACCGGACCGGCCTGCTGCGCGACGCCCTGCGCGCGACGATCTCCCTGCCCGGCATCCTGCCGCCTGTGGTGGAGGGGCACGACCTTCTGGTTGACGGGGCGGTGCTGAACAATTTCCCGGTCGATGTGATGCGCGACATGCATCGCGGCTATGTGGTGGGCTGCGACGTGACCCAGCAGGCCGAAGGCCTGAATGTCGATGAATTCATCAACCCGCCGAATTTCTTCCGCTGGGTGATCGGGCATGGCTTTTCTGCGGCCCCGCCGATTGCCGGCCTGCTGATGCGGACCGCGACGATCCGGGCCGACCGGACCTTTGGCCGGGACATGACGGATGTCCTGGTCCTGCCGGACCTGATCGACACGGACCTGCGTGACTGGGAAGCCTATGACGCGACCGTGGAGGCTGGCTATGAGGCCGCCAAAAAGGTGCTGGAAACGAGCGATATCAAGGCAAAATGCTGCACGCCATAGTTAATTCCGGGCACCCGTTTTCAATGATCCGTTAACCGAGAAAGCGGCAGTATCACCGCGACCGTGACCAACCAGAATAATAACCCGTCCGGTCAGGAGGAATTCAGCCATGGATGCAGCCGTCCTGGACCTGTTGCCGCTCACGATTGTGGAACTGGCACCCATACGCGATTCCGACGGCCAGATCGTCGATTTCATCTGGATGGAAGCCAACGAGGCCGCCAACAGGGTCGTCCTTCCCGAAGGCGGTTCGATTGTTGGCCTGCGCGTGTGCGACGTCGATCCGGCCTACCGGGAATCGAGCATGTTCTTCGATGCCGTGCGCTGCATCGAGACTGGCGAACCTCGGGAACTTTTCAATAGTGGCCGCAGACCCAGTCCGAATGGCCGACTGAAACACCTGCAGGGCACCGTGGTGCGTTATACGATCCTGCCGAAGGACGAAGGTTGCCTGATCTGCTCTGTCGAGATCACCGACCTTGTCAGGGAACGCGATACCGCGAACGATTCATACGAGATGTTCCTCGCTGCATTCGAACATGCGGTGCAGGGCATTACTCTGACCACTGAGGCCGCCGAAATCATCTATGCCAACCCGGCGTTGAATGACCTTCTCGGATATGAACCCGGCGAGTTGCAAGGCCAGTCCAGCGCCGTCATCATGCGCCCGGAAGATTTCCACGCCATCGTCAAGGCCGGCACAAAAATGTGGGGCGGCAAGATCGAGCAGGAAATCAGCGACATGACCTTGCTGAGCAAGACCGGCGAAGAGATCGTGGTGTCAAATGCCCTGTCGAGCGTCTATTCCGAAGTACGGGGCGAACGGATATTCATCTCGCACGCACGGGATGTGCGCGAGGAACGAAAGCTCGCTCACAAACTGGCTTCGGCCGTGCAGAAGGCCGAACTCGCAACCCAGCTGAAGTCCGAATTCCTGGCAAACATGAGCCATGAAATCCGCACGCCCCTGAACGGCATTCTCGGCATGGCGCAAGTGCTGGCGACGTCCGATCTCGATCCGCAACGCGCCGACCAGGTGAACGTCATCCTCGAATCCGGCAATGCCTTGCTGTCCATTCTGAACGACATCCTGGACCTGTCCAAGATCGAAGCCGGTCATATGGAAGTTTCGCTGATCGAGGCGGACCTGCGCCACAAGCTGGACCGGCTCTGCAAGCTGTACGAGCCGAGCGCAGACGACAAGGGCCTCAAGCTCAAACTGTTTATCGACCCGAGCGTGCCGTCGACCCTGGTGATTGATCCGATCCGCGTGCGGCAATGTGTCGGAAACCTGGTCTCGAATGCCATCAAGTTCACCGAAGCCGGCGACGTTCTGGTGGTGGCGACCGGCCAGCGTGGCGACGGAGACAAGATGACCGTCACGATCCATGTCTCCGATACCGGCTGCGGTGTTCCGGCCGACAAGATGGACAGGATTTTCGAATCCTTCGCGCAGGCCGACGGCTCGACCACGCGCCGGTATGGCGGCACCGGTCTGGGCCTTCCGATCACCCGCCAGCTGGCCCGGATGATGGGCGGTGACGTCACGCTTGTCAGCGACCCGCAGCGCGGCTCTGTCTTTACACTGACATTCGAGGCCGAGATTGCGGAATCGGTTTCAAGGGAAACGCTGCTTCGCAAGCTGCAACCGGTTGATCCAAAACCAGACGATGCGAGCCAGTCGTCCAGCGCGCGCGCACGGTTGCTCGTGGTCGACGACAATGCGATCAACCGGCGTGTCGCCCGGACATTCCTCGAGAAGGACGGTTACGAAGTCGACGAAGCCGTCAACGGAAAGCATGCGCTTGAGAAACTTGAAGGCAGCCCGTTCGACCTGGTCCTGATGGACATTCACATGCCGGAGCTTGATGGCCAGCGGGCGTTTGACCAGTTGCGTGCCGGGCCCGGGCGGAACGCCGCCATCCCGGTCATCGCCCTGACGGCGGATTCGATGCGCGGGGACGAGGAAAAATTCCTCGCCCGGGGGTTCGATGGCTATGTGTCCAAGCCGATCGACCAAAGCTCGCTGCTGACCGCGGTTGAAGACTGCCTGACGCGGGCAGCCACGCACGACGACCAGCGCCGCAAAGCCTAGGCGCCCGTCCGTCCCGGCAATACATCCTTCAGCAGGCGCGGCTCGTCCGGCGGACCGTCAGCAGGCACGAGCGGACGCTGCCACCAGCCGACATCATGCCAGGCACCGTGCTTGTGCCCAACATGTGCATAGGTGCCGATATGCCCGAAACCGGCCTTCTCATGGAGCGCGACGCTGGCGGCGTTCGGCAGGGTAATGCCCGCAAAGGCCGCGCGAAATCCCTGCGCGCACAGGATATTGAATAAATCCGTGTAGAGACGTGTTCCAATCCCCCGCCCCCGCGCCGCCTCGTCGATATAAACCGTAGCGTCGCAGGACCAGCGATAGGCCGCGCGCGTCCGGTGCTGCGAGGCGCAGGCATAGCCGAGGACCGCACCCTCCTGCTCGGCAACCAGCCAGGGGTGGGTGACAAGGGTCGCGGCGATGCGCTGTCGCATCTCTTCCGACGCAGGCGGGTCGATCTCGAACGAGATCACCGTGTCACGGACAATCGGCGCGTAGATGGCCGCTATGGCGGTGGCATCATCGGGCTGGGCGAGTCGGACGGAGATCATGCGCCCCTCGCTTCAGGCTGTTTCGCCGAACAGTTCCCGCCCGATCAGCCAGCGGCGGATTTCGCTTGTGCCCGCACCGATCTCGTAGAGCTTGGCGTCACGCAGCAGGCGTCCGGTCGGGTATTCGTTGATATAGCCATTGCCGCCGAGCAGCTGGATCGCGTCGAGCGCCAGCTTGGTGGCGGTTTCGGCAGCGTAGAGGATGGCGCCGGCCGCGTCCTTGCGGGCCGTCTCGCCCCGGTCGCACGCCTTGGCGACCGCATAGACATAAGCCTTGGCCGCATTCATCTGGACGTACATGTCGGCGAGCTTGCCCTGCACGAGCTGGAACTCGCCGATCGACTGGCCGAACTGCTTGCGGTCGTGGATGTAGGGGAGGACGACGTCCAGGCAGGCCTGCATGATGCCGGTCGGACCCGCCGAGAGGACTGCGCGCTCATAGTCGAGGCCGCTCATCAGAATGCGCGCGCCGGCGCCGACCGGCCCCATGACGTTCTCCTCAGGCACTTCGCAATTGTCGAAGACCAGTTCGCCGGTTTCGGATCCGCGCATGCCCAGCTTGTCGAGCTTCTGGGCAACCGAGAAGCCCTTGAAGCCGCGCTCGATCAGGAAGGCCGTGATGCCCTTGGAGCCGCCCTGAGGATCGGTCTTGGCATAGACGACGAGCGTGTCGGCGTCCGGCGCATTGGTGATCCACATCTTGGTGCCGTTGAGGACGTAGCGATCGCCTTTTTTATCGGCCCGCAGCTTCATCGAGACGACGTCGGAACCGGCCCCGCTTTCGCTCATCGCGAGGGCGCCGAGATGTTCGCCGGAGATCAGTTTCGGCAGGTAGCGGGTCTTCTGGTCGTCGCTGCCCCAGCGGCGCAGCTGATTGACACAGAGATTGGAGTGAGCGCCATAGGAAAGGCCGACCGAGGCAGACGCGCGGGAGATTTCCTCCATGGCGACGACATGTTCGAGATAGCCAAGGCCGGTGCCGCCCCATTCCTCTTCCACGGTAATGCCGAGCAGGCCGAGCTCGCCCATTTTCGGCAACAGGTCGCGCGGGAATGTGTCGGTGCGGTCAATCTCGGCGGCGCGGGGTGCGATCTCGTTCTGGGCAAAACTTGCCACGGTTTCACGGATCATGTCGGCGGTTTCACCGAGATCGAAGTTCAGGCTGGGATATGTGTTCGCAATCATCCTGCCTGACTAGCAGGGCCGGCCGGTCGTGTCAGCGGAAAATGCGCCGCAGGACCGGTCAGGTCCGGCGGGCGAGGATCCGCATCAGGTAATAGGCGGAGGTCACGAGGACGACTCCGCTGCCAAGCGCAACGAGCGGCCCGACATAGATGTCGGACGTGCGCTCGACGAGGCGCGAGGCCTCGCGGAAGAAGCGTTCGACCCCCAGGAGGAAGCCAATCATGCCGAGACCCGCGAGCAGCGCAAACGGCCAGCCTTCGCGCATGACTTCATACCATACGTCGTCATGATAATTGCCATTCTCGGCAAGGGTGCGCTCGATTTCCTCATCGCTGAGGCGGATCTGTTCGAGGTCGTCGACAATTGTCGGACCTGCCGCCGGCAGCTGGCCACCGCCATGCTCTAGCGGCGACCCATAAGGTGGCGGCGAGGGCGAACGTGGCGTGCGGCGGCGCTCGATGCCTTCAGGCGGCCCCTTGGCCACATCAATCACCGGTGACGATTGCAGCTTGCCATCAGGATCGGCCAGCGCCGAAACGGCGCGTGTGATTTCGTCGATGCTGGGCCCGTCCTGCACGCTGTCATTGTCGGCGACCGGACGCGTCTGGCCGGATGCAAGCGACGCATTCTCGCCGAGGATACGGGTGAGGCGTTCGTTGACGGCGCGGGCGGCAGCCTGCGGCGAACTCTCCGTCACGCTCGCCTTGGCAGCGGTCGCACGATCTCCGTCGACCCGCGTTTCGACGACGATTGCCCGCTCGTGCGGTGTCATCAGCGATGCGCCGGAATCCAGTTCGGGGCGGACCAGGGCGGAAGGGATTGATGCACGACCCGACGGGTGTTCGAGGAAAAGCGCCTTCTCGGCCGCGCGACGGCGAACCAGGGCGTCGATCACACGCACTTCGCCTTCGATACGCCCCTTGCGCCAGAAACCCATGGCGTCTGCCGCCTGCAGGCGGTCGCCCGTGTTGAGACGGCTCAGCACATCGGAACCGGCAAAGGCGTCAATGCCGATATTGAAGACGAACGAGACGAGTCCGTCGAATTCGTTCTGGCTGAGCGGGGCGAGGACACGGTCCGCAATCGCCTGCTCGACAGGCAAAAGGTCGTGGTGGCGCAGGATAAGTTCGGCGTCGGCCTTGTCGACCGTCAGGCCCTTGCGGGCTGTTGCCGTGTGGCCATAGCCGATGATCCAGACGCCATTGGGAAGCTCGACGGCACGCGAACGAAAGCCCTCGAAGCTCTTGACGAGCTCGAGCCCTAGCCGGGACGTTCGCATTGGACGGGCCATACAGGTGGCTCCCGTATTGATACAATTGGACTTTTACTATCGCGCCCACCTGCAATTGGCGCGCCTGTTCGCCTGAGCGGCGAACTTGGTGGGGCAAATGCTCCGTTTTACAGCAGAACCAGCGATGCCAGTCCGAGAAAACTGAAGAACGCCATAACATCGGTCAGGGTTAACACGAACACCGAGGAGGCGACGGCGGGGTCGGCGCCAAGCCGTTTGAGCGTGAGCGGCACCAGGATGCCGGACAGCCCCGCCCACATGAATGTGGCCAGCATGGACGCGGCGATGACAAGGGCCAGTTTCACGTCGCCGAACCAGATCAGCGCAATGGCCCCGACGCCGATCGCGAATATGACGCCGTTGACCAGGCCGCTCAGGAATTCGCGCATGACGGCCCGGCGGGCTGCAGCGCCATCAAGCTCGCGCTCGGCAATGGCACGCACGGCCACGGCGAGGCCCTGGCTGCCGGCATTGCCGCCGAGCGCCGCGACAACCGGCATCAGGATCGCCAATGCGACGATCTGCTGGATCGTGCCCTCGAAAATCGCAATGATCGCAGACGCGATGAAGGCGCTGAACAGGTTGACGCCCAGCCAGGGCGCGCGCGCCTTGACCGTATCCCAGACCGTATCGGACCCGGCGGCCGAACTCACGTTGAGCAGGGAGAGCAGGTCTTCGGTGTTTTCAGACTGGATGACGTCGACCATGTCATCGACCGTGATCATGCCGACGAGACGGCCGGCCGAATCCTTCACCGGCGCCGAAGCGAGCGAATATTTCTGGAACTGGTAGGCGACCTCTTCCTGGTCCATGTCGGTGGTGATGCTGGACATCGGGTCGTCCATGATGTCCGACAGCAGCGTGTCGCGCGGCGAACGCAGCAGGGTTGCCAGCGATACGACACCGATCAGGCGGTGAGCCGGATCGGTCACATAGACCTCGTAAAAGACTTCCGGCAGCTCGGAGCCGAGTTTGCGGGAATGGTCGATGGACTGGCCGACGGTCCAGAATTCGGGCAGCGCCACGAATTCCGTCTGCATGAGACGACCGGCGGTTTCTTCCTCATAGGCCAGACCGCGTTCGAGCTGGGCCCGGTCAATCGGGGCGAGGTCTTCAAGAATGCGCTCGCGCCGTTCATCGTCGAGATCATCGAGGATCGTGGTGGCGTCATCGGAATCGAGTTCGTCGAGCGCATTGGCGACGGCATGGTCGGGCAGCATGTCGACGGCGCCTTCGCGATAGGTATCGCGCAGCTCGATCAGGATGTCCGGCGGCAATTCTCCGCCAAGCAGTTCGACGGCTTCCTCGAAAGCGTCATAGGGCAATTGTTCGAGAAGGTCGGCGGCGTCCGCCGGGTGCATGCGCTGCAGCGTGCGGGCAAGCCAGCGTGTATCGCGCTCCTCGACGGCATCCTTCACGTCCGCCAGCAGCGCGGCGTCGATCTCGGCCGAATCCTGTGTCGGGGAGTTCTGCTGTGAAGTATCCGTCATGGCGCCGTTCTTGCCGGGGTTGGCGCGTTTCGGCAAGCGCAGACGTCAACGGCTAGGGTTGGGCGATGAACTCGGGCCGGATCATTGACAGGGCGCCATAGAGGTCCTGGAGCTTTGCATCGCCCAGCACGTCCTCGACACGATCCTGTGCCGCCTGCCAGAAAGGTTGCGCCTCCTCCAGCTTGGCCACACCCAGCGTCGTCAACAGAACGCGGCGACGGCGGCTTTCGCCCTCGCTGCCGCGGAACACAAGCCCCGCCTTCTCCAGCGGCTTCAGGTTGCGTGACAGGGTCGTGCGATCAATGTCCAGCGCCTGTGCAATGTCGGAAATGGATTCAGGTTCGAGCCGCTGGATGACCTTGAGCAGGCCGAATTGGGTGATCGTAATACCGACCGGGCGCAGCGCGTCGTCATAGTGGCGCGTCAGCACCCGGGCCGCCCGCAGCAGCCGCCCAGCCGAGCATGGCAAGTCAATCGCAGGAGTCCGGGACGGTGTAATCATGTTACGTGCATATACAGCTTTATGTCGACATTTCAATCACACGTCCTAGCGACGCACAATAACCATGGCTCTTTTTCGTTGACACTTCCATAACGTGCATATACACGATTATGAATTGTTCGTGTGTCGCGTTTAACCCAAAGCTGTCAGCCAGCCCTCCGTTTGCCGACATGCCACTTCCCGCCCGGTTCCTCTGGACCGGGCGGGACTTTTGATCCCCGGGCGGACTCGCCGCCCATGTCGTGTATATACAACATAAAGGACATGTCTCATGAAACCGATTGCGCTCCTCCCAGCCCTCTTCCTCCTGCTTGCCATTTCCGGCGCCGAAGCGGGACCGGTCGTCTATCATTCCGGCAAAACACTTGCGGAGACCTGCGCCGCCGAGGTCACCGCCCCGGATGCCGATTCTGCCAAACTGCTCCGACTATGCGAAGCGGCCCTGCAGGAGCCGGACCTGACCCCGGCCACCTATGCTGCCACGTTGACCAATACAGGTATCGTCAAGATGCGCCGCGGCGACTTCGACGATGCCCTGGCTGACTTCGAAGCCGCCCTCACGGAACGGGGTGCGTCGCCCGACGTGGCCATTAACCTGGGCGCAGTCCTTGTTCGCATGAACCGGTTCGACGAGGCCGTGGACGCGCTGTCAGACCCGCAAGCCATCTCCCGGGAACGTCGGCACGTCGCCTATCTCAACCCGGCAATTGCGCATTGGGCGCTGGGCGATGTCGCACAGGCCTATAACGACCTGACCGTGGCCACAGCCCTGAAGCCCGACTATGCCGCAGCTCGCGAAATGCTGCAGCATTTCCAGGTCGTTGATGCCAACTAGCGCGCCGCTGCGTCGAGGATCCTGCGGGTCTCGGACGCGAGCATGCGCTTTTCCTCGGCAATGATGCTTTCGACCGCGAAGGCGGGATCCGGTACGGCACCAGGATCCTCGGCATAATCGTGCACCGTGAAATCTTCCGACAGGAAGGTGCGCACCCAAGCCGACAGGGGCCCGCCGGCCCGGTCGCATGCGGCCAGCAATTCGGCGAGCACCTGTCGCTGGGCCAGCAACCGGCCTTCGAGTGTGGCGTGAGGTATCGCTGACATGGTCTGGTCCTCCAGTTGGATACAGAAGGGGCCGATGCCTTTGGCACCGGCCCCGGATCGGCGAATTATCGATCCTAGGCAATCGGGATCCAGTATGGCGTCTGACCATAGTGTGAGTAAATGGAAGCGCCATAGGTGCGGTCCTTGAGGCGATCATAGTCGCC
Organism: uncultured Alphaproteobacteria bacterium; assembly: GCA_963973995.1. Lineage (GTDB taxonomy): Bacteria > Pseudomonadota > Alphaproteobacteria > Caulobacterales > Hyphomonadaceae > Hyphomonas. The sequence goes on from CAXBCO010000001.1 coordinate 18,005, forward strand.
CCGGTCGAGCGTCGGTGCCTTTTCCAATTGGTCCCTGGTCAGGTTCACGACATAACCGTCTTTCTGTTCGTCATAGGTCAGCGTCTGCCAGGGCAGCGGGTGGCGTTTCTCGCCGATGCCGAGGAAGCCGCCGAAAGACATTACGGCGTAGGCAACCTTGCCCTGCTGCTTGTCCAGCATGACGCAATCGACCGAGCCGAGCTTGTCGCCCTGGTTGTTATAGACATTGGTGCCTTCGACGCGATCAGAACTGATCAGCGGATTGGCAGAGGTTTCGAGTGTGGTGGTCATGTTTGGCTCTCCTTGATTGAGGTTGTCAGCCTCCAGCCCTCACCAAACCAACCGTCAGGATCGCGTCCCGTTCCGAACCTGAACCAAAATTTCATGCAGCCGCACATGCTTTCCGGAACCTTTCCGTGCATTGCTGGTTTGAGATGCATGACCCACTACACAGACACATATTCCGCTCGCCCGCGCCCCGCCGTTCCCAGCCGGAGCGGCAACCTCGCCAGCCTCAGGCATGTCCTCTCGACAGGTAACCTGCGCGCAGCGGCGGCCATGGTTTTCGCGGGCGTGGTCTGCTTGTGGACCTGCCTCCTGCAGCGCGCGGCGGGACGTCACGGCCTGCGCCGCCACCAGGTCCTGCTATTGCCGCATCAGGGCACGCCGCACTGAACGGCATGGACGTCCGCCTGGTTCTGCCAGCCTGGTCGGTGCGCGTTTGGTTGCCGCGACAGCTTTCGTTTTGAAATGGACTAGAATCTGCGCCGTCAGGAACGGCCAGATGGTGCGGTCAAGAGGACTCGAACCTCCACGGGTTGCCCCACAGCGACCTCAACGCTGCGCGTCTACCAATTCCGCCATGACCGCACACTGGTCTGTAACAGGCAGACGGGCCGTATAAGGCGCGCGCAAACCTTTGTGAAGCCCCGATTGTCGCCTATATGCGAACGATCATGCAGAAATTTCCCGCCGTTGAATGGGCCGTGTCCGATGCCCCCGTCCCGTATGAGGCCGCCGTGGCCCTCATGGAGGCCCGCGCGCGTGCGATTCGCGACGGCGAAGCCGCCGAACTGGTCTGGTTCCTGGAGCACCCGCCGCTCTACACATCCGGCACCTCCGCCAAGCCGGAAGACCTGAAAGATGCTGCCCGTTTTCCCGTTTTCGACGCCGGACGCGGGGGCCAGTACACCTATCATGGCCCCGGCCAGCGGGTGGCCTATGTCATGCTCGATGTGGCCGCGCGCGGACGCGACGTGCGGGCCTTTGTGCAGAATCTCGAAGCCTGGATCATCGCCGCCCTCGCCGCCTTCAACGTCGATGCAGGGCCGCGCGACGGCCGTGTCGGCGTCTGGGTCGACCGGACACCGGCTGGTGGCGCACTGCGCGAGGACAAGATCGCTGCCATCGGCGTGCGCCTGAAGCGCTGGGTGAGCTTTCACGGCATTTCGCTGAACGTCGAGCCGGACCTGGAGCATTTCACCGGAATCACGCCGTGCGGCATCGCAGACCCGCGCTATGGCGTGACGAGTCTTGTCGATCTTGGCATTCCGGCCAGCATGGGCGATGTCGACATCGCCCTGCGCGATGCGTTCGAGGCCGTGTTCGGCAGTCGGCTGGAGGTCGTGCCGAGCCCGCTTCAGGCCGTCTCGTAGGGCCTGCGCAGGCCTTCATTCTCGGGAATGTGGCTGCCGGTACTGAACTCGCCAACGCCGCCATTGGGGATACGCGCCACATAGAGCAGCGTCCACAGCATCGCTCCGAACGACGCGAGCAGCCAGATAGGGACGGCCATGCGCATGCCCATGCTGATCGCCGCTTCCCTTGCCGTCGTGGGCACTTTGGGCGGTCCGCTCTGTTGCGCCTGTTTCTGCGCTTGCGGATTCTCTTTTGCCTTGGCCTCGGCTTCCGCTTTTGCCGCCGCCGCTCTCACAGGGTCTGCCGCGATTTCCTTTTCGAGCGCGATCCTGGCGACCTCGGCCTCGTGTTGCGCGTTGCCCATCACCGTGCCGCCCGCAAAGGCGAGCATGCCCAGGATGAGCGGCAGCAGGACAATGCCGGCCAGCAGGGTCGACCGTCCGGCTTCGGCCAGGCGGCGCATATGGGCCGCGAACGAGGTGTATTCCGTCAAAAGCACAAACAGCATGAAGGGGAGCAGCATGGCCGGCACAGGGACCGGGCCGAGATTGACGGGATTGCTGAACGTCTCTGTCTTCAGCCCGGCGATACCGAGAACGGCCACCACGAATGTCGGCACCAGATAGAGCAGCACGCGGCCCATGAACATGAACGTCCAGGCCCGGCTGAAATGCAGCTTGCTGGACTGGCCCATCGGATTGAACAGGGTCTGGATCCAGTTCATCGTCGATGGATCATCGCGGCGGTCAAGTATCCACGGGCGGTGCGGATCGATCAGGGCGGGAGAGTCTGGCATCGGGAATGTCCTCGGCGGGAATCAGGAAAACGTGTCGGGCTGGCCGGAGCCGCTGGAGGGAGGGCCGAACCGGTTGCTGGACGGGTCAGACCGCAGGCGTGCGCCGATGAGGCCGAGCACGCCGCTGGCCACCAGGAAGGCAGCGATCGTGGTCAGTACGGACAGGCGAGCGAGTTCCGGGGCGATCTTTGCGGCTTCCTCGACGGCTGCACTGAACTGGCCCTCCATGGCGAGCTTCTGGAATTCCACCTGCATCGCGAGCGCTTCCGGTGACAGGAAAGGCATCAGGATCGCCGTGGCGGCCGTCGAAAGCACGAAATATCCCGCCAGGAAGAGAAGATAGAACCAGGCGCTGTGGCCGCCATCGTGCAATCGCTTCCCGAACACGCAGACATAGGAGAAGACGAGCGGGTATTGCAGCATGCCGAAGGCGGGCGACACCAGTGCCACCGCGATCTGGACGATCATCATCGCACCGGTCAGCAGGATCAGCCCGCGACCGAAGTCGCGCGGGCCAATGCGGCCGTTCGGGCTGAGCAGGACATATCGGATGTCCATCGGATGGGGTCTCCTCGGGTTGGCGCCGGTTGCTCGCGTCTTAGCGCCTTTGCGACCTCTTATCAATAAACGATAAATTCATGCAAGAAAAAAGAGCCGGAGCGTGCCTCCGGCCCTTCTGGAAGATTCATCGGTGAAAAAGCGGGCTCAGATAAATGAGTCGGCTTCAGCAGCGCATGTATTCGGTTATCAGGCGGTTAAACGCGCTCAGCCGAACTCGACCATGATTTCGTCGGCCGCTACACTGGCGCCCGCCGCGACATTGATCGCCTTCACGGTGCCCGTGGCTTCGGCACGGATGATGTTCTGCATCTTCATCGCCTCGACAACGCAGACCGCTTCGCCGGCCTGCACTTCCTGGCCGACAGTCACATCCATCGAGACGACAAGGCCCGGCATCGGCGAGATGACGAGTTTCGACGTGTCCGGCTTTTCCTTTTCGGGGAGACGCGCGTGCAGGTCAGCAACCGTTGGCGTACAGACGAGTGCGCGCAGGGCAACGCCGCGATGGCGGAAGAGATAGCCTTCGGTCCTGTCGGCAAACTTCACGGCGAACGGCTTGCCGTCCAGAACGCCTTCGACCAGGTGCTGGCCCGGATGCCAGTTGGTGACCAGGGAATGGGGCCTGCTGCCATTGATCGTGACCTGTGCGTCTCCGTCATCGCCCAGTTCGAGATGAACCGGATGATGCCTGTCGCCCAGAATGACGATCCAGTCCTTGCGGGCTTCCGGCACGGGGGACATGCGACCGGTCACATGTTGGGCCCGGCGCGAATAGAAGCCGTGGACATAGGCCGCCGCAGCGATGAGCTGGGTTTCCTGCATCTTGGTCGGCTCGGTGCCATGGAAGCCGTCAGGGAACTGGTCCTTGATATAGGCCGTGGTGATGTCGCCGGAGCGGAACCGCTTTTCGTCCATCACGGCAGCAATGAACGGGATATTGTCCTGGATGCCCTCAATGTGGAACCGGTCGAGCGCCTCGGCCTGGGTGTCGAGCGCCGTGTCGCGGTCCTTGCCCCAAGTGACCAGCTTGGCGATCATCGGATCGTAGAACATCGAGATTTCGTCGCCTTCACGCACGCCTGAGTCCATGCGGACCGTGCCCTTGCCGAGCTTGCCTTCGACGGGCGGGTGGAAGCGCTTGAGGCGCCCGATGGATGGCAGGAAGTTCCGATACGGATCTTCTGCATACACACGGGTCTCGACGGCCCAGCCATTGATCTTCAGGTCGGACTGCTTGAACTTCATTTTTTCGCCATAGGCGGACAGCAGCATCTGCTCGACAAGGTCGACGCCGGTAATCATTTCCGTGACGGGGTGCTCGACCTGCAGGCGGGTATTCATTTCAAGGAAGTAGAATCCCTTGTCCTTGCCGGAGACGACAAATTCCACCGTGCCGGCGCTGTCATAGTTGACGGCTTTCGACAGCGCGACGGCCTGCTCGCCCATCTTCTTGCGGGTTTCCGGATCGAGCAGCGGCGAGGGCGCCTCCTCGATGACTTTCTGGTTGCGGCGCTGGATCGAGCACTCGCGCTCGAACAGGTAGACACAGTTGCCATGCTTGTCGCCGAGCACCTGGATTTCGATGTGGCGCGGGTCGAGAATGAATTTCTCGATGAAAATCCGATCATCCCCGAAGGAGGATTGCGCTTCTGACTTCACGGCCGGGAAGCCTTCTTCGACTTCCTTGTCATTGGCCGCGACGCGGATGCCCTTGCCGCCGCCGCCAGCCGACGCCTTGATCATCACCGGATAACCGATCTCGCGGGAAATCTTCACCGCTTCCTTGGTGTCCTTGATCAGGTCCATATGGCCGGGAACGGTCGACACGCCGGCTTCGGCCGCCAGCTTCTTGGAGCTGATCTTGTCGCCCATGGCCTCGATCGCGAAAGCATTCGGCCCGATCCAGCCGATTCCCTCTTTCTCAAGGCGTTTGGCGAAGGCGGGATTCTCGGACAGGAAGCCGAAACCCGGGTGGATGGCTTCGGCGCCGGTCTTCTTCACCGCATCGATGATCTTGTCGGCAACGAGATAGGATTCCGAAGCAGGCGAACCGCCGATATGCACGGTTTCATCGGCCATTTCCACGGCCATGGAGCCGGCATCGGCATCGGAATAGACGACGACTGTCTTCACACCGAGTCGGCGGCACGTCTTGATGACGCGAACGGCGATTTCGCCCCGATTGGCAATCAAAATTTTCTTGAACATCTCACCCCTGGCCTGCTTGGCATTTCAAATCTGCCCCGCAGTTAAGCCGCAGGCCGCAACTTGTCTACACTCCCGGAGCGTCAAGACGGCTTGCCAGCCATCATGCTATATGTTAATGAACGCTCACAACTGATTGTGAGTGCTCACATGCAAATCATTCGACTCGATCTGGATTCACTGACCGAAAACGGGAAGATTTCACCGGAAGAAGCGGTCCGCCTGAAAGCATTTGCCCTGCCGGACCAGAAACGCGGCCTTCTCATCAACCTGTTGCTGATCTTCGGCGCCTTGTCTGTTGCCGCCGGCACCATCGCCCTCGTGCCCAATGCAGCCACCGGCCTGGTCCTGGCGCTGCTGGCGCTTGGCGGGGCAGAAACCCTTCGCCGCCTTGATGTCGACGACTCCCTGAAAGTGCTCGGCGCAGGCCTGACCCTGATGGGCGCTGTCGGGCTCGCCGGCTGGATTGGCTGGGAATTCAGGGAGGCCGAAGCCTCGCTCTACCCGACGCTGGCGATTGCCGCGGTGCTCGCCGCGGCGGCGGTCTGGTTCAGGTCGGCTTTCCTGGCTGGGCCGGCTGTGCTCGCCCTTGGCGCGACGCTCGGGTCCGGCACCGGCTACTGGCATGCAAGCTATGCCATCTTCGTCGAAGAGCCGACCCTGACCATCCTGCTCTTCAGCGCTGTTGCCGCAGGTCTTTTCGCCCTGCGCAGCAAGATCGCCAAGGCCTATCAAAGCGTCACGACGATTGCCGCCCGCACCGCGCTCTTCATGGTCAATTTCGCCTTCTGGGTCGGTTCGCTCTGGGGCGACCGGATCGGCGAGCACTGGCTGGCGCCATCTGCCTGGAGCGACCGCAACACATGGCGCGAGGCGGCCACGGAAATTCCCGAGACCGTGTTCACGCTCGGCTGGGCCGCCTTCCTGATCGCCATGATCGTCAAGGCGCGCCGGGGCGGGTTCGTCTCCGTGACGTCAATCGTGTTCCTCGCGATCCATGGCTACACGCAGTATTTCGAATTGCTCGGCGCCAATGCGACCAGCCTCGTCGTGGGCGGCATTGTCCTGGTGGGCCTCGCTGTGGCCGGGGCCAGGTTCTTCCGGGGCGATCCGGCCTAGTCGTCCAGCCGCTCGATATCCGCCTCGAAGGCACGGACGCGCGCCGTCACGGCCACAAGGAACGCGGTCGACCAGCCAATCAGCAGGAAGCCATTGGCGGCCTCGGCCGCGCCCAGCATGCGCCAGTCATCGTGCAGCAGCACATCGCCGAAGCCCACAGTGGTAAAGGCCGAGGTGGAGAAATACAGCGCCGGCTCGATACCTTCGAACTGTCCCAGCGCCAGGTAGGCAAAGGCATAGGCCCATATCTGGATCGAGTGGAGAGCGAACAGGCTGATCGCCACGAACAGGATCGACACGCCTTGTCCAAAGATGCTTTGGAGATTGACCGGATGCACGCCGCGCGTTCGCAGGAACGCCGACAGGCCGACCAGCCCCATGAAGTGGACTGTGAAGGTCAGCGCCACCATTGCGCCGGCAACGATCAGGTTCAGCCAAAGCATGCATTGACCGTTAGACGATCAGCGCGCGACTGCAAGGCCTTGCGTGAAACCCGGCGCCTCGAGTTTCAGGAAATCGATCAGCGCCCGCTCGGCGAGACTGACAGACTTGTCCTGTTCGAGGCGCTTGAGGAACCAGGCGGTTTCGTCTTCCGTGCCGATATTCGCTTCGCGCAGGGCCGCCTTCCGGGCGACACGGCGCGCAGCATCGGCCTTGTCGTCGTCCTGGCTGATCGGATGGAACCAGCCGTCGTCGCAAACGCCGGTCCGCGCATGCTCCAGGAATGTCCCCGGTTCGGGCCGCATGTCGCCGACCCAATGCTCGCGCGACAGCAGCGACTGTTCACTGAACGGTTCAGGATGGGCCCGGGCCATGAGGTGATTGGAAATCGCGCGAGCGAACAGGTCGTTCCAGGATGGATCGTTCACCGCAAAGGCAATCGCGTCATTCGTGCGCACCAGCAATTCGGCTTCCGGTCCGGAAATCCAGGACTGGCTCTCGCCAACCGGAACGACCAGGGCCCGGCGGACCCGTTCCACGTCTTCGCGTGTCGCCTTGCCGCCATGCGTGATCCGGCCGCAGGCCATTTGCAGCGCAAAATAGCCGAGCCGCTCGGGCACGCCTTCCGCATAACGAATGACCTGTAACAGGAGGTCCACTTCCGACGCGATCGGACCGGTCATGTCGCGTTTGATGTGATCGATCAGCCAGTCAGTCTCGTCCTCGGTCACCCAGCTTTTGGGATCACTGTGCACGAGCACGAAGTCCTTCATCGCTGCAATGAACAGACGGTCCCAGGCCGGATCGGTCCCCGCTGTCGTGAAATTCAGGCGAAACAGGGCGTCGGCATCCGTCAGGGACAGGATGCCGTGACGGTACAGATCGGTCGCCAGGCGGTGGGCGTCAGTCTCTGACAGCTTCACCACGGCCGATATCTGCGCGAGGAGTCCCTCGAACCCCTGATCCATTCCGTCGCCCTCCAGACACCCAAACCTGCATAAGACACAACTGTTTCCGCTTGGTTGATTTATTCGGCTTGAAATCATCGGATCCGTCGTATTGACTTTCCGCAGCGTCAGGCATCTTCAGGTCCACGACAAGAAACCAATCCAGAGGGTGGACCCGACATGGCAGAACTTCGCGATCTTTCCGGACGTACAGCATTGGTAACCGGCTCTGCGACCGGGCTGGGCCGTTCCATTGCCCTCAAACTCGCCGAGCGCGGCGCAGAGGTCATCATCAATTGCAGCCGCTCGGTCGCCGATGCTGAAGCGACGGTCTCCGATTGCCAGGCGCTGGGCGCCCAGGCACGGCTCGTCCAGGCCGATGTGGCCACGGAAGAGGGCTGCCAAACCCTCGCCAAGGCCGCAGGCGCCAGCGGGCGCCTCGACATTCTCGTCAACAATGCCGGCATCACCCGGCACGCACGCGACCATTCAGATCTCAATGCACTCAGCAAGGACGACTTTCTCGATACCTATGCCGTCAACGTCGTCGGGCCGTTCCTGATGGTGCAGGCCTGCCGCGACCTGCTGGTTGCCAGCCATAAGCAGACCGGTCGCGCCGCCGCCGTGCTCAACGTGTCCTCCATCGCAGGTGTCACCGGCATCGGCTCATCAGTGGCTTATGCCGCCACCAAAGGCGCGCTCAACACGATGACCCTGTCGCTGGCCCGTGCGCTGGCCCCGGCGATTCGCGTCAATGCCGTCTGCCCCGGCTTCATCGGCACGCGCTGGTTCAAGGACACGATGGACGAGGAACAATACAAGCGGATGGAGGCTGGCGTCGCCGCATCCGTGCCGCTGAACGTCGCCAGCGGCCCTGACGACGTGGCAGATTCGGCTCTTTTCTTCCTGTCAGACGCCTCACGGCACGTGACCGGGGAAACACTGCTCGTCGATGCCGGGATGCATCTGGGATACGCGCCGCTCGTCGCGCGGTAATTATTCACCGGGCGCACAAAGCGCAGGCATTCCCAATGTTCGCGTGCCTAAAAAGGTGGCGATCCCGGTACTGGCAAACCTCACCTGAGTTTTTGGTTCGAAACGACCCGACTCCCGGGCAATCCTCGGTTTTGCGCTCCAAGTCGGAGTTGTTCTAAGCACGGGGAACTACACAATGAAAACCAAGGTATCACGGGCGGGGGTCGCTCTTGTCGCTCTGCTGGCTACGGCCGGCACAGCTTTCGCTGAAGGTGAATGGTCAGGCAACGTCGCGGTCACGTCCGACTATGTCTGGCGCGGCATCTCGCAATCCAACGAAGACCCGGCCATCTCGGGCGGCTTCGATTATGCCAATGGCAGCTTCTACGCGGGCGCATGGGCATCCAATGTCGATTTCGGCGACGCATCCGACACCAACCTGGAAGCGGATTTCTACGGCGGTTTCGCCAGCGAATTCGCCAACGGCATCACCTGGGACATCGGCGTCATCTATTACGCCTATCCTGATGCCGACGATGAAGACCTCGACTTTGTCGAACTGAAAGCGGCTCTCGGCTACGCATTCGAAGGCGGCGTTGCTGTCGGCGGCGAAGTCTACTGGGATCCGGACAACCAGAACGTCTACTATCAGGCGACAGCGGGCTACGGCTTCACGGAAGCTTTCGCGGCTGACGTAAGCGTCGGCAATTACAGCTTCGACGGCGGCGGCGATTACACCAACTGGTCGCTCGGCGGCACCTATGCCCTGCCGATCGGCATCGACGTCGACCTGCGTTATTGGGGCACCGATGTCGATGACGTCGACATTGCCGACGAGCGCGTCGTGCTGACGTTCTCGAAAAGCCTCTAGGCAAGAACTTCCTCCCATACTGCGCGTGGACTCGATTGCCCTCCCCCACGCGCAGCAAGGTGAAGGCCGCCAGTCCCAAAAGGATTTGGCGGCCTTTGTAATTTCGCCGCAATCACCCTAGATTTAAACGATACGCACAATTCAGCCCCAGGAGACGCAGACCACGCATGGCAGCAGAACTGACTCCCGTCGAAGCCCTGATTCCCGCAATCACACTTCTCGGCTTCGGCGCATCAGCTGCGCTTGCGTCCAAGGCCATGCGGCTCAGCCCGATTGTCGGCTACCTGATCGTCGGAATCCTGATCGGCCCGAGCGCCCTTGGCCTGATCGAGATCAGCAGCGCCACCCACCTCCTGGCCGAACTCGGCGTTGTCTTCCTCCTGTTCGACATCGGCATGCACGTCTCCCTGCGCGAACTGAACGAGAGCCGCACCGACCTGCTGCGCCTCGCGCCGACGCATCTCTTCCTCACCGGCCTTGTCAGCGCCGCCGCCCTTGCCATGATCGGCGTCGATTGGCCCATCGCGATTGCCATCGGCCTCAGCCTCGGCCTGTCGTCGACCGCCGTGGTCGCCCGTATCCTGACCGAGCGCGAGCAGAATTCCTGCCCGATCGGTCGGGCCGCAACGCATGTGCTGATCTTCCAGGACATCGTGGCCATCTTCCTGATGATCTTCGCCAGTTCCCTCGGCGAGTCTGACGTCGGCGCGCAGGGGCTTGCCGGCCTCGTTTCCGATTTCATGCTGGAGGGGGCCAGCGTCCCCCTCTACGCCGCGCTTGGCCTGTCGGTCGTGCAGACCTTCATCGCCTTTGGCGCCGCGCTTCTGGCCGGCAAATACCTGATCAATCCCGTCTTCCGCACGCTTGCCGCCACGCGCAATGCCGAGGCCTTCACGGCCTTCACCCTGTTGCTGGTCCTGGCAGCTGCCTGCGCGACCGCCGTCATCGGCCTGTCGCTGACACTGGGCGCCTTCCTTGCCGGCCTCGCCGTATCGGGCACGCCCTTCCGCCACCAGGTCCAGACCGAGATGGGCCCCTTCCGGGGCCTGCTCCTGTCCTTCTTCTTCATCAGCGTCGGGCTCGGCATCGATATTTCGGCCCTGCTCTCCCACCTGCCCTTGGTCCTGCTGGGCGCCGCCGCCATCCTGGTCGTGAAGACCGGCCTCGGCTATATCGCCGCGCGCCTCAACAAGTGGAGCCGGCCGGGCGCGACGCAGTTGTCATTCCTGCTGGCGCAGGGCTCTGAATTCACGCTGGTCATCCTGTCTCTCGGCGCCATCACCGCCGGCATCTCCATTGACCTGATGAGCAGTATCGTGGCCGCCGTCGCCCTGTCGCTCGCGCTCGCGCCCAGCTGGGCCGGTCTCGGCGTGCGCCTGTCGCGCCATCTCGCCGAGCGCAGCAAGACCGAGACCGATTTCTCGAGTCCGACTGCCAATGTCAGCGACCGCCCGGTCATCGTCATCGGCATGTCGGCCGCCGGTCGCCTCGCCATCGACGCGCTTGTCGACCATGACATCCCCTATATCGCCACCGAGGCCGACCCTGACCGCTTCCTGTCCGCCGTGGCGGACGGCTATCGCGTATCCTTCGGGGATGCGTCGAACATGAAGCTCGTCGAAGCTGTCGGCGGCAGCAATGCCCGCGCCGTTGTACTTGGCTTTTCACGCTACGAGGTCTCCCGTGAAGTGACCCCGACAATCACCCGCCGCTTTCCCGACCTGGTCCGCTTCGTGGCCGTCGACAGCCGTCTCGACCTGGAGCGCTATCTCGACCTCGGCGTCCGCGCGCATTTCGCTGCCGGCCAGCCCAAGGGCATCGAAATGGTCGCCGACATCCTGCTGACCCTCGGCATACCCGAACCGGAGGTGCGCGAATGGATGGAGGAAGAGGCCGAGCGCTTCAGCATCGGCGATGCCAGCGACCATGATGCAGATGATGATGACGACGATCCCGACCTGATCGAAGCCGCCGCCTGATCGAGGACTGGAATTCCACTCCCGGCAGGTTTATAGGCAAGGCCTGCCCCAGGGAGAGCAAACATGCGCATAGGCGTTCCAACCGAAATCAAGAAACAGGAATCCCGTGTCGGACTGACACCGGAAAGCGTCGGCGAACTCACGCGCGCAGGCCATGACGTCAACGTCCAGTCCGGTGCCGGGCTCGGATCGGGCTTCCCGGACGCCGCGTACACGGCAGTCGGTGCGAAAATCCTGCCCGACGCCGACGCGGTGTTCACCTCCAGCGAGCTGATTGTGAAGGTGAAGGAGCCCCAGCCCGAGGAGACGGCCCGCCTCACCCCCGCCCACACCCTCTTCACCTACCTCCACCTCGCCCCGGACCCCGTACAGGCCGCCGGCCTGATGAAGTCCGGCTGCCTCGCCATCGCCTACGAGACTGTAACGGATGATGATGGCGGCCTGCCGCTGCTGCGCCCGATGAGCCAGGTGGCCGGCCGCATGTCGATGCAGGTCGCGGCCTGGGCCCTGATGCGCAGGACACGCGGCCGCGGCATCCTGCTCGGCGGTGTGCCGGGCGTCGCCCCCTCGAAAGTCGTCATCATCGGCGGCGGTGTCTCCGGCACCCACGCAGCCGAAATCGCGGTCGGCATGCGCGCCGATGTCACGATTTTCGACCGCAGCAATAACCGCCTCGCCGAACTGGACGAACAGTTCCGCGGCTCGGTGAAGACCATGTATTCCACTGCCCACAGCCTCGCTGAAGCGGTCAAGGATGCCGACCTCGTGATCGGCGCTGTGCTGATCCCCGGCGCTTCCGCTCCCAAGCTCATCTCGCGGGCCCAGCTCTCAACCATGAAACCGGGCGCCGTGCTCGTCGACATCGCCATCGACCAGGGCGGCTGTTTCGAAACCAGCCATGCCACCACGCATGAAGACCCGATCTATGATGTCGACGGCATCCTGCACTATTGCGTCGCCAACATGCCGGGCGCCGTGCCGCGCACGTCCACCTACGCGCTGACCAACGCGACCCTGCCCTTCGTGATGCAGATCGCGAACCTCGGCGGACGCGGCGCCATCAATGCGAACCCGCACCTCGCCCACGGCCTCACCGTCGACGCCGGCAAGATCGCCCACGAAGCCGTCGCCCGCGACCTCGGCCTCCCCTATGTCCGGCCGGACTGGCTGACGGTTTAAGGCACATGCCTTATCGCCCCCCTCTCCCTTGGGAGAGGGGTTGGGGGTGAGGGGCCACGATCTCTCCTCCGTCGCATCCGGATAAACGGCAATGCCGCTTCGCTCCCTCTCTCAAGGGAGAGGGAAGCGCGGGGACTTATCCACCCCCTCCCGGCCTGCGCGTATAATGCGCCGCGATGTTCAGCCGCCTCACTCCGATGCCGGGCCTGCCCTGGTACCTGCTGCCGCTCTGGCCGCTGGTCTTCTGGCGCATCCAGCGCCTGAAGGCATGGTTCCGCACGAACGGCGGTCCGGGCTCCGAAATGCTCTGGGGCGTGATGTGGAACGGGCGGGTGGTGATCATCCAGTTATCGGACGATCTCTCCGGGCATCGTCCGGGCTTTTTCCGTGCACCGGTGTCGGATCGGCTGAGGCTTGCGCTTACAGACGCCACATCACCGTGTTCCCGGCGCATGCCGGGACCTCAGGCCATCCTGTCTGTGACTGCTGCACAAGATCCCGGCATGCGCCGGGAATACGGATTCAATTTACCCCACACCTGACCCGCCACTCATCCCGAAAACCCATCCCCCCAATGCAAGCGCCCCCACAGGCGTCAAACCTGCAGGGGCGTTCAATATCAAAGGCACGAACCTGTGCGCGTATCAGGAGCTCAGCGCGGCAATGGCATCGTCAATCGTGGCGCGGGGCTTGTCGAGAATGGCGGCGATCTGCGCGCGCTGCTCAATGGCCAGCCAGAGGCCGAGCACTTCGACATCCACGACGCGCCACTCGCCATTGCGCTCCATCACGCGCCAGCGGACCGTCGTCGGGTCTTCGCCCTTTTGCGTCACACGCGTTTCGACAACCGAGTCTTTCTCATTGCGGTCAACCGAGCCGATCACGTCGACCCTGGCATTCTTCAGCTTGTTCTTCTGGTTTTCGAACGTGCCGACGAGGAATTTTTCGAACGCCGCCGTGAAGCGGGCCTGCTCGTCGTCGCTCAGGCGGCGCGAATGCTTGCCCAGCGTGAACCGGGCGATGGCCTGGATGTCCACGGCCTCCGTGAGCGATTCCGCGCCGGTCTGCGTGCTGGAAATCTGGGTGGCGGTTCCGGCGATCAGGGCCTCTGCCTCGGGACTCGCCTGTGCGGAAAGCGCCATGATGGCGAAACTGGTCGATACGATAAGCGTGCGCAACATTGTGTCTTGTCCTTCAAGTCAGATTTTTCTGATCTGCCTTGTAGATATGGTTGGCCGCCCCCTTTTGTTCCCTCGGTCTTGATATAGGTGCCATTCCGGAGATGCATGAGGTCGCCATTAAGATTCTGGAAAGCATCCGCACGGATTCCGGAAAGTGTGGCTTTTGCGCTACATTTTTCGCGATCTGGTGGAGAATGGTGCGGACGGCCGGGCTTGAACCGGCAAGGCCTTGCGGCCGACAGATTTTAAGTCTGCTGCGTTTACCAATTTCGCCACGCCCGCACTGGCATCCGTGAGTATTCGCGCCCGCCGCGCTTGGCAAGCGGGCAGGCGATTCCGCTGCACCGAGACCGCCTGCCATAGAGCGAACCTATGGCCCACATAGAGCAATTCCTGAGGCAATTGGCGCTCTTTTAATTTTAGTATTTGCGCAATATCTTAAATACAAGCCGCGACGCTCTCAAGCGGCCCCCACAACAGGAGACAACCATGACTGAAACCTCCCAGATTACTTACCAGCAGCATTCCATGCCACGCCTGAACGAGCCCGCGCCAGACTTTGACGCCGTGACGACCCATGGCCAGCGCAAGCTCTCTGACTACAAGGGCAAGTGGCTGATTCTCTTCTCGCACCCTGCCGACTTCACGCCGGTCTGCACGACGGAATTCATGGCCTTCGCCAGGGCCCACGACAAATTCGCCGCGCTCAACACCGACCTGCTCGGCCTCTCGATCGACAGCAAGTATGCCCACATTGCCTGGGTCCGCTCGATCAAGGAGAATTTCGACGTTGACGTAAAATTCCCGATCATCGAGGACCTCTCGATGAAAGTGGCCAATGCCTATGGCATGATCATGCCCGGCGCCGATGATACGTCCGCCGTGCGCGCCACCTTTATCGTCGACCCGGAAGGCATCCTGCGCGCCATGGTCTATTATCCAATGTCAAATGGCCGCTCAATCGACGAGTTCCTGCGACTGGTGCAGGCGCTGCAGACCTCGGACAAGAACAAGGTGGCGACGCCGGAGAACTGGAAGCCCGGCGAGCCTGTCATCGTCCCGCCGCCGCAAACCACCGAAGCCGCCGATGCCCGCAAGGGCGAAGGCTTTGAGTACACAGACTGGTACTTCTCGAAGAAGTCCCTTTAACCGCCATTGAATCCGGGGCTTCGGCCCCGGATTTGCTTTGGCCGCTCTAGCTGACTCGCTCGAACACCGCAGCCAGCCCCTGCCCGCCGCCGATACACATGGTTTCAAGGCCATAGCGCGACTCGCGCCGCTCCATCTCGCGCAGCATCGTGGTCAGGATCCGCACGCCGGTCGCGCCGACCGGATGGCCGAGCGAAATGCCCGAGCCATTGACGTTCAGCCGGTCCATATCGTCCTCCCCGAGGCCCAGCGCCTTGGTGCAGGCGAGCACCTGCGAGGCGAACGCTTCGTTCAGTTCGATCAGGTCGAGGTCTTTCAATTCAAGCCCGGCCTTTACCAGCGCCTTCTGGCTCGATGGCACCGGACCGATCCCCATGACGGACGGCCCGACCCCGGCCACCGACCAGGAGACCAGCCGGCCCAGAGGCTTCAGGCCATATTTCTCCGCCATCTCGCGCGTACAGACGATACAGGCGGCCGCGCCATCATTCTGGCCGGACGCATTGCCCGCCGTGACAGTCGCTTCAGGATCCGTGCGGCCCTGGATCGCCCGCAGGGACGACAGTTTTTCGAGCGTCGAGTCCGCGCGGATATGCTCGTCCTCGGATACGATTGTATCGGCCTTGCGGCCTTTCACGGTGAACGGGACGATCTCGTCGGCGAACTTGCCGCTCTTCTGGGCTGCGGCCGCTTTCATGTGGGAATTATAGGCGAACTCATCCTGCGCAGCGCGGCTGATCTGGTAGTCCCGGCGCAGGTTCTCGGCCGTCTCGATCATGCCGCCCGGAACCGGGTGGAACTTGCCGCCCGCCGTATAGCGACCGCGCGAGAGGCCATCATGCAGCATCAGGCCTTCGCCCTTGATATCCCAGCGCATATCGATCGAGAAGAAAGGCGCATTCGACATGCTTTCGGCCCCGCCCGCGATGACCAGGTCATTCGCGCCGGTCGCCACCTGCATCACGCCATTGATCACCGCCTGCAGACCGGAGCCGCAGCGCCGGTCGATCTGGTAGCCGCCGGTCGAGGTCGTCAGGCCCGCATCGAGCGCCACCATCCGGCCGAATGCCGGGGCTTCCATGGTCGGATAGCATTGCGCGAAAATGCAGTCCTCGACGGCCTCCGCCGGCAACTTGGTGCGCGCCATCAATTCGCGGATGACATGGCTCGCCATGTCGTGCGCATGGACCGTCTTGAACGCGCCGCCAAAGCCGCCGACAGCCGTGCGCAGCGGTTCACAGATTACAACATCTCTCATGGGATATTCCTCTTGGTCTAGTTCAGGCCGCGGCCGCGTTCAGTGACCTTCTTGCGCGCCGCTTCGACGCTCTCGGCGGTGACATTGGCGGCATGGGCGGCGGAGCGGCGGATCTCTTCCTTGAGCGCCTCGCCGAATGGCATGGCAAAGCCGTCATCGATCATCTTCTTGTAGCCGCGCAGCAGGACCGGGTCGCAGCTGGTCATCTCGTGCGCCAGCTTGCGGGCGGCGGGCAACAGGTCCTCGGCCTTGTAGACGCGGTTGACGAGGCCCCAGCGCTCGGCGGTTTCGGCATCAAGGAAGTTGCCGGAGAAGGAAAGTTCCTTGGCCCGGCTGATGCCGATCAGGCGCGACAGTTTCTGCGACAGGCCCCAGCCGGGCATGATCCCCACGCGGGCATGGGTGTCGGCAAACTTGGCGTTCTCCGACGCCAGCAGGACATCGCACATCAGGGCCAGCTCGAAGCCGCCGGTGATGGCGAAACCGTTGATCGCGCCAATGACCGGCCACGGATAGGCATTGATGGCCTTGGCGATATCGATCTCGCCGCCGTCGGCGCCAAGTGCAAAGCCAGTCTCGCCGGCTTCCTTGAGGTCGACGCCCGCCGTGAAGGCCCGGCCCGCCCCGGTCAGGACGACCGCGCGAATCTCCTTGTCCGCCGCGAGCGCCGTGAACGTGCGCGAGATTTCCGCACGCAGGGCCCGGCTCAGCGCGTTGAGCGCGTCCGGCCGGTTCAGGGTGACGATGGCGACTGCTTCGTCGCGTTCAACGGTGATGATATTCTCGGCCATGCAGGCATTCCTTCCAGTCTTCGTTTCTAGTGTGGCGCAGGCGGCCGTCAGGCTTGCCGTTTGCGGAAAATGTTCATGATGGCGATGACCAGCGCAACGAGCGCGATTCCTGCAGCCAGGTAAAACAGGTCAAATTTCAACGGCGTGAGCCAGGCCTTGGCGTCGAGCGCATCTGCAGCGCCGGACAATGCAAGCGCCTGGACCGTATTCTCGGTCAGGTCGACAATCGCCGTCGCCAAAGCGGGAAGCGCTGCAATCCGCCCATACTTGCCAAAGAAGCGCAGCGCCATCCCGGCAAAGAACCCGCCATAAGCGATCGGGAAGGCCGTATCGAGAAATATGGTCACTCGGAAATGCGCCGAGCGTTGGGCCTCGCTCAGGCCCGCGATCAGGGTTCGGCTGCGCTCCCCATTGGCAATCGTGTCGAGGAATGTGCCCCCTACCGCTTCAGCGAAGATGCTGAAACCCAACCAGATCAGGATCGCAGCGACAAACAGCCCCCAGATCACGGGCGTTCGCTTCAGGAGTGTCGTCACTTCGTGTCCTCCACGATGCGTTCGGGTTTGACGCCGGTCGCGGCGATGATGTCCTCAAGCCGCTGTGTCACGTCCGCGATCAGGTCTTCCCGGATCGTGCTTGCGACGAGATGAACGCCATTGTCGCCAACAGACCGGAACCAGGGATAGGAGCCGAAGGCGACGTCGGGAATTTCCTGTGCCAGCGCGCCGAGCGGCTCGGCAATATCGCCTTCGCGCAAGCCGATCCCGCGGATCGTGACCTTGTGCACGACTGCGCCGGTGCGCAGGCGCGGGCCGATGTCTTCCAGCATGGCCCGGGCGACCTGCGGCACGCCCGCCAGCGTGAAGACATTCTCCATCTGGAAGCCCGGCGCGCCGGACACGGGATTGGCCACCAAGCTGGCCCCATGCGGAACGCGCGCCATCCGGCGGCGCGCGGGCGTGAACTCCGTCTTCATCTCGGCGTAGCGCTCTGCCAGCATGGCGATGACCTCGGGATGCTCCCCGATGCCCACGCCAAAGGCCGCCGCGATCGCGTCCGCCGTAATGTCATCATGCGTCGGGCCAATGCCGCCAGTGGTGAAGACATAGGTATAGGCCGCGCGCAGCTCGTTCACTGCCTTCACGATGCTTTCCTGGACATCCGACACCGTACGCGATTCATGCACCTGGATGCCCAGCGGTGCGAGATATCTGGCGATCTGCTGCAGGTTGATATCCCGGGTTCGTCCGGACAGGAGCTCATCGCCGATCAGAAGAACAGCGGCAGTGGGTGAAGGCAGGGTCATTTCACTCCCATCGCGCAGAGCGGTCTAATCTGCAAGCGCGTCATAAACGAGCTGCGCTGAATCTCCGCGGAAATCGACTTCCGGCCCATTGGAACCGAACCGCTGGATCATACCGATGAAGAAGAGGTCATTGACCGGATCGATCCAGAACCATGTGCCAGCCGCTCCGCCCCAGAAATACGTGCCGGCGCCCTGTGGCCGGTCCGCCGCTTCGGGGTCGACGATCAGTCCGAAATCAAGCCCGAACCCCAGTCCATCAGTCTGGGCGTTCGGCTGGGTGCCGTCGGAAAACAGCCTGGCACCTTCCGGCAGCATATTGGTCCGCATCAATGCCACCGTCTCCGGTTTCAGGATGCGTACGCCGTGCAGTTCGCCGCCGTTCAGCAGCATCTGGCAGAACCGCGTATAGTCATCCATTGTGGATACGAGACCACCACCGCCGGATTCCATTCCGACAGTCTCCTTGCGGAATTGCACCCATGGCTCATTATATGGAAGAAGGCCCAGCTCCGGTTGCTTTGGCGAATACGCATAGAGCTCACTGAACCGGTCCAGGTCCTCTGCGGGCACATAAAAGCCGGTATCCGTCATTCCGAGCGGCGTGAAGAGCCGCGTCTGCAGGAATTCGCCAAACCGCATCCCGGAAATCTTCTGGACGATATAGCCCTGGACATCGACCGCCGCACTATAGGCCCAGGCGGTGCCCGGCTGGAACAGCAGCGGCACGTCGGCCACCTTGTCGATGAACACGTCAAGGTCGGGCGAATAAAGAATGCGCTCCTCGCGGAAAGCCGTGTTCGCAACGTCATCGCCGGCCAGGCCGTAGGCAAACCCTGCTGTGTGCGTCATCACTTCGCGCATGGTCGGAACATGGTTGGGGTCGGTCAGGATGGGCGCACCGCTTTCGTCGACGCCGGTCAACACTTTCAGGTTCGCGAATTCAGGCACGAACTTCGTCACGGGATCGTCCAGCGTGAATGCGCCTTCCTCGTACAGCATCATCAGTGCGACGCCGGTAATCGGCTTCGACATGGAATAGATCCGATAGATCGTTTCCTCCGTGACCGGTGCGCTGTCCTCGACGCGGCGCACGCCCGCCTGCATATCGCTGACGATTTCACCGTGCTGCACAAGGCGCGTGGCAATGCCTTTGACATGGCCAAGCTCCACCTCATTCGCCATCGCGGCTTCAAGCGCGGCGATTCCTTCCGGTGTAAAACCGCTCGGTTCGGTCAGGGATAATGTGCTGGCGGGCTCGGCGGCTGGCGCACTGGTACAGGCACCCAGACCGAGAGCGCCCGCCAAACCAAGGCTGACTGCGGCCGATATAAAACGTGTTGCCAATGCCATGACTTTCTCTCCCGCACAGATTTTGCGCGCATGGTTAGTGAGATGGTGCCTGCCTGCAAGCCGAACCTCGGGTAAGGCTCCGCTGATTTGGCCGCAACCAGCCTCAAACCGCCATGCAAGCTGGAAATTTCGGTCGTAATCTGCCACATAGGGAAACAGATATCTGAAAGCATGATCCATGAACGATACAACAGCTCTCCTGCCCATGCGCACCGGCGAAATCCGCATCCATGATGCGGAAGGCTTTGAAGGCATGCGCAAGGCGGGCCGCCTGGTGGCCGAATGCCTCGACATGCTGGTCGGCGAGGTCAAACCGGGCGTCACCACGAAGCATCTGGACGACCTCGTGCGGGAATTCGTCCTCGATCACGGCGCCCAGTCGGCGACGATCGGCTATCGCGGCTATCGCCACGCCTCCTGCATCTCGGTGAACCACGTCATCTGCCACGGCATTCCGGGCGCAAAGCCGCTGAAGGAGGGCGACATTGCGAATATTGACGTGACCTGCATTCTCGATGGCTGGCATGGCGACCACTCGCGCATGTATGCGGTCGGCGGTGTGAAGCGGAAAGCCGAACGCCTGATGGACGTGACCTATGAAGCCATGATGGCCGGCATCAATGCCGTGAAGCCCGGTGCCCGTTTCGGCGACATTGGCGGTGCCATTTCGGAAATTGCCCATCTCAACCGGATGTCGGTCGTAGAAGACTTTTGCGGGCACGGCCTGGGCCGCCTCTTCCATGACGAGCCGAACGTCGTTCACTCGTCTGCCTATGGCACCGGTCCGGAACTGAAGCCCGGCATGTTCTTCACCGTCGAGCCGATGCTGAATATCGGCCGAAAGGATGCGGCCATCCTGCCGGATGGCTGGACTGCCGTGACACGGGACCGCCAATTGTCGGCCCAGTTCGAGCACTCGATTGGCGTGACGGAGACCGGGTTCGAAATCTTCACCCAGTCGCCCAAGGGCCTGCACACACCCCACACGGTCAAGCAATAGGCCATGCCGGGGGGCGACAGCCAGCCGGACCCCAAACCCCATTGGCAAGGCCATCGCGAACGCCTGCGAGGCAAACTGCTCAAACGCGGCGCTGGCGCGCTGGAAGATTACGAGGTGATGGAAGTCATCCTCATGGCGTTCATTCCCCGCCGAGACGTCAAGCCGATCGCCAAGGCGCTGATGGCACGGTTCGGCAGCCTGTCGGGCGTGCTGGCCGCGCCGTCAGCCGATCTCGTGAAGGTCGACGGCATCGGTGAATCGGTGGCCGCCTATCTCAAGGCAATCGCCGAATTGCAGTCGCGCGCCTCCCTTGAGGAAATCCGCCAGCGGCCCGCCATTTCGTCCTGGTCGGCGCTCGTCAGTTACGTGCGCACCGAGTTGCAGCATGAAGGTCGTGAGCAATTCCGGGTCCTGTTCCTTGACCGCAAGAACCAGCTGATCGCCGATGAAGTCATGGGCCACGGTACGGTCGACCATGCGCCGGTCTATCCACGTGAAATCGCCCGACGCGCCCTCGAACTGCAGGCGTCCAGCCTGATCCTGGTCCACAACCACCCCTCCGGCGACACGACCCCCTCGCGCGCAGATATCGACATGACCCGCGAGATCATCAACGTGCTCGACCCTTTGGAGATAACGGTTCACGACCACCTGATCGCCGGAACCGGCGGCGTGACGAGTTTCCGCACGGCGGGCCTGATCTGACAGTAACGCTACGATAAGGCTTGCGGATGGTCGACAGGCCGCTACCGTGTTGAAATCGAAACGCGCCGTCAGAGTGCGACACTTCCAGGGAGGCTGACAGCGCATGACCGACACCACCGCGGGTAATACCGTTGCGAACGGACAAATCACCGGATTTGGTACTAAGGGCTATCGCTCGTACGTATTGATCGCGCTGATGCTGATCTACACGCTGAACTTCATCGACCGGACGCTCATTTCCGTTGTCGCCCAGCCGATCATCAATTCATTCAGCCTGACTGACACCCAGTGGGGCCTGCTCTCGGGCCCGCCATTCGCCCTGTTCTACGCCCTGATGGGCATCCCGATCGCGATGTGGGCCGACCGCAGCAACCGCGTGATGGTGATCGCCGTCTGCGTCATCCTCTGGTCGATCATGACAGCCCTGTGCGGCATGGCGACGGCCTTTATCTGGCTCCTGATTTTCCGCGTCGGTGTCGCGATCGGCGAAGCAGGCTGCACGCCACCGGCGAACTCGATCATCACCGATTATTACCCGCCAAAAAGCCGCGCGAATGCCATCGGCATCTATTCCATGGGCGTGACGCTCGGCGGGGTCCTGGCCCAACTGTTTGGTGGTTCAATCGCATCGATCCAGGGCGCTGACTTCGGCGCATGGATCGATTCCATAGGCCTCGGCTTCCTGTTTTCGGGCATGGACTGGACGACGGTCGAGGGCTGGCGCATTGCCTTCGTCGTTATCGGCGCCCCCGGCGCTATCATCGCTATCATCCTCTGGCTCACGATCAAGGAACCGCCGCGCGGCTATTCCGACCCGCCGGACGCCGATCCGACCCGCAAGGCCCCATTCTTCGAAGCTTTCAAGGAATTCGGGGTCAAGCCGACCTTCTGGTGGCTCGGCATGGGCGCCGCCCTGGTCGCGTTCGTTGGCTATGGCCTGATCAGCTTCCAGGCCCCGTTCCTTCAGCGGGTGCACGGCATTGACGTGCGCGAAGCCGCGATCATGTACGGCGCACCGCTCGCTGCCTTCGCGGCCTTTGGCACGTTCATCGGCGGCTTCCTGTCAGAGAAACTGTCCGACCGGTTTCCAGCTGTTGTGGCGTGGCTGCCGGCAGTAGGGTTGCTCCTCGCCATCCCGGCCTACGTTCTGGCGTTCTTCAGCTCGTCGCTTACCATTGTGTTCGCGCTCTGGGCATTCGCAGCGGTGGGGCACTATGCCTATCTCGGCGCGCAATATTCCGTCGGCACCGGCATTGTCAGCCCGCGCTCGCGCGCCACGACGATCGCCGTCCTGCTCCTCATCATCAGCCTGATCGGCAACGGAATCGGCCCGCTCTTCGTTGGCGCGATGAGCGATTTCTTCATGTCGCGCGAAATCGGTCTCGCCGGTTATGCCGACCTGGCAGCGTCCTTCGACCCCAAACTGTGCGGCGCCAAGATGCTGGAACTCGGCGAAGCCGGCCCGGCCCTCTGCAAGGCGTATGGTGATGGCTTGCGACAGTCCATGGCTGCCACGGTCCTCGTGTTCCTCGCGGCCGCAGGCTGCTATTACATGGCCAGCCGGACGTACCTGCGCGACCGCTACAACCCTGACTAATCCCCGAACCGCCCGCCTCCGGCTATCGCACCAAATCGTATAGAGAGTGACCCTGAATGAGCCATTCGCCTCCCGCCGCCACAATCGCAGCGCCCAATTCCGGCTATGGCACGAAGGGGTATCGCTCCTTCGTGTTGGGCGCGCTGCTGATCGTCTATATCTTCAACTTCATCGACCGCACGATCATCAATATCCTGACCGAGCCGATCAAGGCATCGTTCGGTCTGGAAGACTGGCAAATGGGCCTGCTCGGCGGTCCGGCCTTCGCGGTTCTCTATACTTTCCTCGGCATTCCGATTGCGCGTTTCTCGGAACGTCACAATCGCGTCTGGATCATCGCCGGTGCCGTCTTCCTGTGGAGCCTGATGACGGCGCTTTGTGGCTTTGCAACGTCGTTCCTGATGCTGTTCCTGTTCCGCGTCGGGGTAAGCATTGGTGAAGCCGGTTGCACGCCGCCCGCCAATTCACTAATTGCCGACTATTATGACCCCCGCAGCCGCTCCACCGCTGTGTCCATCTATGCCCTCGGCGTACCGCTCGGCGGCATGTTCGCGGCGATCTTCGGTGGCTTCATCGCGGGCAATATTACCGGTGATAATGCAGAGGCGCTGTTCCGTTCCTGGGGCTGGACCTTCGCGGTCAACGCCGTGGACTGGAGCCAGATAGAAGGCTGGCGCATCGCCTTTGTCATGGTCGGCCTGCCTGGCCTGTTGATCTCACTCATCGTCAAGCTGACGGTCAAGGAACCAGCGCGCGGCCATTCCGATCCCGTTGCCCTGCAGGGCATGGCCAAGGCCGGATTCGGCGAAGCCTTCAAGGTTCTCCTGAGCAAGCCAACCTACTGGCACATCACAATCGGCGCGACGGTTGCCTCCTTTGTCGGCTATGGTGTCGGCCAGTTCACCACATCCTTCCTGATCCGGACGCACGGCCTGAGCATTCAGGAAGCCTCCCTGCTGTTCGGCATCATTCTCGGCCTGATGGCAGCGATCGGTGTGTTCACGTCGGGCTTCCTGGCTGACA
Source organism: uncultured Alphaproteobacteria bacterium (assembly GCA_963973995.1). Lineage (GTDB taxonomy): Bacteria > Pseudomonadota > Alphaproteobacteria > Caulobacterales > Hyphomonadaceae > Hyphomonas. The sequence goes on from CAXBCO010000001.1 coordinate 42,076, forward strand.
AGGTCGCCAAACGGCACCCGACAGCCCTCTCATGGATTCCTGCACTGGGCATGCTGCTTTCGGTCCCATTCTACCTGATTGGCTATTCGGCCGACAATCTCTACGTCGCCATGCCGCCGCTGATGGTTGCCGCCATGATCCACTATTTCTACCTCGGCCCGATGTATGCCGTGGCGGGCGGTGTCGTCGACAGCCGGATGCGCGCGACCGCCGTCGCCATCACCCTGTTCGTGGTCAACCTGCTTGGCTATGGTCTTGGACCACCGGTCATCGGCATCCTGTCCTCATTCCTCAAGACCGTAGCCCTGTCTGGCGCCGATCTCGGTTTGACGCTGGATGCGTGCAAGGCGGTCGCCGAACTGAACGCTGAAGAGCTGGCCGCCTGCTCGAATGCAAACGCCAAGGGCCTGCAATGGTCGATCCTGATCTTCAGCTGTGGATACGCCTGGGCTGCGCTTCATTACTTGCTGGCAGGCAAGACGTTGTTGCGTGACATGCTCGCCAAGGCCAGCTAATCCGGCCAGATGGCTGTTTATACGCAGGTTTCCGACGAGGCGCTGGCGGCGTTCCTCGCCGAGTACGATCTCGGCACGCCCCTGGCTTTCAAGGGCATTGCCGAGGGCGTGGAAAACTCGAACTATTATCTCGAGACGACGACGGGCCGCTACATCCTGACCCTGTTCGAGAAGCGGGTGAAGGCGGACGACCTGCCCTATTTCATCGGCCTGAAACAGCACCTGGCCGCCAAGGGTTATCCTTGCCCGGAGCCGATCATGGGCAAGGACGGCACGGCCCTGCGCATGCTGGAAGGCCGGCCGGCGGTCATCATTTCCTTTCTCGAGGGGCTTTCTCCTCGCCGCCCCAATGTCGCCCAGTGCCGTGGGCTTGGTGAAGGCCTCGGGCGCATGCACGTGGCCCTCTCGGACTTCCCGATGACGCGCGAGAATGCGCTGGGGCCTGCGTCATGGCCACGCCTCTGGAAGGGCCGTGAGGCGGGCGCAGACGCGTTGCAGGACGGACTGGCAGCGCTTATCGCCGCTGACCTTGACGATATCGCACTTGCGGATCCTGATGCCCTTCCCCTTCCCCGCGGGACCATCCATGCGGACCTGTTCCCGGACAATGCCTTCTTTCTCGGCGACGAATTTTCGGGTGCTATCGACTTCTATTTCGCCTGTACGGATGCGCTCGTCTACGACCTCGCCGTCTGCCTGAATGCCTGGGCCTTCGAGGACGGCATGGCCGGTGAATCCTCCGGCCTGCAATACAATTTCTCCAAGGGCGTGGCCCTCATCGCCGGCTATGAAAGCGTGCGCCCGCTGGAGACCGCCGAGCGCGACGCCCTGCCCGTTCTGGCCCGCGGCGCCGCCCTCCGCTTTTTCCTCACGCGCCTCGTCGACTGGACCGACACGCCTGAAGGCGCCCTCGTAAAGCCCAAGAATCCTCTCGAATATGCCGGACGCCTCGCCTTTCATCGCAAGGTGACCAGCGCCGCCGGCTATGGCGCCTAGGAGAAAAGCAGGGCCGACCATGACTGAAGAGCCCACAGGCCCCCTTGCCCCCGCTTATGCAGATCCGTCGAGGCGGACGCATGTCAAACGGGTCAAACTCGCCTTGTTCCTGAGCGCGCTCGCCGCCTGCCTTGGCGTCTCCCTGATCGGCGGGATCAGTCTTGCACTCACGCTACTGGTTCAAAATCTCATCGGATACGATCGGATCGACATGTTTGATTCCAGTTTCATGGGCGGCATTGCGACGGGCCTGCAATTGTCGGCCATGAACTTCTTCCTCTTCCTCATCACCGTACCGGCCGCCTGGATAGCGCTTGGCCTGTCGATCGGACGCATGCCGCATCGCGGGATTGCTGCGCGCAGGCCTTATTTGCGATGGGCGGCGATCTGGGGCGCAATCCTGGTCGGCGGCACGACGTGCTTCTTCGGGATGTCGATCGGCGGGCTTGCAACGGGCGCTGGCGCCCTGCTTTCCGGCGCCAGTGTCGGCGCGCTGGCCGGCATCGGCTGCGGATTCCTGTTCTACATCATCGTGCGACCTGCCGAGCAGTTGCGTGATGCCGACATCAGCGTGTTCTGACAAGCTTGACGCATTCATCAAAGCCCATCACCTGATGCCCATGACTGATCTGATCGAAATCTGGACGGATGGCGCCTGCAGCGGCAATCCCGGACCCGGCGGCTGGGGCGCGCTCCTCATTGCCGGCGCCAATCGCAAGGAATTGTTCGGCGGCGCAAAGCAGACGACCAATAACCGCATGGAGATGCAGGCCGTGATCGAAGCGCTCAATGCACTCAAAGGCCCTTCGAAGGTCACGCTTCATGTCGATTCGATGTATGTGAAGGACGGCCTGACCAAGTGGATCAAGGGCTGGAAGCGCAATGGCTGGAAGACAGCCGCGAAGAAGCCGGTGAAGAACCAGGACCTGTGGCAAGCCCTCGACGAGGCCTGCCAGCGCCATGACATCGAGTGGAAATGGGTCAGGGGCCATGACGGCGACCCGGGCAACGAGTGCGCGGATGAACTCGCCCGGCGCGGCACGGAACAGGCGCGCGGGCGCTAGACCCGTTCGAGAATGGCTTTCGCCGCGCCGGCAATATCGTCCGGCGACAATCCTGCAAGCGGGAGCACCAGAACCGGCTTATCCTCGCGCCGCTTGCGGCTGCGGGCATAGAGCGGATCATAATGTTCCAGCATCAGGACCTCGGCGAGTTTGCGATGGTCACCCGCATCTGCGAGCGCTTGCCATTCGGTGAGTGCCTCTTTCGAATGGAATGGCTTGAGCAGGTCCAGCGACCGGGCAACGCTGTCGCGATCACGGACGGCATCGCCATAGGCAGACACGAGAAAGGCGCTGCGAACAGACGCAGGCACGTGAATTTCGATGCGCGGCGCGGCCAGCATCTCGTGCCACAGTCGGCGCGGCACCCGGCGAACGCCCACCCGCGCCGATTCGGCCTCGACATAGACCGGACGCGACAGGTCAAACCGGCGCAGCCGATCCCATATTTCCGTTTCGAACAAGCGCTGGGCCGGCTGTGGCAGGTCGTCAAATCCGCCAAAGGCCGAGCCGCGATGATTGGCAAGGCCTTCCAGGTCGATCACCTGCCCGCCCTGTGCTGCGATCGCGTGCAGGATCGCCGTCTTGGCGCTGCCCGTCGGCCCGTCAATCAGGATGATCGGCAAGGGCGCCGTGTCCATGTCGAGCCCGTGAACCACTTCGCGCCGCCAGGTCTTGTACCCGCCCTTGACGAGACCAACCGGCCAGCCAACTGACGAGAGAATCGTCGCCATCGCGTTCGACCGCATGCCACCCCGCCAGCAATACACCAGTGGCCGCCAGCCACGCGGCATGTCGGCCAGTGCGGTTTCGAGATGGCCGGCGATGTTTCGCGCGACGATGGCCCCACCGATCCGATTGGCGCGAAACGGGCTCTCCTGCTTGTAGATCGTGCCGACTTCGGCCCGTTCGGCATTGCTCAGAACGGGCAGGTTGATCGCGCCCGGCATGTGGTCGTCGGCGAACTCGGCAGGCGAGCGCACGTCGATGATGGCATCGAAGCGCGACAGGGTTTCGGGGCCAAGGTCTGTAACGGTCTCAAGGTAAGGCATCGCCTCCACGCTTAGCAGGTTTTGATTGCCTCGCCAGAGGCGCGCGCGCTAAGCCCGTCAGGCAGACAAGGACACACCATGCCCGATACGAAGACAGAGCCAACGCTGACGTCCCTCGCCCATGGTGGCGGGTGCGGCTGCAAGCTCGCGCCCAATGTGCTGGCCGACATCTTGAGCGAGATGCCGCTGGCGCTGGGAAGCGCTAACCTGATTGTCGATGCGGCGACCAGCGATGACGCTGCCGTCTACCGCGTGAATGACACGACCGCGCTGGTGGCAACGACGGATTTCTTTACGCCCATTGTCGATGACCCGCACACGTTCGGGCGCATCGCCGCGACGAATGCGCTGTCGGACGTGTTTGCGATGGGCGCGACGCCCATCTTCTCACTGGCCATCGTCGGCATGCCAATTGGCAAGATTTCGAACGAGACGATCCGGGCCATCCTTGCAGGCGGGCAGTCTGTCGCGGAAACAGCAGGTGCGCCGATCGCGGGCGGGCATTCAATCGATGCCGCCGAGCCGATCTACGGTCTTGTCGCAATGGGTCTGGTGCATCCGGACAAGCTGCTGCTCAATTCCGGCGCAAAGGCGGGTGACGTCCTGATCCTCGGAAAACCGCTCGGCGTGGGCATCTACAGTGCGGCGTTGAAGCGCGGAATCATCGAGGATGCGGACTATGCCGAAATGATCGCCTCGACCACGCGCCTGAACACGCCGGGTAGCGATCTTGCCGGCATGGAAGGCGTACACGCGGCGACGGATGTGACCGGTTTCGGGTTGCTTGGGCACCTGTCGGAGATGTGTCGCGGCGCTGGCGTGGGCGGCGTGATTGAGTCGGGGCTGGTGCCGGTCTTCGCAGGCGCGCGTCGCCTGGCCGAGGCGGGCGTCAAAACCGGCGCTTCCGGCCGCAACTGGGACTCGGTGAAAGAGTCTGTCCGTCTGGAGCGTGCGCTGTCTGATGCCGAACTCGACATCCTCTGCGATCCGCAGACAAGCGGCGGGCTGCTGGTATCGTGTGCGCCCGAGGCGGCTGAGCGGGTGCTCGGCGTATTCGCGAGTCACGGTCATGCCGGCGCTGCGGTGGTCGGACGCATGGAATCTGCCAAAACCGGCGTGCGCGTCGTCTGACGCCTATTCCGTCGCCATCTGAGATACTGGCTCCGGGGGCGATGCGCCATTGCCGCAACCTGTTTCGGAGCTGTCCGTTCCGCTGGCCTGGGCGAGCGCATCCTTGACGTCGAGCCACAACAAGTCGTTGGCGGCGCAGGCCTGTGCAAAACTGAACAGGTTGCGCATGCTCGCGGTTTCAAAATCAAGCGACCCGGCGAAGCGCATCGCCACCGGGATGCTCGCAAATTTGAGATTCATGCCGTGCTGCGACGCAAAGGACGCCGTCAGCGCGAGTTCGGTACGGGCCATGTGCATCAGCACGACGGAAAAGCCCCGCATCGTAATCGGAACTGTGCTCACAGGCGTCGCCCGCGGCAGGGTTCCGAGCTGGCCATTGATAATGACGTAGATGTTCACATCCTTTAAGGCGTCCAGTTTCTCATCGGAAACAAAAGCCGCATGGGGCGCGATGAAGAAGGGCACGGTCGTGCCGCCGTCGACATGCATTTCCTGATAGGTGCCGCTGGCCGCATCGACATCAAACATCACCGGCGGGAAAACGCCCGGCACGCTGGACGATGCGACGAGCACATTCACGAACAGTTTCCGCGCCGGTTCGCCGCCGCGACGAGCGATGGCGCCCATATCCCAGATCACGGTCTCCTCGCTGTCGAGATTGGTCGTAGCGACAAGCAGCATGCGCCCGTCTGTCGCTTCCGTCGCGACGGCATCGACAAGTTCCCTGGTGACGAAATGATCGATAAGGCTGCGCAGCGATGCGTCGTCAAAAACCCCGACCCGGAACATTGTGCCGATACCGGGGCGGCCAATGATGCCGGCGCTCATGCCACCCGTATAGGCGTCAGTCAGTTCATCATCCCATTCCGGACCGAGAAAGGCGAAGGGCGCGATCAGGGCGCCCGTACTCACACCTGTCACGATTTCGAACTCGGGCCGCTTGCCCGAATAGGTCATGCCAACGATGGCGCCGGCACCGAATGCGCCACCGGCACCACCGCCTGATAGTGCGAGAATATCGATGGCATCATCACCGGAACGGGCCTCCAGGCGCTCAATCGTGCTCCCCGTGCGCGCCAGGAATTCCGCATTGTCCGAGCCGGACATCCGCACGTCCGGCGCAAAGCCGGCGATATAGGCATGCTGTGCGAGATCGAGAACCGGGGCGTCGCCGCGCACCAGCGTAACGCACCCGCCGAGTGCGAGCGCCGCTATCAAAAGGAATGCTGACTTGATGGTCGCCATATTCTAATCCGGTTTGTAAATCGCCCGTGCAGTGCCATCTCCCGGGCAGGCAATGGAAACGATATCGTATTGCGAGACACTGGACGCCTATACCTGCAATTTGAAACGTTTTCGTGTCTTCCAGAAGCCAACCTCTGGTCCGCGCACAAAAAAAGCCCGGCCTTATGGCCGGGCTTTCCAGAATTCAGTCAATCGTCGAGCCTCAGGCGGCTTCTTCGATCTCGGCAGTTTTCGAACTCGGGCGCGGATCACGCAGCACATACCCGCGGCCCCAGACAGTTTCGATATAATGGTTTCCGCAAGCCTGCTGCAGTTTCTTGCGCAACTTGCAGATAAACACGTCGATGATTTTCAGTTCAGGCTCGTCCATGCCGCCATAGAGATGGTTCAGGAACATTTCCTTGGTGAGCGTTGTGCCCTTGCGCAGGCTCAGCAGCTCGAACATCTGATATTCCTTGCCGGTCAGGTGGACGCGTTCGTCGTCGACTTCGACCGTCTTGGCATCGAGATTGACCAGGATATCACCGGTACGGATGACACTTTCCGCGTGGCCCTTCGAACGGCGAACGATGGCGGTGATCCGCGCAATCAGTTCGTCCTTGTTGAACGGCTTGGTGAGATAGTCGTCAGCGCCGTAGCCGAGCGTTTTCACCTTGGCTTCGATGTCAGGGTTGCCCGACAGGATCATGACGGGCGTGTTCACACGGCCCATGCGCAGCTGCTTGAGAACTTCATAGCCGGAGATGTCCGGCAGGGACAGGTCCAGCACGATCATGTCGTACTCATACACCTTGCCGAGGTCGACGCCCTCTTCGCCAAGGTCTGTCGTGTAGATATTGAACCCTGCGGCTTTCAGCATCAGTTCGATGGAACGCGCTACAGCGCTATCGTCTTCAATTAATAGGACGCGCATGGCTCGTCTCCCGAATCATTCTTGCGACCAACCTAGTCGCTTTGTTTAACCTTGTGAATCCTACAGGCTGTTTCTTTAACTAAGGTTAACGGCGAGTAGGCACTGCCTCAAATCATTCCAATTTATTCACACTGATTAATAGCCAAGCTCTGCCGCCTGGGCATTGCCTGTCAGCATCTGAGAGATGGCGATCACGTCCTGGATCGGCTGTGCTTGCTGGTCTGTGGAGATCAGCGTCTTCTGACACCGGATGGCGTCCCGCACCTTCGGATCGCGCATGACGATGCCGGCAAGATGTGGACGAAATCCGAGGAAAGTCTGGCAGGCTCGCGCAATTGCTTCATACGTGCGCTGGCCTGCAGCGCGCGTATCCGCTTGGTTGATACAAATCACGGGCTCAACGTTGGGTGCGTATCCGCGCAGGACCTTGATGAAGGCATAGGCGTCGGTCATCGAGGTCGGCTCGTCGGTGATCACCATCAATGCCTTGTCGGCCGCACGGGCCAGCCGCATGCAGTTGGCCTCGATACCGGCACCCAGATCGAGCACGACCTGATCATACTGCAGCGCAAGCGCGGAAAGTCCCGCTGCGAGACGCGCGACTTCTTCAGGCGGCAGTTCCGCAAGAGCACCCGAACCGGACCGCCCGGGCAATACGTCAAAGCCACCGCCGCCAGCGCCCCCGTCGACGGGCGTCACGGCATCGTCAAGCTCGACCCAGCCCGCGACAACGGCCGCAAGATCCGTTTCCGGAGCAATACCGAGCTGGACGTCGACATTGGCGAGACCAAGGTCGCCGTCGACCAGCAGCGTCCGCTTGCCAGCCTGGGCAAACGCACTGGCGAGCGTGATCGCCACAAAGGTTTTTCCGACGCCACCCTTGCCACTGGCAACAGCGATGACGGAGGCAGGGGCGACACGCGGTGCGGGGCGCGCTTGCGGACGGTCCTGAGATTTTCGAAGCATGAAACTCATAGGGCTACGCGGCTCCTTTCATGGCGATAACATCGCCGGGGGCGTCTTCCATTAACAGGGCGGCCAGGCGTGACGGCGCGGCCGGAACGAGGCCGCCACCGATGAACGGTGTCACGGCCAAATGCGAGAAGGCGATGCCGGCAGACGACAGCGCGGCGATCGCACCGCCCCGCCGCCGGACTACGTCCAGCTTGGTCAGGATGGCGCGCTTGACGCCGGCTCGCGCGAAAGACTTGGCCGCTTCGGCCTGGTCTTCGGGATGACCTTCGGCCGACATGACGAGCACGGGCTCCGCGCGGATCACCGCGATCAGGTCCTGCAGGCTGGCCATGTCGTCATCGTCAAACGGGTTGATCGCGGGCAGGTCGATGACGCAACGGCGGTTTTCATTGCGCAATGTCCTGAGCATGCCGAACAAATCCTCCGGCGTACTGGCAACGCGGATCTGGTCTTGCTCGAGTTCGAGGTAGGCGGCGAGCTGGTGGCCGCCAGCCGTGCCGTCAAGATCGGCAGCAACTGGCATGATTTCAGCACGCGCAACCGAGGCGCGACGGGTCAGCTTCGCAGCCGTTGCCGTGCGACCATGTCCCGGCGGCCCGACAAGAACGATGTCGCGATCAAGGCGCGGAAGGATGGGATCACAGGCGACGAGGCGCGAAACACCCTCGGCGATGGCATCTTCCGGATCGGTGTGCTGGACGCCAGCGCGGCCAGCACTCTCGGCGGCCACGCGGTCAGCAAATCGCTGCGGGGCGCCATGCCAGAGCAGCGCGTCGCGCACCCGGCTGAAGAGGGGGTTTTCGATGCCGCGCCCATGATTGTTTCCACGTGCTTCACGCAGGAACAGGGGCTCGTTCGGCACCATGCCGCCGCCCATCTTGTCGGTGGCCGCGCGCACTTCCACGCCGCCATCAATCTCCCGTTCTGAAAGGATAACAGCGTCAGACCCCATTTCGGCGAATATCATCGCCTTGGCGGCCTCGAAGGACTCGGCTGCAAACATCTTCATGCGCATAGGGGCGGCATCCTCGTAAACATCTGGACCTTCCCGCGCAGCCCTCACCACGTGACAAGTCGGTTCATTTCGAGGCTCAGTTAACACCCGAAAAGGTTAACAACTTCCTTTTGGGCGTTAGGATTTGAATAATATGACAGTAGATTCATGAATGGCGGCCGTGCGCCTGGAAGCACATCGCGAAGCCCCTGAATTTGCTGGAAAAGCCTAGGCAGCCGCCCGTTCATCAACGATTTCGGACAGTGTGACACCCAACTGGCCGTCGGCGACGACGAGGCGTCCGCGCGCCATCAGGCGGTCGGAAACGTAAATATCGATGGTTTCATTGGTGCGGCGCTCAAGCGCAACGATCTCGCCGGGCGACAAAGCCATCAGGTCCTCGATCGGCATGCGCACCTCGCCCAGCACAATGTCCACGCGGACAGGCACGTCCATCAGTGTCTTTTGCAATGCGGGGTTGGCTGGTTGCATGGGCTGATCGATCCTGTGTCCTGCCGCAGGCCTAGAGTGTAGCGACTGTGCGTGTCAAATCCTTAACGCTCGGCAAACAGGTCGCCCTGACCATCGACAATGCGTTGGGCAGAAGCGTTGATGAGATCAAGCGCCACAGCGATATCGAGCCCCTCATAGGCACCTGCCTCGAGATGCCGCGCGAGCGAGACCAGGTCAGCGAGTGCGTCGTTGAGGCTTTGCGTGACGGCCTGGAGACGCTCGTCAGCCTTGAGTGATTCGAGGCGGACCGCTTCGGCCAGGCCCTCGGAGCGCGCTTCGGACAAAAGGTGCGCCAGCTCCGGTCCGGTCAGCGTCAGTTGGCCTTCAGCGGGCAGGGCCGGTTGCTCAGGTTCCGGCGCAAGCGTGAAATCGCTGCGGAATTCGAACGGCTGCACCGATTTGACAGCACGCTGCGTCATTCCACGAGGTCCTCGTCTTCGACGTGGTTTCCAACGCGAATATCGCCCTGTTCGATCAGCTTGCGGGCCAGCGAGACAAGTTCCTGGCGCGCCGCGTCCACGTCGCTGCGGCGGATGCCGCCCTGGGCAGCAATTTCTTCGCGCAACAGCTCTCCGGCACGCCGTGTCATGTTGGCAAAGAAGGCCGAAGCCGTTTGCTCGGACGCGCCCTTCAAGGCGGTGACCAGGGTCGCACGCGCACCTGCCTGCAACAGCGTCTGCAGACCCGCCGCGTCGAGACGGGCCAGGTCATCGAACGTGAACATGAGGGCGCGGACTTTTTCGCCTGCACCGGGTTCGGCGTTTTCGAGCGCCTCCAGAAAGGTCTTTTCCGAGCGGCTGTCGAGACCGTCAAAGATACGCGCGACCCGCGCGTGACCACTGCTGTTGCCGTCTCCGACCATGCTGTCGAGACGTTTTGCGATGAGGGCTTCCAGGTTGGCGCAGGCTGCCGGGTGGACCTGATCGATATGGAGGAGGCGGTGCATGGCGTCGATTGCCACTTTGGGATCGAGCGCGCGCAGTAGCCGGGCGGACGCGTTGCCGCTCAGTTGTGACAGGATGAAGGCGATGGTCTGGGGATGTTCGCTGGCGACCAGAGCGGCGAGCGCGCCCGTGTCGATCGCCGACAGGCGCGACCAGACAGACCCTGTCGTGGCCGCAGCCGGACGGAGCCGGCGGTGCGCCTCGACGAAACTCCGCGCCGCTTCGGATTCCCCGTCCATACTGTCGTCGAGTGCGTCCATGGCGGCAGTGAGGGCACGGGCTTCGTGCGGATCGAGTTCGGCCCATATGCTGGCAGCTTCAGGCCCCAGAGCACGCATCAGGCGCGCAGAGCGTGCGAGGCCGTCACCTGCAGGAACAAGGGCTAGCGCGCTCATGCCGCATCCGTCCGGTTGGTCATCCATGCGCGCAATATGTCAGCCGCACGAGCCGGATCCTTGCGAGCCAGTTCGGCGGCATCACTGGATGGCAGTGCCGTCCTGACGGGGCGGATGGGCATGGGGGTAAGGGTACGCTCAGGGGTGGGCGCGGTCGTGCGGAGCGGCGCCTCCTCAACGGTTTCGAAGACCATTTCAGCGCGTGGCAAGAAGGTGAGCCAGCCGAGCAGGCCGGCGAGCAGGGCCAGGAAAGACATTTCAGCATAGGCTGCCGTATCGGGGCGTCCGGGTGCCCCTTTTGCAAATGCGGCCTGCTGCATCACGAACAGGTCGCCAGCCATGACATCGAGACGGGCCGCAGCGGTCACGAGACTTTCGATGGTCGAGGCCTGTCCGCCTGCGCTGGCGTCGAGCAGAACGAGAATTGTGCGCCCGCCATTTATCGAGGTGTTGACGCTGATGCGGGCATTGCCAGGCCCTGCGACGGGCTCGATAATGTTCATCAGGGAGGCTTCGAGCGGCGTCGCGGTCGCGGGAAGCGGATTGTCGGAGGTGAGCAGCGCGCTGCCGCGCCAGGCCAGAAGGCCAAGGGCGATCACAAACGCCACCAGCGCGAGCGCCCTTGGTGAGGGCCCCGAGCCGGAATCGAGTTTGCTGGATCTGCCTGCCATCAACCGCTCCTGAATTCCCCGGCTAACCGGAGTCCAGTCATGGTGATAGCCGCCCGCCCGTAAATTTGTCTTTAACGGGCGCCGCTTCGATATTCAGGAGGCCGCGAGCCTAGCGGCGGTATTTCTGGAGCCGCGTTGTCCGCAGGCCCTTCACACCATGGCGGGAATACAGCTTTTCCCAGCCTTCGAATTCCTCGTCCGTCAGGTTGTAACGGTCGCACGCGGCAGAGCGCGAAAGCAGGCCGCCCGAGACGGCGGCGACGACTTCTGCCTTGCGGCGCGTAACCCAGCGCGAAATGCCGGGCGATGGCAGGTCTGCCAGGGTGAGCATCTGCCCGTCAGGGCCTTTAACGCTCGTCAGGTTTGCGTTCTGCGTATTCATTTTCACACACCATTCGTTTCGGTAATGCCATGACCCGACTTCTTCGAGCCCTCAGGAAACAGGTGTACACGAGTGGTTTTAAGCTGAGGCGTAGGCGGACGTGTGAGTTTTGTGCCGCGCGTTAGGACGATGTTCGCAAACCTGTCCCGCACCGGGACAAATGACCGATTCCGCCGGATTTACTGCAGGTTACATTAAAAAAAATTCAGGTCAGAAGGACCAGGGCATCATTGTCGCGCGCCTGAGCGGCATGCCTGCGAAGCATGGTGAGGAACATCTCGTCACCGCGTTCTGTCTGCTTCACCAGCATCGCCGCGCCGAAGGCGACCGACATGCCATAGAAGGAATACCAGCGATAATGGTCGTACAGGTCTTCGAAACTGTAGCTGGAGATGCCAGCCTCCATGAGGCGTGCATGATAGTAGCGCAGCAATGCCTGCTCATGCTTCGGGCGTTCCTCGCGCGTCAGCCCGGCCCCGATGAAATAGGCGACATCATTGGCCGGGGCGCCCTTGGCGGCTGTCTGCCAGTCCACCAGCGCAATCGGCTTCGGTGCGCCCGGCTTGCCGAACAGCATGTTGTCGAGCCGGAAATCATTGTGCGTCAGCGCGAACGGGCCGGGCTGCACTTCACCCCAGCGCGGCAGGGCGGCCGAATAGGCATCGCCCACCTCAATCACGTCTGTCGTCAGCTGCGCTGCATAGCGCGCCTTGAACCCGGTCCACAGCCCGGCAACTTGCTCTGACGTCAATACGGGTGGCGGCGAGGTTGCGGAGCCCTGAAGCCAGTCATACTGATCAAGGCTCTCGTCTCCCCAATACGCGGCATGCAGGACGGCTGCAGAGGCAAGGGCAAGTTCAGCCTCGGCCACTGAGCATCCCTTGAGCTGGTCGCCCTGTTCGGATGGCGCCATATCTTCCATGATCAGCGCGAACCGGTTCGTCGCCGCGTCATAGTCGGTGTAATAGGCCGCCGGCGTGATCTTGCCCGCCACTTTCGGGAAGGTGCGGTAGAACATGACTTCGCGCTTGTAGTGGCCAAGCATTGCAGCCGTCGCAAGACTGGCCTCACTGCCGGACGGGAATTTGCCGACCAGCGTCTCCGGCGCATCGTCACTCTTGCGGGCATAGTCGAATACGAAGCGAACATTCTCACCGATCTGGCCTGTGCCAATCGCCTTGGCCGTCAGGCCTTTGACGTCGGCATCGATACCGATGGTTTCAAACAGGTCGTTGAACCACGCTGGCGTCAGTTCCAGCGGGTTACAGTCGAGTCCCGGACGGGCCATATATACTACTCCCCTATGGCACCGTTTTCTGGTGCATCATTTTCTTGTTCTGGTTCTTGTTGTTTCGTGGCGGACCGTCCCGTGAAGCGGGAGACCCATCCCATGCGTTCCTCGGCAGCCCGCAGCGATTTGTCGAGCGCAGCCATGGTGAGCGCGAAGTCGCCGCTGGTTTCCTTGCGCCAGGCGCGCTCGGTGCGGGCAATGACAAAGGCGATGGCGAGCACTTTCAGGCTGAGCGGTGCGCCGCTGTCATCATCCAGACCGGCAGAGGCGAGCGCCCAGCGCGCCGATGCGGCACGCGCCACCGGCAAGCGCAAGAGAATCGATGGCTGGGTCTCGCGGTAGCGCAGGAGCGACTTCAGGCCGTCGCGATAATCTTCCATCGCCTCGAAGCGCAGCATGATGACTTCAAACAGGCGTTCGCGTGGCAGGTCGTCGGTGGCGATGGCCCCGGCGGACATGGCCCGGTCGAAATACGCATCGACCGCATCGGCCAGCGAGTCGCGCGTCGCAACACCATGGAAATCATTGAGGGTGAGCCCGGCCTTGGCGGCGATCTCGCCTAGTGTGAGTTCGGACCATGGCCTTGTGGCGGCCAGATCGAGCGCGGCGAGCAGTCCCTGCTCGATGATACTTGTCGTACGCGCCATGTCCTCTCCTGCCTCAGTTCTTTTGCCGAGAGAGGTCCCGTTCGCGGTTGGCAGCGGCGCGCAGGGCCTTTCTCATCAGGACAGGCATCCCACCCTCATCCATGAGGATGTCAAGGGCGGCCTGGGTGACTCCGTTGGGTGAAGTCACTGCTTTACGCAGGGCGTCCGGGGCCTCGTCGGTGGATGCCATAAGGGCAGCTGCGCCTTCGACAGTGCGCCGGGCCAGCCGAGCGGACAGGTCTGCCGGCAGGCCTTCGGCCTCGCCCGCCATGGCCATGACTTCGGCGAGCAGGAAGACATAGGCCGGGCCACAACCCGATACACCCGCGGCCGCCGAGATGAGCTTCTCGTCTATCGGGCCTTCCACAACACCCAGTGGCAGCAGTAACTCGGTTGCCAAATCAATGTCGGCAGGATCAGCGCCTGGCGGCGCAGTAATTACGGTGACCCCTTGCCCGATAGCGCCCGGCGTATTCGGCATGGCCCGCACCACGCGAGCGGTGTCGAATGACGCCGCCAATTGCTTGAGCAGGACTCCCGCCATCACCGACACGACGAGCGTATCCGGCCCGACAAAGGGCGACGTATCCTCGATAGAGCCGGCAAAGACTTGCGGTTTCACCGACAGGACCACGATATCAGCGGGCGCAGGTTCCGGGTTGAGCGCGACCTTGCCAGACGCCGCCCAGCCGGACACTTCGTCCGAGGGTCTCGGCGTGACAATGATGATTTGTGATTGGGTCCCGGAGGCCAGCCAGCCGCGCACGAGGGCTGCGCCCATGCGTCCGGCGCCGATCAGGGCAATGGTCGGTGCAGGCATTCTCTAATTCTCCGTGGAGGTAGTGTCAGGCTTCGCCGTGGGTTTCGAACATCACGGCTTCGATCGCTTCACGCGGTGACTTGCCGGCCCAGATCAGGAAATTGAAAGCAGGCACGAAACGGTCCGCCGCGCTGATCGATGCCGCAATTGCGGCGCGCGCTTCGCCCGGCGAGACTTCATCACGATCGAGCATCGAGAATGTGTAGCGGAAAATGATGACGCCTTCGTCGGCCCAATAGTCGAAATGACCGAGCCAGAGACGCTCATTCGCCATCATGATGAGTTCGGCAATCGCCGCGCGGCGCGCAGGCACAGGTTTCACATCAAGCGTCATTGAATAGTGGATAGCGGACGGATCAGGGCGATAGGCAAACAGCGCGCCCATGTCGCCCCACTTGGTTTCTGCCACGGCCTGGATCGTGCCGTCCTCGTCGCGGTCGTATTGCCATCCAGCCGCCTCAAGGGCTTCTTCGACCCGCTCAAGCGGATCGGGCAGATCGATCTCAGCGCGGGAGAGATCAAGGCTCATACGGGTTCCCCTTTCAGTCTCTCGCGCACGGTGCAGGATTCGCACGAGGAGGCCAAGGGCCACTAAGCAAGCGAGCGGACGCGCGTCCACCCGGTTCTGCAGACTTTACAGCTTATTCCTCAGCTTTTGCCTTTTTCGGCTTCGCTGCTGTTTCCAGTTTTTCGATGCGAGCCTCCAGCGCTTCGACGCGCTCAAGCGCGGCTGTCGCGAGGGCTTTCAGGGCCTCGACTTCGTCGCGTCCGGCCAGGTCCATGTCGGCGATCAGGGCCCGCACACGCGACTGGGCGGCGGTCTTGGCTTCCTCGCCAGCGGCGCGGGCGGCGCCCATGGCGCCAGTCATCAGACCGGCAATGTCATCGAGCAGTGGATTTGTGTTCGCCATGAGGCTACTCCTTCGCGCGGGGGCGGCTGGACCATGATTGGCAGCTGCCTAACAGATAGGACGCGTTCCAAACAGGGAAAAGACGCCGCATGACAGACCTCCTGACCCTGATCGCCCTGCCCATGGCAGCCGGCGGCCTGCCTTTTCCGGAATTCAGCCCGGCACTTGTTTCGATCGACTTCGGTTTTATCGGCCTCGGTACCTTTCACCTGCGCTGGTACGCCCTGGCCTATATCGCCGGCATCATGCTGGCCTGGCAGTACGCAACGGCGCTGATCAACCGGCCGGCGATGTTCGGCGGCACCAGCCCGGCAACCAAGGACGATCTCGACGACATCATGTTCTGGATCATCCTCGGGATCATCCTCGGCGGGCGGTTCGGCTACGTCCTCTTCTACATGGTCCCCTACCAGCAGGACGTGATCGCGGCGAACCCGCTGAGCGTGTTGAAGATATGGGATGGCGGCATGTCGTTCCATGGCGGCCTGATCGGCGTGACTCTCGCCATCGTGATGATTGCGCGCCGGCGGAAACTGAGCCTCCTGCCGCTGGGCGATATCGCTGGCGTCGTGGCGCCGATCGGCATCATGTTCGGACGGCTGGCCAATTTCATCAATGCCGAGCTTTATGGCCGCAAGACCGACAGCGCGCTCGGCGTGATCTTCCCGGAAGGCTATGTCCCCGGCTCGACGCCATCGGCCTATGACTGGGTTGCGAAACAATGGGTCTATACGGGCCAGGAATTCGCCCGCCATCCGAGCCAGCTCTATGAAGCCGCGCTGGAAGGCTTGCTGCCGGTGGTCGTGGCATCGCTCCTGATCTGGAAATTCGGTGCATTGAAAAGGCCCGGCCTGATCGCGGGCCTCTTCCTGCTGATGTATGGCGCGGGCCGCTCCGTGGTCGAGAATTTCCGCCTGCCGGATTCCTTTGCCAGCGACCTGCCCTTCGGCCTGACCATGGGCATGATCCTGTCGGCACCGATGTGGATCGGCGGCGTCTGGCTGGTCTGGAATGCTCTCAAATCAAAGCCCCTGCACTCACCTGACTAGACCGACATGACCCTCAAAGAACGCCTTATCCGCCTGATCGAAACCGGCGGCCCGATTCCGGTTTCGACCTATATGCAGCTTGCGTTGCACGACCGGCAGGACGGCTATTATGCGACGCGCCCCGGCCTCGGGCGCGACTTCATCACCGCGCCGGAGACGAGCCAGGTATTCGGCGAATTGCTGGGCCTTTGGGTCGTACACGAATGGCAGGCGATGGGGTCGCCGGACGCCTTCTGCCTGGTCGAGATCGGCCCCGGTCGCGGCGTGCTGATGCAGGACGCACTGCGCATGGCCTTCGTCGCGGGTGGCAAGCCGTTTGCCGATGCAATGCAACTGGTGCTGGTCGAGGCAAGCCCGGCGCTGCGTGACGTGCAGGTGGAACGCCTCGCAATCTATGAACCGCAATTTGCCGAGCAAGCATCCGAAGTGCCTGACCTGCCGACCATAATCCTCGCCAACGAATATCTCGACTGCCTGCCCGCCCGCCAGTTCCGGCGCGACGGGGAGGAATGGCACGAATGTGTCGTGGGCCTCGACACAGACGGCGCGCTGGCATTTGGCCTCGCGGCTGACGGTCGCGCAGCGCCCGAAGGCGCGGCACAGTCAGCGGCCTGTGTGGAAGTGCAGACGGGTCTCGACATTCTCGTGGCCGAACTCGCGACGCGGGCGGCGAATGGCGCGCCGGTGCACGCGCTGTTCATCGACTATGGCCCGACAGATGCGGCGCCGGGGGATTCCCTGCGCGCCTTCAAGGACGGCGCGCAGGTCTCGCCGCTTCATGCGCCGGGCGAGACGGACCTCACTGTGGATGTGGATTTCGGGCGGCTGAAACGGCTGGCCGAAAGTGCGGGGCTCGATGTGACCGGGCCGGTGCCGCAGGGCATGTTCCTGCTCGGCCTCGGTGCGCAGGCGAGGCTCAACCAGCTCGTGAAAGCGAACGAGGCCGATGGCGACGTGATCTTCAGTGCAGCCCAGCGCCTGATCGACCCGAAAGACATGGGCGAGCGCTTCAAGGCGATCTGTATTTCGAGCAAGGGCCTGCCGAAACCTGCGGGATTCTAGTCAGCGCCGATATGCGCGTCGACAAAGTCCGACATTGCGCGCAGGGTTTCGATCCTGGTGTCGCCGTCGGACAGCCAGTGATCCTCGCCCCTGAGTTCAATGAAATTGACCGGCTTGCCTTCCGCTTTCAGGGCCCGTTCCATCACCTGGCTCTGGCTGATCGGCACGACCGTGTCGTCCTTGCCGTGGATCAGCAGGACAGGAGCCTTGAAGGTCGCGGCGCTGTTGACGGGCGAGATGGCGTCGAGGTCCACCTTCGGAGACCTGGGGTCGCCGATAAGGTCTGTCCAGTAATCGACGACCCAGTGGCGACGCCCTCTGTCCTTGGAAACATCCCGGATCATACGCGGAAGGTCGCTCACCGGCGCAACGGCGACGACGCATTTATAGAGGTCGGGCGAATAGGCGCCGCCCGCCAGGGCCGAATAGCCGCCGTAGCTCCCGCCGACAATGCAGATGCGTTCAGGATCAGCCAGGCCTTCGGCGACGAGCCCGGCCACGCCATCGCTGACATCATCCTGCATCTTCTGGCCCCATTCGCCATAACCCGCATGGAGGAAGTCGCGCCCATAACCTTCCGAACCCCGGAAATTGGGCTGCAGGACGAGATATCCGCGATTGGCAAAATATTGCGCCATCCAGTGAAACTCGACAGCGTCATATGATGACGGCCCACCGTGTGGCATGACCACCATCGGCAGGTTCGCGAGGCCGTCTGTGCCGACGCCCGCCGGCAGGGTAAGAATGGCCGGAATGGTGAGACCGTCGCGTGCCGGATATGAAATGGCCATCACGCTCCCGACCGCTTCAGGCGGGATATCCTCCCGGTCATCCATCAAACCGATCAGGTCGCCGGTCTTGCGGTCAAGCACGACATATTTGCTGACGCCAGACCCGTCGAACAGAGAAAACAGGATCCTGTTCCAGTCAGCGCTCTGGTCGACAATCTCGACGGCCCCGCCTTCGAAACGGTCAACGAGGTCCTGCACGTCCTTGTTCAGCGCCGGATCATAGAACTGGTAACTGGGTTTGGGACCGGCATAGCGTACGCCTTCGACAACCCGGTTCTTATCAGTGAACACATGGCCAATGTCGGCGCCTTCGCGCGCGAGGATGGGTCCGGTAATCTCACCATCCATGCCGAGTTCAAACAGCGCGTCGAAGCCATCATTGTCTTCCGCATCATCGGCAAATATCAGCGCGGACCGGTCCGGCTTGACGCCCATCAGAGAAAAGGGAGGGCGCGATGCCTGGACCTCGTAGATGGGCGCACGACTGTCGGCCAAGTCGCTGTAGATTCGGTACATGTTGGTGGAATTATTGTATTCCACGCGGGCGAGTATCAAGCCCTTTGGGTCGACCAGCCAGTCGATCGTGTAGGGGCTGCCCGACTTGAATCCCCGCCCGAAGCCTGAGTCCAGATCGACCTTGAGCAGGTTATACTCGGCGATACCGGAGCGGCTCGACGGTCGAAGGATATAGGCCGGCATCAGGGCCTGACCGGACTCGTCGTCTACCCCAACGATCCTGCCAAGGCCCGCCTGGGCCGGATAGATGTCCCGCGTCGCCCGCAGCAGCTGCTGCGACTCGTTCGTATCGAGGTTCAGCGAATAGGACACAGAGTATTCGAAATTGCCGCCCTTGTAGCCGGGCGGGTTCTTGGTGTCGGAAACACCCAGGATCAGGTGATCGGAATCAGCGAACCAGACGTCCCGGGTAGCGATGTTGTCCACCGACATCCGGAGCTGGATTGCGGATGTGGCGATGTCGAACGTGGCGATGACATCCGAGCCGTCCTTCCGGATGACAAAGGCCACCATCTCGCCATCGGGAGACATCGCCATGTGCCGGACAAAGGGAAGCTCGCCATAGGCTTCTAGAGGAGGATGCGGCACGTCGGCCAATGCAGCGAGCCCCAGGAGCCAAACCATGCAACCCAAAATGAATGCCCGCATATCTTTCTCCCCGACCCGAAAAATTCCTGCGTCCCTTTTGTGGGGGGCTCGTCGCCACTTCAACCCAGAACAAGAACACTGACACGCCCTAGTCGGCGCCGATATGCACCTCGACGAAGTCCGACATTGCGCGCAGGGTTTCGATCCGCGTTTCGCCGCCTGACAGCCAGTGATCCTCGCCGTCCAGTGTGACAAACGCCACGGACTTGCCCTCCTTCAGCAGGGCTTTCTCCATTACCTCGCTCTGGCTGATCGGAACGACCGTGTCGTCCTTGCCATGGATGAGCAGGACCGGGGCTGCGAATGTCGCTGCGCTGTTGACGGGTGAAATATCTTCCAGTTTCACTTTTTCGGCTTTCGGGTCGCCGATGATTTCCTTCCAGTAATCGACCGCCCAATGCCGATGCCCGCGCCGTTTGCTGACGTCCCTGATCATGCGCGGCAGGTCGCTGACCGGCGCGACCGCAACGACGCATTTGTAGAGGTCCGGCGTATAAGCGCCCCCGGCGAGGGCCGAATAGCCGCCATAACTGGCGCCGACGATGCAGATGCGTTCGGAATCGACAAAGCCCCCTTCGGTCAGGATCGAGACACCATCAGTCACATCGTCCTGCATCTTGCGGCCCCATTCGCCATCCCCGGCATGCAGGAAATCGGCGCCGTACCCGGAAGACCCCCGGAAATTAGGCTGCAGCACGACATAGCCGCGATTGGCAAAATACTGCGCCATCCAGTCGAACCCGATCGCATCATAGGCGGCCGGCCCGCCATGGGGCATGACAATGAGCGGCAGGTTCTTGCGATCCTCCGCTGGCACCCCTGCGGGCCATGTCAGGACAGCCGGAATGGTGAGCCCGTCCCGCGCGGGATAGCTGACGCCAACGATTTCGCCGATGGCCTCTGCCGGAATGTCGTCGCGCTCCATTACGAGGCCGGTAAGTTTCCCGGTTGCCCGGTCTTGCAGGATATATTTACCGGCCGTGTCGCTACTGTAGACAAGATAGACGATCTGTTCCCAGCCGTCGCTGTTCGAAACGATATGCACAGCCGAGTTGCTGAACGTTTCGACAAGCGACTGAACAGCGGCATCAACCTCGGGATCATAGAAATGATAGCTCGGCAGGGCGCCGGAATATTTCACGCCTTCGACAAACCGGTTGTGATCGGAAAAGACGGCGTCGATATCCACGCCCGTCCGTTCCAGCACCTGCGCGGAAACACTGCCCTCGAAATCCATTTCATAGATGGCATCGAAACCATCACTGTCCTCTGACGTGTCGACGAGGATGAGCGCCGATCGGTCGGCCTTTACGCCGAGAAGTGAAAACGGAATCCGCGAGGCGTCGGTCTCGAATATCTTCCTGGACTTGCCCGAAACTTCGGTGAAGATACGGTACACGTCCTGCTTGTTGTCATAATCTTCGCGCGCGAGAACCGTTCCCGTTTCATCGACGAACCAGTCGATCGTGTTCGATGTGCCCTTCCTGAAAATCTTGCCGCGCCCGGTATCGAGGTTCACCTTGAGCAGGTCCAATCGCGGTGACGAGGAAATGGAACTCACCGACATGTAAGCTGGCATAAGAACATCGCCGGGCTTTTTGTACTTGCCGACAATACGCCCCAGTCCGGACTGAGCCGGATACAGGCCCTTGGTATGTCTCAGCATCGTGGCGAGTTCATTCTTGCGGATGTTCACCGAAAAGGCCGCCGAATACTCGAAGTCGCCGCGAAAACCCATGAGGTGGGTCGCATCGGACGCTGTGAATACGACATGGTCATTGTCGGCGAACCAGAGATCGCGCGTCGCGATCTCGTCGATGGCCATCCGCGGCTCGACCGTAAGGGTGGCGACATCAAGAGTGGTGATGACGTCCTTGCCATCATGCCGGGAAACAAAGGCAACGGTCGCCCCATCAGGCGAAATCGCCATGTGCCGGACAAAAGGAAGTTCGCCATACGCCTCCAGCGGCGGGTGCGGCACTTGGGCCTGCGCTGCTGTTCCGATCACGAATCCCAATAGCGCCGACAAGAATGCCCGCATGCTCCATCTCCCCAACCTGTTTGCGGGGGAGGCTAGTCAACCAGACTGCGAATGGCAACCAACAACCCTTGCGTGTGGCCCGAGCGTCAGAAGGTAGATCAGGCCGGCAGCTTGATCGCGTTGGCATCGTCCAGCAGCACGACGGTCGGGGCATGCTGGCGGGCCTTTTCAGCCTCGACGCTGGCAAAGGCCGCAATGATTACCTTGTCGCCGACAGCAAAGTGGCGCGCAGCGGCGCCGTTGACGCCGATCGCGCGCGAGCCGCGCGGGGCCTCAAGCGCATAGGTCTGAATACGGGCGCCATTGGTGACGTTCCAGATGTCCACACGCTCGTGCGGCAGGATGCCGGACGCATCCAGCAGATCCTGGTCGATGGAGACGGAACCTTCATAGTGCAGGTCACACTGGGTGACCGTGGCAGAATGAAGTTTGGCTTTCAGCATGTTGAGCAACAAGAAATGCCCTCCCGGCGTTAGACAGCGTGGCGAATATGCTCACAATGAGTATATGGGGTTCTACTGCCCCGTCGGCAATGGCTTATTGCACCGCAGCATATGACAGGCAAAGCCCCTTTTCCGTGAGCTGGAAAACAGCCCTGCAGTATTCATGACAATATTGAAGCAGAATACACGCCGGGCGCGAAGACTTGGAAAATCACTCGCCTTGACCTGCTAATACGATTACCGTTTTGTTAACCATGACCAGAACACCAAGGGGATAACGGAAATGAAGTACGGACAGATCGGCATTCTTGCGCTCGCACTTGCTCTGGCAGGCTGCGCATCGCAACAGGTTGAGCCGGGCGGCTCGGCGCCGCAATCGGAAGTTCCGCCTCCTCCTCCCCCGCCTCCCCCGCCCCCTCCTCCTCCACCTGTCTATGAAGAGGAAGAAGCCGCAGAATATCCGCCGCCGCCCATGGTCGGCTCGGGCGGGCCCAGCCGCGGATTGCCCGGTGATCGTGACATCGACTTGAACGACCTTCCCTCCACGTCCGCCGGGTCACCTGCACCCGCGCCGCGCCGGACCACCGGACGCGCCGTCAGCAACGCCAAGCCGGCCAAGGACTACCTGCCATTCATCGATGTGGCGATAGATGAGAGCGCGCTCTATTCCGAATACGGACTGATGCTGCAGGACCGCTATACACGCATCCAGATCGTCACCTTGAAGCCGGATGCCTATGACATTGAAGGCGTCTCCTCCGGCACTCGCAAGGAACCGGTCGACACGCGCAACTATAACAAGGAAAGCCGCAACTGGCTGTCACGCATGATGGGCTCGCGCAATGTCACACGCACACTGATCGCCGAGTTCGATGTGACCAAGCCGGACATCAAGGCGACCAAGGCGCTGTTCTCGGCGACCTTCTCGTCCGACAGCAAGGAGGGCGAATCCTGGACAACGAATGAAAGTATCGCCCTCTATGCCACGCCCTATTTCAAAGTCGGACCGAACACCACGATCGAAGGCCGGTTCCGCCTTCAGCTCTCGGACGAGCGCCAATCCTCTGCTGGCGCCAACGTGATGGGCGCGCTGACGACCGCTGCCAACCTGATCGCGCCGACCTCGACATTGGTGACCTATTTCAACCAGCCGCTCATGCTCGAAGCGTCAAACTTCCTGAATGCGTCCTCGACCACGCTGTTCGGCCAGTCGATCACGGAACAGTCAACCAGCGCCTTTTCGGTCAAGTCATGGAACGATACGCCGATCCTCGTCGTCTCGGCCGAACTGCCGGATGCCAGCAATATCAAACAGACCAAGGGCAAGGGCGCCATTGGCCAATGGGCGGTGTACCTGGACCAGCCGATCCCCTCGATCTTCACGGCGCAAACGTCGGACTATGACTCCCAGATGCCAAACTATGCCGGTATCCCGTCCGGCGACATCCTGGCCTTTGGTGTGGGCGAGGACCTGACCGTGTATGACTATATTTTCTCGCGCCTCGACCTGGCCGACCGGATCGCCAGCCTCAACGACACCGCCGATGCAGACACCGCCCGCCTGATCTGCAGCCGGATCGAACGCGGCATGTCGGAAATCGGGTTCACGAGTTTTGATGCGGCCGCCGCCGTATGGGCAGCCTCCGCCAGCGACCAGTTCAACTATGCTGCCCAGACCGCCCTGCAACAGGAAGGCATCTGCGAAGGCATGGACCGGTGGCACGCAATGGGCGGCTGAGGGTGCCTGTCAGGTAGGGACTGGACTGCGCGCGGATCGTCGCCCCGGACGTGCATGCGCGAATACTTCCCTTTTTGTTTGCCAGAGACGCTGGACAGAAAGATTAACTAAAAGTAAACGTCGCCAGTGGGGCTGGGGACGAAACGTGCGAATACAGGATGTTCAGGACGCGCTAATCGCGCTGCGCTCCGAGTGGACTGCACCGCGCCATAGCGCGCGCTGCGTCTATGGCGTGTATCTCGCGGCCGGCCGTAACCTGCCCGGAATCGCGGTTTCCGACAGCAGCCTCCTGTTCATCGGCAAGACCGAAACCGGCACGGCACCCCAGGATCATTTCGACCCGCCCGGCAGCGACAGCGGCACCAGCACCGAACGCCGGACCCTTGGCGCCCTGCTCAAGGACGAACTCAACCTGACGGCACTGCCAGGATCCTTCGGCATCAACAGCAGGAACGTGTCGAGCTTTCGCTTCTCCCCATCAGGTGAAGCACGCCTGTCCGACTGGATCCGGACATCATTGCTCGTGTCGCGCCTGCCGCTCTCCGGCGACGTGGCAGCGGCAGAATCCCTACTGATCCGCCACTTCGAGCCTCCGCTGAATATTGCCAACTGGCACAATCCGCAGCGTGACCACATCATGAACATGCGCCGCATCTGCGCCGAAGAGGCCCTGCTCGGCCTGGACTGACGCGACGCGCGGATCGCCAATTTGGCGCTGCCTCCGGCCCTGTTCATATTGGGCCTGATCGGTTTATCCGCGGCCAAACTGGTCAACAATGCCTCGGCCTACAACAATGCGCGTGAACGCCGCCGTCAAGCGCGAGGCGGCAGATCGCGAGACGCACCTGGCGTGAATCAGTAAGGGCGGCCCGCGGGCCGCCCTTTGAAACCATTATGTGTCCAGGAAGCTGCGCAGCTTGCGGCTGCGGCTCGGGTGCTTGAGTTTTCTCAGCGCCTTGGCTTCGATCTGGCGGATACGTTCGCGCGTCACACTGAACTGCTGGCCGACTTCTTCCAGCGTGTGATCGGTGTTCATGCCGATGCCGAAACGCATGCGCAGCACGCGTTCCTCACGCGGGGTCAGCGAGGCGAGCACGCGGGTCGTGGTCTCGCGCAGGTTCGACTGGATCGCGGCGTCGACAGGCAACAGCGCCATCTTGTCCTCGATGAAGTCGCCGAGGTTTGAATCCTCGTCGTCGCCAATCGGCGTTTCGAGGCTGATCGGTTCCTTGGCGATCTTCAGCACCTTGCGGATCTTCTCCAGCGGCAGGCCCAGCTTTTCGGCCAGTTCTTCCGGCGTCGGCTCGCGGCCGATCTCGTGCAGCATCTGGCGCTGTGTGCGGATGATCTTGTTGATCGTCTCGATCATGTGCACCGGGATACGGATCGTGCGGGCCTGGTCGGCAATCGAACGCGTGATCGCCTGACGGATCCACCAGGTGGCATAGGTCGAGAACTTGTAGCCGCGACGGTATTCGAATTTGTCGACGGCCTTCATCAGGCCGATATTGCCTTCCTGGATGAGATCCAGGAATTGCAGGCCGCGATTGGTGTATTTCTTGGCAATCGAGATCACGAGACGGAGGTTGGCCTCGACCATTTCCTTCTTGGCGATACGCGCTTCGCGCTCACCCTTCTGGACGGTCTGCACCAGCACCCGGTAATTATCGATCGGGATGCCGATTTCCTGGGCAATTTCGGAAATCTCGCCGCGCACGTCTTCGATTTCTTCGGTCTTGCCGTCAACGAAGCGCTTCCACTTTGCCGACAGGGCCCGGACGCGGTCGCTCCACTCCGGCTCCAGTTCGTGGCCGAAATAGTTCTCGAGGAATTCCTTGCGCGGCACGCCATGGGCGTCGGCCATGCGCATCAGCTTGCCTTCAAGGCCCATCAGCTTCTTGTTGATCGCGTACAGCTGCTCAACCAGCGCCTCGATACGGGCATTGTTGATGTGGATCGTTTTCAGGCTCTCGACGATATTGTTCGAGAGCTCGTCATATTCGGCCTGTGCCTTGGGCGTCAGGTCCTTGCCTTCGAGGCGGCGGTTGACGAGCTTGTCCTGCAGCTTGCGGTAACGTCCGAACCCGTCGGCAATCTCGTCGAGCTTGGCCAGCACGCCGTCACGCAGTTCGGCTTCCATGGCCGACATGGACATCGCGGCGGCGTCGTCCTCGTCGTCGTCCTCGTCGTCGCTGGTTGAGCCTTCCTCGCCTTCGGCCTTCGCCTTGGCTTCGTCCTCGTCTTCTTCTTCCTTGGGCTTGGGCTCCGGCGGCGGGTTTTCCGCGCCATAGGTGGCTTCAAGGTCGATCAGGTCGCGCAACAGGATGCGCTCGTTCATCAGCTCGTCGCGCCACACCATCATGGCTTCGAAGGTCAGCGGGCTTTCGCAGAGCCCCCGGATCATCGCATCGCGGCCCGCCTCGATACGCTTGGCAATCGCGATCTCGCCTTCACGCGAAAGCAGTTCCACGGCGCCCATTTCGCGCAGGTACATGCGCACGGGATCGTCGGTGCGGTCAGAGCCGCGTGCATTGCCCTTCTTGGTGACAACTTTCTTGTCTTCGATCTTGGTGAGCGCCTTGCCTTCGGCTTCGGCCTCTTCCTCGCTCTCGACGACCGCGATCCCCATTTCGGAGATCTGGCTCATCACGTCCTCGATCTGGTCAGACGTGATTTCGTCGGCCGGAAGCAGGGCGTTGACTTCATCATGCGTGATGAAACCGCGCTTCTGGGCCTTCTTCAGGACTTTTTTGACGTCGGTCGCGTTGAAATCGACAAGCGTGACGTCGCCGTCCTTCTCGTCGTCGCCTTCACCATCGCCTGCGGTGTTCTTTTTCTTCTTGGTGGCTGTTGCCATTCAAATATCTCCCATGGGAATATCCGCCGCTGCCCTGGTGGATTGCCCAAAAAACTGACCTGCGCCTTAGCTTTCGCCGACTTTTCCTGCTGCCTCGTTCATGCGGGCCCTCAGGGCCCGGCGTTCTGCGACAAGCTGGTGACGCCGGCGCCACGCTGATGGCGACGCCGTTGACTCCCCGCTCGCAGCATCCATGCCAGAGCCGGGTTCCTGCCCGTCGGAACTTCTCACCGCCATGTATTGCTCGAGGGCTATCAGCCATTCCCGTGCCTCGGGCCCATCGGCCGCGATCTGAGGCGTATCAGGATAATCTTTGAGCAATCTGGAAGCGCGCATGTTCCCTGCTTCGAGTAAATGGGCGCTCAGGGCCTTGCGGTCAATAGGTTTCCCTGCGTTCACAAAGTCGAGGATGCAGTCGCGTATCTGGCTGACGTCCGGATCGGGAAAGGCCGACACGGCCAGCGTTTCGGCACCGAAGTCGAGCAGGTAGGGGCTATCGACGGCACGAACGATCGCCCCGAGGCCGCGCAGCTTGGCTGGCGCGCCGCCCTTGAGCGCTGCCTGTCCGGATTCTCCTGACGCGGGATTGTGTCCCGTTCCGGGGCGATTCCTGCTGTTGTTGCTGCGGTTTGCCTGACGCACCTGCCAGAAGTGATCGCGCATGCGCGCCTTGAGGTCACGCTCATAGGCCGCGCGCACACCGGGGTGCTTCACCTGGGCCGCCGCCGCCGCCAGCCGCGCCTCGAGACCGGCCTGGCGTTCGGGCGTATCAAGCGGCTCAGCATCACGTTCCCGGCGCCAGAGCAGTTCTGACAATGCAAGCCGGTTATCCAGCGCCTCGGCCATCGCGGCGGGCCCACGCTCGCGAATCAGGTCGTCCGGGTCCATGCCGTCGGGCAGAAGCACGAAATACAGCGATCGGCCGGGTTCGACATGCGGCAGGGCCCGGTCGATGGCCCGGAAGGCAGCGCTCAGGCCGGCCCGGTCGCCATCAAAGCAGAGCACCGGCTCCGGCCCGGCGCGCCAGAGCAGCGCGATCTGGTCTTCGGTCAGGGCGGTGCCCAGCGGCGCCACGGCATGGCCGAACCCGGCTTCGGTCAGGGCGATGGCATCCATATAGCCTTCGCAAACGATCAGCCCGCCGCCTTCGCCATGGCCCAGCGCCTCGCGCGCCGCCTTGTAGCGATACAGGACGCGGGATTTGTGAAAGAGCGGCGTGTCGCCGGAATTCAGGTATTTCGGCTTCGCGTCGGGCGTCAGGCCCCGGCCGCCAAAGGCGATGATGCCGCCGCGCGAGTCCGGGATCGGGAACATCAGCCGCCCGCGGAAGGCGTCATAGGGCTCGCCGCCCTTGTCGCTTTCCTTGGCAAGGCCCGCTTCCAGGATTTCCGCGATCGTGAAACCTTCGGACTTCAGGTGTTCGGTCGTCTTGCGCCAGTCATCCGGGGCGAAGCCGAGTCGGTGCCTGCGCCAGGCCGCCGGCGACAGGCCGCGCCCTTCAAGATATATCCGTGCCGCAGCGCCCTCGGAGGCTTGCAGGCAGTCCTCAAAATAGGTCGCCGCCGCCTCGCACGCCGCCTGTAGCCGCTTGCGGTGGTCATATTCCTCGGCGGCTTCCGGGCTCGCCTTGGGCAGGCTCATGCCTGCTTCCTCGGCCAGCTTCTCGACCGCCTCCATGAAGGAGAGACGCTCGGTCTCCATCACGAAGCTGATGACGTCGCCGCCCATGCCCGACGAGAAGCATTTGTATATGCGCTTCTGGTCATTGACGTAGAAGCTGGGTGTCTTCTCAGCGGTAAAGGGCGAGAGACCGACCCATTCCTTGCCCTTCTTGACCAGTTTCACCTTGCGGCCGATCACGTCCGAAGGCCGGATTCGGGCCTTCAGTTCATCGACGAAGCCATCAGGGATACGGACAGTCTGGGACATTCAGGTGAGTGTAGCGCGTCGGGCCGGATTCGGGAACGCACAGAATACCGGCAGGACCGCTGCAAAAAAATGGCCCTGCCGCCTGGCAGGGCCACTCCTTGAGCGCGGGATGGACTAAAATGGCGCCTCAGGCGTCGTTCAGGACCGGCGCGGTTTCCAGCTGTTCCGGCGTCATGTTGACCATGACTTCGCCATTGCTGTCGCCCTGGACGACCGTGATCGCATCAAAGGCAATCACGAGACGGTCCGCCGATGCAACACCGGACATGCCATCAGTTACGACGGCGTGCTTCACGGACCCGTCAGAGCTGATGATAAGGTCGGTGATACGCGTGTAGGTGTCGGTGATGGCGAGTTCGGCATTGGTGCCGATCAGTTCAGACGCCAGGCGGTAATCGTCCAGGCCGGCCTGTTCGAATTCGGCGACGCCTTCGAGCGATTCATCGACAAGCGCGGCCGAAATGGTCGGCTCACCGTCGGCATCCAGCTTCACGGACACCGCGCTGAACGGCAGCGTGCCGAGTTCACCGGCAACACCGAGGATACCGCCATCACGGAAAACGATCTGGCTCGGGCTCATATCCTTGCCGATCAGCACGTCCGCCACGGTAGCGATGGTCTCGCCGTCCGCGCCGACGATATTGTCGCCGATCAGGTCAGAGGCTTTGAATTCGCCAGCGGCCATAACATAGGCCGGGCGCGCCATGACCGTTTCGGTCAGGGCCGTATTGTCGACGGTACCGTCCGCCATAACGCGATCGGCATCCGCCGATTCAGAATAGGCAGGGGTGTTCATATCAGCCGTTTCAGTGTGGGTGTCGGCACCGGAGCATGCGGCCAGGGCGGCCATCAGGGCAGCGGCGCTAACGGGGGCAATGAGGTATTTCATAGGATGTTCCTTTCCTTGCGAGAACACCCATTAAACGCGAGGGGCGTGAGCAAGGTTCCGGAAAGTGCCTGCAATTCCGGGCATGAAGAAATGCGCCGCGTCTGACACGCGCAACATTTTCAAAAGAAGCAACGGGTTGCCGCGTCAGGGCCGCGTCAGGGCGTCGCGGACAGCTTTGCCGGCTGTGCCCGATTCGACCATGCCCGGAAATTTGTCCTTGAGCGCCGACATGCAACGGCCGACATCTTTCAGCTTGGACGCGCCAAGGTCCTCGACGATATCCTGCACAGCCGCGTCCAGCTTGGCCCCGCTGAGGGGGACCGGCAGGAATTTCTCGATAACCTCGATTTCCTCGCGTTCGCGGATCGCATCCTCGATACGGCCAGCTGCGTCATGCTCGCGCGCAGAGACTTCGCGTTGCGCCACCATGGTTTCAAGCACGGCGCGGACATCGGCGTCCGGACAGCCTTCTCCCACGCCCCGGCCACGTGCGCACACATCGCGGTCACGCACGGCGCACTCGATCAGGCGCAGCGTGGCAAGTTCCACGTCGCTCGCGCCTTTTTCGGTTTCGGATTTGAGTGCCTGGATAATGCGCGCCTTCAGCGACATTGTCTCACTTGTATCCTCTCGGCCCATGCCGCTATTGCCTTTCACATACCGCGAACGCCAGTTTGCTTGACGATGCGGAGACTCAGCCCCATTAACCGGACGAAATCTCGGTCAGTTGGGTTAACGACCGGAAAACGGTCCGGAAGCGAAATGAGATATGACTAAAGACACGAAAATTCAAGCGGGATCGCCTGCGACGGGAGCAGTTGCCCTGGCAGATGGCACGGTTTTCCTGGGATTCGGCGCAGGCGCTGCAGGTACAAATGTTGGTGAGCTCTGCTTCAATACCAGCATCACTGGCTATGAGGAGATCCTGACCGACCCCTCTTATGCGTCGCAGATTGTCCTTTTTACGTTCCCGCATATCGGCAATGTCGGTGCAAATCTCGACGATCAGGAGGAATCCTCGCCCGCCGCGGCCCAGGCGGCACGCGGTGCGATATTTCGCGAACCCATCACAGCGCCCTCCAGCTGGCGCTCAACCCAGCATTTCGATGACTGGCTTAAGGCCCGAGGCATTATCGGCCTGTCCGGCGTCGACACCCGCGCCATGACTCGCCTGATACGCGAACGCGGCATGCAGAAGGCCGCTATCTGCCACCAGCCCGAAGGCGGCATCGACACCGATGCACTGGTCGCACAGGCACGGGCCTGGAAGGGTCTCGACGATGCTGATCTCGCCGCCAACGTCGATGGTGATGCCAATTATGAAAACACCCAGCAGCTTTGGCAGGCGGGCAGCGGCTATGGCGCGCTTGAGGACGCAAAATTCCACGTCGTCGTCGTCGACTTCGGCGTAAAGAAGAACATCCTGCGCAACCTTGCCAGCGTCGGCGCCCGCACGACCGTCGTGAATGGCGACGCGACGGCGGCTCAGATTGCCGCGCTCAAGCCGGACGGCGTGGTCTTCTCGAACGGCCCGGGCGACCCGGCCGCCACGATCCTGCGGTCAGGCGCCATGATCCGCGACGTGATTGCCAGCGGCACACCTATCCTCGGCATCTGCCTCGGCCACCAGTTGCTCGCCCTCGCCCTCGGCGCAAAGACGATGAAAATGGCGCAGGGCCACCATGGCGCGAACCATCCGGTCAAGGACATCGCCACCGGCAAGGTCGAGATCGTCTCGATGAACCACGGCTTCACGGTCGATCCGGCCACGCTGCCAGCCGGCGTCGAGGAGAGCCACCGCTCGCTGTTCGATGGCACGAATTCCGGCCTCAGCGTCGCCGGAAAGCCGATCATCTCGGTTCAGCACCACCCCGAAGCCTCCCCCGGTCCGCAGGACAGTTTCTATCTGTTTGAGCGGTTCGCCGACCTGATGGAAGGCCATCGCGGGTGACGCCTCCGGTTTGCACCGGGCTGCCCGGCGCCTCTGATCCGATCCCGGTCCCGGTGCCCGGGGACAATCGTATTGGCGCCATTTCCGGAGACATCGCGACGCAAGGCTGGAGCTGGCAACCCGACTTCCTGCCTGACGCCCTGGCCGCCGCGCTGCGGGCCGAAATTTTCGCCCGTGACGCCGAACGGGAACTTACAATGGCGGGGATCGGTCGGGAGGACGCCTTCCAGCTCGACCGCTCGGTCCGCCTCACCCGCATTTCCTGGATGGACGGATCGAGCGCCGCGCAGCGGGCGTTCTTCGACTGGACCGAACAGCTTCGGCAAAGTCTCAACCGCACCCTGCTGATCGGCCTGTTCGACTTCGAGGCCTGCTTTGCGGTCTATCCCGAGGGCGGGTTCTATGACCGCCACCTCGACAGTTTCGAAGGTGCCCGCAACCGGGTCATGTCGCTGGTCGTCTATCTCAATGAAGACTGGACGAACGCAAAGGGCGGGGCACTGGTCATCTGGCCTGAACGCGCCAGCGAGACCGATGCGCCCGCCGCCCGCCTGCTGCCCCTCGGGTCGGGTGTGGCGTTCATGCTGTCAGAGACCGTGCCCCACGCCGTCGAAGTTACGCACGCAAGGCGCTACGCAATCGCGGGCTGGTGGCGCGTCAACCAGTCTGGCGACGCCCGCGTCGATCCGATCAGCTAGCGTAGCCCGCGCAGCAATTTCTCGAACGCAGCGAACAGGGTCTCTTCCGTGATGCCGGGGTCCTTGCGGGTCAGCGCGAAGCCGGCCCCGTTCAGCGCATTGAGCAGCATGACCGACAGCGGCACCACGCCCTCCTCGCTGATCATGCCCCGGCGGGCGAGATAGCGCACGCCCTGCTCGACATTGCTGCGCCCGAGGCGGTCATCGTTTTCCTGCCAGCGGGCAAGGCCCATGACGGCGCGCCCGTCGATCAGGACGATCTGCTGGTAGGCGGGGGTGGCAGCCCACTTGAAATAAACCCGTGTGCCGGCAAGCATGGCCGCATACGGGTCCTCTTTAGATCGCCCCGCCGCCGCAGCCGCACGTGCATCTGTATCCATCTGCAATTGAAGTGACTTCCACACCTCCAGGAACAAGGCTTCCTTGCTGGTAAAGTGGTGAAACAGGGCACCTTTCGTGGTGCCGGCTGCTGCGACAATGCTTGCGATGGAGGCGCCGGAATAACCTTCGGTTTCGAACAGCTGGCGCGCCGCATCGAAAATAGCACGACGCGTTTCTTCCGCTTGTTCCGAAGTTCTTTTCACCATGCCAATTTCTTGTATTGATCGTTTAACATACCAGTGGTACGTAAAACTTACAAATGGGTGCGCCTCATCCATTGAATTTGAACAAAAGCAAAGCAGTCTGGGTGGGGGCCCGTACACGCTTGCCGATGGTGGACGAGATGGCCGCTCCGATTCCTTTTCAGGATGCCGGGCGGCCATTTTCGTTCCGGCCCGGGGCGTCTCAGCCAACCCGACGTCAGGCCCTCATACCGCGTTCCGCGACGACTATTTCAGCGGCTCGCAGCGGCTTTCATACTGGGCGATGGCGTCGGGCATCCATTGCCGGAAATTTTCCACGCGGGTGGACGAGGCCGGGTGGGTCGACATCCATTCCGGCGGGCTCTGGCCCTCGTTCAGCCTGCCCATCCGTTCCCACAGCTCGGGCGCCTCGCGCGGGTCGTAACAGGCACGCACCAGCAGATCGAGCCCGATCTTGTCGGCCTCCGTCTCATGCTCGCGCGAGAAGGCGAGCACCGTGCCCTGCGCCGCGACGCCGAAGGCCTGCATGATCGCGCGCTGCTGGCCGGGGTCCATGTCTCCGAGGCCTGCGCCGACCGCAATCTGCCCCATCTGCATGACTTTCTGCTGGCTCATCCGTTCGGCCCCATGATGGGCCAGCGCATGGCCGATCTCATGTCCCATCACGACGGCCAGCTTGTCGGGATCGCTGAGATCGTCGAGCGTCACCTGCCCGTCGCCATTGCCTGTAATGTCGAGAATGCCGGTATAGACCGCCACATAGCCGCCCGGCAGGCAGAACGCATTCGGCGTCGCGGAGTCCACGACATAATAGGTCCAGTCGAACTGGTCGGCGACCGGCGTGAAAGCATAGCCCTGCGCCTCAAGCTCCGCTTCCAGTTCGATCGCAGCGGCCTGCAGCCGTTGGCCGATCGCGCGCACGTCCTGCGTCAGCGCAAGTTCGGCGCCCTGGCACCCGCCTTCTGACGCGCACAAGACCTGATTGCCCTGCTCCTGTTCCTGGCTGAGGATCTGCACATAGGATTGCTGGCCGAGCTTGACCTCGTCCTGCAGCGACATCGTGTTCAGCTGCTTGCGGCCGGAGAACGGCACTTCGGTCTGGTTCATCTGCCAATAGATGAACAGGCCGACCAGGCCGATGAGGACGATCATGAACCGGCCGCCCAGCAGTCCGCCGCCTCGCCGTCTTTGTGGCATACGCATGGTGTGGGCCTTTCCGGGAAACATCGTTGCGGCGAGTAATAACCGAGCCTTCCCCGACGCGAAAGCGCCTGAGGTGCTTCACTAACAGTTGTGCGGACGCTATCTGTAGTCTCATGACCGAACCGACAAGCAAGCCAAAGCTGGAAATCCGGATCATTCCGGTGACTCCCCTGCAACAGAACACGTCCATGATCTGGTCGACCGAGACCATGGAAGGCGTGTTCATCGATCCGGGCGGTGAAGTCGACCGGCTGATGGGTGCGGCCGAGCACTTCGGCGTGAAGATCGTCGCCGTCTGGCTGACCCATGGCCACCTCGACCATGCCGGCGCCGCCACCGCGGTGTCCGAGCGCACCGGTTGCCCGATCATCGGGCCGCACGAGGACGATCAGTGGCTGCTCGACGAGCTGGAGGCCCAGGGTGCCAAATACGGCATCACGGATGGCCGCAATGTAAAACCCGACCGCTACCTGCACGATGGCGACGAACTGGAACTGGCCGGCCTGAAGTTCGGCGTTGCCCATTGCCCCGGCCATACGCCCGGCCATGTCGTGATCTACAACAAGGAAGGCGCGCTCGCCTTTGTCGGCGATGTCCTGTTCCAGGGGTCGATCGGGCGCACGGACTTTCCGCGTGGCAACCACCAGCAGTTGATCGACTCGATCACGGAAAAGCTCTGGCCGCTGGGCAACGAAATGCGGTTCGTGCCGGGTCACGGCCCGATTTCGACCTTCGGCCACGAACGCCAGTCCAATCCTTTCGTCGGCGACGCCATCACCGGATATCAGGGCGCGGCGCAGCAGGGCCCCGACGCGATGAGCCAGAAACTGGCCAAGCGCTGGACCTGACGGCACGCGAACGCCGGCTTTCCTCACAGCTTTGTCACGTTCGCCTCGGAACCGCTCCCGTCGCGGGGAGTTTGCAACCCGTGATCAAGACAAGGAGCACACAATGAAAACATCTATGAAGCTCTTCGCCGCCGGCGCCAGCGCACTCGTGCTGGCCGCTTGCACCTCCAGCGGCACGACTGAGAAAAACGCCGCCTTTGGCGCTGCCGCAGGTGCCGTCGCGGGTGCCGTTATCGGCAACAATGTCGGCGACGGCGATGCCGGACGCGGCGCTGCGATCGGCGCAGTGCTCGGCGGCACGGCCGGCGCAGCCAAAGGTTGTACCGAAGCCGAAGACTGCGACATGCCCGGCGTCAAGGACCAGGAAGACGAGCGCGATGCTGACGGCGACGGCTATGCCAACGCCTATGACCGCTACCCTTACGACTCGCGCCGCTGGTAGAGCCTCGCCTCACGGCAGGCTGACATCCTCCTCTTGAAGTCCCGCATCCCTCACCGGATGCGGGGCTTTTCTCATATGAAAGCCCTGATTGTCCTTGCTTATGCACGCGACTCCCAGCTATCAGGCACCCGTTTGACCGGGAGCAGGAAACGACCATGCCGAAGCGCACCGACATATCTTCGATCCTGGTAATTGGTGCCGGCCCGATCATCATCGGACAGGCCTGCGAGTTCGACTATTCCGGCGTCCAGGCGGTCAAGGCGCTGAAGGCCGAAGGCTACCGCGTCATCCTCGTCAATTCCAATCCGGCGACGATCATGACCGACCCGGACCTGGCCGACGCGACCTATATCGAACCGATCACCCCGGAAATCGTCGAGAAGATCATCGAGGCCGAGAAGCCCGACGCCCTCCTGCCCACGATGGGCGGCCAGACCGCGCTCAACTGCGCCCTCGACCTCCATTATGCCGGCGTCCTCGAAAAGCACGGCGTCGAACTGATCGGCGCCAAGGCCGAGGCCATCGAGATGGCCGAGGACCGCAAGCTGTTCCGCGAAGCCATGGACCGGATCGGCCTCGAAAACCCGCGCGCCGCCATCATCGCCTCGCCCGAAATCCGCGGCGAGAACGGCAAGATCAAGGGATATGACCGCCTCACCGGTCTCAAGGCCGCGATGGACGCACTGGAAACCGTCGGCCTGCCCGCAATCATCCGCCCCGCCTACACGCTTGGCGGCACCGGCGGCGGCATTGCCTACAATGTCGAGGAATACGAGGAAATCTGCCGCTCAGGCCTCGCCGCCTCGCCGAACGCCCAGATCCTGATCGATGAAAGCTTGCTCGGCTGGAAGGAATACGAGATGGAAGTCGTCCGCGACACGGCGGACAATTGCATCATCATCTGCTCGATCGAGAATATCGATCCGATGGGCGTGCATACGGGCGACTCGATCACCGTCGCCCCGGCCCTGACGCTGACCGACAAGGAATACCAGATCATGCGCAACGCCTCGATTGCGGTGTTGCGCGAGATCGGCGTCGAAACCGGCGGCTCGAACGTCCAGTTTGCGGTGAACCCGAAAGACGGCCGCCTCATCGTGATCGAGATGAACCCGCGCGTGTCGCGCTCCTCGGCGCTGGCCTCCAAGGCGACAGGTTTCCCGATTGCCAAGATCGCCGCCAAGCTCGCTGTCGGCTACACGCTCGACGAACTCGACAATGACATTACCGGCGTCACGCCCGCCTCGTTCGAACCGACCATCGACTATGTCGTCACCAAGATCCCGCGCTTCGCCTTCGAGAAGTACAAGGGTGCAGACCCTGTCCTCACCACCGCGATGAAATCCGTCGGCGAGGCCATGGCCATCGGTCGCAACTTCCAGGAAAGCCTCCAGAAGGCGCTCTGCTCGCTCGAGACCGGCCTTTGCGGCCTCGACGACCTGACCTTCGAATCCGATGCGGCCCTGCGTCAGGCCCTCTCCCTGCCCACGCCTGACCGGCTCCAGGTCGTCGCCCAGGCCCTGCGCGAAGGCATGAGTGTCGCCGAGGTCAACGCCGTCACCGCCATCGATCCCTGGTTCCTCAGCCAGATCAAGGAAATCACCGAGGTCGAGGCCAAGGTTCGCGCCAGGGGCCTGCCCGACGATGCCAACGCGCTCATCGAACTCAAAGCCATGGGCTTTTCCGACAAGCGTCTCGGCCAGCTGGTCGGCCAGACGGAATCCTGGGTGCGCGGCTATCGCCACGCGCTCGGCGTGCGCCCCGTCTACAAGCGTATCGACACCTGTGCCGCCGAGTTCGCGGCCAAGACGCCTTACCTCTATTCCACCTACGAACACGCCTCGTTCGGCACCGAGGCGCCCGATTGCGAAGCCCTGCCCTCGACGCGCGAGAAGGCCATCATCCTCGGCGGCGGCCCCAACCGGATCGGCCAGGGCATCGAGTTCGACTATTGCTGCTGCCACGCCGCCTACGCGATGGAAGACCTCGGCATCGAATCCATCATGGTCAACTGCAACCCGGAAACCGTCTCGACCGATTATGACACGTCAGACCGGCTCTATTTCGAGCCGCTGACCGACGAGCATGTGCTCGAGATCATCCACAAGGAGCAGAGCGCCGGCACGCTGAAGGGCGTCATCGTCCAGTTCGGCGGCCAGACCCCGCTCAAGCTCGCCGCCACGCTCCACAATGAGAACGTGCCGATCCTCGGTACCAGC
The DNA here is from genome assembly GCA_963973995.1 of uncultured Alphaproteobacteria bacterium. Lineage (GTDB taxonomy): Bacteria > Pseudomonadota > Alphaproteobacteria > Caulobacterales > Hyphomonadaceae > Hyphomonas. Next base: position 79,440 of record CAXBCO010000001.1, read on the forward strand.
CCGGATATGATCGACCTCGCCGAAGACCGCGAACAGTTTGCCGCCCTGCTCGACAGACTCGGCATCCAGCAGGCCCCGTCGCGCGTCGCGCGCAGCGTCGAGGAAGCCGAAGTGAAGGCCAACGAGATCGGCTATCCGGTCATGCTGCGCCCGTCCTTCGTGCTCGGTGGCCGCGCCATGGAAATCGCCCGCGACGACGCAGACCTGCGCACGTTCGCCGCCGAGGCCCTGAAAGTCTCCGGCGACGCCTCGCTCTTCATCGACCGCTACCTGTCGGACGCCATCGAGGTCGATGTCGACGCCATCTGCGACGGCACCAATGTCCACGTTGCCGGCATCATGGAACATATCGAGGAAGCTGGCGTCCATTCGGGCGACAGCGCCTGCACCCTGCCGCCCTACACCCTGTCGCCCAGCCTGCAGGCCCGCCTCGCCGAACAGACCATCGCGCTGGCCAAGGCGCTCAAGGTGCGCGGCCTGATCAATATCCAGTTCGCGGTCAAGGATGACGAGATCTACGTCCTCGAAGCCAATCCCCGCGCCAGCCGCACCGTCCCCTTCGTGGCCAAGGCCGTCGGCGCGCCGATTGCCGCCATCGCCGCCAAGGTCATGGCCGGCGAAATGCTGACAAGTTTCGACCTCACCAATGCCAATCCGCGCCGCGTCGCCGTCAAGGAAGCTGTCTTCCCGTTCGCCCGCTTCCCGGGTGTCGATCCCCAGCTCGGCCCGGAAATGCGCTCGACCGGCGAAGTCATGGGCTGGGACGACGATTTCGGCATGGCCTTCCTCAAATCCCAGCTCGGGGTCGGCGTCCGCCTGCCCGAAAGCGGCAAGGTCTTCATCTCTGTGCGCGATTCCGACAAGAGGGGCGTCACCGAAGCGGCCCGCAACCTGGTCAGCATGGGCTTCACGCTGATCGCCACCAGCGGCACCGCGACCTTCCTCGAAGGCGAAGGCCTGCCGGTTTCGCGCATCAACAAGGTCTTGGAAGGCCAGCCTCACATCGTCGACGCCATGATCAACGGAGACGTGCAATTGGTATTTAACACAACCGAAGGTGCGGCATCCTTGTCCGACAGCGCGTCGATCCGGCGTACCGCGGTGAACCGCAAGATTCCCTATTTCACAACACTTTCAGCCTCGATTGCCTCCGTTCAGGCCATTGCGAGCCTGAAAACACGGGAAATCTCCGTCCGCGCCTTGCAATCGGCCTGACAGAGGGCCACTTGACGGCCTGCATTTTTGCGACAAGCATTTCGCGCCAATAAAAGAATAAGGGACCTGACATGGAACGCATTCCCATGACTGCTGAAGGCCATGTGGCGCTTCAGACAGAACTGAAGGCACTGAAATCCGTCGAACGTCCGAGCATCATCGCGGCGATCGCAGAAGCGCGCCAGCATGGCGACCTGTCGGAAAACGCCGAATACCATGCTGCCAAGGAGAAGCAGAGCTTCATCGAGGGCCGGATCAGCGAAATCGACGACAAGCTCGCACGCGCTGACGTCATCGATGTCAGCAAGTTCTCGGGCACCAAGATCCGCTTCGGCGCGACCGTGACCATCGTCGATGTCGATACCGAGGAGTCGCAGACCTACAAGATCGTGGGCGAAGACGAAGCGTCTGTGAAGCTGGGCAAGATTTCGGTCACCTCTCCCATCGCGCGTGCCCTGATCGGCAAGGAAGAAGGCGACGAGGCCGAAGTCGCCGCCCCTGCCGGCGCAAGGGCCTACGAGATCACAAAGGTCGAGTACAAATAAATGGGCGGGCCCGGCCTGCTCGGACCTTCCGTCTGGGCGGTGTCGGATGGCCGCGCAGGCAATGCGTCGCAAGTGCGGGCGATCCTGCAGGCCCTCGGCGAAACCCGCCGATGGATGAAGATCGCCCATATTGACGGCGCGGCTCATCGCAGCGATCCGGTGACACTCAGCCCCCGCGCGCCCTGGACATGGCTGCCTGCCGACAGATGGCCGCTGCTGAAGCACGCCCTGCCTGCGGCCCAGCGTGGTGTGCTGGAAGGCCCCTGGCCGACCGTCTGGATCGCGGCTGGCCGCCGTTCGGCCCCGTTCACACGCGCCGTTCGCGAGCTCTCCGGCGGCAAGACCGTGACCGTGCAGATCCTTGATCCGCATATCGCCTCGACGCATTTCGACATGCTGGTCGCGCCGACGCATGATGCCGTGACCGGCCCCAACGTGATCGAGACGATCGGCTCGCCCTCCTACTTCGCGCCCGACCAGATCGAGGATGCCGGACAGGCCTTTGCCGACCTTGCTGACGAACGCGCCAAGAGTGCCGTCGTCATTATCGGCGGCGATTCAAAGACGCACACATTTACAGTCGCTGCCGCCGAACGCCTCGAAGGCCAGCTGCGCCAGCTCGCCGCCGAAGGCTGGCGCCTGCGCATCACCACGTCGCGGCGCACGCCCCTGCCCGTGGTCACCCGCCTGCGCACCCTTGCCGACCAGGTCGGCGCGCGCTTCTGGTCTGGCCCTGAGGATGGCCAGAACCCCTATCTCGCCTGGCTGGCCTTTTCCGACGTCGCCATCGTCACCGAAGACAGTTCCAACATGCTTTCGGACGCGGCTTGGCACGGCCTGCCGGTGCACATTGCCCGTCTCGAAGGCCGCCATGAGAAATTTGACCGCCTGCATGACAGCCTGATCGCGCATGGCGCGGCGCGCTGGTTCGGCGGCACGCTGGAAACCTGGACCTACCCGCCCTTGCGCGAAGCCGACCGGGTTGCCGACGCCATCGTCGCCAAACTGCTGGAACGCTACCCCCAGCCCGACATCCCTGCCAGCACGACCCACGTCGCCCCGCCTGACTGGATGAGCTGAGCGCCCCCTTACCACCCCCCAGCCACCCCCATATCACCCCCCAAGCCACGTCCATCCTCCCCCGTTCACGGAGGAAGTGGCAGACGGCAAAGCGTCTGACGGAGGGGGACTTATCCACCCCCTCCCGTACCCGGTGTATAATGCGCCGCGATGCCCAGCTTCTCTCTCCTCACGCCCATGCCCGGCCTGCCCTGGTACCTGCTGCCGATCTGGCCGCTGGTCTTCTGGCGCATCCAGCGCCTGAAGGCATGGTTCAAGGCTACCGGAGGTCCGGGCAGCCAGATGCTCTGGGGCGTGATGTGGAATGGCCGTGTCGTGATCATCCAGCTCTCGGACGATCTCTCCGGGCATCGTCCGGGCATTTTCCGTGCACCCGTGTCCAATAGGCTGAGGCTGGCGCTCACAGACACCGTACATCCGTGTCCCCGGCGAACGCCGGGGCCTCAGGCCACCCTGTCCGGAATAATCGCAAGAGATCCCGGCATGCGCCGGGAATACGGATTCAATTTACCCGACACCTGACCCGTGCCATCTCCGCACAACACCCGAACCCCACCCCAAGCGCCCTCACAGGCGCCGCACCCGCAGGGCAGGCCTAGGCCGCGACCACCCGCTCATCCGCAGGAAGCGGCTTCAGGATAAACCCGCCGCCAAGGATCTGTGTACTGCCTTCAGGATCGTACAGCACCGCCGCCTGGCCGCGCGCCACGCCTTCTTCCGGTTCATCGAACCAGATCACCGGAATGTCGCCCTGCCAGCCGAGCCGTCCCGGCACCGGTGGCCGTGTCGAGCGCACCCGCACCAGCACCGGCGCGCCGGCATCGGCCGCCGATTCCAGCGTGCCCTTGCCGAGCCAGTTCAGCTCTTCGAGCAGCAGGCCCGATGTCATCAGCGCTTCGCGCGGCCCGACAATAACCCGCCGGGTCGGCGCGTCGATCTTGACCACGAACAGGGGCTCGCCCACGGCCACGTTGAGCCCGCGCCGCTGGCCGATCGTGTAATGGATCACGCCTTCGTGGCTGCCGAGGACCCGGCCATCGAGGTGCACGATATCGCCCCCGCGCCCGGACCCGGGGCGGAGCCTTTCCACCACTTTCGCGTAACTGCCATCCGGCACGAAACAGATATCCTGGCTGTCGGGCTTGGCCGCGACCGGCAGGTTGAACTGGTCGGCCAGCTCGCGCACTTGCGTCTTCGGCAGGCCGCCGAGCGGGAAGCGGATATAGTCCAGCTGGTCGCGCGTCGTGGCGAACAGGAAGTAAGACTGGTCGCGGCTCGCGTCGGCGGCGCGGTGAAGCTCCGGCCCGTCCGGCCCGTCCGTCCGCCGAATATAATGCCCCGTCGCAAGGCAATCGGCGCCAAGCTCCTTCGCGGTGCGAAGCAGGTCCGAGAACTTGACCGTCTGGTTGCAGCGGATGCACGGGATCGGCGTCGATCCGGCGAGATAGGTATCGGCGAAATCCTCCATCACCTGCTCGCGGAAGCGGCTTTCGTAATCCAGCACATAGTGCGGAATGCCGATCTGGTCAGCCACATTGCGGGCATCATGAATGTCCTGCCCGGCGCAGCAGGCGCCCTTCTTCTCGATGGCGGCGCCATGATCGTAGAGCTGCAGCGTGATGCCGATGACATCATAGCCTTCGGCTTTCAGCATCGCGGCCACGACGGACGAGTCGACCCCGCCCGACATGGCGGCGACAACCCGCGTATCTGCGGGGCTCTTGTCAAATCCGAGAGAGTTCACGCCGCCCGTCCAGGCAGCGATTTTGGTATCTGTCATCTCATACTCCCACCGGGTTCAAGGCCCGGAGCAGCTTCAGGAAACGCGCATATAGCGCGAGACAGACAGAATTGCGAGGGGTCGCCTCAGAACCAGGCGCGCACGCCCGCCACGAAGACCGCGCGGTCACTGTCCTCGCCTGCGGCTTCGAGATAATCCGCCGTCCCGCCGAAGCTGCCCTGCCACTCGACACCGACATAGGGCGCAAACTCGCGGACAAACTCATAGCGCAACCGCAGGCCGGCATCGAGCGAGGTGAGGCCGGAGCCGGTTTCCAGTTCGGGAATTTCCTGCGCCGACAGCTCGGCTTCCACGCGCGGCTGCAGGAACAGGCGCTGGGTGAGGCGGAACTCGTATTCGGCTTCAATGCGCGCGGTGAGATCTCCCTCGCTGCTGAGGAAGGTGGCCGCATCCACCTCGAACCAGTAGGGCGCAAGGCCCTGAACGCCGAGAACGGCATGCGTGCGGCCCTTCGGCTCAAGGTCGTAGCGAACCCCGCCCTGGAGGTCGAAATAGGGCGAGATCGCATGCGACCAGAGCGCCTGCACTTCGGCGTCCTCGACCGAGTCCGTCTCCAGCGAATAGTCGCCCTCGCTCTTGATCCAGAGCTTGTTCACATCGCCGCCATACCAGGCATTGCCATCCCAGACGAGCGCGTCGCCCTCGTCCGACGACTGGAGTTCCAGCCGGTCCGCCATCGCGTAAAACTGGCGCGTCGCGCCGTGATGCATCAAAACGTGGTGGCGCGCTTCAGCCATCTCGTCGGAATCATAATACTGATCGGCCATCGACCAGGGCGGCGATGCCTCTTCAGCGAAGACAGGCGCTGCAGAAGAAACAGCACAGGCGAAAAGCACAACGGCACGGATCATCGCTTCATGTCCTCATCGCTCATGGCATCATGGTTCATCTTCGAATGATCCATCTTGGAGTCGTCCATCTCCCCGTGACCCATGGATGAGTGATCCATGGTGGAATGATCCATCATCTCAGGAGCCTGATGATCCGCCATCGGCATTGGCGCGTCCGACGGCAGGATAGACACGACCTGCATCATGCCGGCGGCCATGTGGAAGAGGAGATGGCAGTGGAACGCCCAGTCCCCGACATGTTCAGCCGAGATATCCACAGACAGTTTTTCCGCAGGCTTGACGATCACGGTATGCTTGCGCGGCAGGTGGCCGCTGGCCTCCGCGCCGGGAATGACCAGGTCGAAGAACATGCCATGCAAGTGGATCGGGTGCGGCATCATCGTGTCATTGATCAGCGTCAGCCGCACGCGCTCGCCCTCATGGAACTGGATGGATTTCGTCACCTCGGAGAATTTCACCCCGTCGAACGACCACATGTAGCGTTCCATGTTGCTGGTGAGATGCACTACGATCTCGCGGCCCGGCGCCCGCGTATCCGGGTTCGGCTCAAGGCTGCGCAGCTGGCTATAGGTCAGCGTCCGGTGGCCGACATTGTCGAGGCCGATACCAGGCTCGTCCAGCCGGCTCATCGGCATGGCGGCAATATTGGCAACGCCCGGGCCTTTTTTGATCGCTGCTTCCATCGAGACCATCTGGACCTCAGGCCCATGCGGGTCCGGCATCGCATGGCCCATCGCGGCATGGTCCATCTGGCCGTGATCCATCGGCATGGCCATGTCATGATCCATGCCCTCCATGGATTGATCTATGGCTTCCGGTACGTCCGAACCCGTCTCCATCGAACCATGTCCCATGGCCGCATGGTCCATGCCCATGTCCTTCATCGTCAGCGTCGGCACCGGCCGCAGCGCCGGCACGGCCGCGCGCATGCCCGGCCGGGGGCCGAGTGTGGCCACCGCCTGTGCGGACCGGTCGATCGACTCGGCGACAAATGCGAAGGCTTCGGCCACCTGAGGCGTCACGATGACATCATAAGTCTCCGCAACGCCGATCTGGAACTCGTCGACCTCCAGCGGCTGCACATTGAGACCATCAGCCTGGACGATCGTCATCGGCAGGCCCGGCATGCGCACATTGAATAGCGTCATCGCCGCCGCATTGATGATCCTGAGGCGCACGCGCTCGCCCGGACTGAACACCATGTTGAAATTGTCCGCCGTCGACCGGCGATTGATCAGATAAGTGTAGGTCGGTGCGCCGACATCCGCGATATCGCGCGGCGACATGCGCATCGCCCCCCACATCGCCCTGTCCTTCAGCGCAGGCCCCAGGCCATCGGCAGAGGCATCCGCCAGGAAATCCCCGACGGTGCGCTGCTGGAAATTCTGGCTGTCGGAATGCTTCTTGAGTTTCGCGAACAGCCGCTCCGGATCGCCGAACGTCCAGTCGCCGAGCACGAGCACATATTCGCGGTCATAGGCGACCGGATCGGCATCCTTGGGATCAATAATGATCGGACCGTAGTGTCCGACCTGTTCCTGCAAGCCGGAATGGGAATGGTACCAATAGGTGCCGTTCTGCGGCACGAGATATTTGTAGGTAAAGGTCTCGCCCGGCTTGATTCCCGGGAAGGAGACGCCCGGCACGCCGTCCATCTGGAAGGGCACAAGCAGGCCATGCCAGTGGATGGACGTGTCGGTGTCCAGCGTATTGGTGACGTTCAGCGTCACTTCTTCGCCTTCGCGGAAGCGCAGCAGCGGCGCGGGTACCGAGCCATTGACGCCGATCACTTCGGTCGTGCGGCCGTCTATGCGCATGGGAAACGTGCCGACCGTCAGGTCGAACTGGTTGCCCTGTAGCGCCGGAAGGCCGAAATTGCCCTCGCTGGAAGACCGCGCCCACGCGGGAATGGCACAGGCCGCCGCGCCCATGCCTGTCGCTGTGAACTGAAGGAATCGGCGTCGGTTGAACATGGGCTTCCCCTTTGTTGGCGTCAGCGCGGCACATACGCTTCGTGTTACACAAATCATATAGGCTTCCGGAGGGTTGCGGGTTCTGGCATGTGGTCACATCCGAGTGATCAATGCGCCCCGCCGAACACGCCTGTACGGACATTGTAATCCACAGCCAGCGCATAATCCGGATCGTCGTCTTCCTCGATCATCAACTGCCCGGCCCGCTTCAGCAGCTTGTGGCAGTCATGGGACAAGTGGCGCAGGCGCAACGTCTTGCCGTTCGCCTCATAGCGCGCGGCGAGGTCTTCGATAGCCTGCAGGGCCGACTGGTCGACCACGCGGGAGCGCTTGAAGTCCACGATCACGACGTCCGGATCGGTCTCCGGGTGGAAGAGTTCGGCGAAATTGTCGGTCGAGCCGAAGAAGAGCGGACCCTCGATCTCGTAAACATGCGCGCCAGGCGTGCGCACGCTGTCGCGCTCGATGACATGGAGACGGCGGGCATTGTTCCAGGCATAGGCCAGCGCCGACACGATGACGCCGACAACCACGGCCGTGGCGAGGTCATAGGCGACGGTCACGCCGGTCACGAGCACGATCACGAACGCATCCATCAGCGGGATCCGCGTCATGATCCGCAGGCTCTGCCAGGCAAAGGTGCCTATCACGACCATGAACATGACGCCGACCAGGGCTGCCAGCGGAATACGCTCGATCAGGCTGGAGCCGACAAGAATGAAAGCGAGCAGAAACAGCGCCGCCGAAACGCCCGAAAGACGCGTGCGACCGCCGGATTTCACATTGATCATGGACTGGCCGATCATGGCGCAGCCGCCCATGCCGCCGAAGAATCCGGTCACGACATTGGCCGTGCCCTGAGCGAGGCATTCCTGCGACGCGCCACCGCGTTTGCCGGTGATCTCGCCGACGAGGTTCAGGGTCAGCAGGCTCTCGATCAGGCCGATCGCCGCCAGGATCAGCGCGTAGGGAAAGATGATTTCCAGCGTCTCGAACGTGAACGGAACCGTGGGAACGGCAAAAGGCGGCAGGCCGCCCTTGACCGATGCGAGATCGCCCACCGTCGGCACGTTCAGTCCGAACCCGATGACGATGCCGGCAACAATGCCGATCCCGGCCAGCGGAGCAGGAATGATCTTGGTCAATTTCGGCACGCCCCAGATGATCGCCATGGTCAGCGCCGTCAGTCCCAGCATGATGGCGAGCGGCGCGCCGCTCATCCATTCGCCGCCTGCAAAGCCGTGGCCGCCGACTTCCGTCGTTCCGGGCACCTTGAACTGGCCGAGCTGGGCCAGGAATATCACGATGGCAAGCCCGTTCACGAAACCGAGCATGACCGGATGCGGCACCAGCCGCATGAACTTGCCCAATTTGAAGACGCCGGCGATCAGTTGCAGGATTCCCATCAGCACGACCGTTGCGAACAGGTATTGCGGCCCCATGCCCTCGGCAATGCGGGGATCGTGCACCAGGCCGACCATGACAACGGCCAGCGCGCCGGTCGCGCCGGATATCATGCCCGGTCGTCCACCGAACAGGGCCGTGATCAGTCCGACGATGAACGCGGCATAGAGGCCTGCGAGCGGCGTCACGCCGGCAACAAAGGCAAAGGCAACCGCCTCGGGCACGAGCGCCAGGGCGACGGTAAGACCGGCAAGCAGCTCTGTCTTGACCCGCATCGGCGTCATCGCGGTCACGCCGTTCCCGGCCCAGTCGGCACGGGCGACGCGATCGGCAAATGCCGCGAAAATGGATTTTACCATGTTTGGGGCCTGCTTCTATGTGTTCAGCGCGGAAGAGCGCACCTCATACAGGCATCATGTTGCATTGCAACTTTGGCGCTGACGTCCGTCCATGGTGGATCAGGCAGCCGAGGCCGCGGCATTGGCTGTTCCGGCGGCAACCCACGCGCCGCGAAAGTCGCGGGCGGGCTCCAGCTTGTTGGTCAGGCCAATCAGGCCCTCGCCCTGGCCCAGCAGAACCAGGCCGCCCGGGACGAGCTGGCTCGCAAGGCTTTCAACCACACGCACCCGCGCAGAACGGGCCATGCCCGGCAGAACATTGCGACAGACAATGACGTCGAATTTGCCAAGACCCGCTGCGCTTTCGAGCAGGTTGTGCTGGCGGAAACTGATATGAGACCGAAGCGCTTCACTGGCTTCCCACTGGCCTGTTTCGAGTCGGTTGAAGTGCTTGGTCAGGCGGTGAATCGACAGCCCCTTCTGGACATCATAGTGACCGTAACGGCCCATGCGAGCGTTCTCGGTTGTGACCTTGCAGATATCTGTCGACAATATCTCGATCTTGGCGCCGCGCAGGGTGGGCGGCAATTCGTCTTCGAGCAGGATCGCCAGCGAATAGGCTTCCTGTCCCGTCGAACCGCCGGCGAACCAGATTTTGAGGCGCCCTGTATTCGTCGCCTTGAGGCGCTCGGGCAAGACGTCCGTCAGCACGCGCTGCAGCGTTTCCCGTTCGCGGAAAAAGCGCGTGTCCTTGGATACGAGTGTGGCGGCGATCTCGGCGATAAAGGCGGGATTGGCCCGCGATTTCACGCAGTGGACGAGGTCTTCCATCGTTCCGAAGCCCTCGCGCCGCGCGATGGCGGCGAGCCGGGCTTCGATCAGATAGGCTTTGGATTTCGGAATCGACTGTCCCGACCCTTTCAGGGCCAGGTCTGCCAACTCGTTGAACACCTCATCCTTCATGTCCCGCTCCGAACTCGGGTATTTCGACCCCAATCGTTACCAATATCGAGGATTTTATTAAGAAATGCTTCAAACAAGCCCGACTTCTGCAAATTTGCTTTCAAGAATATCAGCGTCGAACGGCTTCATGATGAACTCGTCTGCGCCGGACCGGATGGCCTCGTTGATATGCTCGGCATCGTTCTCGATTGAACAGAATACGACCAGCGGCTTCTTGCCGCCATCTTCGCGGCGCAATGCCCGCAGGAAATCCAGCCCGTTCATCACCGGCATGTTCCAGTCGAGCAGGACAGCGTCCGGCATGCTTTCCCGGCACGCCTTCAGCGCCTCAGCGCCGTTTCCAGCCTCGACGATATTGAATTTCAGGTCCTGGATAATGCGCGCTGCAACTTTCCTTACGACGCGGGAATCGTCAACGATCAGGCAGGTTTTCATGGTCGGGCTCCCACAGCAGGCCTTCGGGTCGGGTTAACAATTGCCCGACGAGCGTTAAGAATTCGCTGCCAGCCCCGAAGAAACCGGCCAGATGTCATATCAGCCTTCAGCGCGGATATGCGTCGCCATGATGATGGCAACATCCTCGCCTTGCTTGGCCGTGATTTCACCTTCCAGGCTGTCGCAAATCATCTTCGCAAACAGGGGCTGGATATTGTCGGGTTTCCAGCCGTCCTCGGGCTCGATTCCCTGAACCGACCGGGCGGCTTCATCCTTCAGCTTGACCCGCTCACCACGCGAGGTGACAGTCATTGTCATGCCCGCCGCTTCATTGCGTACGCGGGCCTGGATCACGCCGCCGCGGGGCAACGTGTCGACCGCCATCATGATCAGGTTCATCAACAGGCGCGCGTGTGAATAGCTGAGATGGTCGGTGGCAATGTCCCACTCGATACTGGGCTTCAGGCCGTGCAGGTAATTTTCGGTGATCTTCTTGAATTCATGCATGTCGGCGGTGCCGGCCTGCAGCCCGAGCGAGCCATAGGCATAACGCAGGAACTGGATCGTGGACGCCGCCTTGAGGGCACTGGAGCGAAGCAATTCCTCGAACTGCTGGTCCATATCGGAATCACCCGGTTCGTCGAGCATTTCGAGCGCGCTGGTCACCCCGGAGACGGGCGACACGAGGTCATGGCAGATACGAGACGATATGAAGGCTGAAAGCCGTGCAGGATCGATCATGGAAGGTCCAGCCCGTTGTTTAATTCCGATGGCGTGCAGAATCGAGTGAGCCGCGCTTCGTGTCAATCAATCGGGCATGAAAGTCTTGCAACAGGCTGCGTTGCATCGACGGCAGGCCCGGAACGAAACAGCCCCCGCAGCAAGGCTGCGAGGGCTGTCAAACGAGTGGTTCGGGCAGGTGCCGGAACGCTATTTCTTCTTCCATGCGCCGGTTTCGTCCATGTAGTACTGGCCCGATCCGGTGCGCGCGATCTGCTTCTCACCCGTCACACGGGCAACCTGGGCAACCGTGGCTCCAGTTTGCTGCGACAGCTGCTCATAGAGCGCCCGGCGCTTGTTGTTGATCTCCTGCACCTTGCGGACGACGGCGGGGTCTGCCGAGCCGACCACACCCAGATAGCCGTCAATACGCTCACCGACCTGGCCAGCGGAAATGGCCGCTTCGAGCTGTGGATCAGCGGCATGTGCAGCCGGCGCGCTGACGATAGCGAGCGAGGCGATGGCCAGAGCGATGAAGACATTCTTGATCATGTTCATGATATATATCCTGTCGTCGCTATTGGGGGAACAGGTCAGGGTTGTTCGAAATCAGGTCTTCGACATCCTTGTCGAGTTTGATGCGCACTTCCTGATCGATCTTCACGTTCAGATTGATCGTGATTGGCTTGTCGGACGGTTCGATACGGATTGTCGGCGTGCATGCGGCAGTGAGCACGACGCAGCCGACAAGAAACAGTGTTTTCTTCGGGGTCGTCAATTTATGACTCCTTTTGTCTTCGCGCGAACATGACATGGTTCAGCTTAACGTCAATCAACTGCATGGTTGTCTCTCATTCATCCGTTCGGTTGTCTTTATCGTTGGCCATATCGACGACCATTTTGACAAATTTGTCCTGCTGGGCGGCATAGGACCCGCTTTTGAACAGTTCCGTCAGGTCGGAATCGAGAGACAAGTTGAACTCGAATGCCTGCCCTTTCGGCATGGTAAGTTTCTTGCCAAAAGCAAGCGGCTGCGTATTGCGACCGATCAAATGCACGCTCGCCACGGTCCGGTTCATCAGGTCGCCTGACAGTCCGATTTCCAGGACGGAGAATTGCAGGTCCTTCAGCGCGTCGAATGCAAGTTTTGCATTCGGGTCGTTGTCTGCCGCCGAGTTGACCGCATCACCTGTATAGGCGATGCGCCCGCCCTTCGCGTCAGCCGCCAGAAGCGCGTCGCGCACCTGGACTTCGCTGCCAACGAAATCCACCGGGAACGTACCGCTGACCGTGCCCGTTGCCTGGACATCGGGCAACTTCAGAACCGCCACCAGCTGGCTGAGTTCAATCGCGTCAGCTGTCACCTCCACGCGCTGGTCCTTGCCGCCCAGTGTCCACTGGAGAGGCGAGATTGCGATCCGCCCTCCCGCGAACGGGAAACCAGCCTTTTCGACGCCAAGCACCTTGCCCTTGTCGAGATGAAACTGGATCCGCCCGTCCGTCAGTGGAACGCCAATGCTGAGCGAGCCGACAGTAACGACCTGTCCGCGATCCGTTGTCAGCCCCAGCAGGTCGCTGAACCGGACCTTGCCATTGACGTCCTCAATCCGGCCAAGCCGGGTGGTCTGGAAGCCGAATTTTTCAATCGTGACGTCTCCCGTCCCGGACAGTTTCCCCGAAACAATATCCACATCTGCCTTTGCCGACGCATCACCAGCGGCAAGGGTAAAGACGCCGCGCAATTTTTCCGAAAGCATGACCGGCTGCAGTCCGCCCGGGCGAAACGTCAGCGGCCGCGAACGGATGGCCGCCGTGCCATTGAGCTTGACCACGTCGAGATTGATCGTGGTGTCAGCGACCGTCGTACCGTCCGCCTTCAGGCGCAACGGGCCGGTCATGACCAGCTGCCCATTGGCCAGCGTTGCCGTCATGTCCGAGATGAGCGGCTGGTAAATCGGGTCGCTCCGATAGTCCTGAATGAGAACACCGTTGGCGTTCAAGTTGCCGGACAGGCCGCCCTGTCCGCTGGACCCGTCAAAAGCGAAACTCTCGGCAGACACGTTTGCCGGTACCAGTGTCCCGTCGAATACTGTTGCACCCAGCCGCGCCGACAGCTTCGGTGCGCCGCGCCCCGTCGCCACGCCCATGCGCGGCGTGGCACCCGAAATGGTCAGGGTACGCGATCCTATTACAAGAGGCAGGTCGAGGTGGTCTGAGAGTACCGTCATCGCCAGCCCGCCATTGGTCGACCAGTCGACTGATGCTTTCGACAGATCCAAAGTGCCGGACGTGGACCCGGTCGAGAAAGGCAGGCTGACTGCGCCGAGTGTGACCGTGCCGGCAGGAGACGTTCCGCGCTTACGGATAAAGCCATTGCCCTGCGGACAGGCGTTCAGGCGAACAGGTTCGGCGCGAATGGCGCCGAAAACGAAGCCCTGGCTGGAAACGCTGACGCATTTGGCGCCGTCCGGTTGCACTTGCCAGCCTGATTCATCACGCGTGGCGTGAAGCCCGCCGACCAGCTCGGTCGTCTTCAGGCCGATGCCGAATATCTGTCCGGACAGGGACACGCGCCCGTGGCTGAGAAGGTCAAACTGGTCCGGCGCGCTTGTCATGGCGAACGTCGCGAGATCAGCCGACAGCGTCTTGCCGCCGGCTGTCCATGGCTTCAGCTTGAAAGCGTGTGAGGTGATCGCAAGTCCCGCTGCGCCCTGCTGCAGGTCGTCGAGACCAAGCTGCAGGTCGGGAGCGCCTCCGCCAGACAGCCTGATGTTGCCGCGTACAGCGCGTTCCGGCCCCTGGATCGACAGCCACGGCTCGTCCGCTGGTGGCATGATTTTCAGCCGCAGTCCGGACGCGGCCTCCAGAAGCGTTTCCTGCCGGCTTGAAAATGAAAAGACACCGTCTCGCGTGCCCGCACTGAACGCCATATCCAGATCGAACTTTTCCAGTGCCCGGACAGTCGCAGACCGAAAACTGTTTCCGTGATCTGACAATGCACCCGGAAATGCGATCGGCGCAGTGAGATCCTGGCGCAGGCCGGGGGCAACATGCGCATCGGTTGCAGACGCGCGACCGACATACAGCAAAGTGCCCTCGGCAGACCGATTGAATGTACCGCTCGATGACAACGCCCCGGCGCCACCTTGCGGCGCGACGGCCCGAGATGCCGAGAAGCTGACGGGTCCGCCAATGTTTCCGGCCTCGCCTTTCAGGTCGCCTTCAAGGCTCAATGCGCCGGCTCCATAACCATCGCGCGACACGTCTGCGGACTCCAGTTTGACCGTCGCGGCCGTCAGCGCCGCCAATGCATCTTTCGCCGAGAGGCTCGGAAGCTCCGTGAAGCTTGCCTCTCCGCTGGTCCGGACCGCGCTCAGATGCCCGCCCGGAAACACTCCCTCCGCGACCGAGCCGGTCCAGTTGAGCGTCATCGGCCCATCGCCGACATCGGCGGCATCGATCTTGGCCGCAAAGACGGCATCCGTGATCGAGACGGTGCTCACGGCTGCACGCTCCAGGACGACGTTCGCATCACCCGAAATCCGCCCCATGTCCGCGACAAGGGAAATGGCGCCTGCGGACCAGTTGAATTCGCTCTCGGCCCCCTTGAGCGCAGCCGGGTCCAGCACGATGTCGAGCGTGCCTTTCTGTGGAAAGGTGCCGTCCATAGCCACGCTCGCCGACAGTTCGCCCGCTTCCGTTGCGAAGAATATCCGACCGTCGGTGATTTCAATCGCCGGCAAGCTCAGCTCACCGGTGCTCTCCGATTGGCTGGCAAGCTTCTCGAGTCCATAGAAGCGCATACCCTTTTCATCGAGCGTGCCGCGCACAACCGGCTTGTCCACGGTGATTCCGGTCAATTTCAGCGTGAATAGCCGGGGCCAGCTGAGATGCGCGCTGACCTCCAATGCCTCGAACGGCACGTCATCGCCCGCGCGGACCTTGATGTCGCGAATGGTGGCTCCGTGTGAACCAATCTGGGTAAACTTCCCCTCACAGGCGAGTTGTCGCTCGGCGCACCAGCCAGCCAGCGCACGCTCGGCAACGGCCTTGCGAAGGAACCACCCCGACGCCAGCACGCCGATCATAAGCACGGTTACAGCCACGACCGTCCAGCGAACCCAGCGGATCGGACGCGCGAGCGCGTCTTCGCCCGGGATTCCTACATTTTGGTCATCTGTCGTATTCACGGTACAATCCGGCTTGCTTCTTGCTAGTCTTGAATTCTAGAGTCTTAAAAAGCCAAGAAGGCTAAAATGCGCGCGTTCTACAATCTTTAACGCGCATATGTCAGAATGAATGCTCGTTCATCCGCAAATGCGTCAGCGACGCGGAGGGGCTTGGGAATACGGGAAGTTGCGCGTGGAAAATCACACCGAAACCGAACCGCAGGCGACACGGTCACCGAAGCGGAACGTGTCCCAGGGCATCAAGAGCCTCGCTGTCCTGTTCGTGCTGGGCTCTGCGTCCGCTGTGGCCGGCCTTTTCATGGTCGACTCGTCGGGCCAGCCAACCCATGGAACAGCCGTAGCCGCGACACCGCCCCCGCTCGCAGTGACCTTGCTCAGTGCCACCGACATGACCGATTCCACCGTTCTCCGCCATCAGACAGGAACGCTGAAATCCCGCCAAACCCTGACAGATCTCGTCGTCAGTCTCGGTGCCAGCCACAATGATGCCAATAGCGCCCTGCAGACACTCTATTCTGGTGACCTTCTCGACGCGCGCCGACTGCGTCCCGGACTCACTGCAGAGACGTATCTCGACGGTGAGCAACTGACAGCCTTGTCGATCCGTGCGGAAGCCGACCGCAGCCTCCTGATCACGCGTAGTCAGCGCGGCAATTGGGAAGCAACCGCCCTCAATGCCCGCCTGACCCCCAGCGTCCGCCGCATCGCCGCCTCGATCGATACGTCCATCTACGACACCGCCCGTCGACTTGGCGCGGGCGACCAGCAGGTCGTCGACTTCGCCAATGCATTCGCATACGACGTTGACTTTCAAAGAGAAATTCACCCCGGCGACCAGTTCGAGATCGTCTACGAGACCTATGTCGATGAACGCGGAACGCCAGTCAAATCCGGAGACGTGATCTTCGCCTCGCTCAATGGACAGGCGCTCAGCCGCGATTTCTATCGCTTTACGCCGAGTGATGACCAGGTGGCGGACTATTTCGACAGCAAGGGCGAAAGCGCCACCAAATTCCTGATGAAAACGCCAATCAATGGCGCGCGGCTATCGTCGTCTTTCGGTAAGCGCCGGCACCCGATTTCAGGCTACACCCGCCTGCACAAGGGGACTGATTTTGCAGCCCCCACAGGCACCCCGGTCTTTGCCGCCGGGCACGGAATAGTGGTGCGCGCCAGCCGCTATGGCGGTTATGGCAACTATGTCAAAATCAAACACGCTAATGGCTACGAGACCGCTTATGCGCACCTGTCGCGTTACGGACGAGGCATGAAATCCGGCAAACGCGTCCGCCAGGGCGATATTATCGGCTATGTCGGTTCTACCGGCGCGTCCACCGGACCTCACCTCCACTATGAGGTTTACATCAAGGGCACGCCCATGAACGCCATGCGGCTCAAGCTGCCGACCGGCCGGAAACTGGCTGAAACCCCTGCCATCCTTGAAGAATTTGCCGTCAAAAAAGCCGAAATCGACCAGATTCGCGCCAGCCAAGGCGCCGATATCGGCCAGGCACTGCTCGTTTCGGCCTCGACCGGAACTCCCTGATCTATCCTGAATACTGCAAATACTGCCCGTCACTCGCGTTGTTGGCGTATTTCTTGCTCGTGATGCCCTGAATCACTCAGCGTGGTCCATCCGGACCCTGCAAGGGACATCAGGTATGACGACGAAACGTTTGGGCCCGGCCAAGGTCGACCGCACTTTCCGCCCGCACCACATGCTCGAATGGACGATGGCCGCCGCAGTTGTGCTGGGCATGCTCGCACTCTTTATTTTCGTTCGCCCGCAGCAGCCGGCAGCCGTCTCCGGAGCTGACGCCGCACAGGCCATGCTCGATTTTCGTGACAACATGCCTTCCGCCTCGACGGCTAACAGGATTGGGCAGGTCACAACCGGAGCAGCGGCTGCCGACGTTCTGGAAGTTCTCGGTGCCAGCGCAGAAGACGCTGAAGCCGCCGTCGACGCGCTGCGCCGGACCGGCCTTGTCGACCGCAAGCGCATCCGCCCCGGCACGGCCCTCAC
The DNA here is from genome assembly GCA_963973995.1 of uncultured Alphaproteobacteria bacterium. Taxonomy (GTDB): domain Bacteria; phylum Pseudomonadota; class Alphaproteobacteria; order Caulobacterales; family Hyphomonadaceae; genus Hyphomonas. The sequence continues at coordinate 96,978 of CAXBCO010000001.1, forward strand.
CGCATATTTCGACGAAAGCGCCCTTCAGGATGATACAAGCCGCCTGATTGCAGTGTCGATCAAGCCAAACGCCAAGAATACGCTCCTGGCGACGCGTCAGGCGGACGACAGTTTTTTTGTCAGCGTGCTCACCGCACGCCTGGTCACGTCGCACAGACGGGCCGCCGGGAGGATAGACACAACGCTCTCCGCTGCGCTTGCCAGCGATGGTGGCACGCCGACGCATGCCGCCGCACTTGCTGCCCTGTTCCCGGATGATCCGGGCCTCTCGACGGGCGGACAAAAGGGCGAGCGCTATGATGCCGTATTCGAGATCGCCGAAGACGAGCGCGGCAACTTCATCGAAAACGGCGACCTCGTGTTTGCCGCGTTCAACGGCGTTGAAAGCCAGGGCAGCTGGTATCGCTTCACGCCCGGCGACTCTGGGCGCACCGAATTTTTTGACGCCAATGGTGTGGCTGCCCAGCCTTTCCTCACGCGCTTTCCCATCGGACGCGTGGCGATCAATTCAGGCTTCGGCCAGCGCTATCATCCCCTGACCGGGCAATTGCATCTGCACACGGGCATCGACTTTCGCGCGCCCGCCGGCACGCCCATTCAGGCTGCAGGCGACGGGATTGTCACTTTCGCCGGGTTCAGTGAGGGATACGGGCGCCATGTCCGCATCCGCCACAAGCGCGGTTATGAGACCCTGTATGCTCACATGTCTGGCTTTGCCGGCCTCGCGGCCGGTGACCCGGTAACCTCCGGCGACATAATCGGCTATGTTGGCGACACGGGATCCGCGACAGGCGCACACCTCCACTACGAAATCCGGCGCAATGGCCGCTACGTGAACCCGATGACGCTGGAATTGCCATCGGGTCGGAACCTGGCCGCCGCTCCGGAAGAGTTCACCGGATTCCTGAAGCAGAAAGCAGACATCGACACGCTACGCGGTGCAACTGTTTCCGAGACACTCACGGCCTCCAATTTTCTGCCAGTGGTGCAGCCGACCAGCCCCTGATCCCGGAATCCCGATGGCCGCGTCCGTTACTTGAAGACGCGGCCATCGGCGCAACCTTAGTTAAGGCTGACGCTGCCTTTGGCAAAATCATTCGGGACGCCGTTGATGGAAAGCATATTGCCTTCCACCCCGACATGGATCGTTTCACCGTCGGCAATACGGCCCTCCAGCAGGAGGCGTGCAAGCGGATCCTGCAACTCCTTCTGGATCACACGCTTCAGCGGCCTCGCGCCATACACAGGATCATAGCCGCGCGCAGCCAGCCAGTTTCGGGCATCGAGGCTGAGGTCGAGCTTCATCTTGCGCGCCGACAGGAGATGCTCGAGGCGCCCCATCTGGATGTCGACGATATGGTCGATCTCGCCGCGCCCAAGCCGCTTGAAGAAGACGATCTCATCAATACGGTTGATGAACTCGGGCCGGAAATGCATCCGGATCGCGCTCATCACGCTTTCGCGGACCGCATCGGAAATCTCACCTTCGGCACCGCTCGCCAGGGCATCCGAGCCGAGGTTGGACGTCATGATGATGATCGTGTTCTTGAAGTCGACTGTCCGGCCCTGGCCATCGGTCAGGCGACCGTCGTCAAGCACCTGTAGCAAAGTATTGAACAGGTCCGGGTGAGCTTTCTCGACTTCATCAAACAGGATCACCTGATACGGGCGCCGGCGTACTGCTTCAGTGAGCGCACCACCTTCCTCATACCCGACATATCCAGGAGGCGCACCGATCAGGCGGGCCACCGAATGCTTCTCGGAATACTCGGACATATCAAGCCGGAGGATCGCCGTGTCATCGTCGAACATGAATTCGGCGAGCGCCTTGGTGAGTTCCGTCTTGCCGACGCCGGTCGGGCCGACGAACAGGAACGAGCCGATCGGACGGTTCGGGTCCTGCAAACCAGCGCGGGCTCGGCGAACGGCGTTCGATACGGCTTCGAGCGCAGCATCCTGACCGACAACACGCGCACGCAAGGCTTCTTCCATATGGAGAAGTTTCTCGCGCTCGCCTTCCAGCATCTTGTCGACCGGAATGCCGGTCCACTTGGAAACCACCGCTGCAATATGCTCTGGACGGACGACTTCCGAAACGAGGCCATCGTCTTCTTCATCGGAACCTTCGACATCCGTGATCTGCTTTTCCAGCGCAGGAATGATGGCGAACTTCAGTTCGGACGCGCGGGCAAGATCGCCTGAACGCTGTGCCTCCGCCATGTCGGCATAGGCCCGGTCAAGTTGTTCCTTTGCGGTTGCCGTGCCCTTGAGCTTGTTCTTTTCGGCTGACCATGTCGTCGTCAGTTCATCTGATTGCGACTGGAGTTCCGCAATATCGTTCTCGATTGTTTTGAGACGGTCTTTCGACGCGGCGTCCTTTTCCTTCTTGAGGGCCTCTGCTTCGATTTTCAACTGCAAGAGCCGCCGGTCGATCTCGTCGAGCTCTTCCGGCTTGGAATCGACCTGCATACGCAGGCGCGCGGATGCTTCGTCCATCAGGTCGATGGCCTTGTCGGGCAGAAAGCGGTCGGTGATGTAACGGTTGGACAGTGTCGCGGCGGAAACAATCGCGGCATCCGAGACGCGCACACCATGGTGCGCCTCGTATCGCGCCTTCAGGCCGCGCAGGATGGAGATCGTATCTTCGACCGATGGTTCGTCGACGAACACGGCCATGAAACGGCGCGCAAGCGCCGGGTCGCCTTCAACATGCTTGCGGTATTCATCGAGCGTGGTTGCACCGATACAGTGAAGTTCACCACGCGCGAGGGCAGGCTTCAGGAGGTTCGACGCATCCATCGCGCCATCACCCTTGCCGGCCCCGACGAGCGTATGCATCTCGTCGATGAACAGGATCACGCCGCCTTCAGCCTGTTGTACTTCGTTGAGCACGGCTTTCAGGCGTTCCTCGAACTCACCGCGGAATTTCGCGCCCGCGATCAGCGCGCCCATGTCGAGCGCAAGCAGGCGTTTGCCTTTCAGGCTTTCCGGCACGTCGCCGTTCACGATCCGAAGAGCAAGGCCTTCGGCAATCGCGGTCTTGCCGACGCCGGGCTCACCGATCAGGACCGGGTTGTTCTTGGAGCGGCGGGAAAGGACCTGCATCGTGCGGCGGATTTCCTCGTCGCGGCCGATGACCGGATCGAGCTTGCCCTCGCGGGCATCCTTGGTGAGGTCGCGAGCATATTTCTTCAGCGCCTCATAGCCTTCTTCGGCATTAGCGCTGTCGGCGGTGCGCCCCTGGCGCAACTCGTCAATCGCCGTTTCCAGCGTCTGGATACTGGCGCCGGAACTGCGGAGCACGTTAGCTGCCGGATCGCCGGTGAGTCCCGCTATGGCCAGCAGGAGGCGCTCGGTCGTAACGAAAGAATCACCAGCCTTTTTGGCGCCAGCCTCGGCGTCCTGGAAAAGTTTGGCGCTGGCCTGTTCAAGCCTCAGGCCCGTATTCGCACCGCTGACCTTGGGCAATTTTGCTAACGCGGCGTCGACACCCTGCACAACGAGTTCCGGCCGGCCACCCCCGGCACGGATGAGATTGACCGCCATCTGGTCGCGGTCTTCAAGCATGGTTTTCAGGATGTGGGCAGGTGTGAGCGTCTGATGGCCTTCAGCCAGCGCCAGCGTCTGGGCACCCTGGACAATCGCGCGTGCACGTTCGGTATATTGGTCGATATTCATTATTTATCCCCTTCCAAAGGCAGACAAGAACTATGGAATAGAGACCCCGCTCAGCGGCGGTCCCTTGCTGTTCCATTGGATTTGGGGAGTGACATCAAGGAGCGCAAGTCGCGCCGCCTGCGACAAGTTCAATCACGCCGGAAAATGAATTCGCGATCAACCTGCGCGCCGACGGGAAAGTCGTATTCGCCGACCTTGCTGAATCTGTATCGAGCGTAGAATTTCTGGGCGCGGTCATTGCCTGACCAGACTCCCAGGAACAGTGGCGGTCGGCCTGCAGCTTCGACCCATTCGAAGACCCGCAACATCAGTGCCGCACCAATACCGGCAGACAGAATATCGGGACGAACATAGAGGCGTCGAAGCTGGAGCGCGCCGTCCGGCATCGGTTCGATCGGAAGATCGCAAGAGCTTGCCTGAGCGTAGCCCACCAGATTTCCGTCTGACGTTGTGGCAACCCATATCGGCCGATCAGGTTGCGACGCCTGACGCTGCCAGGTGTCGAGACTGTAGTTTTCCGTCAGGAACGCATTCAGATCTTCTGGCGAATAGAGGTCTTCGAAAGCAGCCACGAAGGATGCAATGCCAAGCGCCTGCAAGGCTTCCGCATCCGCAGGTACGGCCCGTCGAATTGCTATTTCGCTGCGATCGCCTTGCAACACGAGATTGCCTATTCTGCGGCGGTTTCAGCGGAGCCGTCAGCCCCAGCCGCTTCACTTTCAGTCTCCTGCACAGGCTTGCGGCGACCGCGCGACAGGGTCTTCATGACCCCATCCGTCACGACCTCAGATTCTTCAGACGGCTCTTTTGCACGATACGGCTTGCGGCGTGATTTCGGTCGGTCAGAGTCCGGTTTGGACTTCAGCTTGGTCTCCGCAGGTTTATCGGGTTGCGCGGCGCCCTCGTCGGCATCAACAACCTTGATCGGATCCGCTTTCGCTGTCGCGGAGTCGTCGCTGTCAGACTCCTCGTTGCGCGACGCATGAGATGTCACCTCAACCGTGGCTTCATTCTGGTCCGTGTCGGAACTGGAATTGTCGTCGGAATCGCCGCCACGATTGTCGCGGCGGTTGTCGCGATCATCGCGCCCACCACGCTGTTGCGATTGCGGCTGTTGCCGTTCCTTGGCTTCCGCCTGCTTGGCGACAATGCGCTGATAGTGTTCAGCGAACTGGAAATAGGCTTCAGACAGGACGCGGTCACCACTGGTATGGGCATCCCGGGCGTATTGCTGGTATTTTTCGAGGACCTGTTGCGCTGAGCCACGGATCTTCACGTCCGGTCCGACGCTTTCATAGTGCCGGTTCGGGTTATTGTGATTGGCGTTACTGGTAGTACCGCCTGAGCGACGATTGCGCCCGCGTGAGCGTTTCATGAATGTGTATCCTGTTTCATGCGCCTGTTTGTCTTGCAGGCAATTCCCAACGCAATGGCCGAAGGATTTGTGGCCGAGCCCCGTATTTGCGCGAGTCTGACGAGGGTGGAGCGACTTGCCTTAAGCGGCTTCCAACACCTCACGCGTAGGTTCTAACCTGTATTATGCACGCCGCCAAGCAGAAAAGTGAGTGTCAGGAATCAGGCTGGTTGGCCCACACTACGCGGTCATTTCCACCCAGGTCCCTGCCACCACTAACACCAACAAGACCCGCCGCTGACAAAATCTCGCGTACCGCGCGTTTCTGATCGAATCCGATCTCAAGGACCAGTGGCGTGCCCGGTTTCAAAAGCGTTCGGGCAAGACGGGCAATTTCACGATACGCATCGAGCCCATCCTTGCCGCCGTCGAGCGCCACTCCCGGATCATGTACCCGCACTTCAGGTTCAAGCGTAGGAATCACGTCGGTGCAAATATAGGGCGGATTCGAAATGACCAGGTCAACGCCCTGCCACCCCTGCCAGTCCTTCCATGTCGACGCCAAAACACTGGCGCGCGCCTCAAGGCCATGGCGTGCAATGTTCTCTGCCGCGAGGGACGCCGCATCCGCATCGGCCTCAATGCCGACACCCGTAACGTCTGGCCTGCTACTGAGCATCGCAACAAGCAGGCAACCCGAGCCCGTACCAAGATCGGCGATCGACAGGCCGGGACGGTCGGGCAGGAGGCGCAGCGCCGCCTCCACGACGACTTCGCTGTCAGGCCGCGGCACCAGCGCGCGCGCGTCCGAAATGAATTCGAGCCCGAAGAAGGATGCCGATCCTGCGATGTGCTGGAAAGGCTCGCGCGCTTCCCGACGCGCCACCATTCCACCAAACACGTCCGACAGGTATTCCGGAACCACCTGATGTCCCCTGAGGATGAGCTCCGACGTGGTCAGCCCTGACGCCAGCGACATCAGGTGCCGGGCCTCGCGTTGCGGTGTATCCAGGCCGACATTGCGCAGCCGACCGGCCGCCTTCACGATCAGGTCCGTATACGTCGGGCGGTTCAGTTTTCATCCTCCATGGCCGCGAGCTTGCGAGCCTGGTCTTCCGTGATGAGGGCCTCGATCACCTCGTTCAGCTTGTCCCCGCTGATTATGCGGTCGAGCGAATAGAGCGTGAGCCCGATACGGTGATCGGTCATCCGGTTCTCCGGGAAGTTATAGGTCCTGACCTTCTGGCTGCGGTCACCTGAACCGATCTGGCTCGCTCGCGCTTCGGCCCGCTCAGCATCCTTGGCGGAGCGCTCACGTTCGTAGAGACGGATTTTGAGCTGTTCCATCGCCTTCTCGCGATTGACGTGCTGAGACTTCTCGGAACTCGTTGCCACGATACCCGTCGCCAGGTGCGTAATGCGCACGGCGGAGTCGGTCGTGTTGACGTGCTGGCCGCCTGCGCCCGAGGAGCGCATCGTATCGATGCGGACATCTTCCGGTCGCACTTCGATCTCGACATTCTCTGGCGCGGGCAGGACCGCAACTGTCGCCGCCGAGGTATGAATACGGCCCTGCGTCTCCGTGGCAGGAACCCTCTGGACACGGTGCACGCCGCTTTCCCATTTCATATGCCCGAAAACGCCGTCACCCGACACGTTGGCAATAATTTCCTTATAGCCGCCTGCATCGCCTTCGGACGCATCGATAATGTCGACTTTCCAGCCCATGATCTGGAAATAACGCGAATACATGCGGAACAGGTCGCCCGCAAACAGCGCCGCTTCATCGCCTCCGGTGCCGGCGCGAAGCTCCATCACGATATCAGCCTTGTCATCGACATCTTTTGGCAGGAGCAGGACCTGGACCTCCTGCTCCAGTACAGGCAGCTGATCCTTGAGCTCTTCGACCTCGTCCCGGGCCAGTTCAACCATGTCGGGGTCGCCACTTGCGACAAGCGCCTCTGCTTCGCTCAACTCCTTGCGGGCGGACATAAGCTCGCGCGCCTTGTCGACGACGGGCTTCAGTTCGGCGTACTCTTTCGACAGTGAAATGATCTCGGGCGTCTCAGTCGCCGCGCCCATGCGCGCTTCGACCTGTTCGAACCGGTCGACAACCTGTTGGAGTCTGGAAGGGGAAATAGTGGCCATGGCCGCCCTTTAGAGCGGTTTTGAGGGCGCGTGAAGCGCCCTCGCTGCCACATGTTGCGCTTAGAAGAAGATTCGGAGCACTTCACGCACGGTCATAACGATCAAGGTGATCGATGCCAGCGCGAATACCATGAAGCGCAGGATCACTTTCGGCTGCAATACCTGAACCAGCGAATGGAGCACCCGCAGGCCCACATAGATCCATGCTGCCAGCACCATGAAATGACCCTGGCCGCCCGTCAGGGCCGCGAAGAACATCAGCGCATAGAAGATCGTCGGTTGTTCGTGGAGATGGTTGTAATTGTCGGCGACCGACCGGACATTCGCCGGAAGCTTGTCACCATAAGTGCCCGGATGCCGGGCCGAATCGGGATCGATTTTTGCCTTTTGCATGGCCGGGATACGTGTGGCGTACATCCACAGCCACATGACAAGCGTCCAGCTGACCAGCGCCAGAACAGGTTTTAAAAGTTGAACATCTACGGACATTTCGCCCCTCCCTCAGTTATTATTGTTGAGGAACTTACGGGGCAATCTGCTGTTTGAACAGCAGATTCACCTAATTCGGATCGGCCTAGATGGGCATCGAGGAAAGCCGTAAATGCGTTGATATCTGCTGACACGACGCTATGGCCACCGGGACGCAGCCAGAAAGCGAGGCCCGCACTGGGGTCAAACGATTTCATGCCACTCCCCGTGAGGCCTTTGGCACCCTCTGCCCGGTAGATGTCCGACGCTGCCTGCGCAGCCCGAAAGGTTGAATTCGGATCGGACCACACGTCGCGCCGGCCATTTCCGAGCAACACCGGTGTCGGGCTGAGCAGTGCGAGCAATTCATGCTGATCAACCGGCAGCGCCGAAAGGTCTTCGACATAGTCCTGTGCCGAGGGTGCCAGCCAATGCGGATAGCGCTTCGCCATCCGCACCAGACCTTCACCTGTATTGGAGCGGGACAATGCCGCGCCCGCGAATCCGGACTGGTGGGCAATCACGGCATCGACCCGACGATCCCACGCGCCTGTGATCAGCGCTGACTTGCCGTGTCGTGAATGGCCCATCAAAGCCGTATGGCCCGCATCAATGCGCGGGTCAGCCTCGAGTACATCGAGCGCCGCAGAGAACCCGTAAGCCCAGGCCATCAGGGCGCTTGTCGGGTTCACCGGTCCGCCCATGCCCGCCATCACGGCCTGGGCTTCGCCATCTCGATCCGGCACGAGTTCGCTTGCATAAAAGCTCGCATAGGCAAGGCCCGCATCAAAATAGCGGGAAACCGGTGCTTCGGCGATGTAGGTGCCAAAAATGCTGGTCGCCAGGAATCCGAAAAACCCGTTCATCTCCGAACCATCGCAGATGGACCCGTCAGCCGCTGTCACCGGACTTCCGGGAAACGCGGCGCAATTGCTCGCAAACGTCTGACTGATCACGAGCGGCGATTTCCCCGGCGTCTTGGGGAACGCGACAACGAGTTGGAAGGTTCGCGCACCGACGCCCGATCCGATCGTGACGGGTACTTCTTCGAGCGACCCGCGTCCGTCGAGATAGTCGGCATCCACGACGCGCCAATCGCCATGCGTGACCGGCATGCCCGCTGGCCACGGCCCGTAAAGCGTATCCTCGAAGGCCTGCTTCAATGCGTCCCGCCGGCCCGACTCCCCAACGAATGCCGCAACATTGAGCGGCGGCTGAGGCGCCGGCTTATTGCCGGTCGTGAGGCTGGCATAGTTCAACCCCAACATGGTGCAGTTGGACATGACCAGTGCCATGACAACGATCAGGAGAAGGAGGGGTATCCGCTTGAGCAACCAGAACATTCAGGCATCGCCGTTTCAGCCAATTTGAAGAACGGCTCACGTTCTATCGCCATTCGGCGATTTGGGCAGTCCCCTCACGAAAAATTGGTCATTCGGCAGCCACGGCGGCCGCTTCACGCGCTGCCTGCAATTGCCTCGCCTTTGCCTCGACAGCGTCAACGATTTCTTCGACCATTGAGGCATTCCCCACCTTTCGGCTGGGCTTGCCAGCCGCATACATCATGCCGGATTCAGCGCCGCCGCCCGTGAAGCCGAGATCGGTCATCGCCGCCTCACCGGGCCCGTTGACGACACAGCCGATGATCGAGAGCGAAATCGGCTCCGTAATGTGCGCGAGACGTTTTTCCAGCGTTTCCACGGTCGAAATCACGTCGAAGCCCTGCCGTGCGCAGGAGGGGCACGCGATGATGTTCACACCCCGGGTCCGCAAGCCGAGCGATTTCAGCATCTCGTAGCCGACTTTGACCTCTTCGACCGGATCGGCCGAAAGTGACACCCGGATCGTGTCACCGATGCCGGCCCAGAGCAGGCTGCCCATGCCGATCGACGATTTCACGGTGCCGGTACGCAATCCGCCCGCTTCGGTGATACCGAGATGGAGCGGCGCATCCGTCGCTTCGGACAATTGCTGGTAGGCCGCAACCGTCAGGAACATATCCGATGCCTTGACGCTGATCTTGTATTCATGGAACCCGAGATCATCGAGGATACGGGCATGGTCCAGCGCGCTTTCGACCATGGCTTCCGGGCAAGGCTCGCCGTATTTTTCCAGCAGGTGACGCTCGAGCGATCCGCCATTGACGCCGATCCGCATGGAACATCCGTTTGCGCGGGCCGCCGCCACGACTTCGCGCACCCGCGCCACGGAGCCGATATTGCCGGGATTGATCCTGAGGCAGGCTGCACCCGCATCAGCCGCTTCGATACCGCGCTTATAGTGGAAATGGATGTCGGCCACGATAGGCACGCCGACATGGCGAACGATCTCGTTGAGCGCCGCAGTCGAAGCCTCATCCGGACAGGATACGCGAACAATGTCGGCGCCCGCCTCTTCCATCCGCAATATCTGGGCAATCGTCGCAGCGGCGTCGTGTGTCAGCGTGTTGGTCATCGACTGGACGGCGATTGGCGCGTCTCCGCCAACCTCGACGGATCCTACGCGGATTTTGCGTGACGTGCGGCGGTCAATGTTCCGCCAGGGCCGAATTGGATTGTGGCTCATCAGACTTGGGACTCCGTGCGGGCCTCTATTGGCCCTGATGTGGCGCGCACGAGGCCCTACGTAAAGGCCTGAAGGTGTCGCGGCCTATCGCGTCGCCTTGCTGGCACCGTTCGATGCGACCGTGGGCGCGGCCATATCCGCCGCTTCGGCAAGCTTCTGGTCGACACTCACCGAGAACACCGCGCCGCCCTCAGGACCCAGCGGGCCAATAATGACATCGCCGACGCGCCATTGGAATGCGCCACCATCCTTGGCCGAGACAGTCCAGCCGGCGTCCAGTCGTGGAAAATAGTTTTCGCCCGCGGCCATGACACGGCTGCGGAAGATTGTGCCGTCGGCGCCCCGCACTTCAAGCCAGCCCTGGCGGGCCGCAACAAGTTCCAGAGGCAAATGGGTTGGCAAAGGCCGGCCAGAACGGTCGGCATGGTCAAACAAGCTGTGCCGGGCACCATTGACCGCCACGATGGCGGGCGCGGGCGCAAGTTCGGACGACGGCTTTACCAGCTGCGTTACGCCAATGGCGCCGCCAGCGACAAGCGTGAGGACAGCGGCCGTGGCCACCATGAGCGGCCATTTTGCCTTCGGCTGTGAGATTTCGCCAATCTTGGGGACGGGCGCTGAATTCCTGACCTCGGATACGGCACCGCATTCGAGCGTGTACTGGGCGATGACCTGACTATCCGGCAAGCCAAGCTCGACGCAATAGGCACGCAAATAGGGTGTCAGGTAGCCTTTGGGGATCTGGCCGATTTCCATGCGTTCGATCCACATGAGAAAATCTTTTCTCAGCAATGACTTGCGGGAAATATCGGCAATATTCATCCCGAGCTCTTCGCGGACCCGACGCAGGACCTGGCCCATTCTCAGGCTTTCACCCTCGAATTCGCGGGACCTGAATATCTCCATCGCACGTTCACGCTGCGACGTGGCCGCCTCAAGCTCTGGAAGCACCGCAGACACACCTGAATCATCAAGGGAACGCCCCGTTTCGTTTCCGAAAGAGGGCATGTCGGCCTGCGATCCAGTTTCCTGCGTGTTGTGGGTCTCTTCGTGTCCCATATTCTTCCAATCCAGCCTTCTGTCAGGGGGGTTGCCCCCTAGAGGAGCAAATACTGGTCCAGAAACATGGTGAATTTTGGACCAGTCCGCCTCAACCGTCAGACAATTCCACCTCATGATCTGCCGCCAAGGCTAATACTTGGTTACGGAACGCTTCGTTCGGTTTGTCCAGTAGCTTAAGGAAATCGTTCCGAAACGCCTCAAGATCAACGGATCGCACCATGCGCTTGACCGGGCCGATAGCAGCAGCCGGCATCGAGAGCGCATGAAAACCCAGCGCGAGGAAGCAAAGTGCCGAGAGCGGCGAAGCGGTTGCCTCACCGCAAGCAGACATCCTGATCGAATGCGTCGTGCAGTCGTCAGAGACCTGTTTGAGAAATCGCATGCCTGCCGGGCTGACCAGGTCGTAACGATCCGATACCGAGGGCGTCATGCGATCTGCTGCGAAGAAAAATTGCATCAAGTCATTGGTGCCGACGGAGAGGAAATCGACTTCACCGGCAAGCTCAGACAGGCTGAAGGCCAGCGCGGGCGTTTCCAGCATGACTCCCACTTCGAGCTTGGAAGGCCTTTTCCCCGTTCTTTCCTCGCTCCATGCGACTTCCTTCATCAACAGGTCGCGCGCGTCAAAGAACTCACTTGGCACGGTTACCATCGGAAACATTACCGTCAGAGGGTCCGTACCGGCGGCCCTCACGAGCGCTCTCAGCTGGCGCCGGAACAGGCCTTTGTGATCGAGAGCGAAGCGGATCGAGCGCCAGCCCAGAGCCGGGTTCTCTTCCCGCGCCGTATTCAGCGCTGGCAGAACCTTGTCACCGCCGAGGTCGACCGTCCGGAAGATGACGCGTTTTCCGGCGGCCCGGTCGAGCACCCGCCGATACAGTGCCACCTGGTCTCCCAGCCGCGGCAACGTCTCCGAAACGAGAAACTGGAATTCGGTACGGAACAGTCCCACCCCGTCTGCGCCGGCCTGGTCCAGCATCTCGAGGTCCAGGTCGAGTCCGGCGTTCAGGTAGAGCGAGACATGCGTACCGTCACGGGTCTTGGCCGGCAGGCCACGCAAGGCAGCATAGGTTGCCTGACGCTCTGATCGCAGCGCAACACGCCCCTTGTAGGCGTCGTAGAGGGAGTCATCCGGGCGGATGTGAAGAGTGCCCTTTTCCGCATCGACGATGACCCAGTCCCCTTGGTCGATCCGGGTCGTCAGGCCTTCGATCCCGCCAAGCGTGGGAATACCAAGCGCCCGGGCCACGATCGCTGCGTGCGATGAAATCGCGGCCTCTTCCATCAATATTGCGCGCAGGCCGGCATTGGCATAGTCGAGCAATTCCGCCGGGCCGAGGCGGCGCGCAACCAGCACGCTACGCTCTTCACTGATCTGAGGCTTGCCGTCGTCACCTGCCAATACGCGCAGCAATCGGTTGTCGAGGTCTTCGAGGTCATTCAGGCGTTCGCGCAGGTAGGGGTCGCGGGCGCTCTGCAACCGCGCACGGTGCTCGCGTCGGGCCCGATCAACCGAGGCTTCCGCCGACAGGCCCGACCGGACGCCCTCACGCAGCTTTTCGGCCCAGGACGGGTCGTGCGCCAACAGCCGATACGTTTCCATGACGTCCCGAGGGTCGTCACCCAGCTTGGCGCCATCCAGCGCCATCATGTTGTCGACGGATTCCCTGAGGCCCTTCAACGCTTCGGTCAGCCGCAATGCCTCGAGCTGCTGATCGGCAGCGAAAAACTTCGCCGCAGGCACGACAGGATCATGCAAGACTGCGCGGCCATACCCAAGGCCCTCGCAAAGCACGCGGCCGGAGAGGGTGGCAAGATTGCGCTCGCGTTTGTGACTATCGCCGTTTGAGATGTGCTCCGGGTCCATCCGGTCGACAATTTCAGCGAGGACCATGGCAATGGTCTGCAATGTGTCGATCTCGTCGTCGCCATAGGCGCGTTCGGTCCGGTTCTGGACCGTCAGGACGCCCAGGACACGACCGCCTCGCAGGATCGGCATGCCGAGAAAGGCGTGGAACGGGTCTTCTCCAGTCTCGGGGCGGTAAGAGAAGGAAGGGTGGCGGGGGGCATCCTGGATGGCCATGGGTTCAGCGCGTTTGGCGACCAGGCCGACGAGCCCCTCATTCGCACCGAGCCGGGTCGTCGAGACTGCCTCGGGCTTCAGGCCTTCGGTTGCGATCAGAAGCAATTCCCCGCCATTGATGCGCAGGTAAATCGAGCAGACGTCGGCCACCATCGTGGACGCGATCAGCCTGACCACCTGATCCAACCGGAACCGTGTATCCCCGTCCTCCGCCATGACCTGGCGGAGGCGGTTCATCAGGAGACGCGTGGCCGGCAGGTTATAGGGCATGGTTCCCCTGAGTGTCGCAGTCGGATTTACACCGCGTCAAGTCCGAAGGCCGTGTGCAGGGCACGAACAGCCAATTCGGTATAAGGCGCGGCAATCAGAACAGAAATTTTGATTTCGGAAGTCGAAATGACGTCAATATTGATGCCTTTCTCGTACAGAGCCGTGAACATGGTCTCTGCGACCCCGGTATGGCTCTTCATGCCTACGCCGACGATCGATATCTTGGAGACGTCGCGGGTCACTTCAAGCCGGTCATAGCCGATATCGTCCGACATTTTTTCGAGCGTTTCCTTGGCGATCGGGCTATCACGGTCCGTACAGGTGAACACCATATTGGCCTTTTCCGGTCCGCGCGCATTCGCCTGGACAATCATGTCGACATTCACGCCGGCACGGGCCAGCGCAGAAAAGATCTTGGCCGAGACGCCCGGCTTGTCCGCCACCCCGTACAAAGTGACCTTCGCTTCGTCGCGTGAATAGGCAACACCGCTAACAACCTGTTTTTCCACGATTTCATCCTCTGAGCAGACAAGGGTTCCGGGGTTCGGCTCACCAGGCTTCAGAAAGCTGGAAAGCACGCGCACCGGCACATTATGGTTCATTGCAAGCTCCACAGACCGCGTCTGAAGGACCTTGGCACCGAGAGACGCCATCTCGAGCATCTCCTCGTAAGATATCTTGGGTATCCGCTGGGCCTTGGGCACCATGCGCGGATCAGTCGTGTAGACTCCATCCACATCCGTATAGATGTCGCAAACAGTCGCGTTCAGCGCCGCCGCCACCGCCACGGCGCTCGTGTCCGAACCGCCGCGCCCGAGGGTCGCCACACGCTCGTCATCAGTGACGCCCTGGAAACCGGCAATAACCGCGATTTCCCCGCGATCCACGGAATCCGGCAGGCCACTATTGTCGAAGCCGAGAATGCGCGCGCGACCATGGTCCTCATCGGTCTTCAAGCGCAGCTGCCAGCCGAGCCAGCTGCGCGCCTTCAAGCCCCTGCGACGCAGGGCCAGCGCCAGCAAGCCCGCCGTCACCTGTTCACCTGAGGCGACAATCACGTCATATTCGTCGTGAAACTGGTCGCGCGGCAGGTCCGGCCCTGCAGCGCCTTCAGCATAGGCCACGAGCTTGTTCGTCTCGCCAGCCATAGCCGATACAACCACGGCCATGTGCTCACCGCGCGCCGCGCGGTGGGCCACGATGTCAGCCACGTTTGCGATACGCTCGAGATCGCCGACCGACGTACCGCCAAATTTCAGAACCGCACGCGCCATTTCGCCCCATATCCTGTAAACCGAAGGGATTGCCCTTTATATGCGCCCTCATAGGGTTAAGTTCAGCGCGGATCAAACAGGAACGCCAGAGGATGGTAAAAACAATTGAAGGCTCGCGCGCAGCGCCCCGTACGCCGAGCGTAGACGCTGATGAAGTCGCCAAGTTTTCCGCCATGGCCGCTGACTGGTGGAACCCCACCGGAAAGTTCAAACCCCTGCACCGGTTCAACCCGATCAGGCTGAAGTTCATCCGGGACACTGCGGAAGCGCATTTCGGAATCCCGGCGGGACAGTCCAAGCCGCTTGAAGGCCTGCGCCTGCTCGATATCGGATGTGGTGGCGGCCTCGTCTGCGAACCCATGACACGTCTCGGTGCCAGGGTAACGGGGGTCGATGCGTCCGAAGCCAATATCAAGGCCGCCCTGACGCATGCGCGGGAACAGGGCCTGGAAATCGACTATCGTGAGGGCACAGCCGAAGGGCTGATCGACTCTGGCGAGACGCCTTTCGACATCGTCCTCAATCTGGAAGTCGTCGAACATGTCGCCGATGCACACCAATTCCTGGTCGATACAGCCAGCCTTGTCCGGCCCGGCGGCCTGATGATCGTGGCAAGCCTCAACCGCACGGCCAAGGCGCTCGCCACGGCTGTGATTGGCGCCGAATACATTCTAGGATGGTTGCCGCGCGGCACGCATGACTGGTCGAAATTCGTTACACCGGAAGAAGTGCGCTCGGCATTGTGCGCTGCAGGCATGCAACCTGAACCCGCAACCGGCGTGTCCTACAAACCCCTCTCGGGTTCATGGATGCTATCCAACGACACCGCCGTCAATTTCATGGTCGTCTCCAAGAGGCCTGCCACATGACCGCGCTTCCTGCTCCGAAGGACGTACTCGATTTCTGGATCGGCGAAGCGGGAAATTCCGCCGAGGCGGCGACATCGAAGAACAAGATGTGGTTTGCCAAGTCAGCGAAGATCGACTCCGACATTCGCAAGAAGTTCCTGTCCTTGCTCGAAACGCTGGCCGCCGGACCCTTGGCCGATGATTGGTCCGGTCGTGGCGCACGCGAGCGGCTGGCCGCAATCATTGTCCTGGACCAGTTCAGCCGGAACCTGTTTCGCGACAGCCCCCGCGCGTTTTCACAGGACGCACTCGCCCTTCGCCTGTGCAAGGAAGGACTGTCCCGTCGCGAAGACCTGACGCTCAGCGAGGCTGAACGCATCTTCTTCTATCTTCCCCTCGAACATTCGGAAAATATCGGCGACCAGACCCGCGCCGTCGAAATGTTTTCGGCGCTCCATAAAGATGCTCGCAGCGATTTCAGGAAACTGACGGAAAGTACGCTTGAATACGGCCACGCGCACAAGGCCGTAATCGAACAATTCGGCCGCTTCCCTCACCGCAATGCAGTACTGTCCAGGGCCTCCACTTCAGAGGAACTTGCCTACCTTGCCAAGCCCGGAAGCGGCTTCTAGTCGAGCGTCTGGGGACCACGAGGGTCAAGGCTCTTGGCCACGTCCATCTGCATCGCGCGAGACAAGGGGTAGGTCCAGGATGCGTACGACGCTCCGAGATACAGCGCCCCCGGCAACAGGCAGAAGATCATCAGCAATCCGTTGATCGCTTCGGGCGTATTCGGCTCACCCGGATGAAACCCTGCCAACTGGCCCACCATCAGGTACCCGACACCAAAAGCGAGGCTCGAGCCGATCTTGTAGGCGCTGGTCAGGATTGAATAATAAATGCCGGCACGGTTTTCACCCGTCTTGGACGTATGCCATTCGACGACATCCGCTGTCATGGATCGGGTCAGAACGATTGGCGCGCTGAACGCAGCGCCATTGATAATGGCCCCGACAAGCAGGGGACCGAACCCGCCGAGCTGTCCAAAAAAGAAGTAGAGGATATAGCTGAGCGCGGACATCATCGTCGCCGCGCGAAAGGCCACGTTCTTTTCGGTTCGCTTCGCCAGCAATAGCCATAGCGGCATGGCTGCAACTGCCACGATGAAAAAGATCATCAGGATCAGGCTGGACTGGCCGCCAGTCAGCCCAAACACGTATTCGGCGACAAAAAGGTAGTTCGCGGCGGTGACCGCGATGGCTGTCCCGGCCAGCAATTCCATCGCGAGCAAGCGGCCGAACATCTGGTTCTTCAACGCGGCCAGAATGGGCTTGAGTTCGAATTTCATGGTATGTCCCCGGTCGCCCGGCACGGGCCGGTCCGGCACGAAGAAGAAGGACAGGGCGCCCGCAACCGGCAGGGAAACGAGCAGCACGATACCCATCACGGCAACCTGCCCGAAACGATCGAGTTCGAACCCGAAAAATGGCAACAGTGCCGGCAGTGCCAGCAGCGTGAGCATGGACAGCGTGCTCACGATCTCTGGCCACAGGAACAGGCGGGAGCGTTCATCGTACGTCGTTGCGATGGCCGGCACCCATGCGGAACGGGATGTCTGCAGCAGCGTGAACCCGACATAGAAGAGCAGCATCCACCCGACAAAATAGGCGGGGCCGACCCCTGTGCGCGGCGGCATGTAGACAAAATAGGTCGCAATCGCCAGCAGCGGAATGCTCAGCAGGATCCAGTGACGCACCCGGCCCAGCGGACTGCGGTAGCGATCGACAAGATAGCCCATGACGGGATCGGTGAAGACGTCCCAGAACCGCAACAGCATGAACAGGAGGCCCGTCATTTCGAGACCAAGCCCGACCTCATTGGCATAGAGCGGCGACAGGTACACCGCCAATGGCAGGCCAACCCCTGCAAGCGGAATACTCAGGCTCGAGAAAGCGAGCACGCGCGGAAGCGAGAGGCGCTGTGATGTCTGTTCTGTCATAAGTCCAGACTGCCCACGCAAATCGTGACGGCCAAGTCATTTTTTTGCGTCGCAACGCCTTGACGGGCGTCGCCTGAGCCGCAACCGTTCGTTTCATAATCAACAGGGGCAGGCTGACCATGCTGAAAAAGCTGATCTTTGGCGCGCTGGGACTGATCGTCCTGATCATCGGAATTATTCTCGTTCGGACATTCTCGTATGGCGGCGAACCGGTCGGCCAGCGTGTCGAGTTGCCAGATACCCCCGTTATTTCTGCAGATTCTGCTGCGCAACACCTGTCAGAAATCATCCAGTTCGAGACGGTCACGTTGTCTGGCGGCGATCCACGCCCGGGCCAGGACGGCGAATGGCTCGCACTTCATGACTGGCTGTCTGATACCTATCCGGCTGCCCACGCCGCCATGACACGCGAAATCGTGCCCGGTACGCTGACCCTGCTGTATACGTGGCGAGGCAGCGATCCGTCGCTCAAACCGATCCTGCTGATGGCGCACCAGGACGTCGTCCCCGTCAACATGGGCACAGAGTCTGACTGGACCGGGTCGCCGTTCGCCGGCGAGATCATCGACGGCTATATCTATGGCCGCGGCGCGATCGACGACAAAGGCAACCTTGTCGGACTGATGGAGGCGGCAGACGCCCTTGCGGCCTCGGGCTTCCAGCCGAAACGTACGGTGCTTTTCATGTTCGGGCATGACGAAGAAGTGCTCGGCTCCGGCGCCGAAGCCGGCATCGCCCTGCTCAAGTCGCGCGGCGTCGAGCCCGAAATGGCACTCGACGAAGGCTTCATGATCATCGACCCCTCGCCACTGACCGGCAAGCCTATGGGCATTATCGGCATCTCCGAAAAAGGCTATGTGACTGTGAATGTCACGGCAGTCGCACAAGGCGGACACTCCTCGACCCCGCCAAGGAATTCCGCGAACGTGAACCTCGCGCGGGCGATCCTGGCACTCGAAGACAACCAGATGCCAGCCGATTTCAACAAGCCGCCAATCTCTGACCTGTTTCGCGCTGCTGGCAAGGACATGCCTTTCACCCAGCGTATGGCGATGGCGAACCTCTGGCTGTTTCAGGGAATGGTCGAGTCATCCCTTGCCGGAAACGCCGCTGGTAACGCCATGGTTCGCACAACAACCGCGCCGACGATGCTGCGCGGATCGGCCAAGGAAAACGTTCTGCCTCAGCGCGCCGTTGCAACGGTAAACTTCCGTGTCCATCCCAACGACACGCCAGACAGCGTGATCCAGCATGTAAAGGATGTGACGGCAGGCATTGAGGGGATTGAAGTCGAAACAGGCGGAGACGGAATCAATAGCCCTGCCTCGCCCGTCTCGCCAACGGACAACCGCGCCTATGCCGTGCTGGCGAGCGTTGCCGAAGCTGCTGGCAATGGAGCACCTGCCGCGCCGGGACTGGTTCTGGGTGCAACGGATTCGCGCTACGCGGCGGCCATCACCAGCAATATCTACCGGTTTGCCCCATCCGTCCTCTCGCCGGCCGACTTGACCGGCTTCCATGGCACGAACGAACGCATCTCGGTCGAGAATATGGGGCGACTGTCCAAGGGCTATGCCCAGATCATCCTCGGCATGGACGGCCCGGACAAATAACCAGGCGTCCCAAACGGTCCGCTTAGCTGACCGGGCCGGTGACCTTGTCGATCGGCACGACATAGTGGCGAGCGCAGAACTGGCAGTCGATCACCAGCGTTCCGTCCGGCTCAACCATCTCGTACAGGGCGTCATCGGGCATGGATTCGAGTGTGCCGATCAGGCGCTCCTCGTTGCATGTGCATCGATCAGCGAGGTCGACCCGGTCTTCCATCCGCACACCTTGTTCGTGAAACAGGCGGAACAGCAGGTCGGGCACAGCAAGGTCAGGATCGGCGAGTTCGGCATCGCTCAGCGTGCCAAAAAAGGCCTCGGCTTCACGCCACACCTCTGATGTGTCGCCGCGCGCCTCGTCGGCCGCGATGCGCTGGACCATCATGCCGCCTGACACCCAGATCGGCGCTTCGCCTTTTCGGTCAAGCTCGGCAACGGCCAGCTTGATGCGGCTCGGCACTTGCTCGGACTGGGTAAAATAATCTTCAGCGCATTCCGACAGCGTGCCTTTTTCAAGCGGCACGATGCCTTGGTAGGGCGCAACGGACGGATCATCCTGGATCAGGATAAGGGCGAGGCGACCGGCCGGCCCGAACAGCTGCGGCATGTGCGGGGCCGCGCCCTTGTTGACCTTTTCGAGATGCGACCAGCGGTCGGCGTCAAACTTCGCATAACCGCGCACGCCGCCATCGGTACGATACTCGCCGACGAGCATCGACACAGGGCCATCACCTTCGGCCTGGACCAGTATCCGCCCCTCGAATTTCAGCGACGCGCCGACCATTGCGGCCAGGGTCACCGCCTCACCCAGGATGCGGGCGAGATGCGGCGGGTAGTCGTGGCGGTGCAGGATCGGCGACAGGCTGGCAGCGCCCATGCGGACCGCGCGTCCACGCACGGGACGCTGGTCGATCTGGAAGTTGACGACAAAATCGCTGTCGGGTCGGGGAATATCGGGCATGGGATGGCACTCGCACCGGCGTTTGAAGGGCCCATGTGGCAGTCCGCACCCTCATCGACAAGGGCCGCATGCTAGCGAGGCCTGGTGCCGATGTGAATCAACCGGCCGCGAACAGGGCGCTGAGGCCAAATCCAAGCACGGCGACGACGATGCCGCCCACCAGCACCCAGACAAGCCCCGGGGCGCGGCTGCCCTGGCGCACGTCTTGCGTGTCGATTTCCTGGCTTGCGTCATTGGGTTTGTTATTGTCGATCATCATGAACCTCCTTCCAAAAAAGCGCATGATGACCGGAATTGTTCCTTTGCAGTGGTCAGGCCGAGCAACTGCCCCCGCCGAGGACGCAGAAGCTCGCGCACCAGGCGTGGTTCAGTTTGACCGGATCCATCGTCGCTTCGGCCAGCGTGGACCCGAGTTCAAACGCCGCATCGTCCACGAGCAATGTGCAGGCGGTCACCGCGGCGCGGGCCGCCCCCTTGCGGCGGATGACCATGCGCTGGCTGGCACACATGATGCCGGCCGGGTCTTTGCCGAGAATCTGCCAGCAAGCCGTCGTGATTTCTGGCGGGTCGTCGCAAGCGATCATTTCCGGGAATAGGACGAGCTGTGACGGATCGGATGGGTCAAGCCTGAGCCCGAGGCGCGTCGCCAGCTCACCATAGGCAGTCCGCGCATCGGCATCATCCTCGTGAAGTGACTGCCGCCCGGCGAGCGCGACCTGAATGCCCTGCCCTGCCAGCCATGCAAGCCCCTTGCTCGCCTCGCCGAACGCACCTTCGCCGCGCTCGGCATCGTGCAGGGCGCGGTCATGGGAATCGAGCGAGATGCGCAAAACCATCCGCTCGCCGAAGCGGGCATGCAGGGCTTCCAGGCCCGCCTGGATACGTGGGCGCATCATCGGGCGCATGGCATTGGTCAGCAGCAGCAGGCGATGGCCACGCTCCAGGACCGCTTCCATGATCGGCAGTATATCCGGACACATGAACGGTTCGCCGCCCGTAATGCCTATCTCCTTGGGGCCTTCGCCAAGCGCATCGATCTCGTCAAGGAAGGGCGTCACGTCCGACAGCTTGAGATAGACCAGCCGGTCATTAGTTGGAGAGCTCAGGATGTAGCAGTTCGCACATTCGATATTGCAGAGCGTGCCGGTATTCAGCCACAGCGTCTTGAGGCCCCGCCAATCGACGCTGGCACGCACCTCACCCTTCGCTGTCGTGCCGGGATCTGAAAATTTTTCGCGCGGAAAGATCGTGTCAGCCATAGGCGCTGTGTAACCGCAGGCGCGGGCGGCAGGCCAGCGCGTTCGCGCAGTCGTGATGCCAGCGTGAGGCCATCTACTTGTCGAGGCACCAGCGCAGAATCGCCTTCTGGGCGTGCAGGCGGTTCTCGGCCTCGTCCCAGACCAGCGATTGCGGCCCGTCGATGATTTCGGCATCCACTTCCTCGCCGCGGTGGGCCGGCAGGCAGTGAAGAAATTTTGCGCCCCCGGCTGCGAGTTCCATCAGGTCTGCGGTGACGGCGTAGGGTTCGAGAATTTCAAGGCGCCGATCGCCATCCTGATCGCCCATCGACACGAATGTGTCGGCAATCACGACATCGGCCCCGGCAACAGCTTCCTCAGCCGTTTCATAGAGGTCGATCCGCGCCTGAAGTTCCCGGGCGATTTCGACATCCTCGTCGTCCGGCGCAAAGCGTTGCGGCGTACCGATTGCCAGCGAGAAGCCGAACTTGGCTGCTGCATGCAGGAAACTGGCGCAGACATTATTGCCATCGCCAACCCAGGCGATACGAGCCCCCCGCAAGGTGAGCCCGGATTCTTCAAGCGTCTGAAGGTCGGCCATGATCTGGCAGGGATGGGAACGATCCGTGAGACCATTGATCACCGGAACAGAGGCGAACTCTGCAAAGGTCTCGACATCGCTATGGTCGTTGGCGCGGATCATGACGGCATCGACATAGCGCGACAGGACGCGCGCGGTGTCTTCGATTGTCTCGCCGCGGCCAAGCTGCATATCGCTGCTGGTGGCGGTGATCGAGCTGCCGCCGAGCTGGCGCATCGCCATGTCGAACGAGAAACGTGTGCGCGTGGAAGACTTTTCGAAGATCATCGCCAGCGTGTGGCCCTCAAGCGGCGCGCCGGTATCAACGCGGCCCTTCGGCCAGCCAGCCCGCGCCTTCTTGGCGCGGTGGGCCTCGTCGAGGATCGCGCGCAGCTCAGCCGACTCGAGATGCCAGATGTCGAGGAAATGGCGTGGGGCCAGAGGTCTGGTCATCGGCGGGCGCTCCCGTTGGAAAAAGAAGCGCGGGAGATAGCGCGTTTCCCACTTCAACGCCAGTGAACCGGTCGTTGAGGTAAGCTGGACGTTACGACGTCGTCATATTTTGCGAATGACTTGCAAGTGCGCCGGCACTGTGCCACTAAAAATTGAGAATGAGTCGCAAATTGATTGTCGGAGGTCTTGAACGATGTGCATACCCATGGATGACGCCGCGATGCTATGCTGGCTTCGACAGCAAGTGCGGGTACTGGAAGCCTGGCGCGAAGAGCTCGCCTGCCGCCCCGAAATTGAAATCGCAATGGTGACGCGCCTTGAGCGTCACTATGCGTGGCTGACATCGGAGATCATGCGGCTCGAAGCGCCTCGTCGCGCCGCGTGACGTCAGCCGGTGCTGCGGCGCGAGATCGGGACGCGTGCGTTTCCTCCCAGACGCCCTTGTCCGCGCCGCGGCACTTTTCTCAGGCTCGCTTCAAGACCCGGACGACGAGCAGCAGGAGGACGGCACCAATCGTGGCATGAATTATAGCGCCGACAATGCCGGCCCCAAGGCTCACATTGAGGGCGGGGAAGATGTAGCCGGCAATGATGGCGCCGACGATGCCAACCACGATATTGCCGATAATGCCGAAACCGAACCCCTTGACGATGAGTCCGGCCAGCCAGCCGGCGACAGCGCCAATCAGCAGAAATACAATCAGGGCTTCCAGGGTCATTTTGCGTTTCCTCGTTCATGAACCGACCGCAGGTCGCGGCAGCTTGTCATCTTGTATGCAATCTTAAGCGCCTTTCGTGCGGAGCGCCATCATGACGGGCCGCGATCCGCCGCATTGCTGCAGCCGGCACGGCACAGCCCTCATCTCTCCACTGGCGAACGCCCGCACTTTGCCCTATGTGACGGGCAAGCCCACCGGCCCCTCTAGCCTCAGGAGAGACAGGACACATGGACACCGTACTCATCATCGGAGCCGGCGCTGCCGGGTCGGTCGTCGCGCAGAAATGCGCCATGGACCGCGACACCTTCAAGCATATCACGCTGGCTTCGCGCCGCATTGAAAGCTGCGAGAATGTGGCGAAGATGTGCAAGACGCCGATCGAGATCGCGCAGGTCGATGCCGACAATGTCGCCGAGGTCGTCGCGCTCATCAACAAGGTGAAGCCGGACCTCCTGATCAACATGGCCCTGCCCTACCAGGACCTGCCGATCATGGATGCCTGCGTCGAGACCCGCACCAATTACATGGACACCGCCAATTACGAGCCGCGCGAAATCGCCAAGTTCGAATACAGCTGGCAGTGGGCCTATCAGGACAAGTTCGTCGAGAAAGGCATCACCGCCATTCTCGGCTGCGGCTTCGATCCCGGCGTGTCGAACATCTGGTGCGCCTATGCCCAGCAGGAACTGTTCGACGAGATCGAATATATCGACATTGTCGACTGCAATGCCGGCGAGCATGGCAAGACGTTCGCGACGAATTTCAACCCGGAAATCAACATCCGCGAAGTGACGCAGGACGGAAAGTACTGGAAAGACGGCAAGTGGATCGAGATCCCGGCGCTCTCAATCAAGTGCGATATCGACTATCCCGAAGTTGGCCCGCGCGCCTCCTACCTCATCTACCATGAGGAAGAGGAAAGCCTCGTGAAGAACATCAAGGGCCTGAAACAGATTCGCTTCTGGATGACGTTCGGCCCCGAATACATCAAGCACCTGGAAGTGTTCAAATCCATCGGCCTGATCGGTCTCAAACCGATCAAGCACAAGGGCATGGACATTATCCCGATGGAATTCCTGAAGGACCTTTTGCCCGTTCCGTCCTCGCTTGCCGAAGGCTATACCGGCAAGACCAGCATTGGCGTGATCATCCGTGGCAAG
This sequence comes from uncultured Alphaproteobacteria bacterium, assembly GCA_963973995.1. GTDB lineage: Bacteria > Pseudomonadota > Alphaproteobacteria > Caulobacterales > Hyphomonadaceae > Hyphomonas. The sequence continues at coordinate 121,445 of CAXBCO010000001.1, forward strand.
AAGGATGGCAAGCCGATGACGAAAATGCTCTACAACGTCTCCGACCATGCCGAAACGAACAAGGAAGTCTCCGCACAGGCCGTCTCCTACACGACCGGCGTACCGCCCGTCTCAGGCGCGAAGATGTTCTTCACCGGAGTCTGGAGCGGCAAGGGCGTGTTCAACGTGGAACAGTTCCCGGCCAAGCCTTTCCTCGACGACCTCGCCAAACGCGGCTTGCCGACGACGATTGTGGATCTGACGGAGAAGGATCAGGCGGAGCTGTTCGCCGTAAAGACCTGATGACCATCGCACTTCCCGAAAACATCCCCACCCCCGTCTTCGTGCTTGACGTCGCCCGCCTCCGGACAAACCTGGAGACTGCCGCGCGTGTGCGTGAGGAAGCTGGCTGCAAGGTCCTTCTCGCCACCAAGGCCTTCGCCATGCCCGCCGTCTTCCCGATGATGCGGGACTATCTCGATGGCACGACCGCCAGCGGCGAGCATGAAGCGATCATGGGCCATGCGGAATTCGGCAAGGAAGTGCACGTCTATTCGCCCGCCTACACGCAAGACGAAGTGGAACGCCTGACCGAGGTCGCCCAGCATATCTATTTCAATTCGGCCGAACAGTTGGCGCGCTTCGGCGCCATCGCGCGTGACGCCGGCTGCAAGGTCGGCCTGCGCGTGAACCCCGGCTATTCCAACGCCACGCTCGGCGGCGACCTCTACAACCCGACCGCCCCTGGCAGTCGCTTCGGTGAAGTGCCCGGCATGCTGGACAGCGTCGACTGGTCAGGTGTCGACATTTTCCATGTCCACGCCCTGTGCGAGAGCCTGCACGAGGGCTCGGTCGGCCTGATCGAATTCGTGGCGGAGAATTTCGGCAAATATATCGAGCAGGTCTCCGCAGTGAATTTCGGCGGCGGCCATTTCCTCAACAAGGCGGGCTATGACGTAGATGCCCTAATCGCTGCGATCAAAGCCTTCAGGACAAAGTTTGACGTCGAGGTCGTGCTGGAGCCCGGCGCGGGCCTCGTCGTCAATACGGGCGAACTTTATGCCACCGTGCTGGCCCTGCACCGCAACGAGATGGACCTCGCCATCCTCGACGCCTCCGCCTCGACGCATATGCCGGACGTGCTGGAAGTGCCCTACCGGCCTGATATTATCGGCGCGGGCGATGCAGGCGAACTGGCGCATACTTATCGCCTCGGCGGCAAGACCTGCATGACCGGCGATGTGATCGGCGACTATTCCTTCCCTGAACCGCTCGTGCCCGGCCAGCAGCTGATCTTCACCGACCAGATGCATTACAGCTTCGTCAAGACGAACACGTTCAACGGCACGCCGCTGGCCAACCTCGCCGTGCGCTGGGAAGACGGCACGATCGAACCCATCTCGAATTTCGGCTACGAGGAATTCCGCCGCCGGCTGGGGCGTTAGGCTTCGCCGAGCGTGTTCAGACTGAAGGCCTGATCGTTCCCAAGGGATGGAATGCGCGCACGGGCCTTGTCGACCTGATCGAGGTCAATGTCTGCCCAGATCACGCCGGGCGCATCGCTCTCGGCTTCCGCGAGGATCTCGCCCCAGGGCGAAATGATCAGCGAATGGCCGTAGGTTTCCCGGCCATCCTCGTGCCTGCCGCCCTGCGCCGGGGCGATGACGAAGCATCCGGTTTCGATGGCACGCGCCCGCAGAAGGACGTGCCAGTGCGCCTCGCCGGTCACGCGCGTGAAGGCAGCCGGAACCGTCAGTATCTGTGCCCCGGCCTGCGCCAGTGACCGATACAACGCCGGGAAGCGCAGGTCATAGCAGATGGTCATGCCCATCCGGCCGATGGCCGCGCAGGCCAGCGTTGCGGATTCGCCCGGCCGGTAGGCGCGGGATTCACGATAGGTCTGGCCGTCGCCCACCTCGACATCGAACATGTGGATCTTGTCGTATTGCGCGATGATCGTGCCATCCGGCCCGATCAGGAAAGACCGGTTGGCGAACCTGTCATCCCCCTCAACAGTCACGGCAATGGAGCCGAGCAGGAGCCAGACACCAAGCTCATCGGCGAGTGCGCGGAACGCCGCGAGTGTCGCGTCATCATCCTGCGAAACAATCTTGGGCCGCGCCATGCCCGGACGGATGTCGAGCAGGTTGGTCATCTCGGGCGTCGCAATGAACGTGGCCCCTGCCGTCGCAGCTTGTCGCACCAGCGTGGACGCAGCCACAATGTTCGGGGCAATCTCCACACCGGATCGCATCTGGACACAGGCGGCTCTGAGAAGCGTCATGCAGTCCTCAGGCCGGCAATACCCATTCCGTAAGCGCGGCGTCGATAATGCCAGTTGCTTCGCGAACATGTTCGTCGGTGATGATGAGCGGCGGCGCTAGGCGAAGGACATTCGCTCCGGCGACACCGACGAGGAGATTATTGTCGCGACAGATGCCTTGCAGCGGTTTCGGATCAGACTTCATCTTCAGACCCGTGAGGAGTCCCTTGCCGGTGACGCCTTCCACCTTGTCCGGGTGGCTGTCGGCAAGGCTCTTCAGGCCCTGCGCCAGCGTGCCGGAAACGCGGCGCACTTCAGCGAGGAAGTCCTCGTTCGCGATAATGTCCCAAACGACGTTGCCGACAGCCATGGCCAGCGGGTTGCCGCCATAGGTCGAACCGTGGCTGCCGGGCTGCATATGCTCGGCGCAGGCTTCGGTGGTCAGGCAGGCGCCGAACGGGAAACCGCCGCCAATGCCTTTCGCAGCGCAAAGGATGTCGGGTTGGGCACCCTCAACCCATTCATGCGCGAACAGCTTGCCAGTGCGGCCCATGCCGCACTGGACCTCGTCAAGGATCATCAGGATACCGTGCTCGTCGCACAGCTCGCGCAGACCGATCAGGCATTGGTCAGGCATGGCCCGCACGCCGCCCTCTCCCTGAACAGGTTCGACGAAGATAGCGGCTGCGGTCGGCCGGGCGGCCGCTTCTTTCAGGGCTTCATGGTCGCCCCATTCGAGATGAACGAAACCCGGCAGCTTCGGTCCGAAGCCTTCAAGGTATTTCGGGTTGCCGCCTGCATTGATCGCGCCCAGCGAGCGGCCATGGAAGGCGCCCGTGAACGTGATGATGTCGATCCGCTCTTCGCGGCCATTGGCCCAATGATACTTGCGCGCGGTCTTGATCGCGCACTCGACGGCCTCGGTGCCGGAGTTCGTGAAGAAGACGCGGTCGGCAAACGTGTCGCGGCAGATCTTGTCGGCCAGCTGCTCAGCTGCCGGCACGCGGAACATGTTGGACGTGTGCCACAGCTTGCCGGCCTGGTCGCGGAGCGCATCAACCAGTGCCGGGTGGGCATGGCCGAGCGCCGTAACAGCTATGCCCGCAATGAAGTCAAGGTGGCGGGTGCCGTCCTCGGTGAAAAGATAGGCCCCCTTGCCCTCGACGAAAATCTCTTCCGGCGGGCGGTAGACGGGCATGATGTGCTGGCGTGGATCGGTCATGAATGCTCCCTGCGGTGCGCAAGTGTGAAGTGTTGGCGATACGCTTGGCGAGACGCCCTCGGGAAGTCAACTCATGCGCCGCTGATCCCGGTGAAATGTCGGCCTGGCGCGACGCAGCCCGGTCCTCCGCAAGCGAATCATCCGGTACGCCCCTTTTCCGGCTCACCTGAAATGGAATCGTCTTCCACCCCAGCGATAACGGCCCGCTGGCGCTTTCAGCCCAGGAACACAACTCTGTTTACGAACGATCACTCGAACGGGCATTGGGCTGACGGCATCCATACCGCCGTTTCTTACAATTACAAAAGATTAATTGAAAAACGATAAAAATACTTGACGATTATCGATAATCACATATTGTTAATCGGGAAGCCAAGGCGGGCTGGGCACAATGTCCAAAACGCCCCCTACCTCACCTGAGCCATTGTTTCGGTTCGTCTTGGCTCTCACCTTGCCACGTGTTTCCCCTGGCACGCGGCGGACTTCATGACTTGAATACACCTCCAATACGGAAAGAGGCGCAAGACCTGAAACCGGGTCTCGCGCCTCTCCACCGTTTGCAGCGTTTCCTCCCAGAAACTTGCCTTTTCATACGTCACGAGTTTCACACTTGTGTCAAGAATGTGTTCAACAAATTTTTCGCGCCCGGGGTTGAACGCGGTTCGATGCGTTCCAGAAGGCGCGAACACGAGGCCCGCGCCGCCGCGCTCCAGTTCGCTGTCGGCGACAGGGCGAACGAGGCTTCGCTCTTGAGAATGATACCGTCATCAAGAATCTTCAATCCGTTTGCACGCAGGGTCGCGCCCGTCGATGTTATGTCGACGATGACATCGGCCGCACCGGTCGCCGGCGCCGCTTCCGTCGCCCCGGCGCTTTCGACCAGGCGGTATTCGCCGACCGATTTGGCCGCAAAGAACCGCCGTGTCAGGCGCATGTATTTTGTCGCCACCCGAAGGCGCCGGTGGTGCAGCTTGCGAAAGGCTGCGCCCGCTGCTTCTAGATCAGCCATCGTATCAACATCGAGCCAGGCCTGCGGCACCGCGACGATCACGTCGGCGCCCCCAAAGCCAAGCTGCCGGACGACCCGGAAATCACTTGCGCCTTCCGGCGCCAGGTCGTGCAACAGGTCTTCACCCGTCACGCCCGCATGCAGGCTACCCTCGATCAAGCCCTGCGCAATCTCGCGGGCTGACAGCAGGCGCATCTCGACCTCACCCAGCCCGGCAATCTCGGCCTGGTAGCCGCGCTCGCCGCCAATCTGGCTGACGGGAAACCCCAGCTCCGAGAGCCATTGTTCTGTCTTTTCCTTGAGGCGGCCCTTGGAGGGAATGGCAAAGGACAGTTTGCTCATGACGCGCTCTCCCGTGCACGGATGACCCGGTCGGGCCGCACGACACCTCCTATGCCCGAAGCTTTCGCCCGGCCACCCGACAGGCCCGCGATCAGGCCGTCATAGCGCCCGCCTGACGCAATCGGCTGACGCTCGCTGAGCGCGCCCGCGAACATCTCGAACACGAATCCATCATAATAGGTGAAGCGTCGACCGAAGCCGGACCGGAACCTGCCGGCGTTGCCGACCTGCGGCACTGCCGCCACGATCGCGTCCACGCGGCGCGCAAGACGATCGATGACCGGATCGACGGCTGCAAGGCCATGCTCACGGGCAATGCCAGACAGTGCGGCGGCTGTGTCTGGCACCGCGCAGTTCACACTGGCGAGCGCCGCGATCGCCTGTCGTGCATCCTCGGGTACGCCGCCGGCATCAGCTGCAGCAGCCTTGGCCTTGAGGCCGTCGATAATCTCGTCCACCGAGCGTGTCCCGATCATCGGTATGCCTCGGTCGCGGAGGGCGTCGAGAAACATCGCTCCGGCGGCGTCGGGCGCGGCGTCCGACAATCGGTGCGCCAGTTCGACCTCCGGCGCCGATGGCGCACCTGCCAGCAGTTCGGCCACGCCGCCTTCCTGACGGAAGGCCCGCTTCAGCAGGTCTGCGGTCACGCCGGCCAGTCCCAGCGCATCCACGAATGCCGGAAACACGGCGAGGTCGCCCATGACCATGCGCCAGTCGCCGATGCCACACGCTGCGACAGCGGACTGCACGAGTGCGAATGCGTCGGCATCCTCCTCAGGCGTGGACGGGCGTCCGAACCGCTCAAACCCCACCTGCGTGAATTCCATCGGATCATCCGGCGAAGCCGGCAAGCGAAAGGCCCGCGCCGCATAGGTATAGGCTTCGGGACCGTTGTCGCCGGAGGCGAGACGCTCTGCCTCCAGGCCCGCCACCGGTAAGGTGAGGTCCGGACGCATGACCATCTCATTGCCGCGATGATCGGTGAAGACGCAGAGCCGCGCGCGCACTGCTTCGCCCGACAGTTCGAGTGGAATGTCGGATGCCAGAACGTAAGCGGGGTCGACCGCCCGCGCACCCGTCCGCGCAAAAACTGCGCTCGCCGCTTCGACAACCTGTTCCGGTGTCATCCCTGCGCCTCGATGATATTGCGGACAGCCGCGACCAGTTCAGCGCGCGGCACTTCGATCTGGCCGGGCCGCGCTTCACGGTATTCCTCGTTCGACTGGATCGCCTTGGCTTTCAGGGCACCCATTTCGAGGTCCTTGATCGTGACCGTGCCCTTGGCGAGTTCATCGCCGCCAACCATGACCACGGCGGGTGCGCCGCGGCGGTCGGCATACTTCATCTGCGGACGCATGCCCGAAGGCCCCATATAGGCCTCGGCCCGCAGGCCCGCACGGCGAAGCTCGGCCGCAATCCCAAGCGCCACGGACGGGTTTTCCTTGTCGAGGTTCAGCACCACGACCGGGCCGTCCAGCTTTGTCGTTTCGCCCATGATGGCCAGCGCTGAAGCCAGGCGCGAGATACCGATGGAAAAGCCGGTTGCCGGGACGGTTTCGCCGGTGAACCGCGCGACGAGATCATCATACCGGCCGCCGCCGCCGATCGAGCCGATGCGATAGGACTTGCCGTCTTCGCCCACGACTTCGCGCAGGAGTTCAGCCTCGTAGACCGGGCCGGTATAATATTCGAGACCGCGCACCACCGACGGGTCAATCACGACATCGCCTTCCGGCGCGCCCAGCGCTTCCAGTGCAACGGCAATGGCTTCGAGTTCGGCAAGGCCAGCCTTGCCCTCTTCACTGTTGCCCGCAGCCTTCGACAGGTTCGCGAGTGTCTCCGCCCTTGTCTTGCTACCCGCCTCGGCAAAAGCGAGCACGGCTTTGACTTCGGTGTCGCCAAGGCCCGCGCCCTTGGTAAAGTCACCACTCTCGTCGAGGCGGCCCTTGCCGAGCAGGTCGGCCACGCCACCCGACCCCAGCCGGTCGAGCTTGTCGAGTGCGCGCAGGATCGCGAGGCGCGTGCCTGCAGAGGCCGCTCCCACGCTATCCAGCACCCCGTTCAGCAGCCGGCGCGTGTTCACGCGGATCACGAACTCGCCCGTTTCCATGCCCACCGAGCGCAGGGCCTCGGCGCCCATCGCGATCATTTCGGCATCGGCGTGGAAGCCGGGCGCACCGATCGTGTCTGCATCGCACTGCCAGAATTCACGGAAGCGGCCGGGGCCAGGTTTCTCGTTGCGCCAGACGGGGCCAGCCGCATAACGCCGGAACGGGCGTCCCAGCGTCTGGCCAGCCTCGGCGACAAACCGCGCCAGCGGCGCCGTCAGGTCATAGCGAAGGGCCATCCATTGCTCGTCATCGTCCTGCAGCGAGAACACACCGGCATTCGGGCGGTCATCGTCGGGCAGGAACTTGCCCAGAGCATCGGCATATTCGAACGCGCCCGTGTCCAGCGCCTCGAAGCCCCACTGGCGGTAAACGCCTGTAACCTTCTCGACGAGTTCAGCCTGCGCATGGATCAGCGCCTCGCGCTTGTCGGGAAAACCGCGCGGTTTGCGGGCGAGATCCTTGCCGGTCAGGGGGGCATCAGACATGGGGATGGGCCTTTGTGAGTTCCGGCGCCCGCACTAGCGGACAGGGGGAGCCGGGGCAAGGCCGATCAGGGTTGGCCCCGACCGGGCATGCCGTCACGGCGTGGGATCAGCTTGAAGATGCCGGTGCCCCGCATCAGCAGCTTATCACCGGTCCAGATGCGGCCTTCAACGGTCACCACATCGTCAGCCACACCAATGACCTTGCCATTGCCCTCGACGAAGCTGCCAAGGGTCGCGCCGGACAGGAAATCGCACATCAGGCGGATCGTGACCCACCAGGTGTCTTCGTTCTTCTCCACCGCGCCGCCCCAGGCCATGTCGGCAAAGGTCATCAACATCCCGCCATGCGCATTCATCATGCCATTGGTGTGATGCTCCTCGACCTTGAAAGCACGGGTCAGGCCAGTCGCGTCCCGCTTCTCGAACAGCGGCCCCACCTGGCGGCCAAAGCCGCGATGCCATGGCAGGTGCACATAGCCTTCAGGGATTTCGAATGTCTGGCTTCTGGTAAAATCATCGGTCATGTCCAGCCGATTAACGCTGCTGGCGTGACAAGGCCAGCCCCTGCGCGTCAAATCTCTCCACGGCGCCTAGAGTTCGATCATGTCGAAATCCGACTTGGGTGTTCCGCATAGCGGGCAGATCCAGTCTTTCGGGATATCCGCCCAGCGTGTACCAGGCGCAAGTCCCTCATTCGGATCGCCTATTGCCTCTTCATAGAGGTAACCGCATGTGCGGCACTGCCAAACCTTGAATGTCTCGCTCATGCCCTTCCCCAATTCTTTCTTAAACCGGCGCCAGCCGCGCGCGGAGTGACTGTATCAGCGCGTCCCGAATAGGTGCGATTTGCGTATCCGGGTCGATCAGGCTTTGCATGCGCAGGCCCATCAGGGCGCAACCCGTCATCAGGCCGATCCCGTCTGCATCGGCGTCAGCGCGGATGTCGCCAGCCGCCTGCCCACGCTCGATGATATTGCGGATCAGCACGCGCTCGATCTCATGGGACTCCGCAAACGCCTCGCGCGTTTCGATCTGGTCGGCAACCGAGGCGGCAAGCAGCATGAAATAGGCCCGGGCCTCTTCATGTCCGTCAAGCGACTGGCAGTGCAGGCTGACAAAGGCACATAGCGCCGACAGGCCGTCCATATCAGCGACATGGTCGCGATCGAGTGCCTCGTTCTGCCAGCCGTGCAGGTACGCGATCAACGCACGGATCAGGCCATCCTTGGAACCGAAACGCTGGGTAACAAGGCCGCGCGAAAAACCAGCCTCTTTCGCGATGGTTTCGAACGTAGCAGCCGAGACCCCCTGTTCAGACACCACCCGCATGGTCGCCTCGAGCAGCTCCCGCTCGGACCTGTCACGCCGCTCCGCCTGGGTCAGGCGGCCGGGGCTTGGAGTGGCATTCGGGCGAGTGGCGGTTTTCGTCTCTGTCATGGTTCCGCCTAACATATTTGTTGGTTGTATAGCAAGTATGTGATAGACGGATCCGCAGAGGGGGCCGCCAGCCGCTCCCATGTTCGGAGGACCGCATGACCATACCCGCCCATATCGCCGAAGCCGTTATTGACCCGAAAGCCTACGCGGACTGGGATCGGTCGCATGAGGCCTTCGCCTGGCTGCGAAAGAACGCGCCTTTGGATGTTGCCGAGATCGAAGGCTTCGATCCCTTCTGGGTAGTCTCCCGCCATGCCGACATTCTCAATATCGAACGCCAGAACGATCTCTTCCATAATGAAGACCGCTCTGCAACGCTGACGACGATCGAAGCCGACCAGAAAGTGAGGGCCATGATGGGCGGGTCGCCCAATCTCCTGCGCTCGCTGGTGCAGATGGATAATCCGGACCATATGCAGTATCGCCGCCTGACGCAGGCTTGGTTCATGCCGCAGAACCTGCGCAAGCTGGAAGACCGCATTCGCGAAATCGCTCGCGGTTTCATCGACAAGATGGCCGCCAAGGGCACCGAGTGCGACTTCGCCCGCGATGTCGCATTCCTCTATCCTTTGCATGTGATCATGGAAGTGCTGGGCGTACCGGAGATCGACGAACCGCGTATGCTGAAGCTGACGCAGGAATTGTTCGGCGCGCAGGACCCGGAAGTGAACCGGTCCGGCGCAGAGGTCGAGAGTGCAGATGCCGGCCTTGCCAACATTCAGGCGACGGTCGCCGATTTCTTTGAGTACTTCATGGCGATGACCGAAGACCGCCGGAAGAACCCGCGCGAAGACCTTGCCAGCGTCATCGCGAATGGCGCGGTCTACGACCAGCCGCTCGGACATCTCGAAGCGATGAGCTACTACATCATTGCCGCCACGGCTGGTCACGACACCACGTCCAATACGACAGGCGGCGCGCTCTGGGCGCTGGCGGAAAACCCCGACCAGTTCCGGAAGGTCAAGGACGACCTGTCGCTCATCCCCTCCATGGTCGAGGAATCGATCCGCTGGGAAACACCCGTGAAGCACTTCATGCGCACCGCCACCGCCGACACGGAAGTCGCCGGCCAGAAGATCAGGAAGTTCGACTGGCTGTTCCTGGCCTATCCGTCCGGCAACCGCGATGAAGACGTCTTCGACGATCCCTACAAGTTCAAGGTCGACCGGTCTCCCAACAAGCATGTTGCCTTCGGCTATGGCGCGCATGTCTGCCTCGGCCAGCACCTTGCCCGCATGGAAATGCGCATCCTGTGGGAAGAGCTGCTGCCGCGCCTTGAATCGGTGGAACTGAACGGAACGCCGACCCGCGTCCAGGCAAACTTCGTCAGCGGTCCGAAGTCGATCCCGATCCGCTTCAAGATGCGCTAGGTCTCAGGCTAGGCTGGCCGCTTTCAACGCGTCGGCCTGGCGCAGTGCCACGGCGTTCACGTCAAAGCCTTCGAGGCTCTCTTCGAACAGGCGGTGATAGTTCACTTCCGCCTTGAGGCGAAGATAAGCCGCGCCGAGGCCGATGGCCGCCCTGTCCATGAAGACGAATTCGCGGGGGATCTTCACCGGCCCCTTCTCCTTGAGCAGTCGGCGGACCTGGAAGGCCTCCTTACGCCCATATTCGCCCGCCGACACGCCATCGGCGACACTACGCAACCGGTCGTCGAGCAGCGGTCCATAGATGAAGCGCGCCCAGATATTCAGCACTTCGACCAGTTCGCGTGACAGGTTCTGGAAGCCCCATTTCTCGTAGGCGGCATACGCGGCGTCGAAATCCTCCGCCAGCGTGGCGCGATAGAGGTCAACCACGCCCTCCACGAAGGTTGGCGGGAAGACGCGAATACAGCCAAAGTCGAGCAGGTTTATGCCGGTGCCGCCGCCAGTGACCTGGTAATTGCCAAGATGCGGGTCGCCATGGATCACGGCATGGCCGTTGAACGGCCCCCACCAGGTCCAGAACAGCATTTCGGCAATGTGGTTGCGGGTGTCCTGCGCCGCGCCCTCGAACGCATCAAGGCGCTCGCCGTCCAGCCAGGTCATCGTCAGGAGGCGATCTGTCGACAGCTCCGGCACGGGTTCCGGAACCTGGACGAAATCCTTGTCGGCGAGCATGCCCGCATACAACGCCATATGCTTGGCCTCGCGCCCGTAGTCGAGTTCCTCACGCAAGCGATCGGTCACTTCGCCGACCATCTCGGTGAGGTCGATTGATCCGTCCATCCGATTGAACAGGCCGAGCATGGCTTTCAGCTGGCCCACGTCGGATTCCACGGCGCTCGACATGTCCGGGTATTGCAGCTTGCAGGCAACGCGGCGGCCATCATGCATCCGCGCATCATGAACCTGCCCCAGCGAGGCGGCGTGGGACGCCTCCTTCTGGAACGAGTCGAACAGCGACAGCCAGTCGGCACCGAGTTCAGCCCGCATCCGGCGCTTGACGAACGGCCACCCCATGGCAGGTGCCTGCGCCTGGAGTTGGCCAAGTTCAGCGGCATATTCCGCCGGCAGGAAATCGGGAATGGTCGACACCATCTGGGCGACCTTCATCAGCGGCCCCTTGGACCGCCCCAGCGCGGCGGCCAGCGCCCTGGCAATCCGCTCATCGCCCTGATCACCGCCAAACAGGGAATTGGCCGCAAAGCTGATACCGGCGCCCGACAGGTTCGCGCCCACTTTCGCGGTTCGGGCGAGGCGCCCGCTCAATCGATTGCGTTCCGGATCGGGCACGTCGGGCGTATCGGTCATCGTAGCGATATAGGCGGTTTAGCCCCGATTGGCAGGTGCGACATTTGTAAAAGACCCGCGCGGCAGTTGCAGCGGCGGCACGAGTGAGGCAAGTCTGGTGCCTGAACGTGCTGGAGGCCGCCCCATGAACCCGTCTGCCAACTATGATGTCGTCATCTATGGTGCCACCGGATTTACCGGCCGCCTGGTCGCCGAGTACATGAACACCACTTATGGCGTCGGCAAGGATGTGAGCTGGGCCATGGCCGGCCGATCGCTCGACAAGCTCAAGACCGTGCGCGACGAAATGGGCATCCCGAAATCGGTCGACCTGATCGTCGCGGACGCATCCGATCCGGCCTCGCTGGAGGCCATGGTCAAGTCCGCCCGTTGCGTGCTGACCACGGTCGGTCCCTACCAGCTCTACGGCACGCCCCTCGTCGAGGCCTGCGCTACCCAAGGCGTCGACTATGTCGACCTGTCCGGCGAAGTCGCCTGGATGCACGACATGATCGCGGCCTACGAAGGCACGGCGAAAAAGAGCGGCGCCCGCATCGTCTTCTCGTGCGGTTTCGACTCCATTCCCTTCGATCTCGGCGTCCTGTTCCTCCAGAACGAGGCGATGCGCGAGTTCGGCACGCCCGCTGTCCGGGTGAAGGGGCGCATGCGCAAGATGAAGGGCACCTTCTCCGGCGGCACCGCAGCTTCCGGGCGCGAAACCATGGCCCGGGCCATGCGCGATCCCGCCGTCATGGCCGTGCTGCGCAATCCCTTCTCGCTGACCGGCGGCTTTGAAGGGCCCGACCAGCCGCACGGCATGTCCGTGCAGGAGGATGAAGACTTCGGCTCCTGGGTCGCACCGTTCATCATGGCGCCGATCAACACCAAGAACATTCATCGCTCCAACGCGATCATGGGCCACCCGTATGGCACCGACTTTGTCTATGACGAAATGATGCTGACGGGTCCCGGTGAGGCCGGCAAGGCAGCAGCCGAGATGGTCGCCAAGAGCAACACGATGGGCGGAGACGACGGCCCCAAGCCCGGCGAGGGCCCTTCGAAAGAAGAGCGTGAGGCCGGTCTGTATGATTTCGCCCTGCTCGGCATCACCAAGAACGGCGACCGCATCCGGGCCACGGTCACTGGCGACAAGGATCCGGGCTACGGCTCGACATCAAAGATTATCTCGGAGGCGGCGATCTGCCTGGTCAAGGACTGCACCGACCTCGGCGGTGGCATCTACACGCCCGCCGCGGCCATGGGGCTCACCCTGGTTGGCCGGCTCCAATCTCACGCCGGATTGACGTTCAGCATCGACAAATGAGGCAAAAGGGTGACAAGCGCCCTTTTTTCAGGCTATAGCGCCCGCGTCCGCTCCTGATCGCGGTCGCAACCTGAGAGTCGTTCACCGCCTCAATCTCGCCGGCCCCGAAGGTCCGGCCACGCGCAGCACCCAAAAAATCAACCAATCCGGCAGCTGCGACCAGAACGCCAGCGCCAAAGGCCGGGATACCGGCCGCAAGAAGGATACGTCGCCCCATGTCGTACAATACATTGCTGACAGAGTCGGACGCCGAAACCGGCATCGCCGTCATCACACTGAACCGGCCTGACCAGCTCAACGCCCTCAACGATGAGATGATGACGGAACTGACCCACGCCATCGACCGGTTCGAAGCGGACAAGGATATTGGCTGCATCGTTCTGACCGGCTCGCGCAAGGCCTTCTCCGGCGGCGCCGACGTCCGCGAAATCATGGACCAGGATTACCCCGCCGCTTATTATGATGACCTGATCAGCCGCAACTGGGAGCGCGCATCGAGCGCCCGCAAGCCATTGATCGCGGCCGTCAGCGGCTATGCCGTCGGGGGCGGCTGCGAACTGGCCATGATGTGTGACATCATCATTGCGGCTGACTCGGCCCGCTTCGGCCAGCCGGAAATTCGCCTCGGCGTGATGCCGGGCGCCGGCGGCACGCAACGCCTTGCGCGCTTTGTCGGCAAGTCCAAGGCAATGGAACTCTGCCTGACCGGCCGGATGATGGAAGCGGCCGAGGCGGAACGCTGCGGCCTCGTGGCCCGGATCGTGCCGGCCGACGATCTCATGGATGTCGTGCGCGAAATGGCGCGCACGATTGCGGCAATGCCCCGTGCCGCCGCCATGATGACGAAAGAGGCCATCAACGTCGCCTATGAAACACCGATGTCGCAGGGTATCCGCTTCGAACGGCGCCTGTTCCAGTCGCTGTTTGCGACCGAGGACCAGAAAGAAGGCATGTCCGCTTATGTCGAGAAGCGTTCGGCCCACTTCAAGGACCGCTAGCCGGCCGGCACCCGCCTGAGCAGGCCCCCTATTCTCTTTAAGCCAAAGTATGGTTAACCTTGGCGGGCTCAGGGGATGGGGCGGCATTGCAGCGGGGTACGGCCCATGGCCGAGGTAAGCGCAGTCTCGACGGGCCTGGTGATCAGCGTGATCGTGGCCCTGCTTCTGATTGGCGGCCTGGTCGTCGCCTTGGCCTACAAGGCACGCGGCCCGTTCATTCTGCCCGCCGATGACGATACGTACCTGGTACGCGGGCCTGACGGACGCATCCAGGCCCTTGAGCCCGGCATGAAGGTCAAGGTCGGCGACCCGCGCATCGTCCAGTTCCAGCACCGGCACCACCTGCGCTTTCCCGTCTACGATCCGCGGTTCAATTCACTCACGCACGATCATCTGGTGACCGATGCAGGCGCCATCTCCCTGCGCATCCACACGACCACGCCCTTCCCCTTCACGGCCGTGACCAATGACGGGCATGTCGTGACCGTGACCCCATCGGTCAGCTTTTGCGTCAACCGGGACCGGGTAACGGATCTCGCCCGGCTTGGCGATTTCGGCGATCAGTTCGAGCGACGTATACGTTCAGCCTTTTCCGGTGCCATCGGCCGGCGCCGGGACGAGCAGTTGCGGGAAAGCCACCACGAGATCGAACGGGAAGTCACTGAAGAGCTCGCCGGCATGGAATCCGGCACCGGCGACCTCGGCGTCCCGCTGGGAGTCAGCGTGTTCGAGGCAAGGTTCAGCTATCGCGACGGGTCGACCCTGCCCAGCGAAGTCGTCGTGACCCCCGGCGCAATGACGGCCGACAGCGGCGCCAGCGCGGCGAACGACGGCAGCGGCGAAGCGGCTGTGCCCGCGCAGCGCGTGCCGCTGGCGCAGGGAGACCGGCTCGTGGACATCGGTTCGCGCGGCATCGACACGCCCGGCGCCATGCAGTTTCTCGGCACGGAACTCGACAAGCTGCTCGACCAGTTCCGGGACCGCAGTCCGGAACAAGTCGCCGCCCTGCTCAGCCTGATGGAGATGCAGACCCGGCAGAATATCGTCTCGATGCTCAGCAAGTCCGGGGGGCTGGTCGTATTCTCGGCCAAGGAACTGGGCCTGGAAGGCAACCAGGCGCTGACCGAGCGGCTGAAGGAGATGGCCGCCGAGACCGCGGACGCGCCGGAAACCGAGTAGCGGCAGTGTGCGGGCGCAGTTTTCTGTCAGCCCCCCAGTTGACGCGTTCGCGCCGTTTATGTATGCCCCCGCCTTCAGCTTGAGGGAGGTCTCCCCCCGGCTTCAGGAGTTAGATATGGCCAATACCCGTTCCGCCAAGAAGATGGTCCGCAAGATTGCGGCTCGTACCGAGGTCAACAAGGCGCGCCGCTCGCGTGTGCGCACTTATGTCCGCAAAGTCGAGGAAGCCATAGAAGCAGGCGACAAGTCCGCCGCCCAGGACGCCCTGCGCGTTGCACAGCCCGAGCTGATGCGCGCCGTCACTAAAGGCGTCATGCACAAGAATACATCATCCCGCAAAGTCTCGCGCCTCTCGGCCCGCGTCAGTGCAATGGGCTGAAGCCCTTCCGGCTTCGAACCCCGATGACAAAACAAGGCCCGCCCGGTTCACGCCTGGCGGGCTTTTTCTTGCGTCGAATTCAGGATCCAAGGGTCGCAAAAATATCCCGGATATGTTTTCTTGGAACGACCCCTCTTTTGGTTCTTTTTGCATTTTTGCGCGTTCCAGGCAGGCAGGTCTGCAAGAACGGGTCACCTTTATTACGCGCAATATTTTATCGCTAACAAAAGTCGGAATTTCACAGCCAATTACGCATAGATGGTGTTGACAGAACATTCGCGAACGATTGCGCAGAACGACTCACTCACAAAAAAAACGCACAAGATAAGCGGCTGATTTTGATGAAATTTTGGCTAACGAGCCCAAGAGTCAACTGGCCAATACCCGCTGTCAAAAAAAAGATACACTTGTCAGAAAAACGGCAGGAAGTTACTTTGAGGATACCAGCTAATAACTCTCCCTGCACGGAGTATTTACGGGGCCCAGATGATAATCTGGAGGGAGAGTTGCGTGCCTGCTGGTCAGGACGAAACATAACAAGAAAATGGGGCTCGGCGATGGACCGAAATACACTTTTTGATTCTGAGCACAGCGTAGAGTTTTCGGGCACGGAAAAAGTCAACAACCTCCCAGGCCAGGCCATCTGGCAGAAGGTCCGGGAAACGCTCGCGACCGTCTTGAATACAACCGACTATGATCGTTGGATCGAAGACCTGCGCCTGATCGCGGAAGTCGATGGCGAAATGGTGATCGCGGCCCGCGATCCCCTTGCCTATGACCGCGTCGTGGCCGAGCACAAGCGGCTGATCCAGCGCACGTGGCGTGACCATGATCCCGCCCGCCGCGGCATCCGCCTCGAATGCTGGCGCAATGCGCGCGCCGAGATACGCGATCTCGTCTCCGACCCATGGGCGGAAACCGCTCCGGCGCCTCAGCCGGAAAGCGCCGCTGCCTCGAGAGACGACGATGGCAAGACGCCAACCGCTCCCGGCGCGACGGGTGCGCCGAGCATGACGTTTGAAACGCTGGTCACCGGTCAGTCGAATGAGATCGCTGTGCAGCTTGCCCAGCGGATTGCTGCCGGGCAGACCGTCGGCACCTCGACGACGCTGATCTATGGCCGTCAGGGCACCGGCAAGACGCACATCCTTCTGGCCTTGAAGAATAAGGTCGAGGCGCAAGAGCCGGACCGGGTCGTCGTCTACCTGACAGCCGAGGAATTCATGTCTGCCTACCATGACGGCGTGAAGGTGAAGGACACGAGCGGACTCAAGAAGCGCCTGCGTTCGGCGACGCTGCTGCTGATCGACGACCTGCACCGCATTGCCGGCAAGCCGGGCACCGAGACAGAGCTTTACCAGAACATCCGTGAAGTCACCGGCAATGGTGGCCTCGTGGTCCTGGCGGGTGATGAAGCCCCCGGCGACGTGACCGGTTTCGGGCCCCGCATGCGGGCAGAGCTGAAAGGCTCGATCGCCGTCGAAGTCGGCTTGCCCGATGCCGACATGCGCCGCGAGATCCTCGTGCGCCTGGCGGCGCATATTGAAGCGGGTCATCCGGACTTCGTGCTCAGCGACGAAATGATTGCCCGCATCAATGCCGGCATTCGCGGACCGGGCCGGGAACTCACCGGCGCGATCTGGAGCCTCTATACCGAAGCCGGGTTCGGAGACCGTGCGCCGACCATGGAAATGCTCGACCGCGTGATCCGTCGCCATCAGGGAGAAGTCAAAGTGCCCACGATCGAACTCGTTAAACGCGCCACGATGAAGGTATTCGGCATTTCCAAGAGCGATCTTGAAAGCCCGTGCAAGGCCCGCGCGGTAGTCTATCCCCGCCAGGTCGCAATGTATGTTTGCCGTGAAAAAACCGGCAAGTCGCTTCCCCAGATCGGCCACAGCTTCGGGAAGCGGGATCACACGACGATCCTCTACGCCCACCGGAAAGTGTCGAAGAATATCGCAACCGACCCCGAACTTGCAGGCGACATCGCACGTGTCACCGAAGCAATCTTCGAACTCCAGGCGGCAGGCGCAAACTAGAACCGCCAGGTTGCCCTTGGGCATCGCCGGATCGGTGCTTGGCTTTTCCGCCCGATTGTTTAAGGGTTCTTAGCCCGCTCTCCACTGGAGGGCGGGCTGATTCTGCCGCGGGCCACCTGCCCGGCCGGCACGGACCAGCCAAGTGAATTTGATCAGGAAGACAGGCGCACCGGGCGCCGGTGATGGACGGACCAGCAGATGAAACTTACCATTGAACGTAGCGATCTCCTCAATGCTCTCTCGCATGTGCAGAACGTCGTCGAGCGCCGCAACACCATTCCAATCCTGTCGAACGTATTGCTGCAGGCCAGCAAGGGCGAACTGAAGCTCACGGCGACCGATCTCGATATCGAGGCTGTCGACAGCGCCGACGCAAAGGTAAGCCGCGAAGGCGCCGTCACGGCACCTGCCGGCACATTGTTTGACGTCATCCGCAAGCTGCCAGCCGGCGCCGAGATCGAACTGGAAACCCAGCCCGACAACCAGCGCCTGGCGATCCGCGCCGGCCGGTCGCATTTCGAACTGCCAACCCTGCCCGCCTCCGACTTCCAGACGATGAGCAGCGATGACGGCGCCACGGTCTTTTCGGTCGATGCGAAAGACCTTGCCCGCCTGATCGACAAGACACGGTTTGCGATCTCGACTGAAGAGACCCGCTACTATCTCAACGGCGTCTACCTTCACGGTGCCAAGAACGAAGACGGCAAGGCCGTCCTGCGCACCGTCGCCACCGATGGCCACCGCCTGGCCCTCGCCGAGATTGCGGCTCCCAAGGGCTCTGAAAATCTCGAAGGCGTCATCGTGCCCCGCAAGGCCGTGGCCGAAGCCCGCCGCCTCATTGACGCCGTCGACGGCGATGTCGATATCGAAGTGTCCGATACGAAGATCGTTGTGCGCGCAGGCCGCGCGGTGCTGACCTCGAAACTGATCGACGGATCCTTCCCCGACTATGCCCGCGTCATTCCCAAGGGCAATGACAAGAAGCTCGTCGTCGACAACAAGTCGTTCGAAGCCGCCGTTGACCGCGTCTCAACAGTCTCGGCAGAGCGCTCGCGTTCGGTGAAAATGTCGGTGTCCGATGGCAAACTGACGCTTGCCGTCAGCCACGCGGAGACGGGCGCCGGCAATGAAGAGCTCGAGGCCGAATACAGCTCCGACGCGATGGAGATCGGCTTCAATGCCAAATACCTGCTCGATATTGCCGGGCAGATTGAAGCCGACACGGTCGAATTCATGTTCAATGACCCGGCCTCTCCCGCGCTCGTGCTCGATCCATCGGATGACAGCGCACGCTACGTGTTGATGCCACTCAGGGTCTAGGCCCGTCAGACGGGATCGACGCTTGGCTCAGATCACCCGAATCTCACTTACGGACTTCCGCAACTACGCCGCGCTGACACTGCCGCTTGATGGCCGTCACGTCTGCCTGTTCGGTGCCAATGGTGCGGGCAAGACCAACCTGCTCGAAGCGGTCAGCCAGCTTGGCCCAGGCCGCGGCCTGCGCTCGGCCACCCTGCCGGAAATGGTGCGCAAGGACGCGCCGGGCAGCTGGACCGTCGCCGCAACGCTGGCCAATGACCAGAAGATCGGCGTCGCGCTCGAAACCGGCTCCGGTGCCAAGCGCAATGTCCGCATCGACGGGGCGTCTGCCACCGCATCCGATCTGGCCGACCTCGTCCGCATCGTCTGGCTGACCCCCTCCATGGACAGCGTCTTCCGCGGCGGCGCATCGGACCGGCGCCGTTTTCTCGACCGTCAGGTGATGGCGCATGTCCCGTCCCATGGCCGCGCTGCCAGCCGCTATGAACAGGCCATGCGCGAACGCAATGCTCTCTTGGAACGCGGCCATGTCGACCCGGCCTGGGCTGACGCCATCGAGGCCCGCATGGCCGAAGCCGGCGCCGAGATCGCCATCAACCGTGCGCATGTCCTGGAATCCCTGCAGGGTGCCATCGAGGCCCGGCCCGAAGGCCACTTCCCCAAGGCTGATCTCTCGCTGGAAGGCGACGCCGAACAGGCGGCCCTGCGCGGCGACGATTTCAAGTCGATCTTCGAGACACTCGCCGAGACCTTCCGCACCACGCGCCGCCGCGACATCGCCGCCGGACGCACGATTGACGGCCCGCACCGTTCAGACCTGGTCGTCATCCACCGCCCCACCGACGCGCCCGCACGCGACGCCTCGACCGGCCAGCAAAAGGCCCTCCTGATCGGATTGATCCTCGCCTCGGCGGGCGCCTTGCGCGCAGGCGGCGATGGCCCGGCGCCCCTGCTGCTGCTCGACGAAGCCGCCGCCCATCTCGACCCGGACCGCCGCGCCGCCCTCTATGACGAACTCTGCGCCCTCGGCGGACAGGCATGGCTCACCGGCACCGAACGCTTCCTGTTCGAGGCCTTTGGCGACCGCGCCCAATGCGTCCGCGTCGAAGACGGCACCGCCAGCGTCGAGGCCTAGTCGGCCGCCCCGCCGCTGGCCCATTCCACCAGCATCGGATTGACCTCCGCGTGGCGCTGGTAGTTCAGGCCGTGCGTGCCGCCTGCTATGATCCGCACATCCGCGCGCGGGATCAGCGCCATAAGTTTCGCCGCGCTGGACACCGCGATGGTATCGTCGGCATCTCCGAACACGGCCACGACCGGTATTTTCGTCTTGTCGGAGACCGTGCTGAACAGGCGGGCCCGGTCCGACATCGGGAAATGCCGCATTGTCGACAACAGGGCTTCGCGATAGCCGCGGAAATCCAGCTGGCGCGCGACATCGCCCTGCAGGCGGTTGGCCGGATCAAGGGCGCTTTCGTCGAGTTGCGAATTGCCCAGCAGGATGCCGCGCCCGAAGACGCGCCAGATCCAGTCGCCGATCACCGGCACGCGCACCAACCGCGCGGCACCGCTGTTTCCCCCGGTCACGTCGAGACCCGCCGGCACCAGCAAGAATATGTCCGACACGCGTTCCGGATGGCGCCCGGCAAACGACATGACGATCGGCCCGCCCATCGACAGGCCGACAAGACGTACCGGCTCCGACAGGCCGAGGCCGTCGAGCAGGTCCATCAATTCCCGGTCGTAGAATTCTTCATTGTACGGGCCCTTCGGCCGGTCAGACCAGCCGCGCCCGAAATGGTCGTAGCGCACGACGCGGAACCCGGCGTCGACCAGCGCCGCCGCATTCTGTTCGAAAATGAAGGATGGCGTCGAGAAGCCGTGCACCATGACGACAATCTCGCCATCCTCGGGCCCCTGCACCAGGTAGTGGAGCGTACCGCCCGAAACCTCGAGAAACGCGCCCGGCGCGTCGGCCCGGGCGGCGGCATCCAGGACCTTCAGGTTCCGGCCGGCCCACCAATACGTGACCAGCAATACGGCGGCGACAACGCCTACCGTCCACAGCAGCAGTCTAACCATCAGTCCATCCCGTTCCGTCCCACACGGGGAACCCGTCATGCAATTGCACTTACCGATGCATATCGAGCCAGATCCTGAGCTTTTGCAAGCCTGGAATGAGCGCATCCACCTCAGCGGACGACAGCGCGGCTTTCAGGTCGGCAAGTCCCGGCTCTGCAGCGGCCAATGCAGCCTCGCGGGCGCGCCGTCCGGCCTCCGTCAATATCACGATCTTGGCCCGGCCGTCGGCCGGATTGGCGCGCATCGAGATGAACCCCTTGGACTCCAGCCGCTGCAGCGTGCTGGTCATCGTGCCCTTGGTCACCTGGAACGCCGCCGCGAGCCGGGCCGGCGACCAGTCGCCGTCCAGTCGCACCAGATGGTTCAGCAGGCCGAACTGCGCCACGGTCAGGCCATGCGGCAGCAGCCGCTCCAGCCGCGCACTCGACAACTGGCTGATGATGCCGATTTCGTTGAGCAGCAGGAACAGCGCTTGCTCGCGTTGGGACAATGTGCTCATGGGCGGCCCTTCAGGCAATCAGGTGCGATTCAAGCGGCCAGCGAGGCGTGGCCACGATGGGTTTGGCATAGCCCACCCTGACCAACATCTGAAGCCTCTGGCCACCACCGATCAACGCGTGCACCTCGTCGTACAGGTCCGCCATTTCCGGATATTCCTGCAGCGACTGGCTCCAGGGGTGGATCGAGACGCCCAGCGATGTCGCCGTCAGGTTCATCCGCACATACGCCCGCCCCGCATTGATCTGGTCGGCCCGGATCAGGTTGTCATTGGTCAGCCAGGCAAACCCCCGCGCCGACATCGCCAGCGCCTCATACATGTCCAGGCCCTGCTGGAATCCTGCGGATGTCTGGTCGGCCAATGTCTCGCGATTGACCATGCCGATCAGCTTGCCGGCCGCAATGAACGGGCCTTCAAGTTCGATTCCGTCGGGATTGGCCGCCACTTCCTTCGCGCCGAAGCGCATCAGGTCGACACTCTCCTGATTGGTCACCGGCGTCTTCACTTCCATCTGGTGCGCCCGCCAGGTCAGGTCGCGCAGAGTCTCTGCCATCGGTGTGTTGCCGATGGCGGTGGCCGACACGCCGAAGCCGCTGCCTGCCTGCTTCATGGCCGCCAGTTTCTCAGCCTCCACGTCGCGCGCCTCATAGGGTTCCTTGTTCGACCGCCGCGCCAGCACGTGTGCAAACAGCGGGTCAGGCCCTGCCCCGCCGGCATGGAACCGCACGGTCGCCACGGGGCGCGCGTCCAGCGTTGCCATGTCCTCGCCGTCCGGGAACAGCGTGATCTCCGTTCCATACCCATCCTCTGCGGCGGCCAGCGCCAGCAGCTCGAGAAACGCACCATGCCCGATGACGATCTGGCGGTCATACGGATCGGTGGCCGGCAGGCGGCGGTCCAGGTCGCAATACAGGGTCAGGGCGTCGTCGCCGTCGAGCCGCACCAGCCAGGGCTGCCGGTTGTGCGGATTCGGCGCGAGGATCGCATAGGACAGGGCGCGGCGGCGAAATTCCGTCTCCTGACCCGCCTCGCGCCATGGCGACCGGGCCGACCGCGACGGGCCGTTCGCGGCCACAAAGCCGCCTGCGCCCACCGCCGCGAGTACGCAGCCACCCCCCACCAGTTTCAGTACGCCTCGCCGCGTTGCCATCGTCTTTCCTTCCTATTTAGCTTGATACCATACTTTTTAGTTCTACATCAAACTAAAGTCAATCACGGGCGGGGAGTGGATCATGACGCCAGTGCGGTCTAGGTAGGGATCAGACCCCTGTCCGGAGACATGACCCATGAAGACCCGCGCTGCCGTTGCCTTTGAAGCGAAGAAACCCCTCGAAATCGTCGAGCTGGACCTCGAAGGCCCCAAGGCCGGCGAAGTCCTTGTCGAGATCATGGCCACCGGCATCTGCCACACCGATGCCTACACGCTCGACGGGCTCGACAGCGAGGGCCTCTTCCCCAGCGTGCTCGGCCATGAGGGCGCCGGCATCGTGCGCGAGGTCGGCGCGGGCGTCGCCAGCGTCAAGCCGGGCGACCATGTCATCCCGCTCTACACGCCCGAATGCCGCCAGTGCAAAAGCTGCCTCTCCGGCAAGACCAATCTCTGCACCGCCATCCGCGCGACGCAGGGCAAGGGCCTGATGCCGGACGGCACCAGCCGCTTCTCCTACAAGGGCCAGACCATCTACCATTACATGGGCTGCTCGACCTTCTCGAACTTCACCGTCCTGCCTGAAATCGCCGTCGCGAAAATCCGCACCGACGCCCCCTTCGACAAGGCCTGCTATATCGGCTGCGGCGTCACGACCGGCGTCGGAGCGGTCACGAATACGGCCAAGGTCCAGGTCGGCGACAATGTCGTCGTGTTCGGGCTTGGCGGCATCGGCCTCAACGTGCTGCAAGGCGCGAAGATGGCAGGCGCCGACAAGATCATCGGCGTCGACATCAATGACTCGAAGAAGGAATGGGGCGAGAAATTCGGCATGACCCATTTCGTCAATCCGAAGAACACGAAAGACGTCGTCGCCGAGATCGTCGAATTGACCGATGGCGGCGCGGATTATTCCTTCGACTGCACCGGCAACACGGACGTCATGCGCCAGGCCCTCGAATGCTGCCATCGCGGCTGGGGCACGTCGATCATCATCGGCGTGGCCGAGGCCGGCAAGGAAATCAGCACACGGCCTTTCCAGCTGGTCACCGGGCGCAACTGGCGCGGCACGGCCTTCGGCGGTGCCAAGGGCCGCACCGACGTGCCGAAAATCGTCGACTGGTACATGAACGGCAAGATCCAGATCGACCCGATGATCACCCACGTCATGGGCCTCGAAAAAATCAACGACGCCTTCGATCTGATGCATGCGGGAGAGAGTATTCGGAGCGTGGTGGTATTCTGATGGCACGCGCGAGACGGTTGCTAGTTGATTCCAATGCGGTCAGCAGTCCCTCCGTACTCCAATATTTATCAAGGTCGAGGCATCATCGGATCTGTATTCCAGATTATGTTGCAATGGAAATTCATAAGCCCGACGCTCATGACTCGCTAGCTAGATCTTTATTGCCGCTCCAGCCATACTCCAGACAGGTGGACATCTTGCGTAGTACAGGAAATGTCGCTGCGAGGTGCTCTCGTCTAAAAGGACTGCAGCGAAGAGCGATCGACAAGGTTGGTACTCGAGAATTTCCTCAGTACCTTTCAGATATCCAACAAGCGATAAACGGAGATCATGCGAGAATAGTTGAGTTCCAACGCAAGCGAGACGCAGCGGCGGACGCGCTCGATCATGCTGGTGAACAATGGAAGCGAATTACCGATCTTTATCAGGGCATTCAGATGGATCTTACTCCGTCAGAAATCAAGCGTATCCGAAAGTCAAAACCAACAGATGCTATTCTTTCGAACAAGATAGCCGTCACCACGGCTCAAGTGGCCAAGCAGATTGTCGATGAGAACTCGGATATTTTGCCATACCCTGAACTTACCGAATTATCGACATCGTTCGGGTTTCGAGCCTCGCTCATCCAACACCTCCACTATATCGAGTGGACAATAAATGGGAGTCCCGCGAATGTATCAGGAGCAAAACTTAAAAATGATGCCATCGACAATATGATAATTACGATGGCTACTTATTTCGATGGTTTCCTGTCGTCGGACCAGAAAAGCAAAGAGAGATATCGAAGTGCTAGGTACATACTCTCGGGTGTCCGTGCCATCGAAGTTATCCAAAAAGATCTTTCAAGGTTTGACGAACAATTCATTTAAAAGGGAGAAAAAATGTTCAGTCACGTAATGATCGGCACGAACGATCTCGAAAAATCGAAGAAACTCTATGACGCCCTGTTCAAGTCGATTGGCGGCCGTGAGGCGATTGTCGATCCCAAAGGGCGTCTGATCTATATTCACAATGGCGGCACCTTCCTCGTCACGCCGCCCATTGACGGCCAGCCGGCAACCCACGCCAATGGCGGCACGATCGGCTTTGCAGCGGATTCGCCGGAACAGGCCGACGCCTGGCACGCGGCGGGCATCGCTGCCGGCGGTAAGCCGATCGAAGACCCGCCCGGCTGGCGCGAAGGCACAGGCATGCGCCTTTACCTCGCCTACCTGCGCGACACCGACGGCAACAAGATCTGTGCCATGCATCGCGGCTAGCGCGGATTGAGATAAATGGTCCCGGTCGACCTCCACTATACCCACCCCCGCCTCGCAGGCATCTACGACCTGGGGAATGCGGGCGCGGAAGACCGGGACTTCTACCTCTCCCTCGTCGGGGACAGCCTGCGCGACATTCTCGACCTCGGCTGCGGCACCGGCCTCGTCTGTGACGCCTTCGCCGCCCGTGGCCACCGCGTGACCGGCGCTGATCCCGCACGAGCCATGCTGGACGTCGCACGGTCCAAACCGCATGGCGCGTCCGTGGACTGGGTCGAAGCGACCGCTGAAGGCTTCCGGTCTCCCAAGCGTTTCGACCTCATCATCATGACAGGCCACGCCTTTCAGGTCTTGCTGACGGAAGCGCAGGTCGCCCGCGCCCTCGCCAACATGGCCGATCACCTGAAGCCGGATGGCCTCGCTGTGTTCGAAAGCCGAAACCCCGCTATCGACTGGGACAGCGTCTGGGCCCGTGAACGAACGCTGCAATCGCCGGACGGCATGCAGATCCACGCCTCTCGCCGGATCATCTCGTCCAACCGCGACACAGGCATGATGACCTTCGCCTGGGACTATGATTTCGGCGACGCGGTCCTGACCTCAGAAAGCACGTTGCGTTTTCTGCCGCACTCCCGGATCATGCACCTCGCAGAACAAAGTGGCCTGGCGTGCGCGGACGTGCTGGGCGACTGGGACGGCGCGCCATTCCAGCCAGGCACGTCGCATGAGATGATCTTCAAATTCCGCCGGGCATGACGCCGCCCGCAATCGAAGGACGCCCGGACATGATCAAATACGTAATTGTGGGCACGGCCCTCGCCCTCACCGGCTGTGTCGCCGTCGAAGTCGACGACGCCAATTTCGCCACAAACGTCTCGCATTATGGCGGCATGACTGTTGGCGGCGTGGAACTGCCTTTCTCGAAGGCCGTTATAGTCGGCAACACGATCTATCTTGCCGGCGAAGTCGGCATCGATCCGGAAACCGGATCGATCGCGCCCGGTGGCACCGGACCTGAGACAACCCAAATCTTCGCAAACCTGGAGCGCACCTTGAACACACTCGACGCCGACCTGTCCGATCTCGTCAAATGCACCGTCTATCTCGGCGACATGGAAGACTATGGCGAAATGAACGCCGCCTATGCGGCGGCCCTGCCTGATCCTAAACCCGCCCGCGCCACTGTTGGCGTCTCCGGCCTGGCCGTCGGCGCGCACCTGGAAATCGACTGCATTGCGGGGACATCATGAGCGATCAAGCCCCCGACGACTGGAAACGCAAGCTGGGCGACGGCGAAATCGAAACCGCCTTCACCCATTACGCGATGGTGGCCGATGGCGTCGTCGTTGAACCGAGCGCCGAGTTCAAGACCGAGGCCGGTCCGTCCGTGCTGTCAATGAAAGCCTGGGCAAAGGATCCGGAAGAAGCCGGCGACATGATTGTCGCGATCAGCAACCATCTCGGTTTCAAGATCGCGGACAAGGTCGATATCTACGCCACAGAGCCCGACGCCCCGCCCAAGGACAAGCCCTACGGCTACGACCTCAACTTCACGCCCTACGCTGATCCGGAGGCGACACTTCAGTGAAGACGATAGAAGCTTCCCGTGTTCGGACGTGACGAAGACCCGCCCTCGCTGGAACCGATAGAGTCTGACGCCATACGCTGGATCATTGAGACCGCTGTCGCTGACGGCAACCGTGTGCTGGCATTGGTGCCGTGGACCTTGGCCCTCGTCGCCCATATGCGCGACGGGCTGACGCCGCAGGTACGCGACCTCGTTACCCGGCATCATCCGGACCTCGCCTATTTCGAAGAACCCGGCACGCCTCACAACCGGGCGCACGGAGGCTATATTCAGGACGGCTTCTCGGTCTCTTTCCCGCTGCCCGACTGAGCAAACCGGATCAGACCAGCTTCAGCCGGAAATCCCGCCGCGCCAGCCGCGCGGGCAACCTGAAGTCCATCAGGGGCGTTCCGCCGACCCGGTCCAACAGATCTGCCAGTCGTGCCTTCGCGTCATCGTCCATCGCATCGATCGCGTCGGTGACGGCCTGCAGCCGCCACAGCGGGAAGCTGCGTGCCGCGCATTCGCCCTCGAACCCACCCGTCTCGAACTCCACACGGCCAAAGCCGCGCGGCACGTCGGCGCCGGCGCCCGCCGTCTTCGCCCATGCCTCGAACAAGGCCGCCGTTTTCACCAGGACCGGCATCTGCTCGGTCATCTGTCGACTGAGGATCGGTTCCAGCGTTTTCGGCACGGCATCGTCTGGCAACAGGTCGCCCTCGCCCGGCGCGCCCGACTGAACCCGCCGCACATAGTCTGCCACTTTCGGTGCCAGCTTTTCCATGATCCGGCCGCTCTCGGGGTCGCGCAGCAGGTGCGCATAGAGCGGCCCGTTCAGCGCGAAATCGCCCAGCGACGCCCGCCCGCCCAGCACATAGGCATGGTGGCGCAAGTGTTCGGTCATGTCCCTCAGGAAGGCCTCATAGGCCGCCTCGACGCCGGGGATCGTGTCCTCGCTGACGCCCAGCATCGGCACCGCGCCCTTGAAGCGCTCGCCATTCTTCTTGCCGATGGCATATTGCTCGGCGGGCGGCGCGTCCGGCGCCGACGTCCGGCCGAACTCGCCATAGGTCCAGTCTTCATTGTAATTCCAGCGATAGTGCATCGCCGGGATCACCAGCCACTCGTCGGCAAACAGGTCCAGCAGGCGCGACACGACGCCCTGCACCGGCCCGTCAGGAATGGCGCGCGGCCCATCCGGCATCTGCGCTTCAATCGTTTCGATGATGTCCGTCGTATCCTGCACCACCGTACCGTCCGCCATTTCCACGACGGGAATGACCGGCCAGCCGACCTGCGGCAGGATCACGTTCTGGTAAACGTCACGCGTCGCCAACCGCTCCTCGAAGTCCGCCCCGCGCCAGCGGAGGTAGGCCCGCGCCTTGCCTGAAAACAGGCTGACCTCCGAGCCGTACAGAACGTATGCCGCCATGCCTTGATCCTCCTGCCCGGTTCGGGCCATGCTCCGCGCAAATCCAGGAGCGCTTCGCCATGACCCTAACCACCGTCTCCGAATGGACAAGCTTTGGCGGCCTCGTCAGCGTGCATGACCACGCGTCAGCCGTTCTTGGCTGCGACATGCGCTTTGCCGTCTACACGCCGCCGCAGGCCAAGGACGGCCCGGTGCCCGTCCTCTGGTACCTCTCCGGCCTCACCTGCACCTGGGCCAATGTGATGGAAAAATCCGGCCTGCAGCGCGCCGCTGCCGAGCACGGGATCATGGTCATCGCCCCCGATACCAGCCCGCGCGGGCCGGGCGTGCCGGATGACGAGGCCTACGACCTCGGACAGGGCGCCGGCTTCTACCTCACCGCCACCGAGCCGCCATGGGACACGCATTTCCGCATGGACCAGTACATCACGAAGGAACTGCCCGGCATCATCGAAGCCAATTTCAAGGCCGACATGGGCCGGCAGGGCATCTTCGGCCATTCCATGGGCGGACACGGCGCGCTCACCCTCCACTTCAAGCACCCGTTCACCTACCGGTCCTGCTCGGCCTTCTCGCCGATCACCAGCCCGGCCCGTGTGCCATGGGGCCAGAAGGCCTTCACCGCCTATATCGGCCCGCCTTCGATTGCGTGGGAACAATATGACGCGACCGAACTCGTCCAGAACCGCCAGACCGATGCCCACCTCCTGATCGACACCGGCCGGGCCGACAGCTTCCTCGAAACCCAGCTGAAGCCCGACATCTTCGTCGAGGCCTGCGAACATGCCGGTCAGGCCCTGACCTACCGGCTGCACGACGGCTATGGCCACGACTATTACTTCATCGCCACGTTCATGGACGACCACATCGCCCATCATGCCAGGGTGCTGAACGCCTAGACGGCCCGGGCGTGGCGCCTCGGCGCCGGCTTGAACCGTCCGTCAAAGCATTGCGCCACCGTGCGCAGCATCACCCGCGCCGCCAGCGGCACGGTCACGACGCCATCCTCAACCGTGCACAGCCCCGCAGGCACCAGGAAGCGCGCCGTCTCCAGCGCATCGTCGAGGCTGCCCTCTGCTGCGCCCATCTCGGCGCACACCGCGTTCACATCGACGCGCAGGTCGCACATCAGGCGCTCGATCGCCCGGGCGCGCAGCCGGTCGTCTTCCGTCAGCGCAATCCCGCGTTCGCTGGGAAGGTGCCCGGCCAGGATGGCGTCGCGCCAGGCATTGCGGTCCTTCAGGTTCTGCACATAGCCTTCGGCAAACTGCGAGATCGACGAGGTGCCCAGCCCGACCAGCGAGTCGCACGGGTCGTCGGTGTAGCCCTGGAAATTGCGCCGCAGCGTTCCCGCTTTCGCCGCGATGGCAAGGCTGTCATCGGCGCGGGCAAAATGGTCGAGCCCGACCGGCACATAGCCCGCTGCCAGCAGGATCGCCGTTGCCGCCTCGGCCTGTTCGAACCGGGCCTCAAGGTCCGGCAGCGCCTCTTCGCGGATCGCCGCCTGGTGCTTGGCGAACCAGGGCACATGCGCATAGCCGAACACCGAGACGCGCGCCGCGCGGCTTTCCACGGCAAACCGGGCGGCCTCCTCGACATGCGCCACCGTCTGGTCCGGCAGACCGTACATCAGGTCCATGTTATGCTTCGTGATGCCCGCCGCGTCGAGGCGCGCGATCACGCGCTCGACCTGTTCACGCGGCTGCACACGGTTGATCGCCTTCTGCACGTCCAGGTCCAGCGTCTGCACGCCGAGGCTGACCCGGTTGACACCGGCCGCCGCCATCGCCTCGACCTGCGCCTCCGACAGGACGCGCGGGTCGAGTTCCATCGCGATCTCGGCTTCGGGACGCAGGCCGAAGCGCGCGCCGATATGCCCGATCAGGGCGGTCATGTCCTGCCCCGTCAGGGAATTGGGCGAGCCGCCGCCGAAATGCAGGTGCGCAAGGCCGCCATGGTCGCCGAGCGCGTCGGCCCAGAGATCGACTTCCCTGTGCAGCACGCCGACATAGGCCGCGATCCGGTCATAGCCGTTCGGCACCGTGGTCGCGCAGCCGCAATACCAGCACAGCCGGTCGCAGAACGGGATATGCGCATAGACAGAGATCGCAGACCCCGGCGCCACGCCGGACGCCCAGGCTAGCGCCTCCGCCTCGCCGACCATGGGCGCAAAGTCCGCAGCGGTCGGATAGCTCGTGTAACGCGGCACAGGCCGCTGCGCGAAAGTCACCCAACTCTGTTTCATGGCAGGCTTTCTACCAAATTCCTCCGGCCCGCAGACTCCGGGAAATCCCCTAGCCCTTTGCTCGACCCGCAGGGGTACGGGTGCTAGCCTCGCGCCAAAGGAGACCCGCCCATGCTTCGCCCCTTCGCCGCCCTTGCCGCCGCCCTTTGCCTCACCGCAACCGCCCAGGCCGGCATGGACGATTTCAAGCCCGGCACGCTCGTGCCTTCCTTTGGCAAGTCCGCCGCCGTGGAAGGCTACGTCCTGCCGGAAGATGCGGTCTTCAAGGTCGCCTTCGATGTCTCCGAGGGCGCGCCGGACGGCGACGTCAACAAGGGCTTCAACACCGCCGCCCGCTTTCTCAACATGCACGCCGCCGCAGGCGTTGCGCCAGAGAACCTCTCGGTGGCCCTTGTCGTCCACGGCCCGGCGGCATCCGACCTGCTGACGGCGGACAAGCTCGGCCATGACAATCCGACCGCCCCCCTCGTCGCCGAACTCATCGCGGCAGGCGCCAGCATCCAGCTCTGCGGCCAGACCGCCGCCGCCCGCGACTTTGCGCCAGGCGACCTGCTGCCCGGCGTAACCGTCTCGCTCTCGGCCATGACCGCCCATGCCCTGCTCCAGCAAGATGGCTACACGCTCAATCCCTTCTGAGGCGAATGTTGGCCGCTGTGGTATTGCGGCCTGAAACGTGCAATGAGCAGCCAAACCGCGCGCCCGCCCGCTTGAGGACGGCGCGCTGCGCATGGATTCTCCGCGCACGCCCTTGAAAGACAAATGCTAAATGACTGATATGCCCCTCGTTCCTCCGGCCCTTGCCGAGGCGCTCGCCACACGCGGCTATGAGACCCTCACGCAAGTGCAATCGGCAGTGATTGCACCGGAACTGGCGGGCAAGGACCTGCTCGTGTCCGCCCAGACAGGCTCCGGCAAGACCGTCGCCTTCGGCCTCGCCATGGCCGCCGACCTGCTCGGCACCGAGTCCAAGTTCGCCAATGCCGACGCGCCGCTCGCCCTGATCGTTGCCCCAACCCGGGAACTGGCCCAGCAGGTCGCCCGCGAACTGCAATGGCTCTACGCCTCCACCGGCGCGCGCCTGGCCACCTGTGTCGGCGGCATGGACATGCGCGAGGAGCGCAAGGCGCTCGCCCGTGGCGCCCATATCGTCATCGGCACGCCCGGACGCCTGGCGGACCATATCAAGCGCGGATCGCTCGTCACGTCGGATATGCGCGCCGTCGTGCTCGACGAAGCCGACGAAATGCTCGACATGGGCTTCCGCGACGAACTGGAGCTCATTCTCCAGGGCACGCCGGAGACCCGCCGCACCCTGCTCTTCTCCGCCACGGTGCCCAAGGGCATCGCCGCCCTTGCCGGCCGCTACCAGCGCAATGCTGTCCGCGTCATGACCGAGGCCGAGCAATCCCAGCACGTCGACATCGAATACAAGGCGCTGCTCGTCGCCCCCGGCGACGAAGAGAACGCCATCGTCAATATCGTGCGCCATTCCGACAGCGAAAGCGCGCTGGTCTTCTGCACCACCCGCGCCGCCGTCAACAAGCTGATGAGCCGCATGGGCAATCGCGGCTTCCCGGTCGTCGCCCTGTCGGGTGAACTCAGCCAGAAAGAGCGGACCAATGCCCTGCAGGCCCTTCGCGATGGCCGCGCCCGCGTCTGCATCGCCACCGATGTTGCCGCCCGCGGACTCGACCTGCAGAATCTCGGCCTCGTCATCCATGCCGACCTGCCGCGCGATCCGCAGACCCTGCTGCACCGTTCGGGCCGTACAGGCCGCGCCGGTCGCAAGGGCGTCAGCGCCCTTCTGGTCGCGCCCAAGGGCCGCCGCCGCGTCGAACGCCTGCTGCGCGACGCCAAGATCGACGCGACCTGGGGCAAGCCGCCCACGGCCGAGGAAATCAACGCCCTCGACGATGCCCGCCTGCTCGCCGATCCGGCCCTCAGCCGCCCGGTCCACGAGAGCGAAGCCGACATGATCGCCAAGCTGCTCGAAACGCACGGCGCCGATCAGGTCGCTGCCGCCTTCCTGCGCAAGAGCCGCGAAGGCCGCTCGGCCCCTGAAGACCTGCGCGACGTCGACGACCGCGCCCCTGCGCCCCGCAAGGATCGCGACGACTGGACAGACCGCAATGACAGTGGCCCGCGCGAGCGTCGCCCGCACGTCGAGCGCAAGGGCTTCGAGAACGCCGCCTGGGTCTCCCTGAACATCGGCCGCAAGAAAAATGCCGAAGCCCGCTGGCTGCTGCCCATGCTGTGCAAGGCAGGCGGCCTCAGCCGCGAGGATATCGGCGCGATCCGCATCAATCCCTCATCGACCCATGTCGAACTGACCAGGGACGCCGCAGAGCGCTTCTTCGCCACGCTCGGCGAAGGCGCTTCGCTCGAGAAGGGCATCCGTGCCTTCCCGCTGGACGGCGCGCCGGCCCCCGAGGCCCGGGAGGCCCGCGACGATCGTCCCCCGCGCGGACCGCGCCCGCCGCACGTCAAACCGCACCTGAAGCGCGCGAAGGATGGCCAGGGCGGCAACTGGAACCCGGATGCCAAGAACCAGGGCAATCCCGGAAAGCCGAAATGGGAAAAGCCCGCAACGGCAGAGCCCTCGCTCGGCGACTACATCCAGTATGACAGCCCGAAGGACAAGAAGCCCTTCAAAGGCAAGCCCAAACCGGGCGGTGCCGGCACCGGCGCCAAACCGGGTTTCAAGGGCAAGCCCGCCGCCGGAAAAGGCGCAAAACCGGTAAAAACCTTCAAGAAAAAGCCGAAGCCGGACTGACCGTTTCACCGGCTCGCGAACGCGGCAAAAACACCGTCTACAAGCCCCTGTTTTCATTACGGAAAACGGGGGCTTTTTTGTGCTGCTAAATCCCCCCCGATTCATTTCCCTTATCGGCCGAAACCCCCTATAGATACGGGGAAATCTGACGAATCGACAAGGATGCCGGAATGGCTGAAGAAATCATGGGTGAATCCCCCGAATATGGCGCTGACAGCATCAAGGTCCTGAAGGGCCTCGAAGCGGTCCGAAAGCGCCCTGGCATGTATATCGGTGACACCGATGACGGCTCGGGTCTGCATCACATGATCTACGAAGTCGTCGACAATTCCATCGACGAGGCCCTGGCCGGCCATGCCGACCGCGTCACCGTCACCCTGCTGGCCGATGGCAGCGCCGAGATCACCGACAATGGCCGTGGCATCCCCGTCGGCAAGCACACCGGCGAAGGCGTCTCTGCCGCCGAAGTCATCATGACCCAGCTGCATGCGGGCGGTAAGTTCGACCAGAACTCCTACAAGGTCTCCGGCGGCCTGCACGGCGTCGGCGTCTCCGTCGTCAACGCCCTGTCCGACTGGCTGGAGCTGACCATCCACCGCGAAGGCAAAGAGCACTGGGTCCGTTTCGTCGATGGCGGCCGCGTCGAGGCGCCCCTCGTCACCCGCGGCCCCTCGCCGATGACCGACAAGGGCAAGCCCTATACCGGCACCGCCGTCCGCTTCCTTGCGTCCACCTCCACGTTCACGATGACCGATTACGACCGCAAGACGCTGGAACACCGCCTGCGCGAGCTCGCCTTCCTCAATTCCGGCGTGCACATCATCTTCCGCGACGAGCGCGAAGCCGAGCCCTACGAGATCGACCTGATGTACGAAGGCGGCGTGAAGGCCTTCGTCCAGCACCTGGACCGCCAGAAATCGCCGATCGTACCCGACCCGATCTATGTCATCGGCGAGAAGGACGGCGTCACCGTCGAGGCCGCGCTCGAGTGGAATGACAGCTATCACGAGAACGTGCTCTGCTTCACCAACAACATCCCCCAGCGCGACGGCGGCACCCACCTGGCCGGCTTCCGCGGCGCGCTGACCCGGATCATCAACAAATATGCCAACGAGACCGGCATCGCCAAGAAGTCCAAGGTCGAGATTTCCGGCGATGATGCCCGCGAAGGCCTCACCTGCGTGCTCAGCGTCAAGGTGCCCGACCCGAAATTCAGCTCGCAGACGAAAGACAAGCTGGTCTCGTCCGAAGTGCGTCCGGTCGTGGAATCCCTGATGGGCGAGAAACTGTCGGAATGGTTCGAGGAGCATCCCAAGGAAGCCCACGAGATCATGATGAAGATCGTCGAGGCCGCCGCCGCACGTGAAGCCGCCCGCAAGGCGCGCGAGCTGACCCGCCGCAAGTCCGCCCTCGATATCTCGTCCCTGCCCGGCAAGCTTGCCGACTGCCAGGAAAAAGACCCGGCCAAGTCCGAAATCTTCATCGTCGAGGGTGATTCCGCTGGTGGTTCCGCCAAGCAGGGCCGGTCGCGCGACAACCAGGCCATCCTGCCCCTGCGCGGCAAGATCCTGAACGTCGAGCGCGCCCGCTTCGACAAGATGCTCTCATCCGACCAGATCGGCACGCTGATCATGGCGCTCGGCGCCGGCATCGGCCGCGACGAGTTCAACATCGACAAGCTGCGCTACCACAAGATCATCATCATGACCGATGCTGATGTCGATGGCGCGCACATCCGTACGCTGCTGCTCACTTTCTTCTACCGCCAGATGCCCGAGATCATCGAACGTGGTTATCTCTACATAGCCCAGCCGCCGCTCTACAAAGTGACGCGCGGACGGTCCGAGCGCTACGTCAAGGACGACGCGGAGCTCGAAGCCTACCTCATCGGCGAGGGTACCAGCGGCGAGACGCTGATCCTCGGTGACGGCACACAGATCGGCGGCGAAGACCTGCGCGACCGCGTGCGCCAGGCTGCCAATTTCCGCGCCAGCCTCAAGCGCCTCGCCCAGCGCGCGCCGGCCGACCTGATCGAGCATGCCGCCCTTGCCGGCGCGATGAGCGCCAATGCCGCGCCGGAAACGGCCACGGCCACCGCTGAACGCCTCAACCGTCTCGCCGAAGAGGGCGAAGACACATGGGAGGGCCATTTTGAAGATGGTGGCCTCGTGCTCAAGCGCACCGTGCGCGGCGTCGAGGAACTGGCCGTCCTGCCGCCGGCGCTGCTCGCCAGCCAGGACGCCGTGCGCCTCGCTGAGCGCGCCGCCGGGCTTGCCGACGTCTATACAGACCCCGCCATCCTGCGCCAGGAAAAGGGCGGCGACGTGCCCGTCAACGGCCCGGCCTCCCTGCTCGACGCGGTGCTGGCCTCGGGCCGCAAGGGCCTCAAGGTCCAGCGCTACAAGGGCCTCGGCGAAATGAACGCCGACCAGCTCTGGGAAACCACGCTCGACTCAAACGCCCGCACCCTGCTCCAGGTCCGCGTCGACCATGCCGACGAAGCCGACGACATGTTCACCAAACTGATGGGCGACGTCGTCGAGCCAAGGCGCGAGTTCATCGAGGAATTCGCGCTCGAAGCCGAGGTGGATGTTTAACTACACTCCGAGTTCCCGGGCTTGACCCGGGATCTCATGCCATGATGTCCTGACGCCGCCGCATGAGGCCCCGGCGTTCGCCGGAGACACGAGAGAGATAGCTCACCGCACCTTCACGCTCACCGTATCCACCACCACCATGTCGTGGCGCACCGAGAAGTTCTCCGGCGTGTCGCAGCGCAGGGACACTTGCACCTCGTCCGGCAGGTCCTTGAGGCTCCACCGCGTATAGTTCGTGCTCACACACATCGTTTTCGTCTCGCCGACGCCGACATTGGTCTCGTACGTGTCCGGCTCCCGGTCGATCAGCTTGCCTTTGCGGCCCCGCATCTCGAGATCGTATTCCTGCATCGCATAGGTGTTGTTGTGCACGTCGACGCAGACCTCGAACTCGTCATCCGTGACCGGATCGTCGATCACGCGCGTGGCCACGTTCACGATCTGCCCGCCCGGCCGGCCGCCATAGGCCACTGCCGCATAGGTATTGTTGATCGCGTCATAATACAGCCCCGCATGGAAGCGGCAGAGCGACTTGCCCACCATGGGCAGCGAATAGGTCGGCGTCGCCTTGCCGCTGGCGCAGATCGCCGCCATTTCGCGCTTCATCCGCCGGTCGCATTCGGCCTGCGTCCGCTCCTGCAGCCGGTAGCAGGCATCATGGCGCTGGCAGACCGGGCGGAACGGCCCGTCGGTCACCGCGCCCACCACGTTGACGAAGCTGGCCGGGAGTTTCGTCTGGATGAATTCCGGCCCGCACCGGTCGTCCGGGTCGCGCATCATTGCCTCGCGCGCGGCATAGTCCGCGTCCACCGGGACAGGGTAATCCACGCCCTCGCCGGTCACCGTGCAACCGGCCAGCAACAGCGCCAGAAAAGCGGCTGCGCCCCTCATGCCTCGGTGAGCCTCAGTTCGATCCCCGCGATCCAGACGCTCTGGTCCTCGACCTCCAGGTCGGCTTCGCGCGCGCGTGCCAGGATTGCGTCCACGTCCGGCAGGCTCATCTCGAAGGCGATCAGGCGCTCGGTCTGGCCCTGGACGAAAGCCAGCCGGCCGTCATCGGCGAGCTTCAGGCCGGAGCCGCCGCCCGGCACGTCCAGCGCCGCGCACCAGCGCGCCATCAGGCGGACCGGGTCGGGGCTGGCCAGCACCGCGCCGGTCAGCTTGCCCGGCGTGCTGTTCTTGCGCCAGTCCGGCCCGCCCCAGCGCCATGCGCCGGCAGGCTTCGGCTGGTCGAGCGAGACAATCGCGCCGCCAATGTCGGCCGGGTGCAAATGGCTGGCGGAAATGTCTGGCAGGTCGATGTCCCAGACGCGGCGGATGCCCAGCCGTTCGGCGCGCGCCCGCGCCTGCTCCATGTCGTCGATCTCAAAAATCGCCATGTATCCGCCCGGCCCGCCCCGCGCCATGAACCGCGCCGCCGGCGCCGTCTCCACTGTCGGCACCACGACTTCGAGGAACTGGTCGCCAATCGCGAACACGCCATTGACCAGGCCAAACTCGGCCACGCCCGGATCGGGAAAAGGCTCGCCCAGGGCGAAGACGGTCTTGAGCGTGTCGATCGTGTCGGTCGTCTCGCTGGCGATCACCAGCTGGCGCAAGCGCGGAAATGTCATGTCGGTGTCCCTCCCAGGCATATTTTGGCCCATCAGGCCACGCGCGGCGGTTTCGTGCAAGGGCGCCGCTCTCCGTGCCCGCTCCGGGCAGTGTCCGGGCTTTTTCCGTGCAATCGTTCGTGTATGTCGCCGGGCACGCATCCCCCATTCATGCAATGCTATCACACAGGAATTGACCCCCAGGCAAAACGCCGCCACGTCTCCCTCATGAGCGCCCACTCGCATTCCCACGATCACGACGATGATCATGGCCACGGCCATGATCATTCCCATGCCGCTGACATGAGTTCGGCCGACAGCCGGCGCCGTGTGGCGATTGCTGCCGTCCTGACCGGCGCCTTCATGTTCGCCGAAGTGGCCGGCGGCCTGATCTCCGGCTCGCTCGCCCTGCTCGCCGATGCCGCGCACATGCTGACCGATTGCGGCTCGCTCGTGCTGGCCTGGGTCGGCTACAAGCTGGCCGACCGCCCGGCCGATTCGCAGCGCTCCTATGGTTTCTCGCGGATGAAGATCCTCGCCGCCTTCACCAATGGCATCCTGTTGATTCTATTGGCGATCTGGATCGTGTGGGAAGCGATCCACCGCCTGATGGACCCGGTCGAGGTGATGGGTGGGCTGCTGATGGTGGTGGCCGTTGGCGGCCTCGTCGTGAACGTGATCGCCTTCCTCGTGCTGCATGGCGGGGCGAAGGACGATCTCAACATGCGCGGCGCACTCTGGCATGTTGCGGGCGACATGCTCGGCTCCGTCGCCGCCATCGCCGCCGCCGGTATCATCATGGCCACAGGCTGGATGGCCGCTGACCCGCTCCTCTCGGTCCTCGTGGCGCTTCTTGTTGCCGTGGCCGGCGTACGCATCGCCCGCCAGTCCGGCCATATCCTGCTCGAAGGCACACCGGAAGGCCTCTCCTCTGCTGATATCACCGCCGACCTGATCATGCATATTCCTGCCGTTTCAGGCGTCTCCCACGTCCATGCCTGGGCGCTGACGGAAACCAAGCGCCTCATCACGCTGGAAGTCACCGCCGAGCCCGGCGCCTGTATCGAAATGGTCCGGCGCGACGTGAAGGCCCGCCTCGCCGACGCCTTCGACCTCAGCCACGCCACGGTGGAAGTCGTCTCCGAGCCGCTTTAGCCCCGCTACACGGGCATATGAGACACCCCGCCCCTTTTACTTTTGCCTGCGAGTCGCCATACCAAGGCTGACAGACAATCACGCATTCGAATGGAGGCCCAGATGGCCGATTCCGCCGCAAATACCCGCCACGCCGAAATCCTCATCATCGGCTCCGGCCCGGCCGGCTGGACCGCCGCGATCTATGGCGCGCGGGCCCTGCGCGACGTGCTGGTCGTGACCGGCATCCAGCCTGGCGGCCAGCTGACCATCACGACGGATGTCGAGAATTATCCGGGCTTCACCGAGATCCAGGGCCCCGAACTGATGGTCAAGATGCAGGAACATGCCGAGGCCATGGGCGCCAAGGTCGCCGACGACCATATTGCCAGTGTCGACTTTGACGTGCGCCCCTTCCGCGCCGTCGGCGAAAGCGGCACGGTCTATACCGCCGATTCCGTCGTCATCTCGACCGGCGCGCAGGCCAAATGGCTGGACCTTCCCACCGAGCAGAAATTCAAGGGCTTTGGCGTCTCCGCCTGCGCCACCTGCGACGGCTTCTTCTATCGCGGCCGCGACGTGCTCGTGGTCGGCGGCGGCAACACCGCCGTGGAAGAGGCGCTGTTCCTGACCAATTTCGCCTCCAAGGTCACCGTCATCCACCGCCGCGAAGGCTTCCGCGCCGAGAAGATCCTGCAGGACCGCCTGTTCAAGAACCCCAAGGTCGAAGTCCTTTGGGACACGACACTGGAAGAGGTGATCGGTGACGAGAACCCGCTCGGCGTCACGGCAGCCCGCCTGAAAAACGTCAAGACCGGCGAAACCAGCGACCTGCCCGTCCACGGCATCTTCATTGCCATCGGCCACGCGCCCGCGACCGAACTGTTCAAGGGCAAGCTGGCGATGAAACCGAACGGCTATCTCATCACCGCGCCGGACTCGACGGCGACCGACATTCCGGGCGTGTTCGCCGCCGGTGACGTCACCGACGAGACCTATCGCCAGGCCGTCACCGCCGCCGGCATGGGCTGCATGGCGGCGCTGCAGGCCGAGCATTTCCTCTCCGAACAGGAAGCGCTCGCCGAAACGGTTGCGGCGGAATAAAGCCTAAAGCATCAATTTCGCCATCGCCTCGACATCGCGGCTCTTCTCTGTCGCGATGGCCGCCGACAGCATGCGGGCGCGCGCCTGCATGAGCCGTTCGAGTTCGCTGTCGACAGGCGCCGCAAGGGCCGCGTCGAGGGCCGCCGTGATCTGTTTCCTGTACCGCCAGGCACTGAGCGCGGCGAGCGCGCGGGCATATTGCCAGTGCAGGGACGCGTCGCCGGGGGAGGCCGCCATGGCTGCGGCATAGTGCGTCTCGGCAGCGTCCATGCTGGCCCCCATGATCATCGCGCCCAGAAAGCCCCCGCGATTGAGGACTTCGATATGCCAGACGGCGAGAAACCCGTGCGCATAGGCGTTCTGCGGATCGTCTGCCAGAACGGCCTCGGCCAGTTGCCGCGCCGCCTCGCCATAGCCTGAATCCCGTGCGTCTCGCAGGCTCATCGGCCGGGCCAGCAGCGACAGGGCAATGGCTTTTTGCAGGCGCCCCTCGATATGGTCGGGCTGGACGGCGAGCGCCCGGTCCGCCTCGCCCAGCGCCGCGACCAGCAGGGCCTCGGGCGGCTGGGTCTCGCCGCTGATCGCCTTGGCCAGCAGCGTGCGGGCCCCGAACGCGCAGGAATCCGGGCCGTGATCCGTAGCCACGTCGGCAAAAGCGGCATCATATTGGCCGGCCGCAAAAGCGTCGAGCGCGTCCTGGCTCTGCGCCCCGGCGGCCTGGAACCACGTCATGAACAGGGTGAAAAAGAGCAGCATCACGACGCGTATCATACACCCAATCTAGCCCTGTCGGATAAGTTCGGCCAGCGTGATACACAATGCCCCGCACAAGCTGCAGGAGACATGCTTGCGAGGCGGCCCGCTCCCGTGTAAGAGGCGCCCTCGCATCAGCGAAACGGTTCGGTAGCTCAGCTGGTTAGAGCGCGCGACTCATAATCGCGAGGTCGGGAGTTCAAGTCTCCCCCGAACCACCATTCAGGCGCGCTTGGCGCCGAGTTCCCAGCCTGTGTCTTCATCTGCGATCAGCACATCTGCCAGTGTCGCCACGAGCGCGCGCGGGCGGATCGGCTTTTCGATCAGGGTGGTAAAGCCCGCCCGTTCGCAGGCGACCTTGCGTTCGGCGCTGATGTCGGCCGTGACGGCGAGGATGGGGGCGAGCTGGTTCGGGCCGTTGGCGCCGCGCAGGGCTCGCACAATGGTCTCGCCACTGCCGCCCGGCATGTGAATGTCGGCGAGGATGGCCTGGTAAGGCGTTTCGCCCGCGCGGGCGATGGCGCCGGCGGCGTTCTGGACGGTCTCCACCTGCCAGCCGGCCGCTTTCAGCGCCTGGGACATGACCAGCGCACTGATGGCATGGTCTTCGGCGATCAGGATCGTGCCCAGCGTCAGGCTGCGCATGCGCGGCCTGTGAGGGGCATCGACGGCCAGACGCGGCCCGGCGCGGAGCACCGGAATCGTGACCGTGAACACCGTTCCGCCACCGGCATTGTCCGCAAGCTTGATTTCCCCGCCCAGCAAGGCTGTCAGGCCCTTGGCGATGGACAGGCCGAGCCCCGATCCGCCATGTGTCTGGGCCGTGGAGGCACGGGCCTGTTCGAAGGCCTCGAACAGGCGGGCCTTGTCGGCATCGGATATGCCACAGCCGGTATCGGACACGGTCATGCGCAGCTTGAGATGACCTGCGGCTTCCAGTGTCCCAAGCGTCACGCTGACATGGCCATGCTCGGTGAATTTCAGCGCATTGCTCATCAGGTTAAACAGGATCTGGCGGATACGCATGGCGTCGGACTCGACGCGCATCACGCTGTCGGAATCGACGTGAATCCGCAGGTCGAGCCGCTTGCCGGCAATGCGCGACTGCCAGAGGTCGCGCGCTTCGGCGGCGAATTCGCGCAGGTCGAACGGGCCGGGGTTGACAGGCAGCTTGCCGGCTTCAAGGCGCGACAGGTCCAGCAGGTCGCCGAGCAGGCGGTCGAGATGGTTGCCGCTTTCGCTGATCGTGCGGGCGAGACGGCGCGGCTCCGCGCCGGAGATCGTGTCCTGCAGGAGGTCGGCGACGCCGAGGATGCCGGTCAGGGGGGTGCGGATTTCGTGGCTGAGAAAGGCGAGGAAGCTGGACTTGTCGCGGGCGACATTCTGCGCCCTTGCTGTGGCCTGCTGCAGGCGCCTGCCGGCGGCCTGCATGGCGCGGGCCCTCAGCGCATTTTCCTGCGCCACCGCGGCAAGGATCGCACCCGGACTGGCAAGGCCCTTGTAGCGCCCGTCATGCAGAACAATCACGCCGTCGGTCAGGGCCGATGTATTGCCGTCGGCCGCAAGTTTGGCGATGAGCGCAACCGTCGTGCCGGTTTCAGCCATGACCGGCTTCGGCGTCATGAAATGGCTGACCGCGCGGTCAGCAGCGGCATCGCGCCCACTGGGGCTGGCGAGGGCTTCGGTCAGGCGCGCCCGCGTGACCTGGCCAAGGGCGGCGCCGTTCATGACAATTGGCAGGGCGAACAGGGAGGGGTCTGACAGGAACAGGCCGAGCGCAGCCGATGCCGACGTCTCCGCACCGATTGGCGTAACGCCTATCGCAATATCCTCTACACGTACCGGCATCGTTCGAGAATGCACCCTCACCCGTTAAGAGCGTATCCTCGTTGAAAATCGTTTACGCGCGGCAAACGGTTTCCTAACGCATTGTAAACCATGGCGATGGGGCTCAGGGGCCGGTCGCAGGCCCCGTATGGGTAATGATGTCGCCTTTGGTCACCGCCTTGCCATCCTGCGTTTCGAAACCGCCAACCGGCATGTCCGGCCCGTCATTGTCTCGGAAATAGAGCGGCAAGCCATAGCCGAGAAGGGGCTGCTGAGTGACAGCCGTGAGGTAGTGGGCATAGTGGACATGCACGTGGGGTTCAGACGTGTTGCCGCTGTTGCCACAGGCGCCGATGACGGCGCCTTCCTCAACCGTGTCACCGGCTGACACGGCCACGGTGCCGGGCTTGAGGTGGGCAATCACCAGATAGTTCCGGCCGGGTTCAGCCTGGATCATGACATGGTTGCCCATGATCTGTTTCGGCGGCACCGGCAGCTTGCCGGGCACCTGATCGGGCTCGCCGTCATGGGCCACGGCGACGGTACCGCTGACGGGAGCAAGGACGGGCTGGCCGTAGCAGCCATAGTCCTCAAGCGCGTCGCTGCCGGTGAAGCCCGGCTCGATGATCAGGTCATAGGCCCAGCGCTGGTCGGGATAGGCCGCGTGGTAATTGGTCGACACGGTGTCGCCGCCCCAGGCGACGCGGACCGGTCCGTCGAGCGGCACGCGAATGGCCAATGCAGGCTTGGTGGACGCGAGCCGCGCGGGGTAGGCATGTCCAAGCAGCATGGGCAGGAAGGGGGCGGCAAGGGTGAGGCATGAGAGCGCCAGGGTGACCCAGCCGAGGCGGCTCGCCCAGCGTTTGCGCACCGCGA
Organism: uncultured Alphaproteobacteria bacterium; assembly: GCA_963973995.1. Classification (GTDB taxonomy): domain Bacteria; phylum Pseudomonadota; class Alphaproteobacteria; order Caulobacterales; family Hyphomonadaceae; genus Hyphomonas. The sequence continues at coordinate 164,382 of CAXBCO010000001.1, forward strand.
GATAGACCAGCGCACCGACCAGGCAGACAAGGCCTGCCAGCGGCATGTAGAGCTGGGACAGGTGCCACAGGACCACCCGCGCGGTCGGGGCCAGCCATTGCAGCGACACCTGGAAGGCCAGCAGGGCGATCAGGATCGCCAGCGGAAACCATTTCAGAATGCGCACGCGGCCCCCCTCCGCTGGCGTGAGTCTATTTAATTTCGCCCTGGTTCGTGACGATCTTGTTGACCAGGCCATATTTCACGGCTTCGTCGGCGCTCATCCAGAAGTCACGGTCGGTGTCCTTCTTGATCTGCTCGAGCGACTTACCGGTGGCTTCGGCGAAAATATTGTTGAGGCGTTCGCGCATCTTGAGGATTTCGCGGGCCTGGATTTCGACATCCGTGGCCTGGCCGCCAACGCCGCCCCGCGGTTCATGCAGCAGGAAGCGGGTATTCTTCAGGGCGAAGCGGTTTTCCTTCTTCGCGGCCGCATAGATCAGCGCGCCCGCCGAGGCGACCCAGCCTGTGCCGAGCACTTTGACCGGCGCGGCGACAAACTTGATCATGTCGTGGATCATGTCGCCGCTTTCGACATGGCCGCCGGGCGAGGAAATCACCAGCAGGATCGGCTCCTTTGGGTTGGCCGACGACAAAGCCAGCAGGCGTTCACAGACGCGCTTGGCCTGCTTGAAGTCGATCCCGCCGGTCAGCAGGATGGTGCGGGCCTTGAAGAGGGCTTCTTCAAGGAACGCATTCGGCTCGCCCATTGGCGGGCTTTCGGCTTCTTCGTCGTCGAGGCGTGAATAAGGTGACATGTCATCTCCGGACAGGGAATTCGAACTGGCACCATAGGTGAGGCGCGCTGGCGTCCGGGTCAAGGCTGGAGAGGTTAAACCCGTGGAAAACGCTGTATTTGCTGGGTTCCGGGATTCTCAGCCTCACGCCGCTTCCGCGATGATCCGGGCGACGTCTTCGGCGTAGCGTTGGGCCTTTTTCTCGCCGACGCCGCTGATCTGGCGCAGGGCATCGGGCGTGGCGGGGCGTTCGCGGGCGATTTCGGCGAGGGTGCGGTCGTGGAAGATGACATAAGGCGGCACGCCGCGCGCCTTGGCCGTGTCGGTGCGCCAGAGGCGGAGGGCGTCGAACAGGTCCTGGTCGCGGCCTGACAGGTCCGCCAGCGCAGCAGCAGAGGCCACGCTGCGCGATTTGGACGGCTTCTTGCGTGTGGCGGTGACGTCTTCGCGCAGCATCAGGGTGCGGTCGCCCTTGAACAGGGCGCGGGCGGCCTCGCCGTCGGGCACGATGATGCAGGGGCGCATTGTGTCGCCGCCTTCGGCCAGCAGCCCATCGAACAGGAGCGCATCGAACACGCGATCCCAGCCCGGCTTTGCGAGGTCCTTGCCGACGCCGAACGTGGATTGGGTGGAGAGGGTTTCGTCGAAACCGTCTTTCGTGGTGCCCATCAGGTGGAGGATGAGGCGGCCGCGCCCGACCTTCTGGCCGCAGCGGATGACGGCGGAGACGGCCATCTGGGCCCAGCGGGTCGCGTCATGCATCTGGCCCGGCTCTGACGTGCAGACATCGCAGACGCCGCAGGGCTCGACCTTTTCCTCGCCGAAATAGCGCCGCACCGCGCCGCGCCGGCATTCGTCGCCATTGAAGAAGGCGAACAGCTGGCGGGTCTTGGTCAGCTGGACGCGCTTGACCTCTTCGGGCGCATCGCCCTGATGCGTCCATGACAGCGAGCGGGCCATGTCGGACGGGCCATAAAGGGCGACGCCCTCGGCCGGTTCGCCGTCGCGCCCTGCCCGGCCGACTTCCTGCCAATAGGCTTCCAGCGTCTTGGGCGGATCGGCATGGATGACGAAGCGCACGTCCGGCTTGTCGACGCCCATGCCGAAGGCGACCGTGGCGCACATGACGAGGCCGTCTTCCAGCAGGAAGCGGCGCTGGCGTTCCTGGCGCACATTGGCGTCGAGACCGGCATGGTAAGCGAGCGCCGGGATGCCGGCGCGCACGAGCGCCTCGGCAACCTCTTCCGTGCCCTTGCGGGTGGCGGCGTAGACGATGCCGGAAACGCCGCCACGGGCCTTGACCAGCTGGACGACGCGGGCCGTGCGTCCGCCGCCCTTGGGCTCAGCCGAGAGGGTGAGATTGGGGCGGTCGAAGCTGGCCACATGCAGGGCCGGATCGGTGAGCTGGAGCTGGGCGAGGATATCGTCGCGGGTGCGGGCGTCGGCGGTGGCGGTGACGGCGAGGCGGGGCACGCCGGGGAAGATCTCGCGCAGGCGGCCGAGGGCGCGATAGTCTGGCCGGAAATCATGGCCCCATTGGCTGACGCAGTGGGCCTCGTCGACGGCGATGAGGGAGACGTCCATCCCGGCGAGGCGCTGGGCAAGATTGGTGCCGAGGCCTTCGGGCGAGACATAGAGCAGGTCCATCTCGCCGCGCTCGGCCGCCTCAAGCGCTTCGGCGCGCGCGGTGAAATCCATCGACGAATCGAGCCGCTCGGCCCGCACGCCGACCTGTTTCAGGGCGTCGACCTGGTCCGACATGAGGGCGATCAGCGGCGACACGACGATGGCGCAGCCTGGCCGGATCAGCGCCGGGATCTGGTAGCAGAGCGACTTGCCGCCGCCGGTGGGCAGGACGGCCAGTGCGTCGCGGCCTTCCAGCACATCGCTGATCACGTCTTCCTGCAGGCCGCGGAAGGCCTTGAAGCCGTAAACGCGCTGCAGGATGGCGCGGGCATCCGTGATCTGGGGGCTGGGAGGCATGGATTGTGTTGTGGGGCTGCGGGTGAGTCGGGGCAAGCCTGTTTTGATCCGAGAGGCAGTCGACCCCCACCCAGCCTCCCCCTTGCAGAGGGAGGAGTCTCTTTCATGTGCGCCTACCTTTCCCCCAGTGCGGGCTGTTCCTCCCCCTGCAAGGGGGAGGTTAGGTGGGGGTCAAACGCGCGTTCGATTTTGGGTTGAAGAGGCGATTGAATGCCCCCAAGTCAAACAGGGAGGGGGTTTTTGAGATGCCCGACCCAGACAAACCGACCCGGGAACGCGCCGCGCTTCAGCGGCTTTTGCGGCGGCGTGGCAGGCGGGGGAAGGTTGGGGCGAACCCTGAGACAGAGACCAAGATTCACGCTTGGCATTCGAGTTACTCTTTCAGGCCCGGCAGCAGCCATTCAGGGAGCGGGATAGTATGGACCGTGATAGGGCTTCTTGCGGCTCTGTCCGCTCCTGTCTGGATCACGGTACTCTGGGCTGCTGTTGATCATTATGAAGACCCGCATGCGACGGGCGCCGCAATTCTTCAGACAATCGTCGTGGGGTGCATGCTCCTGATCATCGCGACGATACTCATTGCGCCTGTTCTGATGATCGCCTTGTCCCTGGGAGGCGCCTGGGAAAGCCGACGCGAGCGACGCGGCAAAGCGGCAGAGGCATCTGGCGAGGAGACATAAGATGCGTTCTGCCATACGCAAAACGCATAAATGTGATCCGTCCGGCGCCCTACACCGGGTTCCCGGCCATGCCATATTGTCTCCAACGCAACACTTACCGAATGGCGCATGACAATGATTGATATCAGACGTTTCGAAAATCTCGGTCGTTTCAAGAACGAGTGGCTGAGTGCCAACTATCATTTTTCATTCTCCGGATACCATGATCCGCGCCGCATGGGCGAAGGCGCACTTCGCGTCTGGAATGATGATACGATCCAACCCCACACGGGGTTCCCTCCGCACGGGCACCAGTCGATGGAGATCATCACCTATGTCCGCACCGGCGCGATCACGCACAAGGATTCCATGGGCAATCATGGCCGTACCGAAGCCGGTGATGTGCAGGTGATGAGCGCCGGCAGCGGCGTTCAGCATGCAGAGTGGAACGAGGAAGATGAGGCCACGACTCTGTTCCAGCTGTGGATCCAGCCGCGCGAAGCGGGCGGCACACCCAGCTGGGGCGCCCGCAAGTTTCCCAAAGACGACCGCTCCGGCAGCTGGGCCGTATTTGCCTCAGGCACAGGCGAGAATGACAGCCTGATGATCAAGCAGGACGCCAAGGTGCTCGGCGCAACGCTGAAGGCCGGCGAGACGTTGACCTATGACATGGCCGCCGGACGGCATGGCTATCTCGTGCTGGCGGCCGGATCGGTCCGCCTCAACGGCGAGATGCTGAATGCCCGCGACGGGGCAGCCTTCACGGAAGGCGACAGCATCCTGCTGGAAGGCATCGACAATGCCGAAATCGTCTTTGTCGATACGGTCTGAGCGCCGCGCGCTCACAGCGCTGTGACTTCAGGAACAGGCGGCGGCATGGTACGTTGCGGACTTGGAACATTCCGGAGGATGACCCGATGAAATACGCATTTGCCGCCGCCGCCGTGGCTCTCATGATCGCGCCCGGCGCGTTGGCCACCGAGATTGTGGTCGGTTACTCGCAGGACTTCCAGGAGGCGCTCGAAGACGATTACGGTGTCAGGGAAGGCACGTACCTGACCGAGAGCATCAAGGAAGACCTGATGCGCGAATTCGAAAAAGCCGGCATCGATGTTGATCACGTCACGGTCACGATCGAACGCGCCGTGCCGAACAAGCCGACGATGAAGCAGCTCGGCGACAAGCCTGGCCTGGACTATGGCGCGTCGGTCAGCATTGGCGGGATGGAATTGTCCGCGACGGCGTTCGACGCCAGCGGCGCCGAAATGGGCAGCCTGACCTATGACTGGTTCGAGACCGACATCCGCAACGCAGGCCTGACGACATGGCATGATGCGAGACGCGCCGCCGACCGGTTTGCCAGCAAGTTCGCCAAGAAACTGGCTCAGGGCGGGATGGACGAAGCCGAGAGCTGAGCTGGCGCCTCTCGCGGGCCGCAGCCGATCCTAGAGTATCAGTTCGCAGCGTTCATTGAGGCTGGGCCGGGCCACCGCGACGCGGGTGAGGCCCGGCAGGGCCGGCGCGAGATCGGCCGCTGCCCAGAGACAGATGCGTTCCAAGGTCGGCACGTCGAGACCGTCAATATCGTTCAGCAGCCTGTGATCGAGCTTGGCTGCCGTGGCTTCGAGCAAGGCGGTCAGGTGCGAGAAATCCTCAACCCATTGCTCGCCCGGCCTGACCGTGCCGGAAACGGTCGCTTCCAGAACGAAGGAATGGCCGTGGACATTGCGATAGGGATGGCCCTCGGGCTTGCCGCCCATGTAATGCGCCGCCTCGAAATTCACCGATTTCGAGATCGCAAAGACGCGGCCTTCCGGTGTCAGGGAAGCCCGATCAGTTTGTGGGTTTGCAAGCTCAGTCGCCATTGGGGATTCTTCATACAATAGGTCGTTGCGTCCTGCAGGTTCCGGGCCGCGTTCGGATCGTCCTTCGGTTGCAGGAAAAAGTGCGAAAAGTCCAGTTGCGAGAACCGTTCCGGCTGCGCTTCGGGTTCGTCCTGCGGGTAGACGAGTTTCAGCTCATTCCCGCTGGTCTGGACGAGGGGCGCATTGGCCTTGGGGCTGACGCAGATCCAGTCGAGGCCTTCGGGCGCGGCAATCGTGCCATTGGTCTCGACGCCGATCTCGAAACCCTCGGCCTTGAGGGCCGCGATCAGGGGTGCATCAAGCTGGAGCAGCGGTTCGCCGCCGGTGCAGACGACATAGGCGGGGCGCGCGGCGCCGGCTTCCGCCTCCCAGATGGCCTTGACATGCGCGGCGAGGTCGGCCGCCGCGCGGAACTTGCCGCCATTGACGCCATTGGTGCCGACGAAATCCGTGTCGCAGAAGCGGCACACGGCTTTTTCGCGGTCGCGCTCAAGGCCCGACCACAGGTTGCACCCGGCAAAACGCAGGAACACAGCGGCGCGGCCTGTCTGCGCGCCTTCGCCCTGGAGCGTGTAATAGGCTTCCTTCACGGACCAGGTCATGCGGCGGCCCGCCAGCGTTGCCAGCCCGATGCGCGCAATTCGCAGGCCGGGCATGTGCCGCAGCCATAGCCCCAGTCATGCCGGTGCGTCCGGTCGCCGAGATAGCAGGTATGGGTCTCTTCCGTGACGAGATCGACCAGCGCCTGCCCGCCGAGGCGTTCGGCCAAGGCCCAGGTTTCGGCCTTGTCGATATACATCAGCGGCGTGTCGATGCGGATGGCGGAGTCGAGGCCCAGCTGGAGGGTCTGCTCCTGCGCCGCCAGCGTCGCGGCGCGGCAATCCGGATAGCCGGAATAGTCGGTCTCGCACATGCCGCCGACCAGGACGTCGATGCCCCGGCGATAGGCCAGCGCGCCGGCCAGCGTGAAGAATAGCAGGTTGCGGCCGGGCACGAAGGTGGACGGGAGACCCGCCTTGGTCGTCCTGATGGCGACATCATCGGTCATGGCGCTGTGGCCGAGGCTTTTGAGGACGCTCGCGTCCAGCATGTGGTCCGGGCCGAGGCGCTCGCCCCATGCGGGAAACTGGTCGCGAATCGCCGCCAGGAACCGGGTGCGGCAGGTCAGTTCGACGCTGTGGCGCTGGCCATAGTCAAAACCGACCGTCTCGACACGCGCATAGCGCGACAAGGCGTCGGCGAGGCAGGTCGCCGAGTCCTGTCCGCCCGAGAACAGGACGAGTGCTGATAGGTGTTTTTCATTCATCGGAGGGCTCTATCAGCCCCTACGTAAAGGACCAAGCCGCCAGCGTTACATTTATGACACCTGCGTCAGAACAAATGCATGACGGTCTTGTAAACATGTTGACAACACCCCCTCACTCTATTTGTGATGGGCACTGAAGTTGTCCCGCCAAAGAGGACACTCGGTCAAATATCACAATTCGCGGCCTGCCATCCCGACGGGCCCGAGGGGAGGAAAATTCAGAATGACACGGAAAATAGACTCGAAAACCGTCTTGCTTGCGAGCGCATCCGCACTCGCAATCGGACTGTTCGGTCAGGCCGCCTGGGCGCAGGAAACCGACGCGCCGGAATCGACCCGTACGCTGGCGACCGTCACGGTCACCACGCAGAAAACCGAACAATCCATCCAGGATGTTCCGATCGCCGTTTCGGCCTTCGATGAAGATGCCATCAATCGCCTGCAACTGACCGGCGGCGCCGACCTCGTGAAAGCCGTTCCGAACGTGTCGTTCACCAAGGGCAACTTCACGGGCAGCAACTTCAAGATCCGCGGTATCGGCAACGACGCCGTTGCGCAGTCTTCCGATGCGGGTGTGGGCATCCACCAGAATGATGTGCCGCTTGGCGCCAACTTCCTCTACGAGCAGGAATATTTCGACATCGAGCGCGTCGAAGTCCTGCGCGGACCTCAGGGTACGCTCTACGGCCGTAATGCCACCGGCGGTGTTGTGAACATCATCACACGCAAGCCTGTCTTCGGCGAGTTCCAAGCAGATGCCGCGCTGACCTATGGCAACTATAACACGCTCAAAGGCCAGGGCATGGTCAACGTGCCGATGGGCGAGAAGCTGGCCCTGCGCGTTGCAGGCGCCATCACATCGCGTGACGGCTATACCGACAACACGGTGACCGGCAATGACGTCAACGGCCGCGAATTGTGGTCGCTGCGTGCGACCCTCGGCTTCGAGCCTTCGGACAATTTCCGTGGCTGGCTGTCCTATGAGCACTTCGACGAGGATGATAACCGCATCCGTTCCGGCAAGCAGCTCTGCAAGAAAGACCCGACCAAGACCAGCTTTGCCGGTATCCCGATTACCGGTCTCGACACGCTCGTCACATCGCTCGGTTGTCAGGACGCACCGCTCAGCGACAGCTATGACCGTGTGAACTCTGCCGGTACGCTCGGTGGCGGCCTTGGGATTATCGCCGGCCTGTTGAACGGCGATGCGTTCAACACGCCTCTCGACCCCAATCTTCGCAACATCGAATCGGCCCTTGAACCCGTCTACAAGGCCCAGCAGGACCTCTACACGCTCAAGCTGGAACTCGATATCGGTGACAGTCTCAAGCTGACCTCACTGACGAGCCGCAACGAGACGGAACAGGTTTCTGTCGACGACTATAACAAGATCGCTCCGACAATCGCTTTCAACACGACTGCAGGTCCGTTCTTCCTCGCGCCGGGGGCCGAGGCGGTTTACGATCTGCTCTTCCCGGGCGGTGTCGTGTCTGATCCGCAACTCGGTGTTTCCAACCTGTTCCGCACGTTTGATATTTCAGGCGGCGCATCCGAAACGACGACACAGGAATTCCGCCTGCAGTCCGATTATGACGGCCCGTTCAACTTCAACCTCGGCATGATCTTTGTCGATGGCGAGTCGATCGATCCACAGGACAACCAGGCTGGCTACTACGTCCTGTCGAACTCGCTGTCTGCTCTTACCCAGCTAAACAATGCCCTCGGCGGCGCAGTCTTTGGCGGCCTCACGCCGCTGGATACAGTTAACCCGGATGATGACGGCAATGTGCTGAATTCGACCGAAGGCTTTGGCCGGAACTATTACCGGTCACTCTCGCCTTATCGCCTGAATTCGAAAGCCTTCTTCGGCGAAGGTTATTATGACGTGACGGACGAGCTGAAATTCACGCTCGGCCTGCGCTACACGAACGATGAAAAAGAGCAGGACGTGGTACCTACGGCCCTGTTTGTGCCGACCAACGAACTCCCAGAAGCCGGTGTCCCGATCGGACTGCTCACGGCTGATTTCCAGGAAACGACGGGCCGGATCGGCCTTGACTGGTCGCCGAACTTTGGTGCGACGGATGATACGCTCATCTACGGGTTCTACTCGAAGGGTTACAAGGGCGGTGGTATCAACCCGCCACAGCCAGCTGGTGCCAACCTGTTCCCGCAAACGTTCGAGCCCGAGTTCATCGACGCTTTCGAACTCGGTACGAAGAACACGTTTGCCAACAATACCCAGTCGCTCAACGTGACCGGGTTCTACTATGACTATCAGGGTTACCAGATCACCCAGATCGTCAACCGGACGTCGGCAAACTTCAACGTTGACGCCAAGCTCACCGGTCTGGAAGTCGAGTATCTCTGGACTCCTGCCGACAACTGGCTGCTGACGGCAAACCTTGGCCTGCTGAATTCCGAGCTGCAGGGGACAACCGGTATCGACGTGCTTGACCGGACGAATGGCGATCCGAACTTCGTGGCGATCAAGAACGCATCGAGCTATTCGAACTGCGTTGTCTCGGCTCAGGGTTATGCCACTGTGCTCGGTGCGATTGCTGCGGGTAACCCGGCCACGCCAAATGGCGCAACACGCGGTCTCTGCTCCGGAGCTTTTGCCGGTGCCGAAGCCCTGTTCGGCCTTGGCGACGTGACCTATGTCGATGGCAATGGTGACACCCAGACGATCGGCGCCCTGACACCGTTCGACGGCATCTCGAAAAACGCGGACGGCAATGCGCTGCCAGGCGCTCCGGAAATGACACTGAACCTGGCCGCGGAATACACGTTCAACTCGTTCCGCAATTCGAACTGGGACATGACCGTTCGCGGTGACTTCTACTACCAGGCTGACAGCTACAGCCGCATTTTCAATAGCCAACACGACGAGCTGGACAGCTGGAACAACCTTAACCTGTCGGTTGTGCTGGCCAATGCCGAAAGCGGCTGGGGCGTCGAAGCCTTCGCCAAGAACATCACCGACGAAGAAGTCATCACCGGCACTTACCTGACCGATGACAGCTCGGGCCTGTTCACCAACGTGTTCCTGACCGAGCCAGCGCTTTACGGCATCACGGTGCGGAAATCCTGGTAGGTTAAACCAATCCCGGCGCGGGCTGAAAGATCCGCGCCGCACTATCACTGGGGGCAGCTCGCAAGAGCTGCCCCTTTTTTGTTTGGTTCACGCGCCGCAGCGGACTATTCTCGGCTGAGACATTCCAGAACAAGGACTTGAGCACTCATGCGTCTTTCAAATGCCAGCCTCGCGACCGGCCTGCTCCTCGCCGCCTGCGGCAGCGCCGCCGTCCAGACGCCAGACGTCGCCAGCGACATCCATGTGACACTGACACCGGTCGTCACAGAAGCAGAGTTTCCATGGGGGATGGTGTTCCTTCCGAACGGCGACCTGCTGTTCACCGAGAAGGAAGGCGGCCTCAAGCGCGTACCGGGCGGCGAAGGCACGCCGGTGGCAGTCAGCGGCTTGCCGGACGCCTATACCGACGGCCAGGGCGGCTATCTGGGCCTGACGCTGGACCCCGACTTTGCCGCGAACCGGCTGGTCTATATTGCCTATTCCAAGGGCACGCCCGAGGCCAATGGCGCCGCGATCATTCATGCCCGCCTCAGCGATGACGGCAATGCGCTTGAGGACGTGACGGAAATCTTCTGGGCCGACCGGCGCGCCACCGCCCTGCACTTCGGCTCGCGCCTGCAGTTCGCCAGCGACGGCACACTGTATGCGACGCTGGGTGAGGGCTTCAAATACATGGATCAGGCGCAGGATCCGAAGATCACGCATGGCACGGTCATCCGGATCAACAAGGATGGCAGCATCCCGGCAGACAACCCGTTTGCCGATGGCGCCGTCGGCCACCCGGCCGTCTGGTCATATGGCCATCGCAACGAGCAGGGCCTCTATTACGATGCCGAGACCGACACGCTGTACGAAACAGAGCATGGCCCCAAGGGCGGCGACGAGCTCAACGTGATCAGGAAGGGCGCAAACTATGGCTGGCCCAAGATTACCTATGGCGTGAACTATGACGGCACGATCATCACCAACGAGACCGAAGCGGAAGGCATGGAACAGCCGCTGACCTATTGGGTGCCGTCGATTGCGCCGTCAGGCCTGACCAAGCTGACCAGCGATGTCTATCCCGGCTGGAAGGGCGACCTGTTCACAGGCGGCATGAATGGCCCGGCAGGCCTGAAACTGGTGCGAATCGACATGGAAGGCGGCAAAGTGGTCGGCCGCGAGGACCTGCTGACGGGCGATGATGCGGGCTTCCCGATCCGCGATGTGATCCAGGGGCCTGACGGGCACCTCTATGTCGCGACCAAGGACATGGACGGCATCTTCCGCGTCGACGTAGCCGAGTAGGCTTCAGGTCTTCACGTCGCGGCGTGACCTGAGGGCGGCGGCCAGTGTGCCGTCGTCGAGATGGTCAAGCTCGCCGCCGACAGGGACGCCATGGGCGAGCCGCGTGACGTCCGCGCCGGACCCCTCAAGCAGGTCAGCGACATAATGCGCTGTAGTCTGCCCGTCGACGGTGGCGTTGAGGGCAAGGATGACTTCGCGGATGCCGCCAGCCTGAACGCGTGACACCAGCGGGGCGATGTTGAGATCGTCCGGGCCAATACCGTCAATCGCCGAGAGAACGCCGCCGAGGACGTGATAGCGGCCCCGGAAGGCCCCGCCACGCTCCAGCGCCCAAAGGTCGGGCACGTCTTCCACGACGCAGATGATGCCATCGTCGCGGCCTTCGGCCTGGCAGACGGCGCACGGCTGGATCGTGTCGAAATTCCCGCAGATATTGCAACGGTCAATTTTCTCGCCCGCTTCGCGCAGCGCGTCGGCCAGCGGCAGCAGGATCTGGTCCTTGCGCTTCAACAGGAACAGGACAGCCCGCCGCGCCGAGCGCGGGCCAAGGCCCGGCAGGCGCGCCATCAGTTCGATCAGGCGAAGGAGTTCAGGACCGGCAGAGCGTTGGGACATGCGTTACGATCAGAACGGCAGCTTGAAGCCGGGCAGCATGCCGCCGCCGAGGCCTTGGGTGGCCGTCTTCATCGCGTCTTCCATGGCCTGGTCGAGGCGCTTGCGGGCGTCCGAATGGGCCGCTTTCAGCAGGTCTTCGAGGATTTCCGGATCGTCACCCATCAGGGATGGATCAATGTCGACCGAGATCAGTTCGCCCTTGCCCTTGAGGCGCACCCGGACGAGGCCGGCACCGGCGACGCCGTCAGCCTCGGTGGCCTCGATCTTGGCTTGGGCCTCCTGCATCTTGGCCTGCATTTCCTGGGCCTGCTGCATGATCTTGGCGAGGTCTTTCATCGGGATATATCCTGTTTCTAGCGCCGGGCGTTGAGGCGGATAACATTGTCCGCCGGAGCATCGGTTTCAAGCGGCTCGGGCTCGATGACGTCGATGATGGTGGCGCCGGGCAGGTTTTTCAGGGCGGCAGCGACCGCCGGGTGCGCTGCGGCGGAGGCATGGCGTTCCTCCCGCGTGCGCGTTTCCGACTGGCGAACCGTCTCGCCGCCGCCGGAGACCTGGACCACGTTCCAGTCCATCTCGGTTTCGTATTCGAGGAATTTCTTCAGGCGCGACAACAGGCCGGCGGGGGCATTCGGCTCGAGTTCGCATTCGAAATGACCGGGCACGATCTTGCCGGGCCGGAGAAAGCGTTCGAGTTCGACCTGGAGGTTCACTTCGCGCAACTCGTCGAGGCGGGCAATGATATCGGCAAAGCTTGTGATGCCGCCGGGATGGTGCGGCGCCTCTTGGGGAGCGTCAGGCTTTCCCGGCGAAGCACTGCCTCCGGCAGCGAGCAGGCGCGCGGCCTCTTCCGGCGAAGGCAGGCTGCTGGCAGCGGCCAGGCGCAGCACGACCATGTTGAGCGCCGTCGCCGTGTCAGGCGCCGTCTGCAGGTCGTTGAAGCCGGACAGCAGTATCTGCCAGCAGCGCGATGCCTGCGCCGGCGTCAGCTTCTGCGCCATTGCCTGCGTACGCGCGGCCCAGTCGGCCGGGCCGCCGGGATCATAGTCACCGCCGGTCGCCTGCGCGACGGAGACGTCGGCGGCAATGTCCATCAGGTCTTTCAGGATCACGGCGGGATCGGCCCCGGCATGGACCTGTTCGCGGATCTCGGTGAGGGCGTCTTTCGCATCGCCATTGATCGCGAAGCTGAAGGCGTCAAGCAGGCGGCCCCGGTCGCCGAGACCGAGCATGTCGCGCACGGCGGCGCCGCTGACTTCGCCGCCATCCATGGTCTGGACGATGGCTTGGTCGAGGATGGAGAGCGCGTCGCGGACCGAGCCTTCGGCGGCGCGGGCGATGAGGGCGAGGCCTTCCTCGGAGACTTTCGCGCCTTCGCGGTCGGCGATGCGTTTGAGGTGGGCAGCCAGCTCGACCGAGTCGAGGCGCTTCAGGTCAAACCGCTGGCAGCGCGACAGGACCGTGACCGGCACCTTGCGGATTTCCGTGGTGGCGAAGATGAATTTCACATGCGGCGGCGGCTCTTCCAGCGTCTTCAGCAGCGCGTTGAACGCAGCCGTCGACAACATGTGAACCTCATCGATGATGTAGACCTTGTAGCGCGCCGAGACAGGGGCGTAGCGGGCTCCGTCGAGCAGGTCGCGCATGTCGGCGACGCCGGTGCGGGAGGCAGCGTCGAGTTCCAGCACGTCCGGATGGCGGCTGGCCATGATGGCGTCGCAATGGTCGCCCGGCGGGTCGAGATGGATGGACGGGCCGTCGGCACCCTCGCGGGCATAGTTGAGGCCGCGCGCGAGCAGGCGCGCCGTGGTGGTCTTGCCCACGCCGCGCACGCCGGTCAGCATGAAAGCATGGGCGATTCGGCCCGTGTCGAACGCATTCGAGAGCGTGCGGACCATGGCCTCCTGGCCGATCAGGTCTGTGAACAGGCGCGGGCGGTATTTGCGGGCAAGGACCTGGTAGGCCGCCGGTTTCGCGGACGGGTCCTCGTCCCCGAACATGGAGAAGGTCTGGTCGTCGCGCTCGGGGATTTCAGATTCGCTCATTGCGGCGACTTTAGCGGGTTCGGCAGGACCGGGGCAAGGAAACAAAGCAAGGCTCAGGGCGAGCGCTGCGCAACCTGGTTTCAGGCCGGATCGATCAGCCGGTCGCGAATCGCCTGCTGCATGGCATCGTCGACGAAGAGCGTGTCGGAGAGATAGGCGTCGATCGAGCCGGAATTCGCCGTGATCGTGGCGATGGCCGTTTCGAGATAGCGGAGGCGCACGCCGAGGAAGGGCCGATAGACTTCGACATCATGATGCTTGCCCAGCATGTCGTTGAAGTATTTAGCGGCATCCGGAAGGAAGAGCGACACGTTCACGGCCTCATTGGTGAGGTTGTAGTCGTCGCGGATATCCTGTTCGCCGACACCGAGCACATGATGAGTCAGCGCGCAGAGAATGCCGGTGCGGTCCTTGCCGGCTGCGCAATTGACGACACCGGCCGCATCGCCCTCAAGGCCTGCCAGCTGGCGGAACCAGTCGGAGAAGAGTTCTGTATGGTGGGGCTTGTAAGGCGCGAGCCGGTAATAGTCGTTCATCCAGCCATCGGCCGAGCCGGCATCGACCTCGAGCTGCGTCAGGAAGCGGGTATGGGGCGCGTCCGTCTCGCGGCCGCCATCATGGGTGAGCGTATTGGGGGCCGACCATTTGCCGGGCTGCTTTTCGCGCTCGTCCGGGCGGCGCAGGTCTGCCTGAAGGTGGATGCCGAGACCGGCAATCTTTTCAAGGTCTGCCTCGGTCGCTTCGCCATAATGGCCTGAGCGGAACAGGAGGCCGCGTTTGACATTGCCGCCGTGACGCGAGGTGTAGCCGCCGAAATCACGGAAGTTGCGGACACCGTCGAACGGGAGGATGCGATCATTCATGAAACACGAGCTAGCGCGGGATCGCGGGCCCGTCCAGAGCGAATGGCTGGCGCCAGCAGACGGTCCACCCTGTTCTTGACCTGAATCACACCGGCGAGGAACGAATTGTGACTTCCTGCGTTGAAAAAGACGCAATATGATCTGCCTAAACAGGAGACCCCCTATGGCAAAATTCCGTTCCGCCCTGCTCGCCGCCTGCCTCGTTGTGGGCACGCCGCTGGTCACGACCGCCTGCACAAGCATGCCGGATGAAGTCAGCCGCCAGGACATCGATGCACAGAGCACGCAGGCACTCAACCGCCTGATCGCCGACAATTCGGCCGCCAAGGCCATCGCCGCGAAATCGCGCGCCGTTCTTATCTTCCCGTCGATCGTGAAAGCCGGTCTCGGGGTTGGCGGTGCGTATGGCGAAGGCGAAATGCGCAAGGGCGGCGTTGTGCAGGACTATTACAGCACGTTTACGGGCTCCTGGGGCCTGCAGGCCGGCGCGCAGCAGTACGGCTATGCCGTGTTTCTGATGAATGATGATGCCGTGAAATATGTTGAGGATTCGGACGGCTGGGAAATCGGCGTCGGCCCGACGGTCGTGCTGGTCAATGCCGGTATCGCCGAGAACCTCTCGACCTCGACGCTGAAGGAAGACGCCTATGCGTTCATCTTCGACCAGAAGGGCCTGATGGCCGGCATCAGCATCGAAGGCACGAAGATTACCAAGCTCGACGCGAAGTAGGCGTTCAGGTTTTAAACAGAATAATATGGCGGGCGCTTCCCTTGGAGGCGTCCGCTTTTTTGTCCGGTTGCCAAAGCCTGCTCCTCCCTCCCTCCGGGCGAGGAGGGGCCAGCGCCCGTGAGGGCGCCAGACGAGACTTCATCCCTTATCGGAACGGCGGTTCGTCGAAGGCGCGGAGTTTGCGGCTGTGCAGTTTGGCACCCTTGTCGGCGGCAAGCATTTCCAGGGCTTCGATCCCGATACGGATGTGTTCGCCGATGGCACGCTCGTAGAATCGGTTGGCCGCGCCTGGCAGCTTGATCTCACCGTGCAGCGGCTTGTCCGAGACGCAGAGCAGCACGCCATAGGGCACACGCAGACGATAGCCATTGGCGGCAATCGTGGCGCTCTCCATGTCGATGGCAATGGCGCGGGACTTGTTGAAGCGCCGGGCCGTGGCGGTGAAGCGCAGTTCCCAGTTGCGGTCGTCGGTCGTGACGACGGTGCCGGTGCGCAGGCGGCGCTTGAGAGCGTCGCCGGTCTCGCCGGTGACGCGGGCGGCGGCTTCCTGCAGCGCGACCTGGATTTCAGCGAGGGCCGGCACCGGGATTTCCGGCGGCAGGACGGCATCGAGCACATGGTCTTCGCGCAAGTAGGCATGGGCGAGGACATAGTCGCCGATGGACTGGCTGTGGCGCAGGCCGCCGCAATGGCCGACCATGATCCATACCTGCGGGCGCAGGACGGCAAGATGGTCCGTGATCGTCTTGGCGTTGGACGGGCCGACGCCGATATTGACCAGCGTGATACCGGCGCCGTTCGGGGCGCGCAGGTGATAGGCCGGCATCTGGAACCGGCGCCATGGCGCGGCGTCGATATCGGCGCGTGACGTGTCGGCGACGTCGGTGACTTCAAGGCCGCCGGGAACTGACAGCGAGGTGTAGTGATTATCCGAGCCGATCTGTTCGAGCGCCCAGTCGCAGAAGGCATCGACATAGCGGTGGTAATTGGTGAACAGGACATAGTCCTGGAAGTGTTCGACCGGGGTGCCGGTATAATGCTGGAGCCGCTTCAGCGAGAGGTCGACGCGGGGCGCATCGAACAGGGCGAGCGGGTGGGTCTCATAAGGTTCGTAGAGTTCGCCATCAGCCACTTCGTCACCGATATCGGCGAGCTTGGGGCTCGGGAACCACCGGGCGAGTTCGGCAGGTGAAATCTCATCCAGGCCATCGGCCTGGCCCTGTTCCCAGACATAGGCATAGGGGATTTCCTGGGTCGAGCGCTCGACGACGACATCAATGTCATAGTCGCGCATCAGCGGGGTGAGTTGTTCGATCAGGTAGGTGCGGAAAAAGTCCGGCCGGGTGAAGCTGGAAATATAGGTTCCGGCCTCGGACATCTTGCCGAAGGCGCGGCTGATCGGCGGCGGCGGGCCGTCCGGATCATAGGTGAGTCGAATCTGCGGATAGCAGAAGGCGCCGCTGTCACGCAGCTGGCTGTCGGGCGGATTGCCTTTGTGGAGGTAGAGGTCGAGGGCGCCTGAAAGGGCCTCGACGGCTTCGGCGTAGAGCGCTTCGAGCGCGTCAACGACGGCTTTTGGTGTGGTGAGTTTCGTCATGCACCCAGATGGCGGAAATGGCGCGCGTCGTCAATCGGCGGGCGCTGCGGCGGGCCTGCCCCTGCCCGCTTCCACAGGCGTTCGTGGAACGTGTAGGCGACGGTTTGCACCAGCGGCTCGATCACGCCGACACCGAGGGCGACGCGCCAGTCCTGGGTCAGCATGAAAGCCACCGTGACGGCGACCGTCAGGTGCGTCAGACTATAGGTGCAGGTTTTCAGCATGGCTTGCGGCATTGTGCGCTCCTGTTGGACAGGAGTCATGTATGCGAATGATTCGCAATTACAAGAATAGTGCCTGACAGCGACTGGTATTGGCGACGACCGTTGCCGCTCGGGACGTGTCGAAATGGGCGAGCGCGAGGTAGGCTGCGCGGTGGATTTCGAGGGCAGCGTCGCGTTCGGTCGCGTCCTGCCAACGGGTGCGGGCCGCCGATGGCAGGCGGCCTGCCAAGGGGAGCGGCCGGGCGGGGCTGAGGCGGGTCCGGGCAAGGCGCCGGGCGATGTGCTGCCTGCTCCCAATGCACGCGGGCGATTCGAGCAACACGCTGTAATTATTTGATTTATGATCAGAGAATCGGTTCTGAGCCGGCATTTCGCGGTGTCACAAATGCATGGCAGTCCTGACATTTTCCTGATGTCCCGGCCCGTTTCCGACCAATGATCGGGCAAGAGCGCTCGCTTATCAGGCGAAAGCCGAACAGTGCAGGACTTTGACCGAAAATTCGCAAAACGACCGTTGCCATGCTGCGTCTGCGAGAACAATATTGCAGTGCAGCATGAGTTGGCTGTTCCCGGTTGGCCAATGTTCCGAGAGGCGCATTACGGGGGGCAGTGATCATAAGGCTCAGCTGCGGGGGGAGTTTCCAGCCGGAATGTTCCGGCGCTAACTTCTGAAGGGCTATCCCATGTTGAAACCAATCGTATCGATCATGGCTGCGGCCATGATCCTGTCTCCGATGGCCATTGCCGGGGAGACGACACCGATCACCGTAAGCATCGCGTATGACAAGGAGATGCTGGCAACCAAGGCCGGTGCGGCCGAAGTCCTCGATGCCATCACGGACCAGGCAAAAGACGCCTGCACGACCTATGTCCCTGTATTCGGCGGCAACTATACCGACCGCAAATGCGTCAGCAGCATTGTCACGTCCGCTGTCTCGAAAATCCGGGAGCAGCAGGCGCTGGAAGGCCGCGAAGCGGCGGGCGAATTTGCCAGTTCAGACGCGATGATCTTCGCCGACACCGAACAACGCTAGGCCATTTCCTCCCGGTCTTGTGCGTTGGAGGGGCCGCCCACGGCCACGGGTGGCCCCTCACTTGACCCTTGATTCTCAGGTGCCGGGGAACAGTGCCGCGTGGCGTGCAATGATCGCGGGCCAGAGGCTGGCCGCTTCGGGCATGTCGAGACCGAACACGTCATCAAGTACATCGACAAGCTCGTCCGCCGTGGCGAGTTCGCGGCTGTCGAGACCGACAATCGTGGCCGTGGTCAAAACCTTGCCGCGCAGCGTGTGGTGAAGCACGCCGTCACGCCGACGCACGACAAGGTTCTGCACGAAGGGCGAGGCGGGATCTGTCTCCTGCCAGATGCGCTTGGCATCGAGCACGGACTGATCCGCCGGTGCAATTTTAAAGTCGAAGCTGAACGGATCGGAATGGGCGCTTTCCCAGAAGCGCCAGTAGCCATCATCGACTTGTGTGAGGCCCACTTCGAACGGCGCATCGACGCGCGCGCCCGTCATGATGGGCATCGGACCAAGGAGACTGGAACCGAATCCGACATCGACCAGCAGGTCTTCCCCCTCGAGCCGGACCAGCAGGCAAAGATGGTTGCCGAGCTGGCCGTCACCGGCCTGTGCGCGCATCACACCGGCAACGAGGCGCGTGACGTCAAAGCCGATCTCTCCCAGCGCCCAGCCCATCAACGCGTTCTGCTCGTAGCACCAGCCGCCACGCTGGCGGGACACCAGCTTGTCGTGAATTTCGGATTGTGACCGCGCGGTCTTGCGGCCGAGCTGGACATCGAGGTTCTCGAACGGGATCGAATTGGTATGGGCCCGGCAGAGCGCATAGAGCGTGGCGCCGTCGGCCTTTGGCGGGCCTTCAAAGCCAATACGGTCGAAATAGGCAGCCAGTTCAGTTGTCATGGGACGGAGCTAGGATCGCAGCGGCGGTTTCGTCAAGAAAGATTTCCGGACCGCGCGCGCCGCAGCAGATCGATCAAATCTTCACGACCCGATTCATGATGCAGCAAGCAAAACCTGCGATGACGATCGGCCTCTCAGGAATTGTCACCATGTCCGATCTCGATATTCTCACGTCCGCTATCCAGTCACCGGCCGGCATGCCGGAAGACCTGCTGCAATCTGCGCTGTCAGCCGTGCGCAAGCATCTCGACATGGACGTCGCTTACCTGTCGGAATTCGTTGACGGACGGTCGGTGTTCCGACGCGTCGATGCGCCGGGCCTGGAAGCGCTGGCCAAGGTTGGCGACAGTCACAGCCTGGATGATGTCTATTGCCAGCATATCCTGGAAGGCCGGTTGCCGGAACTGATCCCGGACACGGCCGACGAGCCAATCGCCGTCGCCATGCCGATCACGCAGGCGATTCCGATTGGGGCGCACATGAGCATTCCGATCCGCCTGAAGGATGGCAGCGCCTATGGCATGTTCTGCTGCCTCAGCCGCAAGCCGAACCCGACACTGAACATGCGCGACCTTGATACGATGCGTGTGTTTGCCGAACTGGCGACGCGGCAAATCAACACCGAGCTGGCCGATGGCCGGCAGAGGGCGGACCAGCGCCGCCGAATTGAAGACGTGCTCGCGCGCGGGGCCTTCTCGATGGTGTACCAGCCGATCTTTGATCTCGGGCAGATGGCGCCGGTTGGTTATGAAGCGCTGAGCCGCTTCACCGACGAGCCAAAGCGCACGCCGGATATCTGGTTCAATGAGGCGGCCGAAGCCGGGCTGTCGGAAACGCTGGAAATTGCCGCGCTGACACAGGCGCTGGCCAAATTGCCGGACCTGGGAGCCGATCAATACCTGTCCGTGAACGCATCGCCTGACACGATCGTGACAGCCGCCTTTGCCGACCTGTTCGACGACAAGCCGCTGCACCGGATCCTGTTGGAAATTACCGAGCATGCGCGGGTCAATGATTATGAATTGCTGTTGCAGGCATTGGAACCGCTGCGCCGCCGCGGCCTGAAACTGGGCATTGACGATGCGGGGGCCGGCTATTCCTCGCTGCGCCATATCGTTCAGCTGCAGCCGGACATCGTGAAGCTGGACATGAGCCTGACCCGCGATGTCGACACTGACGCGGCCCGCCGTGCGCTGGTCGGCGCCCTGATGTTCTATGCCCGCGAAACCAGCGCGCAGGTGATTGCCGAAGGCATCGAGACGCAAAGCGAGCTGGACACGCTGAAACTGCTGGGCGTGCGCAAGGGCCAGGGCTATTTCCTCGGGCGGCCAGACGCTGCGCTGCTGGCGCCTGCAACGCCGAGGGCGATCAAACGCGGCGCCTGAGCGCAGCAGAGCCTCCTTTTTCCCTGAATTCCGATGCATGAATGGCGGCGTATTTACAAAATCCCATTTTGATATATTATTACATTACAGGACCGGAAGACCGGCCTGCTGTCAATCGGAGGAAATATGCATGCTGAATTCACCCGTCTCTCGCGCCCCGACCGCCGCCCTGCTGGCCCTGCCGGTGGCCTATGGCCTGTTCCTGCTGATGAGTTCGCTGATCGATGTGAAGGAAGTGACGCTGGTGAAGGCGCCGTCGCGCATCCTCGGCGCTTTCACGCCGCAGCGGCCTGACCCCGACAAGCCGATCACCAAGCGGGCCAAACCGCAGATGATGGATGCAGCGCAGAAGCCGCCGCCGCCACCACGGGTTTCGGCCACCAAGTCAAACGTTGTTCTGCCAGAACTCGTCATCATAGGGGCCGTGCCGGGCTCGCTGGTGCCCGCGCGCATTGACCCGCCGACGTTCGCACCGGTGCTTGTCTCGTCACGCGGATATCAGGTGATCCGCCCGCCCATGCCGGTCTATCCCAGCAAGGCGGCAACGCGCGGCCTGTCGGGAACCTGCAGCGTCGCCTTCGCCATCGATACGCGGGGCAAGCCGTTCAGCGTTTCGGCCACCTGCACAGACCCCGTGTTCAAGAACGAAGCCGAGCGGTCTGTCCTCAAGGCCGAGTTCGCGCCGCAGCTGGTCGACGGCCAGTTCGTCAGCGTGACCGGGCTGGAATACCCGCTGGAGTTCAAGCTGGCGGAGTAAGGCCCCTTCGCCAGTCGGCCCTGCAGACTGCCGCCTCCCCCGCGAACGGGGGAGGCTGTGGCGCCACTATTCGGCGGACACTTCTGCCGGTTTGCGCTTGTCGAAATTGGTCCAGACGCCATCTTCGCCGTGCCAGTCGCCGCGGGTGGCGCCTTTGGAATATTCGGTGGCGCGCTGTTCGAAGAAGTTGGCATGCTCGACGCCATTGAGGATTTCCGACAGCCAGGGCAGCGGGTGCTTGTCGATGCCGTAGATCGGCTCGAGCTTGAGCTGGCCGAGGCGCCAGTCGGCGATGTAGCGGATATAGCTCTTGATGTCGGCGGGCGTCATGCCCTCGATCTCGCCGGCCTCGAAGGCGAGGTCGATGAACTTGTCTTCCAGCGCGACCACGGTGCGGCAGCATTCGCGGATCTTCTCGCGCAGTTCGTCGGTCATCACGCCGGTTTCGGCGCAGAAGGCGTGGAACAGCTTGATCATGCCCTCGCAGTGGAGGCTCTCGTCGCGGATCGACCAGGTTACGATCTGGCCCATGCCCTTCATCTTGTTGAAGCGCGGGAAATTCATCAGCATGGCGAAGCTGGCGAACAGCTGCAGGCCCTCGGTGAAGGCACCGAAGACGGCCATGGAGACGGCGATGTCTTCATTGGTCTCGCAGCCGAACTGGCCGAGATAGTCATGCTTGGCGGCCATCTCCTGATATTCCATGAAGGCCGAGAATTCCGAATCGGGCATGCCGATGGTCTCGAGCAGCAGGGCGTAAGCCGCGATGTGGATCGTCTCCATGTTGGAGAAGCTGGCCAGCATCATGGACACCTCTGTCGGCTTGAACAGGGGCATGTAATTGGTCATGTAGTTCGCGCCGACCTCGATGTCGGACTGCGTGAAGAAGCGGAAGATCTGGGTCAGCAGGTTGCGCTCGCCGTCGGACAGCTTGACCGCCCAGTCCTTGCAGTCCTCGCCCAATGGCACCTCTTCGGGCATCCAGTGGACCTGCTGCTGCTTCTTCCAGAAATCATAGGCCCACGGGTAGCGGAACGGCTTGTAGGCAAAGCTGGGGGTCAGCAGGCCGGGCACATTGGAATTTCCGTCAGCCATGGGGGGCTCCTTGGTGTTCATGTCGATGTCTGGAGTAATATACACCACATATAGTGCTTCATTCTAGTTAATGCCGCAAGATGTTCCGGTAACCTCTGCGACACTTGTCCACAGGGATGCCCACAGGAAATGCGGGCGTAACGTATTTTCGGGCACTCTGCATTGAAACCACCCTACGCCATTTGACGGACAGAGTCCCCCGCGCAGATTGCCCGTTGCGGGTGCCAATTTGGCCTTCGGCCCCGTATTGGAAGTGGCGGAACTGTTCCGGGATGAGCGCAATTCTCGCTCACATTGCAAACGACGAAAATCTCAACCGCCGGATTAGCAAATTAGTTATATTGTTCCGTGTAGTAAACGCTCATGATTGAATTCAATCACTTTGCACCACCGACCGGCGTGCGGAAGCGGCAGAACTGCGTTTGCGCGTTCGGCACGTTGCCGGGGGATGGGAGATGAAGAATCTCGATCAGCTGCAGCAGGTCTTCGATGCGCTGCCCTATCCGGTGTTTGTCAAAAACGCCCAGCACCAGTGGATTTACGGCAACAAGGCCTTCGACGAGCTGATGGCCGGCAAGGACTATCTGGGCAAGGATGATCGCGCCTTCTTCCCTGCCGACCAGGTCAAGGTTTTCTGGACCGAGGACAACCGGGTATTTGCCGGCGAGGAGAGCATCAACGAGGAAGAGATCGGTC
The DNA here is from genome assembly GCA_963973995.1 of uncultured Alphaproteobacteria bacterium. Lineage (GTDB taxonomy): Bacteria > Pseudomonadota > Alphaproteobacteria > Caulobacterales > Hyphomonadaceae > Hyphomonas. Next base: position 187,287 of record CAXBCO010000001.1, read on the forward strand.
CGGATATATTTGCCCTGACACGCAAGGTGCCTTTCAAATTGCCAGACGGGTCGATTGGCCTTGTCGCCATTGTCCTGGCCTCGGTCACGACGACTGAAACGCTGAACACGACCAAGGTGAATTACGAGGCGGAAATCAAGAAGGCTGACGTCCAGTTGCAGCGGCTGCGCGAAAGTTCGGCGCGCCGCGCGCTGGAGCTCCAAGATCGCCTGTCGCTGGCCGAGATGCAGCAAAAGGTGACGATGACCATGGCGCAGACCGATTCTGCGACAGGACTGAAAAACCGCCTCGGCTTTGAACACGACCTGGCCGCCTCTGTGGAGACCTACACGGCCAAGGGTAAGCGTTTTGGCTTGGCCATTGTTGATGTCGACCGGTTCAAACAGATCAATGACCGTTATGGCCACCCGACCGGCGACCTCATCCTGAAAACGGTTGGCCGGCGGCTGACCGAATTGCCGGATGTCTTTACGATCGCTCGCTGGGGCGGCGATGAATTTGCGATTCTTACCGAAGTCCACTCGGATGACCCCACGATCATGCTCGAAGGCCTCGAAGGGGCCCGGAAATACGTGTTCCGGCCGGTGCGGGCCGCCGGCCGAAAAATCGATATTTCCGGATCGGTCGGATTTTCAATTTTCTCTGAAGATGCGCACAGTGCCGAGGAACTCATGCGCAATGCCGACGTCGCCCTGATCATCGCGAAACGGAGCGGCAAGGGCATGGTGCAGCCTTTCAACCAGAAAATCCGCGACGGCCTGTCTCGTCGGATGCAGATTGCCCGTGACCTGCCCGACGCGATTTCAAATGGTGACATCAGGCCCTTCTACCAGCCGATCATGGGAGCCGAAAACCGGAAGATCCACGCGGTTGAAGCCCTCTCACGCTGGACCCACCCGATATATGGACCGGTCAGTCCGGACGAATTCGTCGACCTTGCCCATGAGTGCGGGCTGGGCGGCGAACTCGATGCGTCGATCCTGGACATTGCATGCCGCGAGGTCGCTGCCTGGCTTGAGGACGGAACCATCGCCTACCTGTCGGTGAACGTCACGCCCACGGACATGGTCGCATGCGACTTTGCCGAGCGGTTCCTGGAGAGCCTTGCGCGGACGGGCACCAAACCGACGCACATATGCCTGGAGATCGTTGAATCCTCGATTGTCGGCGACCTGAATGCGGCGCGCACCAATATCCAACGCCTGAGCCAGGCCGGCGTGATGATCGCGCTCGACGATTATGGCACGGGGTTTTCCAACTTGCGCGCCCTGCTCGACCTGCCTTTGGACAAGTTGAAGATCGACCGGTCGCTGATCCAGGGCATCGGGACGAACAACAAGGTTGCCGACCTGCTGATATCCATCATGCAGCTTGCCAAGACGCTGAAAGTGGACGTCGTGGCCGAAGGCATCGAGACCAACTTGCAGTCGGCCTTTGTCACGTCAGTCGGCTGTGACCTGATGCAGGGATTCCTGTTCAGCCGGCCGCTGTCATACGACGCGCTGAATACCTGGCTGTGTGCGGACCAGCAGCAGATCGCCTGACACGGCCGGACCGGTTGCCGGCCCAACGGCGTTTGGACCGGGCAAATCCCCTAGCGCCGTTCGCAGCGGCTCGGCCGCGTCCATGAACGGCACGTCTGGTTCGGTTTCCAGCCTGATTTCGGCCGCCAGCGCGCGGCGAAAGGCCATGACAGCGAGCACGCAGAGGCCGGCGACCGAGAGGCCGAGCGCAATGTTGATGATTACCTGGCTGGCATGAAGCTCGGACAGTGATGTCCAGACAGCAGTCAGCGCGACGATGGCCGCGATCTCCATGATAAGGAGGGTCATGACCAGGGCTTTCAGGAAGCGGCCCATGTGAGTTTCATTTTCCGTGAGACCACCAGCAGGCGCTGGCACAAACATATTATCTGCCTGTCCCGGGTGACCCGCAAGACGAATTCATCAGTCGCCTAGTGCCCGGTATTGCAGGCCGCCGGAACGCCCATGTCGATCATCGGCAAGCCTTCATTGCAGAGTTCCAGACCGCCCTGCCACATCATGTGGAGTGCCACATAAAGAATCACTGCGAGGCCGATAAAGGCAATCCAGCGATGGCGCGTCAGGATGCGGGCGATGAAGGATGAGGCCAGACCCATCAGCAGGATGGAGAGTGTGAGACCGAACACGAGCACATAAGGATGTTCGCGCGCCGCCCCCGCGACGCCGAGCACGTTGTCGAGCGACATGGAGACGTCGGCGAGAATGATCTGGGTGACCGCGGCGCGCAGGCTCTTGCCGGGGGCGGAACCGGCCACAGTGCCGTCGCCATCAAGGTCGGCGGCGGCGAGCGCCTCCTGTGCGGCATGGGCGGCGCTTTCGCGCAGCTCGCGCCACATTTTCCACGCGACCCAGAGCAGGAGGATGCCGCCCGCGAACAGGAGGCCCACGATCAGGAGCAGCTCTGCCGCGATGAGCGCGAAGACGATGCGCAGGACCGTGGCGGCGAGGATGCCGATCAGGATGGCCATGCCGCGCTGGTGCGCGGGCAGGCCGGCCGCGGCCATGCCGATGACGACCGCATTGTCACCGGCCAGAACGAGATCAATCGCGATCACGGCGAAGAACGCCTGAATCATTTCGGGCGTCAGGAAATCAAGCGTCATGGCGGGAAGGGTTTCCAGACCGGGTAATCGGGCAATGCTGTCGGCCTGGGCATTCAGATGGGGGGCATCGCCAAGGGGAGCAATGCGGTGCCTGCTGAAAATTTTCCGCCTAGGAGTTGGCCGTGTTGGTCGTTATTTCCGTCATGGTCGAATTGGCGATGAAGCAGAGTTCGTGCGCCTCGTGGTGCAAGGCTTCAATCTGGCCAGCGGAGGGGACTGGCCCCTCATAGCTGACAACCGGGTTCAGCGTGACCCGGGTGATTGCCAGGCGACCAGCGGCGTTTTTGCCGAGCACGCCGACCGCCTCGTCTTCATAGCTGTTGACGACGAAACCCGCATCGCGTGACTTGTGGAGATAGAACAGCATGTGACAGCTGGAGATCGACGCGACAAAGGCCTCTTCCGGATCGACATTCTCGGCGACCGAATAAGGCAGCGGGACAATGTCGGGCGACGCGGAGGCCGGTACTTTCAGGCCGCCGTCAAACTCCCATTCATGCGCGCGTGAGTGCTTGTTGGCCGCAAAGTCACTATCGCCGCGCGACCATCTGACGATGGCTGTATGTTTCCCCATATCCGGTCTCCAGGATGTGCGTGTTACGGGTGCTGCTGTTTAGCCGCGCAAGGGCGCGCACATCAAGCCGCATGAATCGGAATGCGGGCACCGGCCTGCCAGACTAGACCCGGCTTCACGAAGCTGAAGGAGACAACATGGGCGTTGCGGATATTGACTGGGCAGCCGTCGAGACGGCGCTGGACGGACAGGGCTTTGCTTCGCTGGGTACGTTGCTGGATGCGGATGGGCGGTCGGCGCTGGCAGGCGCGTTCGCAGAGGACGCGCCCTATCGCAGCCATGTGCATATGGCGCGGCACGGGTTCGGGCGGGGCGAGTACAAGTATTTTCGCTATCCCCTGCCCTCGCCTGTCGCGGGCCTGCGCGAGGCGCTCTATCCGGGCTGCGCGGGCATCGCCAATCGCTGGGCGGAACGGATGCGGCTGGATATGCGCTATCCCGAGGCACATGCGGATTTCCTGGAGACGTGCCATGCGGCGGGACAGGCGCGACCGACTCCATTGATCCTATCGTATCGTGAAGGCGACTATAATTGCCTGCACCAGGACCTGTATGGCGGGATCGTTTTTCCGCTCCAGGTCGTTATCCTGCTGAGTGAACCCGGTAAGGATTTTGACGGAGGCGAGTTCGTTTTGACCGAACAGCGGCCAAGGATGCAGTCGCGGGCGCACGTCGTGCCGATATGCGCGGGCGAAGCGGTGGTGTTCGCTGTGAATGAGCGGCCCGTGAAAGGCACGCGCGGCGATTACCGCGTGAAGATGCGCCACGGGGTGAGCACGCTGGCCCGGGGTGCGCGGTTTGCGACAGGGATCATCTTCCATGATGCGAAATGATGGCTGACCTGCTGAGCGGATTGCGGCCGGACGAGAGCTGGCATGGCGAGGGCGTGCTGCACCTGCCGGGCTTTGCTGATGCGCCGGCCTTGTGGACCGCGCTTCAGCCTGTGCTGGCGGCGGCGCCGTTCCGGCATCTCGTGACGCCGGGCGGCAAGACCATGTCAGTCTCGATGACAAATTGCGGAGAGGTCGGCTGGGTCTCCGACCGGACCGGCTATCGCTATGATGCGGTGGACTCGCTGAGCGGGCGGCCATGGCCCGACATGCCGGACGTGTTCCGTGATGTGGCGCGGCGGGCCGCAGCGGCGTTTGGCGCACCGGACTTTGTTCCCGATGCCTGCCTGATCAATTGCTATGAGGTCGGTACGCGGCTGACCGCGCACCAGGACCGGGACGAGCAGGACCTTGGCCAGCCGGTCGTGTCGGTCTCGCTTGGCCTACCGGGCCGGTTCGTGATCGGCGGAATGGAGCGATCGGGCCCAAAGCAGGCCGTGCTGCTGGAACATGGCGACGCACTGGTATTCGGGCGCAGCGCGCGCCTCGCCTATCATGGCGTGCTGCCGGTCAAGGCGGGCGATCACCCGATGGTCGGGGCCCGGCGCATCAGCCTCACCTTCCGCAAGGCGGGCTGACTGGCTCGACAAGGCCCGTGCCCGCGTGTCACGCTGCTGGAATACAAGGGAGAAGACGATGCAAGTTGCGGCCTATGCTGCCCAGAGCCCCGAGTCGCCTGTCGCGCCGTTCGAGATTACGCGGCGCGACCTGCAGCCGAACGACGTGTTGATCGACATTACCTGGTGCGGCGTGTGCCACAGCGATATCCACACGGCCCGCAATGAATGGGGCCGCACGAAATACCCGATCGTGCCGGGGCACGAGATCGTCGGAAAGGTCGGTGCGGTCGGCGCGGACGTGACCAAGCACAAGTTGGGCGACACGGTGGGCGTCGGTTGCCTGGTGGATGCGTGCCTCGCCTGCCCGGCCTGCCATGATGGCGACGAGCAATATTGCGAAAAGGGATCGGTCGGCACCTATGGCGGCATCGAGCCGGTGACTGGCGGGCCGACCCATGGCGGCTATTCCAAGCAAATCGTGGTGCGCGACGAATTCGTGCTGAAAGTGTCCGACGTGCTGAACCCGGCGGAAGTGGCGCCGCTCCTGTGCGCGGGGATCACCAGCTGGTCGCCGCTGAAGCACTGGAACGTCAAGGCGGGCGACAAGGTGGGCGTGATCGGCCTCGGCGGCCTCGGCCATATGGGCGTGAAGTTTGCCGTGGCGATGGGCTGCGAAGTGGTGATGATCACGACGTCGGAATCGAAGGGCGCGGACGCCAAGCGCCTTGGGGCGCACGACGTGCTGGTCTCAACCGACCGGGACGCGATGAAGGCCCGCCGGGGCAGTTTCGATTTCCTGCTGAATACGGTGCCAGTGAAGCATGACCTGAACCCCTACCTGATGCTGCTGGCCCGCAACGGCACGATGGTGCTGGTCGGTGCGATCGAGCCGCTCGAGCCGATGCATGGCGGCCTGTTGCTGGCCGGGCGGCGAAGAGTCGCCGGATCCGGCATTGGCGGCATCGCCGAGACGCAGGAGATGTTGGATTTCTGCGCCGAGCATGGCGTGACATCGGATGTCGAAGTGATCGCCATGAAGGATATCAATGCCGCCTATGACCGCGTGGTCAAAGGCGACGTGAAGTACCGGTTCGTGATCGATATGGCGACGCTTTAATGCGCAATCGAGATTGAGAAGGCGCCGAAGCGTTGCGGCGTGATCTGGGAATCGAATTCCTCGGTCCGGTTCACATAGGTGAAGGCGAGCTGGACCTGGCGGTAGTGTATGGCGAGGCCGGCCTGGAGATCGCCGACGAAATCCTTGCGGTCGTCAACGCGCGGGCCGTCGCGGAACAGGTTGCCGTCAAGGAACATGTCGCGGCCGATGGCCCGGCCGCTGGCACCGATAAAGACATAGCCGCCCATCGGGTTCGCGTCGGTACCGGGAATGAACTCGCCGGCCCCAGAGAGCGCCGGGCGGATGCGCGGCGGACCGAAACTGGAATCGAGGTCCCAGCCGATCCGGGCCGTCAGGCCGGATGATGCATAGGTGCGCACATTGCCCAACGCGCCGCCGACATCGAAACCGAGATCGGTTTCAACGCCGAGAGGCAGCGAAGGCCCCGGAAAACGATGCAGTCGCTGGACGATGATCTCGATGCCTGCCTCGTCGCGCAGCTGGTTGGGCCAGCCCTGCGCTTCGGCCACGCCGATGACGCGGTGGAAATTGTTCTGGACAAACTCGCCGCCGGCCGAGGGACCGACGATACCGAGATTGACCTGCAACGTGTCCTGCTTATTGGCGCTGCTGCCGACAATCGTGCCGGAGGCAAACAGCCAGCCAGCATAGGGCCGGTCGGTCGGGTCCGGCACAACCAGCGTCTTGTCTTCTGGCGTGAAGATGACATGGCTGAGCGCAAAGCCCTGACGCAGTTCCTGGCGTTCGAGGTCGAGGAACGGGATACGGTCAGCCACCCATTCGAGCGCCGGGAAGATCTCGTCTGCGCCGGACACGCGTTCGATGCGCAGCCCGTTGGAATAGTTGCGGTCGGTGCCGCCGCCGAACTTGTCGTTCTCCACCGTGAGTGAGGTCACGGCAGGCTTCTTGACCGCCTGGGCATGTGCCAGGGGTGCAACAAAAAGGGCCGCGACTAGCGCGGCCCGAAAACGTGTCTGGGCCATCATCATGGCCGGTGCCCTAGCACCTATCGGCGCATGGTGAAACTTACACCTGCGAAATCTTCAGTGTCGCTGATGGAGCCGTTTCGGTCTTCGTATTTCACTTCGCGGCGGATGTAGCTGAGCGAGAGTTCGCCGCCTGCCCGCTGGATCGATACGCCGGCCTGCATGTCGCCAACGGTGACCTGATCGGTCAGGGACATATCGTTGAGGTTCGGGGCGAAACCGGTATTGCCGGCGTCCCAGACGAGGGCTTCGCCATCGGCACCGGCGAAGATGTACCAGCCCTGTGGCTGGCCGTCCTTGCCGAGAATGTTGAAGTCTCGACCGATGCGGACCTCGCCACCGACGCGCTGGCTTTGCAGTTCGCCTTCTTCGCGCACGGCAATGCGGGGCGCGACGCCGACGTCAAAATTGAGACCGGTCAATGCCATAGGCGCCGAGAAGGCGACTTCGGCGGCAATGTCTTTCTCGATCTGGGTTGCACCGGTCAGGCGGGCCTTGCCGCGCTCTGCCGTGATTGCGAGCAGGGCCGGGCTGCCGGTCCAGGCCAGTTCGGGCAGGTCAGACGGCACAATACCGGCCGAGATACCGAAACTGGCAGGAGTCGCGCCATCGAATGCCACAACCGGTGCTGGCAGGGCGCCCATGACCGTGCCCGAAAACCGGGCAGGTGCGCCATCGACGACATGAATGGAGACTGACTCGGAGGCATCGGGCCGGATCGGGCCGGCACCCAGCGTTGTCGGAACGGCCATCGTCATGCCGAGCGTTGGCGGCACGGCTGGTTCTGACCGAGCGAAATCATGTGGGGACGTTGAGACGCAACCCTGGCAGGCCAGCGTCAACACTGTAGAGGCTACTGCGATTACCATACGCCTTATACCCTTCATGGTTCATCCTCGTAAGCTTCCGCTTAATATCGAGAATTACACCCCAACCCGCTTAATGTAGCATAAAGGACACACCATGCCCAAACGCCTTTCACTCAACAAAGATTAATTCTGGTTGATATTACGCTAACCTGTAGTTTTGGTTCCACAACCCGAATACTGCAGGCATTTTCTCGCAAAATGCAGGCCACACGGGCCCGTAACGTCATTAACCTGTAGATATTTTTGTTAGAATTGCGGCAGGTGACGCGACGCCTGCCTGATCTTCGGGCAGCAGGTTTTCTACCCAGGACAGAAAAACGGCCAGCCCGATTCAGAGCTGGCCGCTTTGCTGTCATTGGCCGGACCGGCTGCTCGCCTACTGGCAGGCGAGGCACTCGTCATAATCCGTGTTCGGTGTGTCGAGGCTCTGGCCTTCGATCCGCTCGGAGCCGGCAAAGGCCGCGCGCTGGACCGACTTGGACCGGCAGTAATAGAGCGACTTCAGGCCGCGTTCCCATGCCGTCCAGTGCAACATGTGCAGGTCCCACTTGGACACGTCGCCCTTGAGGAACAGGTTCAGCGACTGCGACTGGCAGATATAGGGCGTGCGGTCGGCTGCAAGCTCGATGATCCAGCGCTGGTCGAGTTCGAAGGCCGTCTTGAAGACATCCTTCTCGTGCGCGTCGAGGCAGTCGAGATGCTGCACCGAGCCTTCGTGCTCGAGGATCGAGGTCCATATCTCGTTACTGTTGAGACCCTTCTGCTCGAGCAGGGTTTCGAGCTGCTGGTTCTTGACGGTGAACGAGCCCGACAGCGTCTTGTGGGTGTAGACATTGGCCGGGATCGGCTCGATGCCTGCCGAAGTGCCGCCGCAAATGATCGAGATCGATGCGGTGGGCGCAACGGCCATCTTGTGGCTGAAGCGGGCCATCATGCCGACATCGCGGGCGTCCTCGCAGGGGCCACGCTCCTTGGCGAGCTTGACCGAAGCGGCATCCGCGCCCTGGCGGATATGCTTGAACATCTTCTCGTTCCAGACCTTGGCCATGGCGCCTTCCATTGAGACGTTCATCGACTGCAGGAAGGAGTGGAAACCCATCAGGCCGAGACCGACCGAGCGCTCGCGCTTGGCGGAATAGACCGCGCGGGCCATTTCCGGCGGTGCGCGCTCGATGAAGTCTTCGAGCACGTTGTCGAGGAAGCGAAAGATGTCTTCGAGGAAATGCTCGTCTTTCGACCATTCCATGAATTTCTCGGCATTGACCGAGGAGAGGCAGCAGACGGCTGTCCGGTCCTGGCCGCGATGGTCGATACCGGTTGGCAGGGTGATTTCCGAGCAGAGGTTCGACTGGGTGACCTTGAGGCCCAGCTTGCGCTGGTGGGCCGGCATGGAATTGTTCACCGTGTCCGTGAACAGGAGGTAGGGCTCGCCGGTCTGCATGCGCAGCTCGAGAATCTTCTGCCACAGCTTGCGGGCATTGATGGTGCGGACGACTTCGCCGGATTTCGGGCTGATCAGGCCGAAATCCTCGTCAGCGCGGACCGCTTCCATGAAGGCATCGGTGATGTTGATGCCGTGGTGCAGGTTGAGGCTCTTGCGGTTGAAGTCGCCGGACGCCTTGCGGATTTCGAGGAATTCCTCGATTTCCGGGTGGTGGCAGTCGAGATAACAGGCGGCCGAACCGCGGCGCAGCGAGCCCTGGCTGATCGCGAGGGTGAGCGAGTCCATCACGCGGATGAACGGGATGATGCCGGACGTCTGACCGTTCTGGCCGACCTTTTCGCCGATCGAGCGGACATTGCCCCAATAGGTGCCGATGCCGCCGCCATTGGAGGCGAGCCAGACATTCTCGGTCCAGGTCTCGACAATATCGTCAAGCGAATCGCCAACCTGGTTGAGGAAGCAGGAAATCGGCAGGCCGCGGGACGCGCCGCCATTCGACAGGACGGGCGTGGACGGCATGAACCAGAGCTTGGACATGTAGTCGTAGAGGCGCTGGGCGTGTTCGGAATCATCGGCAAAGGCCGTGGACACACGGGCGAACATATCTTGATAGGACTCGCCGGGCAGCAAATAGCGGTCTTTCAGCGTGGTCTTGCCAAAATCGGTCAGCAGCGCGTCGCGCGACGGATCCGTCTTTACAGGAGCGCCTTCAACCACGCGCAGTTCCGCCTCGGCGCCTGCTTTCGGCTTGCCTTTACGCGGCGCGGATTTGGTCACAGACTTGGCTTCGGATGCAGACATGTGCAGCCCTCCGGTTTTATTGAATATATATATATATAGGAACTGAAGCCCCCGGTGGCCAGATATGGCCCCCAACTTCTCTCCTGACACAACATATAGTGTCCGAAGGTTAACATGCGGTCAACGGTGCAATACTTAAAACCGTCAAAAAGGGCGTGGAATTCCGGTTAACGAGCAGTTAACCCGTCCCGAGATCGCCTGTCCAGACAGACGAATACGTATTCCAAAATTCGTGCACCACGCGACTGGTCGCCGCGAAATAATTCGAGATGGAAGAGAGAGGGAAAAGGCGGAGACAGGCGAACGACCCGGGCTGAAATCGTTGGGGCTGCTTCGTTCCCGACCTGACCCGATTGGCGAATGGCCCGTCCGCCACCTGCCTCCTCCGGGTTATATGCGCGGGGAGCCCGCGAATCGCAAGTGCAGGAGTGAGTCGGCGGGGGTGCGTCGGCGAATTTATTGTCCGCGTCGGCACCGCCGTGCTATTTTCCTGGTTCCAGACACGCATGAAGGGACAGGCGATGAAATTCCGGCACATGATGATGGCAGGGGTGGCTGTCCTGCTTGCGGCAGGCGGCGCGGCAGCGAAAGAGGATGAGGCCCCGTCCAAGCGCTTCACGGCGGACCGCGTGTTCGACATGGAATATGCCTCCGATCCACAGGTCTCCCCGGACGGCAAGACGGTCGCCTATGTGCGCCATTCCATGGACCGGATGACGGACAAGGATACCGGCCAGATATGGATCCTGAACCTGGACGACGGCTCGAATCGCCCGCTGGTGACCGGCGTTGCCGGCGCGGGTTCGCCACGCTGGTCACCGGACGGCACGCGGATCGTCTATTCGACCGCGACCGACGGCAAACCGGAAGTCCGCGTTCTCTACCTCGACACAGGCCGCAGCTTCCCGCTGGCACAATTCCTCGAAGGCCCGTCCGAGACGGTGTGGTCTCCGGACGGCAAGCAGGTCGCGTTCAGCATGTTCGTGAAGGACGAGGCGCCAAGCTTTGCCAAGGCACCGACACCGCCGGAAGGCGCGAAATGGAACGATGGCGTCAAGGTGATCGACACGCTGACCTTCCGCTTCGATGGCGAAGGCTACCTGAAGGACGGTGCGACGCAGGTCTTCGTGCTGCCGGTCGATGGCGGCACGCCGCGCCAGGTGACATTCGGCAAGGCCGACATGTCCGGACCGGAATGGCTGGACAATGATACGCTGCTGGTTTCGGGCAATGCCGCCGAGGACCGCGACCTCGATCCGGTCGAGAGCGAAATCTATGCGGTGGAACTGGCTGACCTGTCAGTGACGCCGCTGACCAGCCGTGACGGGCCGGATTCCGACCCGGTTGTCTCGCCGGACGGCAAGACGATTGCCTATCGAGGCTTTGACGACAAGACCTTGTCCTACCAGCAGGCCGATCTCTACCTGATGGATGCCGACGGCAGTAATGTACGCGCACTCGCGGCAGACTTCCCGGGCGGCATAGGCGAGACGGTGTGGGCGCCCAATGGCAAGAGCCTGCTCGTCCTGTCCGAGGATCATGGTGTGCTCACGCTGTTCAACATCGACCTGAAGGGCAAGGTTTCACAGGTTGTGACCGGCATTGGCGGCGGCTCGATCGGCCGGCCCTATGCCGAGGGCAGCTTCTCTGTCAGCAGCGGCCGGAAACCCATCGTCTCCTACATGGCCGGCTTTGCCGACCGCCCCGCCGAAGTGGGTGTCGTGGGCATTGACGGGAAGAACCCGAAAGTGCTGACCGCGCTGAATGCCGACGTTCTGCCCTATCTCAAGATGGCCAAGGTCGAGGAGGTCAAGGTCACGTCCAGCGCCGACGGCCGCGAGATCGAAGCCTGGGTCGCTTTCCCGCCGGACTTCAAGGCGGATGGCAGTTTCCCGCTGATTCTGGAAATCCACGGCGGCCCCTTCGCCATGTACGGCCCCTTCTTCGCCAGCGAGATGCAGCGCTATGCGGCCGAAGGCTATGTCACGGTCTGGTCGAACCCGCGCGGCTCGACCGGCTATGGCGAGGACTTCGCCCTGCTGATCGACAAGGCCTATCCGGGCAACGACTATGACGACCTGATGAGCGTCGTCGACGAGATGGTGGCGCGCAAATATGCCGACCCGGAACGCCTGTTCGTGACGGGTGGCTCGGGTGGCGGCATCCTGACGGCATGGATCGTGACCAAGACGGACCGGTTCGCCGCAGCCGCGTCGATCAAGCCGGTGATCAATTGGATGACAATGGCCCTGGCCGGCGACATCGCGCAGGTCGTGCGGCGCCACTGGATACGGGCCGACCCGTGGTTGGACCCGGACGCCTTCCTCAAGTTCTCGCCGATCCGCTATATCGACAAGGTGGTGACGCCAACAATGATCATGGTGGGCGAGGAAGACTATCGCACGCCGGCCTGGGAAGCCGAGCAGTTCTACACGGCGCTCAAGATGCGCGGCGTGGATACGGTCTATGTTCGCGTGCCGGGTTCGCCGCACTATATCGCCTCGCGCCCGAGCCGCCTGATTGCCAAGACGGACAATATCATGGGCTGGTTCGCCAAATACGATCCGGCGAAAAAGGACGCGGCAGAAAACGGGGAGGACGACTAGCGCCATGTCAGACCTTGATCTCATCCTGCAGAGCCTAGAAGCCCTCGCGGAACGCGAGGGCGACCCGGCGCCCGTGATCTATACTCGCCTGTTCGCCGACCATCCCGATCTCGAACCGCTATTCCTGATGGACACCGATGGCGGTGTGCGCGGCTCGATGCTGCAACAGTCTTTCGACTGCCTGATCGATATGGCCGAGGGCGGCATCATGGCGCCGGTCATCCTCGGAGCCGAGCGAGTGAACCATGGCACCTATGGCGTACCGGACAACTTGTTCGACGCCTTCTTCACCACGATCCGTGATTGCGTACGAGACGCCATGGGCCCGGACTGGACGGCGGAGACGGAGGCCGCCTGGTCGCGCCTGCTGGCGCGAACGGCGGCGCTGGCGGACGCCTAGCGCTTCCTTGTGCGGCGTGCCCGGACGGGCAAGGCCTGGTCCTGACGGACGGCCAGGGATGCAAATGCCGACGCAATTGCATCCCTCAGGATTTCCCTGGAGAATGTATCGACGCGGGCGTCGATCCGGTCGATGAGGCGTTGCATGCCCCTGCGGGTCAGAAAGTCGCGCGACCGTGCCGCTCCGGGCCTATTCGCTGCTGGGCGTTTCATCTTTTTGCCTCGTCTTGCCGACGCCGGTGATGATTCCGAGGCCGATGAGAATGACGGAACAGACACCGATCCAGATGAGCGACAGGCCCAGCATGAACGCGCCATAGGCGAGCCCCGCGATCAGGATGAGAAAGCCGATAAGATAGATCAGGAAGGACGACATGGGGCGACACCTTGTTTCAAATTGTACTGGAGGCTCAACGCCGCGCAGGAGACGCGGTTCCCGGGCCCTGGCAAGAAGCGGAAGCGTGCGCTCCTGGACGCCCCTTGTGCGGCGGCGCGCGCAAGAGCAAGCTCTGAACTTGCATGGGAGGCGGAACAGATGATCCTGATCGGCATGTATGACAGCCCGTTCGTGCGGCGCGTGGGCATTGCGCTGCGCCTCTATGGCATCGCGTACGAACACCGCGCCTGGTCCGTGTTCGGCGATGCCATGAAGATCATGGCCTATAACCCGCTTGTGAGAGTGCCGACGCTGGTGCTGGACGATGGCGAAGCGTTGATCGACAGCGCCGCCATTCTCGACGCGCTGGACGAGATGGTCGGGCCTGAGCGGGCGATGACACCGCGATCCGGTGCGCCGCGCCGTGCTGCGCTGAAAACCTGCGCATTGGCCGCTGGCATCGCCGACAAGGCGGTGACGCTGGTCTATGAGCGTCATGTCCATGAAAGGGCGGATCCGGCCTGGATCGAACGCTGCGCCGGACAAATCACGCGGGTGATGAATCAGCTGGAAATTGCCCGCGCCGCTCAGACCACCCGCTTCTGGCACGGTGACACGATCGGGCATGGGGACGTGATGGTGTCATGCGCGGTGACGTTCATGCGCGATGCGTTGGCGGGCGACATGGACCTGTCGCCCTGGCAGGCTCTGAAACGCCATACCGACATGTGCGAGGACCTGCCGGAGTTCCGGGAGGCCTACATGACGTTCAAGATCGGCTAGGCCTTCGCGACCTGCCCGGGGCGCGTGCCGGTCCAGCGGTGGAAGGCCCGCGAGAACGACGACGGATCCGAGAAGCCAACCAGGTAGGCAGTCTCGTTGACGGACACTTTCTCACCTGAGAGGTAATGCAGGGCCATCTGGTGGCGCAGGGAATCGAGCAATGTGTCGAAGCTGGTGCCTTCCGCCTTGAGCTGGCGGTAGAGGGTCTGCCGGCTGACGCCCATGCGCGCGGCAACACTGTCCATGGTGACATCGCCCGTATGCAGGACAGGCAGGATGATCGCCTCGACGTGCGCCGCAACGCCTTGCGCGGCATCAAGCGCCTTCATCAATTCATCGGCCCGCGCGCTGATCGAGCCGAACACGTAGCGCGGCGTTTTGGACAGGCGCAACGTGAAGAAGGCCTCTGTGATCTCCATGGCATTGCGAGAGGCGCTGAAGGTGACAGGTACACCTAGTATGCGCTCATAATCATCAGCATAAGCCGGTGCGGCATGGGTGACTTCGGCGGAGCAATAAAGCGGCGTGTTCGGAAAATAGTACCGGGCGCCGCAGATGAAACGGCCAAGTGTCGATTCGGTGAGTTCGGGGAACTCGTTCGGGTTCTTGCGGGCGTCGATGATGAACGCACGGGCGCCTTCGCGCGAGATAACGAACCGGTCGCCTTCCGACGGCGCCGTGGTGTCGATGACCAGGCGGCCATAGCGGTTCATCTGACGGAAGGCTTCCGGCATGTCAGGCGCCGCATGGGTAATCAGGCCCACAATCGTCAGGTCGTTGAACCGTACGGTGGATCCGAACAGGAGCCCCAGCATCGGTTCGCCGGATAATTCCTTGCCCGCGCGCATGAGCGTCTTGAAGGCCGTCAGCGGAATGCGTGTGTCAGCGTCGGCGAGGTCGGCGTCGGCAATGCCTGCACGGGCGAGCAGGGCCTCACGCGGCGCGCCATGCGACACGGCAAGGTCGAGCAGGGCCGACGCATAGCCAGCAGAGACAGTGGCACTGGCGGTCATCGGAATACGGCCAGGATGTTACTGCGCGTCATGATTATGTCGCCAAGTGTCATGGGGAGAGGGTCGCCCGTCCGGTAAGTTGTCGCAAGACTATAACGACCGGAGTGAACCCGAAATGACCGATAGCGTCGCAATCGGGCGTACGCGCGCCTTCATAGACCCCCGCAAGGCATTGTCCTTTGCGGGCGGCGTATGGTTCACGGCGGCCGCGATCGGCCAGCTGGCCTTCGTGCTCTATATCGCCGCTTTCTATTACGTCTCCACGTTCCATGGCGACTTCGAGCGTATGGACGGGCGCGTGATTCACGGCTTCATCAGCGGCGATGTTCTGGGCAACGCCTTGTTCCTGTCGCATGTGCTGCTGGCTTTCTGGATTACCGCTAGCGGGCCGCTGCAGTTCATCCCGCAAGTGCGCAACCGGTTCCGGACCTTTCACCGCTGGAATGGGCGCTTTTACCTGACCGTTGCCCTGCTCACGAGTTCAGGCGCCCTCATCCTCACCTACCTTCGCCCGCATTTCGGATCGCTTGCCTTGCTGTTCGTGAACACGGCCGACGGCGCGCTGATCATCGCGTTCGGATGCCTCGCCCTGCGGGCAGCCCTGCAGCGTCGCTTCGACGACCACCGGCGGTGGGCCCTGCGCATGTTCATCGTGGTCAGCGGTGTATGGTTCTTCCGGCTCGGTTACGGATTCTATTTCTTCATCACGGCCGGAAAGATGCCCGGATCGCACAACCTGACCGGACCGGCAGACATCGCGGTCGCCAGCACATGGGTTGTCGCGCTGCTGGGACTGGAATCTTACCTGTTCGCCCAGAGACGCCGGTCGGGTGCCCTGAAACTGACTGCAGCCGCGATGGCGATCGCGGCTGCAGGGGCAGTTCTGGTGAGCAGCTATTTCGCCGCCCAGATGTTCTGGCTGCCGACGCTGGCGTCCTGAAGGCCGCAGCGCCGGGCTGGCCGGATCTAGTGGTCTGCGTTGGATTTCGCGTGACGCTTGCGCTCGTGCGGGTCCAGATAAATCTTGCGCATGCGAATATTGCTTGGCGTGACTTCGACCAGTTCATCGTCGGCAATATAGGCCAGCGATTTTTCAAGCGTCATCTGGAGGGGCGGTGTGAGGCGGACGGCTTCATCCGTGCCCGAGGCACGCATGTTGGTCAGCTTCTTGCCCTTGAGCACATTCACTTCGAGATCATTGTCGCGATTGTGCTCGCCGATGATCATGCCGGCATAGACCTTGTCACCCGGGTGGATGACCATGGGGCCCCGGTCTTCGAGGTTCCAAAGCGCGAACGCGACCGCTTCACCTTGTTCCATGGCGATCAGAACGCCCGTGTGGCGACCCTGGATCCGTCCCTTGTGCGGGGCGTATTCGTGGAAGACGCGGTTCATGATGGCCGTGCCGCGCGTATCGGACAGGAGTTCGCCCTGATAACCGATCAGGCCACGGGTCGGCGCATGGAAGACCATGCGTGTGCGCCCGACGCCCGAGGGGCGCATGTCGAGCATGTCGGCTTTGCGCTCGGACAGTTTCTGCACGACGATACCAGAATGATCATCATCAACATCGATGGTCACTTCTTCGATCGGCTCAAGCTTTTCGCCGTTCGGGCCTTCCTGCATAACGACCTGCGGACGCGAGACGCCGAGTTCAAAGCCTTCGCGGCGCATCGTCTCGATGAGGACGGCGAGCTGGAGTTCGCCACGCCCAGACACGGTGAACGCTTCTGCATCGGTGGCGCGATCGACCTTGAGGGCGACGTTGCCTTCGGCTTCCTTCAACAGGCGGGCCCAGATGATGCGCGAGGTGACCTTGGTTCCTTCTGTGCCGGCGAGCGGCGAGTCGTTGACGCGGAAGGTCATCGAGATGGTTGGCGGGTCAATCGCCTGGGCCTCGATCGGGATCGTGACGGACGGGTCGCAGAACGTGTCGGCGACGTTCGCCTTGGTCATGCCAGCGAGCGAGACGATGTCGCCTGCCACACCTTCTTCAACCGGCACGCGCTCGAGGCCGCGGAAGGCGAGCACTTTCGATACGCGACCCTGTTCGACGAGCGTGCCGTCGCGGGCGAGAACCTTGATCTGCTGGTTCGGCTTGACCGTGCCGGACGAGATACGGCCCGTCAGGATCCGACCGAGGAAGGGATCAGAGCTGATCGTGGTGGCGAGGAGGCGGAACGGGCCTTCTTCGACTTTCGGGGTTGGCACGTGATCGACGACCATCTGGAACAGGGCGTCCATATTGTCGGTCGGGTTTTCGTAGTCCGTGTTCATCCAGCCCTGCTTGGCCGACCCGTAGAGGATCGGGAAATCGAGCTGCTCGTCGGTCGCGTCGAGATTGGCGAAGAGGTCGAAGACTTCATTGATGACTTCGTCGGGTCGGCGCTCGGGCTTGTCGATCTTGTTGACGGCCACAATGGGACGCAGGCCGACCTTGAGCGCCTTGGAGACCACGAACTTGGTCTGCGGCATCGGGCCTTCGGACGCATCGACGAGCACGATAGCGCCATCGACCATCTGGAGAATACGTTCAACTTCACCACCGAAATCGGCGTGGCCGGGCGTGTCGACGATATTGATACGGTAGCCGTTCCACTCGACCGAGGTGGTCTTGGCGAGGATGGTGATACCGCGCTCGCGTTCGATATCGTTGGAATCCATAGCGCGCTCGACGGTTTTCTCGTTTTCGCGATAGGTGCCGGACTGTTTGAGCAGTTCGTCGACCAGCGTGGTCTTGCCGTGGTCAACGTGTGCGATGATCGCGATGTTGCGCATTTTCTCGATGGACTGGGACATAGGGACTTTAGGCTTTCGGGAGGAGGAATCGGGTGTCTGCGCGCGCACTAGCCGAATATACGGGTTTTGGCCATGGGGGATGGGCATGATGACATCAGGCGGCTATGCAATTCCCTTCCCTCTCAAAGCCGGTAGTGTCCCGATCCATGACAAATTCAAACGATATGCCGCTCGCGGCGAACCCGCTCGATCGCGCTGCGCATCACCGCACAGACGAAGCCTGGCTGGAAGCCGCCATGCAGCAGGACAATGTCCTGTTCTTCCTGATGCGTAATGGCGAACCCTTTGTCGAAAAGCAGGGATTGTTCTGGATGGGCCCTGAGGCGCGCAAACTGTCACCCGCCGCGCCGTGGCTGTTCATGGGCGAGGACAAGACCGGCGCACCGGTCTTCGCCCTGAACCTGCCACCGAAATTCGATGTCGACTCCTCCCTGATCGCAGGCGTCGGAAACTTCGGTGAATTCCGCATGGCTGTTGGCGCGATGTCGGCCATGGAAGCCAATCTTGTATCCACCGCCCGCAGCCTGTTCATGTGGCACGCAAGTCATGGCTATTGCGCCAAGTGCGGCGGACGGGTCGGCGTGGTCGAGGCCGGCTGGAAAAGCCAGTGTCCGGAATGCGGCGCCGAGCATTTCCCGCGCACCGACCCTGTTGCGATCATGCTGGCAGTGAAAGACGGCAAATGCCTGATCGGACGTCAGGCGATGTGGCCGGCAGGGTTCATGTCGTGTCTCGCCGGCTTCTGCGAACCGGGCGAAACGATCGAACAGGCCGCGGCGCGGGAATTGTTCGAAGAGGCAGGTATCGTGTGCGACCCGGCCAGCGCGGAATACGTCGCCTGCCAGCCCTGGCCGTTCGCCTCATCGCTCATGGTCGGGCTAATTCTCGAAGCCGACAATTTCGAAATTACGGTCGATAAAACCGAGCTCGATGAAGCAAGATGGATCACGCGCGCCGAAGCACGTGAAATTCTTTCCGGCAAACATCCCGAGCTTTTGTGCCCGCCCTCAATGGCAATAGCCCATCATATATTGAAGACTTGGGCTCTCCGAGACGATTAGTCGTATACGGACGACCCAATCGCGCTCGCGTGTCAGGTGAAAATCAAGAGTTGATTTCCCGCGAATCACAATATTATTGGCTTGCCACTGACAGGAGATCGGAAATGGCAATTGCAAAGAAAAAGCCGGCCGCTAAAAAGCCGGCAGTGAAGAAACCAGCCGCTAAGCCGGCAGCAAAAAAACCTGCTGCCAAACCGGCAACCAAGACTGCAACCAAAACCGCTACTAAACCAGCGGCCAAGAAACCAGCTGCCAAGAAGCCGGCCGTCAAAAAGCCCGCTGCCAAAGCTGCTGCGAAACCAGCCGTGAAAAAAGCCGCTGCGAAGCCAGCCGCGAAAAAGCCTGCTGCAAAGAAGCCGGCTGCCAAAAAGAAATAAGTCCTCGGACGACAATTCGGAGAACGGGCGAGCATGTCTCGCCCGTTTTTTTGTGCACCAAGCCCTCGGATCGCCAATGGAATGGAACCCCCGCACCCTCTCCGAGTGCGGGGGCCATCCTGCCGGGCAGTCAAAGAAGGGCTGCCCGCCCGACCGGACCTTAACAGGCCAAGCCTAGAATTTCAGGACGTAGGCAACGTCGATCACGTCGATCGAGTCGTCATAGTCGAGATAGGTATAGCCAACGCGGATGCCCTGGTTGGGAGCGAAATAGTAATCGCCGCCAATACCGAGCGCCGCAGCATCGTCATCGGCCGAGGCAGACGCGCCGCCAGCCGTGGCCTTGATCTCGGTGCTCACATAACCGATCCGACCGAAGACGTCGGCCTTTTCAGCAAATGGAATCCGGCCCACGGCATAGGCGCCGTAGGAGTTTTCCAGTTCAATGTTCGCATTGATACCGGCAATCGTTGTGGACTCATCAGCCACGCCGACGCCCGCTTCGATTTCCGCACCTAGGAATTCGTTGAAGTTGTAGCCTCCACGCAGCTGGATGGCACCGAGATCGGCATCGTCCGCGCTATAGTTGCCGTAGCCGATCGTTCCGTAGAATCCGGTGTCCTGCGCGAAGGCAGGGGCAGCGGCGAACGCAACGAGGGTGATGGCCGTGGTAAGTGCAAATTTCATGGGAGGTATTCCTTTTGTTATCCCGTCTCCGGGAAACCGGAATCTAGCGATTGATTGTGGCGAGTTGCGTGAATTCGGATTCATGTTTGCATGCGGAAAAAATGTGTGGCCGCCGCGCAACGCGCCGCATTCGGGGACTTGAAAAATCTGAGAAAAACAGACGGCCCGCCTCTCGAAACGAAGCGGGCCGCAGGTAATTTGCGATTCAGATATGTGGCGGAAACTGCCTTATTGGTTAAGGGCGGACCATTCCGCATCGGCTTTCGAAATGAAGCCGGGAACATCGGCATTCCATTTACCCTGGATGTCGGAATTGTAATTCAGGTAGAGCTTGCCATCGACAATCTTCCAGTAGCGGGCATCGCCTTTGGCGTACTTGCCGTCGGCCATGGCCCAGGCGCAGTAACCGCCATATTGCGGCGCGTAAGCCGCCGGATCGGCGATGAATGCATCGCGGTGTTCAGCACTTGTGAACCGGAATGTCGCGCCCTTGTATTCGGTGGCGAAATCCTTCGATCCCTTGGCGGGTTCCCCGGTCTCGAAATAGGCGACGGGGTCATAGCCTTGCAGGGCGGTCGTGGAGAAGCGACCGGTATAGATGGCTGGCTCTGCCGACGCAGCGGGCGCGAACGCCAAGGCGGGTGAGAGAGCGAAGGCAGCGGCGATGAGGAGGGGACGGAGTTTCATGTGTGTTCTCTTGAAATTGCGGTGAGGGAAATAAGGTCGCCGAGACCTTTGGGAGGGACGTTCGAGGCACGAAGGGGGGAGGCCTCGAATGAAGGTCCCGGCGACCGGGCAAAAACTCAGACGGGGTGAATCCGGGTTTTTGCAAACGTGTCTGCCGGGGCGACGTCGGACCCCGGCAGGATGGCTTCGCGGATGCCGCCTAGAATGGCGAACAGGGTCTTTCGCCTGACGATGAGAAGCGTCAGCGAACCAATCCAGACCGTGACGGCCATGGCGAACAGGCCGCCGCCATCATTGTTCGGATCAATGCCGAGCGGCGTGAACAGGTGGAAGCTGACGGCCCCGCTCATGACCGCGACGGCGATCAGGGCGCCGAGCGTCTGGAGACGGCGGAACGCAGCAAACACGCCGAGCAGGAGGCAAGCCGAAGCAACCAGTTCGGCCGAACCGATGACGTACTGGCTGAACAGGCCGGTCTGCGCGAACAGGCCCCCTGCCCCGAAACTGCCAGCCCAGGCATCAAGCCGGCCAAAGATGACCTGCGTTTCAGGGGCATTGGTGAACTTGTAGCGCAGGCTGTCCAGAAACACGGCCGAGGCAATGAGGCTGAACACGTGCGGTGCGTAGGTTTTGATCTTGTCGAACATTACAAGCGTCCCTCTCCAGTTTGTGCATGCAATATCTCACGAGGCGGCACTCGCGGGCAAAGCAAACGCCTGTGAGCCGACCCCACAATTCCGTGAGCGCGGAGTTTGCAGGGCGAGCGCCATACCGGCCTCAGGCACCGCCTGCGCTACAGGCTCGCGTACAAGGCGCCCAAGCGAATGGCTTGTAGGCCGTGTTCAGTGGGGTCTCGGCGACATGGTTGGCATAGTTCGACATCGTCTTGAGGGCGATGCCGAGGACAACGCCGAGAATGGCGGTCTTTTCCCAACCCGCATTCAGGAACACCGAAACATCCGTGTCCGACACGAAGCCGCGTTGTTGTGCCATGCGCCGCGTGAAGACGCGCAGGGCTTCCAGTCGCGGATCGGCGATCCTTTGATTGCTGCGGACCGCTTCGATGACGGACACATCCAGGCTCTCAGCCGCCGCTGCAGCCGAATGCGCGGCAACGCAGAAATGACAGGCGTTCTCGATGCTGACCGTCAGTTGTACGACCTGGCGCTCCAATGGTGAAAACCCCGCACCATCGAAAATGTGCGACAGGCTGATATAGCCCTCCAGCGCGGCCGGATTTTCCGCCAGCACGCCCAGCATGTTCGGGATGAAGCCGTTTGCGCGCTTCACCTGCGCCAGCAAGGCGCGCGCGGCTGGCGGGGCAGTCGTTTCGTCATGAATTTTCAGGTCGGCCATGGGGACGGGCTTCTCGATCCAGGGTGGGCACGCAGGCTCGCGCGCCGCTGTTGACCGAGATTTAGGTGCTTTTGCCCTTCGCAGAACGCAGACACACCCCATATGCTTCATTCAGAATACGCATAGGAGGCCCTGGGGGTGGACCGTATTGATGCCATGCGCCTGTTCATTCGCGTTGCGGATGCCGGCAGCTTTTCCAAAGCCGCGAGCGATCTGGGTCTCGGCCAGCCGACCGTATCGCGCCGGATCCAGGACCTGGAGGCGAGTCTCGACGCCGCACTGTTCCTGCGCACGACCCGGTCGCTGAGCCTGACCGAGGCCGGCGAGCGGTTTTACAAGCGAGCCGGCGATATTCTCGCAGAGTTCGACGATGCCGAGGCCGAAGCGCGTGGCCTGGACCACGAACCGGTGGGCCTGCTGCGCATTTCCTGTGTCTCATCTATGGCGCGCCTGGTGATCGGGCCGCGTATCGCGAGCTTCATGAAGCTCTATCCGCATGTCCGCGTCGACGTGTTGACGGACGATACGTTCACAGACCTGGTTGGCGAAGGCGTCGACCTCGCGTTCAGGATCGGCACGCTCGTCGATTCCAGCCTGATGGCCAAGAAGGTCGGCGAAGCCCCCCGAGCGCTGTGGGCCGCACCCGACTACCTCGAGGCCCGGGGCACGCCGCAGCACCCCCGTGACCTGGTGCAGCACGATGCTGTGATGTTCCGCCAGACCACGACCAATGAATGGGTGCTGTCGCGCGACGGCGAGACCGTCAGCGTGAAGGTCGATGGGCGGTTCAAGGCCTCGTCGGGAGACCTCCTGCTGCAGGCAGCGCAAAATGGCCTCGGCCTGTTCCTGTCCGCCAGCTGGCTTGTTTCAGACTGCGTCAATGATGGCAGCCTTGTGCGCGTCATGCCCGAATGGACAGCGACGCCGAGTCCGATCCATTGCGTGTGGACGTCCGGCAAGCTGCGCGGCAAGGCCAAACTGTTTGCCGAGCATGTTGCCGACGCGCTGCGATTCGAAACGCAGGGCTGCTAGAGTCCGACAGTGGGCTTGGCGGGAAACACGCCGAGGAGTTTCAGCGACTGCGAGAAGAAGCCCAGCTCTTCGAGCGCGTTCTGAACCGGGCGCTCGTCGGGGTGGCCTTCGATTTCGGCGTAGAATTGCGTCGCCGTGAAAGAGCCGCCGACCTGGTAGCTCTCGAGCTTGGTCATATTGACGCCATTCGTCGCGAAACCGCCCATGACTTTATAGAGCGCCGCCGGAATGTTGCGGACCTCGAACAGGAAAGCGGTCTTGGCCGGTCCCTGCCCGGCTTCAATGTCGGATGGCTCGCGGGCCATGATGATGAACCGGGTCGTGTTGTGGGCCGCGTCCTCGATATCTTCGGCGAGAATGTCGAGACCATAGACCTTGGCGGCGAGGCGTGGTGCGATGGCCGCGACGGACCGGTCGCCGCCTTCGTTCACTTCGCGTGCAGCGCCGGCCGTGTCCGCAGACGTTACAGGCTCGATATTGTGGGCTTTCAGGAAATTGCGGCACTGGCCGAGGCCCATGATATGGGACCGGGCCTTCCGGATTTCTTCAAGTTTGACACCCGGCAGGCCCATCAACTGGAAGCGAATCGGCAGGTAATGCTCGCCGACGATCTGAAGGCTGGTCGTGGGCAACAGGTAGTGAATGTCGCCGACGCGTCCGGCGATCGTGTTTTCCACCGGAATCATGGCGAGATCGGCCTCACCCTTTTCGACGGCGGTGAAACAGTCTTCGAACGTGCGGCAGGGCAGCGGCGACAGGCGCGGATAGGCCTCGTTGCAGGCAATGTGCGAATTTGCCCCCGGTTCTCCCTGATAGGCGATGTGATTGGCCATTCGGCGTCCTTTTTTCCCTGTCCTGCGTGCGTCGGATCGCCGCGACGAAAGGAGAAGCGTCCCTTCCTCACAGCCTTTATGTTGTCTGCACTCCGTTAGCGTGCCAAAAGGCGCGCGCCAAGACACATGACCAGATAGATTCGAAGGAATACCCCCATGGGAGAACTCGGTGTCAACAAGATCCTAGGCGCGCTGCTCGCCACCGCGCTCGGCCTGCTCGCCCTGCACCAGCTTTCGGGCATCGTGTTCAGCCATGGTGACGAAGAAGCCCAGCATGGCGAGGAACACGCTGAAGCGACCTCAATGAGCGATCAGATGTGCGCCAAGTATGCATATTGCGTCCAGGTCGCCGGCGGCGCTGGTGCCAGCGCGCCGGTTGAAGAAGTCTTCGACCTGGGGGCCGCACTGGCAAGCGCTGACGCGTCCAAGGGCGAACGTACCTTCAAGGCCCAGTGCGCCACCTGCCACAATATCGTCGATGGCGGCGCCAACGGAACCGGCCCGAACCTGCATGGCGTGGTCGGGGCGGCCAAGGCCGTGCATCCTGGCTTCACCTATTCTGCCGCCCTGTCGGGCATCGGTGGGGACTGGACCTATGAAGAGCTGGACCACTGGATCAACAATCCGAGCGCCTATGCGCGTGGCACATCGATGTCGTTCGCAGGCCTGCGTCGTGATTCGGACCGGGTGAACGTGATTGCCTATCTGGCCGCGAATTCTCCGAACGCTCCCGCGCCCCCTGCGCCTTTGGAAGCGGCATCGGACGAAGCCGCCCCGGCTGAAGGCGACGTCGCGCCTGCAGAAGGTGAAGCCGACGCCGCCGCGCCGGATGCGGTCGAAGGTGATGCCGCCGTTGAAACGGCCCCGGAAGCACCGGCTGAAGTGGCACCAGAGGCAACGGAGACCGAATCAGCGCCGGTTGAAGCGCCA
Organism: uncultured Alphaproteobacteria bacterium; assembly: GCA_963973995.1. Classification (GTDB taxonomy): domain Bacteria; phylum Pseudomonadota; class Alphaproteobacteria; order Caulobacterales; family Hyphomonadaceae; genus Hyphomonas. The sequence goes on from CAXBCO010000001.1 coordinate 212,135, forward strand.
GCAGCTGACGACGGCAACCACTAGGCGACCGCTTCAACCTTCCAGTGGGGCGCCTGTCCTGCGAGACGATCAACATCTATACGCCGGGCCCCTATGGGCTCGGCGTATTGCGTTCTGATCCTGATGATTGCCTCTGCGAGCGGCTCGCGGGCCGCAGCCATGTGCCAGGCATTCGCATGCAAGAGGTGCTGGCTGTCGGTCATGATGCCGACATGGCCTTTCCAGAACACGAGATCACCGCGTTTCAGGGCACCGGACGCTGTCCAGTTGGGGATGTCATCGCCGGCCCAGGCAAACTGCATGTCGCTATCGCGCGGCAGGAGGACGCCCACGGCCTCGAAGGCCTGCTGGGTGAGACCGGTACAGTCGAGGCCAAGACTGTCGCGACCGCCCCACAGATAGGGCGTGTGGAGGTAGCGCTCGGCCACAGCGACCGCATCGGCTTCACGCGCATCCTGCAACGCAAGATGGCGCGTGTGGATCCAGCCAGCCTGCGCACAATTGGCATAGTCGCCATCGGTCCCCGTGACCGTGACGCGGGAACCGAGGCTGAGCATGGCCTTCAAAGGCGATTTCAGGTCAGGCGCGGCATAGGCAAATGTGCGCAGGGCCGCCACCTTGTGGGTTGGCGGGGCGATTGCCGGTGACAGCGCGTCGGACCGCATCCAGCCGACATAGTGATCGCGATGGCAGCGAATGCGGCTGAAGCCGCCCTGCCGGTCAAACACGTCAACGCGTTCGCCAAAAAGAACCTGGGTCGCGAGGCGCGCTGTTGCAGCAGGGGCTTCGCGGACGGCGGCAGTGCCGATCACGACGTCAAACACCGTGCTTTCGCCTGCGGGACGGGCAAGTCGGCTGTCAGTCAGTTGGGGCATGCACTGGGCCTCGGGCGTTTACGCGCCTAGGCTGCTGCGGTGGTTTTTCCGCCGCGCCGCGGCGCCAATGTTTCGTCACTCTCACCTGAAGCTGCGGCAAGAACAAGGCCAGCAAAGGCCCGGAGATAGGTCATTCCGGCCGGTGTGCGTTCGATGAAGATGTTGCGCAGGTCATTGTCATCCTTGACGCGGCGAATGAAGTCGAGCCGGGACAGGGTGTCGAGAGCCCGGGTGACAGCGGGTTTCGCGATGTCGAGATGGTCTGCCAGGCCGCGCACGGTGTGGGGGCCGGGCGCAAGTGCGATGGTCATCAGGATCGCCTGCTGGCGGGCTGTCAGATCCGGCGCGTCCGAGCGCACGGAGGCCGTCACAGCCCGACGCCACAGTTCCAGTCCGCCACGTTCCGACAATTCCATCTACACATCCTCTCGATTCGCCTCAGAAACGAATCTCGGGTGATTTGCAGAATGCGTCTAGGCCCCGAAAGAGGGCAAAACCGCTTGCCCCTTCACAATGGCCTCAAAACACACGACATTGCGTCCATGGCCAACGCACAGACTCACGACCACATCCACGCCAACACGCCTTGCAGTCCGCAGGACGTGGACACATTCCTGAACGATGCCGAAGCGCTGGTCATGCGCCGGGGCGGCCGGATGACGCGTATCCGCCGCAAAGTGCTGCGACTGTTGCTGGAAAGCACCGAGCCGGCCAAGGCCTACGACCTGCTGGCGAACCTCGACGGAGAAGGCTCGGCCAAGCCACCGACGATCTACCGGGCACTCGACTTCCTCCAGGAGGCGGGCCTCGCCCACAAGATCGAGAGCCTGAACGCCTATGTCGCCTGCGGCCATACAAGTCATACGCATTCGGCGGTATTCCTGATTTGTGACGAATGCGGCGGTGCCGAAGAATTGCACGCTGTCGCCACCAGCGACGCGTTGAAAGCTGAAACCGCCGCAGCAGGCTTCAAGATGACCCGTGCGGTCATCGAAGTGCGCGGCACATGTCGGGATTGTGCTACGTGATCACACTTTGGCGGGGCAGTTGCAACCAATGGGATTGCGACGAGATGGGGCACATGAATGTGCGCCTCTATATCGAGAAGCAGATGGAAGGGCTTGCCGCGTTCAGCCATGAACTGGCGATGCCGCATGCCTTCCGGGAAGATGCACCGTCAACCCTGGTGCCGGTGGACCAGCATGTGCGCTTCATTCGCGAAGTGCTGCCCGGCCGTCCGATCAGCATGAATGGCTGTGTCGTGAGCGTGGGGACCAGTGACGCCGTGTTCTACCAGGAACTGCGGCACAGCGACGGAACCCTGTCAGCGGCCTACCTGACACGCGTGGCGCATATCGACACCAAGGGGCGGGAAGCCTTTCCGTGGAGCACGCGGGCCCGCATGGCGCTGGAGGCTCATATCGATACGCCGCCTGCCGAGGCCGCGCCGCGCTCGTTCGATCCGAACGCGCCCACGCTTGCGACCAGAGACATCCGAATCGAGACAGCCCGCGACCTGGGCGTTCCCCTGATCGGGAAAGGCATCGTGCCGCAGCACCATATCGACGTGCACGGTCGCATGGCGCCCGGCTGGATCATCGGGCGGATTTCCGACAGCGTGCCGAACCTCCTGTATGAATGGCGCAAGCAGGTGGCCGAGGCCGCAGGCAGCGTCAGGATGGGCGCGGCGGTGCTGGAAAACCGGCTGCGCTACCATCGCTGGCCGAAAACGGGTGATCCGTTCGAAATCCATACATCGCTGGGCGGGACGGCCGAGAAGACCCATTCACTGGTGCACTGGATGATGGATCCCGATACAGGCTTGCCCTGGGCGACAAGCCAGGTTGTCGCGATCACGCTCGACCTCGATGCCCGCAAGGCAATCCCGTCGCCACCGAAGATGCTGGCGGACCTTGAACGGCTCGCGCCGCGAGGCCTGTCGCTCTAGAGATATTCCGACATGATGTCCGCGATGCGGGGAATGTCTGCCTGACGCAGGCCCGCAATATTGATGCGGCCGGATGCCGGCAGGTAGAGGCCATGCTTTTCACGCATGTCCTTCGCCGCCTCTGGCGTGACCGGTATCTGGCTGAACATGCCATTCTGCTCGGCGAGCGCGGCGAGGCGGTTCGACCCCGTCTTCGCCACAAGCGCGTCGGACAAGGCCTTGCGCAGGCTGATCATGCGTTCACGCATCTGCGTCAATTCGGCTTCCCACTCGGCGCGAAGGGCCATGTCGCCGAGAATGGTCGCGACAATGGCGGCGCCATGGGCGGGCGGCATGGAATAGCTGGTGCGCGAAATGTCGGCCACGTGCGTCATGACGGCATCGGCCGCCCGCTTCGTATAGGCCTGTCCGAGGAAACAGCCGGTGCGTTCACGGTAGAGCCCGAAATTCTTCGAGCAGGAATAGGAGACCATCGAGTCTTCGGCGATCTTGAGGAAGAGCCGCGCGCCCTCCATGTCGCTCTCAAGCCCGCCGGCGAAACCATGATAGGCAATGTCGAGCATGGGGATGATGCCGCGCTCGACAGTGAGCATCGCCAGGTCGATCCATTGCTGTACGCTGAGGTCGATGCCGGTCGGATTATGGCATGGGCCCTGGATGATGATGCCGTCACCGCGCCGGGTCTTTGAGAGGCTGGCCATCAGGCTTTCGAAATCGACACGGCCCGTTTCAGCGTCGGCATAGGCATATTCCGCCACGGCGAGGCCGGTATTCATCACGAGGTTCGTGTGGTTGGGCCAGGTGGGGCGGCTGAGCCACACTGTCTTCACGCCGAGGCGCTTCATCAGACCGACGCCGAGATAAAGCGCACCGCACCCGCCAGGCGTCGTCATCGAGATGAGGCGGCCCTTCTCGATCAGGTGCGAACTGTCGCCGAACACGAACCGTTCGATTGCGGCGCAGAAATCCGGGTTGCCGCGCGGGCCTTCATAGACCTTGGTGGTCTGCTGTTTCAGGATGATCGCCTCGGCCTTGGCCACGGCGGACATGATCGGCGTGTGGCCGTCATCATCCTTGTAGACGCCGACACCGAGATCGAATTTGTCGGTGCGCGGGTCGGCGCGATAGGCGGTCATGAGACCAAGCAGCGCGTCCGGCGGAAGCGCGTTGAGGGATTCGAATGCAGGGTTCATCTATTCGACCAGGGTTGCTTCGGTTTTGGCTTTCACGTCGTCCATCGTGACGCCGGGCGCAAGCTCGATGACTTTCAGGCCACCGGGCACCACGTCCATGACGCAAAGGTCTGTAATGATGCGGTCGACCACGCCCTTGCCGGTCAGCGGCAGGGTACAGGCCTTCAGCACCTTGGTTTCGCCCTTCTTGTTGGCGTGGTCCATCACGACGACGATGCGCTTGACGCCGGCCACGAGGTCCATCGCCCCGCCCATGCCCTTCACCAGCTTGCCGGGGATCATCCAGTTGGCAATGTCGCCATTCTCAGCCACTTCCATGGCGCCGAGGATGGCGAGATTGATATGGCCGCCGCGGATCATGGCGAAACTGGTCGCGCTGTCGAAGAAACTGGAGCGCGGCAGCGTGGTGATCGTCTGCTTGCCGGCATTGATGAGGTCGGCGTCTTCCTCGCCCTCATAAGGAAAAGGCCCCATGCCGAGCATGCCGTTTTCCGATTGCAGCGTCACGTCGACGCCTTCGGGAATATAGTTTGCCACCAGCGTCGGAATGCCGATGCCGAGGTTCACATAGAAACCGTCTTCCAGTTCCTGCGCGGCGCGCGCCGCCATGTCATCGCGTGTCCAGGACATCAGACTGCCTCCCGCTTGCGCACGGTGCGCTGTTCGATCCGTTTTTCGAATGTGCCCTGGAAGATACGCTGCACGAAAATGCCGGGCAGATGGATTTCATCCGGGTCGAGACTGCCGGTGGGCACCAGCTCCTCGACTTCAGCAACTGTCACCTTGCCGGCCATGGCCATCATCGGGTTGAAGTTGCGGGCCGTCTTGTTGAAGATCAGGTTGCCCTGCGCGTCACCCTTCTGGGCCTTGACGATGGAGAGATCGGCAACGAGGCCGGTCTCGAGAATATAGGTCTCGCCATTGAACTCGCGGTGTTCCTTGCCGTCGGCAATCACCGTGCCCACGCCGGTCTTGGTGTAGAAGCCGGGAATGCCCGCGCCCCCTGCCCGGCAGCGTTCGGCCAGCGTGCCCTGCGGATTGAATTCCAGTTCCAGTTCGCCGGAGAGATACTGGCGCTCGAATTCCTTGTTCTCGCCGACATAGGACGAGATCATCTTTTTGATCTGGCGCGTTTCCAGCAGCAGGCCGAGGCCGAAACCGTCGACGCCCGCATTGTTGGAAATGGCCGTAATGCCCTTCACGCCCGTATCGCGCAGCGCTGCGATCAGGTTCTCCGGGATGCCGCAAAGGCCAAATCCCCCGGCCATCACCATCATGCCGTCAAAGGTGACGCCCTGAAGGGCCTCGCCTGCGTTCTTGTAAACCTTGTTTGCCATCAGGCCGAAGTCACCTTTTGCTCAATTGCGCCGAAAATCGAATGGCCGTCGCCATCCAGCATTTCCATGCGTACCACATCGCCGGGCGACATGAAGGGGGTCAGGGGCTCTTTTTTCAACAGTTGTTGAATCATGCGGAATTCGGCGATGCAGGAATAGCCGCGCCCGCCTTCGCTGACCGGTTTTCCGGGGCCGCCATCCTTGCCCTTGTTGGACACGGTGCCCGACCCGATGATGGTTCCGGCGCCGAGAGGACGGGTTTTCGCGGCGTGAGAGACGAGCCGCGCGAGGCTGAACGTGGCGTCCTGCCCCGCCTCTGCCCGGCCGAAGGGCTCGCCATTATAGTCGACGCGCAATGGCAGGTGGACGAGGCTGTCTTTCCAGGCATTCCCGAGTTCGTCAGGCGTGACGGCGACGGGGCTGAAGGCGCTTGGCGGTTTCGACTGGAAGAAGCCGAAACCCTTGGCGAGTTCGCCGGGGATCAGGCCGCGCAGGGAGACGTCATTGCACAGGAGGACCAGCTTGATATGCCCGGCGGCCTCTTTCTCGGAAACACCGGCGGGCACATCGTCTGTGATGACGGCGATCTCGCCTTCCATGTCGCAGCCCCAGCTCTGGTCGCCCAGCGGGATGTCATCGCGGGGCCCCAGGAAAGCGTCCGAGCCGCCCTGATACATCAGCGGATCATCATAGAAGCTCTCGGGCACTTCGGCGCCGCGCGCGGCGCGGACAAGTTCGACATGGTTGATATAGGCCGAGCCGTCGGCCCATTGGTAGGCGCGCGGCAGCGGGCTTTCGCAATCATGCTCGTGGAAGCGGAACGTGGGAACCGAGCCGAGTTCGACCTGTTCGGCGAGCGCCGCGAGTTGGGGGGCATAGACGGCCCAATTGTCGAGCGCGGCCTGAAGCGTCGGCACGATGCGGGCAGCATCGGTGCATTTTGTGAGGTCTTTGGAGACAACAACAAGGCGGCCATCGCGGGCGCCGTTCCTGAGGGTGGCGAGTTTCATGTGCGGTCCTGTTCTCTCAAAGCGGCCTCATCCTGAGCGAAGTCCAAGGACGAGGATGCGGGGTTCCAGATTGTCGTTTATGGCACATCGCCCGCCACCCGTCCTTGGACTTCGCTCAGGATGAGCGGCTCAGGCGATCAATGATCTTCGGTGGCGATCTTTTCATGCAGCCAGGCCGCGTGGCGCGGGGCCTTCTTCGTGCGGCTCCACTCTTCCAGCATCTCGGGCGCGACGCGCTTCAGCTCGGCCATCTGTTCCGGCGTGCCGGTATTGCAGGCGAGTTCGAGGCGGTGACCATTGGGATCGAAGAAATAGATCGAGCGGAAGATACCGTGATTGGTCGGCCCGATCACATCGAGGCCATGCGCCTCGGCGCGGGCCTTGGCGGCCAGCAGGTCGTCCATCGTGGCGACCTTGAAGGCGATGTGCTGGACCCATTGCGGCGTGTTCTCGTCGCGGCCCATGTCAGGCTGTTCGGGCAGCTCGAAGAAGGCGAGCACGTTGCCGTTCCCGGCATCTAGGAAGATGTGCATGTAGGGGTCATAGGCCCCGGTCGAGGGCACATGGTCTTCCGCGATGGCGAGCTGGAAATCCATGCCGAGCACGTCGTGATAGAACTCGACCGTTTCCTTGGCATCCTTGCAGCGATAGGCGACGTGGTGGACACCCTGGAGGTTGGGCGCGTCCATCAGACCTTCTCCTCGACCTTCAGGACGCCGCGCTCGACCTGATCGCGTTCCATGCTTTCGAACAGGGCCTTGAAATTGCCTTCGCCGAAGCCGTCCTTGTAGTCACCCTTGCGCTGGATGAATTCGAAGAAGACCGGGCCGACCTGGGCCTGCGCAAAGATCTGCAGCAGGAGTCGCGGTTCGCCGCCTTCGGTCGTGCCGTCGAGCAGGATGCCGCGCTTCTGGAGTTCATCGACGGGCTGGCCATGCCCCGGCAGGCGCGCGTCGAGCATCTTGTAATAGGTTTCCGGCGGCGCGGTCATGAAAGGCACGCCGAGTTTCTTGAGGCGGTCCCAGCAGGCGACGAGGTCGTCACAGATGAGGGCGATATGCTGGATGCCCTCGCCGTTGAACTCGCGCAGGAATTCCTCGATCTGGCCCTTGCCGCCCTCGCCTTCCTCGTTGAGCGGAATGCGGATCTTGCCGTCCGGCGCGGTCAGCGCCTTGGAGGTCAGGCCGGTATATTCGCCCTTGATGTCGAAATAGCGGATTTCCTGGAAGTTGAAGAGCTTCTCGTAATAGTCCGCCCAGTATTTCATGCGGCCGCCATAGACATTGTGCGTCAGGTGATCGACGAGTTTGAAGCCTGCGCCGACCGGGTTGCGGTCAACGCCCGGCAGGTATTCAAAGTCGATGTCATAGATCGAGAGTTCGCCCTGGCCGGTGTCGTAGCGGTCGATCAGGTAGATGATCGAATTGCCGATGCCGCGAATGCCCGGGATGTGCAGTTCCATAGGGCCGGTGCGCATTTCGACCGGCTCGGCGCCCTGCTTCAGCAAATGGTCATAGGCCTTGCGGGCATCCTTAACGCGAAAACCCATGCCGCAAGCCGATGGGCCGTGCTCGCGGCTGAAATACCAGGCCGGCGATTTCGGCTCGTAATTGGTGATCAGGTTGATGCCGCCCTGGCGCCAGAGCTCGACCTGCTTCGACCGGTGACGGGCAACCTTGGTGAATCCCATGGTCTCGAAGACGGGCTCGAGCACGCCTTTCTCCGGCGCAGAGAACTCGATGAACTCGAATCCGTCGAGCCCGGCAGGGTTGTCAAACAGGTCGGCCATGGTTCATTTCCTTTGCGATGGACCAATATAGTTTCATATGTAACTAATATTGTCCCAGAAAGCAAGCCTGAAACCGGACCTTACCAATGCCCGAACAGCCTTCGAAAACCACTTTGCGCCTGCGCAATTTCCTGCCCTACCGCCTGTCGGTCCTGTCCAACACGGTGTCGCGGAAAATTGCCGACCTGTATGATCGGGAATTCGGCCTGTCGATCTGGCAGTGGCGGGCGATGGCCGTGTTGGGGGAGAATGCCGGGATCACGGCGACGGAAATCGGACAGGTCACGGCCATGGACAAGGTGGCCGTGAGCCGGGCCGTTTCGGGCCTGATCGACAGCGGGCATGTCGCGCGCAAGGCATCCGCAGAAGACGGGCGACGCTCGATCCTTTCGCTCACACCCAAGGGCAAGGGCGTCTATGACAAGATCGTGCCGATCGCGCTGGGCGCCGAGCGCGACCTTGTCGAAACGTTGAGCGCAGCCGAGCGGGAACAGCTGGCACGCCTGATGGAGAAGCTGGCCAAGACGGCAGCGCCGGACCGCCCGCTCTGGTGAGCGCTAGCTGAGCGGCCAGAAGTACGGGATGACGAACATGGACACGATGAACAGGAGAATGTTCAGCGGCAGCCCGACCTTGATGAAATCCACGAACCTGTATCCGCCCGCCGTATAGACCAGCGTATTCGTCTGGTAGCCGATGGGCGTGGCGAAACTGGCGCTGGCCGCAAACATGACGGCAACCACGAAGGGGCGCGGATCGATGCCGAGATGCGTGCCGAAACCGATGGCGATGGGCGTCAGCAGCACCGCCGCCGCATTGTTGCTGATGAATTCCGTGAGCATGGATGTGACGAGATAGAGCATGGCAAGCAGAGCAAGCGGGCCCAGATGCCCCATCGGCCCGGCAACGCCGTCAATGAGGAGCTGGATCGCGCCGGTCTTTTCCATCGCCTGACCGAGCGCCAGCATGCCGAAGATCAGCATGAGAATGTCCCACCGGATGGCCTGGTAGGCTTCCTGATGGTCGAGACATCCGAGCGCGACAACCGCCGTGGCACCGATGATGGCGAGGGCTGCGATGGGCAGGACTTCGATGGCGGCAAGCCCCATCACGAGCAACAGGGCAATGACCGCGATCCAGGCCTTGCCTCGCCGCACAGACCGGTCGCTGGTCGCGGTCAGGTTGTTCAGGGCGCCGTCCTCGAACATCTGGCGCATGCCGGCTGCCGGGCCTTCGACCAGAACCGTGTCACCGACATCGAGCCGCATTTCGCTGAGCTGGTCCGCCATGTTCTCGCCGCGCCGGTGCACGGCCATGATGTAGACGCCGTAAAGACGGGCAAGGCCGAGACCCAGCAGGCGCCGGCCGATGAGGCGCGATTGCGGGCCGATTACGCCTTCGGCGATGATGACTTCGCTCGTCTGGACGGGTTCGAAAGCAGCCCGCTCATCGGCTGCGGCACCGATCGCAACGTGGCCGAGTTCCTTCAGGCTGAGCATTTCCGAAACGGGCGAGCGCAGCACGATCCGGTCACCACCGCGCAGGACCAGCTTGCCGAGCGAGGCCTTCAGCGACACGCCCTCGCGCAGAACGTCGATGATCGAGAATCCACGCTGGGCCGAAAAGCCGGTCTCTGACAAGGGGCGTCCGATCAGGACCGAGTCGATGGGGATGAGGATCTGCGCGATAAAGCGGCGCTCCTTCTGGTCCGGCAACATGCCGGCCAGCGTGTCCCGGTTGGGCAGGACCCACCAGCCGATGACAACAAAATAGGCCATGCCCGCCAGTGCCAGGAGGGACCCGGCCGCCGTGATCTCGAACATGCCGAACGGCGCCAGGCCGCCGCTCTGTGCGACGCCATCGACCAGCAGGTTGGTGGACGTGCCGATCAGCGTGGTGGTGCCGCCAAAGATCGAGGCGAAGGAGAGAGGGATGAGGAGCTTAGACGGCGATATCTTGAGTGACTTGGCGAGCCGGATGGCAACCGGGATCAGCACGACCACCACCGGCGTATTGTTGATGAAGGCAGACAGGAAAATGACGGCGAGCATCATAACGAGGATCGCGAGAATGGGCGGCCAGCCGGTGGTCGCCTGTGTCACCCACCGCCCGGCCTGATCGATGACGCCGGTGCGGTCGAGCGCGGCCGACATGACGAACATGGCGGCAATGGTCAGCGGCGCAGCGTTCGAGAAGACGCCGAGCGTCTCCTTCACGCTCATGATGCCGGTCAGCATCAGCGTGCCCATGGCGAGAAGCGCAATCACGTCGGCAGGAAGCGACTCGCGCACAAAGCCAAAGAAGACGACGGCCACGAGGAACAGCACGATGGCAATCTGCACCGGCGATGACGTCAGGAACTCAACCATGCGCAAGCGCTCCAGGATATTTCGCGATTAGACCTGAAGTGCCGTCGTGCGCAACGGGTCTCGCGCGGTGGAGACGCAACCGACCATGCAGATTTTCTAATGCGAAATGGCTAGCTGACCCGGCGCCGACGCGCATACAACGAGCGCACGACCGGCCCGTCTTCCTCGACGGTGAAGCCTTCCACCAGGCGCGCGATGAAGGCCGAGAACTGGTCGCGCACCTCGTACGGTGCCTCCATGGGCAGGAAATGCGACGTGCCGCGGATCTGTTTCATCATCAGGTTGGGATGCAACTGGATCAGTTTGGCGCGCACCTTGCCGCTGATGACCGAATGCGAATTCGGGCGCAGGATGGCGATCGGAATGCGCTTTTTCTTCACCTTCCGCATGGCGCGCCATGGGCGGTTACGCTGTGCGGCGAAGGTTGCGGCTTCAAATTTCGGCTCGCACAGGAGCCGCCATGTCTGTTCCGGACTGTCGGCTGACTGCTGGTCAACCCGGTCGATACCATCGAGCAGATAGTCGGCGAGGAAAGGTTCACGCCAGCTGCTGAAGGCGCCGCGGCCCGTATAGGAATCCAGCGCGTCCCGGAATGACTTGAACACGGGTTTGCGCTTGCGCGCCTGCTTGGCCATGTTGTTGCGCGCGATCAGCATGGAAACGGGCGGGAAGACGTGGTTCCAGAAATACACTTTGCGCGGCAGGATCACCGGATCGACCAGGACAAGGCCTTTGACCAGGTCGGGTCGCTTGCCAGCGACCAGGAGGGCCACGCATCCGCCCATGGAATGGCCGCCCAGAACGACGCCTTGCGGTGCTTCCTTGTCCAGCCATTCGATGACGTCATCGCGAAACCGGTTCCACGAGGCAAGGTTGCGCGGCTTGGCAGGGAGTGTCGATCGTCCATGACCACGCATGTCGAGCGCAGCGACGCGCGCCCGCAGGCCCAGGGGCGCAAGCAGCGACTGGTACGTCATGGCGTTGAAGCCCGTCGCATGCAGCCAGACGGCGGCATACGGCTTGATCGGATCTCCGAACTCGATCCCGGCGATCTCGCCGCCGGCCTTCAATTCACGCTTGATTCTGCGCATCAAGCACGGTTCCCGAACACACGGCGCAGGATCTCGCTGGTACGCGCGACCGGATTTTCACGGATCTTCTTTTCCTCGTCTGCGACGTAAAGGAAAATACCATCCAGGCCGAGACCAACGGCGTGATTGGTCAGGTCGCCTTGCAGGTTGCTGGTGACTCCGCCGAGACCGTATTGGCTGGCGGACCGCTCAAGCGCCGTGAAGGCGCCTGATTGTGCCAGCGACTGGCGCACATAGGGCGTGAAGGAGGCGCGCAACTGGGTTTCAGTCCTGGCGCGCAGATAATCAGTCGCTGCCGTGTCTCCGCCATTCAGGATTTGCAGTGCATCATTGATGGTGATCGAGCGAACGGCGCCGAGGATGAGCGCCCTGGCGTCCGGGACCGCCGCTTCTGCAGCACGGTTCATGCGCAGCTCAAGGTCGTCGAGCGGGCCGCTCGCGCCGACGCGCGCAAGATTGGTCTGGATGTCGCGATAGGTCTTCGGCAGGGGAATGCGGATGCGCGGATCGCCAAAATAGCCGTCCGTCGTGCCAAGTTGGGCCGCCACAAGATTCGTGCTGACCGTCAGGGCTTCGCGCAGGCCAGCATCGATTTCAGCTTGCGACAGGGCCCCTTGGGCGGTGGGCGAGCCCATGACGTCACCCAAAATCGTGCCGAAGCCGCCGGGCACGCCGGTGGTCTCGCAACCCATCGGTAGCAGTGCCAGCGCCAGCGCGCCAAACATCGCTCGTCTCATTGCCCTCTCCTCAAGCTTCCCGCCCGTACCGACTGTTATGACCCTATAGGAGCCCCCCGCTGAATAGAAGGGACATGCGCATCGATGCGTCATCAAAGCCGCAGGTTACCATCTTGTCATTACAAATAGATTGACCACAGCTGTAGTCTCGTAATACGACTACGGGTGTAGTCCATTCTTGGGAGAGAGTCAGGATGAAAATATCCGCCGCAGAACTCGAAGTGCTCAGCATACTGTGGGAGAAGCCCGGCATTGCCGCAGCCGACGTCCACGAGGCGCTGGCCAACGACAAGGACTGGAGCAGCCGCACCGTGAAGACCCTCCTGTCGCGGCTCGTGGAAAAGGGCGCAGCCGTTACGCAGGAAGACGGGCGACGCTACCTCTATTTCCCGGCCATCGACGAAGAAGCCTACAAGGCCAAGGCTGCGGGGCAATTTATCGACCGCGTTTTCTCGGGCCGCGCCGCGCCGCTTGTGGCATACTTGGCAGACAGTCGCGGACTGACGCCTCAAGACATTGAAGAGCTCGAAAAACTCCTGGGGGACCTGAAGAAATGATCACCGAATTCCTCATGCCCGATCCGCGATCCGTCATCGAGATGGTGCTTGCGGTCTCCGTTCTGATCATCCTCGTCCTTCTGGCCCGAAAGCCGATCGCCCGCGAGTTCGGCCCCAGTATTGCCTATGCCCTGTGGCTCATTCCGCTGGCGCGCCTGCTTTTGCCACCGCTGCCGACCAGCATGTCCTGGGTGAGCCTGCTGGGCCTTGCGCCCAGTGTCGCCCTTGCCAACGTCCCCGCGGAGCCGGCTGCGGCACCCGGCGACATGCCCCTGTTTTTCGAAGCGCCGATCGCTGCGCTAGCGCCGGAGGCAGGTGGTGCGCGCACCGTCTTTGTCGGCAACGGCCCGCTTATGGACGCCATTGAGGCGCCTGCCGTCGACATGCTTTCCGGCGTCGGAATGGGCACCGCACTGGTAACGACCCTGCTGGGGATCTGGCTGATCGGTGGGCTCATCGTGCTGGCGCGCAACATGGCTGCGCAACACAGCTTCATGACGGTCGTTTACCGCGAGCGTATGCCCGCCTCCCCTCACCTGCAAACCGTTGCCGACCAGGTCGCACGGCAGGTTGGCCTGACACGCACGCCGCAGATCGCCACCAGCCTGATCTCGAATGGCCCGCTTGTGACCGGCCTGTTTCGGCCGATTGTCCTGCTGCCCGCCTGGTTTGAAGCTGACTATGACGACGCCCAGCAGCGCGCCGCACTTGCTCACGAGCTGACCCACGTCAAACGCGGCGACCTCTGGGCACTGCAACTGGCCGAACTGTTTGTCGCCTGCCTGTGGTTCAATCCGCTCGCCTACCTGGCGCGCCGGGCGTTCCGGACCGACCAGGAAGCCGCTTGCGACAGCGATGTCCTGCGCTGCGGCGCAGCCAGCCCCCACGCCTATGGTTCGACGCTTTTGAAAGCCGTGCGGATGTCCGTGCCTGAGCGTCTGCCCTTGGCCGCGAGCCTGCCGCTCACGCACTCCCTGAAGGAACGCATGCGCCTGATGACCTATCCGACGCCGTCAAAGCAACGCCGCCTTGCCGGTCTTGGACTGACCGCCGTTCTCGGGTCTGCCGCCCTTGTCGTCACGGCTTCGGTAACGGCCAGCGCCGGCGAGCCGGAGCCTTATCTCACGACAAGCATCACGATCGACAATGCCACGCTGTTCATCGATGGCGACAAGGTCGAAGACCGTCAGTTCGTTTTGCTGGGTGAACCTTTCCCGCATCCTGACCCGGACGTTAGCGATGAAATTCGCCAACTCAGCCAGCGCATCGAGCGCGAGACCCACAAGCTGCATGTGCCGCCTCCTGCTCCGCCACTTCCGGACATGCCCGAAATGCCCCCCATGCCGGCAGCACCAGCCGTTCCCCCCGTCCCGTCTGTGATGGAACTGAAGGGAGGCGACAAAGGCACAGAACACGTCTTCGTCTTCAATGGGAATGAAGCGGAAGCCGAGAAGACCGCTGCGGAGTGGGAAGCCTGGGCCGAGGCGTTCGAAGCGCGCACGTCCGAATGGGAAGACGTTGTGGATGAACGCATGAGCGCCTGGGAAGCGGAATATGACGCCGACAGTGAAGCGGCGAACCGCGAGATCGAAGCCCGTGTGGAAACGTGGGCGAACGAAATAGAGATGCGCGTAGACGCCGCCTATGGCGGAGATGCCGAGGATCATTTTGGCGAGGTATCAAAATCCATCGAGACGCTGGCGCTGACTTGCCGCGATACCGAACTCGCTTCGGGTGAGACACGCATCCTGAGCAGCGAAACCCCAAATGGGGAAACCCTCCACGTCGCATGTGTCGAGGGCGACGCCTCGCGCCTGCACGCACCTGAAACACTTGCAACCATCAAGCATAGCGAACTTCTGTGCGATGAGGAGAAGCAATCCTTCACGAGCCAACTGGCGTCGAAACATAAGGTCGAGATTACCAGGCATTAAGCGCCACCCCGCGCCCTTCGGCTCGAGTCAGAGGCCCCGGCATCTCAACCTGCCGGGGCCCAATACTGTCCGACAGCCAATACACTCTTTGCTGAACCGCTGCTGGCCTCTAGGGTGGGTCGCTCGCAAACAGGTCTGGATGGACGCGCCATATGAACGCCAGGATTACGATGATATCGCTCAGCCTTGTGGCCCTTGCCGGGTGCGCCTCAGTGGAGCCGAAAGCCTGCACGGCTGAATGGGTCGATTACAAGACCGAGAAGGTGCTCAAGAAGTTTGCCTATAACAATCGCGGTATGATCAATGACCTGCGCCGCCTGCAAGACAAGGATGGCGAAGTCGATCCGTTCGTCGCGATACAACTTGCGTCGAAGACCAAACAAATCCGGAAATTCGCCGACACGTTCCAGACCATCGTTGTACCCGAACTCGAACTGGCCGTTGACCAGTGCGGGAATGAAAAGCTCGTGCCCGCATTCACCGAGTTCCTGCGGGGAGAAGGCGTTGGAGAAGACACGCTGGAATGGGTCGCCCCGATGATCGGGCTGATGCAGGATATGCGCGAAGCTGAAAACACGTCGCCGCGCCGACTGTAAGCCAACGTTCAAGGTAGCTGACAGATGAAAACCCTGATCGTTGTTCCTGCCCGGTATGGATCGGCCCGGTTTCCCGGCAAGCCGCTGACGCTGATCGCCGGGAAGAGCATGGTCAGCCGCGTGGCGGGCATGGCGGGCGAAGCTGCTGCCGCGCTTGAAGACGGGGCCCATGTGGTCGCCACCGATGACGCCCGAATCGAATCCCATTGCCGCGAACGCGGCATTCCCGTCGTCATGACGGACCCGGCCCTGCCATCCGGCAGCGACCGCGCACTGGCGGCGACCGAAGCACTCGGAGTCCAGCCGGAGGTCGTGGTCAACCTGCAGGGCGACTCCCCCTTCACGCCACCTGCCCATATCATAGCGGTGGCACAGGCCGCGATATCGTCCGGCGCCGATGCGGCCACGCCCTATGTCCGCTTGTCCTGGGATGCACTCGATGCCTTGCGCGCGCACAAGCAGGCGACCCCGTTTTCCGGAACGACGCTGACGCATGACTTGAGCGGTCGGGCGCTCTGGTTTTCAAAGATCATCCTGCCCGCGATGCGCAAGGAAGCTGAGCTGCGTGCTGCGGGCGACCTGTCCCCCGTGTGCCGCCATATCGGTCTTTATGCGTTCAAGCTGGACGCCCTGCGCCGGTATGTCAGCCTGCCGGAAGGCCGCTACGAACAGCTTGAGGGACTTGAGCAATTGCGCCTGATCGAGAACGGCATGTCGATCCAGTGTGTCGAAGTGGTGCCGGACCGGATCGCCATACCGGGCATTGATACGCCGGAGGATGTGGCGCTCGCCGAACGCCTGGTCGCGCAACACGGCGACCCGGCGGGAGACTGACATAGTGGCACGCCTGATCATCGTCCGGCACGGCAACACGTTCGATGCCGGCGACACACCGACCCGGGTTGGCGCCCGCACCGATTTGCCCTTGTCGACATCCGGCGCGCGGCAGGCTGCGGCGCTGGCGACGCATTTTCACGAGACAGGCTTCACGGCAGCGTTCTGTTCACCCTTGCTGCGCACAAGGCAAACCGCGCGTGCGATCCTCGCCGGACGCGCAGGCGCACCAGCCCTCCTTATATTGCCCTTCCTGACCGAGATCGATTACGGCCCGGACGAGAACCAGACGGAAGACGCCGTCATCGCCCGAATCGGCGCGGAAGCTATCGATGCCTGGGATTCTGACGCCACCCCACCGCCGGGATGGCATGTCGATCCAGCCGCCCTGCGCGCTGCCTGGGCGGACCTGCTGGCCCGTGCGGCGGAGCTGGACAGCGATGCCAATGTGCTGATCGTCACCAGTAATGGCATCGCGCGGTTCCTGCCGGACGTGGTGAATGAGACGCCGACCGGCCTGGAGCGCAAGCTGAAGACAGGGGCTTGGGGCAGCGTCTTGGCTGATCATGCCGGGGCCCGGATTGTCGACTGGAATGTGAGGCCCTAGAAAGGGTCAGGCAACTTCGCGGGAATCATCTTCGGCGACCAGTTCACTGGCACCCGAAATCGGCAGCGAGATCGCAACCGTCGTGCCTTCGCCCTCGATCGAAGAGAGGCTGAGATGGCCTCCATGCATTTCGGCGAATGACTTCGTGAGCGCCAATCCGAGACCGGTGCCTTCATAATTGCGATCACGCGAGCCGGAAACCTGTTCGAACGGCTTCGCAAGGCGCGGCAGGTCTTCCAGCGGAATGCCGATACCGGTGTCGGTGACGCCGATATAGATGTCGGGACCACGTTGCTCGACGGCGACGGTGATCGTGCCGCCTGCGTCCGTGAACTTTATGGCATTCGACAGGAGGTTCAGCACCATCTGGCGGATCGCCCTGTGATCGGCATCAAGGTCCGGCAGGCCGGGCTGGGCATCAAGGACAATGGATATCCCCTTGTCCTCTGCCTTCCGGCGGATCATGCGCACCGCGGCGTCGACCGGATCAACGGGATCGATCGGTTGCGGGTTGATGGTCATCTTGCCCGCCTCGATCTTCGCCATGTCGAGAATGTCGTTGATCATGTCCAGCAGGTGCTGGCCGGATGTCAGGATGTCGTGGGCATAGCCCTTGTACCGTGCGTCTCCCAGCGGACCATAAAGTTCGTGGGCGAGGATTTCCGAGAATCCGTTGATCGCATTCAGCGGCGTACGCAGCTCGTGGCTCATATTGGCCAGGAAAGCAGACTTGGTATGGGCCGCGTGCTCGGCCTTGGCTTTCTCCTCCGAATAGCGCCGCGCAAGTTCGCCGGCCCGGCCTTCGGAGCGCTCCAGATCGAGGACAGCCTTGCGCATGCTCTGCTTCTGGCGCCTCAGTGCTTCCTCTTTCTCGACATTTTCCGTGACGTCGATGCCGATGGTAATCAGCCCGCCTTCTGGCGTTGGCCGTTCAACGACCTTGAGCCAGCGGTCCGTCTGCAACTCGATCAGCGTCGTTCGCGGGTCTTCGGTCGATTGTTTCTCGCTGCGGATGGCACCCGCGCGGGCGATCATGATCGTGTCGTGGCCGATGCCCGGTCGCAGCGTGTCCTGCAGCCTGAAATCGAGCGCAAACGCGCGGTTCCAGTACAGAAGCCGCATGCGATGGTCCCACAGGGCGAACGGGCCGGTAAAGCCTTCGATGGCCGCACGCAGGCGCCGCTCCGCCGCCTTGACGCGATCCTCGGACTGCTTGCGCTCGGTGATGTCCAGCACGATGCCGCCAAAAAGGGTCGGCTGGCCGTCAGCGTCATTGGAAAGGCTGCCGCGCATTTCGACCCAGATGGGCGGCTGTGAAATCGTCAGGAAACTTGTTTGGATCCAGCCGATGCTGCGCGCTTTCTCAAATGTTTCAAGCATACGCGCCTGGTGTTCAGGATGAACCTGCACCAACAGATCACGCGCGTCGAGCATGCCCGCGCCTTCCATGCCGAGCAGTTCTGACGCGCCTTCGCTGAGAAAGACGGATGTCCCGCCCAGCGCCCATTCCCAATACCCGGCCCTTGCCCCGCGCATGACAAGGCCCATGATCCGGTCGGCTTCATCGTCGCGGGTTTCTTCGATGATGCTGGCGGTTTCTTCCTGCGACAGGCGGTTCATCAAGCCGACGATGGCAAGGACCGGAGCGGCCAGGAGCAACGTAAAGATCAGGAGCCGGATAAGGTCATCCATCTTTAAAAGCGGGTGCACGACCGATTCACACAGCGCCACCGGGCTGTGGTCCAGCTGCGCACACGCCGTCGCGATGCGGTCGAGACCACCCGCTGACCGCAGGCCGGGCCGGCCAACCTGGATAGTGCTGTCTGTTGCCGCCAATGCAGGATCGCCTGTGCCGATCCGATGGCTGCCCGATACCAGCGTCAGCCTGCGGCCACTGGCGGAGGCAGGCAGCCAAGTGGCTGCGGGGGCAATTGCCAGCATCGGCGTGCCGGACGCGGGCGTCGACACGAGTACGATGTCACCCTGACCGGAAATGCCCAGGCGATGCCCCTTTTCAAGGAGAGACGCCGCCGTTTCGGCCGCTTCGCCAAGGCGGCTGCCAGCGGGAGACTGCTGCGCGTCGCTCAGGGACAGAACCGTATCTATACCGGGCGCAGCAGCGGTGATGGCCGAGCGCGAAGAACCGGTATCGGCAACGAGGCGAATGAGCGTTTCTGCCGTGTCTGCCCGGCCTTCCAGCCGCCCGGCAATGGCGCGCGCATCGCCTTCCAGCGTCGAAAGCATCGCAATATCAGCGCTTTGGCGTTCTTCCCATGCCTTGAGGCCCAGCGCACCCGCCATCAGGACGATAATGGCCAGAATGGTCCATTTCAGGCGCGCCGAAACTCTTGCAGACGCCTTGTCTGCAACGGTCAATCCTTCAGCAATGACGCTATCATCCGCCAAGGAGACTCCACTCTCTGCGCATTGCGCACACGTATCCATTTTCCGTTCTCAGCCGGAATCCTTGCACAAATGTTAATAACTCTGACAGAATCGTTAACTACGCGTCCGCATTCAGCTCAGGGCCCGTCCGACGATATCTGCGGAATTCGGAGACAGCTTTGCATCCTGCAGGCGCTTCAGCGTCGCCTCGGCCGCGGCACCGGCCTTCGGTTCGAGGACCCGCCATTGCTCAAAAGCGGCCAGAAGCCGGGCCGCGAGGGCCGGATTGGCGGCATCGGCCTTGAGGATGATGTCTTCGACGGCGCGGTATCCAGAGCCGTCTGGCGCATGGAACGCCGCAAGGTTGGCGGTGGAAAAGACGCCGACGACTGCGCGGACACGGTTCGGGTTCTTCAGGTCGAAATCCGGATGAGCGGCCAGTTCTGCAACCGTTGCTGCAGTTCCCTGCCCGGCCTGCACGGCAAACCACTTGTCCATGACAATCGGATTGTGCTTCCAGCTCTGTTCGAAGTCGGCGAGGGCCTTGTCGCGTTCGGGGCATTCGCCCTTCATTGTGAGGGCCCGCATGGCGGCCAGGCGCTCGGTCATGTTCGGCGCGTTTTCATATAGCGACAGCAGTTTTTGCGGCGCGTCTGCGGCCTCGGAAGCGCCCAGAAGGTTGATGAACGCCCCCCGGAGCGCGCGGATTCCGGCCTGTTCGGCAGAGGGGCGGTACGGGGTGGGCGAGGGGGCGGCAAGGGTGTCGGTGATGGTGGGGGCGAGGGCGCCGGAGAGGGCGGCCTGGAGCCGTTTGCGCGCCGAATGAAGCGCGACCGGATCGGCTGGCTTGCGCTCGAGGAACAGCTCGCCGACTTCCGGCAGGCGGGTCAGCAGCGCCGCGAAGGCCGGATCGCCGGACGCGTTCCGGATGGCGGTGGCGACGGCGGAAACGAGGTCGCTATCCGGCTTGGCCTGGCTGCCTTCGGAAAGTTTGAGGATTTCCTCGGTGACGAGGATCTGGACGCCTTCCCATTGATTGTACGGGTCGGTCTCCGCGGTCACCAGAGCGAGGCGCTGGTCGCGGGTGAGGTCGCGTTCCACGCGGACCGGAGCGCTGAAGTCGCGATTGACCGAGAGGAGCGGACGCCCGCCCGTGGCCTTGCGCGTGACGGTGGCTTCCGGCGTGTCGAGCACGACCATCCACGCATCGATGCCGCCCTTGCCATCGAGCAGGGCGAGTTCGAGCGGGATCGGCACGGGCTGCTTGTCTGGCTGGCCGGGCGTGGGGGGCGTCTTCTGGGACACGCTGACCGTCAGTTCCCCGGCGTCCTCGTTCCAGCTTTCCACGACCGTGACTTTCGGCGTGCCGGCCTGGGCGTACCAGCGCAGGAAGGGGCCAAAATCCTTGCCTGTCACTTCGGCGAAGCAGGCGTAGAAATCTTCAATGGTCACGGCCTGGCCGTCATGGCGCTCGAAATAGAGGTCCATGCCCTTGCGATAGGCTTCCGGGCCGATGATGCGGCGGAGCATGCCGATCAGTTCGGCGCCCTTCTCATAGACCGTCGCGGTGTAGAGATTGTCGATCGCGCCGTAATTGGCAGGGCGGACCGCATGTGCCAGCGGGCCGGCATCCTCGGCGAACTGACGCGCGCGCAGGCGGATGACATCCTTGATGCGCTGGACAGGGCGCGAGCGCATGTCGGCGGAGAAATTCTGGTCGCGGAAGACGGTGAGACCTTCCTTCAAGCAGAGCTGGAACCAGTCGCGGCAGGTGATGCGGTTGCCGGTCCAGTTGTGGAAATATTCGTGGGCCACAATGCTCTCGATGGCTTCGAAATCGGCATCGGTGGCGGAGTCTTCGTCGGCCAGGACATAGGCCGAGTTGAAGACGTTGAGGCCCTTGTTCTCCATGGCGCCGAAATTGAAGTCGCGCACGGCAACGATGTTGAAGACGCCGAGGTCATATTCGCGGCCATAGGTTTCCTCGTCCCAGGTCATCGAGCGTTTCAGGCTGTCCATCGCCCAGGCTGCGCGTGGCGCGTCGCCCTTGTCGACATGGATCGCGAGGTCGATCTGCTTGCCGCTCATCGTCGTGAACGTGTCGCGGTAAACGTCATATTCCCCGGCGCAGAGCGCGAAAAGGTAGGATGGCTTCTTGTGGGGATCATCCCATGTCGCCGTGTGGCGCCCGTTGCCGGCATCGATCACCTCGCCCGGGGTGCCGTTGGACAGCATGATCGGACAGGTCACCTTGTCACCCGTGATGGTGACAAAGAAGCGGCTCATCACGTCCGGGCGATCCGGATAATAGGTGATGCGGCGAAAGCCGACAGGCTCGCATTGCGAGCAGAAGCGACCGCCGGACATGTACAGTCCCGAAAGGGCAGTATTCTTTGACGGCGCGATCTCGACTACAGTCTTGAGTTCGAACGTGTCCGGCACGCCGGGCAATGTCAGGCCGTGATCGGTCAAAGTATAGTCGGAGGGCGTGAGCGCCCGGCCGTCGATTTCGATGGAGACCAGTTTCAGCGCCTCGCCGTCGAGGACGAGTGGCGCGTCGCCTTTGTCCTTGCGCGAAATCCTGAGCGTTGCCGTGACCCTGGTCGCCTCGGGATCGAGGTCGAAAGACAGGTCGACATGCTCGATGTCGAACGGATAGGGCGTGTAGTCTGCGAGCTTGACGGCAACGGGGGTTTCAGTGCGCATGATGTCTCCGGGACGCGGGAACGGGATAATGCCTCGATACGTGCCGGGAGACAGCGCGTCGAGGGCTGGGCTCACTCACATCGGGATGGACGGGCGCCAATCCAAGGGGCAGACCGGGTCAAAATCGCAGGAACAACAGCACAGGCCTCATGCGACATGAACATTCTTTCCAGCCTGAATACATTGTTCGCACGACGTCTCGCCGGACTGGCCAGCCTGCTTGTGGCTGCCGCAATTGCGATCCTGTCCGTATTGCCGGGAGAGGACCTGCCGGAGGTTCACCTCAGCGACAAGGTGGAGCATGCCATCGCCTATGCCGTGCTGTCGGCCTGTACCTGCTTCTGGCTTGGCCGACGCCGGCTCATTGCAGGCATACTGGTTACTGTGGGATATGGCGCGTTGCTGGAAATCGTCCAGGCCCTTTCCGGGACTGGGCGCACGGCGTCTTTTCTGGATGGAGGCGCCAACCTGATCGGCGCCTGTCTCGGCGCCGGCATGGCCTGGATGGTCGCGAAAGCTGCGAGCGCCCGGTGACCCCGGCTATTCTGCGGCGGTTTCGTGGATGTTTTCTTCTGTTTGGAAAACGTGGCGCAGGAACATGGCGCAGCGATCGGCCAATTGCCTGACCTCGACCGGCAGGTCGTCGGGGCGTTCGCTGGCAATGTCGGCGAGCTTGCGCGCTACGCGCAGAAGGTCGGGCGTGTGCACGATCATGCGGGCCTGATGCTCGATGCGCCGGGGGTCGCGGTCATACTCGCTGCCGGTCACGCGCCAGCCGCCCCAGTCGCCATCATCGGTGACCACGACCGGATATGTGCCGGGATTGGGATCGACGCCCAGCATCGCATCGGCACGCCATTTGATGACCTTGCGGTCGATGTGCCAGCGTTCGAGCACGAAATCATCCTCCTCGTCTTCCGGGCGCTGCAGCTTGTGCATGACCTGTTCGGAGACAAGTTCGGCGCTTTCAAACCGGCGGCCCAGCCCGCAATCATATGTGATGCGCAGAGGCTCATCGACGTCCTTCACCCAATGGGGAATGACCTGCTCGATGAGCGCCCAAGTGCCGACGGGTTTGACAAAAACCCGCTGTGCCTTGTGGAAGAGTGCCTTGGCCATGCGATTAAACCCCGAAACTGTTCCGTCATCATGCCTCAGCGAGCTTTAATTCGCCTGAAGCCGATCGGTGAAATTTGACCTACCGGCCGTGATTCCGCGACGGAATTTGCGATTTCCGCTGGGTCACGGCTTTCCGCGCACGTAAAGGGCGCTATCTTGCGCCCATAGCAAAAGTGCGAGCCTCCAGCGGGAGGCCAGGGAGCGAGATGCCATGAATTTTGATTTTTCCGAGGACCAGAAATTTCTCGCCAATGAGGCGCGAAAATTTCTCGAGAGCCAGTGCAGCATGGCCGAGGTCCGCGCCGTCCTGGATGACGAATCCAAGCCTTTCAATGAAGGCGTCTGGGAAAAGGTCGTCGAGATGGGCTGGCTCGGCACCTCCATTCCGGAAGAGCATGGCGGCCTGGGACTGGGCATGCTGGAAATGTGCGTGCTCGCCGAAGAGATGGGCCGTGTTCTGGCGCCGGTGCCGTTCGCCTCAACAGCCTACTTCTTTACCGAAGCGCTCAAGCTGGCCGGATCCGAGCCGCAACAGGCTGACCTGTTCCCGAAGATCGTCTCGGGCGAGGTCGTCGGTTGCTATGCGGCCAGCGAAGGCCCGGGCAATCCGGACGCCGGATCGCTGAAAACCGTTTTCGACGGCAAGACAGTGAGCGGCCTGAAAGTGCCGGTCACGGATGGCGATATTGCGACCCATGCCGTGGTCTTGGCCAAGGACGGCAAGGGCGCGAGCCTGGTGCTCGTCGACCTCTCGGCCAAGGGCGTGACAAAGAAAGTGCTCTCGACGCTGGACCCGACACGCAGCCATGCAGAACTGACCTTCGACAAGGTGCCTGCCACCCTGCTCGGCAAGTCCGGCGACGGTGCGCGGCTCAATGATGCGCTGCTCGACCGGGTCGCCGTCCTGATCGCGTTCGAACAATTGGGCGGCGCGTCGCGCTGTCTCGAGATGGCAAAGGACTACGCCATGGAGCGCTACGCCTTCGGTCGTCCGATCGGCGGCAACCAGGCGATCAAGCACAAGCTGGCCGAGATGTATGTGAAGAACGAAGTTGCCCGCTCCAACTGTTTCTATGGCGCATGGGCCCTGTCGACCGATGCGGCAGAACTGCCCGAAGCGGCAGCCGCTGCCCGCGTGGCGGCGTCGGAAGCCTTCTGGTTCGCATCGAAGGAAAACATCCAGACGCATGGCGGCATGGGCTTCACATGGGAAGTCGACTGCCACCTCTTCTATCGCCGGGCCAAGCTTCTCGCCGTTCAGGCCGGCAGCCCGAAAGTTTGGAAAGAGAAACTCGTCCGCGCTCTCGAAACCAAGAACGCAGCGTAAGGGAAGGATCAGACACATGGACTTCAACGACACAAAAGACGAAGCCGCATTCCGCGCCGAGGCGCGTGCGTTTCTCGACAAGCACCTGACACCGAAAACCGGCGCACGCCCGCGGCCGGGTTCCGGCAAGGACGCCCTGCAACGGGCCAAGGACTGGCAGAAGATCAAGGCCGAGAACAAGTTCGCCCAGATCACCTGGCCCAAGGAATGGGGCGGGCGTGGCGGCACGTCGATGCAATCGGTCATCTGGGGACAGGAAGAGTCCAAATATGACGCGCCAACCGGACCATTCGCCATCGGCCTAGGCATGTGTGTGCCGACCGTGATCGCATTCGGCTCCGACGCGCACAAGGAACGCTATGTCCAGAAAGCCCTGATGGGCGAGGAAATCTGGTGCCAGCTGTTCTCCGAACCGTCGGCCGGTTCCGATGTGGCGGGCCTGAAAACCCGCGCCGTGAAAGACGGCGACGAATGGGTGATCAATGGCCAGAAAGTCTGGACCAGCGGCGCTCACTATTCCGACTATGGCATCGTTCTGGTGCGGACAGACCCGAAAGTGCCCAAGCACAAGGGCCTGACCATGTTCATCGTGAACATGAAACAGAAGGGCGTCGACGTGCGCCCGATCCACCAGGCGTCTGGTGGCCGTGAGTTCAACGAAGTCTACTTCACGGATGTTCGCATTCCGGATTCAGACCGTCTCGGCGATGTTGGGGCCGGCTGGAAAGTCGCCTTGGTGACGCTGATGAACGAACGCCTCGCTGTCGGCGGTTCGCCCGGCCCGGACTGGGGCGAGATCATGGAGTATGCCAAGACATCCGGCAGCATGACCGATCAGGCGTTCCGCGAGAAACTCGCTGACTGGTATGTCGCCGCACAAGGCTACAAGCTGACCAAGTTCCGCACCATGACGGCCCTCTCACGTGGCCAGACGCCGGGACCGGAAAACTCGATCGGCAAGATCATCACTGCCAACCATTTGCAGGATATCTGTAACTCGGCGATCGAGATGCAGGACCATTACGGCATCATCAACGATACCGAGACGATGCCGGGCGACGGCATCTTCCAGCAGAGCTTCATGTGGGCCCCCGGCCTGCGGATTGCTGGCGGCACCGATGAGATCCTGAAGAATATCATCGCAGAACGCGTGCTGGGCCTGCCCCAGGACGTTCGGGTCGACAAGACCCTGCCGTTCGACGAGTTGAAAGCGGGCTGAGCCCGGCGTCAGGAAGCCGGCTTGGCGACAACCGACTTCTCGGCGACGAACGCAGCGACATCACTGACACAGGCCCTGCCCGCATCGGTCAGGGCCTTTGCACGTGCGGCATTGCGTGAATCAAGCGCAATTGCGGTCGCCGATACGTTGGTCTGGGCCAGGACCTTTCGGCTGCGGCCTTCCAGAAGCGTCGCCTCGATGCGGCAACGGGCGGTTGTTCCCGACAGCGTGAAGTCGGAGATGCGCCAGGCGAGTTCGAAGTCGGTTGGGGCGCCTGTGTCAGAGGCGATGGCCACGCCACCGTTCGCGCCGCCAAGTGTATCGAGCAGCGCGACCTGCATCATGCGGGTGGCGCTGTCGGTCCACTCGACACCCTTGACGAGGCGCAGGGCGCCGTCACGGTCCTCAGCGGCAATGGCCCGGCCCCCGACCAGGCGCGAGGCTTCCGGTTCCCGGATCACGATGGACGCTTCGAGCGAGTGCATCGGCTCCATCGGGCCGAACCGGTACAGCCCTTCCGGGGCCTTCTGTTCGGGCAGGATCGACACGCAGGCCGCAAGGCATGCGGCGACGATCATCAAAACCATGGCACGGACCATTAGCGGCCTCCTTCATAGGGTGCAGGCTCGCCGATGACGAAGCTCTGCGGATTTTGTTCGATCTCACGGGCGATGCGGTCAAGCCGGTTGATCAGGACGCGCAGGTCCTGGCTGGCAAGCTGGGCATCCTCGAACGCGCCGGTCGCGGGGCCTTCAATCGCTTCGGCGGCCGCGGTCATTGCGCGTGTACCTTGTGCGACCGTCTCGTTTGCTGATTTTGTCACGTCGCGCACGTCGCCGACGAACAGGCTCATCTCATCGGCAAATTTGGTGATGCGCTGATCGGCCGTATTGCCGAATGTCTCGAGCGAGGCAGAGGCCGCCTCAAACCGTATGCTGGCATCGGAGACATCGGCCAGCGTCGCGGAGGCCTGACCGATCAGGCCCTCATCCGCGGCAAGCTTCTGGCTGATCATTTCAACATTATGAAGCGTTCTGGAAATCGACTCGATGTTCTCTTGGGTCAGGAAGGTGTTGACCTTCTCGATGGCCTGGCTGGCTTTTCCGAGCACCTGGGCGCCACCGGAAAATATCTCGTCGAGCTGGGTGCGTTCGGCGCGGATAACCGGCACGGGTTCGCCCGGGCGCGCCTCGAGCGGCTTGCCGGTGCCGGCCGTGATCTGCACGAACGTGACGCCGGTAATGCCGGCCAGCTGGATCGAGGCGGTCGAGTCTTCCTTGATCGGGGTTTCGCGGTCGATGCGAATGCGGGCGCGCACTTTCGAAGGGTCTGCCCGGTCGATCCGGACGGTGGACACTTCGCCGACCTTGATCCCGATATAGCGCACAGCTGACCCCTCCTCGAGCGAGACCGGGCCCGCAAAGACGATGTCGTAAGCCTTGTAGTCGCGCCGGAATTCCGACTCGCCGAGCCACAGGACGAAGCCCATGATCGCGGCGGCCGCAATCAGCACGAAAGCGCCTATGAGGGCGTAATTAGCGCGCGTTTCCATATCGGGTCTCCATTCTAGTGTCCCGTAGCGGCCCGGCCACGCGGCCCGCCAAAATATTCCTGCACCCACGGATGATCGAACGTGCGAAGTTCCTCGATCGTGCCGACCGCAAGCACGTGTTTCTCACCGAGCACAGCGATCCGGTCGCAGGTTGCGTGCAGCGTATCGACATCGTGCGTCACGAGGAAGACCGTCAGGCCGAGTGCCCGTTGAAGCTTGCGCACAAGGGCGTCGAACCCGGCGGCTGTGATCGGGTCGAGACCGGCAGTCGGCTCGTCGAGGAAAAGGAGTTCCGGGTCGAGCGCGAGAGCCCGGGCAAGCGCGGCGCGCTTGCGCATGCCGCCGGACAGGTCCGAAGGGTTTTTTGCGCCGGCATCCGGGCCGAGACCGGCCAGGCGTATCTTCATGTCGGCGAGTTCCTCGCGCAATTGCGGGCCGAGTTTCGTGTGCTCTTTCATCGGCACCTCGACATTCTCGCGCACGGTGAGGTTCGAGAACAGGGCGCCGTCCTGGAACATCACGCCCCAGCGGCGCTCAATGGCGCTGCGTTCGGCCGGGTCCAGCGTTTCAAGGCGGCGGCCAAACACTTCGATACTGCCCGCGGCAGGTTCCTTCAGGCCGACAATGGCCCGCAGGAGGACCGACTTGCCGCAACCTGACGGGCCGATAATGCCGATGATCTCG
This sequence comes from uncultured Alphaproteobacteria bacterium, assembly GCA_963973995.1. GTDB lineage: Bacteria > Pseudomonadota > Alphaproteobacteria > Caulobacterales > Hyphomonadaceae > Hyphomonas. The sequence continues at coordinate 240,004 of CAXBCO010000001.1, forward strand.
CCGCGGCGGATATCGAGGTCGAGATTCTCATGCACGACATGATTGCCATAGGCCGTCTTGAGGCCCCGGATCCGGATGATGATCTCGTCCGTCAAATCCCCATCTCCATGTAGAAAACGGCGAACATGGCATCGAGCACGATGATGGCGAACAGGGCCTGCACAACGGACGTCGTGGTGGAGTGGCCCAGTGACTGGACGCTGCCACCGACATTCAGGCCCTGACGGCAGGCAATCAGCGCACATACGAAGCCGAAGACCGGCGCTTTCGACATGCCGACCCAGAACTGGTCCAGCGGCACGGACGTGCGCAACCGCTCGATGAACACGCCGGGATTGATGTCGAGCGACAGCCAGCCGACCATGATGCCGCCGGCAATACCCGCCAGTGTCGCAACAAAGGCGAGCACCGGTGTCATGATCACCATGGCAATGATGCGCGGTGCCACCAACACCTCCATCGGCTTCAGGCCGAGAGTCTGCATGGCATCGATTTCCTGGCGCATCTTCATCGTGCCGATCTGCGCAGTGAACGAGGAATTGGTGCGTCCGGCCAGGACAATGCCGGTCAGGACAACGCCGAATTCACGCAGCTCGGAATAGCCGATCAGTTCGACCGTATAGATCTGCAGGTCGAAATCGCTGAGCGTCGAGGCACCGATAAAGGCGACCACCATGCCGACGAAAAAGGACAGGAAGGCGATGATCGGCAGGGCATCGAGGCCGGCCTCCTCCATCACCGCGACGATCGAGGTCCAGCGCAGTTTCCAGGGACTGAGCAGGAGGCGGACGCACGTCACCAGCGTCTCGCCGAGGAAGGCCAGCGTGGCGATGGCTTCCGTCACGATGTTGAGGAATCCCTCGCCTGTCCGTTCGAGCATGGCCATGAGCCCGCCTGTCCGGGCGGGCGGCGGCGGCGCGGGCGTGGAGACGGCGTGAACCTGTGCGATCAGGCTGCGCGCCGCCGCATGATCGCCGAAAATTGTTGCGGAATCCTCGGTTCCCGGCATCGCGGCCCGCAGGGTGCGGTCGAGGACAAAGGCACCCGCCGTGTCGAGCCGCCCGAGATTTGTGACATCGAGGCTCAGGGGCGTTCCGGGGGCGAGTTCGCGCAGGGCCTCGTCCATGTCCGGTACGGTTGCGACCGTCCAGTCCCCGCTGACGCGGAGAACGTAACCTTCGTCGCCTTGATCAAGCGCGAAATCGGGGAAAACTGTGTCGACCATCGGTGTGTAACTACCTGACTTGCCTAGCAAAACATGCTTAAGGCAAGGGCATAGGAATAGATCAAATTTGATCGATCAGGATGAGCCATGAGCAATCGGCGTCTCGACATCACGCCCGTATCGTCCCCGCTGAAGGCCGCTTTCGCGATTTCGCGGGGGTCGAAGACCAGTGCCGAGACGGTGCGGGTCAGGGTGCAGCAAGGGGACCGCACTGGGTGGGGCGAATGTGTGCCCTATGGGCGGTACGGCGAAACGATCGAGAGTGTGACAGCCACGATCGAGACCCTGCGCGAGGCGCTCGAGGCCGGCCTGACGCGCGCAGACCTGCAGGCCCAGATGCCCGCCGGCGCGGCCCGCTGCGCGGTCGACTGCGCGCTGTGGGACCTTGAAGCAAAGATGACCGGCACGCCGGTCTGGCAGCTCGCTGGCCTGCCCGAACCGAAGCCGGTGGAAACGGCGGTCACGGTGAGCCTGGATACACCGGAGAAGATGGCCGAAGCGGCGCGCGCGATCCGGGGGCAGCTGCTGAAGCTGAAGCTTGGCGGGGCCGAAGACCTGAAGCGGATCGAGGCCGTGCACGTGGCGCGGCCCGACGCGCGTCTGATCATCGATGCCAATGAGGGCCTTGTCCCGGCCGAGTTCCCGAACATCTCACGCGCGGCAGCCGCCCTTGGTGTCGTGCTGATCGAACAACCCTTCCCGGCTGGCGACGACGCCGCACTGGAGCGCCGGCCCGGCCCGGTCGCGATCTGCGCCGACGAGAGCGCGCATACGACCGCCGACATACAGGACCTGGCCCGGCGCTATGACGCCGTGAACGTGAAGCTCGACAAGGCGGGCGGCCTGACCGAGGCGCTGGCCATGGTGCGCGCCGCGAAGGCGTGCGGCATGGGGGTGATGGTGGGCTGCATGGTGGCAGGCTCCCTCTCGATGGCGCCTGCCGTGCTGCTCGCGGGCCTGTGCGATGCGGCAGACCTGGATGGCCCGCTCTGGCTCAAGGACGATGTCGCCCATGGTCTCACCTATCGCGATGGCATGGTCGAGCCACCCTCATCTGGCCTTTGGGGCTAAGTGCAGAACGGACATTCCGGGCGTGTCAGAGCGCACTCTTGCGGATAGCCACTTTCAGGCGCGGAGTAATGAAATCCAGAAAGGCGCGCAGTTTCATCGGCATGCGCCCCTGCCCCGGATAAACGAGTTGGACAGGCGATGCGGTCGGTTCGAATTCCGCCAAGACATATATGAGCCTGCCGGCATGTATGAGCGGAGCAACCTGGTAGGACAGAACCCGCGTGATCCCGATGCCTGCAAGGGCTGCGTCTATTGCCGCTTCGGCAGTCGTTACGCTGAGCCGTGAGCGAACCGGGACCGGAATGGCATGCTGCTTGTCGCCAAGCATCCAGACCTGTGGCGTGTCGAGACGCTCGAATGTCACGCACTGGTGGGACGCCAGGTCTGACGGCGAGACGGGCGTGCCACGCGAGGCGAGATAGGTGGGACTGGCGCAGATGACAGGCCGTGTCTCGCCGACCTTCGCGGCAATCAGATTGTCGTCCGACAGGGTCCCGATCCGGATGGCAACATCGACATGGTCATCCCTGAAGTCGGTGATGCGATCAGACAGGTCGAGTCGCACATCGACATCCGGATAGGCCGCGGCGAACTCTGCCAGAAGGGGGACGACATGCAGCCGGCCGAAGACGATGGGGACGGCGATGGTCAGAACGCCGCTGGGCGCCCTGTATTCCCCAGAGGCCACGCGCTCTGCTTCTGCGAGATCCTCGAGAAGCCGCCGGCAGGCATCGACATAGGTGCGGCCCGGATCCGTGAGCGCGATGCCACGCCCTGTCCGGATACATATCTGGGCTCCGAGATGCGCTTCGAGTTCCGAAATCTTGCGACTGACCGTGGCAAGGGGAATGCCAAGCCGGCGGCTGGCCGATGACAGGCTGCCTGTGTCGACTGCCTCCAGCAGCAGGGCCATCGATGCCAGGCGATCCATTCTGTGCTTCCAATTTTTGGTAGGGTCCATGCCAAAAATAACATCTCCTGCATGGGAATGGAAGGACTTAAATGTCCAGCAGCCCGGTCAATGGGACCGGACACAAACAGGAAACCCGCTCATGTCCCGCATCCAGATTCCCGCCACTATCGAAGCCGCACCCGCTGCATCGCGGCCGCTCCTTGAGGCCGTCAAAAGCCAGCTGGGTGTCGTGCCCAACCTTTTCCGGCTTGTCGCCAACAGCCCGGTCGCCCTTGAAGGGTATCTCGGCATGAATGGCGCGCTGAACAAAGGTGCGCTTCCAGCAGCGACCCGCGAGCGTATTGCGCTGGCTGTCGCCGAACTGAACGGCTGCGACTATTGCCTCTCGGCGCACACCTATCTCGGCAAGAATATCGCCAAACTCGACGACGCTGAAATGACCGCCAACCGAAATGGCGCGTCGAACGATCCGAAGGCCGACGCGGCCGTGCGTTTCGCAGCCAAAGTGGTCCGCCTGCGCGGCCGCGTCAGTGAAGGCGACGTAAGCGCCGTGAAGCTCGCCGGCTATAGCGATGCGCAGATCATCGAGATCGTTCAGCATGTCGCGCTGAACACCTGGACGAATTACATCAATGAAGTCGCCAAGACCGAAATCGACTTTCCGGTCGTTCATCACCAGACCGCCGCCTGAACCTGGCTGGACTGACATTGCCGCCAGTGGCGCAAATGCGCTGCTGGCGGTCATTCCACCTTTTTCCCGAGGATTGATACCGATGGCCCGACCGCCCCTGCCACCTTTCACTGATGAAACTGCCGCCCAGAAGGCTCGGCTTGCCGAGGATGCCTGGAATAGCCGCGATCCCGCCCGCGTGGCCCTGGCCTACACGCCAGACAGCTTGTGGCGGAACCGCACGGAATTCCTGCAAGGCCGCGCGGCGATCGAAGTCTTCCTGACACGCAAGTGGCAGAAGGAGCACGACTACCGGCTGATCAAGGAAGTGTGGGGTTTCAGGGGACACCGGATGGCGGTCCGGTTCGCCTACGAATGGCAGGACGCGACAGGCGGATGGTTCCGCAGCTATGGGAACGAACTTTGGGAATTTGACAATGACGGCCTGATGGCGCGCCGCATAGCCAGCATCAACGACGCCGCCATAGCGCCGGCCGAGCGCAAGTTCCACTGGGCGCCGGGGCGTCGGCCCGATGAGCACCCAGGCCTGAGCGACCTGGGGCTCTAGACGGCATCAGGCAGGACGCGCTCTACCTGGCCACCGGCGTCAGCCCAAGCGCGACGCGGCCGGTGAACATCTGCTGGCGCTTTTCCGGCAGCGGGTGGAACTGGCTGGCATGGGCATCGCGCAGCAGGCGCTCAATCCCCGCCTTGCGCATGAAGCCGGACCCGCCACAGACTTCGAGCGCTTTCTCTGTCACCGCGATGACGGCATTGGCACAGATTGTCTTGCGGGCAAGGATCTGGCTGGCCAGCGCTTCTGTCGGGGTGAAGGCGAGATCGTCGCAGAGCTCGATCATGGAATCGAGCGCGAGCTGCGCTGTCGTGAGAAAGTTCTCCATCTCCCCCACCTGAATGACCGTGACCGGATCACCTGAGCGGGCCTGCGCCTTCTCGCGCGCAATGGCTGCTGCAGTTTCAGCGACGCCAGTATAGACCGACATGATAAGCGGCATGGCAACGGTTACTATCACGCTGAACGCCCCGTGGAACGGACCGCGCGCGCGCTTCAGTCCAACGGCCTCGTCCGGGACGAAGACATCATTGAAGCGGATGGTCTGCGAGCCGGTGGCCCGCATGCCCATCGCCTCCCAGTCATCCAGGAATTCGACCCCTTCGGCCTTGAGCGATACCGGGAAATGCAGAACCGACGGGCCATCCTCCGGGCAATCATAGGCGCAGGACGTAATGGCGATATCACCGCACGGCGAGCCGCTGCCGAAAGGCTTCACGGCATTAATACGATAGCCGCCCTCGACTTTGCGGGCCTCGCCATTCGATTCCAGCCAGTCATTGGCCCCGGTGCTGACCAGAACAAGTTCGCCGTCGGCGACCTTTTCGAGCAAGGCCTGGCCGGCCTTGCCGTCTTCATGGTTCTTGCGCGCCGCGGAAACGAGGTGCTGGTGCATGGCGACGGCAAGCGCTGTGGACGGACAATCATGTGAAAGACGGCGCAGGAAGGCGCACATCTCGCGGTGCGAGGCCCCTTCGCCGCCAAGATATTCCGGCACCTGCGCCGAGAATACTTTGCGCGCCTTCAGGGCGTCATAGTTTTCGCTGACAAATTCATCCTTGCACTCAAACCGTGCCGACTTGTCCGCGAACATTCTGCCAAGGCTGGCGGCGGCTTCGACGATCTCTGTTTCAAATGGCATTATACAACCTTCCTGCATTGCGCGGAGGATGGAGACGCCGCATTGCGCGGCGCTCCCATAATCCGCATCAGGCCACTTCGACCGTTTCAGCGCCAGCCGCCGCCATGACCTTCACATCTGCGGCCGTCAGCAATTGCCCGCCGATACCCCAGTCACCTTGTTCGACTTCCTTGATACGAACCCAGGTAACCGACCGAAGGGCTTCGCCCTCAATGGCAACCATGGTGTCGGTAACTTTCTTGATGATGTCCGCTTTCTGAGCGGGTGAAAAGACATCCTTGATAAGATCGATAGTGACGAGTGGCATTTTTCTTCTCCTGTTTGAAGTGAAGCCGGACTACCCGGCGACAGGAGATCAATGCGCGCATTCCAATTTCCATTATAGTTCAGGCGTTGAAGCGAAGCACTTCAGAATGTAAAGTAAGCCACTTCAGAAGCTATAATGTTGTCTGACACCGCTTAGGAGGCGCCTCATGAAATACGGCCAATTCTGCCCGATCGCCAAGGCGACGGAAATTCTCGGCGAAAAATGGACGATCATGATCGTCCGCGAAATCCTGATGGGCGCCTCGCGGTTTAATGTCATGCAGCGCGGACTGGGCGATATTTCGCCCGCCTTGCTGACAAACCGCCTTAAATCCCTTGAAGAACAAGGCATAATTGTCCGCCGCAAGATCACCGGCCAGAAGGGATATGAGTACTTTCCGACAGAAGCCTGCCAGGCGCTTTTGCCCGTTCTGGTCGCGATGGGAGAATGGGGCCTGTGCTGGGCGCGGCACAACGTGCTCGATGAAGACTTCGATGTCGACTTTCTGATGCTCTACCTGGAACGCAGCATCGATCCTTCCAAGCTGATCGGCAATGAGAGCGTGATCCAGTTCAAGTTTACCGATCTCGTCGAACAGAGCGATTACTGGCTGCTGGTGCGGGACGAGAATGTTGATCTTTGCCTGAAGAATCCCGGCAAGGACGTGGATGTCTATTTCACCTGCACGGTGCGGACCATGCATGATGTATGGATGGGCGACCGGACCTATCGCGACGCCATCAAAGCGGGCGACCTGTATGTGCAAGGCGATCCGGCCCTGACGCGAAATATAACATCGTGGCTGAGACCGAGCATATTTGGCGCCTCGGAACGCGAGCCGCTGCCCGGCCATTTGACGGTCAGGTGACCCGGGCCGCCTGCCCCACCGTCAGGCGTTGCTAGGCGCGCGAGGCACTCATAGAGTTCCGTCATAAAAGACAAGCCGGGAGGATGGGCGATGAGTCAGGCCAAAGTGCAGGGTATTGCAGGCGACAAGTTCGAGGGCGTACGGAACCAGTTCCAGACGCACCTGGATACAGGCGCCGACATCGGGGCCTCGTTCTGCATCACCAAGGATGGCGAGACCGTCGTCGACCTCTGGGGCGGCCATGCCGACGTCGAGCGCACCCGCCCTTGGGAGAAGGACACGATCGTCAACGTCTATTCGACGACCAAGACGATGACGGCCCTGACCGCGCTCTTGCTGGCCGACCGGGGCGAGCTGGATTTCAATGCGCCGGTGGCGAAATACTGGCCGGAATTTGCCGCCAGCGGAAAGGCCGACATCAAGGTCAGCCACCTGATGAGCCATTCGGCAGGCCTGTCTGGCTGGCGCGAGCCGATCACCAATGACGATCTCTATGACTGGGAAAAGGCGACGAGCCTGCTCGCCGCGCAGGCGCCCCTCTGGGAGCCCGGCTCGGCGCCGGGCTATCATGCCATCACGCAGGGCTACCTTGTCGGCGAAGTCATCCGGCGCGTGGCGGGCAAGACCGTCGGGACCGTCTTCCGCGAGGAGATTGCCGGACCGCTGGGCGCCGATTTCCATATCGGCCTGCCCGCCTCGGAGGACGCGCGGGTCGCCGACCTGAAGCCGCCCGCCGATGGCAGCATCTCGGCGGATCCGACGATGACGGAGATCAAGAAAATCACGCTCACCAATCCGGGCGTGGATGTCAGCGAGACGCGCACGCGGGCCTGGCGCGGCGCCGAAATCCCGGCCGCAGGCGGCACCGGCAATGCGCGGTCTGTCGCGATGATCCACACGATCCTGGCCAATGGCGGCATGGCGAACGGAAAGCGGTTCATGAGCGAGGCGGGCTGTCGCAAGGCGCTGGAAGAGCAGATCCAGGGAACCGACATGATCCTCGGGATCCCCGTCCGCTATGGACTTGGCTTCGGCCTGTCCGGGCCGATGTCGCCGGCGCTGAACGAGCATTCCATGTTCTGGGGCGGCTATGGCGGATCCATCGCCCTGATCGACATGCAGGCGCACACGACCGTGTCCTATGCGATGAACCGGATGGAAGGCACCACGACGGGCGACATGCGGGCGATCAGCCTGGCCATGCAGGCAATGCCCGGCCTGACCGCCTAGTCCTGGGACGGGGCCTATTTGGCCCCGTCGAGGATGTCCTTGAAGCCGCTGGGCGCGTGCGGGCCCATGAAGAGCTGTTCGAACGTGCCGATGCCTTCGGAACTGAGGCCGTCAGGCCCTTCGTGCCTTGCACGGACAATCTCCTGGATGTGCAGGTTCTCGGGCACCTGCCATGGCATTTTCGCAGGTTCGAAGTCTTCGCGCGCAATTGCGAGCTGGTCACCGCGAAAGGCGCCATGCCGGTACTTGTCGTGGCCATAGCCAATGCCCTTCATCAGGAAGGTGCCCATCGGTTCGAACGTCACCTTGTGGGCGCGGCCCGCCGGGTCGGTCATGTCGAGACAGGCGCTCGCCATGCGGCGGGTGCCGGGCGCGTAGGTGATGTTCATCTCGGCATCGGAGAGGTGGATGCCTTCGCCCTGCGCCACGCCATCCGGCACGATCACCGCCCGGGTGTTCCAAGGCGTGCCGGTCTCGTCATGGTTGACGTGGTAGAACATGGACAGGTTCGGGAAATTGGTCGGCGTCCATATCCAGTAGAATTGCGGCGTTGGCGCCGGAATCAGCGGCTGCGGATCCGGCGCACCGATCGGGCGGACGCCCCATGAGCGGTCGCGCGTGCCGGTGAAGTCTTCGGGGCTGACCTTGATTGACTCATCATCGACGCGGACGCTGCCGGACCAGCGGCCGTTCTGCGTCATCCGCGTGAGGTCCATCATCATGCGCGAGCCGATACGGCGGGTGAAACGCGGTTCCTCAATCGGGAAGGCGCGGCCCTCGAATTCCACATCGAGCGCGAGGCCTTCGGTTTCCTCGAGGCGCAGGCGGATTTTTTTCAGCGGCTCGACCACCTCGACCGAGAGCGGGCCGACATGCGTGTCCATGCGTTCCATGTTGAGCGGGCGCGAGAGGTAGACGCTCGACTGCTTGCCATTGCGCAGGATGGAGACGGCGCCGTCGATGATATTGAGCGCCGGGTAGACGCCCATGGCGGCGGCAAAGAATGTCGACCCGTCCGCACTGTAGCCATTGAAGAAATAGCGGTCGTAGAAATTCCGGTCGGAGCCGGAATAGGCCACGGGTTCGGGGGTCTGGTGGATCGGGTATTCGTCACCGGCGCTGAGCATGGGATATCCTTCCTTGGCGTCACCTCTTGGCGGGTGATCCGTGGTCTTTAGGGTGAACGAAGCAGGCGGGCCCAGCAAGGGGTGACGCAAAGGGAGCCGGTTAGAATGACAACACGCATGACGGCCGCCGAGGCCAATTCATTCCTCGCTGCGGCGTTCCCGAACACCGGCAATCGCAGCGAGGTGGTGCTGATGGAAGAAGGCCGCGCCAAGATGCGGCTGGTCGCCGACGAAACGCATTTACGGCCCGGCGGATACATTTCCGGCCCGACGCAGATGAGCCTGGTCGATTCGGTGGCCTATATGGCCGTGATGACGTTGACCGGACACGAGCCCATGACCGTGACCAGCAATCTGAGCATCAATTTCCTTAGGCCCTGTATCGGCGACGCCGTCGTGGCCGATGCAAGGGTGATGAAGATCGGGCAGGCGCTGGCCGTGATGGATGTCGATGTGCGCATCGAGGGCGCGGACAAGCCGTCGAGCCATGCTGTGGTGACCTATGCCCTGCCCCGCAAGCCGGAGGGCAAGCAATGAACCGGCTGGCGCTTGGCGCGGCCCTGACCGGCTTTTCCGGTGTGGCGCTCGGCGCTTTCGGCGCGCATGGCCTGAGGCTGGGGGCGGAGGCAGCCGACTGGTGGCAGACGGCAACCTTGTATGCGCTGGTTCATGCAGCGGCGGCGCTGGCGATTGGCCTGTCAGGTCGCACGGACCTGGTGCGCCGGGGCGGGTGGGCCTTCATCCTCGGCGCACTGGTCTTTTCAGGTTGCCTGTATGCGATGGCGATCGGGGCGCCGCGCTGGCTGGGCGCAGTCGTGCCGCTGGGCGGCATATCGTTTCTTGTCGGATGGGCGCTGGTCGCGGCAGGCGCGACGCGGCGCTAGGAGGATTTGGAGTTGAGCGAGGCGTACTTGTCGGCGAGGCCGTCAGCCGTTTCGCGGGCCGCATCGATCGTGTCGGCGAAGTCGGCGAGTTCGGCATCGATCGGCGCGGTGTCCATATCCATGTCATCGCGGGCCGCTACCGTGCTGAGGGCGCTCTGGAAATTGCGATAGGCCATCTGGGCACGCACAAGGGCGCGCTCGTAGCTCATCACGTCGGCGCGCGAAGCGGCATCGCCGTCCGGGCTGCGGAGGATGACATTTGCCTCGTCGGACACGTTGGCCAGACCGGAGCGGGCCGACTGGGCGTCAGCCGAGATGCGTGAGAGAACGAGCGACGGCGCATTCTTGTCGGCGCCGATGCGCGAGGCATAGTTTTCGACCGTCGAATCGCGTCCGTTGATCAAGGTATCGGCGAGGCCGGCAAGGCCGCCTGATGCCTGAACCCAGCCCGACTTGACCGCCTCGTCACAATATTCACCTGAAACCTTGCGCAGGACCGACTGGTTATGCGAGAGGCCGCTAACAATTGTCGCCTGACCGGGCACCATGGATACGGTTGCGCAACCGCCCAGAAGGCATAGGGATACTGTCAGTATTACGCTACGCATCAATCGGCCACCTACACACGTGTTCGGGTCCCACCCGTAATAAGTCTTACGAATGGTAATAAGCCAAGTCCAGTCATTGTTCCCAGACTGGCTGCCAAATAGTGAAGAACGCATGAATAAACGCCATACCCGCCGAACTTTGTATCCGAGGCACGAATCCCGCTGCAGCGGGCGCCTCAGGGTCTCGGACGTGCACGAAATCTACTGGGAAGAATCCGGCAATCCGGACGGTGTTCCGGTGGTTGCCCTTCACGGCGGTCCGGGCGGCGGCTCGAATCCCGAAATGAGACGATTCTTCGACCCGGCGCGGTACAGGATTTTCCTGTTCGACCAGCGCGGCTGCGGTCGCTCGACGCCGCATTCGGAGCTGCGCGAGAATACGACATGGGACCTGGTCGACGACATGGAGGCGCTGCGCGAGCATGTCGGCGTTGACCAATGGGTCGTTTTTGGCGGCTCATGGGGCTCGACCCTGTCGCTCGCCTATGGCGTGACGCATACCGAACGGGTCCTCGGCATCGTGCTGCGCGGCGTGTTCCTCGTCTCGAAGGCCGAGATCAGCTGGTTCTACCAGTCCGGTGCCAGCCGCCTGTTCCCCGATTCCTATGACCGCTATGTCGCCCCGATTCCAGAGGCGGAACGCGGCGACCTGCTGAACGCCTTCCACAAGCGCCTGATCGGCAGCGACAAGAATGCCCGTATCGAAGCAGCCCGGGCCTGGGCCCGCTGGGAAGGCGAGACCCTGTCGATCAAGGGCCCGGTGACGACGCCGCCGCGCTTCAACGAGGACGATTTCGTCGACGCCTTCGCGCGGATCGAATGCCACTATTTCATCAATCGCGGCTTCTTCGCGCATGATGCCTGGCTGCTCGAAGAGGCCGAGCGCACCCTGCAGGACGTGCCGGGCGTCATCGTCCACGGGCGCTATGATGTGGTGACCCCGCTGTCGACGGCCTGGGCATTGTCCAAGGCCTGGCCGAAAGCCGACCTGCACATCATTCCGGATGCTGGCCATTCCTCGATGGAGCCGGGCATTGTCGACAAGCTGATACAGGCCACGGACGATATGGCCGAACGCTTCCTGCCCGCCGTCAAAGCCTGACCCCCTGCGCCTGCGACGCTCGTGAGGGCGCTTCGCGGGTGGGGTATGGGTGCTTTGAGGGGGAGATAGGGGTCATGTGTCGGGAATATTGAATCCGTATTCCCGGCGAAAGCCGGGATCTCGTGCGGCATGTGCGGACAGGGTGGCCTGAGGCCCCGGCCTGCGCCGGGGACACGGACGTGGGGTATCTGTCAGCGCAAGCCTCAGCCGGTCCGACACCGGTGCCCGGAAACAGCCCGGACGATGCCCGGAGAGATCGTCCGACAATTGCGGGACCACGACCCGTCCGGTCCACATCACGCCCCAGAGCATTTCGGAGCCCGGCCCACCCGCGGCGCGGAACCATTTCTTCAAACGCTGGATGCGCCAGAAGACCAGCGGCCAGATCGGCAGCAGGTACCAGGGCAGGCCCGGCATCGGGGTGAGGAGGCTGAACATCGCGGCGCATTATACGCGCAGGTCGGCAGGGGGTGGATAAGTTCCCGCGCTTCCCTCTCCCCTCGGGGGAGAGGGTCATAGCGCCCCCTCACCCCCAACCCCCTCTCCCCGGAGGGAGAGGGGGCTTTGAGTCCCTATTCCGTCGGCAGGACCACATTCGGGCCGAGCAGCATGGTCAGGATGCCGGGCAGCGGCACATTGTAGGTGTCCTGGATCTTGTCCATGAAACCGAAGACCAGAATGATCGCGATGAAAGGCGGCACGAACCAGCGCATCAGGAACCGCCAGGCATTCATGATCATGCCTTCGCCCAGTTCCGAGGTCAGCATGTCGCGGCTGAGGATCCAGCCGGCGAACGTGGCCGTCAGCAGGCCGCCGAGCGGCAGCAGGAGGCCTTCGGTCATGAAGTCCATGAAGTCGAGATATTCGAGCGAGAAGACATAAGCCGCGCCGATCATGAACATCGAGAAACCGATGCCGAGCGCCGCACCGAAGCGGGTGACGCCCTGGCGTTCCTCGAGCCATGAGACGCTGACTTCCATCAGCGAAATCGCCGATGTGAACGCCGCGAAAAGGGCCAGCGCAAAGAAGACCGAGGCGAATATCTCTCCGCCCGGAATGGCGCCGAATGCGACCGGCATCGAGACGAAGAACAGGCTGGGCCCGCCCGCCGGGTCGAGCCCGGCAGCAAACACGATCGGGAAGATGGCGAAGCCGGCAATCATCGCGACCAGCGTGTCAGACCCGGCGACGATCAGCGAGGAACGCGGGATGTTGGTGTCTTTCGACAGGTAGGCGCCGTAAGTGACCATCAGGCCGACACCGACACCGATCGAGAAGAAGGCCTGCCCAATGGCGGCGAGGAACGTGCCGAAGCCGACATCCTCCCATTTCGGCTGAAGGATGAACGCCGCGGCGCGGGCCGTGTCGCCATTCGTCACGGCAAACCCGACGACGATGATGAGCATCACGAAGAAGGCCGGCATAAGGATGGACGAAGCGCGCTCGATTCCGCCTTTGACCCCGCGCCCGACCACGAAGACATTGGCGCCAATGAAACAGGCCAGCAGGAAGAGGATATACCATTTCGAGCGAAGCGGATGTTCCCCCTGCCCGATCATGTCGTTGAAGTTCTGGCCGGACGCCGCTGCATCCATGCCCGAATAGCCGCCGAAGGACTGTATGAAGAAGGCCAGGAGCCACGCGGAAATCACGACATAGAATGTGCTGATGAAGAAAGCCGTCAGCGTGCCGATCCAGGTCGCGATGCCCCAGTTCTGGCTCTTGCTTTCGGCGCGCGCGAGCGACTGGAAGCCTTCGATGGCCGACATGCCGGATTTCCGGCCCATCGCATATTCCGCCATCAGGAGCGGCAGGCCGATCAGGAGGACGCAGAGCAGGTAGATCAGGATGAAGGCACCACCGCCCTCCTCACCGGCGGTATAGGGAAACCGCCAGAAATTTCCGAGACCGACCGACGAGCCGATGGCCGCCATGATGAATCCGAAACGCGAACTCCACGTATCTGTCTTGCGACCAATGCCAGCCATATGTTCCCTCTCCCCGGGGTAAATGTTTTCGCGCGACCCTAGCGTTCGCGGCATAGAAATCAATTCTGGGTTCTGCTAGCGGGTCAAATGAGCCCCGTCGAGGATAGTTTTTCGTCCCGATGCATATGCGCCGACAGGATCAGGCCGAAGCAGGCCATGGTCGTGAGCATGGCTGTGCCGCCATAGGATATCAGCGGCAGCGGCATGCCGACGACCGGCAGGAGGCCGATCACCATGCCGACATTGAACACGATGTAGAAGGCGACCGTCGCCGCCGCACCGGCCGAGGCGAGGCGCCCGAACCAGCTGTGCGACTGGGAGGCGGAATGGAACGCCCAGCCGAGAATGACCGCGAAACCGAGCAGGAGGGCTGTCGTGCCGATGAAACCGAACTCCTCGCCGATCACGGTGAGGATGAAATCCGTATGCTGTTCGGGCACATAATCCTGCTGGGACTGGATGCCCTGGAGAAAGCCCTTGCCGTTGAACCCACCGCCGCCGATGGCGATCAGGCCCTGTTCGATCTGGTAGCTTTCGCCCAGCGCATTGGTCGACTCACCGGACATTTGGGCCAGGAATGTATCGACGCGTTCGCGCTGGTAGTCTGCCAGGACGAAATAGATGCCCGGCACGGCGGCGATACCGGCAATCACACCGAACAGGATGACGCGCAGCGACAGGCCTGCGAGGAAGATGACCACGCCGCCCGATGCGACCAGCGCAAGCGTGGTGCCGAAATCGGGCTGCTTGAAGATCAGCGCGGCCGGAACCAGCATGATGACGAGCGCGCCGATATGGATGAGGATTCGCCCGGATGTGGGCGTGATGACGCGGTCATAATACCAGGCGAGCGCCATGGTCGTGGCGAGCTTGGCGAATTCCGACGGCTGGACCGCGACCGGGCCGATCTGCAGCCAGCGCTGCGCGCCGCCGCCGGTAACGCCCATCACTTCGACAAGGATGAGCAGGAGGATGGTGAAAGCATAGGCCGGGATGGCCAGGGTGCGCCAGAGCGACAAAGGCAGCAGGGCCAGGACCAGCATCAAGACGAAGCTCATGCCGAAACGCGTCAATTGCAGGTACCAGAGATTGGATTCACCCGGATTGGTATGCGCCGAAGAATAGAGCATCGCGACGCCGGTGAGCGCCATGGCGACGATCAGGAGGATGAAGCCCCAGGGCAGTTTCGCAAGCTTGCCGAGGGCCCCCACATTCTCGAACGAGAGCGACCGGGCCGTGCGCGTGCGGGCTTCGCCGCGACTGAAACCGGTATAACCTTCGCGGCTCATGTCGGCTCTCCGCTGCCGGCCGGCGTGATCGACGCCGTCTTGCCATAGACCGGCTTGCGGCGGCTATCATTCTTGATGGCGAAATGGAGGATGTCGCGCGCCAGCGGCGCGGCGGTCGACGAGCCGCCTTCGCCATGCTCGACGACCACGGCGATGGCATATTTCGGATCGTCCGCCGGTGCATAGGCGACGAAGAGGGCATGGTCGCGCAATTCACGCTCGATATCGACGCCCTTGCGGACGCCCTTGTCGCGTTCCGCCTTGGTGATGCGGCGGACCTGGGCGGTGCCGGTCTTGCCAGCGAGGCGCGGCCCGCCCAGACCGAGGTCGCCGGAACGATAGGCCGTGCCGCCCCCTTCGGACGTGACGCCAAACATGCCGGCCTTCATGCGCTGCATGATCTCGGCATCTAGCGGCGCGTCGAGAACGCCGTCGCCTTCCGACCTGGGGCCGAGGCCAACCAGTTTCGGCTTGAAACTGTGGCCCTCATTCGCGATGCGCGCCGTCATCAGGGCAAGCTGCAACGGGGTGACGCCGAGCTGGCCCTGGCCAATGCCGAAGTTCAGGGTCTCGCCCTCATACCATGGCTCGCCCATCACCCGTTGTTTCCATGCGGGATCCGGCACGAGGCCGCCGCGCGCGCCGGTCATGCCGAGCGTCCAGGCTTCACCGAAGCCGAACTTGCGGGCGGTGGCTGCGATCTGTTCAACGCCCGTGCGCCGGGCGGTCTCGTAGAAATAAACGTCGCACGAGTGCTTGATGCCATTGTGCATGTCCATCGAGCCGTGGCCGCCCTTTTTCCAGCAGTGCCAGGTACGGTTGCCGAAATGGTAATAGCCGTTGCAATGCACACGGTCGGTCGGCTTGACGGCGCCGGATTCGAGCGCGGCCGTTGCCACCACCATTTTGAAGGTCGAGCCCGGCGGGTAGACGCCGCCATGGGCGCGGGGATAGAGCGGCGAGCGCGGATTGTCGCGCAGCTCGGCATAGGCCGTGCCTGAAATGCCGTTGACGAAATCATTGGGATCGAAGGCCGGCGTGGAGACCATGGCCAGCACGTCGCCGGTCTCGATATCGAGCACGACAGCCGCGCCGCTCTCGTCGCCGAAGCGTTCAATGGCGGCGCGCTGCAGCTCGGAATCGATGGTGACGTAGAGGTCCTTGCCCGCGACGGGCGCGAACTTCTCGTCGGGAATTTCCTCGATCACGCGTCCATGGGCATTGGTGACCAGCTTGCGGAAGCCCGGCTTGCCGCGCAGCCATTCCTCGGCAAAGCGTTCCATGCCCTGACGGCCAGTGCGCATGTCGGGATGGCGGAACAGTTTCTCGAGGCGCTGGGCTTCGTCTTCCACCATGCCGGTCGACAGGCGGGTGAGATCATCCTGGCTGGCGCGCGCCACATAGCCGAGGACGTGGGCAAGGTCGCGCCCGCGCGGGTAGGACCGGGTCAGCGCCATTTCGACCTGGATGCCGGGGATCTCGGCCGCATGGACGTTCATGCGGGCAAAGTCTTCATAGGTCAGCTCATTGGCCACGACCACCGGCACGAATCCGGCATTGCGCCGCCGGCTGGCCGTGACTTCGCGGGCGATTTTCTCGATCCGCTCGTCCGGCAGGTCGATCAGGGCGGCTATCTGGGCGAGCGTGCCGGCCGGGTCCTTTGTCTGTTCCGGGACGATCGACACGCGTCCGGCGCGGCGGTGGGAGGCCAGCGGCTTGCCGAACCGGTCGAGAATGCGCCCACGCTGAGGCGGCGCCAGGGCGAGCTTGATATGGTTGTCTTCGGCGGCGGCCTGGTATTTCTCGCGCTCCAGGACCTGGAGCTGGAACAGGCGCGCCACCAGGCCGGCCCAGACGACACCGCCCGCCCCCGCCGCAAGGACCATGCGGCGGCTGAAATCATCCTCGATGCTGCGCTTGGATTTCATGTTGTCTGCCCCACCGGCTGGCCGGGCGCGCGGCCAAGGTCGAACATCTTGTGCGCAATCGCGTAGATCACACCGGTTGTCAGCAAGGCGGCCACCAGCGGGGTGGCGCGCACGGCATGATCCTCAAGCGCACTGGCCATCAGCCAGAGCAGGAGGAAGCCTGAGACGAATTGCAGGACCGGCGCGATCACGGCAACGAGCGGCTCGTGCATGACGTCGAACATGGAGGCGATCCAGGCGCTGAACCCGTAGACGACGAGATTGACGATCACGAAACAGCCGAGCGGCGCGTTGAAGCTGATATCCTGGATCAGGCCGAAAAGGATGAGGATCACCATGGGCCGCAGGGACAGGCCGACACGGCCCCAGCCGACGGCCCCCCAGAGCGCGGCATAGGGCCATGCGATGGACAGGCCGAACAGGGTTTTCGGCGTCAGGCCGAGCAGGCCGATCGCGGCAATCGCGAAGGCACCGAACAGGAGGCGGGGCGTGGGGCCGGTTTGCGACCAAAGGCTCTTGCTGGGGCGACCGGACTTGCGGCGGGCCATTACTGGCGCACCCCCTGGGCAGCGCTGGCCTGGGCCGGACCGCCTGTTGCGTCCGCCGCAGGGATTTCCTCAACCGGGGCCGGCGTCTCGATCAGCGGCGGCGGCACCATCTGGACATAGCCGCCCGACCGGTTGGCCATGCCGAACTTGACCCGCCAGTCGCCGCCGAGAAGCCGTGCTTCGCCAACCACGAGGCCGCGCGGGAAGGCCCCACCTTCGGCCGAGGTGAGAATGCGCTCGCCCTCGATGAATCCGCTGCGCTCAGGCAGGTCGGTCAGGCTGCCGAGGCCGTCACGCCCCCCAAACAGGATCGCGCGGACTCCGCTGACTTCGCCCATGACGGGAATGCGGCTGTTGAAGTCGGTGATCAGGAGGATGCGCGAGGAATATTCGCCGAGCTGGATGACGCGCCCGACAAGGCCGCCTTCATTCAGCGCAATCGCGCCCGGATCGACGCCCTGCGCCCGGCCGGCATTCGCCAGCAGGGTCTGCGCGAAGGGGCCGTCGCTTTCGGCGGTGACGCGGGCGGTAACACCGCGCACAGGGGGTTCGCCCATCAGGTTGAGAATGTTCTCGTAGGCCTCGAGGCGTTCGGCCATGGAGATGGCAGCCGCCTTGTAGCGCGACAGTTCGCGCACTTCGGCTTCGAGGTCGCGGATGCGGCGTTCGCGCGCCGCCTGGCCGCTGATACGGGCCCAGAGGCTGATACTGTCGCTGCCGCCAAGCTGGTCGCCGGCGGCGGTGCGCACGGGGTCGAACACGTGGCGGATCTGCGGGGCGGACTGGGCGACGACGAGGGCGGCGGCGCCGAAAATGAAGACAAAGAGAATCAGACGCTTTGCTGAGCGTTTTCCGGGTTTCTGACCTGAGCGGCTTAGGCGCGCCATTCGCCCTGTTTCCTTGCCGTTTTTTCGGCCTGTTCCCTAGACTTCCGGAGACAGGACCGTTTTCATTTTGGAGTAGTTTTCTAGCACATATCCGCAACCATTCACGACGCATTTCAGCGGATCGTCTGCAATCATCACAGGCAATTGTGCCTGCTCGCGTATCACCGTGTCGAGGTTGCGAAGCAGTGCGCCGCCGCCTGTCAGCACGATGCCGCGATCGACGATATCGGCCGCCAGTTCCGGTGGCATGGCCTCGAGCGCGATCTTCACGGCATCGATAATGTCGGTGACCGGTTCGCGCAGGGCTTCGGCAATCATCGCCTCGGTGATCTCGGTCTCCTTGGGAACGCCGTCCAGCGTGCCGCGACCGCGGACGGTGAGAGCCATGCCCTCGCCGTTTTCCGGCGCCATGGCGGTGCCGATCTCTTTCTTGATGCGTTCGGCCGACATTTCGCCGATCAGGATTTTCTGCTCGCGGCGAAGATAGTTGACGATCGCCTGATCCATCTTGTCGCCGCCGACGCGCACGGAGCGCGAATAGACGATGCCGCCGAGCGACAGGACGGCCACTTCCGACGTGCCGCCGCCAATATCGACGACCATGGAGCCGGCTGGCTCGTCAATCGGCAGGCCGGCGCCGATGGCTGCGGCCATGGGCTCTTCGATCAGTTCGACCTGGCGGGCACCGGCGGCAAGGGCCGACTGGTGGATGGCGCGGCGCTCGACGCTGGTGGCGGAGCTGGGCACGCAGATGATGATGAGGGGGGACACGAACGCCCGGCGGTTGTGAACCTTCCGGATGAAGTGCTTGATCATTTCCTCGGCGACTTCGAAGTCGGCGATGACGCCATCGCGCATCGGGCGGATGGCTTCCATGTTCACCGGCGTCTTGCCGAGCATGTTCTTGGCCTGCTCGCCGACCGCGTAAACGATCTTGCGACCGCCCTGGGTCATGTAGGCAACGACCGAAGGCTCGTCGAGCTTGACGCCCTGACCCTTCACATAAACCAGTGTGTTTGCCGTGCCGAGGTCGATGGCCATGTCCGTGGACAACATGCCGAGGAGGCTACCAATCATGACGTCTACGCGCTCTTTCTGATGCGTAACGGACCTGCGATCCGCTACAATTGTGCAATTTCATACACAGCCCCCATACATCATGTGCCGTTAACACCCATTTAATGCAAGGTACGGTCGGCACATAAACGGAACGCTACGTACACCCATTGAAAATCAACGGTATTCATTGGAGTTTACCATCAGAACAGCTGTCATTGCTGGGCCAGAACGGAACGCATCGTTCCGAAATGGTAAACGGATTCCGGGGGCTTGTTAACGAATACGGCATTTAAAAAGATCAAACGCACCGTTCCGAATTCCGCCCAGACGGTAAAAAAGTGAAAAAATGCGTCTTCCGGGGCGGATGACCGCCACATGAACGGGCCGTTCGGCCCCGGTTCGGCGACGGTCTTCCATACAGGCGAGGCAGCACCGGTCTGGCCCATAAGGCGTACCTTCAGCCCATCACGCGCCGACGGCTTGATCACTCACCCCTGGCAAGCCCCAGCCGGTGCTGCTTTTCTTCAGACAGCATTGACGGACGGCGCGGACTGTTTCGAGCGTTCGGCATGCGCCCGGAATGTTGCCGGATGGGCCATGACGGGAAACACGATATGGGTCTCACCGCGGCCATTGATCGACAGGTGCCCGAAACCGAAAATGCGCCCGAACACGCCTTGGCGAATCGAACTGCCTTCGATGGAATCGAGCGTGATCTCCTGCACATCGGCGGAAAACAGGCCCTTCTTGAGCACGACCCGACGGTCAGTGACGGCAAATTCTGTCGTGCGCAGCCGAATCTGCTCTGCAATGAAGAATACGATGCCGAATATCACCACGCCGAGCACGATCAGGGCAAGCCAGGCGCGGAAGTGAGACAGCCAGTGGAACTGGCCCTGATAGCGGAGAATTTCCCCATCATAGAGCCGCTTTTCGATATAACCTGCCATGATCTGCCGCCATCCCCCTTGGCCATCCAAGGCCGAACGGGGTGACAGGTCAAGCAATCAGGCGGCGATGACGAATGTCGCGATGACCTTCTTGCGGCCGGTCTTGTCGAAATCCACGGTCAGCTTGTTGCCTTCGGCGAATGCCACTTTGCCGTAGCCGAACTTGTCGTGGAAGACGCGGCTGCCAGCCTTGTGCGTATCCGGGCCGCCGGATGTGGCGGTGAGGGGACCGGCATCGGACGGGGGCCGCGAGGGCGTGCGCGAGGCATTCTCCTGCAGGCGCTTCCAGCCGGGGCTGTCATAGGATGAGCGCGCGCCGAGGTCTTCCATCGTGCCGGAAAAGGCTTCCTCGCCGCCCGGCAGGCCCGAAAAGCCGGTCTCGCTCATCGCATCGACATGTTCGTGGGGCAGTTCATCGACAAAACGGCTGGGCATGACGCTTTGCCAGCGGCCATAGATCTGGCGATTGGCGACAAAGGAGATATAGGCGCGGGCCCGGGCGCGGGTGATGCCGACATAGGCGAGGCGACGCTCTTCCTCGAGGCCTTTCAGGCCACTTTCGTCGAGACTGCGGCGCGACGGGAAGACCTCCTCCTCCCAGCCCGGCAGGAAGACCATCGGCCATTCGAGGCCCTTGGCGCCGTGCAACGTGAGGATCTGGACCTGGTCCTCCCCTGTGCCGCCGCTGGACGCATCCATCACCAGTTGCACGTGTTCGAGGAAGCCGGCGAGCGTATCGAACTCGCCCATGGCGCGGACGAGTTCCTTGAGGTTGTCGAGCCGGGTCTGCGCCTGCGGGCTGCGGTCCTTCTGCAGCATGTCGGTATAGCCGGACTCTTCGAGGATCACTTCGGCCAGTTCGGTATGCGGCATGCCGTTTGCGAGCTTGTCGCGCCACATGTTGATATGGTCGATGAACTGGGTGAGGCCACGCTTGGCGCCGCCTTTGATCTCATCGGTCTGCAGGACCATGGGGGTCAGCGTGTAGAGGCTGCGCCCGTCGGCGCGGGCATAAGCCTGCAGCTTGGCCAGCGTCGTGTTGCCGACGCCGCGTTTCGGCTCATTGACCACGCGCTCGAAGGCGAGGTCGTCGTCGGGTGAACGGATGAGGCGGAGATAGGCCATGGCATCGCGGATCTCGGCGCGCTCGAAGAAGCGCGGGCCGCCGATCACGCGGTACGGGATGCCCAGCATGATGAAGCGTTCCTCGAAGGCCCGCATCTGCCACGAGGCCCGCACCAGAACGGCGCAATCGTCATGCTTGCCGCCGCCCCGCACCCAGCTTTCGATATCGTCGGCAATCAGCCGGCTTTCCGCCTCGCCGTCCCACAGGCCGCGTACCTTGACCTTTTCGGCATCGACCGTGTCGGACGGGCTGTCATCGCCGACATAGAGCGTCTTTCCGAGACGGCCCCGATTATGGCTGATCACGCTGGAAGCAGCCGCGAGAATGTGCCGGGTCGAGCGGTAATTGCGCTCGAGCCGGATGACCTTGGCGCCGGCGAAATCCTTCTCGAAGCGCAGGATATTGTCGACCTCTGCCCCGCGCCAGCCATAGATCGACTGGTCGTCATCGCCGACGCAGCAGATATTGTGGCTGCCCTGGGCCAGCATGCGCAGCCAGAGATACTGGGCGACGTTGGTATCCTGGTACTCGTCGACGAGGATGTATTTGAAGCGCGCGTGATAATCCTTCAGGACATCAGGGTTCTCGCGGAACAGCGTGATGTTGTGGACGAGCAGGTCACCAAAATCGCAGGCGTTCAATATTTTCAGCCGGTTCTGGTAGATCTCGTAGCACTTGATGCCCCTGCCATCGGCAAACAGGTGGGCGTCCTCCGACGGCACGCGGTCCGGCGTGAGCGCGCGGTTCTTCCAGCCGTCGATCAGGCTGGCCAGGAAACGCGGTGTCCAGCGCTTGGGATCGATATTCTCGGCCTGGATGATCTGCTTGCAGAGGCGGACCTGGTCGTCGGTATCGAGGATGGTGAAACTGGATTTCAGGCCGACCAGTTCGGCATGCTGGCGCAGGATCTGCGCGCTGATCGCGTGGAACGTGCCGAGCCAGCGCAGGCCCTCGCCGTCCGGGCCGATCAGCTTCAGCGCGCGCTCGCGCATTTCGCGGGCGGCCTTGTTGGTGAAGGTGACGGTCAGCGTCTGGCTGGGCCAGGCCTTCTTCGTCGCGATGATATGGGCGAGACGGGTGGTCAGTACGCGCGTCTTGCCTGTGCCGGCGCCTGCCAGAACGAGCAATGGCCCGTCAGTGTGCAGCACGGCCTCGCGCTGTTCAGGGTTCAGGCCGGCAAGATAGGCGGCTTCGCCCGCTGCGGCTGGCGGACGCGCGGCAGCCATCTGGCTGATCGAAAGGCGATTCGGATCGGAACTCATGGAGAACATATAGCAGGGATTGGCCTGCGTGTTAGCCTGCTTGGGCACCGAGGCGGAAAGCCATGCCGCAAAAAAATCCCCGCCGGGATACGCGGAAGTCTCCGCGCGTCCGGCAGGGTGAGTGAGGCGCCGGTGTGACGCGCCTCAAAGGGAGGATCCGGGCAAATGCCGGAAGTACGGCTGCGACCGCACAGGACAGTCTACCGGGAAATAGCCGGCCCCACCTCAACGCCGCAATCAGGCCGCGTCCGCTCACCGTTTGGTGACGCGGACACTGCCATGTTTCCCCCGCACGTTCAAGATGCTCCTCGCTCTAGTAGAGCGTTGCGAGGGACTTTGCGTCATAGTTGGTGAGCTCGGAGATGCGGCCCTCGCGGACCTTTTTCGCCCAGTCAGGATCCTGCAGCAGGGCCCGACCGACAGCAACGAGATCGAATTCACCCTTGTCGAGGCGCGCTTCGAGGTCGTCGAGTTTGCGGACCGTCGCGCCTTCACCGCGGAACGCCTTCTCGAAATCGCCGGTGAGGCCAACCGAGCCGACCGTGATCGACGGGAGACCGGTCAGCTTTTTCGCCCAGCCGGCCGTGTTGAGTCCGTTTTCGCCGTCGACGTCCGGGAATTCGGCTTCCCAATAGCGGCGCTGCGAGGCGTGGAGCACGTCCACGCCGGCATCGACGAAGACCTTGAGGAAGGCTTCGAATTCCGCCGGGGTCTGCGCCAGGCGCGCCGTGTAATCCTGTTGCTTCCATTGCGAGAAACGCAGGATGATCGCGATATCCGGGCCGACCTGTTTGCGGGTTTCCTTGATGATATCACCTGCGAACGTGGCACGTTCAGGCAGCGAACCGCCAAAGCGGTCGTCGCGCTTGTTCATCACGTCCCAGAAGAATTCGTCGATCAGGTAGCCATGCGCGCCATGAATTTCGATGGCGTCGAATCCGAGCCGCACAGCCTCGCCGGCGGCATTGGCATAGGCCATGACCATGTCGTCGACTTCGGCGCTGGTCGGCGCATCGAACACCTGCTTGCCGGAATGGGTAATGCCCGACGGGCTGTCCGTCGGCGCGTCCGGATTGGGGCCGGTGCCGGGCTTGCGCATCATGCCCTGGTGCCAGAGTTGCGGCGCGATAAGGCCTTTCTCGGCGTGGACTTTCTCGACGACGCGCTTCCAGCCCGCCAGGGCCTCCGGCTGGTAGAAGTTCGGCACGTTCGGATCATTCGAGGACCCGCCCCGCTTCACGGTCGTGCCCTCGGTGACGATCAGGCCGACATCGGCAGCGGCGCGGCGCGCATAATAGTCGGCGACATCCTCACCCGGAACACCGCCCGGCGACTTGCTGCGGGTCATCGGCGCCATCACGATACGGTTGGGCAGGTTGAGGGATTTGATCTTGAGTGGCTTGAAAAGCGGGCTGGTCATGCGGGCGGACTCCATTGAAATCAGGCCCTCAAGTGGCGTCGGTGCATGCCCGCGTCAACCATTGACCTTGCGGCGGCGCCGAGGCACCGGTTCATGAGGGGTTCAGCGCGCTTCACCAGGGTGAAGGGCGACCAGATCGAAAACGGGGACAGTTTCATGCGATTTTTC
This sequence comes from uncultured Alphaproteobacteria bacterium, assembly GCA_963973995.1. Classification (GTDB taxonomy): domain Bacteria; phylum Pseudomonadota; class Alphaproteobacteria; order Caulobacterales; family Hyphomonadaceae; genus Hyphomonas. The sequence goes on from CAXBCO010000001.1 coordinate 264,349, forward strand.
TTTTTCCTGGCCGCGACCGGCCTGCTCGCTGCCTGCCAGACGCCGGGCTATGACTATGAGGCCCGCGTCGCGCCGAATTTCCCTCAGGCCGCTGAATACCGCGCCCCGGATGTCGGCCGCTTTCGCGGCCCCGCGGGCGATGTGGCAGAAGGCGAGCTGGCAGCTATGATCGCCGAAATCCGTCTCGACGGCAGGCCCTGGTTCATCGTTTCACACGAGCAACCCGACAGCGTTTACGAGGGCCGCGTGGATATCGATGCCTGGGATGAGGAGGTGCGGTATGAGCGCGACCGCCGTTGCGTGAAACATGACGGCCTGTTCGACTGCAAGCGTCACGCCCTTGTGGAAACCGAATGCACGACCGAGTCGGTGGCCGTCACGGTGACCACGACACTGGTCGATCTGGCCAGCAATCGCGATGTGTTCACGGCAAGCCAACCGGGCGGCGCCGCGCGGGAAACCTGCATCGACATTGCCGAATATCCCGATGATGGCCGCTCTGAAGGCGTCTACCGTGATCCGCGCCAGTCGAACTACAATCCTTACAATGCTCCGATCGGCATGGTGCAGGACGCGGTCGTCGAGGCCGTACGGCGCTTCCGCTATGACATTGCGCCCTACAACAAGACCGTGCGCGCCGAGATCATGACCGAAGGACTGATCCCCGAAGAGCAGAACGACACGCGCTTCGCGCTGGCCGTCGACGCCACGAAGGGCGGCAATTTCATGGGGGCGTGCGCGCAATGGGACGAGCTGGGACGCGCCTATCCGCGCGCGCCAGCGGTGTTGCACAATCTGGGCGCCTGCGCCGAGGCGCGGGGCGACATGGAAACGGCGCAGCTGCGCTATGCCCGGGCAGCTGACCTGGCGAGCGGCATTCCGCTGCTGAAAGACAAGAAGGCCCGGCCGATCTTCGACGCGCTGGAGCGGGTGTCGGGCCGTCGCTATGACGAGATGTTGCTGGATGGCAGCCTGCCGAAATCCGGCAGCTGAGGCCTAGCCGCCGAACATTGTGGCCAGGGTGACGCCGGTCTCGCCAGCTTCGGCCGCGATGCCCCAGGCGATGCCGCCCGAAAAGGCGATGGTGCAAACGACGAACTTGATCAGGACATTTTTCATCTGACGGATTCTCCCGGTTTGGAACACTCTGGAGAGACAGAGTGCAAGCCGGGGGCCGCGCAGGAAGGTCTTGTTAACCCTGTTTGTCCGAGCCGTTGTCGAGGCGGTGCCCGTCGGTGAGTTTCGCGAGTTTCGCAGCGCGTGTTTCTTCCAAAGTGCGCTCGGCCCTGGTGCGGCCGAACTTGGCGCGATTCTCGGACGCCGACTGCGCCTTGGCGGTGCGGGCCCGGGCCTTGCGGGCCTTGTTGAGATTGATCGGCGTGGTCATGGCGCCAAGACTACTCAGCCGAAGGCGGCCAGTCGAGCGTCGAGCCGCGCTTTCACGTCCGGCCATTCGCTGTCGAGGATCGAGAAGAACGCCGTATCGCGGACAAATCCGTCCTGCAGGACGCGGTGGTTGCGCAGCACGCCCTCCTGTTTCGCACCCAGCTTCAGCACCGCCGCCTGTGACCGCTTGTTGCGTGTATCGATCTGGAACTGGATCCGCAGGGCACCCTCGCCGAAGGCATGTGCCAACAGGAGCCGCTTGGCCGCCGGGTTGATCGCCGTACCGGCAGCATGCGGCGCATAGGCCGTCATGCCGATCTCGACGCCGCAATTGACGGCGTTCGGATCGAGATAGCTGGTTATGCCGAGATAGTCCGCGCCATCCGGCGACAGCACCGCGAACGGGATCATCGTGCCTGCGACTGCGCGCTGGGCAATATTGTCAAGCCAGCGTCCGATCCAGTCACCCGGCCCCCGGTGCGACCAGAGGAGGAACTGTTCCGGCGCACCTTCCGCCATCTGGCGCAATGGCCCGGCATGCGCACCCGCGTCGAAGGGCACGAGCCGGACATGGGCATCCGCCAGCGTGACCGGCGCAAGCTTCATTCCTTGTGACTGTCGCGCCATTGTTCCATCGCCAGCGAGATGGCGAAGGTTTCGCGGTATTTCGGGCTGGAGGCCGGACGCGGCGCGCGGGCCGATGTCATGGCCATGATCTCGGCGAGCTTGTTGTGGGCTGCGCCCGACTGGCCGGCGCCGATATAGGCGTGCAATTCGACCAGCGCGGAGGAGAGCGGATCATGCGCGCGGATCACGAAATAGGGCTCGTCATCAGCGAGCTTGCCGATGACATCGAACTGGGACGGGTTGTCCTTGGAGCCGACGGGAGGTTTGGACATGGGGTGGTCCCTTTCTGGGCGGAAGTGATTCTTCTTGCGCCAATCTAAACTCACAGACGCGGCGCGCCAGCCCCTGCCGGCAACCCTCCACATATTCCCGCGCAGGGTGCCGGCGATCGTGGGCTGATCAGAACGCCTAGCTCGACGAGACGATTCCGCCGTCGCAAGGAATGGTGTGGCCGGTGATGTAGGCGGACGCCTTGGACGACAGGAAGATCGAAAGGCCCGCCACGTCGCTGGGCGCGCCGACACGGCCCGACGGGTTGCGGCTTGCGACCGAATCCCAGTCGACCCCCTCTGTCTCGCCCTTGAAGCCGACGCCGGTCGACAGCATCCAGGTCGGGAATGGCCCCGGCGCGATGCCGTTGACGAGGATGTGCTCGCCGGCGAGATGCGCGCCCATGAAGCGCGTGAGATGGATCACCGCGGCCTTCGACGTGCCATAGGCAAAACCGCTCATCGGGCTCGTGTGCATGCCGTCAATCGAGGCGATATTGATGACCCGGGCCGGGTCGGACGCGCTGGCGGACTTGCGCAACAGCGGCATCAGTTTCTGGGTCAGGAAGAAGACGCCCTTGACGTTGACGTCCATCACCTTGTCCCAGCCGACTTCCGGGAAGTCTTCAAGGGTCGCGCCCCAGGCCACGCCGGCATTGTTGACCAGCACGTCGATCTTGTCTTCGCGCTTGGCGATCTCGTCAGCGAGATGGTTGATGCCGTCCAAATTGGAGAGGTCCGACGGGATGGCATAGATTTCGCCGCCATACTGGCTCTTCAGCCGCTCGACCGTTTCCTCGCACGCCTTCACCTTGCGCGACGAAATGATGACCTTGGCGCCCTGGCTGAGGAAGCCGGCCGCGATCATTTCGCCAATGCCGCGCGACCCGCCGGTGATGACGACTGTCTTGCCGACGACCGAAAACAAATTGCTGAAATCCATGCTCACGAAAAATCTCCTCCTGATTAGCCCGTGTTCTTGGCGGACGGGCGCCAACAGCACAAGGGCTCCCCGCGTCAGGAAGGCTTCCGGTAGACGGAAACATGCATCTCGCTTTTGGCGGTGAACGGTTCGCGCTGCCAGCCGCCCCAGCGGTGAGCCCGCTCGAGTCCGGCCAGGTTTGCCATCAGGTCGATCTCCTGCGGCCAGGCATAGCGCATCTTCAATGGGACGAGCCTCGTGCCACCCGCCGTTATGCGAACGCGCTGGTAGTCGATCACCTGCTCGACCGGGTCATGCATCTTCGCTTCAAACCAGAGCGAGCTGAAGCCGACCTGCATGGTGCGCAGGCTGTGATTGTCATGATAGTGGGAAAAGTCAGGGACGAAGGTCTCGACCAGAAAAGCGCCGCCCGGCGCGAGCCTGTCCGCGACATTTCGAAAGCATCGCACCTGATCGGCCTGACTTGTCAGGTTGAACAGCGTGTTGAAGACGAGGAAAGTGAAATCGAACGGCCCCTCGATGCCGACATCGGCCATGTCGCCGATGACGACCGGAATGTCCGCCCCGCCCGGCTTTTCGCGCAGCTTCGCGACCATGGCCGGGGAGCCCTCGATCCCCGAAATGTCATGGCCGCGCTGTTTGAGCGGCAGCGCCATGCGCCCCGTGCCGATGGCGAGCTCGAGAATCCGGCCCTTGCCTGCGAGCTCTGCGATCAGGGCAACCGATTCTTCAGTCGTACCCGGATCATGCAGCGCATCATAATCGTCTGCGTTCAGTTCGCCAAACGTGGCAGGACCAAATTCCATCACATGAACCTCCTGAAAGTCACCCCGGCGAGATCATTTTCGCCGGAACGACAATCGCGTCGAAATCCGCTTCCGAGATGCCGAGGGCGAGCGCTTCGACTTTCAGCGTCGTGCCATTCTTGTGTGCATTCTTCGCCACTTTCGCCGCGAGGTCATAACCGTATTTTTCCTTGAGCGGCGTGACCAGCATGAGGGAATTGTCGAGGCCCCGCTTGATATTGTCGAGGCGGGGTTCAATGCCGACAACGCAATTGTCAGTGAAGCTGACGGCGGCATCGGCGAGCAGGCGCGTCGACTGGAGGAAATTGTAGGCCATCATCGGGTTGAACACGTTGAGCTCGAAATGGCCCTGCGATCCGGCAAAGCCGATGGCGGCATTGTTGCCGTGGATATGGGCGCAGACCTGGGTCAGCGCTTCGCACTGGGTCGGGTTGACCTTGCCGGGCATGATGGATGAGCCGGGCTCGTTCTCCGGCAAAGCCAGTTCGCCGAGACCCGAGCGCGGGCCCGAACCGAGGAAGCGGATGTCATTCGCAATCTTGAAGCAGGACATCGCCACCGTATTGATTGCGCCATGCGTGAACACCATCGCGTCATGCGCGGCGAGCGCCTCGAACTTGTTGGGCGCTGTCGTGAATTTCAGTCCGGTGATCTTGGCGATCTTTTCGGCAACAGCCTCAGCAAAGCCGACCGGCGAGGCGAGGCCGGTGCCGACGGCCGTGCCGCCCTGCGCCAGCTGCATCAGCATGGGCAGCGTCGATTCAATGCGCGCGATGCCGTTCTCGACTTGCTGGGCATAGCCGGAGAATTCCTGGCCGAGCGTGACGGGGGTCGCGTCCTGCGTGTGCGTGCGGCCGATCTTGATGATATCGGCCCAGGCCTTCGCCTTGGCGTCGAGCGCGGCGTGGAGATGCTTCAGCGCCGGGACGAGGCGGTGGCTGACTTCCTCGGCGCAGGCAATGTGCATGGCCGTCGGGAACGTGTCGTTGGACGACTGGCTCATGTTCACATGGTCATTCGGGTGGACCGGCTTTTTCGAGCCCATCTCGCCGCCAAGGATTTCGATGGCGCGGTTCGAGATCACCTCATTGGCATTCATGTTCGACTGCGTGCCGGATCCCGTCTGCCAGACGACGAGCGGGAAATGGTCGTTCAGCTTGCCGGCGATCACCTCATCTGCCGCCTGGATGATGACCTTGCCGAGATCCTTGTCCATCTTGCCGAGGTCCATATTGGCCTCAGCCGCAGCCTTCTTGACGATGCCGAGCGCGCGGATGATCGGCTCGGGCTGTTTCTCCCACCCGATCTTGAAGTTGCCGAGGCTGCGTTCGGCCTGTGCGCCCCAATAGCGGTCGGTGGCGACCTCAACAGGGCCCATCGTGTCGGATTCGGTGCGGGTGGGGATCTTGGCCATCAAATGGGGCTCCGTGAAATTCGCTGGATTGTTGCTGGGCGCGGTTTAGCATGCGGGCAGAACTGGGCAAGGTGGCCAGAGGAATGGAAGAACGTCTCGAAATTCACCGGAAGCGGTACAGCGAGTCCGTCATGCTGTTCCTGCTCGGCCTCGCCATGGTGGCCGGCATTGTCGTTCTGGTCCGGGTGCCGGTGAGCGCATTCGGTAGCGGGTTCGTCGGCGGATTGCTCAAGACCCTGCTTGCGATGGCGCTGGTCGGCCTTGCCCTGCTGATCTACTGGCGCGTCCAGCAGGCACTATCGGCCGTACCGGAAATGGTGATCGACGGGCGCGGCATCCTGATGCGGGTCGGCGGCCGCGAGCAATTGCTGGCATGGGACGATATTGTCGGCCTGCGCATCGATACGGTGCGCGGCGGCCGCTCGCTGCATGTCAGCCCGGCGCCGGACCTTGTCCTCGGCCAGAGTGTCGGGCGCCTCGTTGGATGGATGGAGATCATCCTGATCAAGGGCAGGATCAGTGTCGACTTCCACGAACTGCTCGATTTCGTGAAACGCGTTGCCCCGCCCCACCTCGCCGCGCAATTGTGACGCCTCATCCAAAATGGCTGGCAAAGCGGGCGGCGCCCGATAACATGCCCGCTATGATCGAAAAACTGTCTGACCCGACTGTCCTGTTCGCCATCGCGATCGCCTTCTACCTGGGCTTCACGGTGCGCGGCTGGGGGCGAAGTTCCCTGTCGCCCACGCCGCCGACACAGGAAGACGTTGCCGAGGCACTCGAACGTGTGACGGTGTCGCGCTGGATGGAAATCGACGCCGAGATTGATGCGCGCCGGAAGATTGCCGCGATCAAGCTGCTGCGCACGGCGACCGGGCTGGGCCTGAAGGATTCCAAGGAAGCCATCGAGGCCCGCATCGTGGCACGCGGGATGGGTCGGCGTTGAGCGACCACTGGGTCCAGTCCGGAAAGGTGCGTGCACGTATCACTGAGATGGGTGCGCTGGAAGTCCGCTGTCATGGCCTGACGACGCAGACAAAATATTACAAGGGCCTGCTCAAGGAATTCTTCCGCAAGGAGTTCCCGCCGCTCAGGCCAGGTTATGGCGATTACAGCGTGCACATCGTCATGGAATATACGGGCGAGGCGCCGTGGATGGACCTCGACAACCTGGCCAAGGCCCTGCTCGACAGCCTGACCGGCAACGTGTTCGAGGACGACCACCAGGTCGCGCGCCTGCTGGTCGAGCGCCGCGTCGGCGAACGCGAAGGAATCTGGCTCAGCGCCGAAGCGATGGAATAACCAGCAGAAGCGCTCGTCCTTCGACTTCGCTCAGGATGAGCCCTTCAGGGGCGGCTCAAGCCTCCACCACCAGCGTCTCGAGCCCCCTGAAGAAGGGCAAAGCCCGCCAGACAAGTTCCTGGTCCGCCAGACGCATATCCGGATAGCGTTCGAACAGTTTCTGGTAGACGCGCCGTGCTTCGATGCGCGCGAGCGGCGCGCCGATGCAGATGTGGGGGCCGCCGCCAAAGGCAACATGGCTGGGGCGCTTGACGGTGATGTCGAATGCATCGGGCGCGTCGAATGTCGCCGCGTCACGATTGGCCGAGGCGAGCGAGCAGAACACGGCCTGGCGCGCCTTCATCGGGCAGCCGGCAACGTCCTGGTCTTCAGCGAGAATGCGCGAGGTGGCCGAGACCGGTGCCTCGTAGCGCAGCACTTCCTCCACCGCCTGCCCGCCAAGCGCCGGATTGGCCTTGAGCGCGGCGAGCTGGTCCGGATGGGTCAGGAACAGCCAGACGCCATTGCCGATCAGGTCCGTCGTCGTCAGGTTGCCGCCGACGAGCAGGGCCTGCAGGTTCAAGCGCAATTCGTCATCGCTCATGTCGGCTTCGCCGCTCGCCAGCAACTGGACCATGTCGGAGATGAGGTCGTCGCGGGGGTCTGCACGCCGGGCGGTCATCAGTTCGGTAAAATAGGCGTCGAGCGCCTCGGCGCCGCTCTTCAGGCGCGCGGTTTCGTCTTCCGTGCGCATGGGATTGAGGCCGAGGATGACGTCTTCAGACCACTGCCGGAAATCGGCGAGCCGGCTCTCGTCCACGCCGAGGATGCGGGCAATCACGAGGACGGGGATCGGCACGGCAATCGCTTCCATCAGGTCGAAAGCGCCTTCAGCCGGGGCCGCTGCAATCGTGTCGTCGATGATCGCTTCGATGTCCGGCTTCATCTTGTTGATGCGGGCATAGAAGGCTTTGGCCAGCGGCTGGCGGATGCGGGCATGGTCCGGATCGTCGAGGAAGAGGATGCTCGTGCGCCGGCCGTCCGGATCGTCTTCGTCGACGAGCCGCCGGGGCAACGAGCCCTCCTCCGCCTTGATCGGCAGGCGCACATGGCTGCGATCATTCACCAGGCCGCGCACATCGTCATAGCGCGTCAGCAACCATGTCTTCGCCATTTCGTCGCGCATGACCGGGCAGGCCTCGCGCAGCGCCTTGAGCGGCGTGTGGGGATCGTTGCGCGCTTCGGGCACGAAGGCTGAAATCTCGATGATGCCCTGGGGCACTTTCACCGGGCTTGTATCGTCTGCCATCTGATTCCTCCTGGAATTCTTGTTTTCCGGAGACTACCACAAGTCAGGGACACTGGCGCAGATGCCGTTGCGTCAGCCCAGCCGTTTGAAAGGCATAGGGATGGCCGTCGCCGTCGCCTTGGCGACCAGTTCGCCGTCCGGGCCGAAACACTCGGCTTCCATGAAGGCGGCCGACTTGCCGAGCTTCAGGATGCGGGCCTCGACATGGGCCGGGCCCGGCATCAGGCGGCGCAGGAAGCTGGTCTTCATTTCCAGCGTCGGCGCGGTCATCGTCACGTTCGACGCGATGATCACGCAGGTGCTCATCGCCTCGTCGAGCATGGCAGAGATGAACCCGCCCTGCACAGCGCCCGTCGGATTGGCAAACATCTGCGGCACCTGGAAATCCATGCGGATGCGCATTGCATCCTGCTCGACTTCGGCCAGCGTCATGCCGAGCGTATCCGAACAGGGCGGCCGTTTCTTCGAGCCCTGGAAGCGGGCCAGCATGTCAGCGTCGCTGATGCGGGGCTTGTCTGTCTCTGCCAAGATCCCGGTGGCCTATTTGCGCCGGAAGGCGTCGAGATTCACGACCGTGCCGGCATCGGCGGGCGCCGTGTCCTGCTCGGTCGCCTCGAAGACGGCAGCCGGTGCAATGACCTCCGCGTCCTTGTTCGTATTCTCGAAGGTGAGGCCGAAATTCACGGACGGGTCAACGAAGCGCGTGATTGCGGCGTAAGGCACGAACAGGTGCTGCGGCACGCCGGAGAATTTCAGGATGATCTCGAAATGGCCCTCGTTGACTTCGAGGTCCCAGAACTGGTGCTGCACGACAATGGTCATGTCTTCCGGGAAGCGCTCGGTCAGGTAGTCGGCGACCTTCACGCCCGGCGCCTTGGTGCGGAACGTGATGTAAAAATGGTGATCGCCGGGCAGTCCGCCATTCGCGAGCGCACGCTTCAGCGATTCGCGAACGACGCCCCGCATGGCCGCCTGGGTGAGCGCGTCATATCCGATGTAATCCGTCATGTTCGCTGTATCGCCCTCAATCCTGATGTTGGTAACTTCCTGTACACTATGCCCGGTCCAATTTCCCCGCAACGGGCTTCGCACGGCAGGCGAGGAAAAAAACAGCACTCGCGCAGTCGCCCCGACGGGGAGCGCATTCGCCGATCCTGTAATTGTCCCGCCAGTTGAGGCGCGTGGCTGACCGTCGCGGTCCCGCGTCCGCGCCGCGCGCGACTCGGCCAACTCCACGAGAGGCACCGAATGTCCCGGAGACATGCGGTGCGAACGCTGGCGGTGATCGGTGGCTGGCAGAGTCAGTAATTGCCAGGCGGGTCGCTCGCCGGAAATGACTCGTCGCTTTCCTCGTCGACTTCGTCCCATTCTTCCGGCGGGTTTTCCATGTTCTCGGGACCCGCTGGTCGGATTTCCCGCATATCTTCCGGGGCGTCCTGTTTTTCCGTTGGCTTGCCTGACATGATGAGTCTCCTTTCATGGTTAAGTCCTAATCAACGCGGGATGGCGCACAAGGTTGCCCATGCGGACGACTCCTTTCCGCTCTGGCCAAGGCTGGTGGCGGCGCATAGGCTTGCAGGCCAGACGAGAGACTTGCAGGAGAAGACGAACCATGAAAATGCCACAGGCAGGCCGTGAATGGCGCGATGTCCGCGCAGACATGATCGCGCGTGGGGGCGGCGACGCGGCCTGGCGCGACGGGCGCACGGCGGTCTATGTGTTCAATGCCGGTGAAGACGTCTCGCGCATCCAGCATGAGGCCTATGGACTCTACATGGCCGAGAACGGGCTTGGCCCCCTCGCCTTCCCGAGCCTGGCGCAGATGGAAAAGGACGTCATCGACATGGGCCTCGACCTGTTGCACGGGCCGGACGGCGCGACCGGCGCGATGACATCCGGCGGCACCGATTCGATCACGATGGCGATCAAGACGGCGCGCGACTATGCCCGCGCCAAGGGCACGCCTCGCGAGGGCGCCAATATCGTGCTTGCCCAGTCAGCCCATCTCGCCTTCGACAAGGCGGCCCACCTGATGGATATCGAGATCCGCCGCGTGCCGCTGAAGACGGATGGCTCGTATGAAGCCGACCCGGAGGCGATGGGTGCAGCCTGCGATGCATCCACGATCATGATGGTCGGTTCGGCGCCCAGCTTCCCGCACGGGATCATCGACCCGATTGCCGCGCTGGGCGAGGTGGCCGCGAAGAAGAATGCCTGGCTGCATGTCGATGCCTGCGTCGGCGGTTATTTCGCTCCCTTCGCCCGGATGAACGGCGTGCCCGTGCCACCCTTCGATTTCGAGGTGCCGCAGGTCCACTCGATGAGCGCCGACCTGCACAAATATGGCTATTGCGCCAAGGGCGCCTCGACTGTTCTGTTCCGCTCCGAGGAGCTCTACCAGTACATGCCCTTCGACATGGCGGGCTGGTCAGGCGCGCCAATGAAGACGCCGACTCTCGCCGGCACGCGGCCCGGCGGGGCGATCTCTGCCGCCTGGGCCGTGATGAACACGCTGGGCGTTGCGGGCTATCGTGAGAAACAGGGCCTTGTCTGCGCCACGCGCGAGCGGATCGAGGAAGGCGTCAAACGGCTCGGCTTTGAAATCCTCGGCAATCCGATGCTCGGCCTGATGGCCTTCCGGCACCCGGACCACCACGCCTTCGCGATCTATGGTGAAATCTACCGGCGCGGCTGGTTTACCTCGGTCACCAAGGAGCCGCCCAGCCTGCACCTGATGCTGTCGCCCAAGCATGCCGAAATCGTCGACGATTACCTCGCAGACCTTGAAGCCAGCATGGCCACGGTCGCCGGTGGCGTGGCCGGACCAAAGGTTGAGGCGCGCTATAGCTGACGCCCAGGTGCAGGGCGGAATCTGACAGAGCAAAAATCGATCTTGTGCGGTCGTAATTTGACTTTATCCTCTGGCGATCGGCATTCCGCCGGAAAGATTTCCAGACATGATCTTTGACCGGGTGAAATCGCTGGACGCCATCCTGGCCACGGCTGAGAAAAAATCGCTGCATCGTTCATTGGGCGCCTTCCAGCTGACCATGCTGGGCATTGGTGCGATTATCGGCACGGGTATTTTTGTGCTGACGGCTGCCGCAGCCCAGAAAGCCGGGCCGGGCATGATGTTTTCCTTCATGATTGCCGGCTTCGTCTGCGCCGTTGCGGCGCTCTGCTATTCCGAACTGGCCTCCATGGTTCCGGTGTCGGGTTCGGCCTACACCTATACCTATGCCGTCATGGGCGAGCTGCTCGCCTGGATGGTCGGGTGGGCCCTGATCCTCGAATATGCCGTGGCCGCCTCGGCTGTCTGCGTCGGCTGGTCAGGTTACGTGATGGGGCTGATACACAGTACGACCGGACTCGGATTACCCGACTTCCTGAACAGCGGGCCGGCCTGGGGCCTCAGCGGTTTCATGCCGACAGTGGATTTCAGCCATGGCGTCATCAACCTGCCGGCCATCCTTGTGGCTGGCGCCGTCACCTGGCTCCTGGTTCTCGGCACCAGCGAAAGCGCCTCGGTCAATGCCGTCCTCGTGGCGATCAAGATCGTGGCGCTGACAGCTTTCATCGTTCTCAGCATGCCCCTGCTCAAGGGCGAAAATTTCACGCCCCTCCTGCCGACGGGGATACTCGGGCATGACGGATTGGGGGTGGTCGGCGCAGCTGCCTCGATCTTCTTTGCCTATGTCGGCTTTGATGCCGTCTCCACGGCCGCGGAAGAGACCAAGAATCCGCAGCGCAATGTGCCCATCGGCCTGATCGGGTCGCTGGCGATCTGCACCATATTCTACCTGCTGGTCGCGGCCGGCGTGGTGGGAACGGTGGGTGCGCAGCCGGTGCGCGATGCCGCCGGCATGGTCCTGTCGCCCGACGGCGTGGCCTTCGCCAATCGCTGCGCCGAGCTGTCGGCACTTGGCGACGCCCCCATCGTCTGCTCCAAGGAAGCCCTCGCCGAGACGTTGCGGCGAATCAATTTCCCGCTGATCGGCAACCTGGTCGGCTTGGCCGCGTCGATTGCCCTGCCCTCGGTCATCCTGATGATGATCTACGGCCAGACGCGCATCTTTTTCGTCATGGCGCGCGACGGCCTGCTGCCGGAAGGCCTAGCAGACGTCCATCCAAAATATCGCACGCCCTGGAAGATGACCATCTTCACCGGCATCTGCGTCGCCATCGCGGGTGCGTTCTTTCCCGTCGGCCAGCTGGCCGACATTTCGAACTCGGGCACGCTGTTCGCCTTTTTCATGGTGGCGCTGGCCGTCATGATCCTGCGCAAGACAGATCCTGACCGACACAGGCCCTTCCGGACGCCGCTGATCTGGATCATTGCGCCCATCGCGGCACTCGGCTGCCTCGGCCTCTACCTGAACCTGCCCTTCGTCGCGAAGATGGTGCTGCCAATCTGGGGCTCTATCGGCCTGCTGATCTATTTCCTCTACAGCCGGGGTCACAGCCATCTCGGGCGCGGTTCTGTGGAAGTCCACGAACTCGATCCCGACGCACCGCCCCAGCCGGTGCCGCCGATCGACTGACGGACAATAGCCACAGGGACAATCCCTGCGGCATGCCTTGTTCACGATGACGCCTTGATGCAGTCTCCGGGGAACCCCACCATCCCGGAGACCTTTCATGCGCCTCATCACGACCAGTCTTGCCGCCCTTGCCCTCACCGCCTGCGTCCATGCGCAGTCACCAGGCGACAAGGCCGTGCTCGACAGTATCGACGCGCGCTATGACCAAACTGCCGCCATGGCCCGGCAGATCTGGGATTGGGCAGAAGTCGGCTACCAGGAAGAAAAATCCTCCGGCCTGCTGCAGTCAAAACTGAGCGACGCCGGCTTCACGGTCGAGACCGGTGTTGCCGGCATCCCGACAGCCTTCGTCGCCAGTTACGGTTCCGGTGGTCCGGTGATTGCCGTGCTCGCCGAATTCGACGCCCTGCCCGGCATCAACCAGGATGCCAGCCCTGATCGCTCTCCCATCGAAGGCAAGCATGCCGGCCATGCCTGCGGGCACAACCTGTTCGGCGCGGGCTCCGTCGGTGCCGCGCTGGCCATCCGCGACTGGCTGGAGCAGACCGGCACGCCGGGCACGATCCGCCTGTATGGCACACCCGCCGAAGAAGGCGGCAGCGGCAAGGTCTACATGGTGCGCGAGGGCCTGTTCGACGATGTCGATATCGCCCTGCACTGGCATGGCGACGACCAGAACTCCGCCGCTGCGCAAACCTCGCTCGCCAATCGCTCGGCCAAGTTCCGCTTCTACGGCGTATCGGCCCATGCCGCTGGCGCGCCGGAGCGCGGGCGCTCGGCCCTCGATGGAGTCGAGTCGTTCAACTACATGGTCAACATGATGCATGAACACGTGCCCCAGGATGCCCGCATCCACTATGTCATTACATCGGGCGGTGTCGCACCGAACGTGGTGCCGGATTTTGCCGAAGTCTTCTATTATGCGCGCCACCCACGCGCCGACGGCGTCGAGGACATCTGGGCGCGCATGGAAGACGCGGCGCGCGGCGCCGCGATGGGCACCGGTACGCGTGTCGAGTGGGAAGTGATCCACGGCAACAATCCGCTTCTGGTCAACGAAACGCTGGCGAAGATGATGGACGCCAAGCTGCGACAGGTCGGCGGCGTGGATTATAATGCCGAGGAAGAAGCCTTCGCCCAGGAGATCTACAAGAGCTTCGCGAAACCCGACCTGCCGCTGGGCAGCGAGAAAGAGGTGCAGCCTTTCGAGGTCTCGCTTGGCTATGGCTCAACGGATGTGGGTGATGTGTCTTTCGCCGTGCCGACCGTTGGCCTGCGTGCGGCAACATGGGTACCCGGCACCGCCGCCCATAGCTGGCAGGCTGTTGCCGCCAGCGGCATGTCGATTGGCTACAAGGGCGCACAGGTTGCCGCCAAGACGCTGACGCTCGCGGCGATCGAGCTTTACGAGAACCCGAAGCTGCGCCAGGCCGCCCGCGCCGAATTCGACGCTGCACGCGGCGAGGATTACGAATACACGTCGCTGCTGGGCGACCGCGACCCGCCGCTCGATTACCGCAAATAGGGGGAGAAAAGTGGAGGCTTCTGTTGCCAGGCGCCTCCGGGCCCCGCCTAAGGAGCTGAATCCTTAGGAGTTAATTCGGTTAACTACGTACAGCTACGCTGCGAGCAGTTGACCTTCAGCAGAGTTGTCATTTGCAACTATGTTGATGTGAGCTTCTAACGGGGCTCATACGGGCGAAAGTATCGTCTTTAGACGTCCGTCGATCCTATTTCGACCCCGTCAGAAACAGGCGCTGAAATGCCTGAACCTGCTTGTGGTGGAGTCGCCGGGTACCGCCCCCGGGTCCGAACCGCTTATTACACGTACGTTTATCGCCATAGTCCGAAGACATTTTCCATATAGGGGACATGCGCTCCGGATTAAAGGCCTTTACGCCGCGCGCGGGAAATTTCCCACAATCATATTGACACGAAATCCAATATACATAGCGTGTTATGTATATCAGGAGCGCGCCATGCCGGACATACTGCAAGACCTTGGATACCTCGCCCTGGGCAGCCGCCTGAAACGGCTGGCCGAACGGCTGCAGGCCGATGCAGCGCAGATTTTCGAACAGAACTGCTTTGTCACCCAGCCGAGCCATTTCCCCTTGCTCGCGGCGCTCGACCGGTATGGGCCGCTGACGGTCAGCGAAGCCGTGTCGGCCTTGGGTGTCAGCCAGCCTGCCGTGACGCGCAGCCTTGTCGGGCTGGTGGACATGGGCCTCGCCGAGACCACGATTTCGGAAACCGACCGCCGCCAGAAATCCATCGCCTTGACCCAGGCCGGGATCGACGCTGTCGCGCGCATGAAGCGGGAGGTCTGGCCGCACGTCGCCCGGGCCGCAGAAGAACTCGCTGCGGGCCCCGATGCCAGCCTGCTCGACCAGATCGCGCGCATCGAAGCGGCCTTCGATGAGAAGTCACTGTCAGAGCGCGCCGCGGATGGCCACGCGATCGTGGAATTTTCCGACGACCTTGCCGCAACGTTTTACGCAATCAACGAGGAATGGATCAGCGAGATGTTCACGCTGGAAGCCACTGATCGCGAGATCCTGTCCCACCCGCGCGAACTGATTGTCGACAAGGGTGGGGCGGTCCTGTTCGTTTCGACCGGCGGTCTGGGCATTGTCGGCACCTGCGCCCTGATGCCGATGGGCGATGGCCGGTTCGAACTGACCAAGATGGGCGTGTTGAAATCGGCGCGCGGGCGAAAGTCAGGCGAGTTCCTGCTGGCGGCGGCCCTCAATCGCGCACGACAGATGGAAATGGACAGCCTCTACCTGCTGACCAATCGCAAATGCGCCGCCGCCATACATCTCTACGAGAAGCTCGGCTTTACCCATGATCTGGACATTCTCGATTCCCATGGCAAGCGATATGACCGCTGCGATGTCGCGATGTCTTACCCCGTGGCGCACGCGCCATCACGCGGTGCGGGCGCTACTGCTTGAGCCGCAATTGCGTGATCGAGCGCGCGATCGAGCGATAGGCGGCGCTCAGTTCATCGCCGTTTGACGCATTGAACGCATAGGCCGGGCTGGTCGCGCAATATTCCAGGATCGTGCGCCCGTCGCCTGTCTTCTGCACGTTGGTCGGCACCTGGAAGCCCACCGTATAGACCTGGATCTTCGACGGGGACGCCTTCATCGTGTCGCACAGGTCCTGCGCCTGACGGAACGAACTTTTCGCGGCCGTGGGGTGGTTTGTGTTGAAGTCGCCGTCAGTCATCAGGATCACGGCCTTGACGACCTGCTTGGTGTTATAGGGCAGCGGCTCGGACGCTACGGGCCAGATCGCCGACCAGTTGGGCGACACCAGATACCAGCCCCAGGCGAGACCGATATGACCCGCCGTGCCGCCATTGGCGGTCAACGCCTGCACATGGGCCTTGAGCGCCGCCTTGTCGTCTGTCAGCGGCACCGGCCCGGACGCACGGCAGCCCGCATAGCTCATGTTATAGGCGCCTCTCGACGAATTCCCGCCGCCGGATTCAATTTCCTGCTGGCCGTTGCGCTTGTTGGAACTGCCGGTCGACCAGCTCCAGCGCGGATTGCCTGCGCCGATCCAGCGAAGCGATTCCGGGGCGGCATCCGTCGCCGCATCGCCGCCCGTGCGTTCATACACGCAGGTGTCGATGATATTGGCATTCTCCATCGGCCAGCGGGCGGCGTTCCAGTTGCCCGTGCAGCTCCCGTCCGGGCAGTCTTCCTGTTCGTAGTAGAAGAACCGCTTGCCGGTGGCCGCGTCGATCATCCGCGCGCCGTTGTACGTGTCGTAATTGCTGAGCGCCGCCGCATTGGACCCGTCCGCCGGCACGGTCTGGCTTCGCGTCACGCTGTCGAAATAGGCGCCGGCATTCACGGCGTTATTGTAGGTGGTGATCGCCAGCCGCACATTGCCCGTTTCGGGGGCGTCATCGGGCAGCAATTCATCGAAGGCCACATCGGCCGCCGCCTTCAGCAGGCTGAGCCGGTTCTCGCTGTTCATCGAACCGGACACATCGAACACAAAGGCCACGTCCGCCTTGCCAATGGCATAGGTCGATGTCGATGAAACGCCGAACGAGATCTTGTCGAAACCGATCAGGTCGGAAATGAAGGTTGGCTGATCGCAGGAGATCACGCCGAGAATGTCCTTGTTGTCCGGATTGTATGAAACGGTCACGGGTGTGCAAACGATCTCTCCGCCCTGCTCTTCAACAAGGGCGGCCATATAGCCATTGACATCCGCTGTGACGGCCTCTTCACTGCCGCCACTCTGGCGTAGCAACGCGCCCGCCAGCACGGCAGAATCAAGCGCGTACTGGACCTTGTTCTTCTGCCGGACGGCGAACTGGAAATCCACGGCCACGCCGCCCAGCGCCAGCACGGCCGGCACGAACAGGGCGCACATGATGGCAATGTTGCCGCGCTGCGACAGGTGCCATTGCCTGAATACCTTGCCTATCTTCATCGACTTCAGCCTCAAGGCCATGCCCCTCGACGGGCGGTCCTAGCGCGTGATGCGCAAATCCGAGATTGACTGGGCGATTGCCGTGTACGCGTCCGTCAGTTCCTCGCCATTGCTCGGCGTGAACGCATGGCCCGCATCGGTGGCACAATAATCGAGTATCGATTCTCCGCCCGGTGTTGTCGCAACATTGCTCGGCACCTGGAAGCCGACCGTGTAGATTTGCACATCGTACGGCTCCGCTTTCATCGCGTCACAGAATTCCATTGCCAGCTCGATCGAGCTTTCGGAAATGGACGGGTGCGTCTGGTTGAACTCGCCATCGGTCATCAGGATGATGGCTTTGGCCGTGTCCGGCTCTTCCCACGGCCATGGATGGGAGGCCGACGGCCAGAGCGCGTTCCAGCTCGGCGAAATCAGGTACCAGCCCCAGGCAATGCCGAGGTGCCCGGCCGTGCCGCCGCCTGCGTGCAGGCCGTCGACATAATCCTTGAGCGCCGCTTTGTCTTCCGTAAGCGGCATTGGCGAAGAATTCTCGCATTGCGCGGGCGTCAGGGTGAAGGCGCCCCTGGACGAGTTGGAGCCACCATATTCTATTTCATAGGCGCCATTTTTCTTGTTGTAATTGCTCGTATCCCAGTTCCACAACGGATTGCCCGCAATCATGGAATTGTCGGCGCCCGTTCCGCCCGCCTCATCGGTGAACGCATTCACGCCGACGCGCTCGGAGACACACGTATTGTCGCCGATATCGGTTTCGAACCAGCGCCGTTTCGGGGTGATCGTCCAGCTGCTGTTATACGTGCAATTTGAGCTGCAGTTGGCTTGCTCGTAGTAGAAGAACCGCTTACCGGTCGACTGGTCGATCAGTACACGATTATTGTAGGCATCGTAGCGCGATTTCGCCGAACTGGCGCCAGTCGCCGCGTCCGTACCAAGCGTGATCTTGCGTGTGACGGCGTCGAAATATTCGCCTGCATTGACGTTGGAGTTGTATGTCGTCAGCGCAATCCGGATCGTGCCGTCAAGGACGCGATCGTCAGGCAGCAATTCGTCAAACGCCGTTTTTGCCGACGTCTTGAGACTGTCCAGTCGGCCGTCGGAATTCATGGATCCGGAAACATCGAAAATGAACGCAACATCGACATTGCCGATCCCATATGTCGTTCCGGAGCGAACCTGGAAATACAGTTTGTCGCGATGCAGCAGCTGGGTCAGCGTCGTCGTCTGGGCGCAACGGATCTCGACCTCGATATCTTGCGTCCCGTCCAGGAAACTCAGCTGCGGGTCCGTGCAACTCAGGCCACCGCCTTCCACGTTGACCACAGCCTGTACATAGTCATTCACGAGCGTGGTGATCTGTTGCTGCGACTGGCCGGCCTGCATCGCCTTGGAGCCTGCAATCACCGCACTGTCGATAACCGCCTGGACCTTGCCCTTCTCGGTCAACGCCATTTGCACATCGATCGCGATACCTGCGATCGCCAGGATCGGCAGGATGGAAAGTGCGGCGACGACGGCAACATTCGCGCGGTCGTCCCGGCCATATTGGCGGGCCAGTCCGGAGTGCGAGCTACTGGGCATGTTATTCGCCTCGTCAACGATCATTCAGAAGAGTCTCAAACACAAGAATGAACGATATTGCCTTTTTTTGACGTTAGGTCGGCCCCCCCGGTTTGTCCGATTGCGGCAAGACCCGGTTAACCAGATATCGACGGGGTTTAACTGAGCCAGGGCGCCCCGTACGCTAGTAAGTGATGCGCAGGTCGGAGATGGACTTGGCGATCATCGTATAGGCATCCTTCAGCTGCTGGCCGTTCTCGGGCGTGAACGCATGCGCCGTGCTTGTGGCACAATAGTTCAGGATGTCCTGGCCCTGCTGGGGTGCCTGGAACGCCACGGTATAGATGACGATATGCTCGGCCTTTGCGGCGTCACACAGCTTCTTGGCCTGGTCGAACGAGTTGCCCTGCCCGCTTGAGAAGTAGGAGTTGAACTCACCGTCGGTCATCATGATGATCGCCTTGGCCGCGTCGGGCTCGTCATAGGGCAACGGCTTGGACGCGGACGGCCAGACGCTATCCCATTTGGGACTGATCAGGTACCAGCCCCAGGCAACCCCCATATGACCGGCGGTGCTTCTGAAATCGTCCAGATTGTTGATATAGGACTTGAGAGACGAGCGGCTGTCGGTCAGTGGCAGTGGTCCGATATCGTTGCAGGTCTCCTCCGACCATTGCCCGTCGCCCCTGAGAGTCGGCACGGCCGACTCCAGCCACGCACTCGGCCCCGGACCGGCATCCGTGAACGCCTGCGCGCCGATGCGTTCTTTCACGCAGGTATTGGTGATCGTCTTGGTCGATACCGAAGGAACCGATGTCCATCGCACGCACTCTCCATACCTCCATCTGAGGCAAGGGGCCGAGTTGATCATGTACGTCCCGGAATAGGTCCGCGTCTTGTTTTCATTCGTGACCGCCTTGAAATAGTCGCCCGCATTGACCATCGTGTCATAGCTGGTCATCGCGAGGCGCACATCGTCCGACTTGGCGGCATCATACGAAGGCGGCAGCAATGTCTCGACAGCGTCGAGAGCCGCGGCCTTCAGGTCGGCCATCTTGCCGCTACTGCCCATCGACCCCGAGACGTCGAACACGAAGGCCACATCAACCTTCCCGATACCATACGTCGAGCCGGAACCGACCCGGAAGTCCATCTTCCGCTGGCCGATCACGTTCGACAATGTGGTTGGCTGGGAACAGAAGATCGATGCACTGATGTCCTGTGCATCGTCCTTGTATTCGAGCGCGACACGCGTGCAGTCGAGGCTTGGGCTCTGTTGCTTCAACAGGGCCGTGACATAGGCGTCGACATCTTTTGCCACGTCCTCGCGGCTTGCGCCGTCCTGCATGGACCGTGCACCGAAAATCACGGCGCTGTCGATGACCGCCTGGACCTTGTTCTTCTGGGTCAGCGTCACCTGGGTGTCGATGGCCACACCCGCGATCGCCAGGATCGGGATCAGCGCCAGGGCAAAGATGATGGCGATATTGCCGCCGGTATCGGCACGCCAACGAATCAAGCGAGAATTCACAACAGCGCGCTTCAACCTTGTCTCCAGTTCAGAACAAAACGCTATGCCGAAATATGCATGTCATGGGATTCACCTCGATCTCCGTCGCTCTAGTAGGTGATACGAAGGTCAGAGATCGATTGGGCGATCATCGTATAGGCGTCCTTCAGCTGCTGGCCGTCTTCGGGACTGAAGGCGTGGTCGGGACTGGTGGCGCAATAGTTCAGGATGGCCTGGCCCTGCGACGGCGCTTTGAACGCCACGGTATAGATGACGATATGCTCGGCCTTTGCGGCGTCACACAGCTTCTTGGCCTGGTCGAACGAGTTGCCCTGCCCGCTTGAGAAGTAGGAGTTGAACTCACCGTCGGTCATCATGATGATCGCCTTGGCCGCGTCGGGCTCGTCATAGGGCAACGGCTTGGACGCGGACGGCCAGACGCTATCCCATTTGGGATCGATCAGGTACCAGCCCCAGGCAACCCCCATATGGCCGGCGGTGCTGCGGAAATCGTTCAGGCGGGCAATATAGGCCCTCAGGTTTCCCCGATTGTCCGTCAACGGAAGCGGGCCGATATTGTTGCAGGTTTCCTCGAACCAGCGATCTCTGGACTCATCATAGTATGCTTCCGCCGCTTCAAGCCATGCGCCCGGACCCGGATCCTCATCCGTGAACGCGTCGGAGCCAATGCGTTCCTTGACGCACGTATTGTTGATCACTTTTGAGACGGGTATTGTCGATGTGACCTCGACACATGTCTCTCTGTCTCTGTCTCTGCCTCTGCCTCGACCTCGGCCTCGGCCCTCGTCCTTGGTGCAGACGGTTTCCGTAATCGTCTTTGAACCCGTGTAGGTGCGGACCTTGTTCTTGTTGGTAACGGCTCTGAAATAGCCACCCGCATTGACCATCGTGTCATAGCTCGTCATCGCGAGACGCACATCGTCCGACTTGGCAGTGTCATACGCGGCTGGCAGCAATGTCTCGACTGCCTCCAGGGCAGCGATCTTCAGGTCGGCCATCTTGCCGCTGTTACCCATCGAACCCGATACGTCGAACACGAATGCGACCTCGACCTTGCCGATGCCGTAGGTCGATCCGGAACCGACCCGGAAATCCATTGTCCGCTGGCCAAACAGGTTCGACAGAGTCGTTGGCTGCGAGCAGAAGATCGACGCATTGATGTCCTGGGTATCATCCTCGTATTCGAGGGCGATCCCGGCGCAGTCCAGCGAGGTGCTTTGCTGTTTCAGCAAGGCCTTCACATAGGTATTGACGTCCTTGGCGACTTCCGCGCGGCTTGCGCCTTCCTGCATGGCGCGCGCACCGAAGATCACGGCGCTGTCGACGACCGCCTGGACCTTGTTCTTCTGGGTCAGCGTCATCTGCGTGTCGATGGCGACGCCCACGATTGACAGGATCGGAATAACGGACAGCGCAAAGATAATTGCGACATTGCCGCGCGAATCGGAACGCCAGCGATTGGTCAGGCCTTTGACGAGATTTTTCATCGTGTTGTACCTCCCCCCCTCTGGATTGGTCGTAGATACAGACACCATGTATTTCATAATATTCATTCAATTTGGTTTGGGCATGCGCGGAAAATTGGTCACAGCGAACAAGTTTGTGTTAATGGTTCGGGCCAACGAATCGCGCGAACGAGGCCCGCATGAGACAGTATCTTGACCTCCTGTCAGACATTTTGGAGCATGGTTCCGAGCGGGCAGATCGCACTGGAACCGGCACGAAGGCCGTGTTCGGTCGCCAGATTCGCTTTGATTTGGCTGACGGTTTCCCGATGGTCACGACCAAGAAGCTCCACCTGCGCTCCATCATCATCGAGCTGCTCTGGTTTCTCAAAGGCGACACGAATATCCGCTATCTCAAGGATAATGGCGTTTCAATCTGGGATGACTGGGCCGACGAAAATGGCGACCTCGGACCCGTCTATGGTAAACAATGGCGCAGCTGGGCAGCGCCGGACGGCCGTGTGATAGACCAGATCCAGTGGGTCCTGGATGAAATCCGCACCAATCCGAACTCCCGCCGCCTGATCGTCTCGGCCTGGAATCCGGCCGATGTGAATGACATGGCCCTGCCGCCCTGCCACTGCCTGTTCCAGTTCAATGTCATGGACGGCAAGCTGAACTGCCAGCTGTACCAACGTTCAGCCGACATCTTCCTCGGCGTGCCGTTCAACATTGCATCCTACGCGCTGTTGACCCTGATGATGGCGCGCGCGACTGGCCTTGAGGCTGGCGAATTCGTCCACACATTCGGCGATGCCCACCTCTATATGAACCATATCGATCAGGCGCAGCTGCAACTGACCCGCGAACCGCGCCCGCTTCCGACGATCACCCTCAATCCCGACAAGACCGACCTGTTCGGCTGGGAGTACGAGGACTTCAAGGTCGAGAACTACACGCCGCACGCCCATATCAAGGCGCCGGTTGCCGTCTAGAGCGGTCACGCCCGAATGAACAGGCTTACAGGCGCCCTGCGGATCGAAGGTTATGCCGTTGTCAGTGAAGACGACCGGATTGCCGATGTCGCGGGCGACATGCCCCCGTCACTCAAGAGCGATGCCGAATGGGATTTCTTTCAGGCCGGCCTCGACGCCGCTGATGTCACGGTCCTCGGACGGCGGAGTCACGACGTCACGCCCAATCCCAAACAACGCCGACGACTTGTCATGTCCAAGGCGCCGCGGCCCCCCTGCTCCGGGACGATGCCGCAAACCGTCGCCTGGAATCCCGATCGCATGGCACTCGTCGATGCGTTGGCGTCCTTCGGCCGTCCGGTCGCTCACCTGGCCGTCGCGGGCGGACAGGGCATTTTCGATCATTTCCTGCAGGGGCCCCACCGCTATAGCGCCTTTCACCTGAGCCGCATGCGCGGCGTCAGTCTGCCGGGCGGTATTGCCGTGTTCGGAGATATCGGCAGAATGGGCCTGTCTGCGGAAACGGTTCTCCAACGGGCCGGCTATGTTCCCGGTCCGCTTCGCCAGCTTGACCGTTTGGCCCACGTCGTCACCTGGACCCCGCACCTGCCGGTTACTGGACAAGCCAGCTAGGCCGGCGCGGCCGCCGCCAGGCCTTCCGCTTCTTCACGCTGGCGCATGAGCCGGGACACGATAACTGCCCCGACCATCTTGCCCACCACAAAGACGATCCAGTTCACCGGGTGCAGCATCGTGCCAGCATCGGCCTTGATCGCCGGATTGAACTGGAGCGCCAGGTCTGCCCCGTAGAGGAAGATCGTCGTATCGATCGGAGACGCCAGCGCACTCGACAACAGGATGCGCGTGGACAGGCGGTACTTGGTGAACGTGTAAACCATCCAGTCCGCCGCCTCCGAGATGGCGAAGGCAAGACCGGACACGATGGCGATGACGGGCCACGCATAATAGAAGGACCAGGCGATCGCGAGCGCCATGACGACGAGCACGCGATGCCCCATACGGCGCTGGACGAAATCGCGCATGACGAAGACAAAACCCGTCACCATGGTGAGCGGATGGAGGGCGACGCCCTTGGGAAAGGTCGCATTGGGATCGACCAGCGTGACACTCTCGATGATGCCGAACGACCAGTTCAGGAAGGGGATGACCGCGAGATACAACAAGGCCCAGGCCCGGCCGTTGAGTTTGTAGATCGCGATCAGTGTCAGGCTGAGGGCAAGCGCGACCTGCGGCAGCTGGCCCGGATTGCCGTTCGTGAGGATAGAGACGAATGTATGTATCACGCAGGATTCCTGTCGGAGCGGGTCAGCCACGAAATCAGCGGAACGGACCCGTTGATGCGACCATCAGGGACCGATGTCATCACAGCCCGTTCGCGCCATAGCCTCGATGGCCCGAACGGGCAATTCCTGTCGTCGCTTTATTGCCTAGAACAGGAAGCGGATACCCGCGCGAAAATTGCGCCCGGGCAGCGGCACACTCTCCTTCAGGACAGATGTCGCCACGCGTACTTCTGCATCACCGATATTCCGCGCCTCGATGAACAGTTTGGTGCCCTCGCGGCCCGCTCCATAGCGCGCAATATCGAGATCGGCATGCAGGTCTGCGGTGACATAGCCATCGGTCGGCAACAGGCCTGCGCTGGGCGAATCCTGATCGCCGGCCCAGGTCAGCTTCGCCCCCAGCGCAAGGGCTCCCCAGTCGGCTTCGACCCCGGCATTCAGCGTCACCGGCGGCAAATAGGGCACGTCGCTGCCATCATCGAATTCGGCGTTCACAAGATCCAGGCCGGCGTCGAATTTCCAGTCTGCCTTGAGCGGGCCGCCCAGCAACTGGTATTCGGCGAAGGCTTCGCCGCCTGTGAACTGCGCGTCCTGCTGACGGAACACGAAGACCGGCAGGTCGTCGAGCTCCGCGCCGGTGGCCGACAGGTAGATGAAGTCGGAGAAGTCAATCAGGAACAGGTTCACGCCGAAGCTCATCGTGTCGCTTTCCCAACGCGCCGTGCCTTCCAGGTTCAGACCGCGTTCCTTGCCAAGCGTCCTGTCGCCCACCTCGTATTGTTCCGTGGCAAGATGTGGCCCGTCGGCAAACAGCTCACTCTGGTTGGGCGCGCGCTCAGCCCATGAGGCCTGTGCCCCAAGGAACCAGCCAGTGGCCCAGTGCTGGTGGATTCCCGCCGACCCGCTGAAGAGATCAAAGCTCACCTTGCCGGCACGTTCATTGTCGAGATCGACCTGCTCGGCGCGGATGCCGCCCTCGATGCCAATGCCGCTGTCAAAGTCGTGGGTTTCATACAGGAAAACGCCGAGGCTTGTCGTGTCGGTCGGCGTGATGAAGGCTTCGTCGCCAATTGCGTCGAGCGAGCTGTCGGCATACTGGATGCCAAACTCCCCTTCCAGCGGCCCCAGCACGTGGCCCGCCTCGATACGCCCTTCAAAGCCATTGGTCTTGAAGATGGTGCCCGGCTCGCCGGGGGCCTCGAACTCGGTATGTTCATAGTCTGCGACCGACCCGGCCGCCGTGATCTTGGTGAGGAAGCCATTTTCCACGTTCAGGCCGCCACGAATATCGTAACGCGTCTGCGTGAGATCGATAAAAGCAGTCTCTTCCAGCGGCAGCCCGTATTGCGAGCTCTGCTGGCGCACCGCGCCGCCAAGGAATCCCTTGTCGCCGATCCAGGAAAGACCGCCGGCCACGGAATTGGTCTGCACGAACGAGTTCGGCAATTCACCGTCAGACCCGGCCGGGTCGCCGGTTTCGGCCCGCAGTCGGTCCGACTGGGCGGGAACCGGAATGTCATAATTGCCGAAATCACGGGTCGAAGCCGTCAGCGTCACCACGACCGGCCCGTTGACTGCCAGAACCCGCGCGCCGCCTTCGGTCCCTTCGTTGACGCTGTTGGTGGCGGCATAGGCTTCGCCGGCGAATGGTCTTTTCGGCAGGTCTTCCATGATCAGGCCGTCAATCACGTTGACGACCCCGCCGATTGCCTGGCCTCCATAGACGAGCGCCGCGGGGCCACGCAGGATCTCGACCTTTTGCGCATCAATGCCGTCAGCAGCCACCTGGTGATCCGGGCTCGCGGCCGACACGTCGATCACGCCGATTCCATTGGTCAGCACCTGCACGCGTTCGGCGCCGAGGCCGCGCAGAACAGGCCGGCTTGCGCCTTGCCCGAACGCGGTCGAGGCCACGCCCGGCTGGCGGTCCAGCGTATCGCCCAGCGTAGAGGCGAGCGCTTCGACAATTTCCTTGCGGTCGAGTGCAGCCACATTGCTGACCAGTTCGCCAGCTGTCCGTTGTGGCCCGGGCAAGGTGACGATGACCGTTTGTTCAATGCGGACTTCGTCCTCGGCTTGATCCTGGGCGTGGGCCATTCCGGCAATAAGCGGCGCGACCGCCACGGCAGCGAGCAGGTATTTCATGGGAGGAAACCTATTTGTGTTATAAGATAACGTTCAGATCTTTTACCGCTCGCCCGGCACCTGTCAATTGCCCAAAACGCCGAATTGGCACAAATTCCTTCCCCGACGGCATGCAGTCGTCATGTCCTGGGAGGGAACATCATGAAAATCTTCGCCGCCGAGCTTGTCGGCACACTCACCCTGGTCCTGTTCGGCTGTGGTGCCGCCGTCCTTGCCGGAGAGCAGGTCGGTCAACTCGGCATCGCTTTCGCCTTTGGCCTCGCCATCGTGGCCATGGCCTATGGCATCGGTCCGATTTCGGGCTGTCACGTCAACCCGGCCGTCAGCTTCGGCGCATTTGTTGCCGGGCGCATGGACGGCAAGACCATGCTGACTTACTGGGTCGCCCAGTTCATCGGGGCCACCATTGGCGCGGGAATTCTCTTCCTCATCGCCAGCGGCAAGGCGGACTATGATGTCGCCATCAACGGGCTGGGCCAGAACGGCTGGGGTCCGGGCTATCTCGGCGAATACACCCTGGCCGCCGCGATCGTGTTCGAGATCGTCGCGACCTTCCTGTTCCTGGTCGTGATCCTCGGTTCGACGCAGGTCGGCGCCCCGACCGCCATGGCGGGCCTGTCGATCGGCCTGACTCTGACGGCGATCCACATTGTCGGCATCCAGGTGACCGGCGTGTCCGTCAACCCGGCGCGCAGTTTCGGCCCGGCGCTGTTTGCCGGCGGACAGGCCATGTCACAGCTCTGGCTGTTCCTTGTCGCGCCCCTGGTTGGCGCAGGTCTCGCAGGCATGAAATGCCGGATGGGCCTTCTCGACCAGGACGCCGCCTGACGGTTCAGGCCTCGGCCGGATCCACCAGGCCGAGGTCTTCCCGCCGCCGAATGATCGTCGATACCACGACGGCGCCCACCATCTTGCCAATCACGAACACGACCCAATTGGCGACATGTAACGAATTGCCCGGCTCGGCGCCGAACTCGATCTGCTTGGCGAGGTCGGCGCCGTAAAGGAATACGGTCGTGTCCACGGGCGCCGCCAGCGCGCTCGACAGCAGGATTCGCGTCGACAACCGGTACTTCGTGAACGTGAACATCAGCCAGTCGACGCCCTCGGAAATCGCGAAGGCAATGCCGCTCGCCAGCGCGATGACCGGCCATGCATAATAAAAGGACCAGGCCACCGCCATCGCCATGACCGCGAGCACGCGGTGGCCCATCTCCCGCTGCACGAAATCGCGGATCACGAACACCATGCCGGTCACCACCGTCATCGGGTGCAGCGAAATCCCCTGGGTCCATGTGGCGCTTTTCCCGACGATCTGGAATTCGGGAATCACGCCGAACGACCAGTTCAGGAAAGGTATCAAAGCGACATACATCAAGGCCCATGCGCGGCCCTTGAGCATATAGATCGCGGTGAATGTCAGCGCCAACGCAACTACGACCTGAATGAACTGTCCGGGATTGCCGTTTGTAATAATTGAAATAAAAGAATCGACCACGCGTGCCCCTCGTACTGTGTTCGCTCAGCCATAGCTGACAAAGCAGGTTGCTTCGACCTAAAAACAATGTGCCCCACATGCTTAACAAAGCGAGGCCGGAAACGCCCCGCGTCAATCAAAATCCAGAAGGGTCCAATCTCCTGTCATGCATAGTGACGTAAAACTTAGCCTCATCGTGGCCCGTGGTCGCAACAATGTCATCGGAGTCGCCGGGCAATTGCCCTGGCGCCTGAAGAGCGACCTGATGTTTTTCAAGAAAGTCACGCTGGGCAATCCCATCATCATGGGCCGAAAGACCTGGGAAAGCCTGCCAAGGCGCCCGCTGCCCGACCGCGAGAATATCGTCATGACCCGCGACTGGACCTATGACGCGCCGGGCGCACGCGTCTATTCCAGTTTTTCACCAGCCGTGAACGCGGCCAAGGCCATTGCCGCGCGTGAAGGCAAGCGCGAAGTCTTCGTGATCGGCGGCGAAGCGATCTACAAGCTCGCCTTGCCGCTTGCCGACCGGGTCTATGTCACCGATGTCGATGCGGCTCCGGACGGCGACGCCCATTTCCCGGTGCTCGCCGACACGGAGTGGCACGAAGAGACAACCGAGCATTTCGATATCAGCGAAGGCAACGATCACGCCTTCACCATCCGCCGGCTCGAACGGGTCCCTGCCATCAGTTCGGTCCGCGCCGACGCCTGATACGCGCCACCCCCTTCCCACACCCTTACCCCACCGGTCCACTCCCCTCGGGGAACCCGTTGCCGCACCCCTGCGTCACCCCTAATGTGCCTCCAAAACAAGGAGGAATGCGCATGGATTTCGAACTCTTGGCCAGCGGACTCGGCTTTCCCGAAGGCCCCGTCGTCATGTCCGACGGCAGCATCATCATCGTCGAAATCCAGAAGGGCGTTATTTCCCGTCACTGGGGCGACGGAAAATCCGAAGTGGTCGCAACTCCCGGCGGCGGCCCCAACGGCCTCGCCATCGGACCCGACGGCGCCCTCTGGTGCTGCAATAATGGCGGCTTCCTCTATCACGAGGTCGATGGGCTCCTGATCCCCGGCAATTGCCCGGATGACTATTCCGGCGGACGGATCGAACGCATCGACCTGTCCACCGGCAAGGTCGAACGCGTGCTCGACACGGTCGACGGCCATCCGCTGAAAGGCCCGAATGACCTTGTCTTCGACAAGTCCGGGAACCTCTATTTCACCGACCACGGCAAGACCTATTCGCGCCACCGCGATTTCGGCGGCCTGTTCTTCCTCGCCAAGGGCGCGTCCGAGGCGAAGGAGCTCGATTTCCACTATTCCTCGCCCAATGGCGTCGGCCTTTCGCCGGACGAACAGACAGTCTTCATGGCCGACACGATGACCGGCCGCATGTGGGCTTTCGACCTGGCCGCACCGGGTGAGATCAAGCCCGCAACGCCGTTCAATGGCGGCCGCGTCGTCGCCACGATGCCGGGCCTGCAATATTTTGACAGTCTCGCCATGACCGCTGCTGGCAATGTCTGCGTCGCGACGATCCTGAATGGCGGCATCACCACGATCACGCCGCAGGGCGACTTCAGCCACACGGCCTTCCCGGACATGCTGGTCACGAACATCGCTTTTGGCGGAGCCGATATGAAGGACGCTTACCTGACGCTGTCGAGCACGGGCCAACTGGTCAAGTGCCGCTGGCCGGAGCCGGGACTCGTGCTGAACTTCAACGCCTGACGGGATCAGTCCTCGAAGACAATCTCGGGTGCCGGCTTGGACTTGAGCGTATCGAGGCCGATGGCCACGGTGCGCGCCAGGTCGTGAAAGATGCGGGCGGGTTTGCCATCGGCCAGCGCGGCAGGCGTCCCGGTATCGCCACCTTCGCGTATTGCCTGCAGCATGGGAATTTGACCGAGCAATGGCAGTCCCAGCGACTGCGCCGTCGCCGCGCCGCCGCCCTCGCCCATCAGGTAGTGGCGGTTACCTGCGGGATCCTCGAACCAGCTCATCGTCTCGACGATGCCGAGCACGGGCACGGCCGTCTTCGTAAACATGGCCGCGCCGCGCCGCACATCGGCGAGTGCGACTTCCTGAGGCGTGGTGACGATGATCGCCGCTGTCACCGGCACGCGCTGCGCAATCGCCAGCTGTGCGTCTCCGGTGCCGGGCGGCGTATCGATGACAAGGACGTCCAGTTCACCCCATTCGGCATCATTCAGCATCTGTGTGATCGCCGACATGACAATCGGTCCCCGCCAGATCATCGGCGCATCCGGGTCCGACAGGTAGCCGATCGACAGCGTCTTCATACCGTGCGCGATGACGGGGACGAGTTTTTTCGATTCCGCCGTTCCCGGTTGGGCGTCCTGCATGCCAAGCATGGTCGGGATCGACGGACCGTACACATCCGCATCGAGCAGGCCGACTTTCATGCCCGCCTTGGCCATGGCCGCAGCGAGATTCACGGCAATGGTCGACTTGCCCACGCCGCCCTTGGCGCTCGCCACCACCAGGATACGCGCAATGCCGGGAATCGGCGGAATTCCGGATTCCTGAGCCGGCGCGCCCTGCTGCATCGCCTCATCCGACAGGCGTGCGCCCTTGGTCACCCGGCGCGGCGCCGGTTCCAGCTTCACTGTCGGCAGTGGTTTCTGGGCCGTGAGAATGCTTGTTACGGCGTGAACGCCTGCGACCAGTTCGGCCCGTCCTTCCGCCTCAATACGGCGTGCCTCAGCCCCTGCCGTATCGGCCGGATCGGCCAGCAGGACAAGGATGACGCGGCCCGTATCATCCACGTCGACGGATTCCAGCCAGTCCGGCGCGCCCAGCGCATCGCGGACCTGTTTTGCGAGTTTCCGGCGGGATTTTTCCTTCGAACCAAACACCTGATATGATCCCTGCGTCCTTGAAGCCCTGAATGAGGCATGCACATATCACGCAAGTTCCTATATAGAAGCCTATAAACCAAAACAGGAGGGGCTATGCCCTGGGATGACAAGACAAAATCCAGCGGCCCATGGGGCGGCGGATCAGACGATGAGCCCGGCAAGGAAGCCGGCTCGCCCTGGACGCGCCCGGGAGGCGGCTCCAGCAGCAATGGCGGCAGCGACCTCGAGCAGCAGATGAAGCGCATGCAGGAGCGGTTCCGCAAGCGCTCCGGCGGTGGCGGCGGTGGCGGCGGTCGTCGCAGCGGCGGCGGTGGCCCGAATTTTGGCCCGCTCGGCTTCGTCGTTCTCATCGGTATAGCCCTGCTGGGCTGGCTCTCGACCAGCGTCGTCATGGTCGATCCGACGCAGCAAGCATCCGTGTTCCGCTTCGGAAAATGGCAGACGAATTTCGGCCCCGGCCTGCATTTCCACCTGCCCGCTCCGATTGAGGAGCATGTTCTGGTGGAAGTCGAGAACCGCAAGGAAACCAAGATCGGCAAAAATCTCGAAGAGAGCCTGATGCTGACGCAGGACGAGAATATCGTCGACATCCAGTTCTCTGTGTTCTGGAAAGTGGATTCCGAGCATCCGGAAAACTTCATCCTCAACGTCAAGCAGCCCTCCGAGGCTGTCGAGCAGGTCGCTGAATCAGTGATGCGCGAAGTCGTCGGCAAGACAAGCCTGCAAAGCGTCATCACCACCGAGCGCGATGTCGTGCAGGCGGAAGTCGCTAAACAGGTCCAGGCCCTGCTCAATGATTATCGCGCTGGCATCGAAATCCTCGCCGTTACGATCGACCGGTCCGATCCACCGAAACAGGTTATCGAAGCGTTCAACGATGTGAACGTCGCCGAACAGGATGCCGAGACGAATATCAACCAGGCGACCCAGTTCGCAAATGAAGTTGTCCCGCAAGCCCGTGGTAGCGCCCAGCGCATCCTGCAGGAATCTGAAGCCTATCGCGATCAGGTCCTTGCCGACGCACAGGGTGAAGCCTCCCGCTTCGAACAGATCTACGAGCAATACCGCAAGGCGCCCCGCGTCACGCGGGAACGCATGTATCTTGAAACCATGGAACGGGTCCTTGAACGCTCCGACAAGCTGATCATGGATCAGGAGTCGGGCGCTGTTCCCTACCTGCCGCTGGAACGAACCCAGCCTAAACCCCGCGGAGGGCAAGAATAATGCGTGCATTTGGATGGCTCATCATCATCGTCACCGGCATCTTCCTGCTGGTCATGATGAATTCGTTTTTCGTTGTCCGTCAGGACGAGCAGGCCCTGATGCTCCAGGTCGGCGAACCCAAGCAGGTGTATAATGCTCCGGGTCAGGATCAGGCCGGGCTCTATTTCAAGATCCCGCTGTTCCAGCAGGTCGAGAAGCTCGACAAGAAGAACATTGGTCTTGATATCGAGAATATCGAAGTGCTTGCATCAGATCAGCGTCGGCTCTCGGTCGACGCCTTCGTGCGCTGGCGCATCAAGGATCCGCTGAAATTCTACCAGCGGTTCCGCACCGAAACGGCGGCCGCCCGCCAGCTCAACCAGATTACCAATTCGACGATTCGCGAAGCCCTTGGCGACGTGCCCGTGCCGGAAATCATTTCCGGACAGCGCTCACAGCTGATGGACCGAATCCGGATCAAGGTGAACGAGCAGCTGAGCGATGACGGCATCGACATTATCGACGTCCGCATCCGTCAGGCAGACTTGCCTCAGGAAGTGGCTCAAGGCGTTTACAGCCGGATGCAGTCGGCCCGTCTCCAGGAAGCCCAGCGTATCCGCGCCGAGGGTGAGGAGAAGGCCCGCCTGATCCGCGCCCAGGCCAGCCGTGAAAAAACGGTGATCGAGGCCCAGGCCCGCGAGCAGGGCCAGATCATCCGTGGTGAAGGCGATGCCAAGTCGACCGAGGTCTATGCCAACGCCTACAACAAGGACCCGGAATTCTTCCGGTTCCAGCGCGCCCTGATCGCCTGTGACAAGGCCATTCAGGAAGGCACCCAGGTGATTGTCAGCCCGAAAAATCTCGGAATCTGCGACGAGTTCATCGAAAGTGCCCGTGCTAATGGCGGCAGCCGCTAGGGCGCAGGGTACGTGTCGAAACTCTATCTGATACTGGCTGCGGCCGGAATCTGGTTCTTTGTGGAGGGGGCGATCTATGCGGTCGCCCCCGACTTCATGCGGCGCATGGCGGCGCGCCTCTCGGAAATGTCCAGCCGCGATGTGGCCTTTGCCGGTCTGGCATCAGCCGTGCTCGGCGCAGTCCTGCTTGTCTTCGCAGTCAGAGGCGTCTGAACCTGTTGCAACAGGGGCGCAAAGCGCCATACTGAAGACGTTAAGCACAATATCCGACTCTCAGGAGCCTCCTGCCTCATGCGCATTCCGGCACTCGCCGCCCTCGGTTTCATTGCCGCCTTTGTCCTGCCTGTTTCAGCCCAGGGAAGCCTGTCGCGGGCCCTTGATGGCCTGGACCAGAAAGTGCAGCCGCAGAACTTTCGCGACCTCTCCAAACGCCTGATGCCGGCCGTCGTGAATATCTCGACACAGCAGACAATTGCGCCCAACGGCCTGCCGACCTTTCCGGAAGGCTCGCCGATGGAACGCTTCAATGAGTTTTTCGGGCGCGACGAGGACGGTTTCCAGCGCCAGGGGTCGCTCGGCTCGGGCTTCGTGATAAGCCCTGACGGCATCATCATCACCAACAATCATGTCATCGACAATGCCGACGAGATCGAGATCAATTTCTCCGATGGCCGCGTCCTCGAAGCGACGCTTGTCGGCCGCGACCGTGACACCGACCTTGCCGTGCTGAAAGTGAACAGCCGGACGCCGCTGCCCTATGTCGACCTGGCTGACAGCGACCGTGCCGAAGTCGGCGACTGGGTCATCGCCATCGGCAACCCGTTCGGATTTGGCGGATCGGTCTCGGCCGGGATCATCTCGGCCCGCAACCGCGACCTGAATTCCGGGCGCTCGGATGATTTCATCCAGACCGATGCCGCCATCAACCGCGGCAATTCCGGCGGCCCCCTCTTCAATCTCGGCGGCGAAGTCGTCGGCGTGAATACCGCGATCATTTCGCCCACCGGCGGATCGGTCGGGATCGGTTTCTCCGTTCCGGCCAATCTGGTGAAGCGTATCTCGAAACAGCTGATCGAACATGGCAAGGTGCGCCGGTCCTGGCTGGGCGTAAACGTGCAGGATGCCGATGCCGCGCTGGTCAAGGCCTACAAGGCCAAGGGCAAGGGCGGCGTCATCGTGACACGCATCACCAATGATGGTCCCGCCGACAAGGCCAAGCTGGAAGTCGGCGATCTCGTGCTCAGCTTCGACGGCAAGGCGGTTGCCAGCGTCCGCGAAATGACACGCCTGATCTCGGATGCCCCGATCGGCAAGACGGTGGCGCTATCGATCATTCGCGACGGCAAGGCCCGCAATGTGTCGGTGACCCTCGGCGAACTCGAGGACGATGATGACGCGGCAAGCGCCAGCGCGCTTCCCGACATGCCCGCCAGCAGCAACGATCTCGGCGCCGAACTCCAGGGCATCGATGACGATATCCGCCGTCGCTTCGGAATCCCGAAGGATGTCGAAGGGGTCGTGGTCACCAGTGTCAGCGCGCGCGGACGTGCATTCGGCAAGCTCAGCCGCGGCGATGTGATCGTCGAGGTGAATTTCGCCAAAGTGTCCACCGTCACGGACACAGTCTCCCGTGTGGAGACGGCCATGACGACGCCGCACCAGCCCCTGCTTCTGCGCGTGAAACGCCGGGGAGATGCCGGGTGGTTCGACCAGTTCCTGTCGATTGAACTGTCGAAATAGGTGCCTAGGCGGTGATGAACTCGTCCGCCGTATAGCCCTGGAAGAACAGGGCGGCTGTCAGGTCTGTATGATTGATCGCCGCAGCGGCCTGTTCGGCAACGATGGGCTTGGCCCGGTAGGCAATCCCAAGGCCTGCGGCGCGGATCATGTCGAGATCGTTCGCGCCGTCGCCCAGCGCCAACGCGTCATCGCGCACGAGGCCATGGGCCGCTGCTGCGTCGTCCAGCGCCGCCAATTTCGCCTCACGCCCAAGGATCGGCCGGCCGACGTCGCCGATCAGGACCGCGCCATCATCGCTCAACGTATTGCCGCGATGGGCATCGAAGCCGGACGCCTCTGCCACGCGCGACGTGAAGAACGTGAATCCACCCGACACGAGCAGCGCATGAGCGCCATGCGCCTTCATCGTGGCGGTCAGCGTACGCGCGCCGGGATTCAGCGTGATCCGTTCGCGATAGGCCGCCTCAAGCGCAGACAATCTCAGCCCCTTGAGCATGGCCACCCGCGTCGTCAGCGCACCTTCGAAATCAAGCTCGCCGCGCATCGCCCGTTCGGTGATCGCCGAGACCTCGGCCTTGAGCCCGGCAAAATCCGCCAGCTCGTCGAGGCATTCCTGACCGATGATGGTTGAATCCATGTCGGAGATCAGGAGACGCTTGCGCCGGTTGGCGGCAGGCAGAACCGCAACATCCGCTTCCAGCGCCCTGACCCCGGCGCGCACCGCCTCGGTCTCTCCCTCGCTGCCGACCTCGAAGACATATTCGCACGCCTGCCACGGGCCGGCATTCGACAGAATCCGCAGTTGCATGTCATCCACACCTGCCGCAGCGAGAATCTCCCCCAGTTGCCCTGCAAGATCGGCATCTGACGGGGCTGCGACAGCTATGACAGCAAGGAAATTGCGGGATGTATCCGGTGTCTGGGTCATGTTTTCAGTCTCTTGGTGTCTTTCCACGCGCCCGACAAGCCCTTAGGTCTGGAGCATGCATCCGGCAATCCTCATTCACGGCCCAACCGCCAGCGGCAAGACTGCCCTCGCCATCGCCGTTGCCCGGCGATTGGGCGGTGAGGTCATCAACGCTGATTCCATGCAGGTTTACAGGGACCTCCAGGTTATCAGCGCCCGCCCCGACGAGGCGGAAATGGACGGCGTTGAGCATCACCTTTTCGGCCATGTCGATGCCGCCACGCGTTACTCCACGGGTGACTGGCTGGAAGACGTGCGCTGCCAGATCAAGCAAATCGAGCTCAAGGGCAAGCGTGCGATCCTCGTCGGCGGCACGGGCCTCTACCTGCTGGCCCTGACACAGGGCCTCTCGAACATCCCGCCGGTTCCGGAGGATATCCGGGCCGATGTGCGCGCCATCGCCGAGGCTGAAGGCGCCGAAGGCCTGCGGGACAGGCTGGCGCCAATCGATCCTGAAACCGCAGAACGGCTTGGCACCGGCGACCGCCAGCGCCTCTCACGGGCCTATGAAGTCTGGCTCGCGACGGGGCGCCCGATCAGCGACTTCCACGAGGAACGCCAGCCGCCTGTCCTGCACGATGGCGAATGGATCGGTTTTGCGCTCACCCCGCCGCGAGCCCGCCTCTACCAGAAGATCGACCGCCGCTTTGAAGGCATGCTGATGCAAGGCGCCATGGACGAGGCGCGCGCGCTGATGGAACGCGGCCTCGATCCTGAACTCCCCGCCATGAAAGCGCACGGCGTGCCCTGGCTGACCGCCTTCGCACGCGGCGAGATCAGCGCGGAACTGGCGGCCGAGAATGCGAAGCGGGATACCAGGCGCTATGCAAAAAGGCAGTTCACGTGGATCGGCAGGCAATTTCCTTTCTGGCCGCGTATACCGTCGCCCGAGCCAGAAAACCGCTTAAGGGTCATTCATGCCCTTTATAGGGAGATTGACAGCGCCAAAGAGGCAGATTATTCCTAAGCCCGACGTTGGAGGAAACGCACCGTGCGCAAACCACTGGTACTCGTTATTAGGCATCCGTAGTCGGCTGACCATTCAGCCGATTGCGGATGCGCGCACAAAAGGGTCTCCTCAGGGGGCCCTTTTTTAATTCAGCCCTGACCCATTTTTTCCCAGCCATTCCGAGAGCCTCATGACCACAGCCACCAAGTCCAAGACGCGCGCCGCCAGCCCGGCCCCGACTGAGCCCCGTATCATGTCGGGGGCCCAGATCGTTATCGAGGCCTTGCGCGAACAGGGTGTGGACTCGCTCTTCGGCTATCCGGGTGGCGCGGTGCTGCCGATCTATGACGCGCTGTTCGCCGCGCCGGACCTGCGGCACATCCTGGTCCGTCATGAACAGGGCGCCGGCCATGCCGCTGAAGGCTATGCCCGTTCGACCGGCAAACCGGGTGTCGCCCTTGTGACCTCCGGTCCCGGCGCAACCAACATGATCACCCCGATCACGGATGCGATGATGGACTCCATCCCCATGGTGGTCCTCTGCGGCCAGGTGCCCACCCACCTGATCGGCACGGACGCGTTCCAGGAGTGTGACACGATCGGCATCACCCGCACCTGTTCCAAGCACAATTACCTCGTCACCGACGTGAATGATCTTGCACGCGTCATCCATGAGGCATTCCTGATCGCGACGTCTGGCCGCCCGGGCCCGGTCGTGATCGACATCCCGAAAGACGTCCAGTTCGCCACCGGCACCTATATCGGCAAGGAAGGCGTCCGCAAGCCGACCTACAACCCGCGCACAATTCCCCAACCGGAAGCTGTTTCTGCTGTTGTCGACCTGATCATGACGTCCCGGCGCCCGATCCTCTACACCGGTGGCGGCGTTATCAATTCCGGCCCCCGCGCCTCGAAACTGCTGCGCGAACTGCAGGCCGCAACCGGCATTCCGGTCACGTCCACGCTGATGGGCCTCGGTGCCTTTGCGGCCTCCCACCCCGACTGGCTCGGCATGGTCGGCATGCATGGCAGTTTTGAAGCCAATAATGCCATGCATGACTGCGACCTGATGATCTGCCTGGGCGCGCGGTTCGACGACCGGGTCACGGGCCGTATCGACGCCTTCTCGCCAAATTCCAAGAAAGTCCACATCGATATCGACCCGTCCTCGATCAACAAGATCGTCCGCGTCGACGTGCCCGTTGTCGGCGATTGCGCCGCCACGCTGCAAGCGATCCTGAAGGAACTTGGCGCCCGCAAGGGCAAGAGGCCAAATCTCGCCGACTGGCAGAAGCAGATCGCCACTTGGCGGGCCCGCGATTGCTTCGCCTACGCCAACTCGGACACCGTCATCAAGCCGCAATACGCGGTCCAGCGCCTCTATGAACTCACCCGCGACCAGGAGACCTATATCTCCACCGAAGTCGGCCAGCACCAGATGTGGGCCGCCCAGTTTTACCGTTTCGAGGAACCCAACCACTGGATGACCAGCGGCGGCCTCGGCACGATGGGCTATGGCCTGCCGGCTGCCGTTGGCATCCAGGTCGCGCATCCGGACGCCCTCGTCATCGACATTGCAGGCGAAGCCTCGGTCCAGATGGTGATGCAGGAATTCTCCACAGCGGTTCAGCACTGCCTGCCGATCAAGGTGTTCATCATGAACAATGAATGGATGGGCATGGTGCGCCAATGGCAGGAATTGCTGCATGGCGAGCGCTACTCGCATTCCTATTCCGAAAGCCTGCCGGACTTTGTCAAACTCGCCGAGGCGCTTGGTGGCCATGGCATTCATTGCGACAACCCGCAGGAACTCGATGCGAAGATCCAGGAAATGATCGACCATGACGGTCCGGTCCTGTTCGATTGCCGCATCGAAAAGGCCGAAAATTGCCTGCCGATGATTCCATCGGGGTCTGCTCATAATGAGATGATCCTCGGGGAGATAACTGGTAACGAGGTCAGTGACGCCGGGAAGAAGCTGGTATAGCAGCCGGACAGGCATCGGGTTTTGGGACGGATTGTGTAGATGAGTATGAGCGAAATCCTCGCCCTGCTGCGCGAACACCTTGATGTGGTGATCGCGATCGGCTCTGCGCTGGTTGCGCTCGTCAGCGCCTTCGCGGCGCGCACCGAAACGCGTCGTCAGCGCCGCCTGCAGACCGAACGCCTGCGCCAGAGCATTGACGCCGCCAGCCTCGAATGGGGCAATCATGCAATTGACTCCCTCGGCCGCGCCGCCATGTTTGCGCGCACCCGCCACTTGCAGGCCAATGACGCGACCTTTGCCGGTGGCAAGGCAAGCCTCCTGATCGGTCTGTCGTCCCTCGTGGAACGCGGCCGCATGTTCTTCCCCAACCTCAATCCCGACAATAAGGGCGCAGACAAGGACGGGGCCTATCGCGGCCATCGCCCGCCGATCCTGGATGCCATCATGTGGGCCTATTGCGAACTTGACGCCATGCACCGCGAAGGCGGCCCAACGGGCGATAACAGCGCGGAATTCATTGAAGATTGCCGCCGCCTGATGGTGTCCGAGTTGCAGGCGCATCTTGATCCACGCCGTCTCGACAAGGTCGTCGAGCGCTATGACGACCAGACTCAAGCAAACCGGCGCGACGCCATCGACCGCGCCAACGCGCTGAAGGCCCGCCTTGAAACCCGCAGGCCGGGGCTCGCGCTCGACGCGACCCGGGCGCCGGACACACAATCGGAGACTATGCAATGAGCGACGGAACAATCGGTGACGCACCCGCCGGCCCAAAGTCGGCCTATTTCCTGTCGCATGCTGACGAAGCGGTCGAGCGGCGCACACTTGCTGTGCTTGTCGACAACGAACCGGGTGTTCTCGCGCGCGTCGTCGGCCTGTTTTCCGGCCGGGGCTATAATATCGACAGCCTAACGGTTGCCGAGGTCGATTCCAGCCAGCACCGCTCACGCATCACCATTGTCACGCAGGGCACGCCGCACATCCTAGAACAGATCGAAGCCCAGTTGCTGCGTATCGTGCCAGTCGGCGAAGTGATCGACATCACCAAGTCGAAGCGCGGCATTGAGCGCGAATTGTCCCTGATCAAGGTTGCCGGCACCGGCGAAGTCCGCGTCGAAGCCCTTCGCATTGCCGAAATCTTTCGTGCCCGGGTTATCGATACGACAAATGAGAGCTTCATTTTCGAACTGACCGGGGCTTCTGACAAGATCAGCCAGTTCATCGACCTGATGCGCCCGCTCGGGCTGGTGGAAGTCAGCCGGACCGGTGTGCTCTCGATCAAACGCGGAAAGGAACAGGGATGAAGACATTCCCGATCCTTCTCCTGACGGGCATGCTGCTGGGCATGGGCACGGCCGGCGCGGCGGAAGACCCGCCCGAGAGCTGCCGGCCCAAAGTGGCCGGTACGGCGCTCGCCCTCGCGGGCGACGCCGAAAAGGCACAGATGCAATGCGATATTGATCGCGCCGCGCGTCTTGTGGCGCGGTCTGCCCGCCTGCAGCCCACAACCCTGCACCCGGCGATCCGCATCGTTGACACCGCATCGCCCAGCGGTGCGGCCTATATCTACGATGTTATCGGTGCGGGGCCGTCCTTCTGGCTTGAGGCCCGCTCGGTACCCAGCGAAGACAATGAACGCAGCCGCGTGCCCGTCTGCAAGCTGAGCATGGCCCTGCCTGATGATGTGGCAAAGCCCCTGGTCGGCATGTTGGCGACGATCGGTTCGATGGCTCTTCCGGCGTACGGCCGCCGCGAAGAAGTGACGATCAATCCTGATGGCTCACGGCGTGTCGTCCTGCTGCTCGACACGCATGACATTGTCACGACAATTGAAACACCCGGCAAGGTCCAGCAGTTCTCGCGTCATGCAAAAGCGTCTGACGACATTGCCCGGATCAACCAGATGATCATCGGTGTTGCAAATATAAGCGATGGCTGGACCTGCAACGCCGACTGAACCTTATCCTATCAACCCCACCCTAAAGCGGAGCTTTTTGAAGCCAATGAAAGTTTATTACGAGCAGGACGCGGACCTTTCCCTGATCCAGAAGAAGAAAGTTGCCGTCATCGGCTATGGCAGCCAGGGCCATGCCCATGTGCTGAACGCACGCGACAGCGGCGTGAAGGATATTGTTGTCGGCCTGCAGGAAACCTCCGCCAGCCGCGCCAAGTGCAAGGCTGAAGGCCTGACCGTCATGACGCCCGCCGAAGCCACGAAATGGGCTGATGTGGTGATGATCCTCATCCCGGACGAACTCCAGGCCGTTGTCTGGGCCAACGAGATCGAGCCGCACACGCGTGAAGGCCAGCACATCATGTTCGGTCACGGCTTCAACATCCACTACAACCTGATCCGTCCGAAGGCCGGCGTCGACATTTCCCTGTCCGCGCCGAAGGGCCCCGGCCATACGCTGCGGGCACAATACCAGATGGGTTTCGGCCTGCCGGGCCTCATCGCCATCCACCAGGATGCAACCGGCTCCGCCAAGGATGTCGCCCTGTCCTATTCGAAAGCCATCGGCAACACGCGCGCCGGCGTCATCGAAACCTCCTTCCGTGAAGAGACCGAAACCGACCTCTTCGGCGAGCAGGCCGTGCTTTGCGGCGGCATCGTCGAGCTGATCAAGGCCGGTTTCGAAACCCTGGTCGAAGCCGGCTACGCGCCGGAAATGGCCTATTTCGAATGCCTGCACGAAACCAAGCTGATCGTTGACCTGATCTATGAAGGCGGCATCGCCAACATGAACTACTCGATCTCGAACACGGCCGAGTATGGCGAATACGTCTCGGGGCCGCGCATCGTGAATTCGGAGACCAAGGCCGAGATGAAACGCGTCCTGACCGATATCCAGGATGGCACGTTCGCCCGCAACTGGGTGCTCGAAAACCAGGCCGGCGCCCCCAGCTTCCACGCCAAGCGCGCCCGCATGAACAACCACCTGATCGAGGAAGTCGGCGAAAAACTGCGCGGCATGATGCACTGGGCCCAGAACGACCGCCTGGTCGACAAGGCCCGCAACTAGCCCATCGCTTCTTCGGCATGCCGGGTGATCACTCCTCCGGCATGCCGCCTGCGGCGCGGTTCAAATCCACGTCGCTATCAATGCCCGCCATCTTCCCACGCATCGAATGCTGCCAGATCGCATAAGGCATGTCCGGCGCGCCCTCGACACTCCGTATCCAGAGCGGGTAGCGATCGAAATGCCCGGCGATCCAGTCGGCGTGGAATTCCGGTGTCGTGTAAATCACAGGAGTTGCTCTGTATTCAGCTTCCAGCCTGTCGAGAAAGGCCTGAAGTTCGGCCCGGGTGCCTGCTGCGTCCCGGTGGTAGGGTTCGCAATTATGCGCATACTCCAGGTCGACCGCGGGCGGCAGCGTGCCATCTCGCACCTCCACTGACTGGATGAAATTGACCGCCTGTTCCTTTGCCGGCTTGCACAGGATGTAGAAATGATAGGCGCCGACATCATATCCGCGCCGCGTCGCCTCGCGCCAGTTCATCTGGAAGTCAGGGTCCTTCCAGTCGCGTCCCTCGGTGGCCTTGAGATACATGAAATCGAGGCCCTCCGTGTCGAGGGCGTCCCAGTTCACCCGTCCATTGTGATGCGACAGGTCGATCCCCCGCGCACCGGGCGGTAACAGTCCGCCACCTGCTGCTGGCGCCGGTGTCGGGGCACACCCGGCAACGGCCAGAAGCGCTGCAAATACTGGGAATACGAGTCTCATCCACGTCAGTCTGGCATGCAATCATGGCGCCGTCGCGGTCAAAGAAATACCTTTCCGCGGCTCAACCCCGACGCGGCACGCTTGGGCCTTAATTCGCGTATGGCACGTATTTTGCTTCTTTTTCCCAAAGTATTCAGTCACCAAGGGACGAGAACATTGGCAAATCAACCCGCATCGTCGCGCGCGCCGCGATCTCAAGAAGGCAGTTTCATCACGGCAGGGTCCGTGCTGGAGGGCAAGCTGGCTTTTGCCGGGCCGACCATGCTGTCAGCCCACCTGAAAGGCGACATCTCCACGGACAGCCTGCTGGTCGTCGAGGCCGGCGCGATTATCGAGGGCAATGTCTCCGGCACGGTCATCATCGTCCATGGCGAAATCAAGGGCTCGGTCAGTGCCAGCGAAACGATTGAAGCCTGGCCCGGCTGTCGCCTGGAAGGCCGCGCCTATGCGCCCAGCATGCGGGTCGAGGAAGGCGCCAACATCCTTGCCGACCTCCTGATCGCGCCGCAGCAACCCGCAGACTGGTTCTCACCCGTCGAGGACCCGGCCTCCACGCCAGCGGTTGCGGCACCTCACGCAGCTGTCGCGCGCCCGATACCGCCATTCGTCAACACGATGTTCAGCCCTCCCGAAAAAGTCGTCTCAGGCAGCTGAGCCTCAGCGTCCGGCGCCGTCCTTCAGGCGCTCCCACGTATCGTCGTTCGGATCATATGCCGCCAGGCCCGTGATCCGGTCACAGGCCCATTGGTATCCCGTGTCGCAGGCTGATTGCAGGACGCGC
Source organism: uncultured Alphaproteobacteria bacterium (assembly GCA_963973995.1). Taxonomy (GTDB): domain Bacteria; phylum Pseudomonadota; class Alphaproteobacteria; order Caulobacterales; family Hyphomonadaceae; genus Hyphomonas. Next base: position 306,977 of record CAXBCO010000001.1, read on the forward strand.
GTGCCTTCAGCGACATTCTTGGGGCCGCCCTTCCCCGTAAACACCATATTGCCATAGCCGGCACAGCCGCTGACTTCGCCAAGATCGCACGCCTTTTTGTACAGGCGCCGGGCTTCGGGCAGGTCCTGTTCCATGCCGTATCCCTTGGTGGCCAGGTAGGCGAGCGTCGCGCAACCGGCGGCTTCTTTGCCCGTGCACGCCTTTCGATAGGCCTCTGCTGCTGCCTTGTAGTCCTGCATGCCGCCCCGGCCCTTGCGATAAGAGTCACCCAACCGGCTGCAGGCCGCATAATCCTTCGTGGCGCAATCGCGCATGGCGTCCGCCCGGGCGGCGCGATCCCTGGCCAGGCCTTCGGTTGCCTGTTCGACGACGATTTCTGCTTGCGTGCGTTCCACCTGATTGCCTTGCGCCAAGGCTGGCACGGTCGTCAGGCTTGCGGCTGTCATCAGTATCAGGCTGGCAAAAAGGCGCATGGGGTCACTCTCCGAATGATAATGTATAACACCCACCATATACGCCCGCCCCTAGTCGGCGTCCACGTGGCCCGCTGCTTAAGAAATCGTAACCCACCCTTGCCGCCACGCCCTCCCCGGCGCAAACTCTGCGCAACAGGAAACACTTTTCGGGAGACATCAGACGCATGGCCGCACGAGACCAGCTACCCATCGGATCAGGCTTTCACGCCAAATCGACAGCCGCCGAGGTGCTCGAAGGCATCGACCTGACGGGCAAGAACGTGATCGTCACCGGGGGGTATTCCGGCATCGGGATCGAAGCCGTCCGCGCGCTCGCTGGCGCTGGCGCGCGTGTCACCGTTCCGGCCCGGCGGGTCGACGTGGCTGAAGAAGCGCTGGCGGACGTGGCCGGCGAGATCGAGATCGCCGCGATGGACCTTGCCGACCTCAAGAGCGTCGAGAAGTTCACGCGTGAATATGACGAGACCCGGCGCGGCCTCGACATCCTGATCAACAATGCCGGCATCATGGCCTGCCCCGAAGGCCGCGTCGGCCCCGGCTGGGAGCGCCAGTTCGGCGTCAACCATCTCGGCCACATGGCCATGAGCCTCGCGCTGGCGCCGTCCATGCAGCGCGCCGAGTCATCCCGCGTCGTCGCCCTGTCCTCGACCGGGCATGTCCGGTCAGACGTGCGCTGGGACGACCCCCACTTCACCCAGACCCCTTATGACAAATGGGACGCCTACGGACAGGCCAAGTCGGCCAATGCCCTGTTCGCGCTCGGCGTCGATCACCGGGGCCGCGACGTCGGCGTCCGGGCTTTTTCCGTGCATCCCGGCGGCATCTTCACACCCCTTCAGCGCCACCTGTCTGACGAGGAAATGGTGGCACTCGGCTGGAAGGCGGCAGACGGCACCATACCGCCCCAGGTCCAGGCCATGTTCAAGACACCCGAGCAGGGCGCAGCGACCAGCGTCTGGGCAGCGACCTCGCCAAAACTCGAGGGCCGCGGCGGCGTCTATTGCGAAGATTGCGACATCGCCCCGCTTGCCACGGGCGACAGCCAGCGCTGGCAACACGCCCGCCCGTGGATTTGCGACGATGAGAAGGCCGAGCGCCTTTGGACAATGAGTGAGAAAATGCTGGCTGAAGCCTGACCCCAGCGTAACGGAGGAAAAGCCCATGAAATATGTGTTTGCAGCAATCATCGCCGGCAGCCTCTTTGCCGGCTGCTCCGGACCGTCTGCTGACGTCGCACCTGCCGGAGAACCGGCGCATGAGGCCGCCGCTCCTTCGGAGGCCGTCCCTGCCGCTTTCGACTATGCCAGCGTCTTCGGACAGGATGACCGGCCGGCTGCGGACTATGAGCAATACGAGGTCCGCAAGTCACAGCAGGTCCTCGCCTTCACCGGAGTCGCGCCCGGCATGACGGTCGTTGATCTCGAAGCCGGTGGCGGGGTCTATACAGAACTCTTCTCCCGCGTCGTGGGCGATGAGGGAAAGGTCTACATGCAGAACCCGGCCGCGTTCGATGCCTTCCTGGGTGACTCCGTCGCGACCCGTGTTGACGGGCGGCTGTCCAACGTCGTCAAGCTCAAATCGAATTTCGACGACCTGTCAGCCGTGCCGGATGGGTCCGCCGACAGGGTGACCTGGCTGCTTGGCCCGCACGAGCTCTGGTACACGCCGGAGGGAGCAGAGCCCGGCGCCCTCGGCGATCCGGATGCCGCCTTTGCGGAAATCGCCCGGGTGACCAGGCCGGACGGACAATTCATCGTGCTCGATCACATGGCCCCCGTGGGCGCACCGGCGACCACCGGCGGCGACACGCACCGCATCGACAAGGCGATCGTAATCGCCCTCGCCGAAACCCATGGTTTCCGCCTCGCCGAGGAGAGCGACCTGCTCGCCAACGCGGAGGACGACAGAACAATCAATGTTTTCGATCCCTCGGTCCGGCGCAAGACCGACCGGTTTCTCCTCAGGTTCGAAAAGACCCCGGCACCTGACCTCTAGCTGAAGCGACGCCGTCCCTTTTTGCCGGGAATCCGGCGCATTGTAGCTTCGCAAATGTTAACAGCGACCGGGCAAATCTTTACGCCTTCTTCAGGTCGCCTGAACGCCGATTGGGTATTTTCCTCCGAGAGGTCGTGGAGGGACAGCTGTTGAATCCCAAGGGATTCCTGACCAGATGGGTGCGCGAACGAATGCACCCGAAAATGGAGTCGGGCACCGACGCCCTTCGCCTGGCTATCGGCTCAACGCTGATCGTTCTGGCGATTATCGCGCTCGGCGAGCTGGCGATATCGACCCGCATGGGCACAAATCTCTGGCTCGACCTGGCACGCGGCATGTTCATCGGTACGCTCATTGCGTTCCCGACTCTGCTGTATAACGCCATGGTCCTCCGTCAGAACGTCATCCTCCAGCGCAAGTTCCGCAACGCCTATCGCGCGGCGACACGCAATGCCGAAGACATCATCAGCAAGAACCAGGAACTGGAAGCCGCGCAGATGCGCCTTGCCGAACTCGCCAATTCCGATTTCCTGACCGGTCTCGCAAATCGCCGCCGGTTCGAGCAGTCGTTCGCTGACGCCTTTGGCGCGGCCGGCCTCGGCGGAGCGCCGTTCACGCTGATCCTGCTGGATCTCGACAATTTCAAGCAGGTCAATGACGTCCATGGCCACGATGCCGGAGACGCCGTCCTCCAGCACGTCGCGACGCGCATCCGCAAGGCGATCGGGGATCGTCCCGGTTTCGGGGCGCGCCTGGGCGGCGATGAATTCGCGATACTGCTCTGGGAGACATTCGATGGCGCCGAAGCCGCCTCGTTTGCAGCCGGTCTGCAGGATGCGCTTGCCTCGCCGCATGTTTATTGCGGCAAGACTCTCGTGGCGCGGTCGAGCATCAGCCTTGGCTTCTACTCGGCCGCATTCAATGCCGCGTCGGAAATGTTTGTCGCGACGGACAAGGCGCTGATGAGTCACAAGCACAGCGACAAGATCGGTATTGCCTGCGCTGGCGCCGACGATCGCCTGTCTCTGGCAAGCTGAGCCAGGCTCAGGCGCGCGCTTCCGCCAGCATCAGCTCCGGCGCGCCACCATGAACGACAGCCTGCGCCGGCAGCCAGCAGGTGACTTCCAGCCCACCGCCTTCGACCGGTTTCATCCCGACCGTGCCACCATGCAGGTCGACGAAATGCTTCACGAGCGCAAGGCCCAGTCCCGCGCCGCGCTGGTCGCCTGAAACGAAACTGTCGAAGCTGGTTGCGCGCTTGTCGGCTTCAAGTCCCTTGCCATTGTCGCGAACCGACAAGGTGACCATGTCGCCAATGCGTTGGGCCGACACCACGATCTCACCACCCGATTCCGTGAAGCGGAGCGAGTTGGAAACGAGGTTGAACAGCACCTGGCGAATCCGGCGTTGGTCGGCCCGGATGACGCCCAGCTTTCCCTTGATATCGGCGCGGACCGTGATCTCCGTGTCTTCCGCCTTCGACACGACCATTTCGATGCTTTCCTCGATGACGTCCTGCAGCTGGACATCTTCAAGGTCGAGATCCATCCGCCCGGCCTCGATCATGGCGAGGTCGAGAATGTTCTCGATCAGCTTGGACAAGTGGTCCGAAGCCGAGAGGATCGCGCTGACATAGTCGGACTGGCGATCGGTCAGCTCGCCATTGCGCTGTGTCTCGAGCAGTTCGGCATAACCGAAGATAACGGTCAGAGGTGACCGCAGCTGGTAGCTGACATTGCGAACGAATTCCGTCTTCAACCGGTCGGCGGCTTCAAACGCTTCGGCACGGTCGCGCAGCGCGGATTCGACACGGCGCGTGGCCGTGACATCGGCAAACGCGATCAGCGTGTTTCCATCCGGCAACGGATGGGTGAGGTAGGTCAGGATCGACCCGTCGGATCGGCGCATCTCGCCAGTTGTCGACTGGCGCGCCCGTGCGGACGGATCCGTGATATGGCCCTTGATCGCCTCCCAGATTTCGACATCGTGAAACAGTGGAACGCACGCCTCGATCACGACGGAATAATCCGGCTGGTCCTTCAGCAAGTCATGCGACAGTCCCCACAGGCGCTCGAAAGCGTGGTTGAACAGTTTCAGCCGCCCGTCGCCGCCAAACACGGCCACCGCTTCGTGAAGATTGTCGAGCGTCGAGGTTTGCGTTTTCACGATCGCGTTGAACTTGGTCTTGAGGTCGAGCTCGCCGGTAATGTCCTTGAACAACAGCAGCAGGCCGCCCATCGGGTGGCGCTGGCGTGTGACCGACAAGGTCCGGTCGTCCGGCAGAGACCATATGTCTTCCTTCACCCCGTCAATGTCGAGATAGTAGGACAGCTCCTCAGCGCGCCATTCGGCATAGTTCGTCCGGGCCGGCAATTTGCGGCGTTCGCGCAGCCGGTCCAGCAACTGGCCGTGATTTGGCCGGTCGAGCAGGAAGCTCTCGTCGAGATCCCACATGTCGCGGAACGCCTTGTTGTAGAAACTCAGCTTGCGGTCGGCACCAAAGATCGCGACGGCGTCGGCGACATGGTTCAGCGTTTCGTCATGCGCGCGGACGTGGCGGTTGAGTTCGTCGCGCGCATTCTCCTGCGCGGTCACATCGAACGCCATGGCCCCGGCCCCGCCCGACAGCGGGAAGGTCAGCACACGCATCGCGCGGCGTTCGCCTTTGATCACCATGTGGCGCGTCTCGTCGATATCTGCGCCTTCGGAAATCGTCTTGCGGGCCTGTTCGGAGGCGGCCTGGTCGAGCATCAGTTGCCGGTCGAGCACGCGGTCCAGATTGATTCCGTCCACCGCCTCGATATAGGCCGGGTTCACCCATTGCAGCTTTCCCATGCCCGACACGCGCCAGGCCGGGAATGGCGACTTACCGAGCATGTCGAGAAACGCGGTCGGATCACGCGCGATCACCTGGCGAGCCTCTTCCAGCTTGCCGCGGGCCGAACTCTCTTCGAGCCCCTTGATCGTCGTATCGGTCACCCAAACCACAGCGCGCGCGCCGGCCGTGCGGCCATCCGCTTCGAGGAAACGGCCTGACGGACCGATAATCGTTAGCGAAAATGCCTGCCCGGACTCGCGCAGTTCGCGCAGGCGAATGCGCAGCGTCGTATCCTGCCCGGCGCTGTCGCGCGCTTCAAGGTCTGCGAGTCCCTCGATAATGCGAACAGCCGGGTTCACGGAGATAGCGTCATCGGTAAAGCTGAGCAGGCCTGCAAGCGCCACCGGCGACCCGTAGAGTTCCGGCGCGATGATCTCGTCTTCATCGGCCTCTAGGGCCTCGCCCTGCCAGACGAGAATCACCCCGGGGTGCGCGCCAAGCACCGATCGGTGTTCGGCCAGCGTGGTTTCAAGCTCGGCAGACCGGTCGCGGAACTTGCGCGCTGCCCCGCGTGCCCCATCCGAAACCCGCAATGCCCACAACAGGGCCGCAAGGCCCAGCGAGGCCGCGCCTGCGGACATGATGATCGGCACCTGGTCTGCACTTATCGCCATTGTCTTCCAATTCCATCGCCTGAATCGGCCACCTTTCGGACGGCCGCAAGAGGTTAACGGAATGCTCCCATTCCATTAAGGCAGCGTTAACGGGACGGTAAGACGCGCGCCGAACCCTTGCAAGGTAACTGAAACGTCATGTTGCAAATAAATCACAGCGGCATAGTCTGCCGGTCTGGTCACTCTACAGGAACCACTCATGCGCCCACGCTATCTGGCATCTACCCTGACTGCGCTTGTCTGGCTCGGCGCGCCCTGCCTGGCGCAGAGCGTCAGCGCGAGCGAAGCGGCAGGACTGGTCGATTCGGACACTCAGGACGCTGCGGACGCCGACGATATCGTGCGCCTGCCCGGCCAGGGCCGCCTCAGGCCAGACGCCCCGCATGGGCGGCACGCGTCAGGCCGGCTCGTCCCGGGCGGCGGCCTGATCGTAAGCTTCGACGCCAATGATGATGGCCATGTCACGCCCGACGAACTCAGGACAGGCGCGGTCGCGGCGTTCACGGCAGCCGATGCCAATGCTGACGGCTCATTGAGCGCCCTTGAGCAGCAGGACTGGGCCAATAACCTGCCGACACGCGACGACACGCTGGCCAACCCTGTCCGGTTCGATCCCAATCTCGACCGCATCGTCAGCGTCACGGAATTTGTTGCCGTGGTCGCGCAGCTGACCCTCGACCATGCCGATCCGGACGGAAACATATACCTGTCCAAGCTCGCCGCGCCCGAGCCCAAGGATCCCGACAAGCGCCTGTGGAGCGACGCGAACGATCGGGAGTTTCCGACCCGGCGCTGAGCGGCTCAGCGGTTCCGGAATCCTCGCAGTATCAGCAGATATCGTCGTTCTGGCCCTGTTCGCCAAAGCCTTCGGCAATCAGGCTTGCGATCGCTGTCACGGCTTCGGCCGCTTCCGGGCCTTCCGCGCGCAACTCCACTTCGCATCCCATATGCGCCACCAGCATCAACAGGTCCATGATCGACCGCGCGTCCGCGCTTTCAGCCTCGTGGTGAACGGTGACATGGGCATCGAACTCGCCGGCCAGCCGCGACAGGCGCGCCGAGGCGCGCGCGTGCAGGCCCTTCCGGTTCACGATCATCACGCGCTGGGTCGCTGTTGTCGTCGCAGGCTGCACTAGGACGACTTCGTCAGCAGGTCAGATGCGATGCTGATATATTTGCGTCCGGCTTCGGCGGCCACTTTCGCGGCCTCGGCCAGTGACAGCTCGTCGCGCACTTCGGCCAGCTTGATCAGCATGGGCAGGTTAACACCCGAAAGCACCTCGATATTGCCGGCGGTCATGACCGACATGGCAAGGTTCGACGGCGTGCCGCCGAACATGTCTGTCAGGATGATGACGCCCCGCCCCCGGTCGCAGGACTTGGCGGTTTCGCGGATCTGGTCGCGGCGCGCCTCGATATCGTCCTCGACTTCAATGGATATCGAACGGAAGCAGGGCTGCTCGCCAACCACATGTTCCGTGGCGGCGACCAGTTCACGTGCGAGCTTGCCGTGGCTGACGACAACAATGCCGATCATGCCGGAACCTTCCAGGGCCATTCTTAACGAACTTGTCATGCTGCCACGCATCGGCGCGGCGTCAACCCTGATTCAGCCGTTGGACGGACAGGCCGCCACGTCAGGCGCCCGGCAGGCCCAGCACGTCATTCATGCCATACAGGCCCGGCTTGCGGCCCCTGACCCAGGTCGCGGCCTGCATGGCGCCATGGGCAAACACCGCCCGGTCCAGCGCCTGGTGGCTGAGCGTCACGATTTCCATGTCGGAGCCGAGACTGACGGAATGTTCGCCGATCACATCGCCCATGCGACGCACGGAAAAACCGATCTGGCCGGGCACGCGCGCGCTGTCCGGTCCGTCATAAGGCGGGCTGCGCAGGGCCTCGAGCGAGGCGCCACGTCCCTCGGCTGCCGCATCCCCCAGCATCAGGGCCGTGCCCGAAGGCGCATCCACCTTGCGCCGATGGTGGGTTTCCAGGATCTCGATATCCCATCCCTCGCCCAGACGACTCGCCGCCATGCGGGTCAGGGCCTGCAACAGGTTGATGCCGACAGAGAAATTCCCGGCCTTGACGATGGCCAGCCGCTCGGCGGCCCGGGCAATTTCCGCGTCCTGTGCGGCGCTCAGCCCGGTCGTGCCGATCACCACGCCGCTGACGCGCGTATGTTTCAGGGCGTCAAGTGCCGCCAGCGTGGCCGCTGGCCGGGTAAAGTCGATCCAGACATCCGCATTCGCCGCCGCCGCAACAGGATCGGTGACCGGCCGGATCCCCAGCGCCTGGCGTCCCGCCAGTTCGCCAATATCCCGGTCGAAGGGCCCGCTTCCAGGCGCCTCCGTCCCGCCCACGACCGACAGGCCTGCGTCCATCGCGCCAGCCACGAGATGTCGCCCCATGCGCCCGGCAACGCCGGCAATGGCCACGCTCAAACCGGTCTGGAGTGTTGTGTCAGTCATGGTGGCCTTTCCGGCTACGCGAACCTGCTAGCCTCTTAGCACGCCGCCAGCGCCCTTGGCGACAGATGCCACGATCCTGTCCATCAGGCCCTGGATGTCTTCATCCGTCAGCTTTTCACGTGGCTGGATCGTCACTTCGAAGGCGATGGATTTCCGGCCCTCGGGCACGCCTGCGCCCTGATAGACGTCGAACACGTCGGCCGAGACGATCAGCTGCTTGTCTGTGCCGACAGCATATTTCACCAGGTCGCCAGCCGGAACGGCTTCATCGACCAGGAAGGCAAGGTCGCGCCGGATCGGCGTCAGGTCGGCACGTTGCAGCACCGGCTTGGTCTTGGTCGGCCGCACCTTCATCTGCGGCAGCGCGTTGAGATTCAGCTCAAACCCGAACATCGGACCGTCAACGCCCATCGCCTTGAGCACGCCCGGATGGATCGCGCCGAAATGGCCGACCGTCACTTTCGGCCCCAGCTTCAGGCAGGCCGCCTGCCCCGGATGCCAGTGTGGCTGTGTCGGCGCACTCACCTGGAAGCGCTCGCCCGACTGGCCGAGCGCATCGAGCACGGCGAACAGGTCCGCCTTCGCGGCGAAGGCATCATAGGCGTGAGGCGTGCCCTGCCAGTGGCGCTGGCTGGCAGGACGCACAACGCCGGAGGCAACCGTACGCTGGTCCTTCGGACCGTCGCCCAGGTAGATCGGGCCGACCTCGAACAGGCGCGCGCCCGGCTCGCCATGATTGGCGGCCCGCTGCGCGGCGACGGCCAGGTTGCCGATAATCGAAGGGCGCATCTGGTTGAGTTCGCTCGCCACAGGGTTTGCAACCGCCAGCGCCGGGTCATGCTTGGCAAACAGCGCTGCATGATCCTTCGCCATGAAGCTCCACGTCACGGCTTCGAGGAAGCCGCGCGCCGCCATCACCCGGCGGGACACACGCACGCGTTCCTGGATCGGCGTCGTGATCGCACGGCGACCGCCGACCGGCTCGGGCAGGGATGTCACGGGCAGCGAATCGTAACCGATCAGCCGGGCAACTTCCTCGACCAGGTCGGCGGACTGTTCCATGTCGAACCGGAAGCTCGGCGGCAGCAGGTACCAGGCATCGCCCGCATCCTCGATTTCGAACTCGAGGTCCTTGAGTATCCGCCGCATCTCCGGCAGCTTCACGACAAGGCCTGTCAGGCGTTCGACATCAGCGGGATAGAAGGTCACCTTGTCGATACGCGCCGGAATCGATCCAGCGACATTGAGTTTCGACGCCGTGCCGCCGCCATGTTCCAGGATCAGTTCCAGGGCGAGGTTTACCCCGTCGACACAGCTCTGCGGATCGACACCGCGTTCGAACCGGTAACGCGCATCCGAATGGATGCCTGTCGCGCGGCCCGTCCGCGCGGTACGCAGCGGATCGAACCAGGCGCTCTCGATGAACACGTCGACGGTCTCGTCGGACACCGCTGTCGATGCGCCGCCCATCACCCCGCCAAGGCCGATAACGCCGCTGGCGTCGGCGATGACGCACATTTCCGGCGTCACCTTGTAGGTCTTGCCGTCCAGCGCTTCGAGGCTCTCGCCCGCCTTGCCCAGCCGCGCCACCACCGTGCCGCGCAGCTTGGCCGCATCATAGGCGTGCAATGGCCGTGCGCGGTCGAGCGAGATATAATTCGTTACGTCCACCAGCAGCGATTTCGGCTGGATGCCAACCGCCTTGAGGCGAGCCTGCATCCAGTCCGGCGACGGGCCGTTTGTCACGCCCTGGATCATCGCACCCGCGAACATCGGGCAGGCGTCGGACGCTTCCAGTTTGATCTCGACCGGGCAATCATAACTGCCGGGTACCTTCTTCGCATCGGACCGGATGAACCGGCCAGCACCCGCCGCCGCCAGGTCGCGCGCAATCCCTTGCACGCCCAGCCAGTCCGGCCGGTTCGGCGTCACTTCGAAGTCGATCACCGGATCGTTCAGGCCCAGCGCCTCGGCGGCCGGCATGCCCAGCGGCAGGGAATCGTCCAGGTCGGCAATGCCGTCATGGTCTTCGCCCGCATTCAGTTCCTTGGTCGAACACATCATGCCGTGGCTCTCGACGCCGCGAATGGCGCGCGGCTTCTTGTCGAGCGCGAACTCAAGCCCCGGAATATAGGTGCCCAGCCCGGCATAGATGGCCGTCATGCCGGCCCGCGCATTCGGCGCGCCGCAGACGATCTGCTTGGTGCCATCGACGGTCTCGACCGTGCAGACGCGCAGCTTGTCGGCATCCGGATGCGGCACGGCCTCGATCACCTTGCACACGGTGAAGTCTTTCAGGGTCTGGTTGGGATCGACAACCTCTTCAACCTCAAGCCCGGCTTTGAGCATGAGCGCGAGGATCTCGTCGAGACCTGCCTTGGTCGCCAGATGATCGGTCAGCCAGGAAAGGGTGAACTTCATATTGTCAGTCTTTCGGTGCTCATGAGCCGTATTCGGCGAGAAGGTCCTTGGCGTCCCGCTCAAGCGCGGAACAGGATTTGACAGGTTTCGGGCGCGACTGGTGCTGCAATGTACTTGATATCCAGCACTCTTCGAGGATCGAACAGAAGCAGGAAAACACCACGGCGGGTTCCAGCTCTCCGGACACGAACTGCTTGACCCGCTCTTGCAGGCCGGCTGTCGTCTCCTCGGTCGCAGGCCAGTTCGCGCTGATCGGCAAAAGGAAATCGCCCTGCCGTATGACGCGTCCGTCGATCGATGCGGTCGCCAGGAACGGCGCACCGAACGACTCCGGAATTGAATAATCGACCAGTTCGCCAAAACTGGCTGAGCCGCGCCTGCCCGGGATCAGGATGTAATGGGCCTCGATCAGCGCCGGGCCGACACCTGCATTCCTGAATTCGACGGCGTAGCTGACCATGTCGCTATTGATGTCTGTCTGGTGCGTGATCTGCAGGATCGGCCAGACATCGGCGCGTTGCTGAAGGCGCATCAGGCGTGCCTGGTCCCAGCCAATGAACAGGGCCACCACGCTGGTTATCACCGCGCAGATTGCAATCAGCATTTCCGCTTTGTTACCGTTGCCCATCACGTTTCAGCCTAGCTCAGTCCGCCGCTGACAGACGGCGTCGTCCATGGCGCGAAGCCATAATGGCGGGTCCATTGCGGGTCCGCCTCGAAATAGGGTCGCAGGTCCGGCATGCCGTATTTCAGCATGGCGAGACGATCGACCCCCATGCCGAAGGCAAAGCCCTGATGAACCGCCGGGTCCAGTCCGCAATTGCGCAGCACGTTCGGGTGCACCATGCCGCAGCCAAGAACTTCCAGCCAGTCGGTGCCCTTGCCCACTTCAACCATGCCGCCTTCGCGCAGGCATTGCACATCCATCTCGGCCGACGGCTCGGTGAACGGGAAGAAGTGCGGGCGGAACCGCGCCACGACATTGTCGACCTCGAAGAAGGCCTTCACGAAATCGATCAGGCAGCCCTTGAGATGGCCCATATGGATGCCTTCCGCGATCACGAGGCCTTCGACCTGATGGAACATCGGCGTGTGCGTCGCGTCCCAGTCATTGCGGTAGACCCGGCCCGGCACCAGAATGCGCAGCGGCGGCTTCTCGTTCATCATCGTGCGAATCTGCACCGGGCTTGTATGCGTGCGCAGCACTTTCGGCGTGCCGCCTTCGGGCGCGTCCAGGAAGAACGTGTCATGCATCTCGCGCGCCGGGTGGCCTTCAGGGAAGTTCAGCGCGGTGAAATTGTGCCAGTCGTCCTCGATGTCCGGGCCCTCGGCCACGGTGAAGCCCATGTCGCCGAATATCGCCGCGATCTCCTCGAACACCTGCATCACGGGATGCAGGGATCCGGTGCGCGGGCCCGGGGCCGGCGGCAGCGTGAGGTCGACCTTTTCGGTCGCCAGCTGGGCCTCCAGCGCCTTGGCCTCAAGCGCGACCTTGCGGGCCCGCACGGCCTCGTCGACCGTCACCTTGAGGGCGTTCAGCTTCGGCCCGTTCGCCTTGCGCTCGTCGGGGCTCATCTTGCCCAGGCCGCTCATCAGGCCGGACACGCGTCCCTTCTTGCCGAGCTCTGCCACGCGCACGGCGTCCAGCGCTTCAAGGCTCGCAGCAGCGTCAATCGCCGCGAGGGCCTCTTTCTCTATCGTTTTGATATCGGACAAGGTTTCAGCCTCTTTTGGGATTCTGCGCGCTTTCTAATCGCTTCGGGACATCATGCAAACGGCCAAAAGGAAAAGCCCGGCTTTAAGGGCCGGGCTCTCCATTGTGCAGCATGATTGGGTGCAGCCTAGGCGAGCGCGGCTTTCGCCTGCTTGACCAGCGCACCAAACGCTTCCGGCTCGCGGATCGCGATGTCGGACATGACCTTGCGGTCGACTTCGATGCCGGCCTTGGTCAGGCCGTCGATGAAGCGGCTATATGTGAGTTCGTCATCATGGATGCGCACAGCAGCGTTGATGCGCTGGATCCAGAGCGAACGGAACGTACGCTTTTTGACCTTGCGGCCGACATAGGCGTACTGGCCGGCTTTCCAGACAGCGGCATGCGCGTTCGAGAACGTGTTCTTCGAACGGTTGCGGAAGCCTTTGGCCTGCTTGATGATTTTCTTGTGGCGGGCGTGGGCCGGCACTTTATTGCGTGAACGGGGCATTTGAGCCTCCTAAGTCAAGATCTTGGGGAAAACGGGAAAAGCTTACAGGCCGTACGGCAGGAACTTTTTCAAAACGCGGGCGACATCGGCGCTCGAGGCCACTTTCGTGCCCCGGTTCTGGCGGATATACTTGGCATTGTGGCTGCTGAGGCGGTGGCGCTTGCCAACGACACCATGCTTCAGTTTCCCGGTAGCCGTGATCTTGAACCGCTTGGCAGCGGCTTTCTTGGTCTTCATCTTCGGCATTTCTAGTCTCCTTGTGCGAGCTCACACCCGTGGGCGGCCCTTGGTCTGTTCATGAGCTGAGGGGCATGCCGTTCGCCCGCACCGCTCGGAAGAGGCGGCTTATGACGGATCGGAGAGAGAGAATCAAGGGGCCGGATGCCTGATATTGCAGGCGGTCCGGCGCGAAACAGGGGGATTCGCGCCGCCCTGTCCCTGCCTCGTGGCCCGTACCCATGCCGGATCGCGCAAAACCTGTCCGACCGTAAGCGTTTTCGGGTCATAATACGCGCGTCATGGCGGCGTCCCAAACGGTCGCCATGGGGGTCAAAAGCCCCGGCTAGCGGAGGGAACGGGCTCGCGACCCTGTTTTCCTGTGTGATCATAGTAATGCAATGCGGACCTTTACCCTCCGCCCGCCACACAAAAAAACCGGAGGGCAAATCGCCCGTCCGGTTTTCGGTGTTGCTTTGAAGGAGGCGACCCTTAGCGCGGCGCCAGGACCATGGTCATCTGGCGGCCTTCGAGCTTCGGTTCGGTTTCCACTTTCGTGGTTTCCTCGAACTGGATCTTCACCCGCTCGAGCAATTGCATGCCGAGATGCTGGTGCGCCATTTCGCGACCCCGGAAGCGCAGGGTCACCTTCACCTTGTCGCCATCCTCGAAGAAACGCTGCATCGCGCGCGATTTCACCTCATAATCATGCGTGTCGATATTCGGACGCATCTTGATCTCTTTGAGTTCGCTGGACCGCTGCTTCTTCTTCGCAGCCGCCTTCTTCTTGCGCTCTTCAAATCGCAGCTTGCCATAGTCGAGGATTTTCACGACCGGGACTTCCTGGTCGGGGGAAACTTCCACAAGGTCCATGCTCGCCTCGCGCGCCGCATCGAGGGCTGCTGCGAGGGGCATCACGCCCTGCTTTTCACCGTTCTCGTCAATCAGGAGAACATTGGTGGCGGTAATATCTTCATTGGTGCGGGGGCCAACCTGTTTCTGTGGTCCACCCTGGTCTGGTCTGCGAGCTATGGCCTGTCTCCTTTGTGGCTGTTCATAGGCTTGGGGAATATGCCATTCGTTGGCCTGTTCCACAAGGCGCTTCGGTTGTGCCCTATCGCGGGTGAAGTCAAGCGGGCAACAGCCCAAGCGCCCGCACGGACTGCCAGACGTCATCGACGCTCAATTCCTTCAGCGTCGGCGCCGAGTTGATGATCACCGGCGCTTTCGGCCCGCGCGGGGCCGAATGGTCCGGATCGCTCTCGGTCAGCGCGAACAGCGCGATGCCCGGCGCGCCCGCCAGCGTGGCCATATGCATCGGCCCGGTATCATTGCCGACCACGAACAGCGCCTTCTCGGCCAGCGTCACGATCTGGAACAGGTCGGTGCGGGTCACCAGGTTCTTCACCCGGGGTTCCCGGCGCGCGATACTGTGCGCCAGCGGGCCCTCCGCCTTGCCGCCAATGATCACCGGCATGATGCCCGCATCGGCAATCCGCGTCGCCAGTTCGGCATAATTCTCTTCCGGCCAGCGCTTGGCCTCGCGATGCTCGGAAGCGCCCGGAATGAGCAGCATATAGGGCTCGGCCAGCGCGAAATAGGCCGGCTGCAGGCGCGGCGTGTCGCCCAGCTTGTGGCGCACCCAGGACAGGTCCGGGAAGGGCGCGCTGGTGCCCAGCCACCGGCCTTGAGGCGCAACGCCCGCCACTTCCAGCTGCTCGGCCAGCCGGTCGATCGAGTGCATCTTCCCGCGCTCGGCATTGTCGTGGAAAAAGGCCGCCTTCTCATGATGGCCCGACCAGAGCGGCGCCTTGCCCGACCGGCTCAGCGCGGTGAAATAATTCTTCGTCCGCCCGCTGGTCTGGAAATCATAGACAATATCGTAGTTCATTTTGCGGATACGCTGGATCAGCGCGCCCGTCGCCTTCATGCCTTCCGGCCGGCCATCGGTCTCGATCCGGTCGACATAGGGACAGAGTTTCGCGAATTCCTCGAAGAAAGGCGTCGTCAGCAATGTGATCCGCGCCGACGGGTGCATCTCGCGCACCGCCTTCATCGCGCCCAGAGCCAGCACAAAGTCGCCCAGCGCGCTCAGCTTGATAACGAGCACTTCCTTGGCCTTGGCGCCGGGGTTAGCCGGGCTCATCGGTACGTCTGCTTTCGCCATCCCTGCTTACTAGGTCCCTACTCCAGCAAACGCTTATAGACATTAAGCGTCGCCGCCTGAAGCCCCTGCTTGGAGAAATGCGCGCGCACATGCGCCTGACCAGCCTTTCCCATGCCCGCCCGGGCCGATGCACCGACGTCCAGGAACGCCCGGATCGCCCCGGCCAGCGCCGCCTGGTCGCCCGGCTCGGCCCGCGCGCCCGTCTCGCCCTCGATCACGGTTTCGCGCCCGCCGCCATGATCGGCCACGATCACGGGCCGTCCCATGGCCGAGGCCTCGACCGCCACGCGTCCGAAGGCTTCAGGCCGGATCGACGGTGTCAGCACGATATCCGCGGCCAGGCAGGCCGCCGGCATGTCGCGCTCATGCTCAGCCAGGATCACCGTGCCGCCCAGCTTGTAATCCAGGATCGCGTCTTCCAGCCGGGTGACATAGCCTGCCCGGCCCTGCGGATCGCCCGCCAGCACCAGGACAAGGCCTTTCAGCTCCTGCACCGACATCAGCCCCAGCGCCTCGATGGCCACGAGCTGGCCCTTCCATTCGGTGAGCCGTCCCGGCAGGAACAGCGTCACGCGCGGATCGTCGGCGATGCCCCAGCGCTGCCTGACCGCCGCAATCCGCGACGGCGTCACCGCCACTGGATCGAATTCGGCAAGGTCCACGCCGCGCGGGATCGTGACGATCCGGTCCTCGGCAATCCCGTGCTCGGCCTGTACATGCGCCGCGATCCAGTTCGAATTGGCGATCACGAGGTCGCCTTTCGCCATCACGGAATTATAGGCCCGCTTCAGCCGTGTCTTGCCCGAATAGGCGCCATGATAGGTGGTCACGAAGGGCACACCTGCCGCCTTGGCGGCCCAATACGCGCTCCAGGCTGGCGCGCGGGACCGGGCATGCACAAGGCTGACCCCCTCGCGGGCGATCAGGCGTTCCAGCTTGCGCTGGTTCAGCTTCAACGTGACCGGGTTCTTCGATTTGGCATCCATCCGGAACAGCTCGCCGCCCAGCGCCGCGAATTCATCTTCCAGCCGGCCGCCTTTGCTGGCCAGCAAGGCCCGGCCGCCGGCTGCAATGATCGCTTCGGTCACTTCCAGCACGGTGCGCTCCACGCCGCCGGCCGAAAGCTCTGGCGCCACCTGCAGGATGGTCTTGCCGGTCATGTCCGGGAATTCGTCCAAAGCCGCTCTTGCCCCTCGTTCGCTTGACAGGGGAAACAGATGAAGGAACGGAAGGGCGATGACAACGACCTATTTCACCAGCCCTGAGGGCAGGCGCCTCGCCTTTCGCCACAATCCCGCCAGCACCGGCAAGCTCACATTCGTCTGGATGTGCGGCTTCAAGTCCGACATCAGCGGCACCAAGGTTCTCCGGCTCGAAGACTGGGCGAATCGGACGGGCCATGGCTTTTTGGCCTTCGACTATTCCGGTCATGGCGAGTCGGACGGCGCGTTCGAAGACGGCACGGTCAGCCAGTGGCGCGCCGATGCGCTGGCCGCCATCGACAGCCAGACAGACGGACCGCTCGTGATCGTCGGCTCCAGCATGGGCGGCTGGATGGCGCTGCTCGCCGCCCTCGCCCGCCCGGACCGCGTGAAAGGCCTCGTCCTGGTCGCCCCGGCGCCGGATTTTACCGAAAAACTGATGTGGCCCGAATTCCCGGCCGAGGCACAGGCCGAGATCATGGAACAGGGCTTCACGCTCCGCCCGTCAGACTATGATGAACCCTACACGATCACCCGCGCCCTGATCGAGGATGGCCGCAAATGGCAGGTCCTCGACAAGCCGATCGCGTTTGACGGTCCGGTTCGCATTCTCCAGGGCATGCAGGATGCCGACGTGCCATGGACCCACGCCGCCCGCCTCGTCGATGCGCTGACCGCCAGCGACCTGACGATCACGCTGATCAAGGATGGCGACCACCGCCTCAGCCGCGAGCAGGACATTGCCCGCCTGCTCGCAACCTGCGACGAGGTGGCCGCGACGCTCGCCTAGAGCCGCGACCCGTCAAGCACCACGTCCGAGTTGCGCCAGACAATGTCGAACATCGGCTTCATCTCGGCGGCTTCGTTCGTCTTGCCCTGCGCCTCCAGCGCCTTCATCAGGCCCGACATCGACCAGCCATTGTGCGGGTAGTCGACAAGGTCCTTGCGATAGACCGCTTCGGCCTCGGCATACTTGCCCGCCTGCACCAGCGCCTCGCCCAGCGACTGGCGCGTCGGGTAATACCAGAAGGGCGGCTCGGTATAGGGCAGTGAATCCTGCGCATCGACCGCTGCCGAGAAATGCGCAATCGCCTCATCGTGACGCGCTTCGACACTGGCAATCTCGCCCAGAAGGAGTTCGTCGGCGATTGTCAGCAGCGTGCTCGCCGGATAATCCGCCGTATCGAGGAAGCTGATCTGCACACTGCCTTTCAGGGCTGCCAGCTTCTCGCGTTCCGCGCTCGCGGTTTCCGTATTGCCTGTCCGCGCCGCCGCGACGCCCCTCGCATAATGCCAGATGGCATTCGAGTAATCGAGCGACTCCGGTGGCCGCTCCAGCGCCAGGATATCCTCCCACTGACCGAACTGCACCAGTGCCAGCATCGGCACCGTCTTGAAGAATTCGATGGTCGGGAATTGCTCGATCTGTTCCAGCCGCACATTCTCAGCCAGCTTCTGCGCCGTGCTGATGGCCATGTCGCGCTGGCCCGCCATGCTGGAAGCCGCCCACAGGAAATGGATATTGTGCGGATAATAGAGCGCCGGATAGAAGCCCTGCGCATTGCACTGGGCGATATAATCCTCGTCCACCTTGGCCGCACGTATATTGGCTGTCGCCGCATCGTCATAGCGTCCGACGCGCCAGTAGATATGCGCGGGCATATGCACGAGGTGGCCAGACCCCGGAACCAGGTTGGCCAGCATGTCTGCCTCATCTTCCGCCCGCCCGGGATTGCTGGAGGCTTCCACCGCATGGATATAGAGGTGCAGCGCCAGCGGATGGTCCGGCGAGCGCGCTATGATGCGCTCCAAAGTCGCGATGACTTCCGCCGTCTCGGGCTTCGGCTCGCCATCCGCCGACCAATAGTCCCATGGCATCGTGTTCATCCAGGCTTCGGCATACATCGCTGCCGCGTCGTCATCCTCCGGATGATCTGCCACGTACTGTCCCATCGCCTCGGCATAGGCCACGTCCAGCGGCTCGCGCGGCGTCGTGGCATCACCATTGTAGCGCGTCGCCAGCGCCGCAATCAGCGCCTGCTCGTCCGGGCTCGCATTGTCCTTCAAGGCCAGTGCCTTGTTGATGGCCGCAAAGGCCGACACGCGGTCGGCTTCGGACATCACTGCCTTGCCCTTGCTCGTGACATTGATGTTCGGGCCTGTCGCCAGCGCTTCTCCCCAGAAGCACATCGCGCACGCCGGATCGAGTTTCTGCGCGGCACGGAACGAGCGGATACTCTCCGCATGATTGAAGCCGAAGGCCAGTACCATGCCCTGGTCGAAATATGCCTGCGCGTCCGGGCTGCTTGTCGTGATTTCGCGGTGGAAATCACCCATGCCCTCGAACAGGGGCGCGCCGGCCAGTGTCGCCACGTCGACTGTTTCGGCGGCAGGAGTCGTCACCTCAACCGGCACGGCGGTCTCGGCAATATCCGGCCCGCGCTCATGATGCCGGAAATGGCTACAGCTTGTGAGTGCAATGGCGCTGACCGCCATCAGGATATGTCTGCTTGTCATGTTTCGTCCCTCAATTGCAGGCCCGTCAGCGTCCGCCCACGACCACCTGCGTGTAATGCTCCCAGCCTAGCACAAAATGCAGGCCAGATTGACTCCGCACCGGCGCTTTTTTCCCAGCCGGTTGAATTACAAATACGTAAGTGCCCGACGGATCACGGACCGATCGCCGTTCAAGCTGGACCGGCTTAAACGTCTCCCCGAACATAAACCCTTTTCCATCCCGCATCACCGTGCCTGCCGCCTGCCTGGCGGCGGCCCTGCTCGCCACGGCCTGCACATCGCGTCCCCAGCCACAGCGCAATGATGGCGCGCAACGCGAACGTCCCACCGTTCAGGGCGGCATGATCGCAAGGCCGATTGCCCTCCTCTTTGCCGATATGGATGTCGACCACGACCATGTCATCGACGAGGCCGAACTGGCCAATGGCATCATGCGGGAATGGCAGGCCATCGGCACGCGCACCGTCTCGGCGCTGTCCCTGGCTGAATGGTCCGTCTACGCCCTCGGCGATGCGGACGCCCTGCCCAATCACATTGCGTTTGACAGGAATTTCGACGGACAGGTCACCGATGCCGAATTGCTCATCAAGGCCCCGGAACGGTCGCAGTCACGCACCACGTCCGAGAGCGGCCAGCGCCCCAGCGGTGATGACGGTCGCCCGCCCCGCTAAAGCCACGCACGCCGCCCGGCGCACCCGACGGCCCCGCCCCGGGCTGGGCCGCTCCCGTATCCGGCTCTACCACGCCTGCAGCTTAACAGAGCGTATACGCATTACCCGGCATTCGCATGAAATTCCCCGTTGAGAACTAACCATAAATAGCTGTTTTTGTGGGATAAATTCCGGGCGGGGCAAAAGGCTCCGCTTGGGTTATCTATCAGGGAAGAATTCCATGCGGTTTGCCAGCAGATTCGTCAGCCTGCTTGTGGTTGTGGTCACGTCGCTGACGTTTCCATCCGACGCCGGCACGATCCAGGTGGGCGACCTCGACGGCCGGATCGCAATCGGCGGGCAGATCGACATTGCTGAATCCGTTGCCCCCGACGTGCAGATCGAAGACATCCTCAACGGAACCGGCAATGTCGTGTTCCAGCCGAACCGGAAAGACATTTTCGTTGGCTCCGGGAAAGCCGGCGACATCTGGGTCAAGGCGGACCTGGTCAATTCCAGCCCGTCAGACCTCCGCGGCAACGCCGTCATCCGCTTTCCCTACCTGCAGGTCGTCGAGGCCTATATTGTCGACGACCAGATTGTTACACAGACAGGCCGCGCGGGCGCCGCCGTGGCCCGGGACGGCATCGCCATCCCCGACCCCTTCCCGTCCTTCGAGGTTGATATTCCCGCCGGAGAAGCCCGCACGCTTTACCTGCGGGTTCACAGCGATACGGTCGTCGTGCTGACAATGTGGTTCCATGCCAGTGCGGATTACCAATTCTGGTCACAATGGACGATCGCGATCAATGCCCTGATGCTCGGCATCATCTGCACGTTCACGGCCTATGCATTTTCAATCGCACGCTCGTCCGGCGACCGGGCCTATCGGCTCTACTTCGCCTTCTGTGTCGGGGCGATGCTTTACATGGCGTTTTCGACCGGCATTGGAAAATCATTCCTCTGGCCCAACAGCGACGTCAGCACCATGCTGCTGGTCGACATCCTGCAAGGGGCTGTCACGGCGCTCGCCGGATTGTTCATCGCGGCCTTCCTCGACCTGCGCAACCGCTGGCCCGCCTTCGACACAGCCATGAAGGCCATGTGTACTTTCGCGGTGCTGTCCGGGTTCTACACATTCCTGCCGGATTCGGTCGCCGGCCTGGTCTACATGACTGCAACCGTCCTTATTCCGGTCACCGTTCTGGTCGGTGTCTGGGTGCTGCATCGCCGGGGCGTTCATGGCGCAGGCGCTGTCCTGATGGCCTGGTCGCCGTGTATCTTCGCGACGATCTGGCTGTATGCCCGCATGTTCGAGCTGACGCCCTATGTCGAGTTCAACCATTATATCGTGCCGCTCGGCCTCTGCCTCACCGTGCTGCAATTCAGCTGGGCCATCAGCAACCGGGTCAAGGATGCCGAAGCCAGCGCCGTGACCGACCCGCTGACTGGCCTGTTCAATCGCCGGCAGCTCGATTCCACGATGGCCCGCACCGGCCCGCGCACCGAACCGCCCTGCACGGCGGCGCTTGCGATCGATCTCGATGGCTTCAAGTCGATCAATGACACCTACGGCCATGACGCTGGCGACGCTGTGCTACAGGTCATTGCCGGACGCCTGAACAAGCTCGGTCTCGGCCGCGCGAAAGCGTTCCGCACAGGCGGCGACGAATTCATCATCCTCTATTCCGAACAGGATGGACGCGCCGCAATCCAGGCCTTCGGCGAGCAATGTATTTCACGGATAAACCGGCCCATCCCGTACGGCTCGCAGGAGTTGCGGGTCGGCGCGAGCGTCGGCATCGCCTTCGTACAGACCGACGAGGAATTCAAGTCCAGCATCCACCGCGCCGATGCCGCACTCTATCGCGCCAAGCGCGAAGGCAAGGGCATGGTCTGCCTGTATGAAGAACGCCAGTCGCCGGTCGGGCAAAACACCTTCCAGCCGACCATTGTCCGAACCTGACTTCAGGACCCGGCCAGGATCGCAGTCAAACCTTCCCGGTAGGACGGATAGAGCGGACGCCACCCCAGCGCCGCCTTGGCGCGCGCATTGGAGACCCGTTTGCATTCGGCATAAAAGCTCCGCGCCATCGGGCTGAGGCCCGCATCCGCGATGTCCATTTCCGGCGGCGGCGCCATCCCGAGCAGGCCTGCTGCAAACGCCGTCACATCCTGAGGCGGCGCAGGCTCATCGTCGCACAGGTGGAACACGCCGGTCAGCGCCGGCTTTAGCAGCAGGGCCTCCAGCCCGCGCGCGATATCCTCGACATGGACTCGGCTGAACACCTGCCCCGGTTTCACCACCCGCGTCGCCGTGCCAGTGCGCAACCGCTCGAAGGGTGACCGGCCGGGACCATAGATTCCCGGCAGGCGCACGACCCGCGCTGCGCCGCCCGTCGCCTCCTGCCATTGCCGCTCGGCCAGCACCCGCGCCCGCGCCCGCGCCGACCCCGGATTGACCGGGCTCCATTCCATCGCCCAGCCGCCGCCCAGGTCGCCATAGACGCCCGTGGTCGAAAGATAGGTCACCGAGGCTGCCTCGGCCGCCCGCTTTCCCATCGCGCGGGCCGCCGGGCACCCGTCTGGATCAGGTGGCAGGGTGACCAGCCAATGCGCGCCGGACGACGGACGCACCTCCCCCTCACCGCCCCATTGCAGCGCCCTCACCCCCGGCCCAAGATCCGCGTCTTTCGCCCGGCTGGTCCCCTCAACGCGCCACCCGGCCGGCACGAGTCGCGCCGCCAGGCGACGGGCGGAATAGCCCATGCCAAAGACAAAAAGCAGAGATGGCGGAACTGTCATTTGCACTGGGGCCCTGACTGATGACTATAGGCACCACTACAGGTCCGGGAGCCCTTTATCCATGTCTATCCTCGCCTTCGCAGCGGTATCGTTCGCCTTCTTTCAGACCGCCAGCGCCGATTTCGCCGCCCGCGAGGCGACACGCCTCGACACCTGTATCGCCCGTATCGATGAGAACCCGGAAGACGCCTATGAGGACGCCCTCGCCTGGAGCTTCGAAGGCAACCGCCCGGGAGCGCGCCAGTGCGTTGCGCTCTCGCTGATCGCCCTCGGCCAGGAAGCTGAAGGTGCAGCGCGGCTTGAAGAACTGGCCAATGCGACCGATGGCGGCACGCTCGAACAACGCGCGCTTTATCTCACCCAGGCCGGCAATGCCTGGCTTGTCGCCGGTGCGCCGGAAGCAGCGATCCTGACCATCTCGAACGCCCTGAAAATCATCCCCAATGATCCCGACCTTCTGGTCGATCGCGCCAGCGCCCACATCATGCTGGAACAATGGACCCAGGCCGTATCCGACCTGGATGCCGCCCTCGAATCCGCACCCGGTTTCGGCACCGCGCACCATCTGCGCGCCGAAGCCCGGCTGAATACCGGCGACCTCGACATGGCCCTCGCCGATGTCAAAGCCGCCATGCAGGCCGAGCCGGACAATATCGACACGCTGGTCCTGCGCGGCCGCGTGCGCGAAGCCATCCGCCTCTCCGAAGTCCGGATGGTCCCGCCTCAGGCGGAATAGCGCGCTGCCAACATTGCCCAGACGGCCCGGAAGCCTGTCGGCGCGCCGCCTTCAGGCCGCCCATATTTTCCCTTGCGCCAGGCCCAGACGTCAAAATGCGCCCAGCTCTTCGCGGTGACGAACTGTTTCAGGAACAGCGCCGCCGTGATCGATCCGGCCTGCCGTCCGCCGGAATTGACGAGATCGGCAATCGGGCTCTTCAGGTCTGACAGGTAAGGGTCCCAGAGCGGCATGCGCCAGACAGGGTCGCCACTGGCTTTCGACCCGTCTAGCACGTCCGCTGCGAGGACGTCGTCATCGGTATAGATCGGCGCCAGATCCTGTCCCAGCGCAACGCGCGCCGCGCCGGTCAGCGTCGCGAAATCGATCAGTAGGTCGGGCTCGCCTTCGCAGGCCCGGGCCAGCGCGTCCGCGAGAATGAGACGTCCCTCCGCGTCGGTATTGTCGATCTCGACCGTCAGGCCCTTGCGGCTCGCCAGGATGTCGCCCGGCCGGAACGCATTGCCCGCAATCGCATTCTCGACAGCAGGCACGTAGAGCTTGAGGTGCACCTTCAGGCCGGATCCCATGATCAGTTCCGACAGGGCAATGACATGCGCCGAACCGCCCATGTCCTTCTTCATGATCCGCATCCCGTCGCCGCCCTTGATGTTCAGGCCGCCGGAATCGAAGGTCACCCCCTTGCCGACCAGCGCCAGCTTGGGATGGCCCGGGTCGCCCCATTCCAGTTCCAGGAAGCGCGGCGCAAACGTGGCCGCACTGCCAACCGCATGCACCAGCGGATAATTCGCTTTCAGCAGGTCGTCCCCCACCGTCGCAGTCAGCTTGGCGCCATAGAGCTTGGCCAGTGCCGCCACCTCCCCCTGCAGCGCTTCCGGGCCCATGTCGCTCGCCGGCGTATTCACCAGGTCGCGCAGGTGCGCGATGGCATCCGCCTCACGCGACAAGGCGTCGGACTCCTCGCCCGCCGGGATCACAAGCCGGGGCGGCTTCGCCTTTTCGTTCAGGTAGCGGTCAAATCGATAGGCGCCATCGGCCCATCCGGCGGCAATCTGTGCAAAGCCGAGACCGCCATCGGTCGCGATCATGTAATCGCCCTCCGGCAGCTTCGCGGAAATGGCGGCCACGCCCAGCGCGTCGCGTCCATCGCCCAGTCCCGCCAGCACGTGGCTGAGCTGTCCGTCCGTACCCGCCTGCAACACGACCTGTCCGGCTTTGCCCGTGAACCCCTGCCCCTTGGCAAGTGCCCGCGCGCCCGGGAACGGATCGTCCTTCAGGCTTTCGAAGCCCGAAACCGTGAACAGGTGGATCGCGGCCGGATTGGCCCCTTTGGCGGTAAAGCTCTTGTGCATGTCGTATGGCGCTCCGGGCAATTTGTTAATCAGACGGTCAGTCCTGTTAACCGAACCTTGACCTCAATCGGGCCAGAATCGGGCCTGAATGAACCTGATACATACTTGGAGCCAGCCCATGTCCAGAGCCAAAACGTCACTGGCGGTCCTCGCGCTCGCCTTTGCGGCGGCGGCGGCAGGCTGCGCCAGCACGGCGACGAAAGATGAAAAGGCCGCGAATGCCGAACTGCAACGGGCCATGGAAGAAGCCCTGAAGCCGGCCAGTCCGGAAGAAGTGGCTGCAGCCAACCGCGCCGACCCGCTGACCAAGGCCAATTTCTGGTCGAAGGAACACGCCAAGGACCCGGAAAATCTCGAAACCGCGATCACGTTCGGCAACGCCCTGCGCGACATCGGCAGCGATGACCGCGCGATCGACGTCCTGTCCCAGGTTCTTGTCATCCACCCGGACAGTGCCGAACTCCTGATGGTGCTCGGACGGGCCTTGTCGACCAAGCAGGATTATCGCGCCGCCGTTCAGGCGTTTAGCCAGGCCGGCACGCTCGAACCCGACAGGGCAGCAGCCTGGGGCGGGCTCGGCACGGCGCTCGACCAGCTCGACCGGCATGCCGATGCACAGCAAGCCTATCAGCGGGCTCTCAGTATTGAGCCCAACCGCACGTCGACACTGGCCAATTACGGCCTCTCGCTCGCCCTCTCCGGCGATCTCGTCGGCGCAGAAGAAAAATTGCGGCTCGCCGATGCGCAACCGGATACAACCACGCGGATCAAGGAAAACCTCGCCCTCGTCCTCGGACTGCAGGGCAAGTATGACGAGATGAAAGCCGCGAGCGGCGCCAATGCCCCCCGCAGCATTGTCGACCAGAATGTCGAACTGCTTCGCGAAATGGTGCAGCCCACCCGCACTTGGGAAGCCCTCGCCGAGCGGGCAGAAATGGGCAAGCTCCCGGCGTCTCCGGCATCCTCGAATAGGCCCGGACCGGACGCCGAGCGCGCGGCCGCCGCCACGTCTACGCCGGTGACGGACGAGTCCTCACCCGTGACGACGCCAGAAAACGACGCGGGCCTGCGCCTGCGCAAATCCTACTGACGCTCTGCCAGAGGGCGGGATGCATGCCTTGCCTGCGCAGGCGTGACACACGTTGTCATGCGTCAAGGACCGCCGCGAACACCCTGCCTCAATACAGAAAATGCCCGCCAGCTATTCAGCAGGCGGGCATTTTGAATCGCGTGGTCAAGCCGCGCTAGACGAAATCGCTTGCGTGCGTCTCGATGTTCAACTCGGTTACGTCCGGCGCCGCGTCATTGTCACCCTTCATCGACTTGTACTGGATGTAGGCCGGGCCGAGCACGACAAGGAACAATACGGGCAGGAAGAACAGGATCATTGGCACGGTCAGTTTCGCCGGCAGCGCTGCGGCTTTCTTCTCGGCGGCGGACATCCGCATTTCACGGTTTTCCTTGGCCATCACCCGCAGCGCATCGCCCAGCGGCGTACCATAACGTTCGGCTTGCGACAGGGCCATGCAGACCGCCTTCACGCCTTCATGTCCCGTACGCCCGGCGAGGTTGTCATAGGCCATCCGGCGATCGGGAAGATAAGAGAGTTCAGCGACCGTCAGACCGAATTCCTCGGCCAGTTCCGGCGAGGCGCTGCCGATCTCCTGGCTCACCTTGTTGAAACCAAGCTCGATCGACATGCCAGCCTCGACGCAGATCAGCAGCATGTCCAGGGAATCCGGGAAGCCGAGCATGATCGATTTCTGTCGCTTGGAGGCGAGGTTCGAGACGTACATGTTCGGCGCATAGAAGCCGGCCGCCATGCCGAAGGCGAGTGAGCCGTATTTCATCACCGGGCTGAAGCCATGGTCGTTGACGAAGAAAATATAGATGAAGGTCACGAGCAGGCCGGCAAAAGGCAACGCCATCCGGGCGAAATAGAAGGCTGATATCGGGCCAGGCCCGCGCAGGCCAGCCTGGTTCATCAGCTTGACAACATTGGGGTCTTCCAGCGCCTTGGCGAGGTTGAGCTTGGACGAAACCGTCCCCATCATGCTCTTGTCTTCACGCCGGAGACCCTTGGTCTCGAGTGCCGCGCGGCTCTGCTTGCGCAGCTTTTCACGCTGGTTCGATACGGCCTTGAGACGCGTTTCGAGCTTGTCACCCTTGAGGTAAGGCAGGAAGACCGTGACGAAGGTCGCAAACACCGCTGCTGCAACGAGATAGGCTGCCAGCGTATCCGGACGGGTCAGTGACAGAATGAAATCATACATAATCCGTCACCCTACATGTCGAAGTTGATCATTTTTTTCATCGTCAGGATGCCCATGGTCATCATGGTCGCAGCGATCGTGAGAATGACGTGTCCCGTATCGGTTATGAAAAGCTGCATGATGTAGCTGGGCGTTGTCAGGTAAACCATGAAACCCACCGCAAATGGCAGCGCGCCGATGATCATGCCTGACGCCTTGGCTTCCGATGACAGTGCGTTGACCTTCTCACGCATCATCTTGCGCGAACGAATGACTGTCGACAGGTTTCCCAGCGCTTCCGAAAGGTTGCCCCCCGCCTTGGCCTGGATCAGCAGCACAATGACGAAGAAGTTGATCTCCTGCAGCGGCAGTCGCTTGTAGAAAGCGTTCAACGAACGCTCAAGGCCTGCCCCCATCGCCAGATTGTCGGCCAGGGAGTTGAATTCTGCGCCCAGCGGATCGGGGCTTTCCTTGGCAATGATGCGAATACATTCATTGAGCGGCAGGCCGGTTCGCACGCCCCGCACGATGATATCCAGCGCATCGGCAAACTGGTTGATCATCTTCTTGTGACGGCGCTTGGTCAGTACCCCCAGGAACAGGCGGGGAACCCACAAGGTGCCTGCGATGAAGGCGCCGCCGATCATCACCGGCTTGCTCTTCAGCGACATGCCGAAAACCACCAGCCCGTCGGCGCCTGACAGGTAGATCAGGATTGCGCAGAGCGTGCCCATGACCAGCGAACCGATCCAGAAGGCCGAGACCGGAACGTCCAGGCCGGCCTGGGTGAGCTTTGAAGCGATGTCACGCGGCGTGATCGACTTGCGGCGCTCCTTGTCCTGCTTGCGCAGGTTATCGAGCATTTCCTGTGTCTTGGCGCGGCGTTTCGAATTCTCGTCCTGCGCCTTGCCGCCACGTATCTTGCCGCCAGTGGCACCCGCGCCGATGGCCTTGGCGCGCTTGCGTGCCGCGTCGGCGTCACCGCTAGTGAATGCCAGGCCGATGCCTGCAAGCGCGACGAATGCCAGCCCGGCGACGGCATAGACCATCATGTTGCTATCCATGGATCAGCTCCCCAGCGCGTCGAGCGCAGCGGCGAGTTCACGCTCAAGGTTGTAGTATGAGGCGCGTTCCCAGAAGCGCGGACGCCCAATGCCGGTTCCGCGATGTGCGCCGATGATCTTGCCGTCGGCGTCTTCACCATCCATCTCGAACTTCAGGACGTCCTGAAGCACGATCGTATCCCCTTCCATGCCCATCACCTCGGTGATGCACATGATACGGCGCGAGCCGTCACGAAGGCGCGAGGCCTGCACAACGACGTCGATAGAGCCAACGATCATTTCCCGGATCGTCTTGGCCGGCAGCGAGAAGCCGCCCATTGTAATCATGGATTCCACACGGCTTAGGGCTTCGCGCGGGCTGTTGGCGTGCAGCGTGCCCATTGAGCCATCATGGCCCGTGTTCATGGCCTGCAGGAGGTCGAATGCCTCCGGGCCACGCACCTCGCCCACGATAATCCGCTCGGGGCGCATACGCAGGCAGTTCTTGACGAGCTCACGCATCGTGACCTCGCCCGAGCCTTCGATGTTCGGCGGGCGCGTCTCGAGTCGCACGACGTGCGGCTGCTGCAACTGGAGTTCCGCGGAGTCTTCGCAGGTGATGACGCGCTCGCCGGGCTCGATGAACGCAGTCAGGCAGTTGAGAAGCGTCGTCTTGCCCGAACCCGTACCGCCGGAAATCAGGACGTTGCAGCGAGAGTGGCCGATAATGCGCAGGACTTCAGCACCTGCTTCGCTGATCGATCCGAAGTTGACCAGATCCTGCAGCTGCAGCTTGTCTTTTTTGAACTTACGAATGGTGAGTGTCGGGCCGTCAATCGCCAGCGGCGGCGCAATCACGTTCACGCGTGACCCGTCGAGCAGGCGCGCATCACAGATCGGCGAACTTTCGTCGACGCGGCGGCCAACCTGGCTCACGATGCGCTGGCAGATATTCATCAGCTGGGCATTGTCGCGGAACCGGATATTGGTACGCTCGATCTTGCCGTTGACTTCGATATAGGTCGTGTCCGCGCCATTGACCATGATGTCTGCAATATCATCGCGTGCGAGCAGCGGCTCCAGCGGACCATACCCGAGAACGTCGTTACAGATGTCATCGAGCAGCTGCTCCTGCTCGGAGATCGACATCACCACATTCTTGATGCTGATTATTTCGACAACAATATCGCGAATTTCCTCGCGCGCGCTCTCGGCATCAAGCTGCGCGAGCTGCGACAGGTCGATCGTGTCGATCAGGGCGTTGAAAATCGTCGTCTTGGTGGCGTAATACTGCTCGGACTGCTGGTTCACCTTGCGAACCGGCTCGGGCGTCGGCTTGGGCTCAGGCCTCTTGGCCTTCACCGGTTGCGATGCGAGCGGCTTCGGAGCCCCCTTTACCGGCACTGGATCAGGTGCCTTCGGTTTCATGGCCTGCGGGCGAGGCTGCGCCACAGGAGCCGCCGGCTTTGGTGCTGCCGGCGCTGAAACTGCTGGAGATCCTGAACGTTTGCCGAAGGCCATTTACGGGCCCTTTCCCTTGAGTTCTATTTACCGAGGAGCTTTTTGAAAAAAGACTTCGCGGGCTGCTCGACAGCCCTGCCCGTCAGTACGGACGCCAGGTGATCGATGGCCATCGACGCGCGCGATGTCGCGTCTGTCTCCGAGATCATCTGGCCATTATTTGCGGCCGTGCCAAACAGCTCCGGCTCGAACGACAGGATGATTTCCGGTTCGACGCCGATCGCCGCCGCGAAATCCTTGACGGGTATTTCAGGCCGCTTCGGAACGCCGCTCATGTTCAGCACGAGACGCGGTGGATTATCATTGGGCCGCTGGCCCTTGAGCTGGTCGATGAAGTTCTTGCCGTTCCGCAGCGAGGCCAGGTCCGGCTGGCAGACGATGATGACCTCATCGGACGCCACAAGCGTGCGCTGCACCCAGCGGCTCCACGTATGCGGCAGGTCCAGCACCATATAGGGCACATTGCGCCGGACGCTTTCGATCACCGTGGTGAAGGCCTCGTCAGGAATGTCCATGATCTGGTTGATCGTGGCAGGTGCCGTGAAAAGGGACAGGCGGTCGGTTGCCTTGGCCAGGAGCCGCTCAATGACGGCATCATCGGCCCGTTCAGGCGCCAGAAGCGCGTCGGCAATCGTCTGCGGCGTCTCCTGGTTGAAGTCGAGCGCAGTCGTTCCGAATGAAAGGTCGAGATCGACAAGCGTCGTGTTGACGCGCGCATTTTCTGCCAGCGCCCAGGCCAGGTTGTGAGCAATCGTCGACGCCCCTACCCCGCCTTTGGCACCAATCACCGAAATCTGCTTGCCAACGAAAGGCCTGTCAGGATCGACGAAGAGATTGGATATCGAACGGATGATCTGGATCGGGTCAAACGGCGGCACGAGGTATTCGCTGACGCCGCGCGCAACCAGCTGGCGATAGAGTTTGATGTCATTGACGGCACCGACAACCATGACTTGCACGTTTTCGTCGCAATGTTCGGCCAGCGAATCGATCTCGGCCAACACCTGCTCGGCTGCTGCAGACGACTCGACCATCAAAAGGTTGGGAGTCGGGTTTTGCTGCATATAGGCCGTTGCAGCGGCAATACCGCCGGGGATTGACTCGAGCGTGGCGCGGCCCATGCGGCGATCACGCGAGCACACGTCCATCAGGTCGCGGGTTTCATCACTCTCGTAGAATACCTTGATCGAGATCGCAGGCAGCGGGACGTCCCCGCCATTCCGGTCCGGCATCGAGAAGACAGGCTGGTCCGTCATGACCGGCTTCTGCTCGGGAACGGCCAGCGGATCGACCGCATCATCCAGCAGCGAGCCGAACGCATCATTGGCCGGCACAGAAAGTCCGTCGGCAGAACTATCTTCTGCAAAGACATCTTCGAAGTCTGAATCGAAATCGTCTTCAAAGAGCGCTTTTTCGTTCGACATTATACTCTCGTCCTTCTACTCGGCAGCCGACTATTCTTTGACTGCGTCAGATATTGTTCCCGATTCATCCGAAGAACGGGTAGACGCGGTGGTTTCACCATCGCGGAATTTTTGCAGGATAACCTGGCGGCGCATCCCATCTCCCTGCGCCAGCTCACGCTGGCCCAGGAGGTCGGCCGGATCGGCTATCATGGCGGCAAGATTGGTGCGGGTTGCGCAGCCGAGGCTGGGCATCTCATTGTTCGAGCGGATGTCCGACACATCGTATTCGGCCATCGATTTGCAATCCGGCTTGATGGCATCATAGACTTGGAAGGCCAGGATCATCGGTTCGGATTTGTCCGAGCCCGCACCATGGCTGCTGCCGGCAATCTCGTCATACTCGACACCGTTCTGCCAGGCGATCTCGCGCGCCGCAGCGACCGCCGAAACGGCCAGTTGCGAATTGTCGCTGGTCTCCGGCAGCGACATGATCAGCGGACCATGTCCCTTCGAACGATAGGTGCGAACAAAGGCTTCAATCCTGGCGCGGTCCTTCAGCGTAAGTTCGCTGGAAACCGGGCTGATATCCACTTCAAGGAATTCGGTCCGCTTCGCCACGCCGATCGCATTGCGGTCGAGCGCCGTGCCCTCGAGATAGGCTTGCGGCACAGCCGTCGGTGCGTGGTTTGCACATCCGGCAAGGCCCAGGCACACGCCAGCGGCGATCAGGGCATGCGTTGGTTTAAGCATCGGGTTCATCCTGACATCCCTCACTCTTCAATAAAGCCCACAGGGGAGCGATAATTCTCGGCATCCACTGGCGCGCCGTCCTTGCCGTATTGCTCGTTCAGCTTGCCAAAGAAGATCGACTTGGCGTCCGAGGCGTTGGCATATCCGTCGGCTGGCGTCCGCAACTGGTTCTTCTGGGTCGGATCGACCAGGTAAGGCGTCACGATGACCACCAGTTCCGACTCGTCCTGAAGGAAATCACGCGACTGGAACAAGGCCCCGAGGATTGGCAGCTTCTTGAGCCCGGGTATCTGGTCCAGCGTCTGGCGTGTCTTGGACTGGATCAGGCCAGCCATCATCATCGAACCGCCCGACGGCAGTTCGATAACGGATTCTGCACGGCGAACCGACAGGGCCGGGATCGTAATGCCAGCCAGCGTGATCAGGTTGCCGTCCGGGTCAATGGCCGTCTGCGAGGCGCCCTGATAGGCGCCCTGGTTGGTGAGTTCCGATACTTCGGTCGACACTTTGAGCGAAATCCGGCCTTCGGAGAGCACGACAGGCGTGAAGCCAAGGCCTACACCATAAGGTTTGAATTCGATCGATACGCGGCCGCTATTGTCCTGCCCCACCGGCACCGGGAACTCGCCACCCGCAAGGAATTTGGCACTTTCGCCGGACATCGCGACAATGTTCGGCTCGGCCAGCGTCTTGACGATGCCGATCCGCTCCAGCGCGTCGATCGTTGCGCCGACACTCGATTGCAGGTCGGTCCCGACATAGTTGGAATAGGTCAGGGATCCGCCAAGGCCACCCAGCGCCTGCCCCTGGATCGGAAAGCTGTTGCTGGCGCTGATCGAGCCTTGGAACGTCTGCGGAAGTCCGGGCACGAGGCCGGTCGTGCCGGTCGATTCCGGAATGCCATCGCCGTTCGTGTCGGAAAACAGCTGTTTCTCGACCAGCCGGGCCATGTCGCCAAAGGCCGGCGTGCCCGACAGGTTGATACCGAGCTGCTTGATCGCCGTACGCTGCATTTCGACAATGCGTACTTCCAGCATGACCTGGTCCTTGGCGGCAACCTGGATCATGTTGACGATCTGCATGTCTTCACCGCCGCCGAGGAAAGCCGAGACGAGGCGCTGCACCTGATCGGACTGCGACATGTCGTCGACCATGCCCGTTATCAGCACATTGCCATTCAGCCCTTCGACATTGACACGCGCATCCGGAACATGCCGTTCGATCAGCTTGTGAAGGCTGGTCATGTCGGTTTCGACATTGATTTCCAGGTTCAGCAGCTGGTTGCCGTCACGATCGAATACGAAGGCATTCGTCTGCCCATAGGCGACGCCCCGGAAAATGATCCGCTCGGCGGTCTGCACGACGGCATCGGCGATGGCCGGGTTCGTTATGACGACGTCAGCGGCGGGCGCATCGAGATCGACGATCATCGACTTGTTCAGCCCAAGCGTGACCTGTTGCGAAACGCCCGTCTCACCTGGTCCGGTGATCGTGGTACCCATATCATTGGGTGTCGCATGCGCGAAAAGCGGCATGGCCGCTGCGAACGCCATCACCAGGCAATGACGGAGCGGGCGGGACATGTTCATCTTCAGCTTCCCCCGAGCCCGGCCGACGTGGCCTGACCATTGCGGTAAATCTTGATGCCTCCGGCGCCGGCGCCGCCGTCGCCCGTCAGCATATCGGTGCGTGATTCGCGGCCCATGCTGTCTCCGGCGTCCGACCATGGGCGCAGGGACAGTGAGAGGGTTCCCATCCGCTGTGACAGCGCCACCAGTTCGGCTTCCTTCGCCGACACTTCCAGCGTCGCCGTGTTGCCGATCTGGGAAGATCCGCCGTTTTCATCCGGCTTGAACACTTGGTCGATCGCCAGCACACGCACATTCTTGATGATTGTCGTCGTAGACGGGCGCTCAGTGACCATCTGTTCGGTCTGCACCTGCACTTCGTGCGTCAGGATCACGTCGACCTTGTCATTCGGCAGGATAAAGCCACCCGATGCCGACTCAGTCGAAATCTCAACCGATATGGCGCGCATCCCCGGCGTCAGCAAGGCGGCCATGAGGCTCGAATCGTTGGCCAGAACCAGCTTGGCTGGCATTATCGGCTCGCGATTGAATATCGGAATACGAACAATCGCGCCCGCCATATTCTGCGTGGCGTCTGGATTGTCGGCTTCGGTAAGGTAGCCGTCGACGATGTTCAGCTCCGGCCATGGAGCCCATTCGAAATCACTCGTTGCCAGACGATCACCAATCGCCAGGTCTCGCCGGGCGACCAGCACCTGGACTTCGGACACCTGCTTGGTCTCGATCTCGGTCTGCAGCTCCGTAACGGTTTGCGTCACAGTCGTCGGTGCCGACATATTGCGAACCAGGAATGCAGCGGCCATGGCTGCCAGGGCAGCACCGAACAGAATGATAAGACGCATCGGCGACATTGGGCGCCACTCCCTCATAATGATTAAACGGGAGGGGCGACCGCAACCAGGCTGAAACCCCATCCAGATCGGATACTTCCATGATCTGGACTAAGGCTTGGTTAACTGAAAAGACTGATTTCGCTTAACAAGTTGGCAAGGAATGGCGACGCTGGGGCCGCCACGAGCACGCCGGCCGCGATCGCGACTCCATAAGGAACACCGGCATTTTCTTCGAAGGGCGCGCGGATCAATCCTGGCAAGGCCGCTGCCGGGATAAGGCGGCGGACAGACAGGATAAGCAAGGCAAAGGCCCCGCCCGCGAGTGCCATGATAAAGACAAAGGTCATACCGGCATCGGGCCCCAGCCAAAGCATGACGGCGGGAATCATCTTGGCATCCCCTCCCCCGAATATATTGAAGGCGAACAGGCCAAAGGCCACCATGAAAGCGAGCGCAGCGACCATCAGGTGCCCCCCGATGATTTCCATTGGGATGCCAGAGATCGCAGCGGCCGGCACAAACAGGCCCGCCAGCGTCAGGTTCAGCCAGTTCGGGATCGTCAGGCGGTTCACATCGTGCATCGCCGCAAAAACGCAGAGGGCCAGAAACACACCTCCCAGGATGTTCAGAATCATTCGACCGCTCCTTCATTCTTCAGTTCGGCCGCACCGTGACGGAAAAGGCTGAAGGAAGTTTTTAATTCTGCGTGTCCCCGCAACACGTCTTCAAGCCATAGAAAAAGGCCGCCAGGTTTCCCTGGCGGCCCTTCTGCGAACCGAATAAATTCGGTCGACGGTTTAGTTGGCGTTATCGAGCGCCGTCGAAACAGTCGTGAACGTGGTGTTGGCGCTGTTACCGAGGGCGGTAACGCCACCGATGATAGCGACAGCGATCAGAGCAGCGATCAGGCCGTATTCGATAGCCGTGGCACCGGACTCGTCTTTAAGAAAACGTGCAAACATTGGAAACTCCCATCATGCGTTAGACAAGTCCCGGACATTTTTTTCTTCCCGGGACAACACTGAAACTACAGGACTATTCTCAATATCGCGTTACGGAATACAGATAATCCATGAAGGCAAATCAGGGTTTTGTTTACCCTCGCCCAGGACCCAATCCGGCGAGATCGGCCCCTATAGTATGACGTCGGCTCCACGGGAGCTCTGCACAATTAGGAAACGGGCAACCTTCTTGAGCGAAGATTTCCGTGAAGCTGAACCTGGAGCCCGAGAAATGAACATACTGGCCAAGTCCTGCGCCCTGACACTGGCAGGAACGCTGTTCGCCATGTCAGCTGTCGCCGCGCAACTGTCCGTCGAAGCCAACAAGACCATCCCGGTCCGCATTCCCGGGTCTGCAGCGAGCATCGTGCTTGGCAACAAGAACGTCGCCGACGTCGCCGTTCATGACGAGCACCTCATTTTCATCACTGGAAAGACGTTTGGTACGACCAATCTCATGATCTTCAACAAGGCTGGCGAGCAGATATTCTCCACCGATGTTGTCGTCACGGTCAATTCGTCAAACCTTGTGACAGTCAATCGTTCGGGACAGAACTTTACCTATGACTGCGCACCGGAATGTCGCTCGGTCATGAGTATCGGCGATCAGGCCGACTATTTCGATGCCATCATCACGCAGCAGAGATCCACTCAAGATTTGAACAGTGGCAACTAGGCCCGCATCCCTTTCGTACACCGCAACGACCGCTTCTTCGGGAGCGGTCGTTTGCGTTTCCCGAACTGGCCCACGCCTCTGATTGGTTGCCAGATCGATGAAATTTTACGCTTCCGATAAATCGGGGGCAAACCCAGGTCTGGTATCTGGTGGCGCTGAGACAATCGTCTGTTTGGGGTTTGAAAATGGTCAGCTTCCGCTTCGGCATCCTTGCTTCGCGCCTGAATGCGTCCTGGAATGCGTATGCCAGCGACCGCCGCGGTGCGGCGGCCGTCGAGTTTGCCATGGTCGGCATTCCGTTCTTCCTGTTGATCTTCGGCCTGCTTGAAGTCTGCCTCATGTTTCTCGTCTCGACAGTGCTTGAACACTCCGTCGCTGACGCGTCCCGGCAGATCCGCACCGGCCAGGCCCAGGTAAGCGGATTTAGCGAGACAAATTTCCGGGATTCGGTCTGTGGCAGTTTTTATGGACTGCTGGACTGTGACGACAAGCTGCATATCGACGTCAAGTCGCTTGACCAATTCGGCGCCGCCAGCTTTGAGCGCCCGGTCGATCTGGACGGCAATTTCGACGACGCCGGCTTTGCCTACCAACCCGGCGGCCCCAATGATATCGTGGCGGTGCGCGTTTTCTACGAATGGCGCCTGATGACACCCTTCATTACTGCGCCACTGTCCAACATGGCCGGTTCGAAATACCTGGTGCAGGCGAATGCCGTGTTCCGCAACGAACCTTTTGGAGACTAGTTCATGTCCCGCAAGTCCCTCTTCTCCCGGATCAATCGCCGCCTGAAATGGCGAGGCATCCAGGGCCTGCACTATAACGAACAAGGCGTGTCGGCGGTGGAATTCGCCATCATTGCGCCGGTCATGGTCCTGATCTATTTCGGCTGTATCGAACTCAGCTTCCTGATGCGTATGGACCGCCGGGTCACCTCCACCAGCGCCAGCCTCGGCGACCTCACGGCCCGTCTTGCGACGGTGACGGATGCCGACATGCGCGAGATGTTCGCGGCAGCAAAAGTCATGATGCAGCCGTATGATGCAACGGAGGCCAACCTTCGAATCTCCAGCATCGTCGACAATGGTGACGGCGTTCCACGCGTTGACTGGTCAGATGCCTATAACATCTCCGCCTATGCCCAAGGCTCCGCGATAACCGTTCCTTCCGGCATCATCCCCTCCCCCGGATCAGTGATCCTGGCGGAAGTCGAGTACACGTTCAAAAGCCCCTTCGGCTACGTGCTGAAAACCGAAAAGACGGTTGACGACAAGTTCTACCTGCGTCCACGCCGCGTCAACGAGATCAGCCGCACGCATGACGCCAACGACGACGGCACGTCATTCGGACCGACAAGCTAGCGGGCTGGCCTACCCTGCTTAATCCCGGATATCACGCGTCAAAGCCCCGCTTTGGGGCGTGAACTTTCCACAGGATGATCAATCCAAGCAGGAACATGAAGCCGATGCCCCCCATGCCGATGCGCTGGTTGCCTGTCAGCCAGGTCAGCAGGCTGACAAGGCCCGGCCCCATCCACACCGTCACCGTTCCGGCAATAGCGTAGAGACCGAAGAATTCACCGATCCTGTCATGCGGCGCGATATGCACCAGCATGTACCGGCTCGAAGAGATCGATGCCACGACAGCAATCGCGACCGGAATCACGAACAGGAAATAGGTCACATCCGACAACGTGTCGAAGAACGGGCTGCTCCAGATCGGTGTCCCGCTCGGGATCAGTCCGAACAGCAGGGCCTCCGGTGTGATCGACAGCTGCACGAGCAGCAGGAACGTCAACACGGCAAGTTCCCAGACCAATGCGAGCTTCGGCCCAAGAACGCGATCAAGGAAGCCGCCGACAAATCCGCCAACCGCGCCGAACAGGACGCCCGTGATCCCGTAGAACAGGATTTCGACACCACTCCAGCCGAGGAAGGTTTTTGCGAACACCGCGCCAAGCGTCAGCAGTGCGGCCATCGCATCTGCATAGATCGTGCGTGCGATCAGGAATCGCATTGTATGGGGATGGTCCCGGAACAGCTGCACAAGATAGTCCCGAAACACGATGGCGCGCTGCAAAAACGATTGCGGGTTGCCGTCATGACGGTCCTCGCCCTTGAATACGTCTCCGGCCGCCTGCTTCCAGCTCAATCCTTTGCTCAGGCCATCAGGCATGAACGCGAAGAACGGGATCAGCAGCACCGCCATCCAGACCGCCACAAACGGGCCCGCAAAGCGCTGTGGTTCGTTCGTGGCACGATCCAGGGCGATCAACTGCTCATCCGCCGCGAACGGCAAGCCCGAGCCAGGCAGCAACAGGCCGAACAGGAAGAAGATCAGGATCCCGACGCTCAGGATATTGCCCATCGACAGGCCAAGACCCGAAATGATCGGCAGCGCGTTGGGGCGTCCCGCCGTCGGCAGCATCGCATTGTGCAGCACTTCCGAATATCCGTAGCAACAATAAGCGATCGCCAGCACAAACATGGTGGGCCACATGGTCAAAGGACCCTCGGGCCGCGCCCACCAAAGAGCGAATGAACACGCCACCATGACTGCCATGAACACGGCGATCAGCGGCTTTCGTCTGCCCGCCTTGTCGGCAACGACTCCGAGGAACGGCGCCGTCAGCGCCGTGACAATGCCCGCCATCGTGATGGTCAGGCCTGACAGGGTCAGGCCCAGTTCGCCGCCGCCCACCATGACTTCGGCGAAATACGGTGCAAAAATGTAGATGACGATGAGATTGTAGTACGGGTTGCGTGCGCCTTCGAAGATGGCCCAGGCCAAGCCCTTGATACCAAAGGGCCCTCCGCTCACAGCCACCTGTTTTGCAGCACTTTCGGTCAACGGCGCAACGGCCAGTGATTCAGTCATTCGGCGACGATCTCCCAAATCGGTCTGCGGCGTCATTGTTCGCCGTCTTTTGCCAACCGTGCGATATTCCGCGCTGTGAGGAAAGCGATTTGGCCACTTCCGGCCTGTTCGCGTCGGGTAAACTCTTGGTGCGGCGACAGCACAAGCCACGGCCCTCCTGTCCCGATCAGAGCTTATCGGCAAGTTCCCCGGCATACCTGGTAATGTCGCCCGCCCCGAGACAGACAACCATGCCACCAGGCTTGGCCATGCCCCGGATGGCCTCGGGCAAATCATCCAGCGACGCCAGCACATGCGCGCCCCGGTGGCCGTGCCGCTTGATGCTGGCAACCAGCGTCTCGTGCGTGATGCCCTCGATCGGCGCCTCACCCGCCTCATAGACCGGCGCGACGAACACTTCGTCTGCCGCATCGAAGCAGCGCGAGAAGTCGTCGAACAGGTCGCGCAACCTTGTATAGCGGTGCGGCTGGCAGACGGCGATCAGCTGGCCCTGGCCGAGCATGGCGCGGGCGGCCTTCAGCACGGCGGCGATCTCGACCGGGTGGTGGCCATAATCGTCAATGATCCGCACGACGCCCTCGCCGGCCCCTTTCGGCGCCCATTCCCCCACCGTCGTGAACCGCCGCTTGACCCCGCCAAACGCCGCCAGCGACGCCCTGATCTGGTCATCCGTCGCGCCCAGCTCCAGCGCCACGGTAATCGCGGCCAGCGAGTTCTGCACATTGTGCTCGCCCGCCATGGGCAGGGTCAGGTCCTTGATCACGCGCGGCGTGGCAGAGCCCGGACGCCGCAGCGCGACATCGAAATGCGCGCCGTCGAGGTCCGTCTTCAGGTTCACGGCCCGCACATCGGCCTGCCGGTTGAAGCCATAGCTGATCCGGCGACGGTCGGTGACGCGGGCGGCAAGGTCCTGCACTTCGGGATGGTCGGTGCAGAGCACGGCAAACCCGTAGAAAGGCAGGTTCTCGACAAATGTATCAAAGGCTTCACGCAGCTTATCCATGGAGCCGTAATGGTCCATGTGCTCCGGATCGATATTGGTGACGATGGCGCAGGTCGGGTGCAGCTTGGCAAACGTGCCGTCGCTCTCGTCGCTCTCCACCACCATCCAGTCGCTCTCGCCGGCCTTGTAGTTCGAGCCATAGGCATGGATGATGCCGCCATTGATGACGGTCGGATCGATGCCGCAGCCGTCGAGCAGGCAGGCCACCATGCTGGTCGTCGTCGTCTTGCCGTGCGTGCCGGCCACGCAGACCGTGTACTTCAGCCGGGTGATCTCAGCCAGCATGTTGGCCCGGCGCACAACGGGAATGCCCGCCGCGCGCGCGGCCAGAACTTCCGGATTGTCCTTCCTGATGGCGGAGGAAATGATGACGGTCCCGGCCCCCTTCACGTTCTCGCCCTTGTGGCCGATGAAGACCTTCGCCCCCTTCTCCCGCAGGCGCTGCACATTGGCGCTCTCGGAAATGTCAGACCCCTGCACCTGGTAGCCCATGGTCAGCATCACATCGGCGATGCCGGACATGCCGATACCGCCAATGCCGACGATATGTGCGGGGCCGAGATCGAAAGGCGTGGGTGAAGTCATGACGCGGGCCAGTTCAGTCAGTGAAAAACGTAAGTGCTAGCGATACCGTGGTGCGTATTCCGTAGGCAAGGACCCCAATCCATTGAAATTTCGGGACCGCCGCCTCAACTCATTGTCTCCATGCCAATCATGGCGATTGATTGGCGCAACCCGGCGACCGTTGCGGCGCTTTGGGGGCGGGAGGAAAATGCGATCGAAATGCAACTCGCCCAGCCCAATATCGGGCGCCTGGTCGCGCCGACCGATGACGCCTTCGGATGGGACTGGCTACGCGCCGCACAGATGCACAAGACTCATGGCGACCGTCCGGCTGTCGCCTAGAGCTCGGCCACACGCTCGGCCATGTCCGCGAGATCGCTTGCGGCGTTGACCTTGCCGACAGACTTGGCCGCCGCCGCGCGCTGGCGCAGGTCGTCACCATGCTCCAGACGCACGGCAATCAGGCTGCCGAGCAGCTTCGGATAAAGATTGCTCTCCAGGATCACATCGGCGGCGTCGACATCGGTGAGCGCCTCGGCGTTCGCCGACTGGTGGTCATCCATGGCAATCGCCAGCGGGATCAGGATCGACGGACGCCCGACAACCGCGAGTTCGCTCACCGTGC
This sequence comes from uncultured Alphaproteobacteria bacterium, assembly GCA_963973995.1. Lineage (GTDB taxonomy): Bacteria > Pseudomonadota > Alphaproteobacteria > Caulobacterales > Hyphomonadaceae > Hyphomonas. The sequence continues at coordinate 347,821 of CAXBCO010000001.1, forward strand.
CAGCGCCTGACCGGGCCACGACAAGGTGCGCTGATGCCAGGCGTTCCGGCATGTCGGCAAAGAAGGGCGCAAGGTCTGCTTCGACCTGCGCACGGCGGTAGATATTGCGCACGCCCTCCATCTGCTCCTCCCTGACCTGCTGCACCACCTTGAGGCGCCCCCGCAAGGACGCCGGAAAGTAATTGGCAATCGCCAGCGGAACCGTATCGCCGATAATGCTGGAGCCCTGACTGCCACCGGTGACAAACAGGACCAGTTTGCCGTCGGTGGGCGGGTACGGCGCGTCGCGCATTGCGACGATCGGTGCGCGCACCGGATTGCCGATCGGCAAATGGGCTGCGCCCGGCGGCAGGAAGTCGAGACGGTTGAAGCCGCTGGCCACCAGCTTGGCATGCCGGGCGAACTGGCGGTTCACGCGCCCCAGCACCGCATTCTGCTCATGAATGATGATCGGCACGTTGCGCTTTTTCGCAGCAGCCAGTGCAGGATATGCCGGATACCCCCCGAACCCGGCAACAAGCGCCGGCTTCGTCTGATCGATCAGGCGCACGGCCCTTTTGATGCCAGACTTGATCTTCAGCGCCGCCGCCGGCAGCGTCCACGGCTTGCGAAAGTTCGGCGATGCGGCTTTCACCTCTTCTTTCCACGCGGCCGGAAAGTCGCTGGCATAGCGAAGGCCGCGATAATCGGAGATCAGCCCCACGGTCCAGCCGCGCGCGCGCATTTCATCGGCAAAGGCCCGCGCCGGGTACATATGCCCGCCGGTTCCGCCTGCCGCGATTATCACCAGTTTTTCGGTGTTTACGTCACCCATACCTGCCTCTTGTGCGCGTACCTTGTCCGCGCACAAGGGCCAGTGCAAGCCCGAGTGTCAATGCCGTGCCGATCATTGACGAGCCGCCATATGACACAAAAGGCAGAGTCATCCCTTTTGGCGGGATAAGGGCGACATTGACGGCGATATTGATGGCCGCCTGCAGCCCGAACAGGGAAAACAATCCGGCTGCCGCCGCCCGTGCATAGCCATCGTCCAGCTGGGCTGCAGCGCGGAAGCCGCGAAGCACCATCAGGGAGAATACAGCCAGCAGCACGATCGCCGCCACGAGCCCGAATTCCTCGACCATCACGGAGAAGATGAAATCGGTGTGTGCGTCCGGCAAGCTCGCCTTGACCATGCCCTCCCCTGGGCCGACGCCAAACAGGCCGCCGCGCCCGATGGCTTCGGCCGCCTTGTCGATCTGGTAGGTGTCATAAGCGGAGGGATCAACGAAACTGTTCACGCGCGCGCGCACGTGCGGCAGCAGCGCGTAAAGCAGCCCCGCCAGCGATACGCCGCCACCCGCAAACGCGGCCGCCCATTTCCAGGGCAGCCCGCTGATGAAAAAGGTGATGACGAAAGCCGCCGTCAGCAGCGCCGCCTGCCCGACATCGGGCTGCAGCAACAGCAATCCCAGCGTCACCGCATAGAACACGAAGGCAATCACCGCCCATGGGCCGCTCGGATAGGTCTCCCGCTGGGCCAGCAGCCAGCCGCTCAGCACGATCAGCGCCGGCTTGATCATCTCGCTCGGCTGAAGGGAAAAGCCTGCAATCCGCAGCCAACGCTGCGCGCCCTTGGCCTCGTGCCCGAATACGAGAATCCACACCATCAGCGCCAGGGCCGTGAAGAACACGAACGCCGCCAGACGCCGCGCCCATGTCTGGTCGAGCATGCTGACGCCGACAAGGAGGACAGCTGCCGACGCGGCAAAGGCCGCCTGCCGGATGACAAAGAAATATTCGTTCTCGTAGCCGATGCGGATCGCCGCCGTCGGGCCTGCCGCCAGTGACATCAACAGGCCGATGGCTATCAGGAAGAACGCCCCTCCCATCAGCCCCCAGTCCACCGTGCGCCGCCATTCGGTCAGCCGCGACGTGTCGGACCGGGCAAACTGCAAGGCGGTGGGTGCTGGGTTCAAGCCGTCACCCTGATCTCGTTCGGCATCATCGCCTGGACAATCGAGCGAAAGACGTCGCCGCGATGTTCAAAGTCCTGGAACTGGTCAAAACTGGCGCAGGCGGGCGACAGCAGCACGATGGGATGGTCTTCGCCCGCGGCCCGCGCATCGCGCAGCGCTGCCTCGACCGCCTTTTCCAGCGTCCCGCACTTTTGCAGGGCGACCTTGCCCTTCAGCGTCGCGGCAAAGGCCGTTTCCGCCTCGCCGATGAGATAGGCCTTGGCCACGTTCGGGAACAGGGATTCCAGCGGTTCGATCCCGTCCGACTTCGCGACGCCACCGGCGATCCAGTAGACATTCTTGAACGCCCTCAGCGCCTGCTCGGCGGCCTGGGCATTGGTGGCCTTGGAATCATTGATGAAGCGCACACCATCCACTTCACCAACCGTTTCCAGCCGGTGCGGCAGGCCCGGGAAAGACTTGAGCCCCGCCATGATGACATGCTGCTCGATGCCCAGCGCACGGCAGGCTGCATAGGCCGCAGCCGCATTCTGGTGATTGTGCTTGCCCGGCAGTGAAGGACAGTCGGCCAGGTTGCCGATCAGCTCGGCCTTGCCGGACTGGTTGTCATACAGGCGGCCATCAATCGCGCTGACGCCCCGGCCCAGCGTATAGGTCGAGGACGCATGCACGACCCGGCCCGGGCCATGTCCCGCAAGGCCGATCGCGATCGATTGCGTGATGACATCATCGAAACCAACAATGGCGACATCACCCTTCTGTTGGTTCTGGAAGATACGCATCTTGGCGGCCTGGTAGCCTTCCATGCCGCCATGACGCTCTAGATGGTCCGGGCTCATGTTCAGCAGCACGGCAACGTCGCAGTGCAGGCTCTTCACCAGGTCCAGCTGGTAGGAAGAGAGTTCCAGCACGTAGACGGCATTGGCGTGCAGGGCGGCAAGGTCGAGAACGCCCGTGCCGATATTGCCGCCGATGCGCGCATCGCGGCCAGCCTGCTTCAGGATGTGCCCGATCAATGCTGTCGTGGTCGATTTCCCGTTGGTCCCGGTAATACCGATAATCTTCGGCCGGCCACGTTCCGGCAGCGACTGCACGGCCCGCGCGAAAAGTTCCATGTCGCCGACAACAGGCACGCCGGTCATCTCGGCCATGCGCACGATCCGGTGCGGTTGCGGGAACTTGTAAGGAATGCCCGGTGACAGGACGAGCGCGGCAAAGGTCTGCCAGTCGCGCTTGTTGATGTCCGACAGAGTCATGCCGGCCGCTTCGGCCTTGTTGCGTATGTCCTCATTGTCGTCCCACGCATGCACGCGCGCGCCGCCAGCCTTCAGCGCTTTTGCTGCGCTGAGGCCTGTCCGGCCAAGGCCAAACACGGCGACATCCCGTCCTGCGTATTCCGTAATGGGGATCATGGGTTGCGGTTACCTCAGCTTCAAAGTTGCGAGGCCCGCAAGGGCGAACAGGACAGACAGGATCCAGAAGCGTGCGACGACGCGCGTTTCCGGCCAGTTCTTTTTCTGGAAGTGATGGTGCAGCGGCGCCATCAGGAAGATGCGCTTGCCTTCGCCCGTCAGGCGCTTGGTGATCTTGAACCAGCCGACCTGCACCATCACCGAAAGCGCTTCCATGACGAACAGGCCGCCAATGATGACCAGCGCAAACTCGTGCTTGGTGGCCACGGCCACGATACCCAGCATGCCGCCAAGGCCGAGCGAACCGGTATCGCCCATGAAGACTTTGGCCGGATAGGCATTGTACCAGAGAAAGCCCATGCCGGCGCCGATCATCGCGCCCAGCAGGACGGCAATCTCGCCGGCACCCGGCGCAAACTGGATGCCGAGATATTCGGCAAAAACGAAGTTACCCGTGAGATAGGCGATCATCGCATAGGCAGCGGCGGCAAATGTCATCGGCACGATCGCCAGTCCGTCGAGGCCGTCGGTGAAGTTCACTGCATTGGCGCTGCCGACGACGACGATCATGCCGAACAGGATGAAGAAGCCGCCCAGCGGCAGGAAATAATTGTTCACGAACGGCACCGCGACGCCGCCTGAAAAGGCCGGGTCGGCCGGCTTCACCGACGTCGTCGGCGCAAGGTTGGCGATCTGTTCGGCCAGGCCGTTCAGCGGTCCCCAATCGGCATGCCCCGCGGGCGTGTGCGCACCATGCAGGCCCATCACGAATGCACAGGCGACTGCTGCAATGGCGAAACCAATCAGCAGGCGTGCCCGCGCAGACACGCCTTCAGCGCTCTCCTTGGCGACCTTGGCATAATCGTCGAGAAATCCGAGCAGTGCGTAGGACAGTGTCACGAACAGCACGACCCAGACATAAGGATTGGTGAGATTGCCCCAGAGCAGCACGCCGACCAGCAGGCCGAGCCAGATCAGGACGCCGCCCATCGTGGGCGTACCCTGCTTCGACATCTGCGCTTCCAGCGACAGGTCACGGATCGGCTGGCCCTTGCCCTGCCGGGCCCGGAGCATGTTGATGATCGCGTCACCGAATACCACTGTCACCAGGAACGCCGTCACAACGGCTGCGCCGGCGCGGAAGGTGATATAGTTCAGTAGGTTGAAGAAACCGCTATCCGCGGCCAGCCATTCGTACAGCATCACCTGACCTCTGCAGCGTCTTCGTCGCTGCTATCCATCTTGCCCAAACCAGCCGCTGCACTTCTTTGGCGCAAGCGGTCTGCGATAAGTCCCATTCCGGAGGCATTCGACCCTTTGAGCAATAGCACGTCGCCATCTCTCACTGCGTTTAGCAGTGCATTCCACAGCTCATCTGCCTTGGGCGCCCATACCTGCTGCAGACTGGGCGGAAGCGCCTCCGCGAGGTGAGTCATTTTGTCACCGGCAAGGAAGACGCCTTCTGCACCGCTCGCAACAACATCCGGCGCAAGCCCGGCATGTTCGCGCGCTGACTCTTCGCCGATTTCCAGCATCTCGCCGAGCGCCACGAGGCGGCGGCCGCCCGACCGCTGCGCCAGCGCCGAGAGGGCGGCGCGCATGCTGGCCGGATTGGCATTGTAGGCATCGTCAACCAGTGTGAACTGGCCGCCCTGCGGCAGGGCGATCTGCTCAACCGTGCCGCGTCCCGCCGGCGGCGTATAGCCGGACAGGGCCTCAGCGCAATCTGCAACCGACAACCCCGTCTGGCTTGCCGCAAGAAGCGCGGCAGCCGCGTTGAGCGCCCAATGCTTCCCGACAGCGGCGATTTCCAGTTCCGCACGCTGACCGATCACGTCGATGCTGATTCGGCTGGTCACGCCGTTTGTTTCATATCCCGTCACCCGCGCAGTGGCGTCTTCCGCCGCGCCGAAGGTTTCGAGGTTTCCTGTTGGACAGAGCTCACGCGCACGCGCTGACAGCTGGTCGCGGAACGCATCATCGGCCGGCAGGATGAACGTGCCACCCGCCTCCATGCCGGCAAAGATATCCGCCTTCTCATTGGCAACGGCTTCGAGGCTGCCAAGCCCTTCCAGATGCGCACCGGCAATGCAGGTCACGATGCCCACATGCGGCCGCACCATTTGGCTGCGCGGCGCAATCTCGCCGGGCGTCGACATGCCGATTTCGAAGACCGCGCGCTCGGTCGCCTCCGGCATCCGTGCCAGCGTCAGCGGCACACCCCAGTGATTGTTGAAACTCTTGACGTTCCAGTGCGCAGGGCCAGCGGCGCGATAGATCCGCGCCAGCATTTCCTTGACGCTGGTCTTGCCCACACTGCCGGTCACCGCCGTGCGGATCGCGCCTGACCGGGCCCGCGCCGCGATCCCCATCATTTCCAGCGCCACCAGCACATCGTCGACCAGAATGGTCGGTCCGCCCGTGACGGGTTTCGACACGAGTGCGCCGGCTGCGCCGGCCTTGAAGGCGGCCTCGACAAAGTCATGCCCGTCGCGCTGGTCCTGCAGCGCCACGAACAGGTCGCCCGGCACCAGCGTGCGCGTGTCGATCGAGATCGTGCCCGACACCCAGAACGGGTCACTGGCCGTGCCGCCCGTTGCCAGCGCGATTTCTTCGGAGGTCCAGAGAAGCTGGCTCATGCATGCTCCCCTGCCAGCGCCGACAGCGCCGTGTCCTGGTCGGAGAACGGGATGACCGTCTTGCCGACAATCTGGCCGGTTTCGTGACCCTTGCCGGCGATCACCAGCGTGTCGCCCTTTTTCAGTTCCGCGATCACCGTGCGGATCGCCAGCTCCCGGTCGCCGATCTCGCGCGCACCCGGCGCACCGGCAAGCACGGCCTTGCGAATAGTCGCGGCATCTTCCGTGCGGGGATTGTCGTCGGTGACGATGACATCATCGGCCTGGCGCGTGGCTATCTCGCCCATGATCGGGCGTTTCTTGGCGTCGCGGTCGCCGCCGCAGCCGAAGATCACCTTGAGGCGTCCGGCCGTGTGCGGGCGCACGGCGCGCAGCAGCACGTCCAGCCCGTCCGGCGTGTGGGCATAGTCCACGAAGACCCCTGCCCCGGCCGGCGTCTTGCCGACCAGTTCGAGCCGTCCCTTGACCGGCTGCAGGTGAGTCAGGCCATCAGCGACCTGCTCGAATGACAGGCCGAGCGACAGGGCAATCGCCGCTGCGGCCAGCGCATTCAGCGCCTGGAATTCGCCGATCAGCGGCAGTTCCAGCGGCTTGTGCTCGACATCGCGCCAGAACAGGGTCAGCACCTGCCCGGTGGCGCGCGGCATGATTTCGTCGATCCACAGGTCCTCGCCACGCCAGCCAAATGACACGATCTGCAGGCCCGCCTCTTTCGCGGCGGCCTCGAATACTTCGCGATGGTCGCTATCGGCATTCACGATGGCTGGCATGCCCTGGCGCCCGAACTCTCGGAACAGGCGCAGTTTGGCCGCAAGATAGGCGTCCATCGTTGCGTGATAGTCGAGATGGTCCTGTGTGAAATTGAGGAAGGCCACCGCCGCCAGGTCAACGCCGTCGAGGCGGAACTGTTCGAGGCCGTGGCTTGAGGCCTCCATCGCGCAATGCGTCACGCCCTGGCGTACCAGCTCGCGCAGCGTTTCGTGGATCGTCACCGGGTCAGGTGTCGTATGGCCGACATCGATCTTGCCGCCCGGCCCGATCGCGCCAAGCGTTCCCATCGAGGCGGCGCCCAGGCCTGCCCGCGTCCAGATCTGGCGCAGGAAATCCACGGTGGATGATTTTCCGTTCGTGCCGGTAATCGCAACCACCGTTTCTGGCTGGGATGCGTAGAAGCGCTTGGCCGCAAGGGCCAGCGCCAGGCGCGGCTCGTCCGCGATCACATGCGGTACAGGCACTTTCTCGACGCCGCCATCCGACAGGATCGCCGCGGCGCCCGCTTCGACCGCCTGCGGCACGAACTTGCGCCCGTCAGACGCGGTGCCTTGCAGGGCCGCGAACAGGAAGCCCGGCTGCACCTTGCGGCTGTCCGCCGTCATGCCGGTGATCTCGGTGTCGCCGTCTTCGGCGAGGGGGAACAGGTCTTTCAGCTTCACAGTGAACTCCTCTCATCAGATGCAGAGCGGAGTTCAGCACCGGCAGGCCGGACACCTTCGAAATGCGGGGCGAGCCCGAGCAGAGGCGCGACACGTTCGATGATGCGTCCGGCCGTCGGCGCTGCATTCAACGCAGCCGTATCGCCACGCTCCGTCCCTGCCTTGGGCTCATCCAATGTCACGATCAGGGCATATTGCGGGCGGTCATAAGGAAATATGGCCGCAAAGCTGGTTACGTTCCGGGTGTCGTCATAGCCGCCCAGCACCGGCTTTTCTGCCGTGCCGGTCTTGCCGGCGACGCCATAACCGGCCACGTCAGCCCGCTTGCCCGTGCCGTTCACGACCGCTTCGCGCATCATCACATTGACCATGTCGGCTGTCAGGGCCGACATCACCCGCACCGGGGTCGCCTTGCGCGTCTCGTCCATGACGAGCGTCGGGCTGGCCCGCTCGCCGCCATTGGCAAAGGCCGAAAACGCGTCGAGGAACGACATCGGCGTCACCGCGATCCCGTGCCCATAGGACACGGTCGCCGCCGACAGGTCGTCAAGCCGCTCGGGCAGGATCGGCTTCGCACTGCCGACCAGTTCGATCGGTGCCCGGTCCATCAGGCCCAGGGCTTCCAGAAACGCCTTCTGGCGACGCGGGCCCAGCTTGGCATTGATATGCACCGTGCCGAGGTTCGAGCTTTCCGAGATGATCCGGGTGACACTGGCCGGGCCGCCAATCGGATGCAGGTCGTGAATCTGGTAGCCACGAATCTCCATCGGCGTCTGCACGTCGAACAGGTCCGTCGGCTTGATCGCGCCCGCTTCCAGCGCGGCAGCCACCGTGAATGGCTTGAACACCGAGCCCAGCTCGTAGACAGCCCCGGTTGCCCGGTTCAGCTGGGCGGTGTCATCGCGCTTGAGTTCCAGCGCCCGGTTGGCATCGACCGGCGGCCAGCTGGCCATGGCGCGCACTTCCCCGGAATGGGCATCCATCAGGATCACGGCGCCGCCCTGGATGTCATGCTCCGCAGCCGCAGCTGACAGCTCTGATTCCACGGCAGACTGGACACTGTTGTCGATGGTCAGGCGAAGGGGTTCGCCGCCGCGGCTCAACCGGCTGTCCAGCGCATATTCGATGCCGCCAATGCCCTTGCCGTCAACATTCGTATAGCCCAGCAAGTGACCGGCCAGCGTGCCGCGCGGATAGGCCCGGCGGCTCTCTTCCTCGAACCGCAGGCCCTCCAGCCCGAGGTCGAACACGGCCTTGCGCTGGCGGGGCGTCAGGCCGCGTTTGACATAGACGAACTCGCGCGCCTCGTTGGACAGGTTCTCGGTCAGGTCGGCGACCTCGATGTCCGGGAATACGCTTGTCAGCGACCGGGCCACATCGCCGGCATCCCAGATCAGTTTCGGATTGGCGACCAACGAATAGGCGGTCACGGACGTGGCCAGGAGTTCGCCGTTGCGATCGACGATATCGGCACGGACCGGCGCGTCGATCTTGGCCACGCTGTGCGCGCGGGCCGGTGCGGAGGAGATCGCGAGATAGCCGCCCTTGCCCGCCAGGACGACAAAGAGGGCGCTGAGGCCGAGTCCGACTAGCCGTGTCCGGTCGCGGGCGCGTTCGGTCATCTGGCACCCTCCGTCTGCTCGGGCGCGGGCGCCACGCCGGACGTGACCGGCAGGCCGACAACCTCGTCGAGATCGGATTCACCGGCAATCTGGTCCGGCCGTGGCGGGGCCATGCCCAGCTCGCCACGGGCATATTCTTCGATCCATTCACGCCGGCTCATGTGAGACAATTCGGTCTCCAGCAGCGCTTTTTCGTGCCGCGCATCCTCGATCCGGGCCTCAACAGCCATGATCTCGGACGCCGTATCCTTGGCCCCGTATTTCGCCCGGTACAGGCTCACGATCAGCAAGCCCACAACCAGGATTCCAAACAGGAAAGCGCGTCGACTCATGCCACATCCTCCAGGTCCGACAGGGGCGGCAGGTTCATGCCGTCGCTGGCGTCTTCCTTGATCACGGGCGCGCTGGTACGGATCGCGGCCCGCAGCTTGGCTGAACGTGCGCGCGGATTGCCTTCCACTTCCTTATCAGAAGGCACAATTGCTTTGGAAACAGCGAGTTCGAACGTCGGATCCGGCCCTTTGGCCATCAGCGGCATGTGGCGCGAGCCCCCGCCCTGCTTGCCGGCCCGGTCGCGCAACCATTGCTTTACCATACGGTCTTCCAGCGAATGGAAGGCTACGATTACCAGCCGCCCGCCGGGGCGCAGGATGCGCTCTGCAGCGCACAAGGCACGAGCCAGCTCGCCGAGCTCGTCGTTCACGTACATGCGGATGGCCTGGAAGGTCAAAGTTGCCGGATGGGTGCGTGCGCCCCGGCGCCCACCGACGGCCACTTCGACCGCATCGGCGAGGTCCGCCGTTGTTTCAAAGGGCTGCTGGGCCCGGCGCTGCACGATATGGCGCGCGATCCGCCGCGCCTGCCGCTCTTCGCCAAGCCGGAAGATGATATTGGCCAGGTCATGCTCGGACATCGTGTTGACGACATCGGCCGCCGTCGGCCCGGTAGCGCCCATGCGCATGTCCAGCGGGCCGTCCTTCATGAAGGAGAAGCCTCGTTCGCCCTCATCGATCTGGTAGCTCGAAACACCGATATCCAGCACGACGCCATCGACGGAGGCGTGCCCGGCATTCATTACCAGCGCATCCATTTCGCCGAACCGTCCGAGCAAAGGCGTCAGACGCGGCGTTTCCGCAGCAAGCGCTTCCGCCCGCTGGATCGCGTCGAGGTCGCGATCGATGGCGAGGACGTTGCATTTCGCAGCCTGCAGGATCGCCCGCGTATATCCGCCGCCGCCAAAGGTACCATCGACGATCAGCTCACCATCCTGCGGCGCAAGCCAGGTGAGGACTTCGTCCATCATCACGGGATTGTGCCCGGAGGCCTGCGAACGGGCAGAAGTGTGGCGTGCGCTCATCAGCCTTCACTCCCGTCGACCAGTTTCGGCGCCGGATAGGCACCGGCGCCCTGCTGGTGCAGGACTTCGGAATAGGCCCGGCCAAAAGCGGCCAGTGTTTCTGGAGCGGCCGCAGCCGTCGCCATGGCAGAGTTGAAGGCAGCGTGCTTTTCAGGATTCCATATCTGGAAACTGTCGATATTGCCGGCAAACTTGATCCGGTCCGTCAGCTCCGCGGCCGTGCAGAGGTCCTCGGGCAGCTTGATCCGCCCGGTCTCGTCCATCTTCAAGTCGGCCGAACCGGCGATGATGCGGGTCACCAGCGCCTTGCGGACTTCGGACTGGGGCGCCAGGCGTGTCAGTGTCGCCCGGTACATGGCCATCAGGGCTTCACCGCCGCCTTCAAGGCAACCGGATCCATCCAGCGCCGGCCAAAGGAAGATACGGGTGCCACCCCCAAGCGCTGCACGAAAGGGCGCGGGGATGGAAACCCGGCCTTTTGCATCAATAGCGCTCTCGTAGGTGGAAACAAACACCCGCCAACCCTGTAATTATTATGCCTAAACCCCAGCATGGGTAAACCATGTGTAAATTTGGAATATCATGGGTAGGGATGGGCCTCAATGGGCTGACTGGGTGAATCGAAATATCCACAACCATGCCGCGCAAGAACATAAAACGCACACACGGGGAACATGGCGGAACACGCCCGTGGGCGGGCATGGGAATGGTGTATTTTGTCCTTGTGAATCAGTAGCTTGCCAGCAGGTGTTGTAGCGATGCATCGCGCGCTGGAGTTGATCGGGAAATCACACCAATCCAGCTGACATTACATCAAATCAATGTCGGAGCCCGCGCGAAATCATCAACTGCATTTCTGAATCCTTGAGTCGCGCGACGCCATCGGCGCGCGAATACAGGGCCTCTTCAAGAAAAGCGCCCCCGAAGCCTGGCTCCGGGGGTGCGATGTCCGGGCGCGCATAGGCGGTCAGGCAGGCTCGGCTTCCAGTGCGGATTCCGCCGCCATGACCCGGGCGGCCGCATTGACGACGGAGCCGATGCGGACGCCGGCCTGGATCTGGTCTGTGGTGAAGCCGTGCTTGCGCAGTTCGGCCTCATGGGCATCCAGGCACATGCCGCAGCCATTCACGGCCGACACGACAAGCGCATAGAGTTCGAAATCGGCTTTCTCTATGCCCGGTGCGCCGATCACGTTCATACGCAGCTTCGCCGGCACGGTCTTGTACGTCTCATTCGAGAAGAGGTGCGTCGTGCGATAGTAAACATTGTTCATGCCCATGATTGCGCTGGCCGCCTTGGCCGCCTTCACCGCTTCCGGGCTCAGCTTGCTGCGCGCCTCCCCTTCCAGCGCCCGCAGCGTATGCGGCTCGCCGACAGCATGGGCGGATGCCAGCATGCAGCCGAACTTCTGCTGGTCGGTCAGGATGGTTTCGTTCGCCAGCGAGCCGAGGTTCAGCTTCAGGTCCTTGGCATAATCCGGCAATTTCGATTTCAGGGTCTCGAGCGACATCAAGCCGTCCTTTCAGGCAGGAGTGGAGGTAGGAAGCCATCCGGCGGCGCGCCGGACCGCTTGCGCGCAGGCAGGATGACCAGCCGCCCTCCAAGGGAGGAGCAAGGCCGGTCATCCCGGTTCTGCGTAATGGAATACGGAAACGCGCGGCTAGGCCGCGAGCACCAGCGTGTCGCCGCCAACCTGGCGGTTACATGGGCAGAGCTCGTCGGTCTGCAGCGCATCGAGCACGCGCAGCGTGTCCGACGGGTTGCGGCCGACATTGAGGTTGGTCACGTAGACGTGCTGGATCACGTTGTGCGGATCGACCACGTAAGTCGCGCGATAGGCAACGCCCTCTTCCGCGTTGCGCACGCCAAGGCCGTCGACCAGCGAGCCGGTCGTGTCTGCGAACTGCCAGATCGGCAGTTCAGCCAGATCCGCATGTTCCCGGCGCCAGGCCAGTTTCACGAACTCGTTGTCGGTCGAGCCGCCGAGCACGACCGCGTCGCGATCCTCGAACTCACCATTCAGGCGCGCGAATTCGGCGATCTCGGTCGGGCAGACGAACGTGAAGTCCTTCGGGTAGAAGAAGATCACCTTCCACTTGCCTTCAAAGCTGTTCTGGTCAAGCGCTTCGAACGCGCTGACGCCGTTTTCTTCGTGCTGCATGAACTTTGGTTTCACGCCGGTGATCTTGAAGTCGGGAAGTTTCTGGCCGATACCGAGCATATGGGAGGTATCCTGTTGCATTTATTACGGTAGGCGGGCCCGGTGGAGGCCCGATAAGAGCGCGTTTGCCGCCATTTTACCCAAAAGAATAATTGATATTCTCTACCGGTGCTATAAATTCACTCTATGGCAATTCCGACCCTCAGACAGCTCCAGTTTCTCACCGCGCTCGGCGATACCGGCTCCTTCTCGCGCGCCGCTGAAGCCTGCTATGTGACCCAGCCGACCCTCTCGGCCGGCATCAAGGAATTGGAGGAATTGCTTGGCGTCCGGCTGGCCGATCGCGAAGCGCGCGGCGCCCGCCTGACGCATGCCGGAGAGCTGGCCGCATCCCGTGCCAGCGCGCTCATCGCGGATGCCCATGCCCTCGTCCAGGCCGTCCAGAGCGCCGGCGCCCTGCTGACCGGCCCCTTCCATCTCGGCGCCATCCCGACCATCGCCCCCTTCGTCCTGCCGCAGGCCGTCCGGGCGCTGGGCGACGCCTATCCGGACCTCAAGCTCTACCTGCACGAAGACAAGACCACCCGGCTGATCGACCAGCTCCGCACCCGGACGCTGGACGCCGCCCTCATCGGCCTGCCCTGGGACGCACCGGGCATCGAGACCCTGCCTTTGTTCGATGATGAATTCCTGTTTGCCTCATCCACGAGCCACCCGCTCGCAAAGAAGAACGGCCTCTCGCCGGACGACCTTGCCGGCGAAGACATTCTCCTGCTCGAGGACGGCCATTGCCTGCGCGACCATGCCCTGTCCATCTGCCGCCTGAAAACCGGCAGCCATGCCGGACAGGTCGCGGCAACCTCGCTCGGCACGCTGGTCAACATGGTGGCCGGCGGGCTCGGCGTCTCCCTCCTCCCCCGGCTGGCAATGGATCACGGCCTCGCCATCGGCCATGACGTGGCCGTGCGCGAATTCACCACGCCGGTTATCGGCCGCCAGGTCGGCATCGCGTGGAAGGCCGGCAGCCCGCGCGAGGCCGACGCCCGCAAGATCGGTGAAATGGTCAAGGCGGCCCTCAACTAGGCCTGCAGTGTTTGCTGCCAGGAACGGAAAAGCCCCGAAGCGCGATGCACTCCGGGGCTCCCGATTTCAGTTTGGCTTTGCGCCTAGCCCGCTTCGCGTTCGTTGCGGACGTCGAGATCGTATTCGCGCACCTTGCGGTAAAGCGTTGAACGCCCAATGCCGAGACGGCGTGAGACTTCGCTCATATGGCCGTCATAGAATTCGATCGCATATTGCAGGATGTCCTGTTCGATATCCGTCAGTGTACGCAATTCGCCATGCGCGTCAGTGATGCTGACCGGGCTGTTGCCCGCCACAGCCGGACCGGTATCATTGGCCGCCATCGGCGCCGTCGGCACCGCATTGGCCGCCACCGGAGTCGCCGGCAGGCTGTCGAGATCGGGCATCTGGCCGGAGATCTGCGGGAAGTCCTGCGGCTGCAGGAGCTCGCCCTCGCACAGCACGACAGCGCGGAAGACGGCATTCTCCAGCTGGCGCACATTGCCCGGCCAGTCGAAGGCATACAGCATCTTCAGCGTGTCATCGGAGACGCCGGACACTTTCGCGCCTTCGCTTGCATTGAACCGCGTCACGAAATGCTCGACCAGCGCCGGGATATCGTCGCGGCGTTCGCGCAAGCTCGGCATGTCCACAGGGTAGACGTTGAGCCGGTAGAAAAGGTCTTCGCGGAACGTGCCTTCGGCCACCTGCGCGGCGAGGTCGCGATTGGTCGCGGAGATGATGCGCACATCGACCTTGGTCGGGCGGCGCGAGCCGACGGCATCCACCTCCCCTTCCTGAAGGGCGCGGAGCAGCTTCACCTGGGCCTCAAGCGGCAGTTCGCCCACTTCATCGAGGAACAGCGTGCCGCCATCGGCCTCGAGGAACTTGCCCGGCGCTTTCGAGACGGCCCCGGTAAAGGCGCCCTTCTCATGGCCGAACAGGATCGACTCGACGAGGTTTTCGGGGATCGCGCCGCAATTGACGGTCACGAAGGGTTTGCCGGCGCGGGCCGAGGCGCCCTGGATGCAGCGGGCGACAACTTCCTTGCCGACGCCGCTTTCACCGAGGATGAGCACGGGAATATCGGACGCTGCCGCACGTTCGGCGAGGCGGATCACCTGGCGCATCGGTGCTGCCGAGGCAATCATGTCGTCGAAACTCATGCCGCCTTCGGCCTTGCGCGACAGGCGTTTCACCTCGCCGGTCAGCGACTGCATCTTGAGGGCGTTGCGGATGGAGACAACCACGCGCTCCGGATTGGCGGGCTTGACGATGAAGTCCACGGCGCCGCGGCGCATCGACTGGACGATCGTGTCGATACCGCTTGTCGCGGTCAGCATGATGACCGGCAGGTCGGGACGCTTGTTCGACAGGCGCTCCAGCGTGTCGAGGCCCGAAAGGCCCGGCATGGTCAGGTCGAGCAGCACCACGTCGACGCCGTCCTTGGCATCGGCCGCCACCGCAATCCCGGTTTCGCCGTCCGGCGCCGTGCGGCAGGCAAAGCCCGCTTTCTCCACGGCGGCCTGCAGCAGGCGGCGCTGTGTCGGATCGTCATCAATTACCAGAACGGTCTTCGCCATCATCTTACCCTTGTACGTGGCCGGAGGGTCTGTCTTGCCCACCGTGCCGGAATTCACTGGCGCAATATGGAACAGCAACGTCCCGTATCGCGACGACCCGTTATGACACAGCGGGATGAGGTTCCGGTGTACGCAATCGATGAAATTTCAGGTGAATTTTTGGGGCGCCGCCTCAGTGCGGCGAAGGCTCCGCCGCCACCAGCCGGTCAAAGTCGGCCTCGTCCAGCCGCTGGATGAACCGCACGCCGACCAGCTCGTCCTTCTGCCAGCGTTTCTCGCACACCAGGCGGAGCGTGACAGAGCCGCCGCGTCCGTGAACGAAAAGATAGAACTCGCCGGGCAGGTCCGGCAGGATCGCGCCCGCGCCAAAGGTCAGCTTTGCGCCGGACTGCGACATGTCGAGAATGGAAATGTCGCGCGACGCGCTGAGGTCAGGCCACACCATGCGGCCCGGCCGATAGGCCTGGACGCGTGGATCGGCGCGCCGCAGTTCCATCTGGAACCGGTTGATGCCTGCCTGCAGTTTGGATGCGAATCTGCTCATGCGCGCATGTATGCGCTCAGCCGGTAAACGGATTGCAAAGAGAAAGCGCTCATTTCAACGCATGATCATCCAATGCGCGATTATGCGAACATAGATTGAGCTTGGCCCGGAACTGTGCAATAAAGCGCTTATCGACTTCGAAATTGTGTCGGGTAACTCGCAACTAAGGCCGTGCTCAAGCGCCGCTGCAAGACCGACTTCTCCCCCGCAAGACCCGAGATTGATCACGTGCGCGCAACTCCGCATGCCCGTGAATTTTTAAGACCAGGTAAGATCTATGTCTACAGGAACTGTTAAGTGGTTCAACAGCCAAAAAGGCTTTGGCTTCATTCAACCCGATGCCGGCGGCGCTGATGTGTTTGTGCACATCTCCGCAGTCGAACGCGCCGGTCTCGCAACGCTCAATGATGGCCAAAAGGTCAACTACGAGCTCGAGAAAGACGCTCGCAGCGGTAAAATGTCTGCTGGCCAGCTCTCGGCTGCCTAAAGCCTTTTAAGGCCCCGCGTACGCCGCGAGAGCCACACATTCCCGAAAACCCCCGCGCCGCAAGGTTCGGGGGTTTTTTCATGCCCGCCCCCTAGTCCGGCAGGTCGCTGACTGGCTGGCCGGTCTGGCGCCGCGTCTCGAAATGGTTCTCGAAGGCAATCGCCAGGCAGGCCCCGATGATCAGCACCGCCCCGGCCCAGACGCGCCAGCCCGGCATCTCGGCAAAGAACACGATCCCGAACAGCGCGCTCCAGATCAGCGCCGTATATTCCAGCGGCGCCAGCAGCTGCGCCTTGGCCCGCGCATAGGCCAGCGTCATCAGGAACCAGACCGAATAGCCGAGCCCGCCCAGCAGCGCGAACACCGGCAGGTCGCCCAGGTTCACCGGCCCCGCCACGCCGAACAGGACGGGCGCCATGCACAGCGCCGGCACGGCATTGGTGAACAGGGCAATCGTCGTCGCATCTTCGCGCACCGCGCGCAGGCGCAGCAGCACCAGGACCACGGCATAGATCGTCGCCGAGGCAAAACACGCCGCCAGGCCGAGCCACCGCCCGTCGCCGGCCACCCCTTCCCCGCCGCCGCTGATCGCAAAAGCAGCGCCCGCAAACCCGACCAGCGTGATCAGGAAGGCCCGCGCCGAGACGAATTCCCCGAGCACGATCCGCGCCACGAAGGGCACCATCAGTGCGGCGGTAAACCCGATAATCGTCGCCTCGGCCAGCGCCAGCCGCGTCAGGGCGAAGAAGAACAGCACCGCGCCGACCAGCTGCAGCGCCCCGCGCAGCGTATGGAACCGGATCGCTTCCCATGGCGGCATCGGCCGGCGCTGCCAGAGGAAGACCGCCAGCGCCAGCAGGCCCCCGAACAGGAACCGCCACGCCACCAGCTGCATCAGCCCCGCCCCCGGCGCCGCCCCCTTCACGATCGCATCAATCCCCGACCCCATGCCCACAGCGAGCACGGCGATCAGCAAGGGGCGGGAGAGGAGGCGGGCGATCATCCGCGATGGCTAGGCGAGCGCGACGGCGCTGTCCAGCGAGGAACCAGCCTGCCGCACCACAGCAAACAAACCCGGAACTCCCCAGACACTCCCCCGTCGCAGCTCGGCGCTGCGCGGCGTACGCCGGCAAGAAAATTCCTTGCCATATCAAGCCGCAACCTCATAACTAAACCTGTCGTAGAATCGGCAACCTTAAATTACTCAAAAAATCGGGGGGCTCCCACATGAGAAAAACACTGCTGCTATTGCCGCTGGCAATAGCCATAACAGGCTGCGCGACAGTCACACGCGGAACGACAGAGGCTTTCCTTGTCGAGACAGAGCCGTCGGGCGCGGCGGTCTCGACCAGCCTCGGCCTGTCCTGCGAACCGACGCCATGCGCCATTCCCAAGGTCAAGCGGGAAGCCGAGTTCAGCGTCACCATCGAGAAAGACGGCTACAAGACGACAACGCACAACATCACGCACCAGATGTCGGGCGGCGGCGGCGCGGGCATGGCAGGCAATGTCATCCTCGGTGGCGGGATCGGCGCCATCCTGGACGCCAACAATGGCTCGACCCAGGAATTGATCCCCAACCCGCTGCAGGTGACCCTGGAAAAGCTTACGGAAACCACAGCGTCCAAGGCCGAAGTCGAAGCCGTTGTGGAAGACCTGTCGGAACAACCGGCCAGCTAGCCGGACTTTCCGGCACCGATACGCAGCCGGGAGGGCGCGAGGCGAGGCTTCGCGCCCTCCCTTCTGATCCGGCCAGGCTGCGGCTGCGTCTATGCTGGCTGCGGCAACAAGGGCAGCATGGCGTTGCGCAGGATGTCCTCGAAATGCGTGTCCGTCAGGGGATCGGAAAACCTGACCCCGACAATTTCGGCGACCTTCCAGCGCTTGTGGCACGTTCGCCGTATCGGTTCGGCATTCGCGCGGCCACGGATCAGCAGGTAGAAGACTTTGGGAATATCCGACCAGTTGTCGGCACTCAGGCTGGCGCCCCGCACCGTCAGGTCGCGGATTGTCACAGCCCGCGTGGCTGATAGATCCGCCAGGACGATCCGTCCGGGCGAGTTGACGGTGGCTCGGGGCAGCGCCCGAACATTCTCGATAACAATCATCCTGTCCTCCATCCCCGACATCCTGTCGGGGGTGCAACAAGATGTGCGCCCTGTGCCCTAATAAATTCACCCTTGGGTATAATTCAATCGATCAACGCTATTAAGCCCCCGTTAAGCCTGACCGCCTGCCCCCTCGGTCGTCATATCCGCAACTGTATATCGCGCGCCAGGAGGGGCGCTCGGCCCACCCGCGCGGCGCGTCCGCAGCCCGGACCAAGAAAGCCCCGCCAATCGCAGTTTTGTAACTCAGGCGGCCTGCCTGATCGCGGCTAGCGCCGGCGCCGGGCCATCCCCGCCCCGGCCCGGACCGGCGTCCACAGCCCGGGCGCAGCAAACAAACCCAGAACACCCTAGACACGCCCCGGCCCCGCCTCCATATCTGGCGGCATGGCCCGCTCGTCCTCGAAATCCTCCGCCAAAGGCGTCTCCGAAGCCCCGTCCGTGTTCACGCTGGACGGGCCGGCGCGCGGCGCAATGGAGACGCTCGCCCCGTCGATCTGGACGCCGCACAGGCCCGACCGCGCCTGGGACAAGCTCGAAGGCGGCATCCCCTTCCGCGTGCAGGCCGATTACGCGCCCGCCGGCGACCAGCGCACCGCCATCCCGGAACTCGTCGAAGGCATCCAGGCCGGCGAACGCGACCAGGTCCTGCTCGGCGCGACCGGCACCGGCAAGACCTTCACCATGGCCAAGATCATCGAGGCGACCCAGCGCCCGGCCCTGATCCTCGCCCCCAACAAGACGCTCGCCGCCCAGCTCTACGGCGAGTTCAAGTCCTTCTTCCCGGACAATGCGGTCGAGTATTTCGTCTCGTACTACGACTATTACCAGCCGGAGGCCTACGTGCCCCGCGCCGACCTCTATATCGAGAAGGAATCCTCCATCAACGAGGCCATCGACCGGATGCGCCACTCGGCCACCCGCGCCGTGCTCGAGCGCGACGACGTCATCATCGTCGCCTCGGTCTCCTGCATCTACGGCATCGGCTCGGTCGAGACCTACACCTCGATGACCTTCAAGCTCGCCCCCGGCGACCGCATCGGCCCGCGCGCCGTCGCCGAACGCCTCGTCGCCAACCAGTACACCCGCAACGACATCGCCTTCACGCGCGGCACGTTCCGCATCAAGGGCGACGTCGTCGACATCTTCCCGGCCCACTATGAAGACCGCGCCTGGAAGCTCTCCTTCTTCGGCGACGAGCTCGAGACGATCACCGAGTTCGACCCCCTCACCGGCGCCAAGATCCAGTCCCTGCCCGCGATCAAGGTCTACGCCAACAGCCACTATGTGACGCCCCGCCCGACGCTCCAGCAGGCCGCCCAGAAGATCAAGGCCGAGCTCAAGGCCACGATCGCCCATTTCGAACAGCACGGGAAACTGCTTGAGGCCCAGCGCATCCAGCAGCGCTGCCAGTATGACATCGAAATGCTGCAGGCCACCGGCAGCTGCAACGGCATCGAGAACTACAGCCGCTACCTCACCGGCCGCAAGCCCGGCGAGCCGCCACCGACCATGTTCGAATACCTGCCCGACAATGCCCTCGTCTTCTGCGACGAGAGCCACCAGACCGTCCCGCAGATCGGCGCCATGTACAAGGGCGACTTCAGCCGCAAGTCGACCCTGGCCGAATACGGCTTCCGCCTGCCCTCCTGCCTCGACAACCGCCCGCTCAAATTCGCCGAATGGGACGCCATGCGCCCGCAGACAATCCATGTCAGCGCCACGCCCGGCAAGTGGGAGCTCGAGCGCACCGGCGGCGTGTTCACCGAACAGGTCATCCGCCCCACCGGCCTGATCGACCCGCCGGTCGAGGTCCGCCCCGTCTCGACAGACGGCGCCAACCAGGTCGACGATGTCATGGCCGAGGTGAAGGCCGTCGCGGCACGCGGCTTCCGCTCGCTGATCACGACCCTGACCAAGAAAATGTCGGAAGACCTCACCGAATTCCTCCACGAGAACGGCGTCAAGGTGCGCTACATGCACTCCGACATCGACACGATCGAGCGCATCGAGATCATCCGCGACCTCCGCCTCGGCGTGTTCGACGTGCTCGTCGGCATCAACCTCCTGCGCGAAGGCCTCGACATTCCCGAATGCGCCTTTGTCGGCATCCTCGATGCGGACAAGGAAGGCTTCCTGCGCTCCGAGACCAGCCTCGTGCAGACCATCGGCCGCGCCGCGCGCAATTCCGAGGCCCGCGTCGTCCTCTATGCCGACCGCATCACCGGCTCGATGGAGCGCGCCATGGAGGAAACCTCCCGCCGCCGCGCCAAGCAGGAGGCGCACAACCTGGAACACGGCATCACGCCGACCACGATCATCCGCGGCGTGCAGGACATCCTCGGCGAGCTCGGCGAGAAACCCGGCACAAAATCGCGCGCCCGCCGCGACCGCGACAAGGGCATGGCCGAAGAAAAAGCCTTGCCACTTGCCGGCGAACCCGGCCACAACCTGAAGTCAGTGATTGCGGATACAGAAAAGCGGATGCGCGAAGCCGCCGCCAACCTGGAATTCGAACAAGCCGCCACGCTCAGGGACGAGTTGAAGCGGTTGCGAGAACAGGATTTGGGTGTGATCGGCTAACTCCACCAAGCCTTTCACAAAGCGAAGGGAACTTGAGATGAACGGCCAGTATCCCGCGCCAACATGCTTGTCCAAGAATGAGGAGCGGCATGACGCAACGATATTTCCGAGGGGCACCAGTATCGATGACGTTTACTTTCACATCACGAATATTTTGGGCTTGAATGTGCAGCACGTGGAGCAATTCGAATCTCGAATAAAAATTCACGCTCGCAAAAACTCGCTCTCTTCAATTTATGGCCTCGGGCAACAACCATTCCATACCGATTTTGCTACAGAAGTTCGTCCCGCAAAATACGTTGCTCTCGTGCGGACGAAGCCCGTGAAAGCGTGCACTACGTTCATCGACCTTGAACCAATTTTTCAAACCGCCCAGTCGTCAAATGCACTATTCGCTTGCACGGTCCCCGTTGAGAGTAGAATTCGAACAATTCGTCTTCCGAGCGATAGACCGCTCAGGATCAATTCTGTCGTATACAGACCTGTTAACCGCGCGGCAGAATATGCAACCCAACTCCTTCCTTCTGCGCCAATCGCCTTCACGGCGCACTGGGAGCAGACTCTTGCGGTAATGTTCAACAACCATCGGTATGCACATGCTCGGGGTCCAATTGAACATGGAAGCCCAATCGAGCGCTGGAGAATTCACTGATGACGTGGTCAAGCGATAGATACTTTGAGAAAGCCCAGCACTATTGGGACAAAGCGTATGGCTTCGACCACTCTGAACCCGACTTTGTATTGTTCTTGGCAATCTCCTGCGAGTTTTTGATCAGAGGCGCGCTGTGTCACGTGAACCCAGCGCTAAATTCGGCCTTAGATAGTGAAAGCATTTTGGCGTCACAGGGTATTGAGTCAAAGAAGCCCCCCCGATCAATTGATATTATAGAAGGGCTGGCGCGAACGAAGCGTATACTGACGATAATTTCGGACGACGAAATCAATGCTCTTCGGGTGCTCGTGTCACTCAGAAACGAAGAACTTCATGGAGACACATTCGCAGCTGCGACCGTGGATGTCGAAAGCCTCCAGTCACAGATTTATTCCGCAGCGCTTAAGCTCACGAACTTCGCCGATCAAGACGTGAATCTGGTCTTTGGCGAAGAAAATTCAGCCCAAATGCTTTCAATAGCAGAAGCCCGACAAAAAGATCTGCGCGAGAGAGTGTTTGGTCTCATTAGGGCAAACAAGGAACGGTTCGAGGAACGAACTGAAGAAGAACGCAAAGAGCTTGTAGAACAATTTTCCTTCTTAGCCACGTCAAGGACGTTGGTTTCGGGAGTTCACCAGAAGCAATACAAATGTCCCTCCTGTGGATCTCGTGCAGCTATCGCAGGTCAGCGCTCGGGAAGCAGTCAGCCAAAGCTGTCAGACGGTGAAATCATCCAAGAGATTCGAATATTGTCTGAATATTTCGAGTGTAAAGTTTGTGGGCTGGCGTTGAAAGGTTTGGAAGAAATTATGTCCGCCGGACTTCCTTATGAATTTCGTGTCACCGAATCTTTGGATCCCGTTGAATTTCTATCGATTGACCCGATGGAATATGTTGATGTTGAGAATATCGTCAGAGACTATCATTATGAACACGACAACCCGTACTTGGATGAATAGCCCGAGTTTGTCGCGGCGGACGCTGCAGTGCCTTGAACTCACGATCCACTCTCACACAAAATCGTTCGGACTAATTCTGTGTCATTGAAAAAGGGGCCGCTCCAAAGAGCGACCCCTCTAACCTTAGAGTGCGAAATATCTCAAGAGCCAGCCCGGAGCAAAAACGCCCAGAGTAAACTTCATGCGATACACCGTACCGTCTGGTTTGCTGGCTTCGAGTACCATGATAGCTTGCATATGCTTGCTTCCTGTTCTCGTGCGCAGGGGTCCCTTACTGGAGCGGCCACCACGCATTAGGCCAGTCGCCGGATTTGGCATTTAGCGAGTGCCGGGGCCCGACAACCACCGCTCGCGTTAATCGAAATGGTGTCGAATTCGAATAGATTCAAGAGTGGATCAATCTGAATATCGCGCGCCCCCTAGGCCTCCGGCCACGCCACCAACCTGGAATTCGAACAAGCCGCCTCGCTCGGGGTCGAGTTGTACGGTATCAGGGGGCAGGACTTGCGATTGGGGCGTGACCCCAACTAAAAGGGGATACCCCAGCAAGCGGTAGGGTGCATTAAGCGGAGCGCAATGCACCGCACCGGAACCCGCGCCGCGGCACCGCGGCCTGCGGCCCTGATGCCCCCTGCGGGTCTGCGCCCTGATCCTGATAATCCGCTTACAGGCGCCAATGGCGCATTGCGGCCAATGCCTGATGCACCCGGCGCGCGCTGACTGCCTCCTCTCCACGCCCCTTCCCGCCCGAAGGGGAAAATGCTATGAATCAACCCAAGGGAGCAGGTCAGGGAGAGGGGCATGTTTGGCGAAGTCATCCGGCATGGGAACAGGCAGTATCGGATCGAGTCGCTGGTCGACGACGCCGCGATTGAAGACTTTCGCGCAGGCATCATCATTCGCGGCTCGGTGCGCACATGCCTGAATCCCGGCGCCCCGGCGGGCCGGGAAGAATGGTCGGACTGGGAGAGCGTGGACATCCTTGCGCAGGTCGACGCCGAGGCACGGGAAATCGTCTTCACCTACAGGGACCAGCCACTCGCGCGGGTGCCGATTGACCGTTTCGTGCCGGACATGCGCGGCGAAGCGATCCCGGACATTGACCTTGCCGCCGACGATGCCCTGCTCGGTGCGGATTTCCATGCCGAACTGGCCGAGAACATCATATCCAGGATGCCGCCGATCGACCCCCTGCTCGGCTGCCTCCTGCGCAGCGCCGCCGGGACGCTGGCCGGGCAGGTCATCCGGTGCTGGTACGCGGTCGACGAAGCCGAAGACCGCATCCGGCAGAAACTGGAGCGCATCGTGGGCTGCCTGAGCGAAAACAAATGGCGCATGGCCCTGCGGTTCCTGGTCCGCAGCGGCAAATGCATCGTGACGGCAGGCGCGCTCTAGGTCGCGCAATGCCGCCCCCTACGCCTCCGCCCGCCTATACCCCTTCTCCGCATCATAATCCGCATAGGCCGCCTGCGCGCGGGCTTCGTCGGCGAGGTTCTCTTCCAGCTTGTCGGCCAGCGCGTCATTGCCCATGTCGCGCAGCCGCCGCACCGCCTGCCTCATCTTCTCGCGGAAGCCGTTGAACCAGCCCTCTTCGGCGCGCAGGTAGATGTCCTCCATCAGATGGTCTTCATAGAACGGGTCCGGCCCGAACAGGGCGCGGTTCACGTCCCACACCATGCGGCAGCGGTGCATGTACATGCCGTGGAAGCGCATGTCGCCATCGGCCACGGGCTCCGCGTCTTCCAGCCCGTCATGCCAGGCCTCGCACACTTTGCGCATCAGCTGCCATTCGAAGGCATAGCCGCGCGCCTCATGCGCCGCGCGCTGCGCCTCGCTCAGGCCGCCTGCCACCGGCGCCGCGAAATTCATCAGGCTGAGCAGGCGCCGCGCCTTGCGCATGTCGGCCTCGGCTTCCGCGATGTGCCCGGCGTCCAGCAGCGCGCCGACGCGGGCGCGGGCCCGGTCCACTTCGCGCTTCACCGGCGAGCCGTCTGCGTCCAGCCCCGCCTCGCGCACCATCTCGTCCGCCTCGCGGCGCACCCGGTCGGCCGCCGTCTCCGCTGCGGCCGCCGCGTCGGCCCGGGCCTTCAGGTCTTTCTTGCGGAAGCCGTCGGCCAGCGCCCAGTCCGACAGCGTGGTCGGCGGGATGCCCAGCCGCGCGGCAATCGCGGCCAGCGGTTCGCCCGCCTCCGCCGCCTCCCGCGCCAGCTGCCTGAGGGCGGAAAGCGTAGGGGCAGTGCGGCGGTAACGGCGGGGGCGAGCAATCTCTGTCATGGCCGCGATTATACGCCCACCGGCCCTGCGGTCGGAAAAGGGACGCGCTGTCCCCCACTCTCACCGCCTCCGCGTCCCCGGCGAAAGCCGGGGCCTCAGGCCATTTCGTCCGGTCCCTGCCGCACGCGGCCCCGGCCTCCGCCGGGAAACGGACCCGTCTTTCCCCTCCCCCACTCCCCAAGCTCATCCTGAGCGAAGCCTGCCCCCTCCAAGCTCATCCTGAGCGAAGTCGAAGGACGAGCGGGCTTCCGTGCACCCGCCGCCGTCTCCGGGCTTCCTCCGTACACTGTCCGGGCTTTTTCCGGGCATCTGTTCGTGGTTCGTATCCGTGTGCAGTGCAACAATTTCACGGCCGTCGCAAAACTGTGGAATTCTTCCCCCTGGCCGCGAAAAAATCATGGACAGGGACTCGACTCAGGCGAGTTTTGGTGAGATCGTTTCGGTAAGCCAACGACCTCGGCGCGGGAGCACAATCCGCGACAGAACGATGGCCCAGCACATCGCACCCGGTGATCCCGGGCCAATAGTCAGATCGTGAGAACGGTGGAAACGAAGGGCAAGGGTCAGGCACCGGGACAAAGCTAAGCGATGTCCATCTTTGGGGGAGCTAGACCCCTGGATTTGGTGCCCTATGCCGCGACCGGGGCGCGATCCGAAACGCGGTAACCAAAGGAAAATCCTTCGGGATATCCGGCGGTTAGGCCAGAATTTTGCCCCTGGGTAATGACTGGCCGAGGTGATGGTTTGGGCGCTCTCCGGAGCGACCTGCCGGAGCCCGGGCGAAGAAGGAACCGCTCAAACGGAACCGACCGAGCCCCGTGTCACTCGATGACCGACGACGAGTGCTAGCACATAGTCTCGGTAGTCTGATTCGATGACGCAGGAAAGGCGCGTGCCCTCGGGACCGCGCCTTTTTTGCTGTCTGGAACATGCCGCCGCCGGAGCCTGCCCATGGACTACCTTCTTCCCGAAGACCAGCTCGACCCCGCCGCCTTCACGGCGCGTGGTGAGGGGAAACTCCCCGGCCATCTCGGCATCATCGTCACCACGCTGGAACGCCATCTCGTCGAGGGCCATTTCGAGATCGTCGCCACCCATCATGCGCCCAACGGCTTCCTCCATGCCGGCGGCCTCGTCACCCTCGCCGACACGCTCTGCGGCTATGGCACCATGGCCAACCTGCCCGCAGGCGCGACAGGTTTCACGACGATCGAACTGAAATCGAACTTCTTTTCCACCGCCCTCGAAGGCCGCGTCCAGGCCCGCGCCACGCCCGTCCATACCGGCGGCACGACACAGGTCTGGGATTGCGAAATCACCCATACGGCCACCGGCAAGCGCATGGCCCTCTTCCGCTGCAGCCAGCTCGTCCTGCGCCCTAAAGGCTGACCCCTCCCACCGCGCGGACTGTTCTCCCCCCTGCAAGGGGGGAGTTAGAGGGGGGTCAAGCCAGGCTCACCCAGACGCCCGCCGCAAGGTACATCGCCACCGCCATCCCGCCCGTCACCAGCGCATAGGGCAGCTGCGTGCGGACATGTTCGATATGGTCGCAGCCTGCCGCCAGCGAGGCGATGATCGTCGTGTCGGAGATCGGCGAGCAATGGTCGCCGAACACGCCGCCGCCCAGCACCGCCGCCAGCGCCAGCGAGGGCGGAATGCCCAGCGCCACGGCCAGCGGCATCGCAATCGGGATCATGATGCCGTATGTGCCCCAGCTCGTGCCGGTCATGAACGCGGTCACGCCCGCCACCACGAACACCACCGCCGGCACGATGACCGGCGAGACAAAGGCCTCGGCCACGCCCGCCATGAACGTCCCCGTCCCCAGCACGCGCAGGCTGTCGCCCAGCGCGATCGACAGGAACAGGATCGCCACGACCGGCACCATTTCGGCGATCCCGGCAAAGCCGCGCGCCTGCAGCCCGCCCGCCGGGAAGGCCTTGCCCACGGCCAGCAGAACGCCCGCCACCAGCATCGCCAGGCACACCGCCCAGAGGATCGACTGGCTGCCATTGCCGGCCAGGATATTGCCGCCGCCGGTCCACGCCATGAAGCCGAGCGCCGCGCCGATCATGGTGAGCAGCGGCAGCCACATATAGATCGACCGCGTCGGCGCCACGGCCTCCTCGTCCTCGGCCAGCACGGCCTTTGTCGCGGCCGTCTTCATCGGCCCGAACACACGGCCCGTGAACACGGTCAGGTACACCCCCGCCAGCGTCAGCAGCGCATAGAAATTCCATGGAATCGTCCCGGCCACGACGCCAATCGGGCTCTCGAACCCGTACGGCTCGACCAGGCCCAGCGCATAGGCGCCCCAGCCGTTCAGCAGGATCAGCGCGCTGACCGGCGCCGAGGTGGAATCGATGATATAGGCGAGGCGTTCGCGGCTCAGGCCGTGCGCGTCGAACAGGCGCTGGCCCAGCACGCCGCTGCTCAGAAGGCTCACGTTGGTTTCCACGAATATCGCCGTGCCCGCCAGCGCCGGCGCCAGCGCCGCCCGCCGCGGCGTCGAGACGAGGCCGCGTTTCATCAGGCCGCTCACCACGGCCTCGACCCCGCCGCTGTCGCGCATCCACGCGATCAGCGCGCCGATCAGCAGGCAAAAAAGCAGGACACGCGTATTGCCCTCGCTCGCGAAAACCGCCGCCGCCCGGTCAATGCTCCCCAGCGCCCCCATGGCGGGGTTGAAATTGGCAATCAGGGTCTCGGAGGCGATGATCGCCAAACCCAATGCCGCGTACACATTGCGCGTCAGCATGGCGACGATGATCGCCAGGACCGGCGGCAGGACAGTCAGGATTTCCGGCACGCAGCCTCCCGTTTCACAAGGCGCCCACCTAAGCCCATTCGCGGCCGGATGCCCAGCGCCCTGCCCGGCCAAATCCCGCGCGAAACGCCCGAATGCATCAAATTTGATCGGTATATAGCCGTTTTTTTAAGGTTTTTCCGGCAGGATCGCCGGACTACAGCACGACAGGGTGGAATGGATGGACCAGCGCAAACTCGAACGGGATTTCTGGGCCGAACAGATCCGGCTGGCCCTGTCGGTCGTCGCCGCGGCCATCGCGGTCGCCATGTCGGTGACATGGTTCACGACCATGGATCTCGACGCGCATGCGCGCAACCATGCGATGGCGCTCTCCTTCTGCCTGCCCATCGCCATCGTGCCGATTTCCCAGGCCATGGCCATCCGTCTCCGCCTGCGCCTGCTGCGCCTCCACCTCAAGTTCCGCAAGCTCGCCAACAGCGACGACCTGACCGGCCTCGCGAACCGCCGCAGCTTCACCCAGCAGGGCGCCGCGCGCCTGGCCGCATCTGGCCGGGACGACACGCAGTGCGGCCTCATCGCGGTCGATATCGACTGGTTCAAGCGCATCAATGACCGCCACGGCCATGAAGCGGGCGACGAGGTCCTCTGCCACATTGCGCAGACCCTCATCCATGCCGCCCCGCATGATGCCTTCGTGGCGCGGATCGGCGGCGAGGAATTCACCATCATGCATGACGTCGCCAGCGAGCTGGATCTCAGCCGCATCGCCGAAGCCCTGCGCAAGGCCACCGAATCCACGCGGTATTCCTATCGCGGCGAGCAGATCCACGTCACGATCAGCCTCGGCCTCACCCTGGCCCGTCCGACCGACACGCTCTCCAGCCTCCTGTCGCGGGCCGACCGGGCGCTCTATGACGCCAAGAACCACGGACGCAACCAGGTCGCGCGCGCCGCCTGACGCCCGCCCAAAAAAAGACCCCGGCTTTCGCCGGGGCCCTCCTGTCGCCGGAAGCGGAAGGGGGATGACGCTCCGGACCTACTGTTCGTCTGTCATGGCCGCGCCGACGGCCGCATCGGGCGTCTCGACCGTCACGCTGCCATAGCTGTCAGAGCTCGCCTTCTGCCAGGCCGAGAATTCGGCGTCCGACAGTTTGGCATCGCCATTGACGTCCCAGTCGGCAAAGGATTCCGCCGTCACGTCGGGATGGTGCAGCTTCACCTCTTCGATCGACACAAAGCCGTCGGCGTTCAGGTCGATTTCGGCCAGCGTCATGTTTTCGCCGGCAAAGGCGGGCGCTGCCATCAGGGTGGCAATGGCTGCGAATGCGAATGTTGGTTTCATCGTATCTACTCCATTTGTCGTCCTGCCGGTTGGGCGCTTGCCCGGTGCAGGTGACAGACCAAGCCCCTCCCTGCCCCCCCGTTCCCAACCTGTCTGAATGCTAAGACTCCGGGCCAAATTGTGGCGAAACATTCGGTCCACGAAAAAGCCGCCTGCACAGACATGCAGGCGGCTCTCTCCCAACCCCCCGGAGAATCCCCCCCGGTTTTGGCAGAAGTCTTTGCTAGAAGCTCAGCGGCGAGTCTTCCGGTGTCTCAGGCTCTGCCTCAGGCTCCGGCATGTCCTCGACGATCGTGGCGTCTTCCGGCTGTGGCGCCGCCGACGCCGTGTTGCAGCAGCGGACCTGCATTTCGAGAACACGCTCGTTGAAGCGGCACTTCTCGTTATTGATCTCGCGCAGGAAGGACAGGCCGCCGGCACGCTCGGTGTAGCGCGTCTGGGTACAGCTGGTCAGCTCATAGCCCGGGCGGCAGGTGCCGGTATCGGTCTTCTGCACGGTGAGTGTCTCGCAGACCATTTCGTCGGTCTTGGAGAGCGCCGCATTGGCGCGCTGCATCGCTTCGTCCGCCGTGGCCTGCGCTCGGGCGGCTGCGTCAGAGGCGCTGTCGGCCACGCCGCGCGCATCCGACAGGCGCATGTCGGTATCGGACAGCGCCGTCGTCTGGCCGTCGATCTCGACTTTCAGCCGGCAGACGCTTTCCTGCGCCTTGTCAGGATCGGCGCAATAGTCGGCGACGCTCATTTCCTGCGGTATCAGATTCTGGCAGCCAGCCAGCGCGAGGGCGAGCACAGCGCCGGCCGTTAGTCTTAAAACACCCATGTCCATCTCCCGTGTGTCCCGGTTTTCCGGGCATTAACCCCGTCCGGGGCCGGGGGGTCAACGCTACTCGCGTCTCACGAGAATCAGGCTTTGAGCTTGTAGCCGGTCCGGAACATCCACCAGACCGCGCCGGTAGACAGCACAGACAGCACGCCGGTCACGATTACCCCGGTCATCACGGAAGAGTTCGCAACGCCGATGAAACCATAGCGGAACCCGTCGATCATGTAGAAAAACGGATCCAGGTGCGCCATTGTCAGGAAGGGCTCCTTCATCACCTTGATGTCGTAGAACGTGCCCGACAGGAAGGTCAGCGGCACGATCACGAAATTCGTTACGGCGGACAGGTGGTCGAACTTGTCGGCCCAGATGCCGCCCATCGCACCCAGCGCACCCAGGATGATCGCCGCCGTCAGGCTGAACCAGACAATCGGCCAGACATGCACGACCGACAGGTCGGCCAGGCCGCTGAGCTGGATGCCGATCCCCGAAATCACGGCCACGATCACGCCGCGTGTAATTGCCCCGCCCAGGAAGCCTGCCGTCAACTCGAGCGGCGACAGCGGCGGCATCAGGAAGTCGACATGGGTCGAGTTGAACTTGGCCTGCACCAGGCTCGAGCTCGTATTCTGGAAAGCGTTCTGCAGGATCGCCATGATGATCAGGCCGGGCGCGAGGAAATCATTATAGTTCAGGCCATCGAAATCGCCGGTCAGTCGTCCGCGGTCGCCGAATGCCAGCTTGAATACCGTCATGAACAGCAATGTCGTCACCACGGGCGCGAACACGGTCTGCATCCACACTTTCAGGAACCGGCCGATTTCGCGCTTGTACAAGGTCCACAGGCCCAGCCCGTTCATCGCGCCATATTGTCGGATGACCCTGAAGCCGGATTCCGGACTGGAAGAAACGGTGGAATTCGCGCTGGCGGGTTTGGCGTCTGAGCTGATGTCTGTCATGCAGGCTATCTAATGCGCTACGCTCCCATGAGCGAGGGGCAAGGGGCGACTTTTTTGCCTTTGCCTGAAAATTGGGCCGACGTGCCGAAAGTGCGACTCACAAGACACAACATATGGAAAGCCTGTGGATAGCTAAGTCTGCATGTTGTGTTTCATTTCGGTCCTGATACGATATCTAGGTGCTGAGAGAGATAGCGCGTAACTGCTGTCACAACATGTAGGGGCTAACGGGACCGTGTGTGGGCCCCTGAGCCTAGAGCTGGGAGACCTAAATCCATGTCATGGACTGATGAACGGGTAGAAGTGCTCAAGAAACTTTGGGCTGAGGGCCATTCGGCCTCGCAGATCGCCAAGCAATTGGGCGGCGTGACCCGCAACGCCGTGATCGGCAAGGTGCACCGCCTGGGCCTTTCGGGCCGCGCGACACCGTCGCGCCCCGTCAAGCGCCCGCCGCGCCTGGCCCGGCCAAAGCCACGCGTCATGCCGGACGGTTCGGTCACGTTGCCGACGCCGGCCGTCACCTCGCCGATCGAGCAGGCCCGGCCTGTCGAGCGCACGGCGATGATCGCGCCCCTGCCACCGCTGAAACTGGCCGACGGCGGCGCAGCAACGATCCTCACCTTGCGCGATTCAATGTGCAAATGGCCGATCGGCGATCCGGCCGATCCGAAGTTCGCCTTCTGTGGCCGCAAGTCGGACTGCGGTCCCTATTGCAGCGAGCATGCGAAAGTGGCGTTCCAGCCCGCCCGCAAGCGCGACACGAAGAAGAACCAGTACGATTATGTGCGTCGCATCGCCGGCTGATATCAGCCGGTAACCCCAGCGACGAACAGGAAAGCCCCCGGAGTCATTCTTCGGGGGCTTTTTCCGTTTCGCTTGCCATGTCTGCGTCCGGTGCCGGCGTTTCGTCCGCGCCGCCCGTTTCGATGCGCACCCGTATTGCATCCGAGGATTTGAGGTGCAGGTCCTGCTGCGGGAACGGGATTTCGATACCGTGCCGCTCCAGCGCCGAATGGATCGCCCAATTATAGTCGGCGACGACCTTGGACGGCTTTTTCACCGCCTCCTCTGTCAGCCAGACGACAAGTTCGAAATCGAGGCTGGAATCCCCAAACCCCACCAGCCAGACCTGCGGCATGCGCGGTCCCATGTTTTCCAGCGTCCATTTGACCTCGGCGGCGGCTTCCATGCCCGCCTGGCGCACGAGATCCTTGTCGGTGCCATAAGCCACGCCGAACTTGATATGTGTGCGCCGGCGCGCCTCTCGCAGGGTCCAGTTGATCACTTGCGCCTTGATGAATTCTTCGTTCGGCACGAGGATGTCGACATTGTCATTGGTCGTAATCACCGTCGACCGGATGTTGATTTCGTTGACGAGGCCCGTCACGCCCGACTGCAGCTCGATAAAATCACCCACTTTCACCGATTTCTCGATCAGGATGATCACGCCCGAGATGAAATTCGAGAAGATCGATTGCAGGCCGAAGCCGATACCGACGCCAAGGGCGCCTGAAAAGATCGTCAACGCGCTCAGGTTCACGCCCACTGTCTGCAGCGCGATGGCAATGGCGGCCACCATCAGGAGGATATTGGCGACCTGTCCCAGAAGGCCGGCCATGGACGGGTTGAGCCGGCTGGTCGACCGCAGCCGTGTCTGGGCCGCTGCGCCGGCGATACGGCCCAGCCAGAGCGCCATGATCGCAATTCCCACACTGCTCAGAATGGTCCAGACTGACGGGGAATGCTTGCCCAGCGGCACATGAAAATCGTTCAGCGCCGTCACGGTCGGCTCCAGCCAGCGCAGGATATAGAGCGCGGCGATCGTCCATGAAATCAGGGCAATCGCCCGGGACAGGAAGCTCTTGCGCATGTTCGACGTCAGAAGCCGGATAATGATCCAGGCGTTCAGCAGGCTGGCAACGATGCGCAGGCCCTCATTGGGCAGTTCCGCCATGTGGAACCCGGCCACCGCAGCCCACACGAAGGCGACGCTGATCAGCGGCCACATCACGTTGGCCAATGAGACGTAGACCCGCGCGAGCGCGTCCGTCCGGCCGCGATCCAGGGCCGCGGCAATCAGGCGCTTGTAGGGGATGCGCGAAAGCAGCCAGCCGACAATCCCGGCCGCAATAACCACGCCGGCCTGCCAGAGCGTCGCAACCGACAAGGCCTGCTCGAGAAAGCCCGCGAACCAGACCTGCAGACTGTCGAACAGCGTCCCGACCTGTCTGGCGACGGCCTCTGTGTCGATATCGATATCGTCAGGATTCATGGTTCGCCCTCAAAGCCACTTCGTCAGCTTGAACATCATGAACTCGATCCTGTCGATCACAGCAAGGATCACAACGGTTAGCGAGAACGCGCCACTGTATCCTGTTTGCCGTTGCAAATGAAACCTGTTGCATGGCGGCGCGCCTGGGCCGCTGCAATTTGCGGCCAGCCAGGCAATCTTGCCGATGCTGCAGGCCGCGTCTAGGCTCATGGCACACCCGAATCTGACGCTGCCGCAATCCTTGACGCCAGCGCCTTCGCCGCCGCGACCACAGGATACGCCCATGACGCTCCAGCCCGCTCTCTGTCTCGCACTTGGCCTGATCAGTCTGGCCGCCTGTTCGTCGCCGCAGTCGGCGCAAGGCCCTGCCCCCGCCAGTACCGGAACAGCGCTGCAGGGCACATGGCGCTCTGTCGACGACGCCAAGAGCATGATGACCATCCGCGATACGACCGTCACCGAAAGCTATCTTGGCGAAGAGCCGAGCGTTTCCACGCTCAAGATCGTGGCCGACTGCAACGAACAGGCACCCGACCCGGCAGGCCCGTCCTTCACATTCGAAGACGACTCTGTCGGCGTGCGCTGCTTCACCCTGCTCGATGCCACCAGCGATTATATTGCCTACAGCTACGCTGCACGCGGCAACACGCTCGCCTACAACCGCGTCCCGGACTGAGCCCACCCTTGCCCGCGCGGCCAGTGCGGGCATAATCGACAGGCTCCCATTGCCCGCGAGGCTGTTGCCATGACCCGTATTGCCGCCCTTCTTCTTGTCGCAGCCCTTTCGGTGCCCGCGCACGCGGAAATCGTCGCCGCATCGCCGGACCATTACGAATTGAAGCAGGAGGCCGTCTCCGCCATGGCTCCCGGCGAATTGTGGGACCGCCTGGTCCACCCCGAACTCTGGTGGCACCCGGACCACACATATTCCGGCACGGCCGAACACCTCTCGCTCGACCCGAAGGCTGGCGGGCTCTGGAAGGAAACCTGGGACGATGGATCAGTCGCCCATGGTACCGTCCTGACTGCCCTGCACGGCAAGACGCTCCGCCTCGACGCGCCCTTCGGCCCGCTCCAGGGCATGGCCGTCTCCGTCATCTGGACCATCACCCTCACCCCCGAAGGCAAGGGCACCCGCGTCACCTTCTCCGAGACCGCGAACGGCACCCCAGCCAGCGCCCTCGACCAGCTCGCCCCCGCCGTGGACGGCGTCAAGACCGAAGCCATCAAGCGGCTGGCGGGCGGGAAATAGACCAGCCCGCCTCGGCTCATCTGCTCCGCAAATCGGACGCCGTTTTACCGGCGCGTGTGTGACGGGTAAGCGGATCTAGCGCCACTCTCCCGGCTTGCGGTACCAGCCGCGATTGGTCTTGATCCAGCGGTGCGGCACCCAGACGGCTCCGGCATGCGGAGGGTTAGCGTTCCAGTATCCGTCCACCCAGACGAACCGAACACCGGTCCAGTCCCAATATCCCTCGATCCAGACGGCCGTGGGCGCTGGTCGGCGGGGAATGATGACGTATTTCTGGGCCGGCGGAGCGGTTTGGACATAGACAATGCCCGCTGTCGTCGTGACGGGCCCCGGAGGGCCATGCGGGCCATAACGCCCGGCGCATCCAGCCAGGATCATCGCGCTGGCAACGAGCAGGGCGGCGAACTTCAAAGGTTTATTGGTCATTGTGTATCCCCTTGGCATGGCAGGCGAGGCAGGCTCACGCCAGCCTCGCCTGGAAACGCCGCTACATTCCGCGATTGAAACGGTTCAGTTCCTGAACTGTCAGCTTGCCGTCATCATCGGTGTCCGCCTCGAGAAAAGCGTACTCTGAGAAGTTGCGATACTCGTTTCGCGTGACGAAGCCATTGGCGTCGGTATCCATCAGCCTGTAGCGCTCGGTTTTGCGCAGGTTTGCCTGTGTCTGCATTCTGTTCTGCAGCTCGGCATTGGGGGAACCATACGGTCCCGGGCCCA
Organism: uncultured Alphaproteobacteria bacterium; assembly: GCA_963973995.1. Lineage (GTDB taxonomy): Bacteria > Pseudomonadota > Alphaproteobacteria > Caulobacterales > Hyphomonadaceae > Hyphomonas. The sequence continues at coordinate 382,787 of CAXBCO010000001.1, forward strand.
TGCGCATCGCATGATACTCCTGCAATGTCAGGCCATTACCGTCCGTGTCCATCGTATCGAACGCGTCATCATGCCAGGCATCGAACTCGACCCGGTCAACCTCGCCGTCATGGTCCCTGTCATGTTGCTGGATCCGGTCAGCCGTTCCGAGAAACAGGCGGTCGCGGTCACGGTCCTGATCGGGCGTATCGAGTCTGTCCTGATCGCGGTCCCGATCGCGGTCCTGATCCGGCGTGTCTATGCGGTCGCGATCCTGATCCCGATCACGATCCTGATCCGGAACATCCAGCCGGTCCTGATCCCGGTCGCGGTCACGATCCTGATCAGGAACATCGATCCGATCACGGATGCGGTCGAGATCGCCCGACTGGGCGCCTGCGCTTCCTCCTGCACCACCACCACCGCCGCCGCCACCGCCGCCGCCAGGCTGGGCATAGGCACCTGCAATCGAAAATGCGACGGCTGAAACACCCGCCAGGATTGCATACCGGACACGTCTACTCATCGTTTACTCACTTTCTGCTGTTTTGCGATAAATCCGGAAGCAGACATAGCGGGACAGCGGCTCGGGCCTGTTGATCGAAATCAACGGAGCAGAAGTCGCCTGTCATTTTCCATGTCCACACGACTGAAGCCCGGTCTGCGCCGGTAAGACTTAAGGCCGCGCCGCTGGCAGCCATATGCCGAAGGCGCTGCCCTTGCCGAGACGCGTCTCGACGGCGAGGCCGCCGCGATGGTGGGCCATGATGTGCTTCACGATGGCGAGGCCGAGGCCGGTGCCGGTGATCTTGCCGCCCCGGCTCTGGTCGGCCCGGTAGAAGCGCTCGCCAAGGCGCGGCAGGTGCTCACGCTCGATGCCCGGCCCCTCGTCCTCGATGCGCAGCCAGACTGACGAATCCGGCGTGCCGGGCCGTCCGGCGGCCTGCAGCAGCGTCATTCGTTCGCCCTCACGCCAGCCCTGCGCCGCCCGTGCGCGCGCTTCGCCCATGCTGGCGGCAGGCCCGAACGACACCGTCACCTTGCCGCCCGGGGGGGTGTATTTCAGGGCATTGGTCAGCAGGTTTTCGACCACCTGGATGATCTCGTCACGATGGGCCACGACCGGCATGTCCTCGTCGGCGCCGTTCAGCTCCAGCGTGACATCGCGGTCCCTGGCAATCGGCTGCAGCGCCTCGGTGGCGTCGAGCACGATCCTGGCGAAGTCTTCGCGCTCGCTCGGCGCGATATGTTCTGAAAACTCGATCCGCGACAGCGACAGCAGGTCGGCGATAAGACGGCTCATCCGCTCGGACTCCCCCGCCATGATGTCGAGGAACCGGTCCCACGAGGCCTTGTCGTCCTTGGCCGGGCCGCGCATCGTCTCGATGAAGCCCGACAGGGCCGTCAGCGGCGTGCGCAATTCATGGCTGGCATTGGCCAGGAAATCGGACCGCGCCCGCGCCGCCCGGCGCACAGGCGTCAGGTCTTCCAGGACGACCAGCGTCTGGAGGGCGCCCACAGGCCGCGACACGTGGGCCCGCCAGGTCTCGTCCGGCGCGCTATCCACCTCCACCGACACAGCCTCGGCGCCCGAACTGAGACGCATCCGCTCGATCGCCGACAGCAGGGCCGGTGAGCGGATCACGGTACTGGTGCGCGGATTGGGCCGCCCTTCGAGGTGCAGGATCAGGTCCGCCGCCGCATTGAAGGCGACGATACGCCCTTCCGCATCGACTTCGAAGGCCGGCAACGGCAGCGCACTCAGCAATTGCTGGGAATCCAGCTGGCCCGCGCTCTCGGCCTTGGCGGGTGCAGGCGCCTGCCGGCTGACGGGCAGGAACGCAGCCGTACCGGCAAAATAGGCAATGGCGACCGAGACGAGCACGGTGAGTGCCGCCAGCGCCACGACCGGGTTCAGTTCGCCGGTCATGGCCAGAAGGGCCAGCACGCCGGTAAAGCACAGACCCAGCATGATGAAGTCGCGCGCCCGGCGGCTCACCGCATCGCGCGGCCCTTTCGGCTTTTCAACTGGATCGGTCTGGCTCATCCCGTCTCCCGGCACGGGCGCAGGCGGCACCCGGAACGCGTCGGCCGCACGTCATCGCCGCCGTCGAGTGGCGCTACAACGGCTCCGCGCCCATGCCAAGCACCTTTGGCCGCAGCGGCCTGACCGGAGCCTGTATGACACGTTCGCAACAATTATTGAATTTCGATAATTTCTCGTTGACAGTCGACTAGGCCCATCGTAACCCGGGTCGGGCAAAAACGGGAGCCTTACCAGCGGCATGAAACGTTCAATTCTCCTCCTCGGCACGGCAATTGTTGCAGCATGTGCCTCTTCGCCTGCGTCAACCGCCCGCTGGGCCGGCCAACCCGTGGAATTTTTTACCAAAACAGCGAATGCGCCGGACGAATGGGCTACGCGCGGCGTTGCGGGCGTCGCGCCAAGCGGCGACTGGCTCAGCCAGTTCAACGATCCGCTCATGGTCGGTCTGGTCAACGAAGCCCTCACCAACAGCCCGACACTGGAATCCCGCGCCGCCCTCGTACGCGCCTCCGAAGCCTCGACCCGGGTGGCCCGCGCCCAGCGCCGGCCCAGCGTCAGCGCATCGGCCTCGGCTGGCGTCACCTCCACCGAAAATACGTTCGGCGGCAGCTCTGACCGGAACACTGACGGCATTTATGGCGTCGGCCTCGACGCCAGCTGGGAACTCGACCTCTGGAACCGTCTCGGGTCCGGCATCGGCGCCGCCGAAGCCGACTATGCCGCCAGCCAGGCGGACTTTGCCGCTGCCGAACTCTCGATTGCGGCCCAGACCGCGATTGCCTGGATCAATCTCAACGAGGCCCTCGCCCAGGAACGCGTCGCCGTGCTCACCTTCGAGGCCCGCGACCGGGTCCGCACGCTGACCGAGCGCCGCTTCCAGCGCGGCCTGGCCGATGCGCTCGACGTGCGCACCGCCCGCAGCACCGTGGCCCAGGCCGAGGCCTCGATCGCCGCGCGTCGCCAGATTACCGGCGAAACCGCCCGGCGGCTTGAAACACTGGTCGGGCGCTACCCGTCGGCCGAACTGGACGCCCCGGCCGAAATCCCGACGCTCGACGTCATCGTGCCCGAAGGCAATCCGGCCCTCCTCCTGTCGCGCCGGCCTGACATTGCCGGTGCCGAAGCCCGCATCGCCGCAGCTGGCCTGCGCGCAGAACAGGCCCGGCTTGCCATGCTGCCATCACTGCGCCTCACGGCATCGGCCTCGACCAGCACGACCGAATTCTCGGATGCATTCGACCCCGAAAAGATCGCAGCCAACCTCATCGCCAGCCTCGTCCAGCCGCTCTTCACCGGTGGCAGTCTGGACGCCCAGCGCGACGCCGCCGTCGCACAAGCCGAAGCGGCCGTGGCCAATTATGCTGCTGCGGCGCTCGACGCTTGGCGCGAAGTCGAGAATGCGCTGGCCGCCGACATCCTGCTCGCCAAGCAGGAACAGGCACAGGTCCGCGCCGTCGAGGAAGCCAGCCTTGCCGAAGAACTGGCCGAACGTCAGTACACGAGCGGTACGGTCACGATCTTCAACCTCATCGATTCCCAGACCCGCCGCCTGACCGCCGAAAGCCAGCTTGTCTCGGCCCGCGCCAGCCGCGCCTCCAACCGCGTGGCCTATCACCTCGCCCTCGGCGGCGGCCTGCCCACCGGTACGTCCGGCGTGCAATATGGTACAAACAACATTGACACGGACGCCGCCGCTGGCGGCAGGAGCTAGTATTCATGGGTCGTCTCGTTTCCATCCTCGCCCCGATCGGGATCATCATCATTGTCGGCATCGGCGGCAGCGTGGTGCTCAACATGATCAAGCCCGAACCGGAAAAGGCGGATGAGGCACGCGCCGGCCTCAATGTCTTCGCCGAAGCGATCTATCGCGACGACCTCCACCTGACGGTCGAAGCGCAGGGCGAAGTCCGCCCGCGCCGCGAAATCGTTGTTGCGCCACAGATTTCCGGCCGCGTCTCCTATGTCGCGCCCGACTTCATCGATGGCGGCTTCATCGAGAAGGGCCAGCTCCTCGTCCGCGTCGAGGCGGCCGATTATGAACTCGCTGTCGTGCGCGCCCGGTCCGGCGTCGCCAGCGCCGAGCAGCGCCTCGCCCGAGAACTAGCCGAAGCCGAGCTGGCCGTTCAGGACATCGAGGATCTCGGCATTGACGACGCCTCTCCCCTCGCCCGGCGCGAGCCTCAGCTTGCCGAAGCCCGCGCCGGCCTCGATGGGGCCAAGGCGCAGCTGAAGGATGCCGAACTCGCGCTCAACCGCACGGCAGTCTATGCGCCCTTCGACGGTCGCGTCCGCGAACGCAGTGTCGATATCGGCCAGGTCGTCGCAGCAGGCTCGGCACTGGGCCGGATCTTCGCCAATGACGTCGTCGAAGTGTCCCTGCCACTTGATGACGGCGAGATGGGCCGCCTCGGCCTTCCGCTCGCCTTCACTGCATCGGCCGACAAGCCAGGCCCGAAGGTCACCTTTACAGCCACAGTCGCCGGCCAGCCCCGGACATGGACAGGCGAGGTCGTGCGCACTGCCGCCGCCGTCAACTCGATGACCCGACAGATCAACGTCATCGCCGAACTGAAAGACCCTTATGGGGCCGGGGCCGACGGCGATGCGCCGATGGCACCGGGCCTGTTCGTGAATGCCACGATCGAAGGCGATACGATCCCGGACGTTCTGGTCGCCCCGCGCGGTTCGCTGCGCGGCGAGGACAAGCTGTTCATCGGCAATGCCAAGGAAGGCAAGCTCTCGATCCGCACTGTCGACCTCGTCTATTCCGATGCGGACGGCGCCTATGTGCGGTCCGGCGTCGAAGCAGGCGAACTGGCGATCACCAGTCCCGTTCAGGCGCCGTTCGATGGCATGAGCATCACCGTCATGGAACGGCTTGAGGATGGCAGCGTCAAAATTCACGAGCCCGACAGCGAATCCGATACCGGCGACGCCACGGGCGCGCAGGCCACCGTTGCCGTCACCGGAGCAGAAGGTAATCCCCAATGAGCGGAATCGTCGCCTGGTTCGCCCGTAACGCCGTTGCTGCCAACCTCCTGATGATTGTCGCCTTCGTCGGCGGCATCTTCGGTTACACGCGCATGGAACAGGAAATGTTTCCGGTCGTGAACATTACCGGCGCGTCCGTGTCGGTCGCCTGGAACGGCGCTTCCCCGCAGGATGTCGAGGAACAGATCGTCACGCGTATCGAAGAGGCGGTTGCTGATCTCAACGGCCTCGACCGTATCACGTCGATCGCCAGCGAAGGCTTTGGCGTGGTCAATATCAAGGGCCGCGACGATGTCGACATGGAGATCTTCGTCAAGGACGTCGAGCGCCGGGTCAACCAGATCAACAACATGCCCCAGGCCGCCTTCCAGCCGCAAATCCAGCGCTGGGAACAGCGCAACCGGTTCATTGGTTTCGCCATTCATGGCGAGGTCGATCCCCGCACGCTGAAACGCGTTGCCGACAATGTCCGTGACGAATTCGCCAAGCTGCCGGGCGGTGAACTCGCTGAGTTGCAGGGCACGCTGGACGAGCAGGTCAGTATCGAAGTCTCCGAACAGGCCCTGCGCCGCTTCGGCCTCAGCTTCAGCGACGTTGCCAATGCCATCCGCCAGTCGTCGCTCAACTCGTCGGGCGGACGGATCGAAAGCTCGACCGGCGACGTCAACATCACGGCCCGCCAGCTCGCCGATACGGCCGAACAATTCAACAAGATCATCATCCGCCAGACGACCGAGGAGGGCACTGTCTATGTGTCCGATGTCGCCAATGTCATCGACGGCTTTGTCAGCGACAAGCTGAAGGCGACGTTCAATAATGAACCGACCGCCTTCGTCATGATCCCCGCCCCTGACGACATGGACATCATTGCCTACACGGATGGCTTCAAGGACTTCGTCAAACGCGCCAACGATCCCGCCAACGGCATCCTGCCCGAAGCCGTCAAGATCGATATCCTCTGGGATGATTCCGAAGGCTTCAAGGCGCGCATGGACCTGATCACCCAGTCCGCCCTCAGCGGTGCCGTTCTGGTGATGCTCGTGCTGATCCTGTTCCTTCGCCCGATGGTGGCGCTCTGGGTCACCGTCGGCATCATCACCGCCTTTGCCGGTGGCATCATGCTGCTGCCCTATTTCGGCGTGTCCTGGAACATCCTGTCGACCTTCGCCGTCCTGCTGGTGATCGGCGTTATCGTGGATGACGCGATCGTCGTCGGAGAGAACATACACAGGGAAGTCGAGAGCGGCCGGCGCGAAGGCCTGGACGCTGCCATTGTCGGCACGCAACTCGTGCTCAAGCCGATCATCTTCGGCGTCCTGACCACGATCATCGCCTTCCTGCCCTGGGCCTTCATTACCGGCCCGACACGCATGTTCACCCAGCAGATCACCTTCGTCGTCGTGGCGGCGCTCCTCTTCTCCATCGTCGAGTGCATGCTGATCCTGCCAAGCCACCTGTCGCACATGAAGAAGCAGGAATTTGACGGGCCGGGCGGCAGGTTCCTCAAGCTTCAGCGCCAGATTGCCGACAGCCTGCTCTGGTTTGCCAACAATCTCTACAAGCCTGTGCTCGAGCTGGCCGTGCGGTTTCGCTATGCCACGGTCGCATTCTTCTTCAGCCTGTTCGCCCTCGCCATCCAGATGCAGTCGCACGGCATCGTCCCCTTCCAGTTCATGCCGGAAATCGAAGCCGATCTCATCCAGGTCAATATCGAAATGCCCGAGGGCACGCCCTACGAACGCCTGCTCCAGGTCCGCGACCAGCTTCAGGCCGGCATCGATTCGCTGAAAGTCGAGACCCGCAAGGAATACCCGGAACTGAAAGACGGCCTCGTCGTGCAGGCCTCCGTCGTCGCGGCCGGGCGAAATGTGCAGGCCTGGGTTGGCCTTGCTCCGCCTGAAGTGCGCCCCATCACGGTCCGGTCCAAGGACATTTCCGAACGCCTGCGCGACATGGTCGGCGACATTCAGGACGCCCAGGAAATCGGGTTCGATTTCACCTTCAACGAAGACGATACGGGCGTGCGCTTTGCCCTCAATCACCCCGACCTCGCGCGACTGCGCGAAGCCGCCGCTGAAGTGAAGGCGCATCTCGCCAACTATTCCAGCGCCTATGATATCGGCGACAACCTGTCTTCGTCCGCCGAGGAAATTCGCATCACGATGAAGCCCGGCGCCGAGACGCTCGGCATCACGCTCAACGATGTCTCACGCCAGCTGCGCCAGGCCTATTATGGCGAAGAGGTCCAGCGCCTGCCTCGCGACGGGGAAGACGTCCGTGTCATGGTCCGCCTGCCACTGTCCGCCCGGTCTGACCTCGACAGCCTGAACAACTTGAAACTGCGCACGGCCGACGGCCGCGAAATCCCGGTCACGCAGGTTGCCGATTTCGAATATGCGCCCGGCATCAACCGCATCATCCGGCGCAACCGCACCCGCTCGGTTTCGGTCTATGCCGAGATCAAGGGCGAAGGCGGCCGCGGCCAGGTCATGAGCGCCATGGAAAAGGATTTCTGGCCCGATTTCGAGAAGCACTTCCCTGACGTCCAGCGCGGCGAGGCGGGCGGCTTCGAGGAAGAACAGAAATTCTTCGCCGAGATCGGCCGCCTGGTCGTCATCGCCATCGGCACCATGTACATCCTGCTGGCCGTGGCATTCCGCTCCTATTCCCAGCCGCTCCTCCTGATGATGGCCCTCCCCTTCGCCTATTGCGGCGCGATTTTCGGGCTCGCCATCTTCAATACGCCGATGGCCATGTTCGCCTTCTTCGGCATTGCCGCCGCCGCAGGCGTCGTGATCAACGACAACCTTGTGCTGATCGACTATGTCAACCGGCGGCGCGATGAAGGCGCCGGTGCCATCCAGGCCCTCGTGGACGCGGGCGTGTCCCGCTTCCGTCCTATCCTGCTGACATCCGTCACCACGTTCGTCGGCATCCTGCCGCTGCTCGCCGTGCGCTCGGTTCAGGCCCAGTTCCTCAAGCCGATGATCGTGTCGCTCGCCTGCGCAGTGGCTTTCGCCATCTTCGTCTCCCTGCTCATGGTGCCGGCCCTCTATGCCGTCGGTGTCGAGATCGGGCGGATCTTCCGCTGGACCTGGGGCGGCAAACCGTTCCGCCAGATTGGCGAGACCTATTCCGGCGAAGTGACGGTCGATGAAGACGAACTCATCGGCACCAGCCGGGGCGACGACCTGGGCGGCTTTGCCCCCGCCGAATGAATACGTGATTTAACCTGGGCGCGTCCCTCCCCTTCCATGAGAGGCAGGAAAAAAGGATGCATCCGCACATATGGAGACATACATGAAACACCTCATGCTGGGCGCGGCCGCGATCGCGCTCCTCACGGCCTGTGGACCGGGCAAGCACAAGTCGGAAACTACCTCCGCCGAAGCCCCCGCACCGGTCATCAACGCCGACGGAAAATATGTCACCGCCGAGGGACTGGAACTCTCCACGCCGGACACCTGGGGCACATGGGGCATCAACCTCGCCAATGTGAAGGCTGACGTGAATCCCGGTGACGACTTCTTCGCCCATGTAAATGGCAAGTGGCTCGACACGTTCGAGATTCCCAGCGACCGGACCCGTTATGGTTCGTTCACCCTGCTCGCCGAAAAGTCCGAGCAGCGCGTGCGCAAGATCATCGAAGAGCTTGCCGCCGCCAAGCCGGACCCTGCCACGCTCGAAGGCAAGGTCGCCACAATCTATAACGCCTATCTCGACACCGGTGCCATCGAGGCCCGGGGCCTCGCACCGGCCCAGCCCTATCTCGACCGCATCCAGGCCATGGAGACGCGCGAAGACCTCGCAAAAGTCTTCGCCGCCAACGGCTTCACCGCGCCTGTCGGCGGCTGGGTCGATGTCGATTCCAAGCAGACCGACCAGTATATTTTCTACATCACCCAGGCCGGTCTCGGCATGGGCGACCGGGACTATTATCTCGTCGATAATGACAAGAACGCCGAGCTGCGCGCCGCCTACAAGGCGATGCTGTCCTCCCTGCTCGCGGCAGCGGGCTATAACGACGCTGACGCAGCCGCCAACAAGGTGATCGCCCTCGAGACCGAGATTGCCAAGGCCCATTGGGACCGCGCAGCGGGCCGCAACCGCAACCTCACCTATAACAAGGTGACGAAGGCCGAACTCATCGCCCTTGGCGGCGCCTTCCCGACGGCAACGCTGATCGACGCGCTGGATCTCGGCGACCAGGCCGCCTTCGTCGTGCGTCAGGTCACGCCCACGGCAGAAGAGACTGCCGAGAACGGCCTTGATGCCGATCAGCTGGCGAAAGTGTCCGGCGGCGGCGTACCCGGACTGTTCAAGGTAATGCAGACGGCGCCGATGGACCAGTGGAAGGCCTACCTCACCGCTCACCTCCTGATCGACACGTCCGATGTCCTGCCCGCCAGCATCGACAACACCGTGTTCGATTTCTACGGCAAGACGCTCAGCGGCCAGGAAGAACAGCGCGAACGCTGGCAGCGCGGTGTCGACACGGTCGAGAACTCGGTCGGCGAAGCGGTCGGCAAAGTCTATGCCGCGCGCTATTTCCCCGCAGAGAACAAGGCCGCGATGGACCAGCTCGTCGCCAATCTCCGGGTCGCCCTCAGCCAGAACCTCGAAAACCTCGACTGGATGGGCGCGGCCACAAAGGCCGAAGCCGAAGCCAAGCTCGACCTGTTCACGCCGAAGATCGGCTATCCGGAAAAGTTCGAGACCTATGACAGCCTTGTCGTCAGCGACGATGCGTTTGCCAACCAGATGGCCGTCAATGCCTGGGCCTACCAGGACATGCTGTCCGACCTTGGCCAGCCGATCGACAAGACCGAATGGGGCATGCTGCCCCAGACCGTGAACGCTTATTACTCGCCCAACCGCAACGAGATCGTGTTCCCCGCCGCCATCCTGCAGCCGCCTTTCTTCAATCTCAGCGCCGACCCGGCCGTCAATTACGGCGCCATCGGCGGCGTGATCGGACACGAAATCGGCCACGGATTTGACGACCAGGGTGCCAAGTCCGACGGCACGGGCCTCCTGCGTAACTGGTGGACGGCCGAGGACGAGGCGAATTTCAAGGCCAAGACCGGCGCACTCGTCGCCCAGTACGACGCCTTCTGCCCCTATGATGACGGCGAAACCTGCGTCAATGGCGCGCTCACGCTCGGCGAGAATATCGGCGACCTCGGCGGCCTCTCGATGGCCTACAAGGCCTACCATATCAGCCTCGATGGCAAGGAAGACAAGGTGATCGACGGCCTGACCGGCGACCAGCGCTTCTTCATGTCCTGGGCCCAGGTCTGGCGCTCGAAGAACCGCGAAGAGGCCATGCGCCGCCAGATGCTGACCGATCCGCACTCGCCGCCGGCCTACCGGGTGAACGGCATCGTGCGCAATTTTGATGCATGGTACGATGCGTTCGGTGTCACGCCGGACGATGCGCTCTACCTGCCGCCGGAACAGCGCATTAGAATCTGGTAAATGCGTTACCTGTAGTTGATAATACAGAAAGCGGCGCCCCGAGCGCCGCTTTTTTTGTCTGCTTTGGGCGGCTCTAAGTGCGCGGTTAACCGTTGGCGTGATAATTGCTGGCCTGACGGGGGATGGACCGATTTGGTCCTGACGGATTTGAGCGAGCAAGTATTGATGACCCTGATGACCCGCATGTTCGGTTCCAAAAAGCCCGTCGCCCCTGCCCGCGACCGGATTGAGCATGCTGTTGCGCCCGAACACGACACGCCGCGCCCCCTGCGCGGCGCATCCTATCGCGAAGCCTCGGTCACCTATGAATCGGGTTATACGCGCAAGGGCATCGTGCTGGACTACACGGCGACCGGCGTACGCGTGCGGTTCCCGACCAATGAAATCATGCCGGCTTTCGTCACGGTCAATGCCCGGGCCGTCAATGTCAGCGGTCCTGCCCGCGTGGTCTGGCAGGAAGGTTCCGAAGTCGGCCTCGCCCTGCTCTGATCGGCCCGTCCCGGCCGGTCCCGATATTCCCGTTTCACGAGAGTCACCTTGGCAAATACGCCTTTTAGGCGTTGTATGGTCCACCTGTTCCACACTTGAACAAGGAGGTCCGCCATGGCCATCATGAAATCCGAACAGATCCTGGCCGAGTCCACGAAATCCTTCGAGGATGCGATCCAGAACGCCGTCAGCCGCTTTTCCAAGACGGTCCGCGGCCTTGCCTCGGCCAATGTCAACAACATGTCGACCACGGTGAAGAACGGCAAGATCGTCACCTATCGCGTCAACCTGCAGATGACGTTCGAGATCGAACCGCCTGTCACCAAGGCGAAGAAGGCGAAATAATCACGCCCCACGCCAGCAGGATGACCCGCACGGGTCAGCCTTTCATGCCATAGGCTTCCCGGAATTCCCGCATGCCGTTCTTGGCATCTTCGGCCACCTTGATGGCCACGGGGCGCTGGCTGAGGCGTTCCAGAAGTTTCGCGGCCTCCGGCAGGGCATCGTTCAGGTTCCAGTCAAACACGATCTTGGCCACAGCGGCGGCATTCGGAAACGAATGCATGAACACGAAGTCTGCATAGGAGACGTCATCGCCGGCAAGATGAGGCGAGAAGCGCCCCAGCCGCTGAATCGCGCGGCACCCTTTTTCCAGGATCGGCCGCACGTTGGCCTTCACTTCGTCGGACACCGGGCCGGTGCCGAAGAAGGCCTCGCCATAACACCGCCGGGCCGGCAGCTCGAGATAGAGTTCGGAATATTTGAGCAGCTCCCGGGCCCGCGCCCGCGCGAAAGCATCCGCCGGATAGAATGACGGTCCCTCCACCGCATCCTCGATATATTCAAGGATCACGCTGGTTTCGGTCAGGAACCCGTCCGGGGTTTCCAGGCAGGGTATTTTCCCCATCGCGCTCTTGGCCAGGAAGTCTTCCGATTGTCCGGTATAGACGCGAACCTCTTCATACGGAGCGCCCTTTTCCATCAGGGCCATCTTGACCATGTTGAAATAATTCGACGCCGGAAATCCGTATAGTTTCAGCATGTCGTGTGGTTCCCTTTTTACCAGCGTCCAGGGCCCGAACGCTCCAGCCCCAAGTGTGGAGCCTCCCTCCCCCTCGCACAAGGTCAAATAGCCTCTCCATGGCTGGCGGCGCGCCGATGGGAGGCCCGCGACGAATGGGGCTACTGACGGCGACGTGGGAATTCCCCCTTCGACCGCTGCGCGGCCACCTCCCCCGCTTTGCGGGGGGAAGATGAAGGCTTTCCCCACCCCTTCCCCCGCAACCATTGCACGCTCAGGCAAACTTGTCCCCCCTCCCCGGCGTGGCCGTATAATGCCGCCCCATGACCTGCGCTGACATCGCCTCCCTGCTGGCCGGCTTCCCGATCTGGATGCGGCCCTTTGTGTGGATTCAGCTCATGCTCCTGCGCCGCGCGCAGCGGCGCCATGGCCGCGAACTGCTCATCGAACTCTGCCATGTTACCGGTCGCATCCGTGTGCTGCGCCTGGGCGATGCTCCGCGTGCCCCCGGCCTTCACCCTTACGCGGCTCCGGCCCGGCCCGCCTGGCAGCGCGCCTGCGACATTGCGCACGCCGCGCGGGTCGCCGTCCTGCCTGCGCTTCCCCGCGATTCCACGTTTCCGGCGTTTGGCAAACCATCCTGCCTGTATTCCGCCGCGCCGGTCGCCCCCGACACGTCCTAGGCAGGCGCCTGCGCAAAATCCTTCCCCTTGCCGCCGCACCCTTTCCAAGGGCTGTGGCCGCCCGTGCTGGTGCGCGCGGGATCGTGATTTGGGCCCGGTCTTGACGACCGCCGCGTCAAAGCGCCTATGTGTTCGCAACTGCAAGAAAATATTCTCTGGAAGGAACCCGAATGTCTGAACAAGATCCCGTCGTCATCGTCGGCATGGCCCGCACCCCGATGGGCGGCCTGCTCGGCGATCTCGCCAGCCTCAGCGCCAACGAGCTCGGCGCCATCGCCGTCAAGGCCGCTGTTGCCGAAGCGAAGCTGAAGCCCGGCGAAGCGAACGAAATCATCATGGGCAATTGCCTGCCCGCAGGCCAGGGCCAGGCCCCGGCCCGCCAGGCTGGCTTCAAGGCCGGTGAAGACAAGGGCCTCGAGGCCGTCACGATCAACAAGATGTGCGGCTCCGGCATGCAGGCCGCCATTATGGGCCGTAACGCCATCATGGCAGGCGACGCCAATATCGTCATCGTCGGCGGCATGGAATCCATGACCAATGCGCCCCACCTGCTGAACGTCCGCAAGGGCCACAAGTATGGCGCGATGACGTCGGAAGACCATATGGCCCTCGACGGCCTGTCGGACGCCTATTCGCACGGACCCATGGGTCTCTTCGCTGACAAGATTGCCGGCGAATACCAGTTCACGCGCGAGCAGCAGGACGCCTACGCGCTCGAAACGCTGACCCGCGCCCAGAACGCCACCAAGAACGGCAAGTTCAAGCGCGAGATTGCGCCGGTCACGATCAAGGGCCGCAAGGGCGACACCGTGGTCGACAGCGACGAGCTGCCGCGCACCGCCATGCCCGACAAGATCCCGACCCTGCGTCCGGCCTTCTCGAAAGACGGCACGGTCACGGCCGCCAACGCGTCCGGCATTTCCGACGGCGCGGCGGCCATGGTGCTGATGCGCCTATCGGAAGCGAAGAAACGCGGCCTGACGCCGATCGCCAAGATCGTCGCCTCGTCCAGCCATGCGCACGAGCCGGAATATTTCACCACCGCGCCCGTGCCCGCCATGAAGAAGGCCCTCGAAAAGGCCGGCTGGAGCATCGACGATGTCGATCTCTGGGAAGTCAACGAAGCCTTCGCGGTCGTCCCGATGATCGCCATGAAGGAACTCGGCATCAGCCATGACAAGCTGAACGTCAATGGCGGCGCCTGCGCCATGGGCCACCCGATCGGTGCCTCCGGCGCGCGCGTCATCATCACCCTGCTGGCCGCCATGGAAGACCGCGGCGTCAAGAAGGGCATGGCCTCGCTCTGCATCGGCGGCGGCGAAGGCATCGCCATGGCCGTCGAGCGCTTCTAGTCCACCGGCCACACGCCAATTGGAAGCCCGGGCCGTGCCACCGCACTGTCCGGGCTTTTGCGTTTGAGGAGGAGAAACCCCATGCCCCTGCCGAACCGCGTTGACCCCTTCGGCGAAATTCACGCCGTGCCGGATCGCGGCCTGTTCATGGGCAATCGCGGCGGCTGTATCCACACGCCGGACCAGGCGCTGAAACCCCGCCACTGGACCAGCCAGCGCTGGATCATCTGTGTGCTGGACTTCAAGGGTCGCAAACGCCCGCTGATGCAGCCGGGCCTGTATACCGAACTCTTCTTCCTCGACGAGGCCACCGCGCTCGCAGGCGGCCACCGACCCTGCTATGAATGCCGCCGGCCGGACGCCCTCGCCTTCCGCGCCGCCCTGGACAAGGCAGGCCGCGTGTCCGCCAGGGAGCCTGTCAGCCGTGTCGACGCCCTCGTCGCGGGCGAGATTCAGTCTGTCATGAAGGGTGAATGTGCCCGCGAAACGGTGGACCCTGCCACCCTGCCCGACGGGGCGTTCTTTACTTTGGGCGGCGACGCGTTCCTCAAATGGGGAAACATGGCCCGCGCCTGGTCCTTCGGCGGATATGGCACCCCCGCGCCACTCCCTGCCCGCGCTCAGCGCCTCACCCCGCGCGCCACCTGCGCCGCCCTCGCCGCAGGCTACCGGCCAAGGCTCCATCCCTCGGCGGCCTGACAGGCAGGTTCAGGAGGATTTCAGCCGGTCGCTGACCAGGCCCAGCGGCAAGGCCGTCGTCCGCTTCGACACGCGCACCACGATGCGCGACTGCACGTCCGACACCAGCGCCGAGCCCAGCAGCTTGTCGCGCAGGAAATTGTCATAGGCATGCATGTCGGTCGTCACCACATGGATCATATAGTCGACCGCACCCGTGACCGTCATGCACTCGATCACTTCCGACCAGCCCTGCACGATGGCCTCGAAGGCTTCGAGATTTGCCCGGCTCGGCAGCGCCAGCTTCACGCTCGCCATGACTTCAAAATTCAGGCCGAGGGCAAAATTGTCCAGCAGCGTGACACGGCCAGTAATGAAACCGGCCTCCTCCATCCGCTTGATCCGGCGCCAGCACGGCGACGAGGACAGGCCGACCCGATCGGCAATGTCCGCGACCGAGAGGCTCGCGTCATGCTGGATAATGTCGAGGATGCGGGCATCAATCGTATCAATATCTTGGGCCAATTTTCTTCGATACTCCCTGTTTCGAGGCATAATATACCCCGAACTACACGGAATGGCGCAAGAAAGGCAAGCTATTTCGTTCGAATTGCCCAATAATCTACCAAACTGCTATTCAGGATGGCACATCGATGAAACACCGTGAAGTCACGCTGGACGACAAATACGAACTTGTCGAGGGAAATGCCTTCATGACGGGCATCCAGGCGCTCGTGCGCCTCCCGCTTGACCGCAAGCGTCTCGACCGCGCGTCGGGCGTCAATACGGCCGGCTTCATCTCCGGCTATCGCGGATCGCCGCTGGGCGGCTACGACCAGCAATTGCGGGCGGTCCAGCCCCTGCTCGACTCCCATGACATCCAGTTCTGGGAAGGCCTGAACGAAGATCTCGGCGCCACCGCCGTCTGGGGCAGCCAGCAACTCGGCCTGTTCCCCGGCGCCCGTTTCGACGGCCTGTTCGGCATCTGGTACGGCAAGGCGCCCGGCGTCGACCGCACCGGCGACGTGTTCAAGCACGCCAATGCCGCTGGCACGTCAGCCCTTGGCGGCGTCCTCGCCATTATCGGCGACGACCATAATTGCAAATCCTCGACCCTGCCCTCGCAATCGGAATTCGCCATGGCGGATGCCGAGATCCCGGTGCTCAATCCCGCCTCGATCCAGGACGTGCTCGACTATGGCATCCACGGCTGGAACATGAGCCGCTATAGCGGTGCGTGGACCGGCCTCGTCGCGCTCGCCGACACGATGGATTCCGGCGCCGTGGTGAATATCGATCTCGACCGCTTCAGCTTTGTCGCGCCGTCCTTCCACCTGCCGGAAGCGGGCGTCCACATGCGCCGGGGCGACACGCCGCTCGACAAGGAAGCGCGCCTGCGCCACTTCAAGCTGCCCGCCGCGCAAGCCTATGTCCGCGCCAACCGGCTCGACCATGTCATTCTCCCATCGCCCAAGCCGCGCATCGGCGTCATCGTCACCGGACAGGCCGCGCGCGACGTGTTCGAAGCGCTCGCCGCCATCGGCCTGACGCCCGAGGAGGCGGGTCGTCTCGGCCTCACCATTTTCAAGGTCGCCATGCCCTGGCCGCTGGAGCCGGAAGGCGTCCGCGAATTCTGCGCCGGCCTCGAACGCGTCGTCGTCATCGAACACAAGCGCCCCCTGATCGAGGAACAGTTGAAAGCCGCGCTCTACGACCTGCCGAACAACAAGCGCCCGGTCGTCGAAGGCAAGCGCACGGCAGCGGGCAAGCCGCTCCTCTCGGACGTTGCCTCGATCACCATTCCCGAAATGGCCACGGCCCTGATGAAGATCATCCCGGCCGGCTGGGACACAGCCCGCGCCAATGCCTATTTCGACCGTGTCGGCCGCGCCGGTGAAGCGGCGCGCACCAATGCGTCGCCGACGGTTCGCAGCCCGCACTTCTGCTCCGGCTGCCCGCACAATACATCGACCACTGTGCCCGAAGGCTCGCGCGCCCTCGCCGGTATCGGCTGCCATTACATGGCAAACTTCATGCCCGACCGGAAAACGGACATGACCAGTCAGATGGGCGGCGAAGGCATTGCCTGGGTCGGCCAGCACTGGGCCACTGATGAAGACCATGTCTTCGTCAATCTCGGCGACGGCACCTATTCCCATTCGGGCAGCCTCGCCATCCGCGCCGCCGTCACGTCCGGCGCGAAGATGACCTACAAGATCCTGTACAATGACGCCGTCGCCATGACCGGCGGCCAGCACGTCGAATCCGGCCAGACACCGGCCCAGATCGCGCAGCAGGTCGAAGCCGAAGGCGTGCGCACCATTGTCATCGTCACCGAAGACCCGACCCGTTATGCCGGCGTGAAGGACCTGCCACGCCGCGTGAAAATCTATGACCGCGAAGACCTGGAGGACGTGCAGGTCATGCTGCGGTCAACGCCCGGCGTCTCGGTCATGATCTATGACCAGATGTGCGCCACCGAGAAGCGCCGCCGGTCCAAGCGCGGCCTCATCGCGCCCGACCGTGTGCGCGTCATCATCAACCAGGAAGTCTGCGAAGGCTGCGGCGATTGTTCGGTGAAATCGAACTGTCTGTCGGTCGAGCCGGTAGAAACCGAGCTCGGCCGCAAGCGCCGCATCAACCAGTCGACCTGCAATACCGATCTCTCCTGCCTGACCGGCTTCTGCCCGAGCTTTGTCACCGTGAAAGACGGCGAGCCGGCCTGGACCGGCGAAGTGCGCCGCGAATTCGATGCATCCGGCCTGCCCTTGCCCGAAACGCCAAGCCTCGCTGAGCCCTGGAACGTGCTGTTCACTGGCGTCGGCGGCACCGGCGTGACCACTGTCGCCGCCGTCCTCGCCATGGCTGCGCACGTGGATGGCAATGCCGCCTCCTCGCTCGACATGACGGGCCTTGCCCAGAAGGGCGGCCCTGTCCTCTCGCACATCCGCTTTGCCCGCGAACCGGAAGCCATCTCCACGGGCCGCGTGCCCCCGGCCAGCGCCGACCTCGTCATCGCCTGCGACCTCGTCGTCGCGGCGGGCGGCGACGCCCTGCTCCTGATGGAGCCCGGACGCACAGCGGCCTATGCGAACTCGGACGTCACCCCGACCAGCGAATTCATCCGCAACCGGTCGAAGCGTTTCGAGAGCGACCTTCTCGCCGCACGCGTGAAGCGCCAGGCCCGTGACTTCGGCGCCTTCGACGCCGAAGCGCTTGCCGTCGGATACCTCCATGACGCGATCTACACGAACATGATCATGGTCGGCTATTCCTGGCAGAAGGGCGCCGTGCCTGTCTCGCTGCGCGGGCTCTATCGCGCCATCCGCCTCAACGGCACCAAGGTCGATGACAATATGGCCGCGTTCAATATCGGCCGCATCGCTGCTGCCGCGCCGGAACGCCTTGTCGCCCAGCACGATCCGCGCGGCCATATCGAGCCGAAAACGCTGGACGAACTGATCGACGATCGCGCCGCGCGCCTCGTCGCCTATCAGAACGAATCCTACGCCCAGCAGTATCGTGACGCCGTCACGCGCGTGCGCACAGCCGAAGAAGCCGCTGGCCTGGGGGACAAGCTGTCCCGTGCTGCCGCGACCTATGCTTTCAAGCTGATGGCCTACAAGGACGAGTACGAAGTCGCCCGTCTCTACACAAATGGTGACTTTGCCAAACAGCTCGCCAGCCAGTTCAAGGGCGGCAAGCTGCGCTTCTGGCTCGCCCCGCCGATCCTCTCGCAAAAGGACAGCCACGGCCACCTGAAGAAGAAGCATTTCGGCAGCTGGATGATGCTCGGGTTCAAAATCCTGACGCGCATGAAAGGCCTGCGCGAAACCCCGTTCGACCTGTTCGGCCGGACCGAAGAACGCAAGATGGAACGCGCCCTGCGCGACACCTACCTGGAGACACTGGAGACTTTGGCGACGGGCCTGACGGCGAAGAACCACGCCCTTGCCGTGGCGATTGCCGAAGTGCCGGACGAGATCCGCGGCTACGGCCATGTGAAAGAAGCTGCGGTGGCTGTCGCGAGCGAGACCGAAGCGGCCCTTTGGAAAGGCTGGCCCATGGGCGACATGCCGAAAGTGAAAACGACGCTGATCGCGGCGGAGTAACGCGAAGACCTAGTCCACCGCGGTGACCTCAACGTCGACGATGCGGCCCTTTTTCTCGATCTTCTTGAGTTCGCGCTCGAGATACTTGACCTTGACCGTCTTGCGCACGTGCTTGGTGCGTCCGGTCCGCGTCTTCAGCGTGACGTGCAGCTTTGCCATCTCGTCCGGCCCATCCAGCACGTCGCCGGTTGCCCGCACAGCCGTGCCGCCGACATAGACCACGCTCTTGCCCGCAACCCTCGTGGCGCCCACGGCGAGGCCGACCGGGACTGTCACCACTTTCGTCGCCACGCATGCAGAGGCCATCAGCAAGACAGGCACGAGCAGGAGTATTTTCAACCGGGCCACGAGCAGACTCCTCTTCTGTTCCGGTCAGGCTAGGGGATTCGCCGTCAGCCGCCAGTTACAGACTCAGTCACGTGCCAGAGCTTCGTCGATCAGCGTGGCAGTCTCCGCGACGCCATAAAGCGCAGCGAAGCTGCCGAAGCGTGGCCCCTGTTCCTGCCCGAGCAGGACTTCATACAGCGCCTTGAACCATTCGCGCAGGTTCTCGAAACCGTGTTCCTTGCCGACCGAGAACGTCAGCGTCTGCAGGTTCTCAGGCGTTGGCTCTTCATCAAAGGCTTTCAGACGCGCTGAAAGGTCAACCATCGCCGCACGCTCCTGATCGGTCGGCGCCCGGAACACTTTCGCCGGCAACACGAAGTCGCGGTAATAGCGCATCGCATAACCGGCGAGGCTGTCGAGCAGCGGATGCGTCGCGGCCGAGGCCTCTGGCGCGTAGCGCGAGATGAAGCCCCAGAGCTGGCTCTTGTCTTCCGGGTTGGCCACGGCCACGAGGTTCAGCAGCAGCGCAAAGCTGACAGGCACGTCCGCCTTTGGCGGATTGCCCGAATGGATGTGCCAGACCGGGTTTTCCAGCTGGCGCGCGGGCTCTTCGTCCGGGTACTTCTCGAGGAAAGTCAGGTATTCGTCGACCGTTTTCGGGATGACATCGAAATACAATTTCTTGGCCACGCGCGGCTTCTGGAACTGGAACAGCGACAGGCTTTCGTCCGGCGCATAGGCCAGCCATTCCTCGACCGAGATGCCATTGCCCTTGGACTTGGAAATCTTCTCGCCCTTGTCGTCCAGGAACAGCTCGTAGACATATTGTTCCGGCGGGCGGTGGCCGAGGATTTTGGCGATCCTGGAATAAATCGGCGCATTGGCCTGATGGTCCTTGCCGAACATTTCAAAGTCGACGCCAAGCGCGGCCCAGCGCATGCCAAAATCCGGCTTCCACTGCATCTTCACGTGCCCACCGGTGACCGGCAGGGTGACCTCGCTGCCATCCTCGTCCTCAAAGGTCACTTCCCCCTTGGCGGCATCGACATGCTTCATCGGCACATAGAGGACACGGCCGGTGCTCGGCGAGATCGGCAGGAAGGGCGAATAGGTCGCCTGGCGCTCGGCGCCCAGCGTCGGCAGCATCACGGCCATGATCTCGTCGAACTTCTCGGCGGCGCGGCGCAGCATGGGATCGAACCGGCCTGACTTGTAGCATTCCGTCGCCGAGACGAATTCATACTGGAACCCGAACTGGTCAAGGAAGGCGCAGAGCCGCGCATTCATGTGCGCGCCATAGGACTCGTGCGTGCCGAACGGGTCGGGCACGGACGTCAGCGGCTGCTGCAGGTATGCTTCGAGGCTTTCCGGATTCGGCACGGTCGGCGGCACCTTGCGCATGCCGTCCATGTCGTCGGAAATGCAGATCAGGCGCGTCGGGATTTTCCCGCCGGTCAGCACTTCGAACGCGTGCCGCACCATGGTCGTGCGCACCACTTCCCCGAACGTGCCGATATGCGGCAGGCCCGACGGGCCATAGCCGGTTTCGAACACGACCGGATCGCCTTCCGCGCGCTCGCCGGCCTTCACCTGCTGGTCGACCCGCTTTTCCAGCGCGCGCGCCAGTTCAAACGGCCAGGCCTTGGCAGAATGGGCAAGTGTCGACAGGTCAGTCATGGCGCGCACGTCCGGTTGGGAAATCAAGCGCACAGCCTGTAGTCACAGGCCCGGCAGGGGTCAACTCGCAGGCAAACGGAGATACCCGAACACAGCGTAACAAACACGCACCTTGATGACTTCCAAATCTGTCTCGCCGTGAAGGCAGGCCTTGTCGGTAATACCCTGGACCAAAGCGAGTATGTCTTGCGTTGCCGCTTCCGGTTCGAAGGGTGTCTCCAGCTTCCGAGAGGCCATCAATTCATGAACGACATTGAATATGCCGGCGCGGACACCCAGCAGGTCTTCATGAAGCGCAAGCCGCCCCTCCTCCTGATCGAGCAGGCGGGAGAGTTCGGGCCGGTCGGTATGGTGAGCGACCGATACCTCGACCAATTCCGCGATGGCCACATCGACAGGCGCATTTTTTACGCGCGCGGCCGTTTCCTGCATCCGGGTCAGAAAGCGCTGCGAATCAGCCAGGACGAGCGCGGCCGTCACCGCCTCCTTGTTCGGGAAATATTGATAGAGCGACCCGACGCTCACGCCAGCCGTCTCAGCGATCCGGTTCGTCGTGTATCCGGCCAGACCGTCTGTCTCGAGAATGCGAGCAGCCGCCTCGAGAATGGCCTCGACGGTCTGGGCCGACCGGACCTGAGTCGGCGGTTTTCTCGGGATGATCGACGCAGCGCGGGCCATGATACCAATGCGAGTAGCAATATATGAGTAATAGCTCATATTTTATCCGGACACCAGAGCCAGAGGAGATACAGCCATGCCATTCGACAACACACGATCACGCGATGGCCTGAACGATCCGGAAATCGCCGACACACTTTCGCGCCTGCACCAGGAAGCGCGCCGGGACAGATGGGTGTTTGCCCGCGCCCTGCCTGCGATTGCCCTGGGTTACCTGCGCGGTCGCAGCGTATTTGAATCCGCCGAACCTTTCCTGGCCGGCGCCTACATCCCCGTTTCACCCGAGCTCGGGCGCCTCATGTACCAGATCGCCTGCGCGATGAACGCTCGCAATATCGTCGAGTTCGGTTCGTCATTCGGGATTTCAGCCATCTACCTTGCCGCCGCCGCACGCAAGAATGACGGTCGGTTCACAGGCACCGAAATGCTGCCGCACAAGCACCAGGTCGCGGAGTCCAACCTTGTCTCCGCCGGCCTCAAGCGCTGGGCCGATATCCGCGAAGGCGACGCGATGGAAAGCCTCGCACCGCTCGACGGCCCAGTCGATTTCGTTTTCCTCGATGGATGGAAGGAGCTGTATATCCCGATCCTGCAATTGCTGGAGCCGAAACTGTCGGACGGCGCAATCATCGTTGCCGACAATATCAATTCGTTCCGGAAAACCCTGAAACCCTTCGTCGACCATGTCAGCGATCCCTGCAACGGCTACGAGACAACAGTTATTCCGCTTGGCAGCGGCGTGTCGATTTCGACATGGAGCGGGCAAACCGCCACCTGAGGTGCCACAAACGCGCTTGACAATCATTCGCAGATTGATGCAAATGGTTCTCATGATCATTTGCATCTGCAACCGCATCAATTGTTCCAGCGTCCGCGCCGCGGTCGGTGCCGGTGCGCGCAGCCCACGGGCCGTGCAGGCTCATCATGGCTGCAAGTTCAATTGCGGGAAATGCAGCTGCTCGATCGGCGAGATCATCTCCCAGGAAATGGACCTCAAGGCGCCGTCACCGGCCCTCATCGCCGCCGAATAAGCATTCTGGTTGAGACTGCGTTTCAGCACGCTGTGAGACTGTGTCTCACTTGCAGATGAACTTGTTTTTATTCGAGAATTTCTTGCTTTCGCCGGGCGATTCACCTATCCCGCGAGCAGACCCATTCACTTGCGCAGGAGAGCCCCATGAAAGGCGACACCAAAGTCATCGAGTTCCTGAACCTTTGCCTCAAGAACGAACTGACAGCGATCAACCAGTACTTCCTGCACGCGCGCATGCTCAAGGACTGGGGCGTCAGCAAGCTGGCCGAGCATGAGCACAAGGAATCGATCGAGGAAATGAATCACGCCGACTGGCTGATCGAGCGCATCCTCTTCCTTGGCGGCCTGCCCAACCTGCAGGACCTCGGCAAGCTGCATATCGGCGAGAGCGTCCACGAGATCCTCGAATGCGATATGAAGATGGAAATGATGGCCATCCCGCTGCTGCGCGACGCCATGGAGCATTCGGAAAAGGTCCGCGACTATGTCAGCCGCGACCTGTTCGGCAAGATCCTCCACAATGAGGAAGAACATGTCGATTATCTCGAAACCCAGTTCGACCTGATCGAACGCATCGGGATCGAGCGCTACACGATGCTGCAATCGGAAGCCAATGGCAGCTAGCGACGAAGCCGGCCCGAATGTGACCGGCTTCCAATCGCCTGAACAGAGGTAGTTCTAGTTGAACGTGTCTGTTGGATTGAGGCGCGCATGGATCGGCCATTTCGCAAAAGCGAGATAGGCGAACGCGACGAGGTTCACGAGCGGCACGAGCATCAGGAGCGACCACGCACCGTTGAAGCCCGCCTTGCTCCATATCTTCCAGTAGCAGACGATAAAGAAAATGATCATTGCCAGGTAGATGACGCCTACAATGGCAATGGCAGCTGAATTTCCGGACTCCATGGTTCTCTCCCTTTTTCCCGAGGCGGATCAAACCAACTTTTTGCAGTTTTGCCAACCATAGATGGTCCAATTGCGATTCAGCCTTCAGGCAGCTGAGCAATGCCGGGAACAGGACAGGCCGCCATACCGGAAAAGCCGCATCGTCGGATCAGATATCCAGGGGGCGGAATGAGGCCGCCTGGGCCATGGCCCATTCATCGGCAAGCTGGGTGTCCTCCGGCGCATCCAGCAGCGCGTTCTTCTCAAGCAGGTCATAAGCCCGGTGAGCCGGAAGCGTGATATCCTCTGTCACGCGGTGCATGATGTGGCGCGGTGTCAGTTCGGCCGGATGTTCGCACCCGGCGGCGCCGACCACTTCCATCAGCGCCTTCACCGTATTGCGATGGAAATTGTACACCCGCTCTGCCTTGTCGGCGACCACCAGTCCGCGCTGGCGGCCTTTGTCCGTGGTCGCGATCCCGGTCGGGCAGCTATTGTTGTGGCAATTAAGCGACTGGATGCAGCCCAGCGAGAACATGAAGCCGCGCGCCGTGTTCACCCAGTCGGCGCCCAGCGCCATGGAAGACGCCAGCGCAAACGCGCTCGTCTGCTTGCCGGAACAGGCAAGTCGCACATCATCCTTCAGGCCCGTGCCTATCAGCGCATTGCGCGTCAGCACCAGGCCCTGGCGCAGTGGCGCGCCGACATGATCCAGGAATTCCGCAGGCGCCGCGCCGGTCCCGCCTTCCCCGCCATCGACAACCATGAAGTCTGTCCGGATTCCGGTCTCCAGCATCGCCTTGCACAGAGCGAGAATCTCCCAGCGATTGCCGACGCAGAACTTGATGCCGACGGGCTTGCCGCCGGAGATATCCCGCAGGCGCGCCACGAATTCCATCATCTCGATCGGTGTCGAGAAGGCCGAGTGCCCGGGCGGCGAGAAGCAGGTCTCGCCGATCGGAATGCCGCGCGTGGCAGCGATCTCGGCCGTCACCTTCGCGCCCGGCAGCACGCCGCCATGACCCGGCTTGGCGCCCTGGCTCAGCTTTATCTCGATCATCTTGATCTGCGGATCCTTCGCGACCTCTTCGAACCGGGCCGCGTCAAACGTGCCATCGCTCGCGCGGCAGCCGAAATAGCCTGATCCGATTTCCCAGACGAGATCGGCGCCGCCGACGCGGTGGTAGGGCGAGACGCCGCCCTCTCCCGTGTCGTGGTAGAAGCCGCCCATCTTCGCCCCGGTCGACAGCGCCTCAATCGCATGTGCACCAAGCGAGCCAAAGCTCATCGCCGAAATGTTGAACACGCTGGCCGAATAGGGCTGCGCCGTTCCGGGCGCACCAACTTCGACACGCGGACTTTCGCCTGCCGTGTGCTTGGCCGCGATGGAATGCGCGAGCCATTCATAAGGTGGTTTGTCGATGTCGAGCAGGCTGCCGAACGGTTCGACAGACGACACATCCTTTGCACGTCGATAGACCAGCGCGCGCTGCTCGTGATTGAACGGACGGCCCTCCGTATCGCTCTCGACAATGTAGGATCGGAAGAAGGGACGCAGCTCTTCCGCCATCCACCTGATATGCGCAAGGACCGGGAAGTTGCGCCACAAAGCGTGGCGGCGCTGAAAAAAATCATGGAGCCCCAGCAGGACAAGAGCGCCAAGCACCACGACCACCGCACCCAGCCACGGAAACAACTCCAGCCCGAGCAGGCACAAGACGAACGTTGCGGTGATTGCGAGAAACGGAACAAAGCGCAGCATGTTGAACTCCCTGTAATTTTTTCACGCGTCCAGCCTTGAGCCATGCGCCGCGCATCGTCAATAAAGCGCATGCAAGCCGCGGCACATGCGTCCTGCACGATATTTCGAACAGCAACTCGCGCTATTGATTTTAATCTGTTTACGGATTTCTTTGAAATGGACAGACGCAGCTCTAGCGCCTAAAGGGGGTTGGCAGGCTGTGGAAAAAAAGGTCAGTGTGCCTGCGCGTGTCGAATTGATTCGAAATATTAGCTGCGTAAGACAAAAACCGCCCGCTTCCGGGCCCATTGAGGAGACAATCCCATGGCAAAAACAACCAAGCCAAAAACCAAGAAACCAGCCGCTGCCAAAAAGGCCGCTGGCGCCAAGAAACCTGCTGCCGCCAAGAAGGCTGCACCTGCACCGAAGATCGCTGCGCCCGCCAAGGCGCCGACAGCGAAAGAAGTGCTGATGGAAAAATACATCGCCGACCTGAAAGAAAAAGTCGGCGAAGCCCGTCCTGACATGGCGCTGCTCGAGGCTGCCGTGAAAGCGTCCGGCCCAACCATCTACAAATCCGACACGGCCACTGTCGCCGCATCCGACAAGGAAGAACTCGCCCGCGTGCGCAAGGGCTTCGTTGCCAAGAAGCTCGGCGTCACCGACGAGGCCAAGGCCGATGCCGCAATTGCTGCTGCCATCGCGTCATATGGCAAGTCGGTTCGCGCCAAGCACCGCCCGGTGATGTACTATCTCATCGCCAAGGCCCTGAAAAAGGGTTCTGTCCTCAAGGGCTAGATCTTCAATCCGCCTGCGGATTAAAAAAGCCGGGCACAGTATCGCTGGCCCGGCTTTTTCATGTCTGGTTTTTGGATCGGATCAGAATCCTTGCAGGCGCGCGTAGCGGTCGCGGTGCCAGCTGGCACTGCCATACAGGGCTTCCTGCACGCGGGCGCGCTTCATGTAGAGGCCCGGATCAGCCACGTCCGTCATGCCGATACCACCATGCATCTGGACGCATTCGTTCGACACGAGATGCACGAGCTCGCTGGCCTTTGCCTTGGCAAGGCTTGCAAGTTCGGCCACGTCGCCCTTGCCGGAATCGACCGCCGCCAGGGCTGCTGCGACACATGACCGGGTCATCTCGATCTCTGTGAACATTTTCGCCGCGCGGTGCTGCATCGACTGGAACGAGCCGATCAGCTGGCCGAACTGTTTCCGGCTCTGGAGGTATTCAAGCGTCATCTCGAATGCCGCTTCAGACGAGCCGAGCATTTCGGCCGCCATGCCGATGGCGGCGCGGTCAAGCACCGGTTCGAGCACATCGGCGCCTTCGTCGACCGGGCCGAGCACCGCCCCTGCCCCGACCATGACATCGTCGAATGTCACATGCGCCGCACCGTGGGAGTCGACCGTTTTCAATTCCTGGACGGTGACGCCCTTCGCCTTGGCAGGCACGAGGAACAGCGTAATGCCGTGCCGGTCACCGGCCTCGCCGAATGTGCGGGCGACGACAATGAACATGTCCGCATCATGGCCGCCGGGCACGAAGCGCTTCATGCCGTTCAGCGTGTAGCCCTGGCCGTTGCTCTCGGCTTCGGTTGCCACATTCAAGGGCGCAAAATGCGCTGACTCGTCAAGCGCCAGCGCGAACGTCGTCTCGCCCGTAGCGATCTTTGGCAGCCATTCGGCCTGCATGGCCTTGCTGCCGCCGAGCTGGATGGCCGACGCAGCGATCAGGGCCGTCTGCAGCAGCGGCGTCGCGGCGAGCGTGCGCCCCTGCGCCTCGAGGATCTGGCCAAGGCCGACAAGGCCGAAATGTTCGCCGCCCGGTTCGTCGGCAATGATCACGCCGAAGAAGCCGAGTTCGGCCAGCTTCTTGCGCGTGTCCGCATCACGGCCATTGGCGCCCTTGTCGCGCAGGGCGCGCAAATGGGTCACCGGCAATTCATCGCGCACGAACGCGAGGGCCGTGTCGCGCAGCATTTCCTGGTCTTCAGTAAGTACGAAAGTCATGACTATTGATGGTCCTTCAGGCCGAGTACGCGCTTGGCGACGACATTGAGGTTGATTTCGCTGGTGCCGCCTTCGATCGAATTGCCTTTCGAACGCAGCCAGCCCCGCGTTGCCTTCATGGCGCTCTCGTCAAAGCCCTCCCCTTCCCAGCCGAGTCCTTCCGAGCCCAGCGCTTCGATCAGGAGTTCGTGGCGATCCTGGTTCATCTTGGCCGCACCATATTTCAGGATAGACGCGGTATGACCCACCTGCTGGCCGGCTTTCGCCTGCTCGGTCTGGCGCTGGACCGTCAGGTTGAACGCCTTGGCGTACATCTTGTGGTCGGCGATGCGGCCGCGCAGGTCGCCATCGGCGATCCGGCCTTCGCTGTCAGTGCCGACATGCATCTTGGCATATTCTTCCGGGCCGAGAATGCCCGACCCGCCGGTACCGCCGAAGCCGCCGGCCGAGATCGACGAGCGTTCGAATTGCAGCAGGCGTTTGGCGATTTCCCAGCCACCATTCACGCGCCCGACCAATTGGTCTTTCGGCACTTTGACGTCGGTGAAGAAAGTTTCGCAGAATGGCGACGATCCGGAGATCAGCAGGATCGGACGTGCTTCAACGCCCGGGCTTTCCATGTCGAACAGGATGAAGCTGATACCCTCATGCTTGGACGAAGTGTCGGTGCGCACGAGGCAGAATATCCAGTCGGCCTGGTCGGCATACGACGTCCAGACTTTCTGGCCGTTGATGAGGTAATGGTCGCCCTTGTCTTCGCAGCGCGTCTGCAGGCCGGCGAGGTCAGACCCCGCGCCCGGCTCGGAATAGCCCTGGCACCAGCGCGTCTTGCCTTTGACGATGTCCGGCAGGAAGCGCTTCTTCTGTTCCTCATTGCCGAACTCGAGCAGGGCCGGGCCGAACATCCACAGGCCGAACGAGAACAGGGCCGGGCGCGCCTTGATGCGGCGCAATTCTTCCTGCAGCACGCGGTTCTGGTCCTTGGTCAGGCCGCCGCCGCCATAGGCCGCGGGCCACTCGGGTGCGGTCCAGCCCCTCTCGCCCATCCGGTCGAGCCAGATCTTTGATTCCGGGTTGACGAATGTGCCGCGCTTGCCGCCCCAGACGATCTCGTCGTCTGTCATCGGCGTGCGCATGGAAGGCGGGCAATTCGCCTCCAGCCAGTCACGCGTTTCGGCGCGAAAAGCGTCCAGGTCTTCGGTGACGTCATAGGCCATGGGAACGGCTCCTCAATTGTCAGGCATTGTGTCTGACTCGACCCTAAATCTCCGCAGCACCCACGCCAAGCCTGACGCCGGGTAAAACATTTTGCGGCGCGTTCAGGCGGACGACGCGCCGTGCGGAGTCTTGGCCCAGAAGTGCGGCGCGTGGCACAAGCCGTACAGGGCACGCGCCATGGCGACCGTTTGCAGCGGCCAGTAGAGCGGCGCCGTCAGCGCAACGATCAGCGGGCGCCAGCCCCAACCGCCCGGCGCGACCACACCTGTAACCACACCGGCGACATATGACACCAGCATCACGCCCGTCCCGAGCGGACCGAGCGACACGTCCGGCACGCACAGGCAGAACAGGCACAACAGAGCCCATGGGCCATGCACCACCGCAGACAGGATCGCTGCGCCAAGGGTCAGTTGCATCGAAACGAACCCGGCGAGGCCCATTTCCCGCAGCGATGCGGCCGGGGTCCGCATCAGCACGAGCCATGTCTGCAGGAAGCCCTTCAGCCAGCGCGAGCGCTGCGCCAGCCAGACGCGTATTTGCTCAGGCGGCGCCTCCAGGGTCGGCGGTGCAATCATCCCGACGTGTGCGCCACGACGGGCCAGACGCAATCCGAGGTCGGCATCCTCGGTCACGTTCCACGCGTCCCATCCGCCTGCCTCGACCAACCTTGCCCGATTGAAATGATTGCTGGTGCCGCCCAGCGCGATCGGCAGGCCAAGACGCGCGAGGGCGGGCAGGATACGTCCGAACTGGATGGCATATTCCAGTGCCCATTGCGCCGGCAGCCAGCCGCCCCCGTCCGGTACCCCGATGAGGGGCGCCTGGACGCAGGCAAGATGTGATGGCCCGCGGGCAAAGGCCGCCACGGCTTCGCGCAATTGCATTGGGTCGGGGCGGTCTTCGGCATCATAGACAACGACATAGGTGCCTCGGGCGCGCGCCAGCCCGTAATTGAGCGCACGCGGCTTGGTGCGCGGCAGGCCGGGCGGCAGCACGATGAGTTCTGTTCCATCCGGCCAGTCCTGGCCGCGCAGCGCGTCCAGCGTCGCCACGTCCCCGGTTTCGATCAGCAGTTTGAGATCGATCCGGTCAGCCGGGTAATCGAGGGCGAGGATCGCCCGCGACAGCTGCGCCGCGCTCGCGGCTTCGTCCTTCAGCGCAACGAGAATCGTATAGACCGGCAAGAGCAGGTCGGCACCGAGCGCTTGCGGCGGCCTGCAGGCCTGCAGGCAACCGAGAAGCACAAGCCCTGTCCGGAACATCAGGATTGCACCGAACAGGGCCAGCCCCATCCACATGACGATCTGGATCGTGAGGTCCGGTGCGACGAGAAGCGGCACACCCACCATCACCGACAGGCGGCGCGTCATGGCCGCCTGCCCGCCTCGCAGGACTGTCATCGCGGATTGTCCGGGAAAGGCCCGGCTGAACCCGAACGCGGCATCTTCGGCCAGAGCAGGATCGGGCTCCGGCAGGGACAATCTCCCTCGCCGGATTTGCCTTTCCCGTTCGAGAGAAAAGAACCCATCGGCACCCATTCGGGCAGAAAAGACCTGTGGATAAGTCGGGGCCACAAATCACAAGTTGAAATCGTTTCGATCCCGAAACAATTGAGAAAAAGAATCCTTCCCTCCAGGCCAGGATGCAGAAAAAGCTTGAGCGTTTGCTGGAATGTTCTATGTTTGTTCCATGACTGATCTGCATGTTGTCTGGTTCAAGCGGGACCTCAGGGTCCACGATCACGCGCCCCTCCTCGCGGCTGTGACGAGCGGCGCGCCTGTACTGCCGCTCTATATCTTCGAGCCGGGCTTCTGGGCCTTGCCGGAACATTCGCGGCGCCAGTTCGACTTCCTCATGGAGAGCCTCCAGAGCCTGGATGAAGCCCTCAAGGCGCGCGGCTCTGCCCTCTGCCTGCGGGTTGGCGAGGCGGCGCAGGTGTTTGCCGAACTCCACAAGCGCCATGGCATCGCCGCCATCCATGCGCACGAGGAAACCGGCCCGCAATGGACCTTTGACCGCGACCGCGCCGTCCAGCGCTGGGCCGTCAAGGCCGGCATAGCCCTGCGTGAGCAACCGCAGAACGGCGTTATCCGCCGGCTGAACGGTGGCGAGGGCTGGGCACGGCGCTGGGAATCCGTGATGCTGGCGCCACGCGTCAAGGCCCCTGACCTGCTCCCGCCGACGAACATACCTACCGGCGAATGGCCCATCGCGGAAGATTTCCGCCTCCCTGCCGATTCCTGTCCCAAGCGACAGCCGGGCGGACGCGCAGAAGGCGTCGAACTCCTGCGATCCTTCATCGCCGCGCGTGGAAGGCGCTACCGAACGGCCATGTCGAGCCCGCAATCGGCCGAGGGCGCCTGTTCGCGCCTGTCGCCCCATTTCGCCTTCGGCACCGTGTCGATCCGCGAAGCCTGGCAGGCGGCTGCGCGGGCACGGACTGACCTGGCCCTTGATGGCGACTCGACCTTTGCCGCCTCCCTCGACAGCTTCCTCGCCCGCCTGCAATGGCATTGCCGCTTCATCCAGAAGCTGGACGACCAGACATCGATCGACAGTCGCAACCTGCTCGCCGCACCCGATGGCCTGCGCGATAGCGTGGCCGACGGCGATCCGCGCCTCGAAGCCTGGATTCATGGACGGACCGGGTTTCCCTTCCTTGATGCCTGCATGCGCTCGCTGAACCAGACCGGCTGGCTGAACCATCGCATGCGCGCCATGGTGATGGCCTTTGCCGCGCAGCACCTCTGGATGGACTGGCGTCAGCCTGCGACACGCCTGGCAGCCCTGTTCACGGATTTCGAGGCCGGGATCCATTACCCCCAGGCCCAATCGCATTCCGGCGCCGCAGGGTCCGGTATCCCGCGCATCTACAATCCGGTGAAACAGTCGCTCGACCATGACCGCGACGGTGACTTCATTCGCCGCTGGGTGCCGGAACTGGCCGCGCTGCCCGCCGCGCATATCCATGCCCCCTGGGACGCGCCCAAGTCGGAACTGGCAAAAGCCGGCATCGTGCTGGGCCAGACCTATCCGATGCGCATCGTCGATCACATGGCCGCCGCGCGCGAAGCGCGTGACCGGCTCTATGCCGGCAAGGCCTTCCCCGCCAGGTCGGACAAGTCGAGCCCCGGTATGTTAGTGTCCGGGCGAACAGCCCCCCCGTCGCCGCGGCAAGGCAAGGCACGCTCGCGGACCGCTCCGCGTCAGCTCGCATTTGACCTTCAAATGCCCGATACAGCCCAATCGGCGCGCGCACCTGCGATCTGACGCGCCGCCTGCCAGGATTTTTCCGACATGAATCGGAGTTAACGGGCCTTGCAAGGCCGTTCTGTGGTACCATATCGAATAACAACGAGGCTTAAGGCCCGAATTTATCTAGATTTTATTATTTTTCGATAAATTCTTATTGCTTTTCGATAAAGTCTATCTTATCTTGATCATGTCGACGGCGGAATGGTTCGCCAGAGACATCAGACCAAGCAAGAAGGACTAGAAGAAAATGACCCCCCGCGCCCGTCTTAACGACATCGAAACAGCTGCCCCAGCCGCCGCGATGGCCCACGCCATCCTGACCGGTTCGGCAACGGCCCGGTCCACACCGGCCAATGATGTCAGCTTTGGGGGTCGGCCCGGCTTGCTGGTTCGCCGTCGTCGCCGCCTCGCCCGCCGCGAAGCCCACTAGCCCCGCCTGAACCACCCCGGCGCTGCGCCGCTTGGCCCCCGGGCCCGCAGCGCCGGCTTCCTCCCGAAAAGCAAAAAAGGACCAAAGAGATGAAACGCACCCTTATCGCCGCCGCCCTCGCCGCCTCCCTGATCGCCACGCCGGCCTTTGCCGCCAGCGACAATTTCGAAATGGCTGTCAAATTCGACCGTGCCGCCACCGAAAGCGCAGAAGGTGCGAAGGCTGAGTACACAAAGATTCGCCAGGAAGTGTCCCAACGCTGCGCAGCCGAACATGAAGACTTCTCGGTCGGCCGCGACTTCGTCACCAACCTGTGCACGGCCCGGACAATGAACAAGGTCGTCAAGGCGATCGACAGCCTCGAACTGAGCAAGGTTCACGCCGCCAGAAAGGCTGGCTGAACACGCACAGGAGCTGCGCTCTCCGGCGAACGCCGCCTCTCCCCGACCTCGCTCGCCTGCGGCTCCTGACGCCATCCTGTCCTCTCCGAGGCAGGGTGGCGTCGACGCATTGGCGGTCAGGCCGGATCGGCTTCTCGGAAATCACGCGCCCGCATCACATCGGCCAGCCTGAAATGAACCGGCAGGAATGCGCCGTCCTCGTCGGCCTCGAACAGGGCGGCACAGGCCGTCGGAAACTTTTCGTTCAGCCGTTCCGAACTCCTATGATCGCGGCTGCCGCCCTCCCGTAACAGGCTCAGCGCGAAGTCGTGCAGGCCGGGATTGTGCCCGATCACCATGAGTGTTGAGGCCCCGTCATTCTGGCGAACCGCTTCGGCGATGCCGCGCATGCCGGAAAGGTAAAGCGCCTCCATCGGCCGGACGCGTTCGCCTTCCACCACTTTCGCCACTTCCGAACAGGTCTCGCGCGCCCGGCGGGCCGTCGACACGAGAATGCGTTCAGGGCTCCAGCCAAGCGCGACGATCTCCTCGGCCACCCGGCGCGCATCGACATGGCCCTGGTCGGTCAAGGCACGGCCGAAATCGTCGATACCTTCGGCCCAGGCCTCGGTCTTGGCATGACGCATCAGGATCAGACGTTTCATGGGCGTTTTTTGCTCGCTCTGCCGGGACCATTAGAAAAACTTATCGACACCTTGAGGTGTCTCGCATTGGTTCTGCTGTCCTTAGGCACCATTTTCGCTCCAGAAATCAAGTGACAGGAGTTTGAATTATGAGCCTTCTTATTGGCGATGTTGCCCCCGACTTTGAAGCCGACACGACGGAAGGCCGGATCAAATTTCACGAATGGGCCGGCAAGGACTGGGTTGTCTTCTTCTCCCACCCGGCCGATTTCACACCGGTTTGCACGACCGAGCTCGGCTATACGGCCAGGCTGAAGGATGAATTCGCCAAGCGCGGCGCCAAGGCGCTGGTCGTATCGGTCGACAGCGTCGAGGACCACAAGCGCTGGGTCAAGGATATCGAAGAGACCCAGAATGCCAGCGTTCAGTTCCCGATCATCGCCGATACCGAGCGGAAAGTGGCGACCCTCTACAACATGATCCACCCGAACGCCGACGCGAAACTCACCGTCCGGGCGGTCTATGTCATCGACCCGAACAAGAAGATCCGCGCCTCGATCGTCTACCCGCCCAGCACCGGACGCAATTTCGACGAGGTACTGCGCCTGATCGACAGCCTGCAGCTGACCGACAATCACAAAGTGGCGACGCCTGTGAACTGGCGTGACGGCGAGGACGTGATCATCGTGCCGTCGCTGACCGATCCGAAAGAGATCGAGCGCCTCTTCCCGAAAGGTTTCAAGGCCGTGAAGCCCTATCTCCGCTACACGGCCCAGCCCGGCAAATAGGCCGGGCCCCTGTCCCGGAGACAAGGCCGGTCAAAACCCATGGCCAACCCATGCAAACCCGGCCTTTTCCCATGCTGAAACCATGGACATCGCGCCGAAAACCCGCCGAAGTCAGGCGGGTTTTCGGGCCTTGGATTGAATCGGCGTTGACTCCGTTCCGGTCCCACCGGACGATCAGACCAAACGGGAGCGGACGCCATGACCGAAAAACTGATCCTCTACACAAACCCGATGTCACGCGGGCGCATCGCCCGCTGGATGCTGGAAGAGACCGGCGCGGACTATGACACCCGCATCATCAGATATGACGGGGAGATGCATGCGCCCGCCTACCTGGCCATCAACCCGATGGGCAAGGTTCCGGCCATTGTTCACGGCGGCAAGACCGTCACCGAGTGCGCCGCGATCTGCGCCTACCTCGCCGACGCCTTTCCGGAGGCCGGACTGGCCCCGAAGCCCGACGAGCGCGCGGACTATTACCGCTGGCTGTTCTTCGCCGCCGGCCCGGTCGAGGCGGCTGTCGCCAACAGGTCGCTGGGCATCGACATTCCTGAGGACAAGAAACGCATGGTCGGCTATGGCGATTTCGACCTGACACGCAAGGTGCTGATCTCCGCCATCGCCGACCGGCCCTTCGTCTGCGGCGACCGGTTCACCGCCGCCGACGTTTATGTCGGCGCACAGGTCACGTGGGGCGTGCAATTCGGCTCGATCCCGTCGAGCCCCGAAATGGTTGCCTATTCGGAGCGCGTGTGTGCCCGCGACGCCTACAAGCGCGCCTCAGCCAAGGATGACGCCGCTGCCGCCGAGCTGGCCTGACGGTCCTGCTCCTGCTTGACGCCGCCTGCCGCCGCGCGGCTAGTGGGAGAAAACGTGCGGGAGGAACACCATGGGCAAGATGACACGGCGCGTCCTGCTGGGCGCCGGGGCCGCCGCCATCGCAGGCGTCGCCTACGGCGTCCACACATTGCGCAGACGGCCCGGGCCAGCGCCGCTTGGATTTGAACTGACGGCCGAAGAGCGCGCGCGTGGCGTGGCTTTCCTGAAGGCCAATCCAGCCGTGGACGCCCATGCCCATCCGGGCCAGACTTTCGTGCGCGGCGCCAGCGGCCTGCCGCCCCTGCTGCAAGTCTATTCCGCCAAGGGCAGTTTCGAGCGGCGCACGGTCAGCGACATGGTGGAAGGCTGCCTCGCCGCCTCCAGTTTCGCGGCCGTTGCGGATTTCAACGTCCTCGACCTGTCGAAGGAAAAGGGCCTCGTCGAACGTCGTCCCTTTGAGGACGGCGAAGCCTGGGCGAGCTACAAGATCCAGATCGCCAATCTGAAAAAGCTGGCCAGCGACGGACTGGTCACCGCCATGTCTTCCCCCGGCGAGATGGACGCCGTGCGGGCGTCCGGAAAGCCCGGCGCGATCTGGACGGCCGAAGGTGCCGATTTCCTCAGCGGATCCAGCGAACGGTTGCAGGAAGCCCATGATGACGGCGTGCGCTCGATCACCCTGATGCACTACCGCGCCAACGAGATCAGCGAACCGATGACCGCCGCAGGCCATGACAGCGACCTGTCGGCGGCCGGCGCGGCCATCGTTCGCGAGATGAACCGGCTCGGCATGCTGATCGACCTCGCTCACATGCCGGAAAGCGCGGCCCGGCGCGTGCTGGAGATCACAGACAAGCCGGTCATGTTCTCGCACACGCATATCAACAGCACGGAGCTCCGGCATCCCCGCTTCATTTCAGCAGATATCGCCAGCGACGTCGCCGCAACCGGCGGCCTCATCGGCGCCTGGCCGAGCGGCATCGGAATCAGCACTCTTGCCGGCTATGCCGACCGGATATTCAAGCTGATCGACGCTGTCGGCATCGACCATGTTTGTATGGGCACCGACATGGACGGCAATTACAAACCCGTTTTCGACGATTACCGCCGCTTGCCGGACCTGGCCAGCCTGTTGCTGAAACGCGGTCTCGGCGAACCGGAGGCTGCGCAATTCTTCGGAGGCAACCTGCTGCGCGTCTGGCAGCAGAGTCTGGCCTCTTGAGTTCTGCCGCCGGAAAGGGCTAAGAGAATCGCCATGACAGACACACTCCCCGACCGCCTGAGCATCAATCCGAAAAGCCCTTACTATGACGAGGCCCTGCTGCTGCGCGGCATCGGCGTGCGCTTCAAGGGCGAAGAGAAAACCAATGTCGAAGAGTATTGCCTCTCCGAAGGCTGGATCCGCGTCTCTGCGGGCAAGGCCGTCGACCGCAAGGGCAACCCGCTCACCATGCTGCTCAAGGGCCCGGTCGAAGTCTGGATCAAGGACGAGGAAGCCGGCGAAGCCTGAGGTCAGGCGACCTCGCGCGGCGTGATCGTCCAGTCGAGCCCATCCGCCGTTTCCACGACCGTGACATCCATGAATTGCCGACATGACTGCACGGCGCCCCGCCACAGTTCGGTCCAGCAGGCGAGCAAGTGGCTGCGCGCGTCGCCGTCCAGGCCGCGTACGATCCTGAGACCACGATGATGCAGCACGGCGCGCCCGGCCCCGCTCTCCGTCGCTAATGCCACGTCGTCGCCCATGCCGCCAAACATCGCCGCCAGCATATGCGCCGCCTCAACGGGGCCGCCATCCACGCCGCCGACCGCTTCAGCCATATGCCGGTACTGCTGCAGGCCGGTGAGGCGAGCAGCGAGTTTCGCCAGTTCAAGCGCCCGGTCCGGCCCCAGCACGTTGACCAGCTCGCGCACTCCGTTGCGGATATATTCCACGGCATAGTTCCGGTTCGCCTTGGCGAGGCGGGCCGCGCTCCACTCACCTGCCGGCGGCGCTGGCTGCTGCGCCGGGTCATAAGGCGGTGGAGCTTCACCGGGCGCAAATTGCAGCCGCTCGTCTTCGCTGAGATCGTGATCATATTCGCGGAAATAGCCGCACAGTCCGAACTGGCCGGTCATGTCTTCCGAGACGCAGACAAAGCCGAGACGCGGATTCTCGAGCGAGACACCGTTCTGGGCGTACCAGCCCCTGAGGAAGCCCCGGCTCGCCTCGACGGGCACACCGCAGATCGCCGGGCCGTCATACATCCAGCGCGGGTAGCGAAAGCGCACCCACGCCTTCGTGTCGGATTCTTCCATATATTCGACCGTCACGCCGCCCATACTATTCGAGAGGACGTGATAGCGCGCGCAGGCAACGGCGTCCGGCAGGTCATCCAGGCCAAGTTTGCGGAAACTGGAGAGGAATTTCTCCTCGTGCTGGCGGCGGAACAGGCGGAACATCCAGTCGCCGACAATCGCCGGGCCCTCACGGGTGGCGACCATCAGCTCAAGACCGAGCAAGTATTGGTGATGCAGGTCTGCCTGCGCCGCGATGGCCTTGAGGTCTTGTGCTGGAACCGTATCAGGCATCGGCTGGCAGGCCTCCGTGCTAGAGCGCGAGTTCCATCTTGCCGTTCACAAGCTTTGTATAATCATCGACCAGCGAATGGCTGATCTCGGCCGGCTTGTAAGTGTGCGCGCCGATTTCCGCGACTGGCGTGATCTCGGCGGCGCTGCCCGTGATGAAACATTCGGAGAAGGTCGCCAGTTCGTCCGGCATGATGGCGCGCTCGATGACTTCGATCTGGCGAGCCTCGGCGAGCTTGATCGCAGTCTGCCGGGTCAGTCCGTTGAGGAAACAGTCCGGTGTCGGCGTGTGCAGCGCACCATCGCGCACGAAGAAGATGTTCGCGCCCGTCGCCTCGGCGACCTGGCCGCGATAATCGAGCATCAGCGCATCGGCATAGCCCGCCTTCTCGGCGGCATGCTTGGACAGCGTGCAGATCATGTAGAGGCCGGCGGCCTTGGCATGGCAGGGCGCCGTGTCCGGGGCTGGACGGCGCCACTCGGCATGCGTCATCCGGATGCCCTTCATCTTGTCGGCAAAATAGTCGCCCCAAGACCAGACGGCCACGGCGAGGTGGATCGTATTGTTCTGGGCCGAAACACCCATCATTTCCGATCCGCGCCAGGCAATCGCCCGGATATATGCACTCTCGAGGCCTGACTTTGCCAGCGCTTCGCGCTTGGCCGCTTCCAGCTGCTCAACCGTGAACGGGATCTCGAATCCCATGATGCGCGCGGAATTGTGCAGGCGTTTCGAATGGTCAAGGGACCGGAAGATCCTGCCGCCATAGGCGCGCTCGCCCTCGAACACAGCCGATGCATAGTGCAGCGCGTGCGTCAGGAGATGCACCTTCGTGTCCCGCCACGGGACGAACTCGCCATCCATCCAGATGTATCCGTCGCGGTCATCATAAGGGATACTTGCCATGGATTTCAGCGCTCCTCGCTTGCACTTTTTATGTATTCGCGTTCATTTCAGACTATGGCCCCTGACGTCAACCTGAACCGCCCCTTCGATCCCCGCCTTTTCCTGATGGATCAAGAGCTTGATCGAGGCGTCGGCCTCCTGATGGCGGGGGGGCGCGAACTCATGTCTGCCGCAGAAACGGCCCGCAGGAAAGCAGGTCTGAGCAAGCCAGAGATGCAAATCCTCATATCGATCCGTTACGAACCGGGCCGGACGGTCAGCGAAATGCGTGATTCGCTCGGCATGACGGTGCCGACCTTTGCCCGCCTCATCGGCGGACTGGACGCGCGCGGCCTGATCGCACGCGAGCGCGAAGAGCGCGACGGGCGCCGCCGCACCCTGGTCCTGTCGGACGCCGGGGTGACGCTGACAACGCCCATCGCCATCGTGCTGCGCGAACGCCTGCGCCTCGCCTTCCGGACCGCCGGGCCGGACGCGGTCGCCGGCATGCGCCTCGCGCTCGAAGCACTGGCCAAGTGAGGCGGCGATGACAGACCCGGCCCATATCCTGGTCGTCGATGACGACGACCGTATCCGCGATCTGCTGAAACGCTTCCTTACGCGCGAGGGCCACCGGGTTACAACCGCCAGCGACGCCGCCGCCGCCCGCCGCCTGCTGGCAACGATGACATTCGATCTCGCCATTCTCGACGTCATGATGCCCGGCGAGGACGGCCTGTCGCTGCTCGCCGCCATCCGCGAGGGACGCCAGAAAGAGACACCGGTGATGTTGCTCACCGCCCGCGGCGAAGCCAGCGACCGAATCGCGGGACTGAAAACCGGCGCCGACGATTATTTGCCCAAGCCCTTCGAACCGGAAGAACTGGCCCTTCGCTGCGCCGCCATCCTGCGCCGGTCGCACAAGGACGTGCCGCCCGAAGAGGTCGAGATGTCCGGCCTCGTCTTCAATGCCGCCCGCGGGGAATTGCGCGAAGGCGACAAACGCATCCGCCTGACCGATGCCGAACTGCAATTGCTGACCGTCCTGGCCGCCAATGCCGGTGAGCCGGTTGACCGCGAAGACCTCGCCGCGCTCACATCCGCCGGCATGGAACGGTCGGTCGATGTGCAGGTGACGCGCCTGCGCCGGAAGATCGAACCCAATCCGCGCGAGCCGATCCACATCCAGACCGTGCGGGGCGTCGGCTACCGCCTGATGCCGGACTGAGGCGCGCATGGCCCGCCTGAGGGATATTACGCCACGCGGGCTCTACGCCCGCAGCCTCCTCATGGTGGTGGCGCCGGTCGTGCTCATCCTCGCCCTGATGACCTGGTATTATTATGACAGCCACCTCGCCGAGGTGAACCGCAAGCTGGCCCAGTCGATCGCCCGCGATGCCGCCCTGATCCAGTCCTATTGCGATGCCCGCCCCGATACGCCGATCACCCGTGAGCGCCTTGAGGGCGACCTCGACATGGTCTTCACCTGCGACCATGTCGACCCGGAATCTGGCGCGCCGCATCTCACGCACAGTTTCGCCTACGGCGAGACGCTCAAGGAAGAACTGGCAACCCGGCTTGGCGTCCCCGTCGATGTCAGCGTTGATCCGTCCTCGATGTTGCATTTCCGGTTCCCGTCAGGCAGCGACACGGTGGAAATCCTGATCGAGCGGAAGCGCGCGCTGACGGTGAACTCCCACTTCTTCATCGTCTGGGTGATCGCCTCATCCCTGCTGATGCTGGCCCTCGCCGTCGCCTTCCTCAACCAGCAGGTCCGCTCCATCCTGCGCCTGTCGGAAGCCGCCCGCGCCTTCGGCCGCGGCCGGGAAGTGCCTGACTTCCGGCCCTCGGGCGCCACCGAAGTGCGAGACGCGGCCCGCGCATTGCTGGACATGAAGAGCCGCCTCACCGCGTTCGCCGAACAGCGTACCGCCATGCTGGCCGGCGTCAGCCACGACCTGCGCACACCCCTGACCCGCCTGAAACTCTCGCTCGCCATGATGGACCAGACCGAGGAACTCGCCGCGGCCCAGTCAGACCTCGACGACATGGCGATGATGCTGGACGAATACCTGACATTCGCGCGCGGTGAAGAAGGCGACGATCCGGTCCCGCTCGACCTTGCCCGCCTGGTGCGCGATGCCGCCACCGGGTTCGGCCAGCACGTCGCCGTGATCGGCCCGGCCACGATCAACATCACCGGGCGGCCGCTCGCCCTGAAACGGGCGGTCAACAATCTCATTTCCAATGCCGTGAAATATGCGACCGATGTCCGCGTCACCCTGATCGTCGGCCCGCATGCCGCCGAAGTCCATGTCGACGACAATGGCCCCGGCATCCCGCCGGCCCGCCGGGAAGAGGCATTCCGGCCATTTTCCCGGCTCGACGAAGCCCGGACGCAAAACGCCTCCGGCACCGGACTGGGACTGACACTTGCGCGCGACACGGCAAGAGCGCATGGAGGCGATCTGCGACTGTCAAACAGTGCACTGGGCGGCCTGCGCGCCAGTCTCCGTCTCCCGCACTGACTGGACCTTCTCCAACCGCGTCCCATAATACCTGAACTCGATCCGTCCGGAGCCCCCATGACGAATTCTGCCGCCAAACTGATCATCCGCAATGCGACTCCGGCCGATGTGGCGGCCATCATAGACCTGTCAGAGCGGATCTACGGCCCCGGCATGGGCTATACGCGCGACAATCTTCTCGGCCATATCAACCGGTTCCCGGAGGGCCAGTTCATTGCCGAATATGAAGGCAAGGCCGTAGGCCACTGCGCAACCTTCATGATCAGTTCTGACGTCGCTTTCGCCCCGCACACATGGGACGAGATCACCGGCGGCGGATTTGCCGCGCGGCACGACCCCGAAGGCGATGTGCTCTATGGCATGGATGTCGGCGTCGACCCGGACTTCCGCCGACTCAGGATCGGGCAACGCTTCTACCGCGTCCGCCAGGAGTTGTGCCAGTATCTCGAACTGAAGGGCATCGTGTTCGGCGGGCGCATGCCCGGATATGCCCGGCGCGCCAAGGAATACCCGAACCCCGCCGA
Organism: uncultured Alphaproteobacteria bacterium; assembly: GCA_963973995.1. GTDB lineage: Bacteria > Pseudomonadota > Alphaproteobacteria > Caulobacterales > Hyphomonadaceae > Hyphomonas. Next base: position 424,017 of record CAXBCO010000001.1, read on the forward strand.
CTATGTCGAAGCCGTCGTGGGCTCGAAACTGAAGGACCAGGTCATTTCGTTCCAGCTGCGCCAGGGATTCGAACCCATCGGTGTGCTGAAGAACTACCTGCCGGACGACGCGCCCTCGATGAACCACGCCACGCACATGTTCTGGAAGAACCCGCTGGCACAGGAAGAGATCAAGGCGAAGCCGAGCCTCGGCGGCACAAACCTTCCGGAAAGCGTGCGTATCACCACCGTGCAGTTCCAGATGCGCAAGATCCAGTCGATCGACGAGTTCGAGACACAGGTTGAATATTTCGTCGACATCGCATCGGACTACCGGTCCGACTTTGTCGTGTTCCCGGAACTCTTCACGCTGCAGCTCCTGTCGCTCGAGCACAAGCCGCTCGCGCCGATCGAGGCGATCGAGCGGATTTCCGAATACACGTCCCGCTATGTCGCATTCATGGAAAAGCTCGCCGTTTCCTACAATATCAACATTATCGGCGGGTCGCACCCGAGCCGGATGGAAAATGGCGACATCTTCAACATCTCCTACATCTTCCTGCGTGACGGCTCGGTCCATACGCAACAGAAGCTTCACCCGACGCCGTCAGAGCGGCGCTGGTGGAACATTCGCGGCGGGTCGGGCAACACGGTCATCCAGACCGATTGCGGGCCGATCGGCGTGATGATCTGCTATGACAGCGAATTTCCCGAACAGGCGCGCCACCTGGTCGATCAGGGCGCGCTGATCCTGTTCGTGCCATTCTGCACCGACGAGCGGCGCGGCTACCTGCGGGTGCGCTATTGCTGCCAGGCTCGCGCGGTGGAGAACCAGTGCTATGTCGTCATGTCGGGCGTCGTGGGCAATCTGCCCAATGTCGAGAACATGGACATCCACTATGCCGAAAGCTGCATCCTGACGCCGTCCGACTTCCCCTTCTCGCGCGATGGCGTGGCCGCCGACACCCCCGCCAACACCGAAACCGTCGCCCTTGCGGACCTGTCCCTGTCGGACCTTCTGACGGCACGCCAGTCGGGCGCGGTCCAGAATCTCAAGGACCGGCGGTTCGATCTCTACCAGGTGGCGTGGAAAAAAGGGGGCTGATCGAGCGAAGACTCGCCCGCGATTTTACGATCCCTACACACATTCGACCTAGTCTCGGATTGGGACGACCTTTGGGCGGGACATATGACCGACAAGACATTGATACCGCCAGCGGAAGCTTGGCGTGCTCTTGATCAATTGCAGGGCGGATTCGTCATATTTACGCCGGAAAACCGCTTGTTCTTCGCGAACAAGACGACCCGCGCGCACTGGCCGATCCTCTATTCCAGCATGGATGACGGCGCCAGCCTGCATGACGCTGTCGGTCAACAAATCCGTCACCTGTTCCCACGCCTCAACGAGGCCACGTTCCAGGTGCGTCAGTCCCTCGTCATGGATGCCATGAAGAAATGCTGCGATCTCGATATGGTCACCGCCACCGGTCGGCACGTCGTCACCAGCTATTCCCGCCTCGACAACGGCTATGTAATCGGCGTGGCGCATGACGTGACAGATATCGTGAAGCGCGAGTATTCGCTCAAAAGTGCGCGGCGGGAGGCGCTGACGGCCAATGAGGCCAAATCGGAATTCCTGGCCACGATGAGCCACGAGATCCGGACGCCGCTCAACGGCATCATCGGCATGTCGGAAGCACTTCAGCACAAGGAGCTTCAGCAGGACGAGCGCGAAATGGTCGATACGATCGTTGAAAGCTCGCATACACTTCTCGTGCTGCTCAACGACATTCTCGACATGTCAAAAATCGAGGCAGGCCGGCTGGACATCACGCCCGTCGTGACGAACGTGCGTGATCGCATTTCGTGCATCAAGCGCACATTCGCACCCATCGCACGCAAGAAGGGTCTTACCCTGGAAGTCGCGTTTGACCCCAAGCTTCCCGAATTCCTGTCGCTCGACACGAAGCGCGTGCGCCAGTGCATCGACAATCTTGTGTTCAATGCCGTCAAGTTCACGTCAACGGGCGGTGTCACAGTCGCCGTCATGGCGGGCGAGATGTCGCGTGACGGGCGCGTCGGCGTGACCGTGCATGTCTGCGATACAGGCATCGGCGTCCCCGAGGAGCAGCGTGCAAAGCTGTTCCAGAACTTCGAGCAAGGCTCCGAAACTACCAGTCGCAGGTTTGGCGGGTCCGGACTTGGGCTCGCCATTTCGCGGCGGCTGGCCAGGCTGATGGGCGGCGATATCACCTGTACGAGCAATCCCGGTCAAGGATCGGTGTTTACATTCTCATTCGAGGCACGCCTCGCCGAGGCACCTCCGGAAAAGCCCCGGGCACCGAAATCGTCCCGTGGCCGGATCGTCCCCAGCCTGCGAGGACTCCGGGCACTCATTGTTGATGACAATGAAATCAACCGGCGTGTCGCGCGCGCTGCACTGGAACCCCGCGGCCTGACGGTCATAGAAGGGGCCAGCGGCGAGGAAGCCCTGGAAATCCTGGCAAACGAGACCGTCGATTTCGTGCTTCTGGACGTGCATATGCCAGGCATGAGCGGACCTGAAACACTCAAACACATTCGCGAAAGCCATGCGCCATGGTCCATCGTACCCGTCATCGCGCTCACGGCCGACGCGATGACGGGCGACCGCGAACGCTATCTCAAGATGGGCATGGATGAATATCTCTCCAAGCCGATACTTGAGCGTGAATTGCTCACTGTCTTGTCGCGGGTCCGGAGCAGGCTACGCACGCGGTCGAACCTGCGCGTACTTACAATCGACGATATCGTTCAGGATGCGACTGCCTGCGTCAATCTGCAGAAACTCTTTCTGGTCGCGTCCAATCCCTGACGGATCATCCGAGTTTGGCTGCCAGCGCATCCATGAAGCGGGCCAGTTCCACGTCCTTGGCCGACACGCCGTCGACATCATGTGTGGTGAGCGTCACCTCGACCTTGTTGTAGACATTGAACCATTCAGGATGATGGTCCATCGCTTCCGCCTTGAGAGCGACCGCTGACATAAATCCCCAGGCGGTCTTGAAATCGGAAAACTTGAATGTCTTCCGGATCGTGTCGCGCTCGCCCGGTCCGGCCGTCCAGCCTTTGATCTGTTGAAGCGCCGCATCGGCGCCGATCTTGCTTGCCATCAGTCTAGTCCTCTCCATCCAGCCCGAGCACGAAATATACCCAGCGCCCATCCTCGGCGATCGCCGTGCGCATGCCGGGATATCCCTTCCCTGCCCGTATCAGGTCAATGCCGTCTTCACCGATCAGTTCTTTGAGCCGTTTGCGGTCCTGGAAAGACAGTTTCTCGGGGATCAGGTCGCCTGCGTCCCGCGCGGCCAGGTCCGGCCAGATATACCAGCGCTCGCCATCCACCATGCGCAGCCCCGGCGGCTGGGCGAGCAGCTCGCGCAGTTTCAGGTTCGGGTCGAGGCCTGTGCGGCGCAACAGGTCCCAGAAATCCTTGTGCGGCTGGCCGCTGAAGTTCGAGATGAACCCGTCGCTCTCGTCGGCCAGGCGTGCCAGCCGGGTCAGCGAACCGGCCTTGGCATATCTCAGCAGCGTGTCGCGGGTCTCGCTCACCGTCTCGGAAATCTCGACCGGCTGGGGCGCGACCGGCGGCTGCGTCAGGCTCTTGTCCGGAATGGCCGGGACGGGCTCCTCGCCGTTCCGGCCGCAGGCGGCAAGGCCCAGGGCCGTCGCCGCGAGAAGGACGCTACGCCAGCGCATAACCGGTCACAGCTTCAAGATCGGCGAGCAACTGGTCCTCGCCGAGCACCTTGATCGTTGTCATGCCCATCTGGCGCGCCGGTTTCAGGTTGATCCCGAGATCGTCGAGATAGACACAGTCCTCAGGCGCCACATCCAGCGCTTCGCACATCAGCGAATAGATGCGCGGGTCGGGCTTGCGGATGCCCAGTTTCGAGCTTTCGATGACATGGTCGAACCGGGCGAAGACGCCTTCCAGCTGGGCGGCCTTTTCGCTGTCATTGGTCATCGAGGCGCCTTTGCCGATAGGCGCATTGTTCGTGATACAGCCAACCTTGCCCTTGGCCTTGCAGGCATCCAGCGCCGCGACGACGCGCGGACGCAGCGAACCCGACAGGAGGGACAAGACGTCGCGGCCGGGCACTTCATGCCCCAAAGCCTGGGATTCAGCGCGGAACAGGCCGTCAAAGCCTGCGGCATCGACTTCGCTGCGCTCCAGCAGGGCCCAGGCGTTTTCCAGCGGATTCACGGCATTGACCGAGCGGATGAAGTCCTTTGGCAGGCCCTTCTCTTGCTCATAGCGGGTGAAGGCGTCGAAGGGTGAGGAGGTGAAAACGCCCCCGAAATCCCAGATGATTGCTTTGAATGTCTTTTCCATGCGGCAGCTTTAGCCTTCCTCAAATCGCGTTTCAAACCTTGAACATTGCTTGGCCGTATCTAGGGTGCCCGTCAATCACATGGAAAACGCGGAGGATTTGCGATCATGGGCGTACTTGACGGAAAAACAGTACTCATCACAGGCGGCGGAAACGGTATCGGGCGCGAGACAGCGCTGCTGGCGGCGCGCGAAGGCGCCAAGGTCGTGGTCAACGACCTGGGTGGCAGCCTGACAGGCGGAGACGAAGGGGACGCGGGCCCGGCCGAAAAGGTCGCCGCCGAAATCCGCGCTGCGGGCGGCGAAGCCGTGTCGAACTCTGAAAGCGTCACCGACATGCGTGCGGTCAAAGGCATGGTCGAACAGGCCAAGGACACGTTTGGATCGCTCGACGCCATCATCAACCCGGCCGGCATCTTGCGCGACGGCATGTTCCACAAGATGAGCGAAGAGGACTGGGACAGCGTAATCGACGTGCACCTGCGCGGCAGTTTCAACGTCACCCGCGCCGCCATTGAACTGTTCCGCGAGAAGGAAAACGGCGCCTTCGTGCTGTTTACATCCACCTCCGGCATTATCGGCAATATCGGCCAGGCCAATTATGCCGCCGCCAAGATGGGCATTGCCGGCCTCTCCCGCATCATCGCCATGGAAGGCGAGCGTAAGAATGTCCGCTCCAACGTCATCGCTCCGTTCGCCTGGACGCGCATGATCGCCTCGATCCCGGTCAAGGACGAGGCCGGCGCCGAGCGTGTCGAGCGGATCAAGAATTCCATGCGCGCCGATCAGGTCGCCCAGCTGGCCGTTGCCCTCTGCGCCGACAAGGCCAAGCATGTCAGCGGCCAGATTTTCATCGTGCGCGGCAATGAAGTGATCCTGTGTGACCAGCCCCGGCCGGTTAAATCGATCGCCCGCATGGAAGGCTGGACGCCCGACAGCCTGATCGACAAGGCCTTCCCCGCCATGCAGGGAAGCTTCACAGATCTGGGCGCATCGGCCAGCGTGTTCCCTTACGACCCGGTCTAGGCTCCGCTCCGCCGCGGCCCGTTCTATTGCGGCGGGTTGTCGGCTGCAGGCTCCGGTTCCAGACCCAGATCGTTCCGGGGGCGCAGGTCGACAGGGCCTGTCGCCTCTGGTTCGGGCTCCGGCTCTGACGGGGACGCAGGCGCGATCTCGTCCGCGACAAACGGCTCAGGCTCTTCAATTGTCTCCGGCGCAGGCTGGGCGAAGGACTCGTCCGCCGCATCCAGCACCTGGTTCAACGGATCGTCACTGGCAATCGACGTATCGCCGCCGGTCGTGTCCGGCAGCACGTCCGGCTCGGGCGGCAGGTCCGGCATGGCTTCCGGCGGTGGCGGCGCAGGCTCGCCCTTCACAGGCGGCAGCGGCGCCGGGCGCTTGTCACCGAACACGCAGGCATCAAGGCCCTGGTGGCGCACCACGCGCATCCGCGCCTGCAGCGACCCCGCCCGCCTTGTGACATAGGGTCCCGGCGGATCGACGCGCCACTTGTTCGGGCTGGGCAGTACGGCGGCCAGCAGGGCGGCTTCGCGCTCCGTCAGTTTCGACGCCGGTTTGCCGAACCGCGCCTGCGCGGCGGCCTCGGCCCCGAAGATGCCGTCGCCCCATTCCGCGACATTGAGATAGACTTCCATCACGCGGCGCTTGCCCCAGACATGATCGATGAAGGTCGCCATCCACATGTCGCCGACCTTCCGGGGCGCGCCCCCGCCATTCCAGAAGAACACGTTCTTGGCTGTCTGCTGCGTGATCGTCGACGCGCCGCGCGCGCGTTTGCCGCGCTGGTATTCGTCAATTGCCTTCTCGATCGCTTCCGGGTCGATACCCTGGTGCTCGCAATAACGCGTATCCTCTGCGGCAATCACCGCCGTGACCAGGAAGGGCGAAATATCTTCCAGTGGAGTCATGGTGCGGCGAAGCTGCTCGCCACCGGCGGCGCGCTGGATCATCAGGATCGTGCCCGGCACCGGCAGGAAGATCAGGGCTGCAGCATAGATGTGGAGGCCGATGAACAGCCCCGCAAGGAACCGCACCAGCCGGACGAACCACACCCTTACCGGCCCCTTGCCGCTCCCCTGCCGCCCTGCTCGATTGGTCATGCCGTCTGGTCCCATTCCGCCACAACGCCCGGATCGCCTTCGCGATCCCGCCGCGCCGCCTTCTCTGCCTCAAATCTGTCAGGATCAAGACGCGCCAGCGCCCAGATGGCCGCCCCGCGCACCTCCGGTGCCGCATCATGCAGCAGCGCCAGGACAGACGGAACAAGGCCCCCATCGCCCGAATTGCCAATCGCGATACACACATTGCGGACGAACCGGTTCCGGCCGCTCCGCTTGACCGGAGACCCCGAAAACACGTCCCGGAAAGCCGCATTGTCCAGCGCGGCAAGCTCATCCAGCCCCGGTGCCTTCAACTCTGCCCGCGCATGCAGCGCCGCTTCCGACGCTGCCTCGGCAAACTTGTTCCACGGGCACACGGCGAGGCAATCGTCGCAGCCATAGATCCGGTTGCCCATCGCGGAGCGGAATTCCACCGGGATCGGTCCGGCATGCTCGATCGTGAGATAGGAGATGCAGCGGCGCGCATCGAGCTGGTAGGGCGCCGGGAAGGCCCCCGTCGGGCAGACATCAAGGCAGGCCCGGCACGAGCCGCAATGGTCGCTCTCGGCTTCGTCAGGCACCAGCACCGCATCCGTCAGCATCACGCCGAGAAAGAACCAGGAGCCCAGCTCGCGGCTGACAAGGTTCGTATGCTTGCCCTGCCAGCCCATGCCGGCCTTGGCCGCCAGCGGCTTTTCCATCAGCGGCGCGGTATCGACGAAGACTTTCACCTCCGCGCCGGTCTCTGCCACGAAGGCGCGCGCAAGCTGCTTCAGGCGCGACTTCAGCAGGTCGTGATAGTCCTTACCCCGCGCATAGACAGAGATATTGCCGAGGCCGCGTTCCGCCAGCATCTCCATCGGGTCGAGGCCCGGCCCATAGTTCAGGGCAACCACCACCGCCGATTTCGCGCCCGCCCACATGGATGTCGGCGCCTTGCGGCGTTCAAGTGTCGTTTCCATCCAGTCCATCTGGCCATGGCGGCCTTCGGCCACGAACGCCTCGAGCCGCTCGCCCGCCGCCCAGGCCTCGTCCGCGCGCGCAATGCGCACACTGTCAAATCCGATCATGCGCCCTGTATCTTTGAGGAAGGCTTCCGGTGAACCGGATACGGGATCAGAAATCGAGGTCGGCATAATGCGCCACGGGCCGCGTGCCCTCTATCCGGTCACTGAGGAGCGGACGGAAACTGGGGCGCGATTTGATCCTTGCATACCAGGTCTTCAGGTCCGGAACCGCATCCCACTCGACATCGCCGAAATAATCATAGGCTGACAGGTGCGCCGCCGCCGACAGGTCGGCCAGCGACAAGGTGCGCCCGGCCAGGTAGCCGTTCATCTCGACCATGCCATTGAGGAAGGTGAGCCGCCCGCGCAGCGCGTGCGCCCCGCGGCGCAGCTTTTCGGAATCCGGCTGGCGGTCGCGCCGCACCCATTGCATGACGCGCTCGGTCAGCAGCTTGTCGGTCACCTCTTCGCATCCGGCCTCGACCCAGGCCCAGAGGCGGCGCGCTTCAGCCCGCTCGTTCGCACCTTCCGGCAACAGGGCCGGTGTCGGCTTCAACTCTTCCATCTGCTCGCAGATGGCGCGCGTGCCACATGCGAACGCCTTTCCCGCCGGTCCCGTTTCCACCAATGCCGGAGCCACCGCGCCATGCGCCAGCGCAGACACATCCGGATGCGGTGCCCACGGGGTCGATTCGAACAAATCGAAAGCTTCGCCCTTCTCGCCGAGGACGAGACGCACCAGCCGTCCGGCGGGATCGAGGGGCCAATGATAGAGCCGTTTCATGATGGCGTTCACTCATAGCAGGCTTATTGCGCCTGTTAAGCAAAGCCTTGCCGGCTGCCGTCACTTGCGCTTTGGCCCTGTGTATAACTCGCCAGCCCTTACCGTCCCATGAATTGTCTGACCGCATCGGCTGACAGCGTGAACTTGGCGAACGACCAGTCCTTGCCCTTCGTCAGGGTGCCAAGCGTGGCAACCAGTTCCCGACGCGGTTCCGCACGTTCGGCAAGCCAGGCATCGACGCCACCTCCGGCGAGCGCCTCCTGCGCAGCGGCCGCCTGGATGCGCACAAGTTCACTCACCAAACGGCGTCCTGCGATCCGGTCCCAGTAACCCGCCTTGGCGAGTCCCTCACGGGCCGACGCCCTCAGCCGGTCCAGTCGCAGCGCGTCGCCGATCGCATAGAAGGCGGCGCCCGCATTCGGCACATCGACACTGGCCGCCCTGGCCAGGCCAATCACGACCAGACCCTGTGCGAAATGGCTCATCACGGCGGTCCAGCGCGCCAGCGCATCCGGCGCGCCGCGCTTGACGAAGGCCCGCGCCGCACGCTCGATCCGGGCTGCCGGGAACGGCGAATGGACCGAACCCAGTGCAGTCTTGAACTCATTCAATGGCGCATGGGTCTGTGCAACAGCTTCGCCAACCGTCGCGCCGGGCATGTTCCGAACATACCAGGATGCGGCTTCGTTCATCGCCTGCATCGCCTGGATCCGCATGTCGATCTGGACATCCGCGCCAACCTTGTTGTCGAGCGCGTCGACTTCGCGGCGGAACGCATCGAAATCGAGGACGGCCCGCGATGCTTCAAGGCCGCGAACGATTGCGGCATTGTCGGCACCCGTCATCTCGCGCACGCGCAGCAGCGGCACGGGTCCGGCCATGTCGAGTGACCGGTTGGCGATCACGGTCGCGATGATTTCCCGCTTCAGGCGATGATTGCGGATCGCCTCGTCGTACGTGTCGATCGGCTTGGTGAAATAGGATTTGAGGACACTTTCGAAATACGGGTCATCCGGAATGTCGGAGGCGACGACATCGTCGATCAACACGATCTTCGACCAGGCCAGCAGCACCGCCAGCTCCGGACGGGTCAGCCAGGCGCCGGCTTCCTGCCGCAAACGCATGTGGGCCGTACTCGGCAGGCCCTCCAGTTCCCGGTTGAGCACGCCGCGTTCTTCCAGATAGACCATCAGGCGCTCAAGAGCGTCATGATCGCCGGCGGCGCTCGATTCCGCCAGCGACAGCGCGCCGGTCTGGTCATAATTGTGGCGCAGGACGTGCGCGGCAACGTCATCGGTCATCTCGGCCAGGAGCGCATTGCGGTCCTTCGCTTTCAATGCACCGATCCGGATCGCCTCCGCAGCCAGGATCTTGATATTGACCTCATGGTCGGAACTGTCGACGCCAGCGGAATTATCGATGGCATCGGTATTGATATGCCCCTTGCCCTGCGCGAACTCGATCCGTCCGGCTTGCGTCATCCCGAGATTGGCGCCTTCGCCAATCACCTTGGCGCGGAGGTCGCGTCCATTGACGCGGATCGCATCACTCGACCGGTCGCCCACTTCCGCATGGGTTTCGGTGCTCGCCTTCACATAGGTCCCGATGCCGCCAAACCAGAGCAGGTCCGTTTCGGCCTTGAGCAGGGCGTGGATCAATTCGTCGGGCGTCACCGCATCCTTCGCCAGGCCTGTCACGGCCTTGGCCTCGTCGCTCAGCGTGATCGATTTGGCCGACCGTTCGAACACCCCGCCACCCTTCGAGATGAGCTTCGTATCATAGTCCGCCCAGGACGAGCCCTGCAGGTTGAACAGGCGCTGGCGCTCGGCCAGGTTCTTCTTCGAATCGCCGGGATTGGGATCGAGGAAGATATGCATGTGGTTGAAGGCCGCGACGAGGCGGATCTCCGGCGACAGTAACATGCCATTGCCAAAAACATCGCCGCTCATGTCGCCGACGCCGATCACCGTGAACGGTTCGGTCTGGATATCCTTGCCCATCTCGCGGAAGTGACGCTTGACCGCTTCCCAGGCGCCGCGCGCCGTGATGCCCATCTTCTTGTGATCATAGCCAACCGAGCCGCCCGACGCGAACGCATCGCCCAGCCAGAAGCCGTGTGCCTCGCTGATCGCATTCGCCGTGTCGGAAAATGTCGCCGTGCCCTTGTCGGCGGCGACCACGAGATACGGGTCTTCCCCGTCCCAGATCACTGTATGATCCGGATGGATGACCTTCGCGCCGTCAAGATTGTCGGTGAGGCCGAGCAGCGCCGTGATGAACTGTTTGTAGGCCTCCCGCCCGCTTTCGAACCAGGCGTTGCGATTCGACCGGTCGGCGAGTTGCTTGGGAAAAAATCCGCCCTTTGACCCAACAGGAACGATCACCGCATTCTTGACCTGCTGGGCTTTCACAAGGCCCAGTACTTCGGTGCGATAGTCCGACGGCCGGTCCGACCAGCGCAGCCCGCCGCGTGCAACAGGGCCAAAGCGCAGGTGCACACCTTCAACCTGGGGGCTCGACGTGAAAATTTCGCGGTACGGTTTCGGCTCGGGCAGGTCTTCCAGTTCGCGGCTCGCCACTTTGAAACTGATGAACGCATGCAGGTGGCCGTCTTCACCGGTCTGGTAGAAATTGGTCCGCTGAATGGCGCAGATGAGATCGGTCAGACGGCGGAGAATCTGGTCTTCGGCCAGCGCCGACACGTCGCGTAGCGCCGTCTCGATGGAGGCCCGAATGCCAGCCACCGCATCGCGGCGGGCATCGAGACTGTCATGTGTGGCCGGATCGAACCGCGCCGCAAACAAGTCGAGCAGCAGGCGCGTGATCCTCGGATGGGCGGCCAGGGCGCGCTCCTGGATCTCCTGCGGCTGTTCGAGTCCCGACTGGCGACGATAGGCCGACAAGGCTCGCATGAGGGCGGCCTCGCGCCAGCTGGCGCCCGCCGAAAGGACGAGCCGGTTGAAGCCGTCATTCTCGGCCAACCCGCTCCAGACAGCGACGAAGGCATCCTCGAACCCTTTTGCCAGCACGTCCAGGTCAATGGATTCCCCGCCCACGGATCGCATGGACAGCGAATGGACCCAGTATATCTCCGGCGCGTCAGCTGCGGGTTTCTCGGATGGCCGGACCGGGTAGCCCGTCTCGAAATTCACGAACAGGCCCATGTGTTCGAACACCGGCACACAGCGTGACAACGGAATGGCACCCTCGCGGGCATAGATCTTCACGCGTATCTTGTCGCCATCGTCGCCGTCCGACCGGAAGGCGCGGGCGAGCACAGGCGTATTGAAATGCAGGCCCGCCATGGCGGTGACGTCGCGTAGCGCCTCGTCTGGCGTGAAGGCTTCCCGGTAGGCCGCATTGAAAGCGCCGATAAAGGCGCGCGCGCCCTCCCGGTCTGCTTCCGCCAGCGGGCTCGCCATCAAGGCTTGCCGGAATCCCTGGTCCCAGGTCCGGGCGAGGTCGGCGATTTCACGTTCCAGTGCCTCCGGGTCGGGCTGGGGATGGTTGCGGTCAATCGAGATTTCGAAATGCACGCGCGCCAGGGGCCCGGTGTCGAAATAGGGCTGGAACTTCACCAATGTCCCCGCATAGGCGCGCGTCAGGACGTCTGCGATGCGCAAGCGCAGCGCGGTATCATAGGCTTCACGCGGCACGAACACGATCGCCGTGACGAACCGGTCGAACTCGTCGCGCCGCAGGAACAGGCGGGTACGCGGACGACCCACCAGGTGCATCGCACCGACAATCATCGGCGCAAGAGCCCGGGAATGGGTCTGGAACAATTCGTCGCGCGGCCAGGTTTCGAGCAGGTTGGCGACGGTTTTTTCCGTATGCCCGCCCGGGGCCGCCCCGGACGCTTCGATCACTTTCTTGACCCGCCGGCGCACGAACGGAATCGACCGCGCCGTCTCGTCATAGGCTTCGGCGGTAAACAGGCCGAGGAACCGCACTTCGCCGTTCACCTTGCCATCGGCGTCATACTTCTTGATGCCGATATAGTCACAGTTCACGCGGCGATGCACGCGGCTGACAAGGGTCGATTTCGCAACGAACATCGGGAAGGGTTCGGCCAGCAGGTCGCTGATCTCGGGCGTGAGCACCAGCGGTTCGCTGTCGCGCGACAGCACGTTCAACTGCTCGTCGCGCAGGATGCCGAGGTTGGAGCCCTCGATCATGATCGGCTCTTCCGGCAGCACCTTGCCCTTCGCATCCGTCTCGAAATGGTATTCGCGGCACCCGAGAAAGACGAAATGGTCTTCCAGCAGCCATTCGAGAAAAGCGATCGTTTCGCGCTTGTCCTCCTCGGCCTGGTTCTCGAGATGCGAGATACGCTTGATCTCGGTCTCCATGCGCGCCTTCATCGGCTCAAAGTCGCTGACCACCTGGCGGGTTGAGTCCTGCGTCTTCCGTACGCCCTGGACCAGTTTTTTCGCTTCGGTGTCGGTCATCAGGGGCAAGTGGATCTGGATCACCGAAACACACCGGCCGTCTTCCATGTTCACGATCGGGTGGAACAGGGCTTTGACCTCATGTCCGGCGGCTGCGCATTCACCCAGCAGCGAATCGACCAGGAACGGCATGTCCGGACCGACCGCCTCGAGCACCGACCGCTGCAACGGAGCGCTTTCCCCGTCTGGCGCGATCAGGACACGGGCGTCCTGCAGGCCCGGCGCGACGCTGCTCGCCCAGGCCCAAAGGTTCATTGTCAGCTTGCGGACGTCGCCCTCGGTCAGACCGGTCAGGTCTTCATTGCGGGATTCCTGATTCACCTGCGCCAGCACTTGCTGAAGCGGGTCGGCCTTGGAAAGCGGTGGGGACATGAAAAAAGCTCGCTTGACGTCTGCGGAAACTTTGTCCGGTCTAGCGTGCGCCGCGAGGGCCTTCAATGGCTTGTTACAAATGAAACTGACCGGCCCGGCAGGGCACTTGTCCCGATACAAGCGGGCCCGTCGAACGGGGACGTGTCCGACGGGCCCTACAGGCGTTCCGCAGGCTGGGTGGGGGGACGCACGCGGAGGCCTGATCTTGTATTTCGGTCCTTGCCTTCAGGAAGCAAGGGTTACTGGTGACAAAATTACATTACAAATCACGAAGACTTCAGCGATCGGTACATTCTAATCCTGCGAGTGGGCGAGATGCCATACTTCAATCCGTTCCGCCACGATCTTTGGCAGCTGTAACTGCGACCCTTTGTGCGCCCTTTCCCTGAGGATTGCCGTCCGACGACAGGAGGATCGCGATCCACCGGGTGCCGTCAGATTGCGCAAACAGTATCATCATCAACACTGTCAGCGGCGCCGACAGGAACATTCCGGGGATGCCCCACAGTACACCCCAGATGGCAAGCGACAGCAAGACCACGAGGGATGACAGGTTCAGTGATTCGCCCATCATCCGCGGCTGGATGAAATTCCCGATCGAGAATTGCCAGAAACTGACAATGCCGAACACAATCGCCGCGTAGATATAGATGTCCTGCGGCGCGGCGCCCGGAATCCACGCCGGCACGTCGGGCTGCACGAGGGCAAAGAGAGGTGGCACCAGCGCCGCGACGATCGACCCGACGGTCGGAATATAGTTCAGCACGAAGATAAGCGCGGCAAGGAAGAGCGCATTCTGCACGCCGAGCAGCAGCAGGGACGCATAGGTCAGCGCCGTGATCAGGGCCGAAATGACCGTCTGGGTCCAGAGATAGGTCTCGATACTCTGGCGGGCTTCGTCGCCGATCTGGCGCACCTGGCTGCGCTGCTCGAATTCCGGGAAGATATTGTCCAGCTTCCGGGTCCAGCCGGACTGGGCAATGAACAGGAAGGCGACATAGATGAAGATCACGACCAGGTCGCCCGACAGGTCACCCGTCGCATTCGCGATTGTCGCAAAGAAGCGCTGGCCCTGCTCATTGAACAGGAGATGGGTCAGCGTCGGCGCATCGCTCATATTGAACAGGCCATAGGCATCCCGGATCAGCGCGTTGATCTTTTCCTCATACTCGGCCGCATCGCGCCCGAACTGAGACATGCCGTTGGCCATCAGGGCGATGAAGCCGATAAAGCCACCGAGCACGGTCAGCACGGCAATGGCCCGTGCGGCACCGCGGCGCATCATATGCGACCAGTTGTCGATCACCGTCGCAAAGCCCTCGATCACGAGGAACAGGAACACCGCCATGGCGAAGGTCGCCAGGATGCCGCGTCCAACATAGAGGAAGGCGATGATCACGCCGGTGGCGATAATCCAGATGCCGGTCTTGGTTGCGCGGTCCATGCAGGCCCCCTGAAGCTGGCACAGGTTGGAAGCAGCCTCGCCCGGCGTCAAGATATGCTTGCACCCGCATCTGCACAGCACTCACCAAGCTCAGTCGGCCCCTTGCCGAATCCTGTTAAATCACTAGCGTTCCGGCGGCATTAGGGGAGATTTGGCCAGCATGACGGATTCACTTTTTATCGGTGGCGCAGACGCAGACGGATCCGGTACGCCGAACACCGCTCAGGAATTGCTGCTGAAAGTGGCCAACCGTCACGGTCTCGTTGCCGGCGCGACAGGTACCGGCAAGACCGTAACCCTGCAGATCCTGGCACAGGGCTTCTCCGATGCCGGCGTCCCGGTCTTCTGCGCCGACGTGAAGGGCGACCTCTCGGGCATCTGCGTTCCCGGCAGCGCCGACCACAAGCTGCACGACAAGCTGGTCGCCCGCGCCAACCTGATCGGCCTCGAGGATTACGGCTATGGCGCCGCGCCCACCATCTTCTGGGATGTCTTCGGCGAGAACGGCCACCCGATTCGCGCCACGATCTCGGAAATGGGCCCCCTCCTCCTGTCGCGCCTGATGGGCCTGACAGATGCGCAGGAAGGCGTGCTCAACATAGCGTTCGAATATGCCGACGATAACGGCCTCCTGCTGCTCGACCTGAAAGACCTGCGCAAGCTGCTGGTCCACCTGTCCCAGAAAGAAGTCCGCGACGAGATCAGCCAGGAATACGGCAACGTCGCCGCCGCCTCGCTCGGCGCCGTCCAGCGCAACCTCCTGATGCTCGAGCGCGAGGGCGCCGAGCATTTCTTCGGCGAGCCGGCGCTGCAGCTCGAAGACCTGATGCGCACGACCCAGGACGGGCGCGGCTATGTCAACGTGCTCGACGCCACCAAGCTCATCAACAGCCCGAAACTCTATTCCACCTTCCTGCTCTGGCTCCTCTCGGAACTCTTCGAACGCCTTCCGGAAGTCGGCGATCCGGACAAGCCTAGGCTCGTCTTCTTCTTCGACGAGGCCCACCTCCTGTTCAACGATGCACCGCCCGCCCTGATGCAGAAGATCGAACAGGTCGTGCGCCTCATCCGCTCGAAAGGCGTCGGCGTTTTCTTCGTTACCCAGAACCCCCGCGACCTGCCCGAAAACGTGCTGGCCCAGCTCGGCAACCGGCTTCAGCATGCCCTGCGCGCCTACACCCCGGCTGAGCGCAAGGGCGTGCGCGCCGCGGCCCAGTCGTTCCGCGAAAACCCGGCCTTCGACACCGAAGAGGTCATCACCCAGCTCGGCACCGGCGAGGCGCTTGTCTCCACGCTCAATACCAAGAGCGCGCCTTCGGTCGTCCAGCGCACGATGATCCGCCCGCCCGCATCCCGGCTCGGTCCGGCCACCCCCGCCGAGCGCGCAATCGTTCAGAAGGCCAGCCCCTTTGCCGGCAAGTATGAAGAGGTCATCGACCGCGAGTCCGCCTACGAGATCCTGGAAGAAAAAGAGGCCGAAGCCGCCGAACAGGCTGAAAAGCTGGCCGCGAAGGAAGAAAAGGCCAAGGCCGCGCTCGAAAAGAAGAAATCCCGGACCAAATCCACCCGGTCCCGGCGCCAGACACCGCTTGAGGCCGCCGGAAAGCAGGCCGCCCGCACCGCGACGCGTGAATTCACCCGCTACATCCTGCGCGGCATTCTGGGCGGCATGAAGCGCTAGGCGCCACCTGCCTCAGATGAATTCCCCGTTACACGGCTGATTTCCTTTGCGTCAGGACTCGCCGGTGACGCGCGCGTCACCTATAGTTACACTAGAAGTACAGACATCAAAGGGAGGCTCCGGCCCATGAAAGATTATCTCAAATTCTACATCAATGGTGAGTGGGTCGATCCGGTAGAGCCTCGCACGCTCGAGGTCGAAAACCCGGCCACGGAAGAGCCCTTTGCGCGCATCTCGCTCGGCTCGAAAGCCGATGTCGACAAGGCCGTGGCTGCTGCCAAGGCCGCCTTCCCGTCCTTTTCGCAGACCAGCGTGGAATTCCGCGCAGACCTGCTCGACAAGATCACCGCCGGCATCCAGAAGCGCCTGCCGGATCTGGCCAGTGCCATTTCCGACGAAATGGGCGCGCCGATGTGGCTCGCCAACGCTGCTCAGGTGCCTGCCGGCATGGGTCATTTCGCCACCGCCGCCGCCATCCTGCGCGGTTATGAATGGGAAGAGCTCAAAGGCACGACCCTGCTGCGCAAGGAGCCGATCGGCGTCTGCGGCTTCATCACGCCATGGAACTGGCCGCTCAACCAGATCGCCTGCAAGGTCGCCCCGGCCCTCGCCGCCGGTTGCACCATGGTGCTCAAGCCCTCCGAAATCGCCCCGCTCGACGCGCTGATCTTTGCAGAAATCCTGCATGAAGCTGGCGTCCCGAAAGGCGTGTTCAACCTCGTCAACGGCGACGGCCCGAATGTCGGCGCCGTTCTCTCGGCCCACCCTGATGTCGACATGATGAGCTTCACCGGCTCGACCCGCGCCGGCGTGCTCGTCGCGCAGGCTGCGGCCCCGACCGTCAAGCGCGTTGCCCAGGAACTCGGCGGCAAGTCGCCGAACATCGTCCTGCCAACCGCTGACCTGAAAAAGGCCGTCGCTGGCGGCGTCATGCAGATGATGACCAATACAGGCCAGTCCTGTAACGCCCCGTCGCGCATGTTCGTGCAGAAGGACCAGCAGGACGAAGCCATCGCGATCGCCAAGGCGGCCGCTGAATCGGTCAAGGTCATGATGCCCGGCGAAGCAACGCCTGGCGCCATCGGCCCGATCTCGAATGGCAGCCAGTTCCAGAAGGTGCAGGATCTTATCGAGACCGGCATCAAGGAAGGCGCAACGCTCGTCGCCGGCGGCCCCGGTCGCCCTGAAGGCTTCAACAAGGGCTACTTCACCCGCCCCACCGTCTTCGCGAACGTCACCAACCAGATGACCATCGCGCGCGAGGAAATCTTCGGCCCCGTCCTTTGCATCCTGCCTTACGACACGGTCGAAGACGCCATCGAGATGGCGAACGACACGGTCTACGGTCTCGCAGGTTACGTTCAGGGCCCGGACAAGGAAGCCCAGGCCGTGGCCAACCGTATCCGCGCCGGCCAGATTCTCGTCAATGGCGCCAGCCCTGACTTCTCGGCACCGTTCGGCGGCTACGGCCAGTCCGGCAATGGCCGCGAATGGGGAGAGCTGGGCTTCGAGGAATTCCTCGAAACCAAGGCGGTCATCGGCTACAAGGCCGCCTGATCCGGACATCCGGACGGCCAACAGGAACAGGGCGGCCTCACAGGCCGCCCTTTTTCATTTGCGCGGAACGTTTCAGGGACGGCTGTCGATCCGGAACACGTCGCCGAGAACGGAGACGATGTAGAGATTGCGGTCGTTGTCTTCGCCGAAGCTGGCAATGCTCGCCAATGTGCCCGCATCGGGCACGAGCGACGCATTCAGCTGGTCGAAGTTGCCCGCAGACACGGTCTGGCCGATGATCAGGTCGTCCACCGGGAAAGCCCAGATATTGCCAATCACGAAATCGGCAAAAACATAGGTGTCTTTGATCCGTTCGATATTGCCGCGATAAACATAACCGCCGGTGATCGACTCGCCCCGCGCCGGCCCGTCCCCATGGAAATATTCGGCAACCGGGTCGGTCAGGCCCGCCCTGTCCGGCGCTTCGAAATCCTGCGTCCCTTCCTGGTCGTCCCAGCCAAAATTGGTGCCGGAATCGCTCATGCGCAGGCGGTCGATTTCCTCGACGGCGTCCTGCCCCACATCGCCGATGAACAGGTCGCCCGTCACCCGGTCAAAGCTCGCCCGCCAAGGATTGCGCAGGCCGAGCGCAAAAATTTCCTCACGCCCGGCGGGGGCCGAAAAGGCATTGCCCGGCGGGATCGCATAGTCTCGCGCCGGGTCGGCAGGATAGTCGTCGCCGCTGACATCGATCCGGAGCATCTTTCCGAGCAGGGAATTCGGGTCCTGCGCATTCTCGTTCGGGTCGCCGCTTCCGCCGCCATCCCCTGTTGCCACGAACAGCAGCCCGTCGGCGGCAAAGCCGATCCAGCCGCCATTGTGGTTGGCCGCTGGCTGGGCAATGGTCAGGATTATATCTGCCGTAGACGGATCGGCTTGCGTCGCCGACCCGGAGAACATCTCGTAACGCCGGATTTCAGTATCGCCCGACAGGTTCGTCATGTTGATGCAGAAGGTGCCGTCGGTGGCGAAATCCGGCGAAAAGGCAATGCCCAGCAAGCCGCCTTCACCCGCCGCAGCCGTCTCGCCCGAGACGTCGAGAAAATCGACCGGGTCGATTGTGCCGGCCTGCGGATCCAGGATGCGAATGCGGCCCTGTTTTTCCAGGACAATCACGCGGTTCGTGCCCGGCAGTCCGGCAAGGTAAAGCGGCTGGGAAAACCCGGCGCCGACCCGCGTCAGCATCATGTCCTCGAACACGTCTCGCACCATGATCTGCAGGTTCAGCTGCGCTGCCAGCCCGCCGGGATCGCGCGCCTCCAGCGCAATTTCGTAGGTATTGTCACCGTTTGCGTCGGCGGGCGCCTCGAAATCGAGCGGCGTCAAGGTCCGAATGGTGCGCGCTGGAATATCGATATCGAACGCAGCCTCGTCGCCGCCCGGAACGACCGAGACCGACAGGCTGTTCCCGTCAGGATCGGAGACCGCAAACGTGTAGAGCAAGCCAGCCGAATTCTCGTCGACCGTGACCTGCGCCGATGACGTGAAGACCGGCGCCAGGTTGACGGGGGGCGGTCCGCTGTCGTCGCTTCCGCCACACCCGGCCAGAACAATCGGCGCCCAGGCAAGCGCCTGCCTGAATAGTCGAATACCGTGAGTCTTCATGTCTGGCCGCCACCTCGCTGCGTTGGCGATTGGTCTCTTGCCGAAGGCTAGTTCGCGAAAACGTGATTGTCATATGACAAAAGGGACACTCGGAAACCGCGCTATTCAATTGGCGTTCCATCACGGTGGACGTAAATAGAGTAGCGCAGATGTCCTCAGGAGGAATGTCCCATGCCCATATCCAAGATTGCCGCCGGTTTTGCAGCCCTCTCGCTGCTCGTGGCGTGCACAACTGCAACGCCTTATCAGGCTGCGCTCGACACCGAACGCGGCTATTCCGAGCAGCAGATCGAATCCAACCGGTTTCATGTGCAGTTTGCGGGCAACAGCCTGACAGATCGCAAGACGGTGGAGACCTACATGCTCTATCGCGCGGCGGAGCTGACCAAGCAGAACGGTTTTGACCATTTCCGCGTCGTCCAGCGCGCCACCGATGCCGACAGCCGCGTCGTGCCGACCAGCTCGGGCTATTCGCCCTTCTACGACCACTTCTATCTCGACTATAGCTATTACGGGCCGCGCGCGGGATATTTCTATGACCCCTACCGGCGCTGGGCCTATCCGCGGTCTTTCTACGCGTCCCGCTTCGGCTATTACGACCCCTTCTGGGACGGCCCGCAGGAATATCGCGAAATCACCTCCTATGTGGCCTCAGCCGAAATCATCATGGGCAAAGGTCCGAAACCCGATGACCCGGCCTATTTCGACGCCGACCAGGTGATCTTCAATCTAGGCAGCCAGATCCAGCGCCCCGAATCCTGATCCGGTTGCCCGTCGCCTTCGAACGCCGCCTCGCAAGGGCGGCGTTTTTGCATCCTGCGCATTATTCCCGGCGTCACCTCTAGGCAAGCGGCAAGGCTTGGCCCAGATAGGAAGGCTTCTCCCCCCAAACCGCACCAGACAGGAAAGGCGGGCCCATGGCCGACACCGAACCCTCCGCCATTCCGCCCTCGGGCATCCTGCCGGGGGCCAAACGCCCCGTTCCCGGACGCAGCGAACTTGTCGTGATGATTGCCGGCCTGATGGCGCTCAACGCCTTCGGCATCGACATCATGTTGCCGGCGCTCAATGAGATTGCCCATGCTGTAGGTCTCACCGCGCCGGGCATGGAAAGCGACAACCGCCAGCAGATGATCATCTTCTCCTACGTGCTGGGCTTTGGCGCGCCGCAAATCATCTGGGGGCCCATCTCCGACCGGTTTGGCCGGCGCGGTCCCCTCTTCGTCGCCCTCGTCGGCTATATTGTCACCGCCTTTGCCTGCATCGTCATGCGCGACTTCATGGCCCTTCTGATCATGCGCTTCCTGCAGGGCGTGTTTGCCTCCGGCGGACGGCTCGTCGCCGTGTCGGTCGTGCGAGACCTGTTTGCTGGCCGCCAGATGGCGCGCTTCATGTCGCTGGTGATGACCATTTTCATGGTCGTGCCGATCCTCGCGCCGGGCATCGGCCAGATCGTGCTGCTGGTCGCGCCATGGGAAGCCATCTTCGTGGTCCTCGCCATTTTCGGTATCATCATGCTCGTCTGGACATGGTACCGCCTGCCCGAGACCCTGCCGGAACCCGCTCGGCAACCGCTCAATCTCGGTGCCGCCCTCAGCGCCTACGGCCAGATCGTCAAGTCGCGCGTCACGTTCGGATACATGTGCGCCTCCGGCGTCATCTTCGGCGCGCTGTTCGCGTTCATCGCCTCGTCGGAGCAGATCTTCCGCGAAGTCTTCGCGCAGACGGAAACCTTCGCGCTCTGGTTCGCCGGGATCGCGGGAACGCTCGCGTGTGCCAACTTCCTCAACTCGCGCATTGTCGAGAGAATAGGCATGCGCCGGATCAGCCAGGTGGCCCTCTTCACCTTCACGGCTGTTGCGGCGATCCTGGCCCTGGTTACCCATTTCGCGGGCGACCACCTTTATATCTTCTTCCCATTGTTCGCGCTTTGCTTTGGCTGCTTCGGCCTGATGGGATCGAACTTCAGCGCGCTCGCTATGGAACCCCTCGGCAAGATTGCCGGCACAGCCTCGGCTGCCTATGGCTTTGCCACGACGACCGTTTCCAGCCTCATCGGCATGGCCATCGCCAGCCAGTACAATGGCTCGACCGTACCGATCACGCTCGGCTTCGTCTGCCTCGGCCTGACGTCCCTCGGGATCATCCTGATCACCGAGAAGGGCAAGCTGTTCAGCTCACGTTGATCCGCCGGCGCGGCTTCACGCCTGTCTCGCGCACCTTGGCAAGCGGGCGCACCTGACGTTCGAGATGCTCTATGATCATGCCGGCAATGTCCTTGCCAGTCGCGCCCTCGATGCCCTGAAGCCCGGGGGACGAATTCACCTCCAGCACTTTCGGGCCTTCATCCGTCTGCAGCAGGTCCACCCCCGCCACGCGCAGGCCGAGCACCCTGGCCGCGTCGCGCGCAACGTCACGTTCGGCCCGCGTCAGCTTCACCGCGCTCGCCGTGCCGCCACGGTGCAGGTTCGACCGGAACTCGCCCTTGGCTGCCTGCCGCTTCATGCCGCCGACCACCTTGTTGCCGATCACGAAACACCGCGTGTCGGCACCGGCGGCCTCGTTCACGAATTCCTGCACCAGGAAGTTCGCGTCCAGCCCCCGGAACGCATCGACAAGGCTCTCGGCGGCTTTGCGCGTTTCGGCCAGCACCACGCCCTTGCCCTGCGTCGAGGACAACAGCTTCACAACCACGGGCGCGCCGCCCGCCAGCGAAATCAGGTCCTTGGTGTCCTTCGGGCTGTGCGCAAACGCCGTGATCGGCATGCCGATCTTGGCGCGGGCGAGCAACTGGTGCGCCAACAGTTTATCACGTGACCGTCCGATCGCCCCTGCCCCGTTCAGGCAGAATGCGCCGGTATTGGTGAACTGGCGCAGCACCGCCATGCCGTAATCCGTGATGGACGCACCGATACGCGGGATCACCGCGTCGAACCGCGCCAGCGCCTTGCCGTCATAATGCACTTCCGGGTCCAGCGTACCGATCTGCATATAGCAGCGGGCGGTATCGATCATCTCCATCACATGGCCGCGCGCCTCAGCGGCTTCCACCAGGCGCTTCGAGGAATAATTGTTCGGCTCGCGCGTCAGCAGGGCAATCCGCAAGGGCCGTTTGACCGGCGTCCGTTTCGGCAGGCCGCTATAGCGCGTAAAATCCAGCAAGGGCTGGCTGAACGAGACATTCGGATTGACGATCATGTCCGGCTGGATCGCGCCACGACCAAACAGCATCCGGTAGGTCATATTCTCGCGGTTGGTCAGCGTCAGCTGGATCGGCCAGCGCCGTCCGCCCATTTCCGCCTCGGTCTCGATCACATAGCGCAACTCGGTGTCGCCGTTCGAACTCGTCACTTCGCGCCGGTCAATCACCTGCGCCGAGCAGGTGATTTCCAGGTTCGGGTCCGACGGGTCCGGCTGGATCAGGAAGCGCACCTGCGGCTTGGTGTTCGGCCCGAACGGCTCGATCACGCTGGCATGCAGCGCCGAAGTCTTGGCCCCGGTATCCACCTTGGCCTTGATTGCCGGCAAGCCCAGGTCCGGCAGCGCCAGCCACTCTTCCCAACCGAGTTCAAACTGTCCCATGCCGGCTCCCGGTGACGCTGAATTGTAAGCAGGCGCGGCCCTTAGACGCCTTGTCCCGGCCCTGCAAGAAGAAGAAAGCTGTAAACCTAGGCCGTGGCCAGCCAGGCCTTCTCGACCACTTTCACCACGTCGCCCATGATGCCGGTAATCTTGAAGTCCTTGGGCGTATAGATGCGGGTCACACCCATCTGGCCGAGGGCGCGCGCGTCCTCCGGGGGGATGATGCCGCCAACCACCAGCGGCACGTTTTCCAGCCCTGCCTTGCGCAGTTCGGCAATCGTCTCGCGCACCAGGTCCAGGTGGCTGCCCGACAGGATCGACAGGCCGACAACATGCGCATTGGCCGCTTTCGCCTGCGCCGCAATCTCGGCTGGCGTGAAGCGAATGCCTTCATAGACGACATCCATGCCGACTTCCCGCCCGCGCGCCGCAATCTGCTCGGCGCCGTTCGAATGGCCATCCAGGCCCGGCTTGCCCAGCACATAGGTCAGCCGCCGGCCCAGCGCCTCGGACACGCGATCGACATCGGCTTTCACCGCCGCGATCTCTTCGTCGCCGTCGCCGCTGATAACCATGGCCACGCCCGTCGGTGCTCGGAATTCGCCGAACACTTCGCGCATCGCCGTGCCCCATTCGCCGGTCGTCACGCCTGCCTTGGCACAGGCAATCGACGGCTCCATGATGTTCACATCGCTCGCCGCCGCCGCCTTCAGGTTCGCCAGTGCGGCCTCGACGGCTGCATTGTCGCGTTTCGCCCGCCACGCTTTCAGGTCGCGCACCTGCGCGGCTTCTTCAGCCGGGTCGATCGTCATGATCGCGCCGTCGCCCGTGCCCAGCGGGCTTTTCTCGGTCGAGGTGTACTTGTTGACGCCGACAACGCTCATCGAGCCGTTCTCGATCGCCTTGATCCGGTCGATATGCGCGCCGACAAGGCTTTCCTTCATATGGGTGATGGCATTTGTCGCGCCGCCCAGCGCATCAATCTCTGCCAGCGTCGCGCGGGCCTTGTCCTTCAATTCCTCGGTCTTGCCGTCGATCACGTGGCTGCCGTCGAAAATGTCCTCGAATTCCAGCAGGTCCGTCTCATAGGCCAGGATCTGCTGCAGGCGCAGGCTCCATTGCTGGTCCCACGGGCGCGGCAGGCCCATCGCCTCGTTCCAGGCCGGCAGCTGCAGCGCCCGGCAGCGGGCGCGTTTCGACAGGGTCACGGCCAGCGCCTCGATCAGGATGCGATAGACATTGTTTTCCGGCTGCGGCTCGGTCAGGCCCAGCGAGTTGACCTGCACGCCATAGCGGAACAGCAGCGCTTTCGGGTCATTCACGCCATAGCGCTCGCGGCCGATTTCTTCCCACAGGTCGACGAAGGCCCGCATCTTGCAGAGTTCCGTAACGAAACGCACACCCGCATTCACGAAAAAGGAAATCCGCCCGAACACGGTTTCAAAGTCTGATTCCGGAACTTGCCCGCCGGCCTTCACACGGTCCAGCACGGCAATCGCCGTCGCCAGCGCATAGGCCAGCTCCTGTTCCGGCGTCGCGCCCGCTTCCTGCAGGTGATAGGAGCAGACATTCATCGGGTTCCATTTTGGAACTTCCGTATAGCACCAGCTCACCATGTCCGAAATCAGCCGCATCGACGGCTCCGGCGGGAACACATAAGTGCCGCGCGACAGGTATTCCTTGACGATATCGTTCTGCGTCGTGCCGCGCAGCTTGTGCCGGTCATCGCCGCGCTCGTCGGCCAGCGCCACATACATGGCCAGCATCCAGGCCGCTGGCGCATTGATCGTCATCGACGTGTTCATCTCTTCCAGCGGCAGCTGGTCGAACAGTTTCGCCATGTCGCCCATATGCTTGACCGGCACGCCGACCTTGCCGACTTCGCCGCGCGCCAGGATATGGTCGGCGTCATAGGCGGTCTGCGTCGGCAGGTCGAAGGCGATGGACAGGCCCGTCTGGCCCTTGGCCAGGTTGCCCCGATACAGCTCATTGGATTTCTGCGCCGTCGAATGGCCCGCATAGGTGCGGAAAATCCACGGCCGGTCAGGCGCGTGCTGGATCGGTTTTTGTGTGTCGGCCATGCCGGGGCTCCCCAATTGTATTGTTGCGGCGCAACATGCCGTGTGGCGTTCGCCAGCGCAAGCGTCAGACCGCGCCCTTGTGCTGGCGTGTCTTCATGGCCACATCGAAACGGACCCGCCACACTATTGCCCCCACCGGATACCCCCGCCCTGACCCAGCCGTCCTCCCCCCTCCAGACAGCGCTCGGCCTGCGCCTCGCCACCCTGCTCGCCTTCCCGTTCGGCGTGGTCCTTGTGGCTCTGATGCAGCGCAGCGCCCTGATGATCGTCTTGCTGGCCGCTGCCATGGTCGGCGTCAGCCTGGTCGAGCGCATTCGCCTCGCCCGGCTCACCGGAACGGCGGCACCGGTCACACTGGCCGGCCTGCTGCCCGGTTTCGCCGTGCGCCTCGGCGGCCTTGCCGGCCTGTTCATTGTCCTCTTGGGATTCCTCGCTTTGTTCCGCGACACATCCCTGGCGCGCGGCCTCGGCCTTGAAGATGCGGCCATCTTGCTCGGCGTCACCGGTTTTGCCCTCGCCGCCAACGCGATCAGCGCCCGGCTCGCCACGACCGAGGTCAGCAGCGTGCTGTCGACCCTGAATGCATCGTTCCGTGAGGCCAATCCCGGCGCAGGCAGTGCAGATGGCGAGATCATCGAAGGCGAATTCTACGACCCCGCAAACGGGCCTGAATCTTCGCCTCGCCGCTGAAACGGACTTGATGTATACACCGCTGAAACGGCGGCGGAAAATACATCAAATGACTGAATTTATTGGATTTTTTGCCGCCATCCTGACCACGGTCTCGTTCGTGCCCCAGGCCGTCCAGATTCTGCGCACCCGCGAAACCGGCGGCATTTCCCTCATCATGTACGTGCTGTTCACCATCGGTATCGCCGCCTGGCTCGTCTACGGCATCATGATCGCGAGCGTGCCGGTCATCCTGGCGAACATGGTGACCATCGTGCTCGCCGGAACCATCCTCACCCTCAAGGCCCGCGCCGTCATTGCCGCCCGCCGGCCGGTGCGTCAGCCCAGCGTCCAGGGCGCCACGGAGGCGACGTCCGCCCCCATCGCCTGATAATACAGGCGCTGGACCTGCCGCGTCACCGGCCCCGGTTTGCCCGTGCCGATCGCCTGCCCGTCTATCGCGATCACGGGCGCGATCATCGCGCCTGCAGACGTCGTGAACGCCTCCTTCGCGCCCAGCGCCTCGTCCGGCGTGAAGGCCCGTTCCACGAGGTGCAGGCCTGACCCTTCCAGCAGGTCCAGCACACCGGCCCGCGTGATGCCCGGCAGGATGGACGGCGACAGGTCCCGCGTCACCAGCTGCCCTTCGGCGTCGACAATCCAGGCATTGGCCGAGGCCGCCTCGGTCACACGCCCGTCCTCCACCATGAAGGCCGTGTCCGCCCCCGCTTGCCGCGCCGCCCGGTAGGCCAGCGCCTGCGACAGCAGCTGCGTGGTCTTCATGTCGCGCCGCTTCCAGCGCGTATCGTCCAGGAAGATCGCCCTGATCCCGTCCCGCGCCGTCGCGCCGATCAGAGGTCGGGCGTCCGCGTACAGGAAAACGGTCGGCTCGAATTCTTCCGGCCCGGCAAAATCGCGCAAGCCGTAGGCGCCCGCCGTGACCTGCAAATAGATCAGGCCCTCCGTGAGGTTGTTATAATCGATCAGGTCGCGGTGAACCTTGCCCCAGCCGTCTCCCTTCAGGGGGTCCGGAATGCCAATCCCGGCCAGGGTGCGGCCGAGGCGCGACATATGGCCTCCGAAATCGACGAGGTGCCCGCCATACACGGCGGTCACCTCATACGCGGCATGGGCAAACAGGAAGCCCCGGTCAAAGGGCGATATCCTAGCGTCCGCTGCAGAACAGAAGGCGCCGTTGAGGTAGGCCGTGGTGCATATTGTCATTTTTGTCACGCTTGTGAGGTTGCGTTATTGTGCGCCGCAACAAATGCCTTGCATCCGGGCTGACGTGAAGCCAAGGTGCCGCGACCCGGGGGCTTTGTGAAGACACGCAATAAACGTGCGCACGCGGCTCCCTGACGTGATTTTGGAGGATTGGAATTTCAATTATGGGCAGAGAACAGAAAGACATTTACGCAATGGGCGAAATTCCTCCGGAATTTCACGTCCCGAAATTCATGCACGCGTGGGCCATCCGCCGCGAGCGCCACGGTCGTCCGTCGACCGCGATGCAGCTCGAGCAGGTCCCCGTGCCAGACATCGATTCCGACGAAGTGCTCGTCCTCGTGATGGCCGCAGGCGTCAATTATAATGGCATCTGGGCTGGTCTCGGCGAGCCGGTCTCGCCCTTCGACATCCACAAGCAGGACTATCATATTGCCGGCAGTGATGCCGCCGGCATCGTCTGGGCCGTTGGCCGCAAGGTGAAGCGCGTGAAGCCCGGCGACGAAGTCGTCATCCACTGCAACCAGGATGATGGCGACGACGAAGAGTGCAATGGCGGCGACCCGATGTTCTCGCCGTCCCAGCGCATCTGGGGCTACGAGACACCTGACGGCTCCTTCGCCCAGTTCGCCCGCGTCCAGGCCCGCCAGTGCATGCCGCGTCCGAAACACCTGACCTGGGAAGAAAGCGCCTGCTACATGCTGACGCTGGCAACCGCCTATCGCATGCTGTTCGGCCATCGCCCCCACATCGTGAAACCGGCCGACAACGTGCTCGTCTGGGGCGCGTCCGGCGGCCTTGGCAGTTTCGGCGTCCAGCTCTGCGCTGTCACCGGTGCCAATGCGATCGGTGTGGTCAGTTCCGACGACAAGAAGGATCACGTCCTCGGCCTCGGCGCCAAGGCCGTGCTCAACCGCAAGGATTTCAATTGCTGGGGCCAGCTGCCCACGGTCAACGGGCCTGAATTCAACGATTACATGAAAGAATCCCGCAAGTTCGGCAAAGCCATCTGGGAACATACCGGCAAGAAGGATGTCGACATCGTGTTCGAACATCCGGGTGAATCCACCTTCCCCGTTTCCGTCTTCGTGGTGAAGCGCGGCGGCATGGTCGTCATCTGCGCCGGCACGACCGGCTTCAACCTCACCATGGACGCCCGCTTCCTGTGGATGCGCCAGAAGCGCGTACAGGGCAGCCACTTTGCCCACCTCAAGCAGGCCAGCGCCGCCAATGACCTCGTCATCAACCGGCGCATCGATCCCGGCATGTCGGAAGTCTTCCCCTGGGACCAGATCCCGGCGGCCCATGACAAGATGCTCGACAACAAGCACCTGCCCGGCAACATGGCCGTCCTCGTCACCAGCCCGAAACCCGGCCTGCGCACGGTCGAAGACGTGCTGGAAGTGACGGGGCAGATCTAGGGCTAGTCACCCCCCCAAATCCGAAGTCCCGGCGAAAGCCGGGACCTCATGCCATCAGGGACTAGACGTGCCGCACAAGACCCCGGCCTGCGCCGGGGACACGGATTGAGTTGGTCTTGTGATCGCCTGACCGGCGAAAGCAGACACAGTTATTCCCGGAATGCGGCGGATGTGCCGGACCCCTCTTTCCGCCCCCTTATCCAACCCATACCCTGCCCGCGCTATACTACCCGCATGACCGGCAGCAGCGATCTCATCTCTCATGGCCTCCGCGAAGCCAGCCTCGCGCTGACCAGCATCATCGGCCTGACCAACATCCACCTGAAGCCGCTGACCCTGCCGCGCAGCCTCATGCGGCGCGCGTCGGGGCGGTTGAAACAACTCGAAATCATCGTGCGGCGGCTGCTCACGCTGATGGCGCTGGCGCTCACCCTGCCAGCGGTCCGCCCCCGGACGTGCCTCACCCCTGCCACCCCCGTGCCGCTCCCCGAGGGCACCGAGATCGTCACCTTCCCGGCCCCGTACCGTTTCGCCCTGTCAGGCCGGGTGCAGCGGGACGTGGACCCCGAAGCCTCCGGGCTGTTTCCGGGGTGTGTCCGGGCATCCGGCCCAGTCCCCGCCGCGCCCTTCCTCGCCCGCGTCAGCGCCCTCTACAAGGTGCTCGAAACGCCGGACCTCTATGCCAAACGGCTCGCGCGCAGCCTTGCCCGCCAGCGCAAACGCGGCGACCCGAAGCCCGTCGCCCTGCCCATGGCCAGCACCTATCGGCTCCGCCCCGAACTCGGCGCAATCGCCACGGCCCTGCCGGGCCTGCTCAGTGCCGCGCTGGAAAAGTGGGATAATTCAAGCTGAGTCCGACAGGCTTGTCAGACCAGTGGCCGGGCACCGGGAGGTGTTTCCGGGTGCGGGCGCTGGCCTCAGGCCGCGTCCTCGACGACGCTGACAAAGCTGCCCACCGCGCCCTCCAGCGAGTCCGGAACCGGCGTGCCGGACAGGATTTCCTTGGCAACGGCTTCCAGCTTGAAGGCCGCGTCCGACACGTCCTTGAAGCCGAGGCTTCCGGATGTTCCGGCCACAGAATGGGCGAGCGACGCAACAGCTTTGGCGCGAGTCTCCGGCGAACTGATCCGCAGCAATGCGCCCAGCTTGCCGGGCAGTTCCAGGATGTCGCGGCGACACTCTTCCTTCAGGGCGGCGATCATGGCATCCGCTTCGGTCGTCCGCTCGGCTACCTCGTCGCCCTTCTTGCGCAGCAGGCGCTCAATCAGGTGGTTCAGGCGCACCATGTCGATCGGCTTTGAGAAATGGGCGTCCATGCCCGCAGCAAGGCATTCGTCCGCCTGGGTAGCCAGCGCATTGGCCGTCAGCGCGACAATCGGAAGGCGGCCGGCAGGCCCATGCATTTCCCGTATCCGGCGGGTCGCCGTCAGGCCGTCCATTTCGGGCATCTGCACATCCATCAGGATGATGTCATAGGGGATGCCTTCAAGCAGCGACAGGATCGCATCGGGCGCCGACGCAAAGGTCGTCACCTCGTGCCCGGCCGAACGCAGACCGATGGCGATCAGGGCCCGGTTCATCTCGACATCGTCGACCACCATGACGCGGGCCGCCGTTTGCGCCCGCCGGTCTTCGGCCATGTCGGGCGCTTCGGCGCAGTCAGTGCGCCGGTCCGGGATGTAAGGCAGGGTCAGGATCGCATTCGTCCCTACCCCTTCTTCGCTGACGAGCTCCAAATTGCCGTCCAGCAGCAGGGCCAGCGACCGGCTGATCGACAGGCCGAGGCCCGAGCCTCCGAAGCGCCGGGTGATCGAGGCATCGGCCTGGGAAAAGCCGGTGAAAATATGGTCCATCTTGTCGGCAGGAATGCCCGGCCCGGTATCAGCGACGATAATACAAAGCCGCCCATCCGTCAGCCTGGCATCCAGCCTGACATGACCGGCCTCAGTGAATTTGGACGCATTGCCGACAATGTTCGTGAGTATCTGTCGCAACCGGGTTTCATCCCCCACGACCGCCGTAGCGATCTCGGGCGCGACCTTGCAGGTAATTTTGACATTCGGATTCGGCCGCGCCGCCGCGACCAGGTCCACGACATCCTCGATCACCTCGCGAATGTCGAAAGGCCGCCTTTCGACCTCCAGCCGTCCGGCATCGATCTTGGAAAAGTCGAGAATGTCGTTGATGATTTCGAGCAATGTCCGGCTGGCAGACGAAATCCGCTGCACATAAGTCAGCTGGTCATCGGTCAGCGCCGTCGTCTTGAGAATATCGGCGAAGCCCATGACTCCGTTCAATGGTGTACGAATCTCATGGCTCATATTGGACAGGAATTCCGTCCGGGCGGTGACGGCAGCCTCGGCCTCAAGACGCGCCGCGGCGAGCGCCTTTTCGCGCTCATGACGCTCGCTCACGTCGCGATAGGTCGATACAACCTCAACCGGATTGCCGTCGGCGTCGCGTATGACCTGGGGTTTGCCCTCCAGCCAGACAACGGAACCGTCAGCCAGGCGGACCCTGAATTCGCGTTGCAAATCGGGGTCAATTTCCTTGCCCGTGAACAGGTCCTGCGTAATCGCTATCGCGAACTCGCGATCCTCCGGCAGGACGAAGTCGACCGTCCGCTTGCCGACCGCCTCCTCCGGCGGCGCAATTATCGCGGCCGAAGGCGATGCATAGTTGATGACTCCGTCGCGGCCGAACTTGAGGACGATATCGGTCGAGTGTTCCGCCAGGATACGATACTGCTCTTCCTTCACCGCAAGGGCGGCATAAAGTTCGTGCTCCTGCGTTATATCCTTGAAAACGCCGAATATATGCTCGACGGTTCCGGAAGGTCCGACATGGCATTTCGCAATCGATCTTACACGGCGCTTTTCACTGTCAGAGCGCCGCTGGATCGTCGCCTCGAAATTCCAGTCCTCACCGCTTTTCATGTGTTGATCGATCAGGGCCGAGACGCGAGCACGGTCACCTTCAATATAGAAATCGAGCGCACCATCCAGCACCGGATTGAACGTCGCGGGCGTCACGCCGTGAATGCGATAGACTTCCGGCGACCAGTAGACTTCACTCATCTCGGCATTCAGGGTCCAGTGACCGACCTGCGAGATTTCATCCGCCATTTCGGCCTGGCGGAGGAGAACCTTTTCCCGCGCCGACCGCTCGACAACGCGGCGTCTGGAATCGCTCAGGCGCTGGTTCAGGCGATGACGTTCACTCACGGACGCCCCAAGCGACAGCGCCATGTAGGAATTCGCTGCGAGGAAAGCCTGCAGCACAAGCATATGGTGAACGATCCCGCCCTCTGCCAGCATGGTCGGGCCCATCCCGGCATAGGTAAACCCAATCGAGATCATCGTCACGACCAGCAGTGCGACCGCCGCTCCGCGAACGCCATGGCGGAAAGTCAGAGGCACAAGCACCGGCGGAACGAGGAAGAGGAGCGGATAACTCGATTGCACGAACACACCAATCGTGACGACGACAACCAGCAAGCCCTCGAGCACAGACATCCAGCCAAGGTCGTTCCCGGTTTCGCGTTTCGTCAAAAGCGCCCAAAGCAGCGGCGCGAAAAGGAGAAGGCCCAGGATGTCGCCAAAGAACCAGAGCGCCGAATCCTGCACAGGCAGGGCGGCTCCAGTCATCGCGAGACCTGCAAGCGCTATCGGCGTCGAAATACTGCAGGCAACAAGGGACGCGGCGAACAGTCTCAAAATGCCGGATTTGCGCGTAATATTCGGCGCGGAATGCTGGCTCAGTATCAGCGCGACGATGAGGACTTCAAGGCTGTTTGCTATTGCCAGGATCAGACTGCGCACCCACGGGTCGCCGATAACGACATTGGCCAGAAGCGTGCCGATGAACAGGCACCCGAACAGCGAGGGCCATTCAGCCTTCGGCCATTTCAGCACGACAATCAGCAGGATCGCATTCACGGGCCATACCGCTGCGACATCACCCGTTCCACGGGTTAACAGGATGGCGCCCATCGACAGTGAACAGGCTGCGAGTGTTAACAAAACATGTGCGATGCCCGGCTTGCGAATGACGTCATTCAGACGCGTCTCGCTGCGCTGTTCAGCCCTGACAGGCTTGTCAAATACTGGGGACGTCATTCTTCCAGGCCTTTTAAACCGGTTTCTGGAAGACGTTATTCACTATAGACTTTACGATATCTTACTCTGGCTGCGCGCACCCAATGGTTAACTTGGCGACCGCAGCAAGCACCCGGTTTCCATCCCGGGAAGATCAGGCTTTGAATATCGCGTAAAATACACCCTTGGGCGCGAGGAGACGCGGGCAAGTTGAAGGCCTCAGGCCCCTAGCGCTTCACCCATTCCTTGGCGTCGTCCAGTTCAGCCATCGAAAACACATGCATGTCGCCCAGAAGCAGCGGGCCAAACAGTTTGGTGCCCATGCGGATCCAGTCGGTATCGGAAACGATGGCAATTTTCTTGAAATCGGCGAGATGCATCATGCCGAACCGGGCGTCATCCCAGACCGCCCCGGCACTGTAAGCGCGAAAGGACGGACCCGCCACGAACAGGAGGTTGAGACGGTCGTGGATTTTCAGCTTTTCCCTGATCAGCGGCACCAGCGTCTCTTCATAATCCTGCGCGGTGATGACACCCTCGGCGTTCACGCCGATGACATTCGCCGGCAGACCTTCAATCAGGCTGAATTGGCCCGGATGGTCGTCGGGCGCGCTGGCCCAGTCGACCGCCTCCGCCGCGCTCCCGATGGGGAAGTAGCGAACCTTGGCCTTGACGAAATGGTCCGCCACCGACCGCGCCAGGCTGAGCGCAGAACTGTCACTTACGATGGCAATTTTGGGCACCAGCTTGTGATAGTCCTTGATGAACTCCATGTGGCGCAGGAAAGCACCATAGCTGTCCCAGTGCGGGCGCCCGCGCGTTTCGATGATGATGGCCGGAACTGAATCGGTTTCATTGATATGCGCGTTGAGCGCCTCGGTCAGGCGATCGAAATCCGCTTTCTCAAGCTTCCCCTCGGGCGAAAGGTGTACGAGATTCCGGGCCTTGTCGATTTCCAGATGTATCATCATTTGCTCCTGCAAAACGCCGACCGCACGCCAGCCTAGGCTTTCAACATCGCGTAGAGCTCATCCTTGAGGACCATCCGGCGCTTGCGCAGTTCCGTCTCGTGGGTTTCGCTGGCAGGCTGGACGCCGCTCTCGTGCCGATGGATATGGCGGTTGACGTCATGATACTCGTCGGCAAGGCGCGCGAAATGGGGGTCCGACGTTTTCAGTTCATGGATCTTGTCGACCGCCTCGGGAAATTCGGCGGCAAGTTCGTGGGGCGTGTGAGACATTTTCAGCTCTCCTGTTGTGGGTTTTTCACCTCACATCAGGCCAAATGCCCCCTGCCCTGTCACTAAGGGAGACTGCGTAGGCACTGTTCAGCGCAGCTGGTAATATGTCGTGTAGCGAATGGCGTCCTTTGTCTCCGCGATGGCGCGTTTGAGGTCCGCATAGGTTGTGAGTGTACAATCGGCGTCCAGCTCGAGTTCATTGATCGTGTCGATCGGCAGGTCGTCGCAATCCGGCAGCTTCATGAACAGGCGGTCGCCGACTATTTTCCCCACCGCGTAATTGTAGACATAGCCGCCATCAACACTCTCTTCCGGTGTCGCAACCTGCATCAGGTATTCGTCCGAACCGTCTTCCAGCCGCGCAAACACCAGCCAGAACGTCTCGTCCAGCCAATAACCACCGGCTTCCTGGCGCAATGTATAACGCTCGTAGGCTCCTTCGTTGCCGGAGCGCTCCCAAAGGCTCGGGTCGTCGCTGTTCTGGACATAGGTGTCGGCCACTGTGAAGCCGCCAAGCGGCAGGACGATATCTTCAGCCGGTATCAGCGCGTCATCCGACCCAAAGGCGCATCCCACGGCAACCGCACACAATGCCGCCGCAAGAAAGGTTTTCAAACGAAGCATCGGCGTCTCCACACTCTGGTGCACCGTCTCCAGCTAGCGCGCACCGCGACTGGAAATCAATGCAGGATGCCGTGGCGCGTCAGGCTTCGAACGGGTCTTGCATCAGGATGACATCTTCGCGTTCCGGCGATGTCGAGACCAGGGCGCAGGGCTTGCCGACAAGTTCTTCAAGGCGGCGGACGTATTTCACGGCCTCGGCTGGCAGGTCAGCCCAGCTGCGGGCGCCCGCAGTCGAACCCTTCCAGCCTTCGATGGTTTCGTAGACAGGCTCAACGGCGGCCTGGTCGGTCAGGCCAGCGGGATAATAGTCGATTTCCTTGCCGTGCAGGCGATAGGCAACGCAAACCTTGATCTCGTCAAACCCGTCGAGCACGTCGAGCTTTGTCAGGGCAAGACCGGTAACGCCGCTGGTGGCGCAGGCCTGGCGAACCATCACGCTGTCGAACCAGCCGCAGCGCCGGGCCCGCCCGGTATTCACGCCGACTTCCTTGCCTATACGGCCAAGGCGCTCGCCGATCTCATCGTGCAGCTCGGTCGGGAACGGACCGGCGCCGACCCGCGTCGTATAGGCCTTGGCGAGGCCGAGAACATAGGAAATCGCGCCGGGGCCAACACCGGAACCCGCCGAGGCATTGCCCGCGACGACATTGGACGAGGTTACGAACGGATAGGTGCCGTGGTCGACGTCAAGCATCACGCCCTGGGCACCTTCGAAGAGGATGCGCCGGCCGCGCCGGACCTGTTCGTCGAGCAGTTTCCAGACCGGTTGCGCATAGGCGAGTATCTGCGGCGCGATCTTCAGCAGGTCGGCCTTCAACTGCGCGCCATCGGGCTCGGGCAGGTCGAGGCCGGTCCGCAGAGGGCGATGATGGGCCAGCAGGCGCTCGATCTTCATGTCGAGGGCGGCGGGATCAGCAAGATCGGCCACGCGGATGGCGCGGCGACCGACGCGGTCTTCATAGGCCGGGCCGATGCCGCGCTTGGTGGTGCCGATCTGGGCAGCGCCAAGGGCCCCTTCCCGCGCCGCGTCGATGTCCTTGTGCCATGGCAGGATCAGCGAGGCATTGTCCGCGAGGATCAGGTTTTCGGGCGTCACTTCAACGCCCTGCGCGCGAATGCCGTCAATTTCCGTCAGCATGTGCCACGGATCAACCACGACGCCATTGCCGATGACCGAGAGCTTACCGCCGCGAACGAGGCCAGACGGCAGCAGCGCAAGCTTGAACACTTTGCCGTCAATGACCAGCGTATGGCCCGCATTGTGGCCGCCCTGGAAACGCACCACGACATCGGCCCGGCTCGAGAGCCAGTCGACGATCTTGCCCTTGCCTTCATCGCCCCACTGGGCGCCTACGACGACGACACCTGACATATAGAACTCCCGTGTTCAGCCGCCGCGACAAGGGCAGGAGTCTGCCCGGAATTGCAAGGGGCAGACGCCGTTTATCAGCCGTTTTGTGTCGTTTCGGTCCTACTTGACGAGGTCATAGTGCTTGAGGTCCACAGCGGCGACCGCATCGGCATAGGCGCGCGTGTGATCCGACCAGTTCTGGGTGATCTTGCCGCCTTCGGTCTTGTACCAGCTATTGCAGGCCGGATCGGCCCAGACTGTCTCGCCCAGACGGGCCTGCAAGTCCTTGTTGAACGTGTCCTGCACCGCCCGCTTCGGCGCCATGGCGACGGCGCCTGCCTCGTCCAGCTTGTCCAGGGCCTTGATCGTATACTCGACCTGCCGCTCCAGCATGAACGTGATCGAATTGTGCCCGAGATTGGTGTTCGGCCCGTAGAGGACGAAAAAGTTAGGGAAGTCCGCGACGGTGATGCCAAGATAGGCTTCAGGTCCATCGGCCCAGGCCTGCTCGATCGTCACGCCGCCCTGCCCGACCACGTCGACCGACCAGTGCCAGCCGGTCGTCTCGAACCCGGTGGCGAAGACGAGAATGTCATACTCGTGCAGCACGCCGTCCTTGGTGCGGATGCCTTCTGGGACAATCTCGGCAATCCCGTCCGTGATCAGGTCGACATTGTCGCGCATCAGGGTCGGGTAGAAATCATCCGCGATCAGGATGCGCCGGCAGCCGACGGGATAGTCCGGCGTCAGCTTCTTGCGCAATTCCGCATCCGGCACCTGGGCGTTCAGATGGTCCGTCGCCTGGCGCGTGAAGAAGGCGCGCCCCTCAGGCGTCCACTCGAAGGCTTGCCAGAAAAAATAGTCGGCATTCTCGTAGAGAATTTTCCGGTTGATCGCCGCAAACTCCGCCGCCTTTTCCGGAATCGTGAACATCAGCGCCATTTCTTCCGGCGTGATCTCGCGGTCATTGCGGGGAATCATCCAGTTGGCAGAGCGCTGGAACACGCCGACATTGGATGCTTCCAGCGCGACTTGCGGGATCAGTTGCACGGCGCTCGCCGCCGAGCCCACGACACCCACGCGCTTGCCCTTGAAATCGACCGAATGGTCCCAGCCGGCCGAATGCATTTTTGGGCCCTTGAACGTGTCGAGGCCTGGAATATCTGGCCAGAATGGGCGGTTGAGCTGGCCAAGGGCGCCGATCACGGCATCGGCTTCAATCACGCGTCCCTTGGTCGTGGTGACCGTCCAGGTCTTGTCCGCATCGCTCCAGACAGCAGAGGCCGCGCCTTCATTCAGGTGAAGGTTGGGGCGCAACTGGAATCGGTCGGTGATTTCCTCGGCATAGGCCTGGATCTCGGCCTGCAGAGGGTAAAGCCGTGTCCAGAGCATGGATTGGGCAAAGGAGAGTTGGTAGAGCGCGACCTGAACATCACAGGCGCAGCCGGGATAGGTGTTCGCCGCCCAGGTGCCGCCCACACGGTCGCCTTGTTCCAGCAGGGTGAACTCATACCCCGCTTCCTGCAGCTTGATCGCAGCGGTGAGGCCGCCAAGGCCTGCGCCAATCACTACAACATGCTTGTCTGGCATCACGTCCTCCTGATTTTTCAGGAGAGAGTGGCAGGAACCTTATCCAGCGCAAGGGGTATCGCAACGCCAAGGCGTGGCGAATGCCTAGTGACCGAAGGCGTAGATGACCCGGACACCAAGATTGTCCATGCCCTGGTTGCGGCCGCTTCCGAGGATCTGGCCATGGCTGAGATGCTCATACAGGACCTGGCCACCCCAGCGCTCGTTGAAGCTGTAATTTAGCGCGAACGAGGTCCTGAACAGGTCGCGCGACCCGAGAAGGACGTTCTCCTCGGTAAAGGCATCCCCGCGCGGATCGCCCTGCGGGAATGGGTTTTCCAGCGTACCATCATGAATCGCATAGCCTTCACCGGCTTCGAGCGACCAGTTCTCGGCAAAGTCCCAGTTCCAGACCAGGCCGACTGCGCCAAAGCTGGTGTTTCCGGCAGTATTCCCACTGCCCATGATATACGGCCTTGGCGACCAGATGATCGACAGGAAATCCGGCGACTTGAAAACCAGTTCGCCATTGATGTTCGGCCCGTCTTCCTTGTCTGCATTGTTGCAGTCCTGCACGCAGATATTGTGCTGCATGACGCCGAGGCGCACCTCATCCAGAATGTCGGCAGAAGAGGTGCCTGCCATCGCAAGGACGGCAGAGAGGCTTAGTAAGGCGCGGTGCATGGTGATTCCCCCAATAGGCGTATCGAACGGAATGAGGCCCTAAACACCGCGCCGTCAACCCGGTTCCGTCACGCCTTGCCACGAACCCAGCGAAGGGTGGCATCGGCGACACGCTTTCCAAACATTTCAGCCGTTTCAAGGTCGAAGCGGTCAGGAGTCTGTTCGGCCGGCAGGTCGGTCAGCGACTGCACGCCGAGACCAAGCGTGAAGCTCGCCCGGTTGTGCACGGCATTGATATCCTTGGTGGAGGCATTGTAGCCGGGCATCATGCCGGTGCCGACCCAGACCATGCCGTGCTGCGCGGCGAGAGTCGAAAACTGCTGCAGGGTCGAGGACTTGTCGCCGTAGAGCGAGCCGGAATTGGTGAACCCGGCGGCGATCTTGTCTTTCCAGGCATGCGTGAACCACACTTTGGAACTGGCATCCTGGAATTGCTTAAACACGGCTGAGGCCGAGCCCATATAGGTGGGTGCACCGAATATGATGGCATCGGCGGCCGCCAGTTCGTCCCACGGGCCGGTGTCGGGGCTGGTCAGGTCGTCGGCCTTGTAGAGCGTGACTTCCGCGCCCTCAACGCTGGTTGCGCCAATGCGAACATGCTCTGCCACTTTGGCCGTGTGGCCATAACCGGAATGATAAACGATAGCGATTTTTGCCATGAAAGGCTCCTGTTGTGTCTGGAGCCCTTAACTGGAGACGGGCTGCCTCAATGGCAGCCCGCCCTGTTTGCATAGGAATTATGCGTTCCTAAAAGCCTAGAACGTCAGCACTTTGGCATAGCGGACCTGCGGCAGGCTCTCGAGCTTGGTCATCAGGGCTTCTTCCGGCACGGAATCGATACCGATCAGCGCGATGGCCTCGCCGCCTGCCGACGTCCGGCCAAGGTGGAAGGTCGCGATATTGACCTTCGCCTCTCCCAGCATTTGCCCGAGCGCGCCGATGAAGCCGGGCTTGTCGAGATTGTTGACGTAAAGCGTGACCGGCGAGAAATCGCCTTCCAGCGCCATGCCCTTGATCTCGACAATGCGCGGCTGGCCCGCGATCAGCGTGCCTGCCAGGGTCCGCCAGCCGCCCTCAGGGGCATTCGCCGTCGCCTTGGTCTTCACCTTGACGCGGATCAGGCTGTCATAGACCGGGCTGTCTTCCGTCTTGGTCTCGGTCAGCTTGACGCCGCTATCGGCAAGGATGGCGGGGGCCGACACCATGTTCACATCGCCGCGCGAGGCCCGCAGCAGGCCGGCCAGCAGCGCTGCCGTCAGCGGCTTGCGGTTCAGGTCAGCGACCTCCCCCTCATACTCGATGACGACTTCATCATAGCCATAATCCGAAATCTGCCCGGCAAACGAGCCGAGCTTCTCAGCGAGGCCTGCGAACGGCTTGATGCGCGGGGCCTCCTCGGCCGTGATCGACGGCATGTTGAGCGCGTTGGTGACGGCGCCTGACAGGAGATAGTCAGACATCTGTTCAGCGACCTGGAGCGCGACGTTTTCCTGGGCTTCGTTCGTGGCCGCACCAAGGTGGGGCGTGGCGACGAAATTCTTCTTGCCGAACAGGACGTTTTCCTTGGCTGGCTCGACCGCGAACACGTCGAAGGCCGCGCCTGCCAGATGGCCGCTTTCGAGCATCTCGGCGACGGCTTCCTCGTCAACCAGTCCGCCGCGCGCGCAGTTGACCAGGATCAGGCCCTTCTTCGTCTTGGCGAGGTTTTCGCGCGACAGGACATTGCGGGTCTGGTCTGTGAGCGGCACGTGCAGCGTGATCACGTCGGCACGCTTCAGCAGCTCGTCGAGTTCGACCTTTTCGACGCCCAGTTCGACAGCGCGCTCTTCGGTGAGGAACGGATCGTAGGCGACGACTTTCATCTTCAGGCCAATGGCGCGCTCAGCGACGCGGCTGCCGATATTGCCGCAACCGATCAGGCCCAGCGTCTTGTAGCTGACCTCGATACCCATATAGCCGGACTTGGGCCATTTGCCGGCTTGCGTGTCGGCATTGGCGGCCGGGATCTGGCGGGCGGCGGCGAACATCATGGCAATGGCATGTTCAGCCGTGGTGATGGCGTTACCGAAGGGCGTGTTCATGACCACGACGCCTTTGGCGGTCGCCGCCTTGATGTCGATATTGTCGACGCCGATACCAGCGCGGCCAATGACTTTCAGGTTCTTGGCCGCAGCGATCACGTCCGCATTCGGCTTGCAGGCCGAACGGACGACGAGGCCGTCATAGTCGGCGATTTCCTTGATCAGGTCTTCCGGGCTCAGACCAACCTTGGTGACGGTTTCGATGCCGCGCGCGTGGAAGATTTCGACGGCGGCGGGGGAGAGTTTGTCTCCGATGAGGACTTTGGGCATTTCGGGTTCTCTTTGTGATTTCGGGGCGCGTGGCCCGGCTCTCCTTCGACGTCGCTCAGGATGAGCCTGCTATGGGGATTTCCGAGCGCCCTCATCCTGAGCGAAGCTGAAGGACGAGGGCGCGGGAGAAAGCGCTTAGAGGCTGGCGGCTTCTTCAGCGAAGGCCCAGTCGAGCCATGGCGTCAGGGCCGCGACATTCGACGGCTCAACCGATCCGCCGCACCAGATGCGCAGGCCGGGAGGGGCCTTGGCGTAGCCGGCCGCGTCGAAGCAGGCGTTTTCGGTTTCGAGGCGCTTCATCATGCGCTTGACGAAATCGCGCTGGCCGGCCTCGTCCATGCCGGCGACGCGTGGGTCCACGATTCGGAAGGTCACGCCGGTGTTCGAGCGCACAGAGGCGTCGGGGCAGAGGAAGTCGACCCAGTCGGTCTTGGCCACCCAGTCGGTCAGCGTGGCGAGGCTTTCATTGGAGCGCTTCTGGAGCCCCTTCCAGCCGCCGAGGCTTTCGCACCAGTCGAGCGCCTGGAGATAGTCTTCGACGCACAGCA
Organism: uncultured Alphaproteobacteria bacterium; assembly: GCA_963973995.1. GTDB lineage: Bacteria > Pseudomonadota > Alphaproteobacteria > Caulobacterales > Hyphomonadaceae > Hyphomonas. The sequence goes on from CAXBCO010000001.1 coordinate 464,830, forward strand.
TGCTGGGCGTGTTGATCGTCGCGCCCTCGAACAGGGCCTCGTCGAGCTTGCCGCCCTTGGTCATGCGGAACAGTTTCGGCAGGGGGCGGTCCGGCGTGTAGCTCTCGAGGCGGGCGACGGCGCGGGGGCTGAGCACCAGCATGCCATGGGCGGCTTCCCCGCCGAGGCATTTCTGCCAGCTATATGTGATGACATCGAGTTTTTCCCATTCGATGTCCTGCGCAAAGGCGGCGGACGTCGCATCGCAGATCACGACGCGGTCGGGGTTCGGCTTGATCCAGTCTGCATTCGGCACGCGCACACCGGACGTGGTGCCGTTCCAGGTGAAGATGATGTCGGCATCGTCACGCGCCTTTTCGAAGGGCGGCAGCTCGCCATACTCACCGACATAGGTGTTGCAGTTTTCGAGCTTCAGCTGCTTGGTCGCATCGGTCACCCAGTCCTGCCCGAAGCTTTCCCAGGCGAACACGTCCACGGGCTTTGCACCGAGCATGGACCACATGCACATCTCGACCGCGCCCGTATCGGACGCCGGCACGATGGCAACGCGGTAATCGTCCGGAATGCCGAGGATCGCCTTGGAGCGATCGATCGCGGCTTTCAGCTTCTTCTTCGCATCGGCGGAACGGTGCGAACGGCCTAGGGCGGCGGTTTCAAGTTTTTGAAGGGAAAATCCGGGACGCTTGGCGGTCGGGCCGGATGAAAAATGCGGGCATGCTGGCAGCACGCCGGGTTTGGCGGTGGTGGTCATCTGTTTTACTCCTATCCTCACAGATAGGCTGCATGCCGTTGGGGGCATGTGGCCCGCCGCGTCTGTCTCATATTTCGTGTTGGCGTGCAAATGACATTCTTGCATCACCTTCGCGCGAATGGTTCACTCGGGCCATGAGCATGACCATCCAGCCCCTTACCGGCACCCTCGGCGCAGAAATCCACGGCGTGGACCTGACACAAGACCTGTCGAATTCCGAGTTCGACGCCGTCCACCAGGCCTTCCTCGATTTCAAGGTCATCGTCCTGCGCGGCCAGCACGGCATGACGCCGGACCAGCACAAGGCCTTCGCCCGCCGCTTCGGCACGCTGAACATCCACCCCTACGTGAAGGGCATGGACGGCCACCCGGAACTCCTCGAGATCATCAAGGAACCGGAGGAAAAGACCAATTTCGGCGGTGGCTGGCATTCCGACATGAGTTTCCTGGAAGAGCCCGCGCTTGGCTCCATCCTGCATGCGCTCGAAGTGCCTCCCTATGGCGGGGACACGCTGTTCGCCGACCAGCAGGCGGCCTATGACCGTCTCTCCCCCGGCTTGAAGAAAACACTGGGCGGCATGACCGCCGTGCATACCGCGAGCAAGGAATACGGCGCTGATGGCTATTCCGCCGCCGTCCGCCAGTCGATGGATGCCACCGCTGCACCGGACGCCCCGGAATATGAGCACCCCGTCGTGCGCACCCATCCGGAAACCGGCCGCAAGGGCCTCTTCATCAATCCCGCCTTCACGCTGCGCTTTGCCGGCTGGAGCCGGAAAGAGAGCCGTCCGCTGCTGAACTACTTGTTCGACCTGTCAAAGGAAGAACGCAACACCTGCCGCGTGCGCTGGCAGGCGGGCGACGTCACGATGTGGGACAATCGGTGCGTCTGGCACTATGCCCTCAATGATTATCATGGCCACCGCCGGCACATGCGCCGCGCCACGGTTGACGGCGACCGGCCGCGTTAGGCCAGCGCGTTCAACATGCCCCAGGCAATCAGGGCCTGCCCGCCGAAATAGAGCGTCCAGACGGCCAGAGACGAGACGGTACCGGCTGGCTGGTCTGCCGGCTTGCGGAACAATTGCAGCGACAGGATCATGTCGGAGGCGATGAACATGATCGCGCCCAATGTGACCGGCCAGTAAACCGGATCAAGGCGCAGGGCCGCCGCGCCCATCATCAGGATTACCGCTGTATAGGCAAAGACCGGCCAGCGCATTTCGCCCAGCCACGGCGACAACCAGCGCGCAAATCCTGCACCGGCAAACACGAGGACAACCTGCGCGGACGTATTCAGGATATCGCGCGGCGCCGCCTCCAGCCCCCAGAACAGGGCGACATAGGCGACATGCGCAAGGAAGAAGGCCGCCATGCCGGGCTTCAGCCAGCGCTCGCCCTCAAGCGCGAGAAAGGCATCCCCTGCGGAGCTGAGAGCCAGCGCGGCCACCAGCAGCACCGGGCCGCCAGCCAGATAGGCCCATAGCGCCAGCAGGGCCGTTGACCCTGTCTTGACCAGCAGGGCGACAAGCCCCTTCCCGCGATAGCAGAAGGCCGCGCCGTAAACCAAGCCGAGCGCCAGCGCGCCGAAAAGTGAGATGTGTGCCCCGTCCATATGCCTATGCCTGATCCTTGACCGGTTCGGGCAAGCGCAGCAGGCGCCGGGCCATACGCCGGTGGCGCTCTTTCACATACATGCCGACCACGCCGAGCGCTGTGGCCAGAACGGTGGCGTCATCGGTGAACCCCAGCCCGACAATCATGTCCGGCAGCAAATCGGCGGGCATCACGAAATAGGCAACAGCGGCATACAGCACGGCCTTCGCCTTCATCGGCGTCAGCGGATCGCGCGCCGCATACCAGGCGGCGACCAGATCATCGGCGAACGGGACCCGGCCGATGACCCGCATCAGCTTGGGCACGAGGCCGCGCGACACGCGCGCATTGCGCTCGATACTCTTGGGCAGGTACGTGCCATCCTTGCCGCGAACCGTATTTATAATTTCCGCTGCGTCAGTCATTGCGAACTCCTCAGACCATTATAGACACAGGGCCAGTCTCACGAAAACCAGGGAGGGCAGTGCCCCATGAAAATCGATTCCAGCATATCCGCCGTCATTACGGGCGGCGCGTCCGGCCTCGGCGCAGCCACCGCGCGCAAGCTTGCCGGCATGGGCGCGAAAGTCGCCTTGTTCGACCTCAATGCCGAAAAGGGCGAAGCGCTCGCCAAGGAACTCGGCGGCGTCTTCTGCGAAGTCAACGTGACCGACGACGCGTCGGTCGATGCCGGCTTTGCCAAGTCCCGCGCGGCCATCGGCCAGGAACGCATCCTGATCAACTGCGCCGGCACAGGCAACGCGATCAAGACCGCCAGCCGTGACAAGAAGACGGGCGAGATCACCCACTTCCCGCTCGACAAGTTCAACATGATTATCCAGATCAACCTGGTCGGCACGTTCCGCTGCATCGCCAAATCGGCCGCAGGCATGATGACGCTCGACCCGGTCGATGGCGAGCGCGGCGCGATCGTCAACACGGCCTCCGTGGCCGCTGAAGACGGCCAGATCGGCCAGGCCTCCTATTCCGCCTCGAAGGGCGGCGTCGTCGGCATGACCCTGCCAATCGCGCGCGATCTCAGCCGTGAACTGATCCGGGTCAACACGATCCTGCCCGGCATCTTCGATACGCCCCTGCTGGCCGGTGCCCCCGAGCCCGTTCGCCAGGCGCTTGGCGCGCAGGTGCCGCACCCGGCCCGTCTCGGCAACCCGGACGAATACGCCTCCCTGGCCGTGGAAATGTGCCGCAACGGTTACTTCAACGGTGAAGACGTCCGCCTCGACGGCGCGATCCGCATGGCGCCGCGCTGAGCCCAGCTGCAGCGAAAACGTCAAAGCCCGTCCGGAGCAATCCGGGCGGGCTTTTCTCTTCAGGACGGGTGACGGGAAGGGAGGGCCGCCCCGAAGCCGGTTACTGCCCGGTGCGGTCTTTCACGCCTTCTTCATCGGCGGCAGCGCGGTCAGCATCGTCAAACACGATCTCAGCCTCTTCGCCCTTGCCATAGGCGCGGGATTTCTTGGCCAGTGCAGACATGGAATCCTGCATGCGGCCCTGGCCGACAGCCATTGTCTTCGAGGCGCTCATCCCGACCGCGTCGGCATCGCCGAAATTGGCGAATTCAGCGCCTAGGAAAACGACTTCCCAGCCATTGGCCTTGGCCCGATCCAGCGCAGCCTTGGCGCCGTCTCGGGTGATTTCCCTGGACGAGTTTTCATGGCCGTCGGTCATGATGACGATGACGGCCTTTTCCGGCTTGTCCGCTTCGGCGAGTGACACGATCCGGCCGATGGCATCGAACAGGGGCGTCATGCCGCGCGGACTGGCTTCGTCATTGGTGACGTCGATCCACGTCTCTGACGTGACGTCCTTGCGCAGCACGTCAAACTGCAGCGATTCCTGGTAGTCGAACACGGCGAGCGTCACCGCCGTCTTGATGTCGGCGCCTTCGATCTCGCCTTCATCGGCCTCGCCGACACTGGCGGCATAGGCGTTCACCGAGCCGAGCGCCTCGTCCCAGATGTCGCTCATCGAGCCGGTGCGGTCGAGCAGGATGTAGGAGTGTACCGAGCCTGCAGTCGGAGTGGGGTCCGGGGCCGGCTTGGCGGCGGCAGGCAGGACCATGGCGAGGCTGAGGCCGGTCATGGCGAGTGTCAGGAGTGTGGATTTCATCGGGGCGTCCCTTCCCATTTGTTTCGGCTCCCCAGCCTTGGATGCAGGCGAGGATTGCCGAAGATTGGGGCGCACCTGTGGCCGACCTGTGCCGAAGCCAAGAAAAAGCCCGCCTTTTGAAAGGCGGGCTGGTTCATCTGGAATTCAGAAAACGATCAGGCGAATTGCGGCGCGATCTTCAGGTTCTTCACCCAGCCGATTTTTTCAAAGGCAAGCAGGATGGTGCCGTTATAGTCCACGATCCGGTTCCAGACGCCCTTGCGCGGGCGATGCAGGGCGCTTTGGGGCGCGTCATGATGGTGGTCGTGGAAGGCTTCGCCGCCGGTCAGCAGGGCCATCAGGTGGTCTGCCCAGATCGGCGTCTTGAGGTGGCCGAGCACATTGATGCCGTAGACCGTGGCGTGGAACTGGATGGCCCGGCCGATGACGACGCTGGCATGGATGATCGCGGTGAGCACGAGCGACCCGCCAGCGGCCCAGACGATGAGATAGATCGCAGCCGGAATGACAAGGTGCACGACAAGGCTCAGCTCGTTGTAGAACCGGTCCATCCAGACGATCACGGGCTGGTCCTTCAGCCACATGGCGATCGGGCGGTCGGTATCCTGCTTGTCGCGCCAGAGAATCCAGCCGACCCAGGCCCAACGCTTGGACTCGAAGGGATTGTGCGGGTCGCCGGGCGCGTCGGCAAAACGGTGGTGCTGGGAGTGATAATTGACCCAGTCCTTCACATTGCCCTGCATGGCCAGCATCAGGTTCATCATGGTCAGGAATTGCGCAGGCGCCTTCAGTTCACCGGCGCGGTGCTGGAGGATGCGGTGCAGCGGCCCGATGCCGAGATTGCACATGAAGACGGAGAGGGCGACGACGCCGAAGGCCAGCGGGAAATACCACCAGTGCAGCGTTAGTTCGCTGAGCACGATGCCCAGCACGACCATGGTGGTGAACAGGGCAATGCCGAGAGCCGGATATCCAAAGGCGGAAAAGAAACTTGCCCCATTGAACGTCTTCCACGTCTTCGGGATGGCCAGCGAACGAGGTATCATATGTGTTGTCTCCCAATCGGCCGGCGGGCCAGTGCGTTCTGCAAGGCATTCTCGGGCCGGGCCGATTAACACTTACTTAAGGCCCGTCCGGCCTTCGCGAAAGGCATAATTCTCAGCCCTGACACAGGTGTGATGCGCGGGGGTGACGGGCGTGCAAAGTTTCGGGTAAATGCAGGCAACGGTGGGTCTGGGCCTCAGGATCGGGGAAACAAGCACGATGCAGGAAGAACGCCGCCTGAAGGCGATTGAGCGCCTCGTCTCGCTCGGGCTCGACCCGGAGGCGAGCCAGGATGAAACCGCCCTCAGGATTCCCTGCCCGATAACGCGTGATTGCGTCGAGTCAGGCGACTACAGCCTTTCGGTCAACTTACATGCCGGGCGATTCAAATGCTCGAGTTGCAAGACCGAGGGCAATCTCGAAGACCTGATCATGGCGTTGGAATCATCCGGGCTTCCAGCCGCCGTGATGGTGCAGGACGCCGAATACACGGAAGTGATCAAGGCAGAGCCGCACGCCCTTCAACCGACCATGCGGCCCAAGGTGCTGCCCCTCCGCCCCGAGGACCGCGTCCCCCCACCTCCTCCGCCCCCTCCCCGCCCCCACCGCAACCTCGGTGAGCGCATCATCATCACCCTCCTCGCCCTCGTGTTCCTCGGCGCGGGCCTCAGTGCGGCGGCCCTGTCCGGTTTTGCCAACTACCAGGCCTTTTCCAGTTCGGTGACCGATCCGCTGCAGGCCGGGATCTGGGGCTGGACCGGGGTGATTGCGGCGGTGATCTCGTTTGGCGGCTTCACCTTCTTCTACTGGCATACGGCCAACAAGCGCATGAAAGAGGGCGTCCGCGCCCTGCTCTTCGCGCTCGCCGGCGCCGGCACCAGCATTCTCGGTACGCAGATGTATATCGCGGCCAATAACCAGGCCTCCGAGGCCGAGATCACCACGGCAGGCTCAAATCGCGCCTTGCTGGAACAGCAACTTGGCGACTGGCGCGTGCAGCTGGCCGGCATCCCGCCGGAGACGCGCTCGGTCGAAGGGCTGGAAGCCTATATATCGGAAGTCGAACGCGTCGGGCGTACCGAACAGAAGCCCTATCGCGACGCGCAGAACGAGCTGGGCCTTGCCCGCCGCCGTGACGACCTGCAGGCCAAGATCGAAGCGGCCAATGCCGAACTGCTTGGTAAGGGCGACGGCGATATCCTGATCGAAGCGCAGGCGCGTGCCGCGATCCCGAGCTGGTTCTTCGCCGGCATGCTGGAACTTTTCTCCAGCCAGGGCACGAGCATCGGGCTGGTCGCGCTGCTGATCCTGTATACGAAACGGCGCGACGCAGACCCGGTCTGACGCCTAGTCCGTCAGGTCGATCAGGAGCCGCCAGTCACAACCTGATCGGCCCCAAATCCTCAGATATGTGACAGGCGGCCTGTCGGCTGCAGGCAGCGGACCCTGCCCGGCCGTCATTCCATAGTCCCTCGATACCGCCTCGCGCACGATGCGGGTCTGAAGGTAAGCCTGACCGATTCCAAGCCCCACCGGTGAGCCGGCCGACAACACGCTGAGCCTGTCGCCGCGCAGGAGGACCGGCATGCCTGCCTGCCCGGTGCCCGCATTGAGGGCGGTGTCTGCGTCTTCCAGCGTGGATGTGCATGCCGCTGCCGGGCCGGTCACGCCTGCCAAAGCCTCCGCATAGGCTTTGGAAAATGCCGCATGCTGGGGCCCGACAAGGTCGGCGGGCAAGCTGATGCCGTGATCGGCGAGCAGGCGGATCGCGCCGTCGTCCTGCCGCTGCCAGACCGACAGGTATTGCCCGAACCCCCGGTCTTCTCCATCAGCCGCAACGACAAAGGGCCCTGTTGAAAAATACAGGTCGCCCGAACTGGCGCCGCCGCCCTCCGACGGCCACCACATGAGGCTGAATTGGCTTTCCGGCGCATTCGTGTAGCGCTCAATCCCGGACACGATCCCGGCCTGGCCGAAGACAATCGAGTCGTCGGCCAGGACCGACAGGAACCCCTGCCTCACACCTTCGGTCTGGGCGGTCACGGCGAAGGCGCGCTCGGCCTCGAACACAAGGGTCCGCGCATCGGTGCCCGCCGGCCCGGAATCCGCCAGCGACGCGCAGGCTGACAGGACCGCGAGGCCCGCAGCGGCCATGCCATTTGAAAGCCTCACCATGCTGCATTCCTCCCTGGGTCGCTCAGCCCGCCGTTTCCGCCTGGTTCAATCGCGCCTCGCGCAGCGCCTTGCGGCGCACCTTGCCGGCATCGTCGCGCAGCGGGTCGCGCACCCATTCGATCGAGCGCGGAATCTTGTAGCGCACCAGGCGATCGGCGAGGTGGGCGAGCAGGGCCGCCTCATCGGGCGCGCCTTCCGGGAAATCGACAATCGCATGCAGGCGCGCGCCGAGGTCTTCATCCGGCAGGCCGATCACGGCAGACGAGCGCACGCCGGGAAAGGCATCCAGCGCCGCTTCGACTTCCGCCGGATAGATGTTCGCGCCGCCGGACAGGACCATGTCTGACAGGCGGTCGGAGAGATAGAGGAAGCCGTCGGCGTCCATCCAGCCTAGGTCGCCGAGGCTTTCCCACCCGCCCTCAATGATCTTGGCTTCGGCGCCAAGGTATTCATAGGTCGTGCCCGGCCCCGCATGCGGGCGCATATAGACTTCGCCGACCTCGCCGGGCGGCAACGTCTCGCCATTCTCGCCGACGATCTTCATTTCGCAGGTCTCGACCGGCCTCCCGACCGAACCGCGATGGGTGAGCCAGTCGGTGCCCTGGATCGTGGTCGATCCCTGACCTTCCGTGCCGCCATAGAGTTCCCAGATCACGTCAGCGCCGAGCCAGTCGATAAAGGCTTCTTTCAGCCAGGCCGGGCAGGGCGCCGCGAGGTGCCAGACCGCCCGCAGGCTGGACACGTCATATTTCGTGCGCACCTCTTCGGGCAGGGCCCAGATGCGCCGCATCATGGTAGGCACGAGATAGACGATATCGACGCCCATCGTCTCGATCCGTTCGAGCACCTGTTCGGCATCGAACCGCGTGGTGATGACAATCGTGCAGCCCTTGAACAGGGCGATCATGGCCCAGAGGAAGGGGCCGTTATGATAGAGCGGGCCGGGGATCAGCATGGTCCCCTGGGTTGTGATCTCCAGGTAGGGTTCGTCGGGGTCCCAGGCCGCCGGCATCTTCGAGACGATCAGTTTCGGCCGCCCCGTCGAGCCGCCCGATGTCATCGCCTTGAAGGATTTGGCCGTGCATTCCGGCAAGGGAGCATCCGACAGGCTGGCATCCGGAACGAAGTCCTTTTGCAGGCAGGGTGTCGGGGCATATTCTCCTGCGTCGACGCCGACCACGAGCGTGGGCTTGCCCAGTTCAATGATCTGGTCGCGTTCGAACTTGGGCAGTTTAGCCGAGATCGGCTGCGGCGAGGCGCCGAGTTTCCACGTGGCGAGGCACGCTTCGACAAATTCGCAGCCATTCGGCAGGGCGATGGTGACAAAGTCGTCGGCCTTGACCCCCAGCGCCTGATAGGCGCGGGCCAGCCGGTTGGTGCGGGCCTCAAGTTCGGCCCATGTGCGCCGGTCGCCGAGATGGTCGAGCGCGACCCGGTCCGGCTGTTGCTGCGCCCAATGCGCCACGATGCGTGAAAGGGAAATTGCCGTCATGTGAACCCTGCCCTGATGCCGAAACCTGCCGTTCCGGCTGCCATTTTGACAAACGTGCCATATGCGCCCCGGCGCGTCATCAGGAACCTGATGCGACGGAACGGTGTCCCATATGGGTGGTTTCACAACTTCCGCGGAACTTTCGCGACGCTATTCATGAAGCGCGGTTTCGAAGACCGCGACATTGACGAAATAATGGGCTGGGAAACTGGTAAATCAGCGCGCATTCGCAGTCGTTACATTTCACGGCGCGCTGTCGTGATCGCGGCGGTTGAGCGTTTTCGTTCGACGTAGGATGCGCCTGTTCGCTTTGCTTTTGGAGCTATGAAGAAATTCGCCGAGTGCACCAATTGGCAGTTCAAGACGGAATTCCATTTCGCCCGGGGTTCATCCCATCCAAAAAGCGCTTTGCTATTCGTACGTCGTCCGCGCTGGAATTTTCACTGTCTGCCACCAGTCTCATTTCCGCCTCTACGATGTCCAGGTCAATGAATGGACCAACAATATGCCTCGGCACATCTGGAAAGTTACCCACGGCGGAGCTCCAGCTTGTGTATGTGAGCAAATCTGCGACTTGTGTGCGGCGACTTGGCTCAGCCCACATCTTCGACATCCAATCTGCGAAGAAATCGTCACCCCTTAGGGTCCGCCAGCGATAGAATAGTGAGATGCGGTGGTTCGGTGTCGTCCAAATCCTATCGTCGGCAACAAACGCCTCTAAACTACACAGCCAAATCTCTTGCAACGCCGAAAGCGCATCTTCTGATATCAATGCGTCGTCAATGTTCGAATGGTCGCCTTGCTCCAAAAATTTTCCGAAGGGTCTTCCCAACAAAAACAAAATAAATCCTGTAACCGCCAATCCGTTCGACTCGCGAAATGCTTCGACGACAAGTGAATCTCGTCTTTTCGAAGGAACCCTTTTAAGAAGGCCCACGATCGTCCAAGCTAAGACGTAATCAATTCCGGGTCGCATTGTGTCATTTGGATTTTCCGCAGCGCTCTGCAAAATATCGCCATCCACCAAGAGTGCGCGACAAAGTTTTTCTGCGTCACTTTCTGATAGATTCGGTGTCCGGCTTTGAAATTCCTCAAGCATAGAGTTAGCTTTTGAGCGGCCGTCGGATCGTATCGAGTTTACTAACTTCAAGAAGTGTGCTGCCAAGTTTCCGACCTTCTCCAGTTCCGCTAGGCAATCCTTCCAATCACATTCAGCGTATGTATCGAGATCCACTCCAAACTGAAAATATGTTCGAAAGTGAGCTGGATCGCATATCCGTTTCTCGCCCTTCCTTGATGACATTCCGCTGAAGGTGCTTCGCGCCGTTGCATATCGTGGGAACATTATCTCCAACGTCTTTTCCGCATAGGCTTTTTGTGAATCCGGCAGAACACTAAGAACATCGGAAGCAATCTTATCTTCCATTTTGCCCGACGACATAACTGGACGTTGTGTGAGCCAATTGTTTCGCTCGAGAATTATCGAATACAAATCCTTCCGAAATATCCGCAATGCCTCAATGGCAATAAAATCAGTGAGGTCCACATCGCTTCCGATGTACGCCCACGCCGACCTGATCCCATTTATCAGCTGGTTTACACGCCTCGGTGTTGTCAGATTCGGCTTCACAATCTCGTTCCAAGTCCGGAACCAGCCATAATCATCTGCTGGGGAGGTATTTTTGATTAACTCATTCAGTTGAGAGAAAAAGAAGTCATCCAAACGTGCTTGTGAAGGCATGGGCAAACTGAACGGTACTTGGACTATCTTTTCTAAGTACGCACCGTCTTTGAATTCAGGGCGCTGATCGAGCGCTCTGTTGGATAACTTGTCATCAAAAACGAGTAGATAAATGATGTTAGGGAGATCAGCTACAGACTTTACCAACTTAAAAATCTGCAATTGCTCATCGGCGGTAAGCCGGTCTATGTCGTCGATCACGACTAGCGTCTTTTTCGAACTGGCTTGGAGTGCTTCGGAAACGTCCTGCTTCAGCTGAGTAATGGACTTTTCGTTTGAAAGCTCCTCAGCACCAACTCCGACGGCATCCAAAAATGCGTCATGGATACCTTCGGGAAGGTCTTTGACGAAGGGGACCAGATTCAAAGCCACTTTTGCACCTGAGCGGAATCCAGCCAACCTCCTCGAGAAAGCACGAACGGCATTCTCTGCGTCGTCAGAGATGGTTCGTCCGATAGTACCAGTGACTTCATCAAAGAAAATCTTCGTGAGGTCTTCTTGCCCCGAGAACCACCATGGATTGAACTGGATCACATCCGGAGCATCTGTACGCTTGTTCAGCTCGTGAATGATAAAATTGACGGCGGTTGTTTTGCCTGAGCCCCAAACGCCGTTGACTGCGAAGACGAAGCCTTTCGGTTTACTAACCGAGCTGATTGACGCGGCAACAGCTTCCGCAAATGGAGCGTAACCCAGCCTATCGTCATTTGGGTCGTCGAGTGCAGCATCGTCCCGTAAGGTCAATTGCATAGCTCCATCGTTACAGAAGCAACAGTATCGCACTTCGATCCGAAGCGAACGTTCAAAGTAAAAACGCTGTAAAAATTCAAAGCCGCGTTTCGCGAATGCCTTGATATCCTTGGTGCACCCGGAGCGATTCGAACGCCCGACCCCCAGATTCGTAGTCTGGTGCTCTATCCAGCTGAGCTACGGGTGCCTACCCAAAGAAGGCGGACACATACAGGCAGGTTTCCGCCCTTGCAAGCCTGTCTGACACGGGATTTCGGGGAAAACTGCTCTCAGGGCGGCGGGGCTGTGGCCTCAGCGTCGACCGTACTGCGAATCCAGCCCGTGAAGGCAGCGACTCGCGTATAGATTCCGGGGCTTTCGGCCCGGCCACAGCCAAGGCCCCAGCTGACGATTCCGACCTGGACAGGCTGGCCGGTGCTGCCATAGCGGACCAATGGACCACCGCTGTCGCCCTGGCAGGAATCGATGAAGCCGTCTCCGGCGCAGATCTGGGTGCCGGGATGGATCGTGACGTCGCGATAATCGTCTTCAAGGCCATACTCGCTGATCAGGTGGGCAATCTGGGCCTTGCAGGCCGTGCCACTCACGGCGGGCACCCGGCCCTCCTGCAAGCGCATCCGGGGCGCGCTGAGGTGACGGCCGGTGCGGCTGACGGCCCGTTCGCCGGGGCCGTCTTCTTCGGTGTTGCCATAGCCGGCGACATAGAACGCGCTATTCTCCTCGCCGGCATCCGGCACGGCCTGAAGCGTGGCGACGGGGCCGGTCCAGAACCCGGCGATGCGCAGGAGGGCGATGTCATTGCCAGCTTCGGGGCGTCCGGACTGATAATCGGGATGGACGACGATCCGGCTGACCGGGAAGACCGATCCGGCCGCCATGCGTCGCAGGTCGCCATTGCCAACGACGAGAATGATCGGCCCGAACCGGACGAGGTTGCCCTCGGCATCGGGCACGTATTGCACCGCGCGGCCAACCGCCTCGACCCTCGCCGTCTCGACGCAATGGGCGGCCGTCAGGGCCCAGCTTTCGGAAATCATCGTGGCGCCGCACTCATGATAACGCCCGCTGCCCTGGATCGACTGCAGGGAGGCGATGCCGGGCCAGTCCTCGGCATGGGCATCGACGCCGCCGACCACCTGCTGCGCGGCGGCGGGCGCAGAGAGCAGCCCTAAGGTGCAGGCGGCCAGCATGACCGACTTGAGGATTGCTGATGCGCGCAGGCCGACCTGTTGCATGATCTTTTGTCCCTCAAGGCGCGATCATAACCCGGGTTGGGCCGTGCGCCAATTCTGGCCGCGTCAGGGTGCCGCCGGAGCCTGCTCCCGGGCGATTCCGGTGGTGGCGGATATCCAGTCGGCATAGGCCGAAACGCGCATGTAGACGCCGGGGCTTTCAGCCCGCCCGCAGCCGAGGCCCCAGCTGACCACACCGACCTGGACCGGTTCGGCGCCGGTGCCGCGCTGGACCAGCGGCCCGCCGCTGTCGCCCTGGCAGGAATCCGAATAGCCGGTGCCGGCGCAGAGCTGCCATTCGGGCGAGACGGTGACGCCGGCATAGTCTGCGCCATAATTGTATTCCGCGATCAGGCCTTCGATCTGGGCCTTGCAGGTCTCGGCATCGACCGGGGGCACGAAGCCTTCCTGCAGGACCATCATGGGGGCGCTGAGATGGCGGCCGGTGCGGCTGAAGGCTTCCTGCTCGGCGGCGTTCTCGCCGGGCTTGCCATAGCCGGCGACGACGAGGTCGGACCAGGGCTCGGCCATGGCGGCGACATCGCCTGTCAGGCCCTCGAGCCGGGAGACGGGGCCGGTCCAGCGGCCATCTATGTGGAGGAGGGCGAGGTCATGGCCGCGCTCGGCCTTGCCGCGCCTGTAATCCGGGTGGACGGTGATGCCCTTGACGAGGAAGACCGTGCCTTTCTGGACGCGGCGCAGGTCCCCTGCCCCCACGGTGACCGTGATCGGGCCGAAGCGGACGAGATTGCCGTTTTCATCCGGCACGTACTGGATGGCGCGGCGGCCGTTTTCGATGCGGGCGGTCTCGACGCAATGGGCGGCAGTCAGGGCCCAGCTTTCGGAAATCATCGTAGCGCCGCACTCATGGTAGATGTCGCGGCCCTGAACGGACTGCATCGAGGCCATGCCGGGCCAGTCGGCAGGGTCTGCGTCGCGGCCGGCCACGACACAGGCCGAGGTGAGGGCCAGCGTGCCGAGCGCAAGGCCCCATTTGGCGAATGGTGTCATGATGTCCCTCCCTTTGTCTTGCCGGCAGTATACACGCCCCGTGCGATGGCGCGCGCCAATGTGCTGGCCGCGAGTTCGCCGATGCGGGCGATGGCGGCGGGGGCCGGATCGGGCAGCGCCCGCTTGCCGGTCGCCAGGACGAAGACCGCATCGCCGTCAAACGGCGCGAAGACGGGCCTGATGGCGCGCGAAAAGCCGGACAGGGCCATCTGGGCGACGCGCTTGGCCTGATCGGACGTCAGGATGGCGTCGGTTGCGATACAGGCAATGGTCGTGTTCTGGCCGAGGCCGGGATTCATTTTCGCGGCGCCCCAGTCTTCCGGGTCCATGGCGAAATCGGCGGGCGGGCGGGCGCCACCGAATTCGCCGTCGATCTCATAGGGCCAGGCCCAGAAGGCGTCCGTGCCGGGCATGTAGACCGAGCCATAGCAATTGACCGCTGCGAGGGCGCCAATCGTGATCTTGTCTTTCGTGACGATACTGGCCGATCCCGTGCCGCCGAGATGGGCCCCTGCAGCGGCGCCGAAGCCCGCCCCCGCCCGGCCCAGCGCGAATGTTCCGGAAACCGCGTCATAGGCCTTGCGGCCGAGCGCGGCATAGGGAGAGACGTCGCCCCAGTCCTTGTCGCCGCCATTGGCGAGATCATACAGGATGGCCGAGGGCACAATGGGAGATTTCGGCACGCTGGGCAGGTCGATCAGGCTGAAGCCGCGCCCGGCCTGCTTGAGTCCTGACGCCACGCCGTCGGCAGCGGCGAGGCCGAACGCGCTGCCCCCGGCGAGGACAATCGCGTCCACGGCATCGACCAGCGTGCCGCCGGCCAGCAGGTCTGTTTCGCGCGTTCCGGGCCCACCGCCGGCGACGCACACAGCCGCCACGACCGGATCATCAGGCAGGATCACCGTGGCACCCGTGCGCACGGACACATCCTCTGCCTGCCCGACCTTGATGCCCGGGACATCCGTGATCAGGTTCTTCGCACCGGGTTTGGCCATCATGTCTGCCTTTGTCTTTTCATTCCTGCACCCATCTCATAAGGTCAGCCGGACACTGCGCCAAGCAAAGGGTTTTTCATGTTTCGCCGTTCCCCCACTTCCGCCCGTTCCGTGGCGCTGCCATTCCTTGCCCTTGCGGGTCTTGCGCTGGCCGCCTGCGCGCCGGCCAAAGACAATGTGACATCCACGGCAGAGGCTGCCCGCAAGGCGGCCGAGACTGCCGAAACGCTGAGCCCGCCTTTGGGCGACCTGAGCTGGACCAAGGGCGCCATGGTCGCGGCGGCCAATCCGCTGGCCGTCGAGGCCGGGCTGGAAGTGATGCGCAATGGCGGCAATGCGATTGATGCGGCGATTGCCGTTCATGCCGTGCTGGGCCTCGTCGAACCGGAAAGCTCCGGCCTCGGCGGCGGCGCCTTCATGGTCTATTACGACCGCGCGAAGGACGAGATTACCGTATTCGATGGCCGCGAAATGGCGCCGGCCTCCACCACGCCCGAACATTTCATCAAGGACGGCGAAGTGATGGGCTTCATCGAGGCCTGGCAATCGGGCCGCTCTGTCGGCGTGCCGGGACAGGTCGCGCTGTACAAGACAGCACACGACGCGGCCGGCTCCGGCGACTGGGCCGCGAATTTCGCGCCGGCCATCAAGCTTGCTGAAGAGGGCTTCGAGGTCGGAACGAAGCTGCACGAGGCACTGGCATCCGAGCGCTTGCGCTCATTCATCAACCTGGACGACAACCCTGTCACCGCCGCCTATTTCTATCCGGATGGCGCGCCCCTGGCCGTCGGCTTTGTCCGCGATAACCCCGATTATGCCGCCACGCTGAAGGCCATCGCAGCCGAAGGCCCCAGCGCCTTCTACAAGGGCGACATTGCGGCTGGCATTGTTGAGGCCACGAATGCGGGACCCGAAGGGGGCAACATGACGCTGGAAGACTTGTCCAATTACACGGTCAAGACACGCCCCGCCGTCTGCGGCACGCTGCCGACCGGCTACAGGATATGCTCGGCGCCGCCGCCGAGCTCCGGCGGGATCGCCCAGAACGAGATCATGGGCCTTTATGACCAGATGAAGCCCGGCCCGAACATGCGTGTGTCGGAAGACTATTTCCTCAGGATATTCGTCGATGCCCAGCGCCTCGCCTATGCCGACCGCGACTATTATGTCGCCGATGCCGACAAGGTGACCGTGCCGACCGCCGACCTGATCAATCCGGATTACCTGAAAGTGCGCGCGACCGAGGCCTTCGCGCCGGACGGCCATGCGACGCCGGGCGATCCGGGCGTTGCCCTTGGCCGCAACCCGATGATCGGCATGTGGGGCCAGGACAAGACCGAGCACCAGCCCGGCACGACGCATATCTCGATCATTGATACGGACGGCAATGCGGTGTCGATGACGGCGACCGTGGAAGCGGCCTTCGGATCGTCGCGCATGACGCACGGCTTCCTGCTGAACAACCAGCTGACCGACTTCTCGCGCGCACCGACGGCGGGCGGGCAGCCAGTGGCGAACGCGCCGGCGGCCGGCAAGCGTCCGCGCAGCTCCATGTCGCCGACAATTGTGTTCGATGAAGGCGGCGACCTGTTCATGGTCACCGGCTCGCCGGGCGGCAATTCGATCATCGCCTATGTCGCCAAGACGCTTGTCGGCGTGCTGGAATGGGGCCTGACGGCGCAGGAATCGATCGACCTGCCAAACATCATCGCGCGCGGTGATACGGTTGGGGTCGAAGTCGACCGGGCCGGTGGACCGGAGAATGCCGAGACGCTGCGCCAGATGGGGTACACGGTCGAAGAGCGGACCGGCGAGAATTCCGGGCTGCACGTGATCGTGGTGCGCGACAACGGTCTCGAAGGCGGCGCCGACCCGCGCCGTGAGGGCATTGCGAAGAAGCTGGAATAGGCCGGGATCAATTGCCTTGCA
This sequence comes from uncultured Alphaproteobacteria bacterium, assembly GCA_963973995.1. Taxonomy (GTDB): domain Bacteria; phylum Pseudomonadota; class Alphaproteobacteria; order Caulobacterales; family Hyphomonadaceae; genus Hyphomonas. The sequence goes on from CAXBCO010000001.1 coordinate 481,676, forward strand.
CGCGCTCGCCCTTCGACTTCGCTCAGGGTGAGCGCTCCGGACACAGCGTGACAGGTTAGACCATGGCCAAGCTCTATTTTTCCTATGCTGCAATGAATGCCGGCAAGTCGACGATCCTGCTGCAGGCGGCGCACAATTACCGCGAGCGCGGCATGGACGTCCTGTTGCTGACCTCGGCGCTTTATCGCGAGGACAGCGACGGGCATATTTCCTCGCGGATCGGGATCAGTTCCGAGGCAACGCTCTATTCCGACACGGTCGACCTGTTCGCCCTCGTGCAGGACGTCATGGCCAAGGGACGGCTCGACGCGATCTTCGTCGACGAGGCGCAATTCCTGACCAAGCAACAGGTCTGGCAACTGGCCCGGGTGACGGACTATTTGCACGTGCCGGTGCTGGCCTATGGATTGCGGACCGATTTCCAGGGCGAGCTGTTCGAGGGGTCTTCAGCGCTGCTGGCAATTGCCGACAATCTGCGTGAGATCCGGACGATCTGCGAATGCGGCAGCAAGGCAACCATGGTCGTGCGCCTCGGTCCGGACGGCAAGGCGCTGACGGAAGGCGACCAGGTCTCGATCGAGAAAACGACCTACCTGTCGCTGTGCCGGCGCCACTGGGAAGAGCGCATGGGCCGCTTCCCAGTGGGCTGAGGCGGGCGTCCTAGGCGCTGGCCGCCTTTCCCGAAACCGGCATGCCGGGAATGAGGCCGGGGGTCGTGCGGCGATAGGCGTCGTACTCTTCACCAAGATCAGCGACCAGTGTCTTTTCCTCGAAATAGACGCCGACCAGAACATAGACCGTCATGGCCAGCGTGAAGACGAGGCGGCTGATTGTCAGTTCGGGAATGGCCCAGAGCGAGATCAGCACGCCGGTCATCATCGGATGGCGCACCAGCTTGTAGAAAAGCGGTGTACGGAACGTGACATCCTTCGATTGCGTGCGGTCAACCTGCTGCCAGGCCTGTTGCAGGCCGAACAGGTGGAAATGGTTGATCAGGAATGTGGACACCAGGACCACGACCCAGCCGAGGAAATAGACACCAAGGACAATGTTGCCGGGCATTGTGCCGGATATATCCCAAAGCGTGCCAGGGATGGGCACCCAGAACAGGACGAGGCCGGCCGTCATGATCGCGACGAAGACGAGATAGGTGCTGCGCTCAATCGCGGCCGGCATGTATTGCGTCCACCAGGCCTTGAAACCGGGACTGGCCATGAAGGTGTGCTGGACGCCCCAGAGCGCGACGAGCGCGACATTCCAGACGATCGCCACCGGACCCGTCAGATGCGGCGCGAAGGGGGATGCGGTATTGAGCGTGACGGGCAGGACCATGTCAGCCACGAAAAGGATGAGGCCGACAAGCGCCGCAACGCCAATGGCGTAGCAGACGAGGCTGTAGAGCACGGTGATGAAACGAACCATCGATAGTTCTCCCTGTATGATTGCTGCCGGACGATCCGGCGATGACGGGACATCCCATTCGAGCGGAGATTTCGATAGTTCGGGAACTGAAGTGTTGCGCTTCACATTCTGAAGTCATGCACTTCAGATTGCCGGGGCAGAGGCTGGTGCCGGATTGCAACACCCCCTGCAATGCCGCTTCTTCATCCCCATTCCTGCCTTATTTGCGCGCGAGGATTCCGGTCACAGGGAAACAAGAAGGAGATGTCCCGTGGGCGCGAAGCGGAATGCCATTCTGGGAATCATCACGATTGCCGCCTTTGTCGGTTGCGGCCTGCTGGCGAGCGCCGAGGCGCAGGACGCCGATACCCTACCCGAAGCGTTCATCGACTATGACGGCTTTGTCGGCCTGAGCGGGGAGCTTGCCGCCTATCGCCAGACGCGGCTTGTCGACCTGGAGACATTCAATGCGATGAAAGCCGAGCCCGGCACGATCCTGCTGGATACGCGCAGTTCCGAGGCCTTCCATATGGGCCATATCGAAGGCGCAGTTAACCTCAACTTCTCCGACTTCGCGGACGACAAGCTGGCCAAGGTGCTGGGCGACAAGGACACGCGCATCCTGATCTATTGCAACAACAATTTTACCGACAATGTTGCCCCGGTGATGGTGAAACGCATCCAGCTGGCCCTGAATGTGCCGACCTTCATCAATCTCTACGGCTATGGATACGAGAATATCTATGAGCTGAAAGACGCCCATTCGATCAGGGATGCCGACATTCACTGGGTGTCTCACTGGCCCGAAATGGCGGCCTCTGCGACCGTTCAGGAAAACTAAACTGCCCATCTGCTACCTTGCTTTTGCGGGTGCGAGGCTTCATTTGCGGCGCTGTACCTGAATAGCAGACCCCGTGAAGAGGCCCGCCCATGACCGCCAATGCATCCGCAGCTGCTGCTGCCGCGCCGAAAGTGAACCCGAACGCGCCAACCGAGGAAACCGTCCTCAGCGTCGAGCATTATACCGACCGGCTGTTCCGCTTCCGCATCACGCGCCCCCAGAGCTTTCGCTTCCGCACCGGCGAATTCGTGATGATCGGCCTGCCCCGGGAAGACGGCAAGCCGCTGCTGCGCGCCTATTCCATTGCGTCGCCAGCCTGGGACGAGGAACTGGAATTCTATTCGATCAAGGTGCCTGACGGCCCGCTGACATCGCGCCTGCAATCGATCCAGCCGGGCGACAAGGTGCTGCTGGGCAAGAAACCGACCGGTACGCTGGTGCTGGACGCGCTGACCCCCGGCAAGCGGCTTTACATGTTCTCGACCGGCACGGGCTTTGCGCCGTTCGCCAGCCTGGTGCGCGACCCTGAGACCTATGAGCGCTATGACGAGGTGATCGTCACGCATACGTGCCGCGACGTGGCTGAACTGACCTATTCGAAGAACCTCGTGAACGACCTGGTCAACGACCCGCTGGTCGGCGAAATGGTCGAGGGCAAGTTGCGCCTGTATACGAGCACGACGCGCGAGACCTCCGACTGCATGGGCCGCATCACCACGCTGATCGAGAACGGCAAGCTGTTTGCGGATCTCGGCGTGCCGAAACTGAACCCCGAGACCGACCGGGCGATGATCTGCGGCTCGATGGAGATGATCCAGGACGTGAAGGCACTGATGATTGCCAACGGCCTGACCGAAGGCTCGAACGCAGCGCCGGCCGAGTTCGTGATCGAGAAGGCCTTCGCCGGCTGATCCAAGCCAACAATCGCCGTTGCCCGGTTGCTCCGGTGGGTGCACACTCGTTCCAGGCTTGAACTGCCAACGGGAACGTTTCGATGGCCAATCTGGACGCACTGACAGGCCTGGGCACGGGCGATCTCGCGACGATTGCGATTTCTGCGATCGCCCTGATCGCGGCTGTGATCGCGAACATTTCCGCATCCGCTTCCAAGGCCAACGACAACAAGGTCCAGGCCCGCAATACCGTGAACGGCCTTTGCGTGAGGATCGCCGAACTCAGCACGCAGATACAGGTGTTCCGGGTCGAGCAGCAAGGCACGTCAAACCTCGCTTTGTACAATACGAAGATCAATGCGACGGTGCGCCAGGTCGTGGCGCTGGCAACGCTGGCAAGGGATGTTCTGGCCAAATCCGGAATCAAGGCGGCCGCTGTGGAATATGCCCTGATTGCCGATGCGATCGCGATGAGCGGCGACCCAAGCGCCGACGCCCTGTGGGCACAAGCAGTGGGCACCGCGCGCACGCGCCATGATCGAATCGACCTGATGCAGCGCTTTGCCGAATACCTCTATTCGGTGGGCAAGGAGGCACGCGGCGCCGCGGCCTATGGCGATGCGCGGGCGGCCATGGGGCCGGAGGCGACGCCGTTCGAAATCGGACGGAACCTGCAGATGGAGGCGACGGCGAGCGCCAATGCCGGCCACCTGGACTCCGCCCGGACCCTGTTCGACGAGGCCCGCGAACACTACGCGCAGATGGCGGACGGCGCGACCCGGACCTATGCACTCAATTCGCTGGCGAGCGCGCGCAAGGGTGCGGTTGGCGAAACCTGACACCGACGTCATGTATTGACATCGCCCGCCTGCCCCGTGTCCACTCCCCGTCAAAACGAGGGGAGACGGTATGGCGGTTTCACGCAGGACAATGCTTCTGGCAGGCGGTGCGGTTGTGGCCGGCGGGGTCGCCATCCCGACAGGACAGCACCTGGCCTGGGGCGGACGGGACTTCACGCGGCCTGATTACAATCCGGACTATCCCGACGCTCCAGCGGGCGAGGAAAGCTGGATGAACTGGTCCGGCGTGGAGCGGGCGACGCCGCAGGCGATCAACCTGCCCACGAGCGAGGACGAGCTCAGCGCCCTGATTGCCGGAACGAATGGGCGCGTGCGCCCGTTCGGCAGCGGGCATTCCTTTTCAGGCCTTGTGCCGAGCGAAGGCATGATGGTGGATGTCAGCCGTCTGACCGGCCTGCAATCGATTGATGCGGAGACAGGCATTGCCGTGTTCGGCGCGGGCACCCGCCTGTTCCAGATGGCGACGGAACTGGCCGGGGTCGGTCGGGCGCTGCCGAACCTGCCGGACATCGACGTGCAGACACTGGCCGGGTCCTTTTCCACGGCGACACATGGCACGGGCGAGACGCTGACAGCGCTGCATGACCATATCCTGGGCTTCCGGATGGTGACGGCCAGTGGCGAGATCCTGGACGTGACGCCGGAAAGCCATGCCGACCTGTTCGCAGCCGGGCGCGTGTCGCTCGGCGCGCTGGGCGTGATCACGCAATACACGCTGCGCACGGCGCCCGCGTTCAACCTGCGCCGGACAGTCTGGGTCGAGCGGATCGAGACGCTGATGGAGCGAGCCGAGGACCTCGCCCAGCAGCACCGCAATTTCGAATTCTACTATTTCCCGCACACCGGCTATGCCGCCGGGATCAGCCACGACCTGCACGAGGGCCCGATCACGGGCAAGGGTGAGACCGAAGATGATTCCACGCTGGAAGAGCTGAAAGCCCTGCGCAACACGGTCGGCTGGTCGCCCTGGCTGCGGCGCAAGATCATCGGCGCGGCCCTGCCCAAGGGCGTGGTCGAGGATGTCAGCGACAATTCCTACAAGCTGCTGGCGACGACACGGCCGATCAAGTTCAACGAGATGGAATACCACCTGCCCCGCGCCAACGGGCTGAAAGGCCTGAAGGAAGTGATCGCGAAACTCGAACAGCGCAAGGACGTGTTCTTCCCGATGGAAGTGCGCTTCATCGCGCCGGACGATGCCTGGCTGAGCCCGTTCAATGACGGGCCGCGCGTGTCGATCGCCATCCATGCGGCGGTGGACGAACCGTATGATTATTTCTTCTCCGATATCGAACCGATCCACCGCGCCAATGGCGGGCGCCCGCATTGGGGCAAGCATCATTCGCTGGGGCGCGACGAACTCGCCGCCCTCTATCCGAAGTTCGGGGACTTCATGGCCCTGCGCCGCGAGATGGACCCTTCGGGCAAGTTCCTGAACCCGCACCTTGCCAGATTGTTCGGGGAGCCGTTCGATGCTTGAATTTTCCCGTCGTAACCTGATCCTGGGCGGCGCCGCCCTAGCTGGAGTAACCGCGCTGATGATGAAACCCGGAGACAAGAGCGGGCCGCGCGATGCCTATTTCCTGGACGTGCAGAAGGCGCTGATCGCGGCCGGAATCGCGATGCCGACCATGGTGGTGGACCGGACGCGCCTCAACGCGAATATCGACACGCTGAAAGGCTTCCTGCCACCGGGCATGGGTTACCGGATCGTGGCCAAGTCCCTTCCCTCGCTGGGCCTGATCGACCACATCCGTAAACGGACGGGCACCGGCCGGCTGATGACGTTCAACCTGCCCATGCTGCTGGAGATTTCGCAGGCCATGCCGGAGGCAAGCCAGCTCTTGGGCAAGCCCCTGCCGGTTCAGGCGGCGCGGCAATATTTCGAGCAGCTGCCGCTGGAGGTCTCGGGCGCGGCGGACAATGTGCAGTGGCTGGTCGATACGCCGGAACGCGTCATGCAATATGCGGCGCTGGCAGATGAATTCGGACGGGAACTGGCGCTGAACGTGGAACTGGACGTCGGCCTGCACCGGGGCGGCGTGGTGCCGGGCGAAGTGCTGGGAGCGATGCTGGCGGCGATCAAAGCGCACCCGCGTCTGAGCTTTGCGGGCTTCATGGGATATGATCCGCACATCCCGTCGCTGCCCACCGCGATGGGCTGGCGCGAGCGGGCGATGAAGGGCGTGCGCAAGACCTATGCCGACGCACTGGTGCAGGCGGGTGGCGTGTTCGGCGCGGATGCGATGGCGGGCATCACGCGCAATGCGGCGGGCAGCCCGACCTACCGGACCTATCAGGACACGGAGATTGCCAGCGAGGTGTCGGCGGGCTCGTGCCTGGTCAAGCCGACGCATTTCGACACCGAATTGCTGGAGCCGCATGTGCCGGCCAGCTTCATCGCGACGCCGGTGATCAAGTCGCTGCCCGTCACGCACATGCCGGGCCTCGAATTTGCCGACGGGGCGACGCGGGCGTGGAACCCGAACGCGTCGAAGACCGTGTTCATCTATGGCGGCAACTGGCTGGCCGACCCGGTCGACCCGCCGGGGCTGGAATACAACAAGACGTTCGGGCGCTCGTCGAACCAGGAAATGCTGAACGGCGGGCCGGAGCTGGAGATCAGCCCGGACGAATTCGTCTTCCTGCGCCCGCACCAGAGCGAAGCCGTGTTCCTGCAATTCGGCGACATTGCGGTGTACGAGGACGGCGCCATCGTGGACCGCTGGCCGGTGTTCGACTATTCGGCCTGATCCGGGGAGACCGGTTCCAATCCTCTCCGGCGCACGAATGATCTCGAGGGTTCAAACCCTTTCGGGAAACACGCGGCTGACTAGTCCAGCAATTCGCGTTTCGATGCAATTGCGCTGGATCGCAATGAACATCGCGTTTTAGAGCGAGTCCTATATGTTTCTGGATCGGATCATATCAATGTACTTCTTGGTATTGCGCGTAGCGTTCATGACGGCGCAAATTGTGGTATCGTGCGCGTGAAAGTTGCGGAACTTCAGGCTTTGGTTCGCATCGAGATTCAGCATGTGAGGAGCTGAATGGGGAGGCGGTACTATCCCGGTAGGGTGATGAAATGAAGTTTAACGTCTTTGCTTTGGTCATTCTTGTCCTGGCGCTATCAGGTATTGCAAACAGCGAGAGCAGCAAGGAGTTTGCTCCAGTTGAGAAATCTGCCGACGGCTGTACCGGTTGTACACCACCAGCGGTAAAGCTGAGCGGTTGCAACTGCACTTATACTAACGACGACTACTATTTTGATGATGTATTCTACGACGATTATTACTTCGAAGAAAATAGTTCTTCTTTATTCGTTGTACCGCGTCAGTTGCCGAATGCGCCTAGACCCACATCTCAACAATGGATTTTTCTTCTGCTTGTTGGGTTTGTAATTATTGCACTCGTCGTTATTCGAAACACATCTGCCGGTCGAACCGTCTTCAGGCACATCGGTGACTTAGCTTCAATTATTGGCCTTGCGCTCGCATTGGTCGTCATTGGGTTTTCGAATGGCTGGTTGCCCCCGATACTTGCTTTTAAAAGTATAGCGGTAAGCAGCTCACCTGAATTCGAGCACCAAAGGATGCTATTTCAGAAAGCTTGCAGTCATGGAGACAGCGCAAGCTGTGTTCATCTCGGTTATATGGCTTGGGAGGGTCTCGGTGGCTTGCAGGATAGCAAGCTCGCCAGAGAATCTTTCTCTTCTGGCTGTGAACGTGGGGAAGCGACCAGTTGCGCATTTCTTGGTATCATGTTTTCCGAAGGCTTGGGAGGGACGGAAGACGAACAGTCTGCAAGCACAGCATTCAGACGTTCGTGCGAACTCAAGGAGTCGGCAGGATGTTTCAATATGGGGGTGATTTTGGAGTTTCCCGATGCAGGCAGAAAAGCTAATCCCGAGGCTCTAACGCATTATCAACTATCTTGCGACCTCGGCGAGGGGATGGGCTGCTATAGACTCGCCATATTGTACGAAACGGGAATCAACGAACTTCTAAGTCAGGACAAGGTGCGAGCGAAGAGACTATATGGTCTTGCCTGCCAACAAAGTCTCGACATCGCGTGCAAAAGGGCATCAAATTTGTAAGCTGCGCGCTGCCAAATCTAGTTGATCAATCAATTCGATCAACGCCTCGAAATCAAGATTACGTACAAGTTCCTGTTTTCACCCTCTCCGGTGCGTCATGAACGCAGTGTGATGTGATTTAGCGAAGATTCGCACTTGCTAACATTACAAAAAATTGTGGCGGCTCTCGGCTGTTTCCTGTGTTCGTCGCCTCGACAATCGGGGGCGGATGGGGTGAGCTGATCGTCATTGTACAGTTTTTGTAAAGTAACGGAGGCCCCGCCATGAAAGTGGGCAGTAGAGTATTTTCCGCCGCGATGTTCCTGGCGCTCGGCGCCTGTGTCAGTGCACCGCCTGATCTCAAGGACAACCAGATCGTGCCGGGCCAGAGGGTCAGCAATGTCGAGCTGGGCATGTCATTGTCCGACCTGCTGTCGCTGCAGGGAAAGCCGAGCCGGACCATCCCGATCGCGCATACGAATGCCACGTCCTACACGTTTGACGGGCTGACAGTGGCCGCCGACGACCGGGTCTACTGGATCATCGCGCACGATCCGCGCTTCTTCACGGACCGGGGCGTGTCGATGGGCTCGGAGCAGATCTTCGCGCGCGGGACCTATGGCAAGCCGAAATGCGTGGTGACCCGCGAAAAAGTCACCGTCTATGATTATGGCAACATCTATTTCGAGGTGGACAATGCGACCGGCAAGGTCGGCCAGATCGGCGTCCAGCGCAGCACGCAGACCTGCGACGGTCCGTCCTAGCAGCACCCCAGGCCAGGCTCATTTCGTGGCTGAAGCACGTGCGCCCTCCCCCGGCTTGCGGAGGAGGCGGCTGGACGTCTGGCGGCCGGGCCTTGAGGATATGGGAGGCCTTGCGCCCCCTCCACTCCTTCGGGGCACCTCCCCCGTTTGCGGGGGAGGGCAAGGGCGGTGCGTCAGGACGAATCCAGCAGGGCGATCTGGAGGCAGGCTTCATTGTGAATGTCGCGCAGGCTTTCGCGCTCGGATTCCGGCACCCGGCGCGACCTTGCTGCGGGTGGCAGGGGGGCGAGGCGGTAGCGGGGCGCCGAGGGCGTGGCGCGGGTGCGGGCGAGGTGACGCGTCATGCGGGCAATATGGGTGGCAGGATCGTCGTAGACATCGCGCAGAGCCGCCAGGCGGCGCACGAGCGGCTGGCTGGGCACGAGTTCGTCGGCGCGCGGCAGGTAGTCCCAGGGCTCGGGCGGCGGCAAAGGCAGGTCGAGGCGGAGGATGCGCGGGCGCGGGCCGCCTTTTGGGCGGCGCGGGGGTGGCGCAGTGGGGGTACGGGGTGCCGGGTCTGCCAGGCGGAAGGCGGGAAGGGTGAGGTAAGGGCGCGGCGCGGGTGTGCCGCGTGGTGCGATTGGTGCCGTCACCGGCGCAGCGCGCGGCCGGATCTCCGGCAGTGGACACTCCAGCACCATCAGCACGAGCAGGCGGCGGGTCAGCGCTTCGAAACGGGCAAGGTCTGCCGCGAGGCGCGCCCGGACGGGGCGCAGCAGGAAGGGCTTGCAGGCGAGCCGGCCAAGGCCGAGCGAGCGCGCGATGTCGTGCACCATGTAATCGGCGCGCCGCCATGCGACGATGACCAGCGACTGGAGCGGGGTGGACGGCATCAGGTTCATGCCGGCCATCATGCCACAGGTTTCTCTACGGTCGGAAAGGCGCCGCTCTTTCCAACAAAGCCTGCGCCCCGGAATCAGATGCTGCGGTGCGGTTCTGAATGGTCCCATTCGGCCAGCAGGGTGCGCAGGGCCGAGACGAAGGCGAGCGGCTGGTCGAGCATGACATGGTGGCGCGCATGCGGGATCGAGATGAACGGCACCTGGTGGCCGAGCAGCTTGCGCATATAATCGCCAATATCATCGGGCATCAGCGCGCTTTCTTCGCCACGGATGATGGCTATCCGGCATTTCGCGGCCTTCAGCATGTCGCCCGGATCGGCATTCGGCTGGAAATGGGTCCAGATCGTCGGATCGAATTTCCAGGTCCAACCGCCATCCGCCTTCTTGAGGCTCCAGCGGGCGATATAGTCCATTGCATAATGGTTCTCGCAGAGTTGCGGCGGCGCGAGGCGGAAGCGGCCGAGGGCGCTGGCGAGGTCGGCATAGACCTTGTTCGGGCGGCCGGAGCGCGGCGGACCCTGGTGCGGGCGTTCGGGCGGGTTGACCGGGCTGTCGACGATGACCATGCCGGTGAAACGGTCGCCATGTTCGGCGCCGGTCACGAGCGTGACGAAACCGCCGAAGGAATGGGCGACGATGATCGGCTTCACATCGGCCTCGAACAGGCCGGCATCTTCAGCGACCGCAATTTCCTCGGCCGAGAAGGTGGCCATGTCATAGGTCTCGCGCCAGTCGCTTTCGCCCATGCCGGAAAAGGTGAGTGCGGCGACATTGTAGTGTTCGGCGAAATAAGGCGCGATGAAATCCCACCAATGGGCATGGGCGCCATTGCCGTGGACGAGAAGGAGGCCGGGCTTGCCGCGCTGGCCCCAGCGCTGGTAGCGGACCTGCGCGCCCTTGACGTCGACGGAGCAGGATTCGTACGGGGTTGCGACCGCGTCCTGGAACCAGGCGGGCGCAGGCGGCACGGCGCCTCCGTATTCCAGCAGCGGGCCACCCTCGGACGGCATTTCCGTTGGCTGGTCGCGCACAATTCCTTCGGGGCCTGAACTCATGGCGGATCCTCTTTACCTGACGCCCCTGTCATAAATGCGGGACCGGTTAAGACAAGCCTGACGCTGGGGATGCCGGGTGCGTTTGGTTCGCCGCGCCTGCCTGCGCTGGGGATATGGGGTTGGGCGCCGGGCGGAAATCCCTTTGACCCCCTTCGAGCTCCCCCCCTGAAAGGGGGAGGCTGGGTGGGGGTCATGGGCTCAACGGCAAGGGGCCCGTCCTTCGACTTCGCTCAGGATGAGCCCCTGCCTTGTCGCCTACTCGTATTTCACCGAGCAGCCGTAGGGTTTGGAACTGGGGACGGCGACGGCTTCGCCGGCGGCGACGCTGTCGAGGGCGGCGCGGACATAATTGGTGGCGCCGGCAATGTCGTCGACGCGGGCGGAGGGCTCGGAATCGATGGCGCCTTCATAGGCGAGCGTGCCGTCGGGGCGGATCACATACATGTGCGGCGTGGTCTTGGCACCGTAGAGGTGGCCGATCTCGCCAGTTTCATCGAGCAGGACGTGGTTAGGCATCGCATCCCGGACGGCGGTCAGTTCATTGGCTTCGTCGCCGGTTACGTGGCCTTTCTTTCCGGGGGCGGAGGAAATTACCGAGAGCCAGACGACATCATCGGCGCGGGCATAGGATTGCAGGGTCTGCATGTTGGCAGGCGGGGTGGCGTAATGTTTCTGGACGAAGGGGCAGCCGTCATTGGTCCATTCGAGGACCACGGTCCTGCCGGAAAAATCGGCGAGCGAGACGGTCTCGCCATTCGAGTTGGTCCCGGTGAATCCGGGGACGGGCTGGCCGGGCGCGACGAGGGGGCTGGCATCGGCGGTGGAGGCGATGAGCGCGCCAGCCGTGAGGGCGACAGCGGCGGCCATGCCGGCGGCGAGTGAAATGTTGCGGCGGCTGAACATGAGCAGTCTCCTATCGTGCCTCCCCCTGCCCCGCATTCAACTCAAGACGCGTCCAGAAGTCCAATCACAAGGTCTTTAGACAGGATTTCGGGCAGGATGTCGGGCTCTGTCGCGCCTGCCGGATACCAGAGATACATCGGCACGCCGGCGCGTTCGCGGAGCCTCAGTTCAGCGGCAATGACCGGGTCCTTGCGGGTGAAGTCAGCGACGAGGAAGGCGACGTCGGCATCGGCGAAGGCCTCCTGCACGGCGGTCGTCTTGAGCGTGCTGAGCTTGTTGAGCTGGCAGGTGGCGCACCATGTGGCCGTGAAGTCGACAAAGACCGGGCGGCCTTCGGCGGTGAGTTCGGCGACGCGTTCCGGGCTCCAGGCTTCGGTCTCGTATTTGGCGGCATAGGCCGTGGGCGTGCCTTGCGTGCCGCCGGGCACCGTGGCGCGCAGGGCGGGCCAGGCAAAACCGGCGAGCAGGACGAGCAATGCCGCGGCGCGGGCGGGGGTGCCGCCCCGCCGCGCAAGCCAGAGGGCGAAGGCGATGGCGGCGGCGCCGGCCACCGTCCAGGCCACCGCGCCATGACCGGCCAGCGCGCCGAGCACCGAGAGCAGCCATGCGGCGGTGAGGAACATCGGAAAGGCGAAGAATTGCTTCAGCGTTTCCATCCACTTGCCGGGCCTGGGCAGGAGGCGCTGCAGGCCGGGCACGAAGCTGAGCAGGAGGAAAGGCAAAGCAAGGCCCAAGCCCATGGCGAGGAAGACGACGAAGACAGCGGGCGCCGACTGGGTCATGACCGCGCCCAGCGCGACGCCGAGGAAGGGACCGACGCAGGGCGCGCCGACGACAGCGGCGAGAATGCCCGTGAAGAAGGCCCCGGCAGCGCCATTGCGGCCGGCAAGATTGCTGCCCGTGTTCTGGATCGAACTGCCAAGCTCGAACAGGCCCATCAGCCAGAGGCCGATGACGAACATGATGAGGGCGAGGATGGCGACGGTCGGCGCGTTCTGGAGCTGGAAACCGAGCGTGGCCGTGCCGGTGGCGGCGCGTACGGCAATGATGACGGCGGCCAGCGCCGCGAAGGAGACGAGGACGCCGCCCGTGTACCAAAGGCCGTGACTGCGCAGCTCTTTCGCCTGGCCGCTGGCGGCAGCCGAGACCATGCCCATGGCCTTGATCGAGAGGACCGGCAGGACGCAGGGCATCAGGTTGAGAACGAGACCGCCGACAAAGGCGAAGAATGCGAGCGCGAGCAGGCCCGCCGTGCTGCCCCCTGCCCCGGACGTGGCGGAGCGGGTCGCGGCGAGGCCGGACGTATTGTCGAAGGCGGGGCCCTGTTCGGCAGAGAGCTCATAGCCTGTCCGCGTGCCGTCCGGCTGTTCCACGACGAGGACGCCGCTGAGCGGGCCGTCCGGCGCATCCGGGCTGGCGGGCGTGAGGGTGAGCGTGGCCCCGTCAGCGCCGAAACTGGCGGGCTGGCCTGCCGGGTGGCTGATCTCGTGGGCAAAGGGGAAGAAGCGGAGGGCCGCGTCACGGGTGAGGCCGGGCGCGCCGCTCAGGCTGAGCTTCCAGGGCGCGGCGGACGTGTCGAGACGGGCCTCGCCGGCAAAAGCGGCCGGCGCCCTGGCGATCCAGTCGGCAATCATTGTGCCATGGGCCGGATTGGGAATGGCCTCGCCGACATCCAGCACAAGCGAGACGTCGGCATATTCCGGCACGCAGATGTCTTCACAGATGAGATAGTCGGCGACGACGTCGAGCCGGACCGTGCCGCTGGCTGCTGCCGGGATCATCAGCGAGAAAGGCAGGATGACCTGGTCGCTATAGCCGTAATCCATGATCTCGCCGTCAACGACGGGCAGGAGCTCTGGAATAGGCCAGATAAAATCGCCGATGGCGCCGGCGGGAATGGTGCCCGTATCGCGGTGGACGAGTTGTGGCGGCAGGCCCGCATCGCCGGCATTGCGCCAGTAGACGTGCCAGCCGGGGTCGAGATCCATCTTCAGCGCGGCCTGGATGGTTTCGCCGGGCATGACACTGGTGCGCTCGGCGATCAGTTCGACGCGGGCATGGCCGCCATCAACCGGGGCGGCGAACGCGGGCGCCAGGGCGCCAAGGACGAGCGTTGCCAGAAGGCTGCAGAGGATACGGATCATTTCGAGGCTTTCATCGGGTCAGCGTCCCATATGCCTGCGATTGGCCGCGGAATGAAGGCCCTCGCTCATTCGTGAACGGTGCGCGAGCGGATGGGCCGCCATACGAAAAAGGCGGCCCCGCAAGGAGCCGCCTTCGACATCGTGTATCCGGATGGATCAGACAGCGGCCTGTTCGGCCGGCTGCGTGCGCACGGCACGCTGGATGATCTTCGGCCAGTTGAGCAGCGAGACGAGGTGGGCATAGCAGGCCCCCACGGCGCCATTGTTGCGCAACTCAAGATATTTCGAATCCGGCAGCTTGTTCAGGCGCTCTTCGGAAATGGCGTAATAGTCAGCGATCTTCTGCTGGTCGCCGGCCGGATTGCCCTGTGCGTCACGCGGCTGGAAGGCGACCGTTTTCTGTTCCATCAGGTCCAGGTCGATGAGCATTTTCACGAATTCCGCCGTGGCACGGCGCTGACGTTCGAATTCCTTGCAGAATTCGACCGCGTCATTGGTGAACTTCGTTGGCTGGCCATTCTCGAAGAAGGGCACTTCCGGCTGGTTCGACACCATGGGTGCGGCGCGGTCGACGCAGAGGACGAGGCGGTCGGACGCATCGTCAGCGGCGAATACGAAGGGATAGCGGCGCACAAAGGCCGGCACATAATGATCGTCGGAGACGCGGCCCTGCGCGTCGACGAACAGGTTCTGGCCCTGGCGGACGCCCATGACGGCGACCGGGGTGCGGTCATTGCCGACGAAAATGATCGGGTAGGACGAGGCTGCGAGGCCGAATTCGGTGACCGTGACTGGCACGGCATGCGCCTCGCGCAGGAATCCGAACGGCTCGGCAATCTGTTTGACACCGAGGCCGCCGTGATCTTCCGGCGACAAGGGCTGGGGCTGCTGATAGAAGAGGACCTGGCCTGTGAGCGGCGGCTGTCCACCGTTTTGTGGGGTGGTGTTCACGTGTGTGCTCCTGAATTGTTGGCGGGAGCGTTAGCGGAAATAGGGACTGGCCACAACACCCGAACCGGCTTGAACTACACTAATAACAAGGTGAAAAAAACGTCATGTTCATCCAGAGACCGATCCATTCCCATCGAAGCCCGCTGATGCGGCTGGCGGCGATTGCGATGGCGGTGTGCGTGGCAAGCTGTTCGCCGCCGGTCGATGATGCCGGAACACCGCGCCGGATTGCCCGTCAGGTCGACCAGTTGATGACCAACCTGGCGCAGACCGAACTGGCGCGCGACCCGGAACTGGCGACGCAGCTGGGCCTGACGGAAAAGACGGTGGGATATGAGTTCAACCGCTACCTGACCGACCGGTCGCAGGCGACCTATGAGCGGGTGCGCGTGTCGCGGCTGGAAATGCTGCAGGCGCTGGCCGAGACGCCGAAACCGGCCGCCGGCAGTGCGCAGGCGCGCCACCTGGAAACCCTGATCAAGGCCTATGAGACGGCCGAGAGCCTGTTCGTGGCAGGGCATGGACAGACCGGGCTTGGCATTGCCTATCCCTATGTCGCCGACCAGATGCGCGGCGCCTATCTCGACGTGCCGGACCTGATGACCCGGTCGCACCCGGTGCGGACAGCGCAGGACGCGCGCAACTATGTCACGCGCCTGGCGGCGTTTCCGGATGCGATAGACGATGAGCGGCGCCGCCTGAATGCGGATGCAGCGGCGGGCGTGATTGCGCCGGATTTCATCCTGCGCCGCATGGCCGTGCTGGCGACCGAAATGGGCGCTGGCCCGGTAGAGGCGCATATACTCGTGGGAACTCTGGACAGCCTGCTTGGCGGGCCGGAAGACCTGAGCGTGGAGGAACGCGACGCGCTTGCCCTGCGCGCCCGGGAACTGGTCGAGACGGGCATCCTGCCCGCCTATGAGCGTTTTGCCGACGACCTGATCAAGCTGGCTGCAAGGGCGCCATCGGAGCCCGGTGTCTGGCAATTGCCGGAGGGCAATGCCTATTACGATGCGGCGCTGGCGGCCTATACCTATGACGGAGTCAGCGCGGTCGAGCTGCACGCGCTGGGCCAGCGCGAAGTGATTGCGCTGACCGACCAGCTGGATGTGGCGCTGACCGAAGCCGGTTTTGTCGAGGGCAGCGTGGCCGAACGGCTGCAGGCGCTGGCCGCCCTGCCCGAACAGACCTATGCGGACGATGAGCTGGGCCGCGAAGCCCTGCTGGAACGGATGCGCCAGCTGGAACAGAAGGCCGAAGCCGCCCTCGGAAGCGAGATTCCGAGCCTGCCGAAGACACGGGTGGCGATCCGCGCGGTGCCGGATTTCCTGGAGGGCTCTTCGCCGTCGGCTTTCTACAGCGCGGCCCCGGCGAACGGATCGGCGCCCGGCCTGTTCGAGATCAACCTGTCGGACATGAGCGACTGGCCGGACTTTGCGCTGGCGACGCTGGTCTATCATGAGACCCTTCCCGGCCATCACCTGGAGAGCGCGGTGGCCGCCGAGCGGGCGAACTTGCCGCTGGCCCGGCAGATGATCTGGAATGTGGCCTATGGCGAGGGCTGGGGCGCCTATGCCGAGACGCTGGCCGACGATATGGGCCTCTATACAGACGATCCGCTGGGCCGGATCGGCTACCTGCAATCGATGCTGTTCCGGGCGGCGCGGGTGGTGACAGATACCGGCATCCACCGGATGAAGTGGAGCCGCCAGCAGGCCGTGGACTATCTCACCCGCGTGACCGGCCAGCCGGAAGTGGCGATGGCGGCGGAAGTGGACCGGTATGCCGTCTGGCCGGGACAGGCGGCGGCCTATTGGGTCGGGCGCCAGCGGATCCTGGACCTGCGCGAGCGGGCCCAGCGTGTGCTGGGGCCTGCATTCAACCGCGCGACCTTCCATGAAGTGGTGCTGACGGGCGGCCCGCGCCCGCTCGACATTCTCGAGCAGGACGTCGAACAATGGTATGGCGCGCAGGTCAACCGGGGCGAATAAGGCTGGGAAACCCCAAAACAATCCGAAGTCTGCCCTAATCCCGCCATGTCGCCTGCGCCATTCTGTCGGCAAGGACGCTTATCGGAGGGACGACCATGAGACTTCGCGAATTGATACTGGCCAGCGTGGCTGCAACAGCCCTGATCGCAGGGTGCACGACGGATACCGGCGCGGCGGACGGAGCCGTCGCGGAGGCCAAGCCGTCAACGCCGTCTGCGCCGCCACCCCCTCCCCCGCCACCCATGGCAGAATCGGACCAGGCGCTTCAGGGTATTGTCGTGACGGGGAGCCGCAAGGATTCCGCCCAGGAGATGGGCCGCATGATTCCGTCGCCCGTGATCATGGCCCCGCCCGAGCCTGAGTTCCGGGACCAGTATGAGGATGTCGAGTCGAATCCGGTCAAGCTGGTCAGCGAAGAGCCGGTCTCGACCTTCTCGATCGATGTCGACACCGCCTCCTATGCGAATGTCCGCCGCTTCCTGAAAGGCGGCACCTTGCCGCCCAAGGATGCCGTGCGGATCGAGGAGCTGATCAATTATTTCGACTATGCCTATCCGCAGCCGAAAGCGGGCAGCGACCCGTTTGCGACGCAGGTGACCATGATGCCCTCGCCCTTTAATGCGGGCCGCGACCTGATCCAGATCGGCATCCAGGGCCGCGACATTGACCGCGAGGCGCGCCCGCCCATCAACCTGACCCTGCTGGTGGACGTGTCGGGCTCGATGCATTCAGAAGACAAGCTGCCGCTGGCGCGCCAGGCAATGAAACTGATGCTGGAAGAGATGGAGCCGACCGATACGGTGGCCATCGTTGTCTATGCCGGCGCGGCCGGTGAAGTGCTGGCGCCGACGCCGGTGAGCGACAAGCGCAAGATCGTCGCGGCGCTGGAAAACCTGCGGGCCGGTGGCTCGACCGCGGGCGGCGAAGGCCTGCGGCTGGCCTATTCGCTGGCCGAGCAGGGCCTGAAGAAGGATGCGGTCAATCGCGTGATGCTGCTCACCGATGGCGATTTCAATGTCGGTATATCCGACCCGGAACAGCTGGAAGACTTTGTCTCGCGCAAGCGGGAGACCGGCATCTATCTCTCCGTGCTCGGCTTCGGGCGGGGCAATTACAATGATGCGATGATGCAGAAGATCGCGCAGACCGGGAATGGCACGGCGGCCTATATCGATACGCTGAGCGAAGCGCGCAAAGTGCTGGCCGACGACCTGTCGGGCAACATTTTCCCGATTGCGGACGATGTGAAAATCCAGGTCGAGTTCAATCCGGCGCGGATCAGCGAATACCGCCTGATCGGCTACGAGACGCGAATGCTGGAACGGGCCGATTTCAACAATGACAAGGTGGATGCCGGAGACATAGGCGCGGGCACGAGCGTGACGGCGATCTATGAAGTGACACAAACCGGATCGGAGGCAACGCAGATCGACCCGCTGCGCTATGGCGAGGCGGCGGCGGCAGGCAGCACGCAGGGCGAATATGCCTTCGTCAAGCTGCGCTACAAGGCGCCGGGCGCGGACACGTCAAAACTGCTGACCTATGCCGTGACCGATGCAAACCGCGTGGCGAGCGTCGACGCCGCGCCGGAATGGGCGCGCTTTGCGACCGCCGTGGCCGGGTTTGGCGAAATGCTGAAGGGTGGAGAGGCCCTTGGCACTGGTTTCGGGTGGGAGGCAATCCGGAAACTGGGGTCTGGCGCCAAGGGCAAGGATGAGTTCGGCTATCGCGCCGAATTTATCGAACTGACCCGGCTGGCCGAGACGGCTGATGCGCAGGCAGCGCTCAACCGGCCCAGCCAGGGCGATTAGGCCTCAAGCGGCGATCTTGCGGGAGTGATCGGTGAAACAGACGGTCGAGAAGCCTTCCTCGATGTCGTTTACCATCAGTTTGCGCGCCGCCCCGTCGAATTCATGTGCGAGGAAGACGGCATTGGCGCCGTAACGCTCGGCCTCTGCCAGGGCCCAGATGGGCTGGAGGTCGTGCGGGCGGCCCGAGAGTTCGACGACCCGGATGAGGCGCCATCCATAGGCGTCCGGCGCTGCGAAGATGACGACGCCCGGGCTGCGCGCCCATGGACCGTCCGGTGCCACGCGATTGAATTCCCAAGCCTTGCCAGACCGTCCCCGAAAACTAACTGTGATACCCATGTTCCTGCTCCGTTCTTTTGCTGTGTTCCTAATCTGTTCCAAAAGAACGTGCAAGAATTTTTTAGTTAACAGCAGGTTAACCATTCGGCGCGAATTGGCCTGATCTATTTAACGACCGTGAAACGGCGCGTGTCGAAAACGCGCAGGACCTGTTTGAGTTCGCGGCCCCGGCGCAGGACCTGGCCCCCGGAGCCATAGACGGCATATTGGCCTTGCCGGTTGGCGAGCGCCGGTTCCTTCTCGATCCGCCATGTCGGGTTCTCGGCATGCCGACGGAAGATCGCGAAAATGGCGACATCCTTTTCCATGCCGATGGCATAGTCGCGGGCCTCTCCAGAGATGACGAGCCGGCCATAGACATCGAGGATGGGCTGCATCTCGGCCTTCTGGAAAGCAACCCGAGGTTCAGGCGCCAGTTTGCGCGAAAACGTGTCCGTCATGTTGTCCTTTCAGATTCGCGCATGGGGCGAGTCCGCAAATCTGCAGTCGCCTAAACGCATTGTAATTCAAATGGGGCGAAATCACCGCAATTTGGCCTTGCGTGCGCCACCGGCGCTCGCCATCTTCTAGGTGTCGGGCGGAGGTGTATACCAAGCACCCCGGACCCATCAGCCCCCCCAGCCCCCTGGGGCGCTTGATCAGCTTTCGTCCGACACCCTTCCCCCTCAAATCAGCGCTCCTGTCCGCGTCCGGACGGATTTCCATCCGGCCTCAGTGCCTTGATGAAATCAAGCACGGGCGCCACGACCCGTCCGGCATTCCTGCCGAGGCCGGAGACCTGTTGCAGCCGCCGGGAGATATAGGCGTCGAGATCGGCCGCGTCCGGGGCATCGAGCCAGTACATGACAATGCCGGGAATGACCGCCGCCAGCAGGCCGCGCTTGGAATAGCGGTTGTAATCGGTCGCTGTATCGCCTGCAGCGGTCCAGACCATGTCGGCAACCGACCAGGCGCGCTGGACGGCGGGTCCGGCGCTCCAGGGCAGGAACCCGCGCGCAGCAGCGCGGCGCACGGCCTCGCGATTCGGGGCGAGCGCGTCCAGCCAGGCGAGAACACCGCGCTTGACCTTGTCGGGCACGCGCAGGGCGGTGAGGTCTTCGGCGGCCAGAACGGCCTTCACCTCAGCCTCCGCAGCGGCAAAAAAGGCTTCGATCAGGTCGATGACGCCGTTGGGCGCGGCGAGCGCCTGTTCACCTTCGCCTAGCCTGGCCTCGCAGGCGGCAAGGCTGGCAGCGGCCTCGGTCCAGCCATCAAAGGCGACATGGGGCAGGAGGGCTTCCAGCCACCTGGAACGCAAGACATCGGATGGCGTATGTGTCATAATATATCTTTGCATCATTTAAGGGGCTTGGCCAAATCGCTTCTTGCGTGATATAGGCGCCCCTTCATGGCCGTACAGGCCGCACAAGTTCAAGTCGGGGCGACGCCCCCAACCCAATGGAGAAGACCCATCGTACAGATCGTCGTCCGCGATAACAATGTCGAGCAGGCCCTGCGCGCGTTGAAGAAAAAGATGCAGCGCGAAGGTCTCTTCCGCGAAATGAAGGCCCGTCAGGCTTTCGAAAAGCCATCCGAGAAAAAAGCCCGCCAACGCGCCGAAGCCGTGCGCCGCGCCCGCAAGCTGGCTCGCAAGCGCGCCCAGCGCGAAGGCATCGTGTAGGCTTTACGGTCTTACGAACTGAAAAAAGCCCCGTCAGAGCGATCTGGCGGGGCTTTTTCTTTGTCTGAAACTGTCGGCATCCCGATTCAAATAATATCGCTCATTCCGGGAGTTGGCGATAACGCACGACGTCCGACAAATAGACTTCGGTAGCGAGATCCTTGTTCATGCCGCGACTGATAGCCTCTCTATAGGAATTGGAGCGCGCCCAATCATTTCTCGCCATGTTTGCTGCGTGAATACCAACGCAAGGCGCCATAAATGCTGCCAGGAAGGCATCGCACTTCATATCCAGCTCCGCGTCATTCCCCCGGGCATCGGCATCCGAGCAATAGGACAAAGGGCGGGAGGCGATTTGAATGGCATCATCAAATGCAACGCATGCCTGTTTGTCATATGGAATATCATGGCCGAGACACTCATTAGGAGGATAGTCGTGATCCGTCCCTCTCGGTCTGGCCTGGCAATGTCGACCAGCCTGTGCAGCAGCCTCTACCGCATCCGCATTCCCCTCGAACACTGAAATGTATTCAGGCTGAGGCGAACGACTTTCGCACCCGGCACAGATCAACAGACATCCTAGTATGATCCGCATTCCTGCCCCTTCAAAAAATGTTATCAGATAACATTGATTGCGTTCGGCGGAACGGTTGTCAATCGGAAGAAGGGTCAGCCCTTCTTCCGGCTGAACATGCGTTTGAAAACGCCGCCAAGGTCACCGATGCCCGCGCCGTGGACTGCACCGGCCCGGTAAACCTTGGTAGCGAGCCAGAGGATGACCAGGGCGGTGAGCGCCATGAGCATCATCTGGGCCACAACTTCCCACAAAGGCGGATCGTGCGGCATGCGCAGGATCAAGAGGAAGGGCGTAAATACCGGAATCCATGACGCGATGTCGATAATCGGCGAGCCGGGGTCCTGGAAGGCGATGAAGATGGCGAACATTGGCAGCATCAGCAGGATCATCATCGGGCTGAGCAGGGTCTGGGCTTCCTGGATCGTGTCGCAGAGCGAGCCCAGCGCCATGAAGATCATGCCGTACATGACATAGCCGAGCAGGAAGCTGATCAGGCCCGGAATGATGATGGACGGATTGGCGAAGGCCGCGAGGAAGGGCGACAGGAGGCTGGCGCCGCCGGGGATCTGGCTGGTGGCGAACAGGGAGGCCCCGAACGCGAACAGGCCCCATGACAGCATCATCGTGGAGGTGACCGCGAATACGGCGAGCAGCTTGCCGGCGAGCAGTTCGGTCAGCTTCACGGAGGTCAGCAGCGTGTCGAAAATCTTGTTGGATCGTTCCTCGATCGTGCCCATCAGCAGGTACTGGATGATCGAGAAGATCATCAGCCAGAGGAAATAGGCGAGGCCGCCCGCAACGAAGACCGGGGCCCGGTCGGCCATGGTGACTTCCGAGCCTGCCGTTGTCTGGTCGGCGACGGTGCGGATACGGTGGGCGGACACTTGCAGGGCATTGGCGTCGACCCTGTCGAGGAAATCCGCGCCGAGCCCCGCTTCGGAGAGAGCCTGCTGGCGGGCAAGGCGGCGCATGGCATTGGCCGCCGTGGCGCGCAGGGCGCCGACATTGACGTCGTCGCTCCAGTATTCGAGATCCTTGCCGTCAGCCGACGGAATGAAGACGGCGAAAAGCGGCTTGTCGCCGAGCGGGCCGGAGACGAGGCGCTGGCCCATAAGGTAGGGGCGCAGGTCGTCGATGGAATCGGCCGGGGCCGGCACGCGGATGAACTTGCGCGGCGGCGCGGCATTGCCGGACTGGAGCGCGGCCTGCTGCTCGGGCGAGAGGTCCATATTGGCGGCCATGTCGCGCGCCTGCTGGCTGGCGTCTTCATCATTCAGCGCGAATTCGCCCTCGATGGCGTCGGCATAGACGGCGGCGGGTTCGACGACGGCGTAATAGCGCACGGGCGAGGACTTGGCGGCGAACAGGGCGAA
This sequence comes from uncultured Alphaproteobacteria bacterium, assembly GCA_963973995.1. Lineage (GTDB taxonomy): Bacteria > Pseudomonadota > Alphaproteobacteria > Caulobacterales > Hyphomonadaceae > Hyphomonas. The sequence continues at coordinate 504,195 of CAXBCO010000001.1, forward strand.
GGTGCCGCCGATGATCATGAATAGCGGCACGGCAGCGAGGCTGAGCCAGAAGCCCCAGGCGCGGACGTAGCCGAGATAGTCGCGCCGGAAGATGAGGTAGATATTGCGCATCAGGCCGCCTCCCCCGCTTCGGATTCGGTCAGGGCGGCGGCATCGGCCTCACCGACCAGCGACACGAAGACATCGCGCAGGCGCGCCTCTTCCGGTGCAAAGCCGACAATCGGTGCACCGGCCTCGATGGCTGCCCGCAGCGCATCCTGGGCGCCGGTGCCGCGCGGCAGGCTGATGCGCCAGGCATCGCCCTGGCCCGCATCCGGCGCGCGGTGGGCCTCGAAGCCCTTGGGCGCAAGCGCCGCAGCCAGGTCAAAGCCCTCGGCCACGCCGATGCGGGCGCCCCGGCCGAGCGAGCCGAATGCATCGTCCAGCGTGCCGTCGAAAACCTTCCGGCCGCGCGCCATCATGACGATACGGTCGCACAGGCGCTCGGCATGTTCCATCACATGGGTGGAGAAGAGGATGGTGGCGCCGCGCGCATGCTCGGCGCGGATCAGGTCTTCGAGGACCTGCTGGTTGACCGGGTCGAGGCCGGAGAACGGCTCGTCGAGGATCAGGAAATCCGGGCGGTGGGCGAGCGTGGAGAGAATCTGCACCTTCTGCGCCATGCCCTTGGACAGTTTGGAGATGCGCGTCGTCTTGAAGTCGCCGAGCCCGGCCGTGTCGAGCAGGTCATTGGCGCGCGCCCGGGCCGCCTGCGCGGACAGGCCCTTGAGGCGGGCAAAATGCTCGATCGAGCTGCGCGGTGTCATCTTCTTGTACAGGCCGCGCTCTTCCGGAAGGAAGCCGACGCGCTTGAGCGTGGCAATCTCGGGCGGCTTGCCGAACAGGCTGACGCTGCCGGAATCCGGCTGCATCACGCCGAGCGCCATGCGCAGGCTGGTCGACTTGCCGGCGCCGTTCGGCCCGAGGAATCCGATGATCCCGCCTTCGGGCACTTCGAGCGACAGATCGCTGACGGCCGTGAAGGCGCCAAAACGCTTGGTTACCTGCGTCATCACAAGGGGCGGCGGGCGCATGGATGCCTCCTCGGCGTCAGGGAGCGCGTCTGGCGTAGCGATTCCCGATAAGAAGCGGTCTGTTTGGCCCGGAACGCCTTGCCAAGCCCTTAAAGCGGACGCAGCATAATACCATGAAAACGGATATTGCCCCTGATGTGCGCGGCTGCCTCAACCTGACCCGGAAGGATATTGTGAGCGAGCGGCGGCATGTGCTGCTCGAACGCAACCGTCTACTGGCCCGTATCGAGGCGGCGCTGGCGCGGATGGAGGAGGGCCGATTCGGCTTTTGCACGCAATGCAGCGGGCCGATCCCGGTGGACCGCCTCGAAGCCGACCCCGCGATGGCGCGGTGTCCGGAATGTCGTGAAGCCTGCTAGGCTGCCAGGTGCGCTAGAGCACGGCCCCGAAGAGCCAGATGAACCCCTGCACCACGAGGGCAAGGATGATCAGCAGGACCATCGTGGCCATCCAGCGGCCACCCATGTTGAGGAACAGGCCGGCTGCAAAGCCGAGCACCGTCATCAGGCCGAGCGCGATCATCCAGTTCATGCCGATGGCAATGGCGAGCACCGCATAGCCGATGGAGAGGATGGTCAACAGGCCGCCCCATGTGCTGCCAACAATGAAACCGTGCCAGGTGTCTTCCTGCGCCTTGATGTCCATTTCGCCGTGATGGTATTCGCTGGTCGCCATGAGGCCTCTCCGTGACTCGTATCTGCAGGCCGTATTATCGAAGGCACCGCAAGGGTCAAGCGCGGCAAAGCGCGCGCCTGTTCAGTTGACGTCGCGCTTTGGCCTGGCCTGTTTCGGTAGCTTTGGCGTAAAGGCGCGCGGCAACCGGGCAGCGGGCACGCCCTCTTCGGCCAATGCCGCCGATTCTTCCGGTGTCGTCGCGCCCCAGATCGGACGATCTTCGGTCTCGCCATAATACATGGCGCGCGCTTCATCGGCGAAATCATCGCCGACATAGTCGAAATTCTTCGCGACATGGTCGCGGGCCTTGTCGGCGAATTCCGCGACCAGCCGCTCGGCATCGGACCGGGCGGCGGCCTTTTTCGGCGATTTCACCGACGGGGCCATGATCTGCTTGGCGACATTCGCGCCGCCGCAGTCCGGGCAGGTCACCAACCGCTTCCCTGCCTGGGTGTCGAATGCGGCAGACGAGGCAAACCAGGCCTCGAAATCGTGTTCGCAATCACCGCAGATGAGCGCGTATCGGATCATGCGCGTCTCAGGCTGCCAGCAGGGCGTCGAGCTTGCCTGCGCGCTCAAGCGCCATCATCTCGTCGCAACCGCCGACATGCGTGTCGCCGATGAAAATCTGGGGGAATGTGCGTCCGCCGCCTGAACGTTCGACCATTTCGGCCTTCTTGGCGGCGTCCATGCCGGCGTCGATTTCGGTCAGGTCGACCTTCTTACCCTTCAGGAGGGTAAGGGCGCGGGTGCAGTAGGGGCAGAACGCGCGGGTGTAGATGGTGACCTTAGGCATAGAGGCAGGCTCCTTAAAGCAATGAGTTCTGTCACTTATATGGTAATATCTGTTTCCCGGACAACGCGCGCTAACACAAGTACATCCACATTCGCTGCACCTGCCTGTTTGAGGGCACGCGTGCAGGCAGACAGTGTCGCGCCAGTCGTTAACACATCGTCGACAAGCAGGACCCGGCGGCCCGAAATCCGCGTGGCAGCGGGCTTTGATACGGTAAACGCGCCGGCGACATTGCGCCGCCGGGCGCGGGCCGAGAGACCGGCCTGGCTAGGTGTACGCCGCGTACGCTTTATCGCATCCACCAGCATCGGTGTGCCGGACCGGCCCGAAATCGCCCCGGCAAGCCAGGCAGACTGGTTGAAACCCCTGCGAACCAGCCGGGCATAGTGGAGCGGAACGGGCACGATGAGATCGGCCTCGTCGACCAGCGTACGGCCCGATTGCAGCATCCAGCCCGCCAGTGTTTCGAGCCCGTCGCGGCGGCCGGAGCGCTTGAGGTCGAGCACGGGGCGCCTGGAGGCGGCATCATAGACCATGGCGGCGCGGGCGCGGGACCAGCGCGGCGGGCGGGCAATGCAGGGCGCGCAGGTAGCGCCGGGGCCAAGGTCGAAGCCGAGCGGACTGCCGCAGGTGTCGCAGACAGGACCGGTGAGGAAGTGGATCTGGCCGAATTCCTCGGGCGCGAGTGGGCCTTTGCCGACGCCGCGCTGGCCGGAAACCAGCGATCGCGGTGGCCAGAGAAAGTCTGCAATCGCCCGCAGAAAGCCCTTTGCGCGGGCCGGACGCCGGTCCATATCGCCTTGCATGAGCGCTCCTGCCCCTCCCAAAGCCCCGCCGCGCCTGTTCGACCGCGACCTGCTGGTGCGCCGCCGTGACGCGGTGGCACCCCGCTTTGAGGAATATTCCTTCCTGAAGTCGCGCGTGTCGAGAGACCTGGTCGACCGGCTGGACGACACATCGCACACGTTCCGGTCGGGACTGGAACTGGGCGGGCATGACGGGGGGGTGGCCAGCCTGCTGCAAGGGGGCGGCAAGGTGGCGGTGATGCGGACGACCGACCCGTCAGCAGGCATGGTGGCGCAGGCGCGGGCGCGCGGCCTGGACGCCGAAATCGCCGACGAGGAGTCCCTGCCCTATGACCCTGCCAGTTTCGACCTGGTCGTGTCGGCGCTGTCGCTGCACTGGGTCAACGACCTGCCGGGCGCACTGGTGCAGGTGCGCCGCGTGCTGGAGCCGGATGGCCTGTTCCTGGGGGCATTGTTCGGCGCGGGCACGCTGGCCGAGCTGCGCACCTGCCTGACCGAGGCCGAGAGCGAGCTGGTGGGCGGGCTGGCGCCGCGCCTGTCACCGCTGCCGGCCCTGTCGGACATGGCCGCCCTGATGCAACGGGCGGGCTTTGCCCTGCCGGTTGTCGACCGGGACAGTGTGACGGTGCGCTATGACAGTGTGTTCGGCCTGCTGGCAGACCTCAAGGGCATGGGCGAACGGGCGGCGTTTACGCGGGGCATGGGCCAACCCCTGCCCCGGCGCGTGCTGATGCGGATGGCTGAGCTCTATGCCGAACGGTTCAGCGATCCGGACGGCCGCATACGGGCAACATTCGAGATCGTCTTCCTGTCAGGCTGGTCGCCCGCGCCAAGCCAGCCGAAACCGCTGAAGCCGGGCAGTGCGACCGCCAGCCTCGCGGACGCTGTCCGAAGGCAGAGCGGGAAAAACTAGACGAGAAAAAGCCGGGTCAGCCGCCTTTGGCTGCGTCAAGGGCTGCAGACGAGCCCTCGAACGAACCCGACGTGGCGGCACCGACAGCCCCAATCCCGCCGATAATGGCCAGAGCCATCACACCGAGAATCAAGCCATATTCCAGCGCCGTGGCCCCGCGCTGGTCAGCAACGAAACGAACAAGCAAAGTCCTCAGTCCCATCTCAGACCCTCCCAGGCCCTGTTCCCGAAAGCACATCGAACAGAGGAATATCTGCCGCTGGCGCCGGATAATCATGCAGGTCAGATGGCGCGACCCATTTGAAGGATTGCCCTTCCCTGGGATTCACGTCGCCTGTCCAAAAACGGCACCTGAACAATGGCATTAGTAGGTGAAAGTTCGGATAATCGTGACTGGCAAATGTGAGCGGTTCGAGATGGGATTCCTCAACCATGATCGACAATTCCTCGTGCAATTCGCGCACGAGCGCCCGTTCCGGCGTTTCGCCCAGTTCGACCTTGCCGCCGGGAAATTCCCAGAGGCCCGCCATGGATTTGCCTTCCGGGCGCTGGGCCAGAAGGATTTCGCCCTTGTCATTGCAGAGCGCCGCCGCAACGACCAGCACGAGCGGCCGCATCATGTCCGGTAGGCGCCATTGATGTCGACATAGCCGTGCGTCAGGTCGCAGGTCCAGACGGTCGCCGAGAAGGCGTCAACGCCGAGGTCGACCCGGATGGTGAATTCCGGCTTGGCGAACACGGCGCTGGCGGCGGCCTCATCATAGTCCTGCGCGCGGGAGCCGCCTTTCGCGACCTGGACATCATCGAACCAGATCGCGAGCTTTTCCATCACGATCGGCTCAAGCGACTTGCCCACCGCCATGACGACCCGGCCCCAATTGGCATCACCTGCCGCCATGGCCGTCTTGATCAGCGGCGAATTGGCAATCTCGCAGGCCACGATCTTGGCCGAGAGTTGCGATTCGGCGCCTTCGACACGGACCGTGACGAATTTGCTGGCCCCTTCCCCGTCCTTGACGACCTGCAGGGCAAGGTCGAGGCAGGTGGCATGGAGGGCGGCCGCAAAGGCCGGGAAGCGTTCATCCTCACGCGTTTCGATGGCGGGTTCGCCGGTGGCGCCCGTGGCGAAGACCATCAGCGTGTCGGACGTCGATGTGTCGCCGTCCACGGTGATGGAGTTGAAGGTCTCGTCGGCAATGTCTTCGAGCAGGTCCTGCAGCAGGTCTGCATCGATTGCGGCATCGGTGAAGACGTAGGACAACATGGTCGCCATGTTCGGCGCGATCATGCCGGAGCCCTTGGCAATGCCCGCAAAGGCTGTGGGCGTGCCGGCGAGGTCCACCGTGCGGCCGGACGCTTTGGGATAGGTGTCAGTGGTCATGAAGGCCCGGGCGCAGGCCTGCCAATCAGGTGTCGCCAGACGGCTTGCCAGGTCCGGCACGAAGGAGCCGACATAGTTCGGGTCTGCCAGCGGTTCGCCGATCACGCCGGTCGCGGCGATGAAACAGGTATTGCGATCAATGCCGAGGGTATCGGTCAGCGCCTTCAGGGTGGCCTCGTTCTTCTCCACGCCCTTTGGCCCGGTGAACGCATTGGAGTTGCCGGAATTGGCGATCAGGGCCCGGGCTGCGCCGCCCCCTTCGCCCAGTGCCTGGCGGCACCAGAGCACATCGGCCGACGCCGTGCGTGATACTGTGTAAACGCCGGCGCAGGTGGTGCCCTCGTCAAACGCGAACAGGAAGACGTCGTCGCGGGTGATTCCGCGCCGGGCATAGAAGCCGCGCGAGCCGGTCGCGGCGCGCACGCCCTTGACCACTGGCAGGACCGGAAAGCTTGCGGGGGCAAACGGGGACGGCTTCAGGTTCACAATTCATTTCCTTCAGGGGCATCCGAGGCAGTGTCTTCGGGCGGGGCGGCATCCTCACCCAGCGAAAGCGGCGTGGCGGGCGGACTGGCCGCGCCCGGGCCCCCTTCCTGGATGACCGCCTGCGTGCGCAATTCGCGCAGGATCTTGCTGATCTGGTTCAATGTCAGGAAAGTGACAATTTCAGGCCGCATCTCGTCGCGCGTCTTGGGCGCACGGGTGCGGCGGTCCTTGACCTTGAGAATGTGCCAGCCGTCGGCGCTGAGGAAGGGCTCGGAGATTTCACCCTCCGGCGTATTGGCAATCATTACCGGGAACGGGTCCATCTGGTCGTTCGGCGAGACATAGCCGAGGCTGCCATTTTCCATGCGCGTGGCGGAATCCTTGGAATGCGCGCGCGCCATGCTTTCGAAGCTCGCGCCGTCCTGGATCTCGTCATAGACCGCCCGGGCTTCTTCCTCCGAGGCGAACAGGATGTGCGCAATCGACACTTCGTCGTTCGACTGCTGCAGGCTGACCTGTTCGGCATACATCCTGTCGATCCGGGCATCGGTGACCTCACGGGCGACCAGGTCCTCGACCAGGAGATTGCCGAGAATCCGCTCGCGGGCCATGTGGAGGCGGCGTTTGGCGGCCGAGTCCTGGTCGATTCCGCGCCGGACCGCCTCCTGGGCCATCAGCTTCTGGTCGACCAGCTGGTCGAGCACGGTCTTGTATTCCTCGCTCTTGTGGTCGAGCGCCTCCCCGGCCGGGATCAGGCCCCGCGCGACGGCTTCCAGTTCGACGTCGCTGACATAGATTTTCTCGCCATTGACGGAGGCGGCCGCCGCGCCGTCGACCTGGACGGGCACCTCGGCTTCGTCGCCATTGCCACAGGCGCACAGCACAAGTAGCGCCGCGCCGCAGGCCAGCCGCGCCAGGACGGTCGTATTTGCCTTGAAAAACAGCACCGTTATCTCCCATGATCGCTGAGAGCGTCGCATTGACACCCCTTGGCCGCGTTCTTAAGTCTGACCCTCACTCTGGTCGAGACCTCCCGACCAGTGTAAGCGCTGCGGAAGACCCCGCAAATGTCCTGCCATACGTCGCTGACAGGATTAAGTGTTTTGTTTGCCCAGATCGATTGGTGCCGCCTGATATGCTTTCCGTAGCCCGCAAGATTTTCGGTTCCGCCAATGACCGCAAGCTGAAACCCCTCCGCGCCCGCGTTAACCGGATCAACGCCCTTGAGCCGATGATGGAAGCCCTGTCCGACCAGGCGCTAAAAGCCAAGACCGTGGAATTCCGCAAGCGCCTTGCCGATGGCGCCACCCTGGACAGCCTGCTGGAAGAAGCCTTTGCGGTCGTGCGCGAAGCCTCGCGCCGGTCGCTGGGCATGCGCCATTTCGACGTGCAATTGATGGGCGGCATGATCCTGCATTCTGGTGCAATTGCCGAGATGCGCACGGGTGAGGGCAAGACGCTGGTGGCAACGCTCGCGGTCTACCTCAACGCGCTTGAAGGCAAGGGCGTGCATGTCATCACGGTCAACGACTACCTGGCCCGGCGCGACGCCGAATGGATGAGCGGCATTTACGGCTTCCTCGGCATGACGACCGGCATCATCGTGCACGGCGTGACCGACGACGAGCGCAAGGCGGCCTATGCCGCCGACATCACCTACGGCACGAACAACGAATTCGGCTTCGACTATTTACGCGACAACATGAAGTATTCGCTGGAGCAGATGGCCCAGCGCGGACACCATTATGCCATCGTCGATGAAGTCGACTCGATCCTGATCGATGAAGCCCGCACGCCGCTGATCATTTCCGGCCCGACAGACGACCGCTCCGAGCTGTATATCGCGCTCGACAATCTGATGCCGCGCCTTGAGCCCGAGGATTTCGAACTCGACGAGAAGCAGCGCTCGGTCACCTATACCGAAACCGGCACTGAGAAGATCGAGAACTGGCTGGTGGAAGCCGGCCTGCTGGAAGGCTCGATGTGGGAGCCGACCAATATTTCGTTCGTGCACCATGCCAACCAGGCGCTGCGCGCGCACAAGCTGTACAACAAGGACAAGGATTATCTGGTCAAGGACGACCAGGTTATGCTGGTCGACGAGTTTACCGGCCGCATGATGGAAGGCCGCCGCCTGTCGGAAGGCCTGCACCAGGCCATCGAGGCCAAGGAACGGGTCGATATCAAGCCCGAGAACCAGACGCTGGCCTCGATCACGTTCCAGAACTATTTCCGCCTCTACAAGAAGCTGGCCGGCATGACCGGTACGGCGCTGACCGAGGCGTCCGAATTCCACGACATCTACAAGCTTGAAGTCGTCGACCTGCCGACCAACAAACCGATCATGCGGATCGATGACGACGATGTCGTCTACCGGACCGCGGCAGCGAAATACAAGGAGATCGTCAAGGAGGTGAAGGAGTGCCAAGCCAAGGGCCAGCCGATCCTCCTGGGCACCGCCTCGATCGAGAAATCGGAAATCCTGTCCAGCCTGCTGACGGCAGCCAAGATCCCGCACAAGGTGCTGAACGCGCGCCATCACGAGCAGGAAGCCTTCATTGTCGCCAATGCCGGCGTGCCGGGCGCGATCACGGTGGCCACCAACATGGCCGGGCGCGGTACCGACATCCAGCTCGGCGGCAATTTCGACATGCGTGTCGAACAGGAAAAGGCCGCCAAGGAAAAAGAGCTCGGCCGCGAGCTGACCGAGAGCGAGCTATCCATGCTCACCTCGCAGATCAAGGCTGATATCGAAGTGAAGAAGAAGCGCGCGCTGGATGCCGGCGGGCTCTACGTGCTCGGCACCGAGCGCCACGAAAGCCGCCGCATCGACAACCAGCTGCGCGGGCGTACGGGCCGTCAGGGCGACCCGGGCCGGTCCAAGTTCTATATCTCCATTGAAGACGACCTGATGCGGATATTTGCCGCCGAGCGCATGGACGCCGTGATGCGCCGCCTCGGCATCAAGGAAGACGAGGGCATCACCCATCCCTGGATGAACAAGGCGATGGAAACCTCGCAGCGCAAGATCGAGGAACGCAATTTCGAAATCCGCAAGAACGTCCTGAAATATGACGATGTCATCAATGACCAGCGCAAGGCGATCTTCGAGCAGCGCATGGAATTCATGCGCGCCGATGACGTGTCAGAGACCATCGCCGAAATGCGCGATCATGTGATCGAAGCGCTGGTGATGCGTACGATGCCGGAAAAGGCCTATGCGGAACAATGGGACATTGCCGGGCTGAGCGAGGCCCTGCAGACCGATCTCGCACTTGACCTGCCGATTGCCGAATGGGCCGCCGAGGAAGGCGTCGCCAACCAGGAAATCGCCGAACGTATTCGCGAACATGTCGGCAAGGCCTATGAAAACCTGACAAACCAGGTCGGCGAAGCGCAGATGCACCGTATCGAGAAGCAGGTGCTGCTGCAGGTCCTGGACCTGCGCTGGCGTGAACACCTGCAGCAGATCGACCAGCTGCGCTCGGTGATCCACTTGCGCTCGTATGGCCAGCGCGACCCGCTGAACGAGTTCAAGGAAGAGGCGTTCAACCTTTTCTACAGCCTGCTGAACGAACTGCGCACGACGGTCACACGGTCGCTGATGCATATCCGTGTGCAGGCGCCCGAAGCCCAGCGCCCTGCCCCGCCGCCACCTTTGCCGCCGATGCGCGAACTGCACCTGGATCCGGATACCGGCGTCAACGAGATGTCGCCGGGCGATCCGGTCGGCAATACCGGCCCCGGCCCGGCCCTGTTCCAGGCCGAGGATGACTGGTCGAACACGCCGCGCAATTCGGCCTGTCCGTGCGGCTCCGGCAAGAAATACAAGCATTGCCACGGCACCCTCACACCGCAGCGGGCCTGATCTTTCAGGCCGCTTCGGCGGGCGCCGGTCCCACATAGGCAGATTGCGGACGGATGAGGCGTCCGGTGAGGCGTTGCTCGCGAGCATGCGCCAGCCAGCCGGCCGTGCGACCTGTGGCGAAGACCGCCGTGAACGCATCCGGCGGGAAGCCGAGCGCTTCCAGCAGCAGCGCGGTATAGAATTCCACATTCACATCCAATGGCCGGTCGGGCTTGTGCCGGTGCAGGATTTCGAGCGCTGCCTGTTCGACCGCTTCAGCCAGCTTCAGGCGTCCGGGCAGCAGATTCGAGCCTTTGGCCATGCGCCGGACGGCGGCTTTCAGCGCGTCGGCGCGCGGGTCACGAACCTTGTAGATACGATGGCCGAAACCCATCAGCCGGTCGCCGCGCGCAAGGGCCGCTTCGATCCAGGCCTCGGCATGGTCCGGCGTGCCGATCCCGTCCAGCATGGCGATGATCGGTCCGGGCGCGCCGCCGTGAAGCGGGCCTTTCAGCGCCGCGAGCCCTGCCAGGACCGAGGATGTGAGGCCTGACCAGGTCGAGGCGACGACACGGGCGGCGAAGGTCGAGGCATTCAGGCCATGGTCGGCGACGGTGACGAGATAGGTGTCGAGCGCACTGACGGTTTCGGGGGCCGCGACCTGTCCGTTCAGCATGTGCAGCATGTCCGCGGCATGCCCGCGGCGCGGGTCCGGTGCGAGGGGGGCCTGTCCGTCCCGCAAGCGCAGGAAGGCCGGGAGCAGGACCGCCGGAGCGGCCAGCAGGCGTGTCGCCGTGGCAAGGTCTTCCCCATCCGCGATCCGGGCCATGATGGCGCGCACGCCGTCCATGGGCGGCAAGGCCAGGATGCCGTCATCGATATAGTGCACGAGGCCGAACATTTCGCGGCGGGCTTGGCCAAGCTGGACCGCGAACGTGTGCGCGTCGGGCAGGTCGTCGAACAGGCCGCCAAACAGCAGCCAGGCGACATCCTCGAACGATTTCTGCCCGGCGATCTGGTCGAGCGAGAAACCCTTGATGACCAATATGCCGTGCGCTCCGTCAACCGAGGACAGGCGCGTTTCGGCGGCGATCACATCATCCAGACCCTGACTCATTCTCATTCCTCCTTGAATTTATGGTCTGGAGATCGGTGCCGGAGGGTGTATCGTCAATCTTGATCAATATAATCAATGTAAGGATGTGAGATGGCGTGGATCAGTTCGGCAGATGCCATTCGCCAGCTCGGTGTGCGGCCACAGACACTGTATGCCTATGTCAGCCGGGGCCGACTGGAAGCACGACCGGATCCGGAAGACCCGCGCCGCTCGCTCTACAGCGCCGAGGATATCGAGCGGCTGGCATCGCGCCGGTCCGGGCCGAAACGCGCCGCCGAGATTGCCCGCGCCTCGATCGCCTGGGGCGAGCCGGTGCTGACCTCGAAGCTGACAGTGATCGCAGAGGGGCGGCTCTGCTATCGCGGGGTCGATGCTATCGACCTGTCGCAGACAGCCACGCTGGAAGCGGCGGCGGCGCATTTCTGGGCGGCGGATTATGCCCCGCGCCCTGGCATGCCGCCGGTGCCCGAGGGCCCGTTGAAAGCGCGCCTGTTCACAGCGCTGGCTGCACGGGCCGGGGCCGACCCGCATGCACGCGGACGATCCCGCACCATGCTGGCGGCGGATGCGGCCATGGTGCTGGAAACGCTGGTCGATGCCGCGACGGGCGGCGCCGGCGACGGCCCCATCCATCAGCGCCTGGGAGCGGCCTGGGGGCTTGATCCCGACGGCGCCGACCTTGTGCGCCGGGCGCTGGTCCTGATACTCGATCATGAACTCAACGCCTCGACCTTTTCGGCGCGGGTGGCCGCTTCGACAGGCGCATCCCTGTCAGCCTGCGCGCTGGCGGGCCTGTCGACCCTGTCCGGACCGCTGCATGGCGCAGCCGTCGGCGGCGTGCTGGCATTCCTGAGTGAGGCGCAGCTTCTGGGCGCCAACGTCGCCGTCAGGACCCGCCTCGACGAAGGGCGCGCCCTGCCCGGTTTCGGCCATCCGCTGTATCCGGGCGGCGACCCGCGCGCGACCGAACTCCTGGCGCACTTCAAGGTGCCGGAAAGACTTGCCGGTATCCTGTCGGCAGTTGCCAATGAAAGCGGTGAGCACCCGAACGTGGATTTCGCCATCGCTGCCATGGCACAGCGCTATGCCCTGCCGGTGGACGCCGCCTTCAGCGTGTTTGCCATCGGGCGATCCATCGGCTGGCTGGGCCATGCCATGGAGCAGATCGAGACCGGCTCGCTGATCCGGCCCCGGGCGCGCTATGCCGGGGTGATGCCGGACCCGGCCGCACAGGCCTGACTTCACCGCGCCGGGGAACCCCTCGGCCCTTGCCGCGTATGGTTAATTCAACAGGCTAAGGGGCTGGACATGCGCAGAGACATTTTCTCAACGATACTGGCGGTGATCTGCATCGTCTTTCTCATCGCACTCGGGATTTTCTACGTCCAGGAAGGCTCGTTCGAGGGCGCAGGCGCCCGGATGGACGCGACCCTGTCAACGCTGCCGGAAGACGCCGCGAAGGCCGCCAATGAGACGGCGGAGAGCGCCGGCGACGTCATCGAGGACATCGCCGACGGCCCGGACAACAAACCGAACTGATTGCCCCGCCCGGCTCAGGCGTAGGACAGCACTTCGTATTCGATATTGTCATAGTCGTGAAAATAGAAGCGGCTGCCCGGATCATAGGTCTGGTGGGAATGGGTGACGAAGCCGGCATCAAGGATGCGGCGCTCGGCGGCAGCGAGATCGTCGACGATGACGCCGACATGGTTGAGCCCGCCCTGCACATTATAGGAAACCTGGCTGGGTTCGTCGGTCTCGCCCGGCGAATAGAGGGCGATGTAGGCGTCATCGGTGCCGACATGCGCCGTGGTGCCATTGCCCTTGGACGGGCCTTTCCAGCGCACATGCCAGCCGAAGATGCGCTCCAGCATGCGGGCGGTGCGGTCGATGTCGCTGACGGTGATGTTGACGTGTTCAAGTGTGCCTGTCGGCATGGGTCTGGTCCTTATCCTGAGGCGGGAAACGCCCGGCCTCCTGTTGATGGACCTTCTTGATAATTCCTCAACCTTACTTGAGGTCAAGCAATTATTTTGCTATCGCGGACACCATGAAAACCACCGACCTCATTCCCATCGGCCAGCTGGCATCGCGCACGGGCGTATCGGTGTCGGCGATCCGCTTCTACGAGGACAAAGGCCTGATCCGGGCGATGCGCAATGCCGGAGGGCAGCGCCGCTTCCTGCGCTCGGACGTGCGGCGCCTGTCCTTCGTGATGATTGCACAGCAGCTTGGATTCTCGATCACGGAGATTGGCGACCTGCTGTCGGGCCTGCCGCAGGAGCGCACGCCGACCAAGGCCGACTGGACGAAAATAAGCGCGCAGTTCCGGGAGCGGCTGGATGCCCAGATCGAGACACTGGAACTGATGCGGGACCGGCTGGACGTGTGTATCGGCTGCGGGTGCCTGTCGCTGTCGAACTGCGCTCTGTACAATCCGGACGACCGCGCCGCGCGGCTGGGCCCCGGCCCGCGCTTCCTGATGGAACGCGACGGCGCCGCGAAGGCAGCCGAGGCTTAGAGCATCCTGCGCGCAGGATGCTCCAAGTTCTTATTGGTCGCGGCGTGTTCCCGAAAACCGGTGCCCACTTTTCGGCCCGCCGCTCTAGCCTCGCCCCTTGCGCTTGTTGCAGACGGCATGGGCGAGCTGGAGATTGGTCTCATTGTCCGGCCCGCCGCGCGCGAGGGCGTGGATATGGTCAAAGGTCGGGCGCTGTTTCTTCCACACCGTGGCATGGCCGACCGTGAACCGTGTCGACGGCATGGGCTTGCCGCACAGGGCGCAATTGCCGCCCTGTGCCTGCCAGAGACGCTGGAACAGTTTCGTGGCCGGCGGGGCGAATTCCTGGCTCACAGGCCCTCCGGCACCGGCCAGCCGCGCCGGGCGCAGGCCGCGAGCACGGTGTTGCGCAGGAGGCAAGCAATAGTCATCGGGCCGACGCCGCCCGGCACCGGCGTGATATGCGCGGCCACGGTTTCGCAATCGGCAAAGTCGGCATCGCCGACGAGACGTGTCTTGCCTTCACCCTTTTCGGGTGCGGGCACGCGGTTGATGCCGACATCGACAATCGTTGCGCCGGGTCTGACCCAGTCACCCTTGACCATGTTCGGACGTCCGACGGCGGGTACGAGAATATCCGCCGTGCGGCAAACTGCGGGCAGGTCGGCCGTGCGGCTATGGGCGATGGTGACGGTGCAGTTCTCGGCAAGGAAGAGGAGCGCGGCCGGCTTGCCGACGAGGATCGAGCGGCCGATGACGACGACATGCTTGCCGGAGAGATCGTCGCCCAGCGCGCTTTTCGCGAGGATGACGCAGCCGACCGGCGTGCACGAGCGCAGGCCCGGCTTGCCGAGCACGAGCCGACCGGCGGACACTTCCGTCAGGCCGTCGACATCCTTGTCCGGATCGATGCATTCGATGGCGCGATGCTCGTCGAGGCCTTTGGGCAAGGGCAGCTGCAGCAGGATGCCGTCGATACTGGCGTCGGCATTGAGGCGGGCGATCAGGTCTTCGATTTCGGCCTGTGTGGCGCTGGCGGGCAGCTGGTGGTGGACCGAGACCATTCCGGCCTCTTCCGTGAGGCGGACCTTGGAGCGGACATAGACCTGGCTGGCGGGGTCATCGCCAACCAGGACGACCGCGAGGGCTGGCTGGCCGGGCAGCTGGCTCACGGCGCGGGCGACCTTCGCCCGCACCCCAGCAGCCACACCGGTTCCGTCGATCCGCTTCGCGCTCATTCCTGCATCATCCTCGCCAGTTCGTCCGCCAGGTCCGGCGGCCCGTCAATCTCGAGGCCTTTTAACCGGTTCTTGCCGCCCGTCACCACCCTGACGGCAGACTTCGGCAGCCCGAGGCGTTTGGCGAGCAGTTTTTCAACCGCCGCATTGGCCTTGCCGTCTTCAGGCACGGCGCGCACGCGCACTTTCAGGTAGCGGCGCCCGGCGGCATCCGTTTCGGGCCCCTCGATCCGGTCAGCCGACGCGTTTGGCTGCACGCGGACCGTGAGCCGGTGCATGCGCTAGAAGGGTGCGATCGTGTAGCCGTAGCGCACGATCAGGCGCTGCAGGAAGAAGATGAGGAGGAGAACAGCCATCGGCGTCAGGTCGAGGCCACCAAGGGGCGGGATGATCCGGCGGATCGGCGCATAGACCGGCTCGGTGATCCGCTCGAGACCGCCCCAGATGCTGCGCACCGTGGGATTTTGGATGGACAGGACCTTGAACGCCACCAGCCAGGACATCACGGCCTGGACGATGATGATCCATGTCGCGATGTTCAGGAGAAACAGGATGACGTCCAGTATTGCGCGCATGGAAAACTCTCCGGAAACAAGGTGGCTTCAAAGTGTCACTTAGGATGTGTTGGCAAGGGGATGCAAGGTCAGCGGTGTCGCTTTACCCTGCGACATGGTTTGCATCGGGCCAGTGCCGGATTAGCTCTGGAAGGTGCCGCCGGGAGGGCAGACGGGGATGACAGAGACAGAAACACCGCTTCGCCCGCTCACCCGCCTGCAACAGGGCATGATCGCGCTGGCCATGGTCGCCATGGGCGCCGGCATGACAATCAATTTCGTGGTCGTGGCGCCGCTGGCCCGCAAGGCCGGCCTCACCGAGATCCAAGTCGCGGGAATCCTGACGCTTTCGACCGTGATCTACACGATCATGATTCCGATCTGGGGGCGGATCGCGGACCGGGTGGGCCGCAAGCGCGTGATGGTGTTTTCCCTGTTCGCCATGGGCCTCACCAACATGGCCTTCCTGTTCGCATTGAGCGCTGCTCTGGCGGGCGTGGTGACGGGCATGACGACATTCTTCCTGCTGGTGTTCGTCAGGATATGGTTCGGCCTGCTCTCGCCGGGCCTGCAACCCGCCTCAATGGCCGCGATGACGGACGCGACGACAACGATGACCCGCGCGGGCGGGCTTGGCATGCTGGGCGCGGCAATGAGCGTGGGCTCGATTCTCGGCCCGGCCGGCGCGGCGGTGCTGGCCCCGTTTGGCGCGCTGGTGCCGCTCTGGGGCACGATCATCCTCAACCTGGTCGTCGGGGTCATCCTGGCTTTCGTCCTGCCGCGCAGCCGCGACCGCGTGCGGGAAAGCCGCCGTCCGAAACCGCTCTCTTTCACCGATTCCCGCGTGCGACCGCACCTGATGTTCCTGTTCATCTATTTCGTGGCCATCGGGATGATCCAGCAGACCGTCGGCTGGTTCATCGAAGACCGGTACGAATTCGTCGACACGGCTGCCCGCACGGCGGGTGAAATGGCGGTCCTCTTCACCGGCATCATCTTTTCCTGCCTCGCCTTCTCGATGATCGTCGTGCAATTCGGCTATATCACGCCCCGCAAGCCGGATCCGCGCCGCATCCTGCCCATCGGGCTCAGCCTTGTGACCATCGGCTATGTCTGCGCTGACACGTTCCACCCTTTCTGGGCGATGTGCCTGAGCTTCCTTGTCGTGGGTGTCGGCGCGGCGCTGGCCGTACCGTCCGCCAACGCGCTCGGCAGCCTGTCGGTCGCACGCGAGGAACAGGGCTCGGCCGCTGCGCTTCTGGCAGCGGCCCCGCCTGCAGGGTTCATCTTCGGACCCCTGATCGGCGCCACGCTGTATTCGATCATGCCAAGCTTGCCGCTGGTGGCATCCGCGAGCGTTGTCGGCATATTGGCGGTCTATGCCTTCGTCGTCACCGCTCGCCGTCCGCTCAGCCCATGATGAAGGCGTTGAGCTTGTTGCCGTCCGGATCGCGGAAATAGGCGGCGTAGAATCCGCTGTCGCCGCGCGGCCCGGGCGGGCCTTCGTCGGTGCCGCCATGCGCCATGGCGATCTTGTAGAGGCGGTGGACCTGGTCCTTGTCCTTCGCCTGCAGGGCCACCATCGTGCCATTGCCGACCGTCGCCGGCTGGCCGTCGAAGGGCAGCGTCGCAGCGATTCCGGCCGGGCCATCCGGCGTGCCCCAGGCGATGAACGTGTCGAATTCCATCATCCGCGGCGTGCCCATTTCAGCGGCAATCGCGTCGTAGAATTCGGCGGCACGGGCGAGGTCGCTCACCCCCAAAGTTACGTATCCAATCATGTCCTTCTCCCCTATTGAGGAGAAGAACATATCATGAACACATAATTCCGGGCAAGTCCCTATTGGGCAGAAATGCCGCCGTCGACCGCGAGTTCGGCGCCGGTCACGAGCTTGCTCTCGTCCGAGGCGAGATAGAGCACCGCATAGGCGATATCGTCCGGCTCGCCGACCTTGCCGAGCGGGATCTGGCGGCCGAGTTTGGCGAGCGCCTTTTCCTCGCCGAACATTTCCTTGGTGCGGTCGAGGATCGGCGTGTTGATGAAGACGGGGTGGACCGAGTTGGACCGGATCTGTCCGCCGGTCTTGGCGCAATGCAGCGCGATGGATTTCGACAGGTGGCGCACGGCGGCCTTGGCCGTGTTGTAGGCCACATAATTTCCGCTCGCGATGATGCCGGCGATCGACGAGATATTGACGATTGAGCCGAGGCCGTGGTCGCGCATCAAAGGAATCGCATATTTGCAGCCGAGGAAGATGGAATCGACGTCGACCGTCTGGACCTTCTTGAACATGTCATAGGTCTCGTCCTCGACGCTGCCGAGCGAGCCGATGCCGGCATTGTTGACGAGCACGTTGAGTCCGCCCATCGCCGCATGCGCGGCTTTCAGGACCTCCTGCCACTGGGCCTCGTCGGTAACGTCATGCTGGAAGGCGAAGGCGGTGCCCGCGCCATGCGCGGCGTTGATCTCGGCAGCGACCTTCTCGGCGCCTGCGCCATTCACATCCGTCAGCGTGACCTTGGCGCCTTCTTTTGCCAGCATCTTGCCGATGGCTTCACCGAGGCCCTGTGCACCGCCAGTGACGAGTGCCATTTTTCCCTGAACCCTGCCCATACCTGTTTCCTCTCAATTATTTCCGTGACCCTCTCCCTAGCAGGCGAAAGTGATGGGAGCCAATCTCATTCTTTCCGGAATCCGCTTGATGCGTGAGCCATTCGGAGTGATCCTGACGGACATGACGCAGGGCGCTGATCCTGACCGGGCAGAAGCCCATTTCCACCTGTTCGATACGGCCATCGGGCCGTGCGGCCTGGCGTGGAATACTGCGGGCCTCGTCCAGGTCCAGCTGCCCGAGGCCAGCGAGGCAGCGACCGAAACGCGGCTCGGCCGCGGCGCCTCGGCGACCTGGACCGACACGCTGCCCCGGTCGATCCAGGATTGCGCCGGGTGCATGCGCGCCTATTTCGACGGCGAGGCCGTGGACTTCACCGATGTCGCACTCGACATGAGCCGGGCGAGCGCCTTCAACGCCAAGATCTATACCGCCCTGCGCAAGGTCGGCTGGGGGCAAACGACCACTTATGGCGCATTGGCGAAATCGCTCGGCGACCCGCATGCCGCGAGGGCGATCGGGGCCGCGATGGGCAAGAATCCCTGGCCGCTGATCGTACCCTGCCACCGGGTGCTGGCGGCCTCGGGCAAGATTGGCGGCTTCTCGGCCTATGGCGGCCGGGCGACCAAGCGGCATATGCTGCAGCTGGAACGCGCCGATGCCGACGGGGCGGCGCCGATGCTGCCGGGCCTGTTCGACTGAATTCAGGCCTTGCCGTCCCGCTGCCTGCGCTGCGCCTCCCAGCGACGGCGCAGCGTCGCGACACGGTCCGGGTAGCGGCCCAGTGTTTCGGCCCGGCGTACGCGGTCGGTCCGGAAATGGCGGAAATCCTGGCGCAGTTCGCACCAGGCGGCGATGAGTCGGACCTGGTCCCAATAGGCGAGCAGGAAGGGCCATATGATGCGGCGCGTGACATTGCCCGTCTCGTCGGCATAGTCGATGGCCATTTTCGTCTGTCCACGGATCGCCTCGCGTACCAGCGCGACGTCGAAATTGTCTTTCGGGCGCTCACGGTAGCTGACCGGCACAAGGCCGGAATCGACGATCACCGGCTGCAATTCCCGCGGCACGGCAACTGTCAGCTTGGCGATCAGGTCGCGCGCGCCGCGTGACAAGGCGGCATCCCCGCGCGCGGCCACCCATTGCGCGCCGAGCACGGCGGCCTCCAGCTCGTCCGCCGTCAACATCAGCGGCGGCATGTCATACCCGTCTTCCAGCACATAGCCGGTGCCCGCCTCGCCCCGGATCGGCACGCGCTGGGCGATCAACTCGGCCATGTCGCGGTAGAGCGTGCGCAGCGAGACTTCCAGCTCTTCGGCCAGCGCCTGTCCGGTGACCGGCGCGCGGTGGCGGCGCAGGACCTGGATGATCTGGAAAAGCCGTTCGGTGCGTCTCATGCTTCTGACCCTACTGCCACGCTGCTGACACCATGCTGTCAGCAGGCCTCGCGTATCAAGCCCCTATCGCAACCACGATATGGAGACTGACAATGATTACGCTTTATGGATGGGGCCCGATGTTCGACTGTCCCTCGCCCAGCAATTACGTGATGAAAACGGACATCCAGCTGCAGATGCTGGGCCTCGACTTCGACCGCGCCACCGCCGACCTCGACGCGGTGTCCAAGCACAAGGCCCCCTATGTGATGGACGGCGGCACCCTCGTACAGGACAGCAATTTCATCCGGGCACACTTTGAAAGAAAGCTCGGACGGTCGCTCGTTACCGGCCTCAGCGACGAGGACAGCGTGACCAGCTGGGCGCTGGAACGCATGGCCGAAGACCACCTCGCCACCATCATGGCGATGGAACGCTGGCTGAAGGACGATAATTTCTTCAAAGGCCCGGCCCTGTTCTTCAGTGACGTGCCGGAAGAGGCCCGCGAAAGCGTCATGCAGGAGGTCCGTGACGGGATCGCCGCGAGCCAGTACGCCCGCGGCATGGGCCGGCACTCCGAAGCCGAACGCATGCAGCTGGCCGCGTGGGACCTGCAGGCCATCGCCATCCAGCTGGCTGGCCAGGACTATTTGTTCGGCGATACGCCGACGGTGGCAGATGCCAGCGTGTCGGCTGTATTGATCTCGTGCGCGACCGACTATTTCGACACGCCCCTGACGGGCCTCGTACGCGGGCATACGAACCTGGTCGGCTACATGGACCGGATGAAGGACCGCTATTTCGCGAAGAATCGCTGGCCCGTGCCTGAAATGGCGTGATCATGGCCGCCAGCAGGGAGGAGGCTCTGGCGTCCTCCCTGCCTTTTCCCCTCCCGATCGGTGAAATTCGCAACATCCTGTTCAGCCGGCATATACCGTCGCCGTGGTAACCAAATTGGATGCTCCGCAAGCTCATTGCCTCGCTCATCGCCCTCTATGCCATCGCCTTCGCGTTTGGCGCGCTGTCGGCCGTACGCTGGCCGTCGATCATGATGGTGGTCAGCTGGATGGTGCAGGACGATATCGCGAGCGGCCTTGATGCCGTCGACTGGCGGGCGCTGGGCATTGCCTATGGCGCGCCCTACCTGCTCGCCGCGCTGTGTTTCTATTGCTCTGCCGTGATGATTTCCGGCCGCCGCAGCGGCGGTGTGCTCTGGTATGTCATGGGCTTGTGTGCCGGGTTCCCGACGGTCTATCTTGTCAGCTTCGAAAGCGGCTGGTGGCAGGATCCGAGCATCGCTGAAGGCGCCGTGGCAGGGGCCGCGATCGGCGCTGTCCTGCTGCTCAGCGCCGTCTATGAACTTCGCAAGCGGGCGCCGGTCCGCGCGATGCAGCCCGCGACCGTTGCGCCAGCCGCCGCCGCGCCCGAGCCTGTTCCCGCCACCCCCTTGCCCGAGCCGGCGGTCGCCATCATCCGCCCCCGCGCCTCCCCGCCCAAACCCGTGTTCGTGCCTGCCGCCATTGCCCGCCAACGCGCGAGTTTCGCCGCGCATGGTCGCCGCATGAATGCCAAACGCAACGAGCAACGCAGCATCCGCCTGTTCTGATTGGTGATTGCCGATACTCCCGCTTCGTCCTAGCCTGGGGCAGAGGCCATGGGAGGCACGTCCAGATGAATACAAGAATGCTCGCCGCAGCTGCACTGTCACTGCTGTCTGCCTGGCTGTTATGGCAGGGCCTGTCGGCCGTGATCATGATTACCGGACGGGGCAGTCCGCTGGGCGACGCCCTGCTGCAACCCCCGACCAGCCTGATTCGCATCCTCGGCGCGTCGATCGTACTGATTGGCGCCCTCCTCGCCCTGGCGCAGCGCGCAGGCGGCGCATTGCTCGCTGCGGTCGGTACGGTGCTATTCCTCCTGCTGCCGGTCCTGATGGCTGCCTCCGGCGCGGATTCGGGCATGTGGATGGACGAGGCGATTTTCTCCGCGCTCCTGATCGGCCTGACAATTGCCCTTTTTGTGATCAAGCGGCGGAAAGCCTGAAAGCGCATCAGCCGCCGCATTGATTTCGCACCCAAAATGCCTAGGTTGCAGGCACTCGCCCTAGAGGCTCCTTCAGCAAGGCAGAAAATCCCATGTCAGAGACCTATGATGTCGTCATTATCGGTGGCGGCCCCGGCGGCTACAATTGCGCCATTCGCGCCGGACAACTCGGTCTCAAGACCGCCTGTATCGAGATGCACAGTAAGCTGGGCGGCACCTGCCTGAATGTCGGATGTATCCCGTCCAAGGCCCTGCTGCACGCGTCGCAGATGTATGCGTCGGCGCAGAACGACTTTGCCGGCATGGGCATCAAGGTCGGCAAGCTGGAACTCGACCTGCCAACCATGATGGCCCAGAAGGAAGAGGCCGTGGACGGCCTGACCAAGGGCGTCGAATTCCTGCTGAAGAAGAACAAGGTCGATCGCATCCACGGCAAGGGCAAGATTCTCGGCAAGGGCAAGGTGGAAGTCACCGATGCCAGCGGCAAGAAAACCGTGCTTGAAACGAAGAATATCGTGATTGCCACGGGCTCCGAGCCGACCAGCCTGCCCGGCATCGAGATCGACGAAGAGCGCGTTGTCACGAATACGGGCGCATTGTCGCTGACCTCCGTGCCGAAGCGGCTGGTGCTGATCGGCGCCGGCGTGATCGGTCTCGAGATGGGCTCGGTCTGGGCGCGGCTCGGTTCCGAAGTGACCGTGGTCGAATATCTCGACCGTATCCTGCCGCCCGCTGACGCAGAAGTGGCGAAAGAAGCCCAGAAGGCATTCAAGAAACAAGGCCTCGACTTCCGCCTCGGCATGAAGGTGACGGGTGTCGATAAACTGAAGAGCAAGCTGAAGCTCAGCATGGAGCCCGCCAAGGGCGGCGACAGCGAGACGATTGATGCCGATGTCGTGATCGTAGCCGTCGGACGCCGCCCGTATACGGAAGGCCTTGGTCTTGAGAGCATTGGCGTCAGCCCCGACAAGCGCGGCGTGATCCAGCCCGTGGAAGGCCAATTCAAAGTGGCCGACGGTGTCTGGGCGGTCGGAGACTGCATTCCAGGGCCGATGCTGGCGCACAAGGCCGAGGATGACGGCGCGGCGGTTGCAGAACTGATTTCCGGCAAGGCAGGCCATGTCGACTACAATCTCGTGCCGAGTGTCGTATACACGAATCCGGAGATCGCCTGGGTCGGCCAGAACGAGGAAGAACTGAAAGCCGCGGGCGTCGACTATGTCAAAGGCAAGTTCCCTTTCATGGCCAATTCGCGCGCGCGCACCAATCACGAGACCGTCGGCTTCGTGAAGATCCTCGCCGAAAAAGGCACTGACAGGATTCTGGGCGCTCATATGGTCGGCGTCGGCGTGGGTGAACTCATTGCCGAAATCTGCGTCGCGATGGAATTCGGCGCTGCGTCTGAAGACGTTGCCCGCACCAGCCATGCCCACCCGACGCTCTCCGAAGCCGTCCGTCAGGCGGCCATGGGTGTTGAAGGCTGGACGATGCAGATGTAGTCGGACTATGCTTCCGGCATGTACACGCATGCCGGAGCCGGGTGGAACATCAGGCCGTTCGTCAGGAACGACCGCGTGCCGTGCCTGCGCATTTTCCGGGACTGTCTTCGCGCCTTTCCGTGGCGGGGTGATTGGCAGGCCTTTTTGCCCGCCCTGCAAAACGCCTTTGCCAGCGCCCGCGTGCTGGTCGCCGCCGAGCCGTCGGCTGGCGTCATCGGTTTCCTTACCTTGAATGTCTCAACCGGCTATGTCGATCACCTGTTCGTGCAAGAGGACTGGCGCCTATGCGGCGTCGGGCGCGGCCTGCTTGATGTCGCCCGCACCGAGGCCGGACAGGCCCTCACCCTTGATGTCGACACGCAGAACATGCCGGCGCGTCATGCCTATGAAAAACTGGGCTGGCATGTGATGGCCGACGCGAAGCCAATGAGACCCGGCCAGCAGGTTCGGCTCATCAGTCCCTGACCCGGGGCCGCCTATTCAGCCGCCCGCATGAGCGATTGCATCCGGTCGAGCCATTTGACCCAACCCGCCCTGCCCTCGTCGGTGAGGAAAACCCGCGTCTGGGGCCGCTTGCCGACGAAGCGCTTCTCGATGCGGACATAACCTGCCTCCTCGAGTTTGCGCAGATGGGTCGACAGGTTGCCGTCGGTCGCGCCCACCCTGGCCTTCAACTCGCCGAAGACAGCCGGGCTGACCGAGGACAGGTAGGCCATGATTCCGAGCCGGAGACGCCCGTGGATGACATCGTCGATGTCATTATGGTCAAAGGGATTTTCGCTGCTCATGGCGGATCAGACCGTTTCCGACGGTTCGCCGCGCAGGAGCAGAACCCCCGGGAGGAAGACGGTGAGAAAGGCAACAAAGGCGCCGAGCAGCCAGAGGGCGTTGGAGCCCATGAAGAAGACGGCGGCGGCGACACTGGCAATGGCGCCCCAGCCAGCCATTGTCAGCACCTTGTTGCCGGCGATGACGCCCGAGGTGAGCTGAGACAATCCATAGACGCCGAGCACGAGCGGCACGGACCAGACAAAGGCTTCACTGGCCTGGCCATCCGCAAATGAGCGAAGGATCGCGCCTGAGAAAAAGGCGAACAGCGTAATCCCGGCGCCGGTCCAGACAAGTCCGGAGACCTTGTTTCCAGTCGATGCCGCACCGGGCTTGCTGGTCGGGAAGGTGATGTGCAGCAGCTTGTACCCGCCGAAGCCAATAATCGCGTAGGCGCTCCACATCCATGCGAACGCGATGGGCTGCAGCCCCATCAAGCCTTCGGTGATGGCATAGTGCCCGACATAGGCCAGCGTGGTCAGGCCGCCCCACCAGGCAAGGAAGCGGCCGCCAAGCAGCGGCGCATTCTGGCCGGCCTCGGCCATGTCTCGCAAATAGGCAAGGTCGTCGGTCAGGGATTGTTGGCTCATTTGTTTGCATCCTTATTTCACTTTGTAATGAAAAGTAGTTTGTTATTATCGCCATGTCAATCCGGTCGCGCCCTGCCGCGCTCCCGTGCCCTCGCCATTGAGGAAAAACCCCGTTAAGCGAGGACATGACCGAGATGCCTGCTGCAGATCCTGAAACCCTTTATGCTGCGCCCGCCAAATGGGTTGCCTCCGGCGCCGGGGCGCAGGGCAACCTGTTCCTCACCGGACGCGCGGGCACCGGCAAGACCACGATGCTGCGCAAGTTCCTTGCCGAAGCCGGTGAAAAAGCTGTCGTCCTCGCACCGACAGGTGTGGCGGCGATGAATGCCGGCGGCCAGACGATCCATTCCTTCTTCAAGCTGCCGCCGCGCCTGGTCGAGCCTGCGGATATCAAACGGCTGCGCTCGACCCGCCTGATCAAGGCGGTGGAAACCGTAATCATCGACGAGATTTCGATGGTCCGGTCCGACATGCTGGATGCGATCGACCGCAGCCTGAAACTCAACCGCATGTCGAAGCGTCCGTTCGGTGGCGTACGGATGATCCTGTCCGGCGACCTGCACCAGTTGCCCCCCGTCGTGTCCAACAGCGAGGCGCCGATCCTGGAACAGCGCTATGGCGGCAGCTATTTCTTCAATGCGCCGGCCTTCAAGGATGCCGAGTTTGCCCTGCTGGCGCTGAAACACGTGTTCCGGCAGGAAGACCCGCGCTTCCTGGCGCTGCTGGGTGCGCTGCGCACGGGCCGCGTCACGCCGATGGACGAGGCGGTGCTGCGCAGCGTGGTATCCTCGCGTAGCGCTGTCGATGCGTCCGAGACCCATGTCGTGCTGACGCCGAACAATGCCAATGCCAACAGGATCAACCAGGCGCGCCTGGCCGGCCTCACGACAAAGCCGAAAGTCTTTCCCGCCGAAGTTCAGGGCCAGTTTGACGAAAAATCCTATCCGACCGAAGCCGACCTCGTCCTGAAGGAGGGCGCGCGGGTCATGCTGATCCGCAACGATCCCGAAGGGCGGTGGGTCAACGGCTCACTCGCAATTGTCGAAGGCTTTTCCGACAAGGGCGTCATCGTGTCGATCGACGGCCGCGCCTATGCGATCGAGCCGTCCGCATGGGAAAAGTACCGCTATGACCTCGACCCCGAGACCAAGAAGGTCAAACGCGAAGTGGTCGGCACGTTCAAGCAGATGCCGCTGCGCCTGGCCTATGCCGTGACAATCCACAAGGCCCAGGGCCTGACGCTGGACAAGGTGTTCATCGATTTCGACAGCGGCATGTTTGCTCACGGGCAGGCCTATGTCGCCTTCTCGCGTGCCCGCACGCTCGAAGGGCTCGAGATCAGCCGCGAACTGCGCCCGCGTGATCTCGTGCTCGACCGCGAGGCGTTCGCGTTCGGCAAACTCGAAACAATCGAAGATACCGACGCTTATCTCCTGGCCAGGTTTGCCAAGGAAGACAGTGCGCTGATCTAGGCGATCACGCCAAACGACTTCAGGATCAGCCGGATACCGAGGATTTTCCGAACCAGCGGGCGAAGACACGGCTGGCGAAATCGGCTTTGTCCGCTGGTGCATCAGCGGGCGGGAGCGTTGCAGGAGGCATGGGAAAGGCGAATGCGTCGGTCCGTTCCTGACGCATACTGAGCTCGGCCTCAAGGAAAGCCTGGGCTTCAGGGGAGAGATCTCCCGACGGATGCGCAGGTCTCCCGAAGACGCCAGCCGACGCGCTGTGTGCTTTTTTCTTACCAAAAGTCGCCATACGGTGTCCCTCCGTTTGGCGCCTTTTTTACACGTGAGGTTTTAGTATCCCGTGGACCGTGATGGGACAATTTTCCCGACAGCGTTAACTGAATCGATCAGGCGAGCTTGCGAATTTCCTCAGCGAGCTGGCGATCATTATCGGTCACGATCTTCTCGAGCACGTGAACCCGTTCTTTCAGCCGGTCGATATCGGCCTGCATGCGCACGACATCCTTTTCCGAGGCCGCGTCTGCCTGCTGGTTCTGCTTCATCTTGAAATAATTCTTCAGGACCCCGGCGCCGACTGAAATCAGCACGATGATCACGACCATCTGAAATGGATCCATTTGTAGCGCCTCCAAACATTATCGATATTCGATATATGGGCAGAATATCGCCTGTTGCAAGGCCTATTATTGTCCGGTCGATCCGAAACCGCCAGCCCCGCGGTCGGTTTCATCCAGGCCGCCGACCTGTTTCCAGCCGAGTTGCGTGACTGGCGCCAGCACCAGCTGGGCAATCCGCTCACCGCGGGCAATTGTGAAAGGCGCGTCGCCGAGATTGATCAGGATGACCTTGATCTCGCCGCGATAGTCGCTGTCGATCGTGCCCGGCGTGTTGAGGCAGGTGAGGCCATGCTTGGCGGCGAGGCCGGAGCGCGGGCGCACCTGGATCTCGTAGCCTTCGGGGATCGCCACGCTGAGGCCGGTGGGCACCATGGCCCGCGCGCCCGGCATCAGGACCAGGGCATCGTCGGCCGGCACAGCCGCACGCACGTCCATCCCGGCGGAACCGGCAGTCTCATAGGCGGGCAGGTCGAGCCCCTCGAAATGGGGCAGCGGACAGATATTCACGGTGACTTTTTTCATGGTCGCAGGCGTGTTTGAGTCGCGCGCCTGAGTCAAGCCAGCGGGCGCGCAAGATAAACGACTTCCTTCGTGTCGTCGGCATAGCTGCGCCGACCGATCTCCCGGAAGCCGAGGCGGTCATGGAATCGCAACGAGCCAGGATTGGGCGGGCGCAGGTTCACTTCGCAGGTAATCCATGACGTCTTTCCGGCATAAGCGTCGAAGGCGGCGGCATAGAGCGCCTCGCCGATCCGCTGCCCGCGCGCCGTCTCGGCAATGGCGATGCGGTCGACATAGATGAAATCGTCGCCCCAGGCTTCGAGCCAGCGGAGATTGGCGCTGGTATATTCCATCGTGCCGGGCGGCAGCAGGTTGATGAAACCCAGCAGCCTGCCCGAGTCATCGACGGCGACGCGGGCGTCGCTGAGACCGAGCCAGGTCCCCAGCGAGTCCTGAGTCTCGTCGCCGACACCGGGCACGCCGGCCTGGTTGATGACATGGAGGGCGGGCAGGTCGGACGGTTCATAAGCGCGAATGATCATAGCGGGCGAGTGCGTCAGCCGCGCCCGCGAGTCAAGCCACGCACCTATTCCGCAGCGAGCCGCACGCCACCATCGTCACCGGCCAGTTCCGCAGCGATCCTGCTGGCAAGGCGGCGGGCGACGTCGTCCTTGCCCATGCGCGGCCAGTGCTCCGATGCATCCTGCGAGATCAGCAGGACTTCATTCTCGGCGCCGCCCATGACATCGCCGGACACGTCATTGGCAACAATCCAGTCGCAGCCCTTGCGGTCGAGCTTGGCGCGGGCAAAGTCTTCGACATCATGCGTCTCGGCGGCAAAGCCGATGACGAGGCGCGGCCTGTGCTTGCGCTTGTTCGACAGGGTCTTGAGGATATCCGGGTTCTCGGCAAGTTCCATCGAAGGGGCCTCGCTGCCGGCGCCCTTGATCTTGAGCTTCTTGGTGGCGGCCCGGGCCGGGCGCCAGTCAGCGACGGCCGCGACGGAGACAAACACATCGGCCGGCAAGGCCTCTTCGCAAGCCTTCAGCATCTGGCGTGCGGTCTCGACCTTTACCAGCGTCACACCGCGCGGCGGCGCGAGCGAAACGGGGCCGGATACGAGTGTGACACTCGCGCCTTGCGCGGCGAGCGCAGCAGCAATGGCATAGCCTTGGCGACCAGAGGAATGGTTGGAGAGATAGCGCACGGGATCGAGCGGCTCACGTGTCGGGCCAGCCGTGACGAGTGCGTGGAAACCGGACAAGGCTCCCTGCCCCTGGCCTTCAAGCCGGGCTTCGATGGCCGCAACAATGGCAGGCAGTTCCGGCAGGCGCCCGGGACCGAACTCGCCGCAAGCCATGGCGCCTTCGTCCGGCTCCATCACGGTGACGCCATCGGCGCGCAGCTGGGCGACATTGCGGATCGTGGCCGCGTACTGCCACATGCGTACGTTCATGGCCGGCACCATGAGCACCGGCTTGTCGGTGGCGAGCAGCATGGTCGAGGCGAGATCATTGGCAAGGCCCGCATTGGCCTTGGCCATCAGGTCTGCCGTGGCCGGGCAGACGACGACAAGATCGGCCGAGCGCGAAAGCTGGATATGGCCCATCTCGGCTTCTTCATCGAGATCGAACAATTCGGTATAGGCCTTGTCGCCGGACAGGGCGGACACAGAGAGCGGCGTCACGAATTCCTGGCCTGCCTTGGTCACGATGCAACGGCTCGCAATGCCGCGCCGGCCCAGCTCACGGATAAGCTCAAGGCTTTTATAGGCGGCAATACCGCCGCCGATGACAAGGAGGATGCGTTTCTGTTCCATGGACCTTCAGATAGGTTGCTGACGCCTTCTTAGCGCAAATTCCTTGCACAAACCCCACAAAACCCCGTGAAAGCGCGGGAACTGGTAAAGAATTGGGCCGATTCAGTCAGTATTCCGGCGGGCCCGGACGGCGCGAACCGACCGTGGCGCATAGACGATCACGGTCTTGTAGGGATTGCGCGGGGGTTTCTTGAGGCGGATCACGGTCTTCCCCGTGAGGGACGGGTCGGCATTGGCGGTGCCTGCCTTGCCAGCCTGCGTGACCGAACCGCCCCGGAAGACGCGGATGCTGCTGGATGACTGATCGCGTTGGGGGGCGACGGTGATGATCCGAGCCTGACTGGACGCGGTGGCAGCTGTGCGGCCCGGTCCGCCCAGCAGATCGGGGGCCGACCAGACGGCCGATTGCGGGAACAGGCCGGCGTGTTCTGCGGGAGTTCCGACACGGATGAGGTCGCGAGCCAGCGCCTCCGGTGCCAGCAGGATAAGGCTCGCAGCGGCAAACAGGAATGGCTTCATGACGCGTCCCTTCCGACTCGGAAAGGCAAAGCGTACTGCATTCGTTAACGCGGATTAAGGACTTACACCCTGCGCGGGAGTGATGCCTGCGGATTACGCCATTGGCGGCCGGTCAGCCGATACTGACGACGCCGGCATAGGCGATCAGGGCGAGAATGGTGACGAGGCCGAACCATCCCCACCAGGGGGCAAAGCGGTCGCGCGGGGGTGGCAAGGGGGTGGCGGGTCCATCGAGCGAGGCCTCGAACCGGTCCATGACTTCCGGCAGGCGTTTCAGCCGGTTCGTCACTTCCCTCAGGTTGCCGCTGATCAGGCGCGCGGCGCCTTCCGGTCCGAAACTGCGCCGTACCCATGCACCGACAACCGGCTCTGACGCGTTCCAGATATTGTGGCCGGGATCTATGGCGCGGGCGACGCCCTCGACCTGGACCATGGTTTTCTGGAGGAGGACGAGTTCCGGGCGCATCGCCATGCCGAACGTGTGCGTATAGTCGAACAATTGGAGAAGCACCCGGCCCATGGAGACCTCTTCAGCCGGCTTGCCATGCACCGGCTCGCCAATTGAGCGCAGGGCCTGTGCGAAGTCGCCGACGGACTGTGTCGACGGCACATAGCCCGCCTCGAAATGGACTTCGGCGATCCGCGTATAGTCGCGTTTCAGGAAACCCCAGAGGATTTCAGCGAGGAACCGCCGCTCGGTCATGCCGATACGGCCGATGATGCCGAAATCGACGAGGGCGACCTTGCCTTGCGGCGTGATGATGATGTTGCCTTCGTGCATGTCGGCGTGGAAGACACCGTGCTCGATGGCATGGGTGAGGAAGCCGCGCGTGATGTCATTGGCGAGCGCGGCCCGGTCGATGGCGGGATTGGCCAGCGCGGCCGGATCGGTCAGCGGTGTGCCTTCCACCCAGTCCGTCGTCAGCACGCGCCGGCCTGTACGATCCCAGTCGACTTTCGGGACCTGGAAATAGCCGCTCTTTTCGCTGAGCTCGCGCATCTCGTCGGCGCCGCCGGCTTCGAGGCGAAGATCGGTTTCGCGCATCATGGCGGCAGCGATGGTATCGGTGAACGCAATGGGCTTCAGCCGGCGGCTTTCGACGGACACGCCTTCAATCGTGCGCGCGGCCCGCTTCATGGCAGACAGTTCGCGGGTCAGCTGGCCTTCAATACCGGGCCGCAGGATTTTCACCGCGCGAGCGCCGCCTGCCGTCTCCATCCTATGGACCTGCGCAAGCGAGGCGGCGGCAATTGGCGGCCCGAGATCGGGGAAGAGACGGTTCGCCTCTTCAAGACCAAATTCCTCGACCAGTGCGGCGCGGGCCAGTTTTCCCGAGAAGGGCGGCAGCTTGTCTTTCAGGCGGCTGAGATCGGTCGTCACTTCGGAGCCGAATACGTCCGGGCGCGTCGCGAGGAACTGGCCGAGCTTGATATAGGCAGGACCGAGCTTCTCGAGGGCGCGGGCGAGGCGCTCGCCGGGTCGCCCACGGGCTCCGCCGCCGAACACGCGCAGCACGCCCCCGGCAATGCGCGCCGGGACCGGCAGGCGCGACTGGTAGTCCGCTGGCAGGATCACGTCATGCCGGGCCAGCGACGTGCCCGCCCGCATCAGGCGCAGATAGTCGGATACGGCACCCATCAGCGAGCGCTGTCCGGACGGGAACCATCCCGGAGACTGGTGCGTTGTGGACCTGATACTAACAAAACAAGGGGCCTGTCATGGCTGACTCAAACACGAATTCGAACGGCTTTCTGTATTTCCTGGTGGGAGCGATCCTGGTGGGCATGGTGGGTTTCGGCGTGTACTATTTCACGCAGGACAACAGCGCCAATGCCGATCTTGAAATCTCTGTCAGCGAAGACGGCATCAAGGTCGATGGCAACTAAATGATTCCGCATCAGACCGCCCAGCCAAAGTGCAGGGCGGCGATGCCGCCGGAAAAATTGGTGACGGATACGCGGGCAAAGCCCGCGTTTTCCATTTCAGACCGGAAAGTTTCCTGATCCGGGAACTGACGGATCGATTCCACGAGATACTGGTAGCTCTTCTTGTCGCCCGCAACCAGGCTGCCAAGGCGCGGGATGACGTTATAGCTGTAGGTGTCATAAGCGGCCTGAAGCGCCGGCGCAGTCATATGGCTGAATTCCAGAATGCCGAGGCGCCCGCCCGGCTTCAGCACGCGGCGGAATTCCTTCAGTCCGGCGACCCGGTCTGCGAAATTGCGGATACCAAACGAGACCGTGACCGCATCGAACGTGCGGTCCGGATAGGGCAGGTTCTGGCCATCGGCGCAGACCCAGTCGAGCCGGCCTTCCCATTTCGCATTGTCGGAGCGCGCCTTGCCGGCCTCCAGCATGGCATCATTGATATCGCAGACAATGGCCGTGGCCTTGTCGGCAATGCCGCGCCGCTTGCCCGCCTTGTCGGCCAGTTCGAGGAAGGCCCGCGCCAGTTCGCCCGTGCCACCCGCCACATCCAGGTGGCGTTCGCCCGGCTGGGGGTTCAGCTTGTTCATGGCGTCATGCTTCCAGAGGCGATGCACGCCGGCGGACATGAGATCGTTCATCAGGTCGTAACGCGAGGCGACCGAGCGGAATACGCCCTTCACCCGGGCGACCTTCTCGGACTCCGTCACCTCCTCGAACCCGAAAGAGACCTTGCGCTCTGTTTTCGTCTCTGACATGCGCGCCACCATAGTTGCCCTCACTGCCATAGGCTATATGCGATAAGAATGCCTGAATTACCTGAAGTCGAGACAGTTCGCCGCGGACTTGCCCCTGTCATGGAGGGCCGGACGATCCTGTCCCTGCTGCAGAACCGGCCCAACCTGCGCTTTCCCTTTCCCGACCGGTTCGCCGAACGCGTCAGCGGCGCGCGGATCGAGCGGCTGGGGCGGCGCGCGAAATTCCTGACGGCCGATCTCTCGACTGGCGAAGTGCTGGTCATGCATCTTGGCATGACGGGGCGGTTCACCGTGGGCGGCGGGGCGACGGCGGACTTCCACCACGCGACGGGCGGGGACACGCGCCATGACCATGTGGTCTTCCATATGGAGGATGATCACACCGTTACCTATAATGATCCGCGCCGTTTCGGTTTCATGGAGCTGTGGCCCGCCGCGACGTTCGAATCCTATCCGCGCCTGATCGCGATGGGACCGGAGCCGCTGTCGAATGGCTTCTCGGCGGCCTACCTGGATACGGCGCTGAAGGGCAAGGCGACACCGATCAAGGCGGCCCTGCTGGACCAATCCATCATCGCGGGCCTCGGCAATATCTATGTCTGCGAGGCGCTCTATCGCGCCCGCATATCCCCCAAGCGCAAGGCTGCCAGCATTCCCGGCCAGCGTGCCGCGCGGCTGGCACCGGCGATCAACCAGGTGATTGCCGAGGCGATCGATGCGGGCGGGTCGTCGATTTCCGATTTTGCCAGCGCCCGCGGCGAGCTGGGCTATTTCCAGCACCGGTTCGACGTCTATGACCGCGAGCACAAGGCCTGCAAGGCATGCGGGGCCAATGTGAAACGGATCGTGCAATCCGGGCGGTCGAGCTTTTTCTGCAGCACCTGCCAGCGTTAGCGGCCCGCCTTGAGTCCCAGCCGCCAGAGCGGTGCGCCGAGGCCGCCTGAGACCATGGCCGCCAGGACCTGCGGGCCGGGCCAGACGCGGCTGACGGGCGCGGCGAGCCAATCGCGCAGCCAGGGCAGGACACGCGAGTCCGATTGGTAGACAGGCGTGAACAGGAAACTCATCAGTTGGAACAGGCGCACATGGCCCGCGCGCATGCGAGCATAGTCCGCCAGTGCCTCGCGGACGTCCTGCTTGCGGCCAATGGCGCGGGCGAGCGCGCAGGCATCGAGCAGGGCCATGTTGGCCCCTTGCCCCAGTTGCGGGCTGGCGGCGTGCCAGCTGTCCCCGAGGTGGACCATGCGGCCTGACACGGCGGGCCAATGCGTCCGGTGGCTGTAGCGGGCAAAGGTGAGCTCGGCGTGGGTCTTGAGGGGAGCAAGGAGGGGTTCGGTCTCCGGCCACAGGGCGAGCGCCGCATCCCGCCAATGGGTCAGCGGGGCGGTGCGCCAGGCCGCATGCTGGTCGCCGCGAATGGACCAGAAATAGGTGACGGTCTTCGGCGCGCCTTCGGTAACGCTGCCGGACGGCATGACGCCCGCCATGCGGCTGGCGGCCTCGTAGCGCTGCTCGAGCGCGTCTTCGTGAAATGCGCCGGACTTCGGCCAGGGCAGCGTCGCCCAGAGGGCGCCATAGGGCAGGTCCCGGCGCGGCGATGACGCCAGCACCGACCGCACGCCGAGGGCATCGACGACCAGGTCGAATGGCCCGTGTACGCCGCCGCCGGAATCGACGAGCGTGGCGTCGTTCGGATTGGCGGCCGTGATACGGGTCGATGGCACGAGGCGCACGCCGGCGGCGAGCGCTGCGCCATGGACGAGATTGAACAGGGCCGGGCGCTGGATCGACACGCCCATCAGGCCGGGCCTGAGCGACTCATAGCGCACATCCAAGACGGTGCGACCGGACGGATTCGACAGGCCATAGAGGCGGCGAATGGGGGCGCCGAGGGCTTCGGCCCCTGTTCGCAGGCCGAGTTCATGCAGGATCGTGAGTCCGGTCTCCTGCAGGATCAGGCCGGAGCCGACCGGCCCCGCGATCTCGAACTGGTCGAACACGGTGACGCGATGGCCTTCGCGGGCCAGGAAAGCCGCAGCTGCGAGGCCGCCGATGCCGGCGCCCGCAATGCCGATGCTGAGCGGCGTCGCCAAATCCTATCGCCTCCCTTTAGCGCCGTGCCCTTGGCATCGGCGCCACCCTAGGCGAGGGTTGCTGGCAGCAGCAAGAGGATGGCCGGCCATGGCAGGTGCAGCACTGATTATCGGCGCGGGCGACGCAACGGGCGGCGCGATTGCGCGAGCGTTCGCGAAAGAAGGCCTGACGGCCTGTGTGACCCGGCGGGCGCGGCATCTCGACCAGCTGGAAGGCCTGGTGGCGCGCATCGAGGCAGACGGCGGCAAGGGCCGTGCATTCGGCGTCGATGCGCGCGACGAGGAGCAGACCGTCGCCCTGTTCGACCAGATCGAGGCCGAGGTCGGCCCGCTGGAAGTCTGCGTGTTCAATATCGGGGCGAATGTGCGCTTCCCGATCCGCGAGATGACGACGCGCGTCTACCAGAAGGTCTGGGAGATGGCGGCGTTTTCAGGCTTCCTTGCCGGGCGTGAGGCAGCGCGGGTGATGGTGCCGCGCGGGCGGGGGACGGTGATCTTCACGGGCGCGACAGCGGGCGTTCGGGGCGGCTCTGGCTTCTCGGCCTTTGCCGGCGCCAAGCATGCGCTGCGGGCGCTCGGCCAGAGCATGGCGCGCGAGCTGGGACCGCAGGGCATCCACGTCGCGCATGTGGTGATCGACGGGGCGATCGACAGCCAGTTCATCCGCGACACTCTTCCGGATGCCTCTGACCGCAAGGAGCGGGACGGCCTGCTGCTGCCGGACGAGATTGCCAAGAACTATGTCTGGCTGCACGGCCAGCACCGGTCAGCCTGGACCCATGAAATGGATCTCAGGCCGTGGTGCGAAACATGGTAGCGAGAGCGGCCTAGAAGACCGCTTTCACCGTATCCTCTTCCATCATCTGCTGGCGCACGAGCGGGATGGGCGGGCCGCCATAGGACAGGAATTCGTCGTGGAACGCCTTCCAGCCGGAACGCGGATCATCCGGGAAGTGTTTCGCCGTCCAGTCATCGCGCAGCTTGCGGATCATCAGCTTGCCCATCGTATAGTTGAGATAAGCCGGGTCATAGGTGCCGCGGGCGGCCTGCTGGGTGGCATTGCCGGCATCCTGGTAGCATTCATTGCGGAACAGGTCGTAGCTTTCCTCAACCGTCATGCCTTCGGCATGGAGCCCTATGGCGGAGAGGTAGCGGCAATCGCGCAGCAGGGCGTTGGACAGCTGGCCGACATGGGTCTCGGGGTCGCCGTCATGCAGGTCCGCATCATACATCATTTCTTCGGTATAGTGGGCCCAGCCCTCGGCGAAGGCATAGCCGACGAAGAGCTTGCCGAGAACGGACTCCGCCCGGTTCGAATGCAGGAAGTTCAGGAAGTGGCCCGGCCAGACTTCGTGAACGCTGGTGAACATGAGGTCCATCTTGCCGGGCACGTAAGCGGCGCGGGTTTCCTCATCCCAGGCCGGGTCCGGCGGGGAGATGTAATAGACCGATGGCAGGCCGGTCTCGTAGGGCCCCGGAATGTCGATATAGGCCGAGTTCTGCCGGTTGTAGGGCGGGGATTCCTCGACCTGCGCCTGCTCAGTTCCCGGGATGGAGACGATATCGTTCTCGACAAGGAAGGCGCGTAGTTCCGGCAGTTGCTCACGCGCTTCCTCGACCGGGCCGACTTCAGGCTTGTTCGATCCCATCTTCACCATGCAGTCGCCCAGCGACAGGCCGGGAGCATAGGCCGTGCAGGCCTCTTTCAGGGCGTCCTGGTTGCGTTTGAGATCAGCCTCGCCAATCGCTTTCAACTCGGCCAGCGGCACGTCGACCGCTTCCGTGAGACGAACCATGTCGGAGAATTTCCCGGCGCCGAGGGCGAAGCCATCCTTCGTTGCCGGGACAGAGCCAATATAGTCGGCCAGATGTTGCATCGCGACGGACGCGGCGGCGGTTGCAGTATCGAACTCGGCCTGCAGGGCCTCGTCCTTCACCTCGGCGAAGGCGGCCTTGGCATCGCCGGAATAATAGTCGGCAAAGCCGCCAAAGCTCGCCTGGCCGTATTTCAGATAGGTTTCCGGCAGGGGCAGCTTGAGGTTCGCCTCGATCTGGGCGGCGGCAGCCGGCACGTTTTTCGCGTATCTGATGAAGGCCTTCATCCGCGTTTCGGCATCGGCATAGGGCCGCGCGATATAGACGTTGGGGTCAAGCGCGCCGGAATAGAAATCGGGGTTCTTGTGGGGCCAGTCGGCTTCCGTCAGCCAGAAAAGCTCGCCCTGGAGGACATGGATCAGGTAGGTGCGCTCGTACTTGTCATTGGCCGACAGGTCGGCATCATCGATGGCTTCGGCCGCCGCGATGGCCTGTTCGCGCTGATCGATCGCGAACTTCAGGCCGGACGGCGACCAGTCGGGCAACTGGCCGTCGAATTCGTGGCGGCCCTGATAGATGGCGAAATCCGGATTGACGGGAAAATAGGAGTCGAGGAAGTCAGACAGGTAGGCCCCCCAAGCCGTGCTCGTGTCGATGGCCATGGGGTCGGCCGCAATGGGCGTCGGTGTCGGCACTTCAGCCGCTGGCGCGGGCGCCTCGACATAGAGGTCGGGCTCCTCGCCCGCCATCTGGGTGGTGCAGCCCGTGGCAACGAGTGCCACCAGCGAGGCGGCCATCATCAATCCGTGAATTTTCATGGGACTTCCCTCTCATCATCCGCGCGCGGACGCGCCTGCGTTCTTGTTTAACTGACACATACCCGGCAGAATGTGCCAGTTACATTTCCCGGAATTTTGCAGTTGAAGAGCGCGCGCTAGACCATGCCGCCATCGGTGGGCAGGCCGAACAGGATGCGGCCGGTCAGTTCCCATGTCGATGGGGCTGTCACGATATGCTGCGTGATGGCATGGGCGTCGCGGAAACGGCGTTGCAGGTCGGATGCTTCGAACAGCGCCGCGCCACCGCCAAGGTCGTAGAGCGTGCGGCAAATGTCAGCGCCAGTGCGGGTCATATGGGTGCAGGCCATGCGCAGGGCGGCGCGGCGCTCCATCGGGATGGCCCCCGCCTCTGTCGCGACAGCCCATGTCTTGTCGATCTCGTCGAAGAGATAGGCGCGCGCCGCGCGCCAGGCCGCCTCACATTTTGCGAACTCGGCCTGCATGGTCTGGCGTTCGGCGAGGGTCTTGGACGAGCCTTGCGACTTCTTGGCTGTGGCCAAAGTGGCAAAGGCATCCAGCGAGCCGCGCGTATTGCCCAGCGCAACCGCGCAGACGCCGAGCGACAGGAGACCGAAGGCCGGGAACTTGAACAGGGCACCCTTTTCGTGAGGCTGGTCAGCCACGAGCGAAACCGACCGCCCCTTTGGCACGCGAATGTCCTTTACCTCGAAATCGCCCGAGCCCGTGCCTTTCAGGCCCATGACATGCCAGGTGTCGAGCAGGGTCGCGTCCGACGCCGGGAAGACCATCATGCGGGCATCCGGCGCGCCGCTGGGAAGGCGCTTCATCTCGCCATTTTCCCAGATCGTGCAGCCGCCGGAGAGCCAGGTGCAATTGGCCGAACCAGACCCCCATTGCCAGCGGCCGGTCACGAGGTAATGGTCGCCCTCATCGACGGCCTTGCCCATGGGCGCGAACACGCCGCCGGTGATGGTGTCAGGGTCGGAATAGATCTCGCCTGCGGTGGCCGGGTCCATATAGGCCGCGTTCATCGCGGTCGTGGCCCCGATCATGGCGCACCAGCCCGCGCTGGCATTGGCCGTCGCCACTGCTTCGACCGTTTCAACAAAATCGTGCGGCGCCAGTTCCAGACCGCCAAAGCTTTTCGGCGTGATCATGCGGAACACGCCCGCCTTGGCCAGTTTCGCGGCGAGGTCTGCCGGCAGGCGGCGCACCTCTTCCATTTCGGCCGCGCGGGCGGCAAGCTCCGGCGCGAGGGTGCGGACATTGGCGAGGAGGTCGGTGGGCATATGTGTGTCGGGCATCAGCGAAGACTAGACGGTATTGCGGGCCCGTCAAAGCGTCGGTTCGTCATGATACCTGGGCGGGGCCGCATGGCGCCATGACATGGTGAGGGCTGAGCGCAGCGTGGCTTCATCGCATGCCGAAAGCCGGATCGACGTTGCGCCCTTGTCGCCCCATTTATTGGGCACCTTGAAGAAGATGTCCGGCTCGGCGCCGACCAGCATGGCCTGTTCATCGGGCGTCAGGAAGACGTTCGAGAATTCATGGTGCGGTGGCAGGGTGCAGAAAATCCTGCCCTTCGGCACATCGACGCGAAAGCTGGCCCAGTCGAAATGCGGCTTTTCGAGTGCATGGGGGAAACCAAGCGCAACGGCGCGAAGCTGGTCGCTCGTGATCATTTTGTGGCTCCCGCCTCCCAGACATAACGCACGTCGGGTTCAACCTCTTCGTTGCGGGCGCCGTCGGTCAATTCCGCCGCTCGGAACCCGTGCCGCTCGTAGAAATGACGGGCCACGGCGTTGCGCTGGAACGTCCACAATTGAAGGCCGGGCGCGCTGTCCATGGCCCGGGACAGCAAGATTGACCCCAGGCCGGACCGCCATGCAGCTGGCGCGACATAGAGGTGCTCGAGCCAGTCGCCCTTGCGTGCGCTGAAGGCAACCGGCGCGGAATTGATCAACGCGACTTCGGTGTGACAGGTCGGCAAGACCTGGTCGCGAAAGAATGCGAGATCTTCTGCGGGCGAGTGCACGACGGCCAGCCAGGGCATCGCCTTTGCCCTCGCTTCCCTATGAATGCGGGCCATGGCCGATACATGTTCTGGCATGGCCGACCGGATGTCAGGGTAGCCAGTCACACGCGCACCTCACAGCGACAAGGCCCCGAGGACGACAGCCGTCAGGAGCGCCGCCATCAGGATCACAAAATAGATGCTGTCGAGCGTCAGCGTTCGCAGGACAGATCCGAACTGGCCGCGCCCATAGACCACACGGTTCAGGCGATAGAGATAGACATTCGAGTAAACCAGCAGCCCAAGGAGGACCCAGCCGAAGCCGACAAAGGGCGCCAGAAGCGCGCCTATGGCCATCGCGAAGAACATCGCCGAATGGAAGTGCAGAGAGACGACCAGATGGTCAAAGAAGAGGAATTGCCTCCGCCAGGCATAGAGCAGTGCCAGCAGGCAGGCATAGACCGGCAACAGAACGAACATCATCCGGGGAATCCAGCGCTGGGTCTGCTCGGCCAGCTGGCCCGGCTCGTCCATGACCTGTGCAAACCTGGCGGCCTCCGGATCGCCATTCTCTCCGGCCTCTCGAATGGCGTCGAGCGCCTCTTGCGGCATGAAACCCGCCCATTCTTCTGCTGGGGCTGACGGAGCTCCGTCCTCCCCTTCCGGTGGCGGCGGCGTGACCAGGCCGGGAATGCCGCCGCGCCACAGAACCTCAGCCCTTTCGAGGCCCTGGATCGAGGACCGATATTCATCCTCTGTCATGTCGCCGTCCTTGTAGGACTGCTCTATGCCTGCACGCGCTTCCTCAATACCCTGCTCGACCTCCGGCATGAACGCGATGCGCTGGCCCATCAAGAGCGGCAGGAGCACGAAGAAGACCAGTGATGCGAAGACATAGAGGCGGAAGGGCGGAATGAAGCGCGCACGCTTGCCGTCGAGATAGGCGCGCGTCATCCGGCCGGGATGGATCAACAGGTCGGGCAGTGTTCGCGCAATGCGGCCATCGATCGAGAACAGCGTTTCAACGCTCTCCCCGAGCAACGCCCAGAAGGGTCGCCTGAGGCTTTGGGTGCTCTGCCCGCAATTCGGGCAATAGTTGCCTTCAAGCGCCTTGCCGCAATTCAGGCAGCTTGTGTCATGCGGGCCACCCTTCCCGTCCGCGAGTCCTACAGCGGCATCTGCGGCAGCGTGCGCCATGGCCCCGTCGACGGCCTCTCCCAGCGAATCACTCATGATCGTCCTTCCAGAGCCTATCGAAAAACCAGAGGCTTCTTCGCCATGAACCGGCGTGTAGCTGCATCATATCGCAGGGTCTGGCCCGAGGGAGCAAGCCCGTAGGTTTGCGCGCGCAGGAATTCCATCAGGCCCTTGCGCCTGCCGGCATCCTTCAGGGCCTCTGGTGTAAGCGTTTCGCCGATGACGACCGGCAGGGCCGTGCCCATGCGGCGCTTCACTTCCCGGAAGACGAGCGCGAGACGCAGTTCGAGAGACATATGGCTCGCGAGCTGGAACAGGCGCGAATTCTGGCCTGCGAAATAGACGGGCGTCACGTGCGCGCCGGAATGCGTGATCAGCTTGGCGGTGAACGGCTTCCATTCATCGTCAACCGCCGTGCGGTCGAAGGGGCGCGGCGTGGTGGCGACGCCGCCGCCGGGAAAGACGATGACGCAGCCGCCCGCCTTCACGTGGTCGAGCGCAGCCTTGCGCATGGCGACATTGGCGGCGAGAGCCTCCCGCGTGCCGGAGAAGTCCACCGGCAGGATATAAGGCCGCGCCTCAGGCACGCCGTCGAGGGCGGAATTGGTGAGCACCTTGAAATCCGTCCGGCGCAGGCTCGTCAGCCAGCAGATGACCAGGCCATCGAGGACACCGAAGGGATGGTTTGCCACAAGCACGAGCGGGCCCGTGCGCGGGATCTCGGCGAGGCGCGAGGCGGAGAACTGCACGTCGAGATCAAGCAGGCGCATGGCGGCCTCGAAGAAAGGCACGTCATGGGCGAGATGGTCGCGGTAATGCGCATAGAGCTGCTTGATCTTCGGCTGGCCGGACAGGCGCTCGACCGTACGGATGAGGCGCCGCTTCAGCGGATCGTCGAAATAGGACGCGTAGGAGAGTTCAGGCGAATCCTGCGCCGCAACTGGCATCTAGAGTCTCAGCATCCGTGCGAGATTGTTCTTCTGGATATCGCTGGAACCGCCGACGATGGGCATGCCGAGCAGGTCGCGGACATTGCGTTCGATGTCGTAGGCATCCGACAGGCCATAGGCGCCGATAACCTGCTGGCAGGCGAGACCGATCTCGACGCCGGTGTCAGCAACGAAGAGCTTGGCCATCGCTGTTTCGATGCTGCACGGCTGGTGCTCGCTGGCGAGCCAGGCGGCGTGGTAGAGCATGTGACGGCAGGCGGCGAGTTTGGTACGCGCGGTGACGAGCTTGTGGGCAATCGCCTGATGTTTCGAGATCGGCTTGCCGAACTGGGTGCGCTCCTGCGCATAGGTCCAGGCTTCTTCCAGCGCGGCGCGGGCGATGCCATAGGCGACGGCCGTGATCTCGATCTTCTCGACATCAAGCGCGCGCCCTGCGAGCGCCTCCCAGCCCTTGTTCCACTTGTCCGGGCCACCGACGATAGCGCTTTCCGGCAAGCGAACATCGTCAAGGAAAACATCCATTGAGTCCGTATAACGCAGGTTCGCATGTTCGAGCGGCTGCATCGAGACGCCAGGTGCGTTCGTGGGCACAAGGACGAAGGTGAGGTTGCCGTGGCGGTCTTCCGGCCCGCCCGAACGGCAGAGGCAGTAGATATAGTCCGACCAGTCCGCGCCCGTGCACCAGCGCTTGGCGCCATTGATGACGATCTCGTCGCCGTCGCGGGTGACGCGCGTTTCGACGCTCGGCAGGTCGCCGCCGACATTGGGCTCCGACAGGCCATAACAGAGGAACATTTCGCCGCGCGCCAGCTTGGGCAGCAGCGCTTCCTTCTGCTCCTTCGAGCCGTTCTCGGAAATGTTGAGGCCGCCATAGAAGGCGGCATGGATGAAGGGACCCGCCATGCTGGGGCCGCCCTGGCAGAGTTCCTCGATCACGGCGGCAGCGGCATAGATGTCCTCGCCCTGCCCGCCATATTCTTCCGGGATGGTGAGGCCGATCAGGCCCATCTCCGCGAGTTCCCTGAACAGGGCCCTGTCCCACGTATGGGCCTTGTCCCATTCGCGGCGTTTCTCGCGCGGCATCTTCTCGGCTACCCAGCGCGACAGCTGGCGGCGCAGTTCGGTGACATGATCTGGTTCGGGGGCGTAACTGTTCATGCCGAAGTCCTAGAATGATTGTCGCCGAACCGGAAGCCCGATCAGGACTCGCGATCCGTGCCGATCAGGGCCGCGTCAAACGGCGTGGTCTGGTAAACCTGGTTGATCCAGTTGCCGAACAGGAGGTGCGCGTGGCTGCGCCAGCGGTTCAGCGGCTGGGCGCTCGTGTCGTCCTTCGGGAAATAGCCATAGGGAGGCTTGATCGCCTTGCCGGCGGCCACATCGCGTTCGTATTCCTCCTTCAGGGACGTCGAATCATATTCGATATGGTTGAAGCAGTAGAGGTTGCGCTGGGCGGGTTCCGACACGA
This sequence comes from uncultured Alphaproteobacteria bacterium, assembly GCA_963973995.1. Classification (GTDB taxonomy): domain Bacteria; phylum Pseudomonadota; class Alphaproteobacteria; order Caulobacterales; family Hyphomonadaceae; genus Hyphomonas. Next base: position 546,475 of record CAXBCO010000001.1, read on the forward strand.
GGCACGGCCCGGTCACGTCCGACTCCATCAGGAGCTTGAGCCCGGGGGCTTTTTCAATGTCTTCGGCGCGCACTTCGGTCCAGCGGCTGACCGGAATCTGGAAATCGTCGGAAAAACCCGACAGGAAGGGCGAGGTCGGGTCCAGGTTATGGTGGCGATACACGCCGAACGCCTTCTCGGCCAGCGTGTGCTTGGGCACGCCGTGCAGGTGCCAGGCGGCGGCCATGGCGCCCCAGCAGATGAAGAAGCTGGAATGAACGTTGGTGCGCGTCCAGTCGAGGATTTCTGTCAATTCGTCCCAATAGCCGACCTGTTCAAACGGCAGCGTCTCGATCGGCGCGCCGGTGACGATAAAGCCGTCGAACTTGCGGGCGCGCACGTCGGCCCAGTCCTGGTAGAAGCTGATCAGGTGCTCTTCCGGTGTGTTCTTCGGCGTATGGCCGCCAACCATGATCAGGGTCAGCTCCACCTGCAGCGGCGAGGCGCCGATCAGGCGCGCAATCTGGGCCTCGGTACGGATCTTATTCGGCATCAGGTTCAGCAGGCCGATCTGCAGCGGGCGAATGTCCTGACGGATGGCATCCGTCTCGCTCATGACAGACACGCCCTCGCGCACCAGCACGTCGCGGGCGGGCAAAGTATCGGGAATCCTGATCGGCATCGCCGTTCTCCAATCCTACTCACATCGCATGAAAGGGAGGCGGCGGCAGGAACCTGCTGGCATGTCCGCACGGCCTTTTAGCGACTTGTTTAACGTGGCTGCAAGCCGACCGGCCAAATCACCACAAGCGTCCAGATAGCGCCGCGAGGCGCGCGCGTCAATTTCCTGCGGCACGCGCCGGGTGCAGCCGGTGCACGAGACGCGGCAGCATGCGCCCGGAAATCGACGGCGATTCCGCTTCGCCATCGCGTTCGGCGCCCATGCGCAGATAGAAATCCTTCGCATCCGGGTCGCAATCGATCACGAGTTCCTTCGCCCCGGCATCCTGGGCCACACGGCAGGCCCAGACATACATCATCTGCCCCGTGCCCTCCCCCAGGCGCGTTGGCTCGACGAAGAGCTTCTCGAGCCAGGCCGTGTCACCGTCGATGGCGACCTGCACGACGCCCGCGATGCCGAGAATGTCGTCAGCGACCACGATCACATCATTGGCGGCATCCTCTTCGGATACCGTCAGTTCGGCGCGGAATTCCTCGAGCATCTCGGGCGTATAGCCCCAGACGGCTTTCGACCGCATGCAGAGATCCGTCAGGATCGCGAATTCGTAATGGCTGGGCGAGCGGAGGCGCATGTCAGTCGCCCGTCAGCTTTGGCGCGCGTTTTTCCTTGAACGCCGCCACGGCCTCGCGCCGGTCGCCCATATAATTCGAGACGCTTTCCCAGCCGATGCTGGCATCCATGAGCTGGGCGGCGAGGGCCCGCAGCGGGATGTTGGCGGTCGTCTTGGTCCAGCGCACGGCCCATTTCGGGTTGGCCTGCAGCTTGGCGACGAGTTCGGCGACTTTCGCATCGAGGTCTGCAGCAGGCACGGCATAGTTGATGAGGCCGAGGCGCTCGGCCTCTTTCGCGCTCAGGAGGTCGCCCGTCATCAGGAGTTCCTTGGCCTTGGCGAAACCGATCAGCTGCGGCCAGATCAGGGCGCCGCCATCACCGGCGACGAGGCCGACCTTCACATGCGGGTCGCCGATCTTGGCGGTTTCGTCGGCAATGATGATGTCGCAGAGCAGCGCAATCGTGGCGCCGAGACCGGCAGCCGCCCCGTTCATGCGGCAAAGGATCGGCTTTTCCATGTTGAGCAGCGTGGTGACGATCTGCTTGGCGTCCCAGCCGATGGCGCGGAAGCGTTCGGGATGGTTGATCTGTTCCTCGAACCAGTCGAAATCACCGCCCGCGCAGAAGGCCCGGCCCTTGGCGGTGAGAATGATAATGTCGCTGTCACTGTCGCGCTGCAGGCAGTTAAACACGAGCGCGAGCTCGGTGTGCATCTGTTCGTCGACGCCATTGACCGGATGGTCTGACGTGATGGCGGCGGTGAGGACGCGGCCCTCGCGGGAGAAGGTGAAACGCTCCCATTCATCCTGCGTGATGTCGTATTGCGTGCTCATGAATCCTCTCCCACTTTGACAACACGGCGCCCGAGATTCTCGCCCCGGAACAGGCCACAAAAGGCGTCCGGCATTTTGCCGATGCCTTCGAAGCGTTCCTCATTGCTCTTGAGCTTTCCTGTCGCCAGCATGCCGGCCATCGTCTGCAGGGCTTCCGGGAAGTCGCGGGCGAAATCGAACACGACGAGCCCCTGCATGTTCACCCGGTGGGTGATGAATGGCTTGGTATTGACGATGCCCGGCGTCTGTTCCGGCGTCAGGTTATAGTCGGCGACCTGTCCTGAAATGCAGATCCGCCCGTTGAGCGCCATCAGCGGCAGCACGCGGTTGACCATTTCATTGCCGACATTGTCGAACAGGACGTCGACGCCCTTCGGAAATTGTTCGGCAATGGCCGCCGTCAGGTCAGGCGCGGTCTTGTAATTGATCGCGGCGTCGAAACCTGCCTCGCCCGTCAGGAAATCGCACTTGGCATCGGAGCCTGCGATGCCGACGACTTTCGACGCACCCCAGGCCTTGGCGAGCTGGCCTGCTGTCGCGCCAACGGGACCGGCGGCGGACGTGACCAGAACGGCGTCGCCTTCCTTGAACTTCGCAACCGTTTTCAGGCCGAACCAGGCCGTCAGGCCGGGCACGCCGAGAACGCCGATCCAGGCGCTGAGCGGCACGGGCGCGTCGGGCACCTTGCCGATGAAGCCCCTGCCCGACTGGATCGAATGGGTTTTCCAGCCACCGGCGCAAAAGACTTTGGTACCAACCGGGAAGGCTTCGTTCCGGCTGGCGTCGACGATGCCGACGCTGAACCCGTCAATCGGCTTGCCGAGCGGGAGCGCCATGGCATAGGAATCGCCGCCCGACAGGCGCGAGCGTGTGCCGGGATCGACCGAGCACCAGACATGGGCCACGCGGAACTGGCCCTCTTTCGGCTCAGGCAGCGGCGCTGTTTCAAGCGCAAAGTCTTCCGGCACAGGCGGGCCGTCACAATAGCGCGTGAGCACGATCTGCTGCATCTCTGCCATTGGCGAAATCTCCTCAACCTTTGCGATCCAGCATAGGGTGAAGGCGCGCGCTGTCACGTCATGACTTCGGGGCAGAGGCATGCCAGAACTGCACAAACATCCATCGGCGGTGTTGCCGGTTGCGCTGCCCTTGGGTCAGGCCTGCACCAAGACCGAAACAAGGCAGGAGACGATCATGACCAGCAAGCCCGTGAAAACCCGCATCACCGAGATGCTCGGCATCGAGAAACCGATCATCCAGGCCGCCATGGGCTGGATCGCCCGATCGCACCTTTCATCCGCCGTCTCCAATGCCGGCGGCATGGGCATTATCGAAACCTCGTCGGGCGAGCTTGATGCGATCCGCGAGGAAATCATCAAGATGCGCGACCTCACCGACAAGCCGTTCGGCGTGAACGTGGCGCAGGCCTTCGTGCGCGACCCCAACATTGTCGACTTCATCATCAAGCAGGGCATCAAGTTCGTCACTACGTCGGCGGGCGACCCGATGAAATATACCAGCATGCTGAAGGAAGCAGGCCTCACCGTGTTCCATGTCGTGCCGAGCCTGCAGGGCGCGCTGCGCGCCATCGAAGCGGGCGTTGACGGCCTGATTGTCGAGGGTGGCGAAGGCGGCGGTTTCAAGAACCCGAAGGACGTCGCCTCCATGGTGCTCATTCCGCTCGTCTGCGAGCAGGTCAACGTGCCGGTCGTGGCGGCAGGCGGCATCACCGATGGCCGCACCATGGCGGCGGCGTTCGCGCTGGGCGCCGAAGGCGTACTGATGGGAACGCGGATCCTGTCGTCTGCCGAAAGCCCGGTTCACCAGAACTGGAAGGATGCCATCATCGAGGCCGAGGCGACCGATACGGTCTTCCTCAACCGCTCCGGCCCCGGCCCGGCCCTGCGCGCGCTGCGTACGGAACGTACCACACGGATCGAAGCGGAAGGCAGCCCGAACATTTTCGGAGAATTCGCCGAAACGCAGGCCGTTTACTTCGGCGGCAATCTCGAAGCCGGCATTGCCCTGACGGGCCAGGTTGCCGGGCGCATCCACGCGGTCAAACCCGTGGCGCAGATATTCGAGGAAACGATCGCCGAATATCACGACACCATCGCCCGCCTGCCGCGCTGAGACGGTCGGAATGTTGGCCAAAAGCTGGTTTTTGCCCCGTTTCCACGTTAGACGGGGTTAAATCCAGCCTGAGGACCCTTCATGACCACAAAACATTTCCTGCTCGGCACTGCAGCCGCGCTCGCCCTTACCCTGTCCGCCTGCGGCAAGAAAGCAGCCGATGACTCCAGCAAAGCCGAAGTGACCCAGCCCGCCACGGCCGAACTGCCTGAAATCCTGGTCAGCGACGCCGAACTCGTGGGCAATCCGTTCCGGCAGGACTGGACCGCCCCCTATGGCGTGCCGCCCTTCAGCCAGATCAAAGACGCGCACTACCTGCCCGCCACGAAAAAGGCCCTGCTGGAACTGCGCGAAGAGATTGCGGGCATCGTCAACAATCCTGACGCGCCGACCTTCGACAATACGATTGTTGCGCTCGACCAGGCCGGTGGATCGCTCAACAAGGTGATCCTGACGTTCAACAATATCACCAATACCGACACGAACGACACGCTGAGCGACCTGGAAGCCGAAATCTACCCGATGCTGACGCGCGAAACCGACGCGATCAATTTCAATCCGGACCTATTCAAGCGCGTGCAGGCCGTCTATGCCGAGCGCGACCGGCTTGGCCTCGACGAACAGGATGCGCGGCTGCTGGAACTCACCAATCGCAACTTCGTGCGCAATGGCGCAGCGCTGAGCCCGGATGTCAAAGCGGAGGTGGCCAAGATCAATGAAGAACTGTCCGCCCTGACAACCGAATTCGGCAAGAACCTGCTGCTGTCGACCAAGGCATTCAAACTGGAAATCACGGACGAGTCCCAACTCGCCGGTCTGCCGGATGATTTCAAGAACGCGATCAAGGTCGAAGGCGAGGACAAATGGATCCTGACCGTCGACCGCGCCGTCTATGAGACCTTCATGACGCTGGGCGAGAACCGCGACCTGCGCAAGCAGATGTTCGACGGCTACCGCCTGCGCGCATCCTCGGGCGAGTATGACAACGGCCCGATCCTGATCAGGGTCGCGCAGCTTCGCGCCAAGCGGGCCGAGCTGATGGGCTATCCGTCCCATGCTGCCTACCAGCTTGAAACGCGCATGGCGAAGACGCCTCAGCAGGCTGAGGAATTCCTCGCGCGCGTGCTCGAGCCGGGCCTTGAACGCGCCAAGGAAGAGCGCGCCGACATGCAGGCCATGATCGGTGACGAATTCACCTTCGAGGGCCAGGACTGGTGGTTCTATGCCGAGAAGGTGCGTCAGGCGAAATACGCCTTCGATGGCGAAGTGCTGAAGCCCTATTTCGAACTCGGCGCCGTGCGCCAGGGTGCATTCGATGTTGCCACGAAGCTGTTCAATATCAGCTTCACGCCGGTCGAAACGGAAAAATGGAACCCGGTCGTCCAGTCATTTGACGTGAAGGACCTCGAGACGGGCGAACATCTCGGCCTGTTCATCACAGACATGTATTCGCGCGATTCCAAGCGTGGCGGCGCGTGGATGTCCTCGTTCCGCGACACATCGAACGTTGGCGAGAATATCCGACCGATCATCACCAACAACCTGAACGTCACCCCGCCGGCCAAGGGCGAAGCGACGCTGATGTCGTATGACCAGGTCGAGACCCTGTTCCACGAATTCGGCCACGGCCTGCACGGCCTGCTGACACAGATCAGGTATTCGACCTTCTCAGGCGTTGACGGGCCGCGCGACTATACCGAGTTCCCGGCGCAGCTTCTGGAGCACTGGGCCGGTGACCCGGAAGTGCTCGGCCAATACGCCCGGCACTACAAGACGGGCGAAATCATCCCGCAGGACCTGGTCGACAAGATGAATGCGGCCTCGAACTTCAACCAGGGTTTCAAGACGACCGAATTCATTGCCGCCTCCCTGCTCGACCTGCGCTGGCACATGCTGTCTTCGGAAGAAGCCGCAAAGATCACCGACGCGCGCGCCTTCGAACAGCAGGTCCTGGCAGACTATGGCGTCCTGCCGGAAATCGAACCGCGCTATCGCTCGCAATATTTCAGCCACATCTTCGCCGGCGGCTATTCGGCGGGTTACTACGCCTATCTCTGGTCTGAAATTCTGGATGCGGACGGGTTCATGGCCTTCAAGCAGACCGGCGACATCTACAATCCGGAACTCTCTGCCAAGCTCAAGAAGTGGGTGTACGAATCCGGCGGCCTGCGCGAGGCCGACGAACTCTATCGCAATTTCCGGGGCTCCGACCCGACGATCGAGCCGCTGCTCGAAAACCGTGGCTTCGCGGAAGACAAGCCAAGCGAGGGCTGACCTGCTCCCGCCCCATCAAACAAAAAGCCCGCCGATCAGACCGGCGGGCTTTTTTTATTCAGCATGATGCCGGTTCAGATCGGCGATTCGACTGATTCCTTGCAGATGATCGCCTTGACCGCCTCAACCGTATCGGCCTCGCGTAGTGCGTCGCGCACCGGGGCCTGGCGGAAGACCCGGCTGACTTGCGCCAGGGCCCGCAAATGGTCTGCGCCAGCCGACAGGGGCGCCAGCAACATGAAGATCAGGTCGCAGGGCCGGTCGTCGATGGCCTCGAAGTCAACGCCTGTCGCAAGGCGCATGAAGCCGCCGATCGGGGCCTGGATACCCGCCACCCGCGCATGCGGGATCGCGACGCCTTCGCCGACACCGGTCGAGCCAAGGCGCTCGCGCTCCATGACCGAATCCTCGATTTCGCGCGCCGAGATGCCGGTCACACGGCCGAGTTCTTCAGACATTGCATGCAGTGCCTGTTTCCGGCTGGTCGCCTCATAACAAGGAATGATGATCCCACTTTTAAGCAGGGAGCTCAGATCGGTTGCCATTTACGCTGCTTCCGTGTGCGGGCTTCAGTTCCTGGGGGTATTGGCCGGATCAACCCAGCCAATATGCCCGTCCGGGCGGCGGTAGACCATATTCAAACCATCATGACCAGCATTCCTGAACATCAATGCAGGGACCTCTTGCAGTTCAAGCTGCATGACAGCTTCCGAAACCGACATTTTCCGGATGTTTACAGACGTTTCCGCGACTGTGAGCGGCACGTCCGATACGTCGACGACGTCATCATCAAGCTCATCTGCATCCGCCGCATGCCCATTCAGCGTCAGGACAGCACCCGTCGCGATTTCGGACGGCAGCGGCGCAACCGGATTGGCGTGATGGTCCTTCAGGCGGCGCTTGTAGCGGCGCACCCGCTTTTCCATCTTGCCGAGACTGTCTTCCAGCGCGGCATAGGGATCTGATGCCTTGCCTGAAGACTGGAGCACGATTCCCGACGGCAGATGCACGTTGCAGTCGACCTCCACGAGATGTCCGTGTTGCGAGACGAACACGCTCGCCTCCCCGGTTCGACTAAAATATTTACTGACCGCCGCCTCCAGCCCGTCTTCGATGCGGCTCCTGAGAGCCTCGCCGAGATCCATATGCTTGCCAGTAATTTGTATCTGCACGAGCGGTCTCCTTTTCTATTCGAGACTTCCAAGTATGGCCCAAATCCGCGCCCGACGCGAATCGATTTCCCCAATGTGTCCCAAGCTTAACAGTGAGCGTTCACAAGACCGGCGTCTCAGGCATCCGGCTTGCCGGGCTTTTTGCCATAACCATGCTTCTTCAGCAGGCCGCGGAACTGATGGTAGGTCAGGCCCAGTGTTTCGGCGGCCCGGCCCTGGTGGCCCTGGCTGGCGGCCAGGGCTTCATCGACGAGGCGCAGTTCGAGACGGCTGATCTCGGCATTGAAATCAATCGGTCCATGCAGGGCGGACGTTTCAGTCGTCAGGGGCGCACGCACTTCGGTTTCAGCAGGCTTGGCGGCGCCCGGGCGCCACGGCGAGGCAAATGGATCCAGCACGGCCGGGTCGAACCGGACCGGCTCATCCGGCGCCTCCAGCATGGAGCGATGGGTTAGCCGCTGGGCAAAATTGCGCAATTCGCGCACGTTTCCCGGCCAGTCATGGCCTTCGATCGCCGCAATGGCCGAGGGGGCAAAGCCCGGGAAGTCCTGCGCCATCTCGATCGCGATCCGGCGGGCAAAAAAGTCCGCCAGCAGGCTGGCATCGCCCGGCCGCGCCCGAAGCGGGGGCAGCGTAATCACGTCAAAGGCCAGCCGATCCAGCAGGTCGGCGCGGAATTCACCGCGCTCGACCAGGTCCGGCAGGTGCATGTTGGTGGCCGCGACGATGCGCACATTGGTTGTCAGTACGCGCGACCCGCCGAGGCGCTGGAACTCTCCATATTCCACGATACGCAACAGTTTTTCCTGCACGGCTCGGCTGGCCGTTGCGATCTCGTCGAGGAAGATCGTGCCGCCATCGGCGAGTTCGAACCGGCCCTTGCGCTGTTCGGTGGCACCCGTGAAGGCGCCTCGCTCATGGCCAAAAAGTTCCGAGTCGAGCAATTGCTCCGAAAGCGCCGCGCAATTGACCTTCACGAACGGTCCTTCCCAGCGCTTCGACAGGAAGTGAAGGCGCTCGCCGATCAATTCCTTGCCGGTGCCACGCTCGCCAATGACAAGGATGGGGCGCTCCAGCGGCGCCACACGCGAAACATGCTCCTGCGCGCTGAGCCAGGCCGGAGCCTCGCCGATAAGCTGTGTGGATTCGCCAATCATGAGGTCTTTTTAGCCTATCTGATATGTTAAATCGACTAAATTATTGGTGTAATTTGCCATTTTGTGTTTAACACATTCTTCCAAAAATCTTTTATTCCAAATAAAAACAATGCGGTATGATATTAATTTTCACTTGGCACGGTCCTTGAAATGATATTGGCACTCAGCGCGACGGGGCGTCGCTTTTAACCAGAAGGACTGAACTCAAGATGGACGACCGTAGTTACCGAACTGAAGCTCGCACCGACGCAGGCCGTTTTGGCCGCTGGCTGTCGACCCGCCCTGCCGAGAGCTGGATGTTTTTCGGCGCCGGCATCCTCCTTGGCGGCCTCTTCTTTTAATCCTCCTCCCAGTCAAACACGAAAGGATACCCCATGGGTCTCTTCTCCCGCCTCGGTGACATCATCAACTCCAACATCAATGCGATGCTGGACGGTGCTGAAAATCCCGAAAAAATCGCCCGCCTGATCATCCAGGAAATGGAAGACACGCTGGTCGAAGTCCGCACGGCCGCAGCCCGCGCCATGGCCGACAAGAAAGAAATGGAACGCGAAATCGTCCATTTCACGCAAGCCCGTGACGAATGGGCCGCCAAGGCAGAACTGGCGATCGACAAGGGTCGTGAAGACCTGGCTCGGGGCGCCCTGATCGCCAAGCAGAAGGCCGAGGGTGAAATCACCCACCGCAAGGCCGCCATGGACGCTGCCGAGGAAGCCTTCGAAAAGCGCCAGGACGATCTGGGCAAGCTGCAGGCCAAGCTCGACGAAGCCAAAGCCAAGCACCGCTCGCTGATGATGCGCCGGGAAGCAGCCGAGCAACGTATCCGCGTCCGCAGCCAGGTCTATGACGGTCGGGTCGACGATGCCCTCGCCCGCTACAATACGATCGAACGCAAGGTCGACGAGATGGAAGCCTATGCCGACACGATCAAGGGCCGCGAGCCGACCCTCGAAGCCGAGTTCGCAGCGCTTGAGCGCAACGAGAGCGTCGAGAAAGAACTCGAAGCCCTGAAAGCCAAGCGGTCGAAGTCATCTTCGAAATCCGCCAAATCGGAGGCCTGATCCATGCTACTCTCCCTTATCTGCCTCTTCGGCTTCCTGGCGGTGATCTGTACGCCCGGACTGATCGCACAGGCCCGCGCCGAACGTCAGGAGACCTAGTCGATGGACGAGAGCATTATCGCCTTGATGGCCATCCTCAGCATTTTCGTCATCCTGCCTGGCATGACGTTCCACTATATCTCCCAGTGGCGCCGGCAGAAAACGCTCCAGCCGGATGACGAACGCATGATGGAAGACCTGTGGCGATCAGCCAAGGCAATGGAACGCCGTCTCGCAACGCTCGAGGCCCTCCTCGACCAAAGCGACGACCTCACACGGGAGCGCGCAAGCCCACCGCGCCGCCCCCGTTCAACACTCGACGATTAAGGACACCCCGCCCATGACCCGCCCCCATCCTGACCATGACAGCGCGGAATACCGGTCACCCAACCCGAAACGCTACTATCGCTCGCGCACTGACAAGGTCATTGCCGGCGTCTGCGGCGGCCTTGCCGAGCGCTTCGGCTGGGAACCCATCCTGGTCCGCATCCTGTTCGTGCTCGCCACGCTCTTCATGTTCGGCCCGATCTCGATCATCATCTACCTGACGATCTGGATCATCACGCCGCGCACGCCGTTTGGCCGCAGCTCGATCACGCCAGAGGAAGACGCCTTCTGGCGGGGCGTGTCTGACCGGCCCCGGGCCACGTTCGGGCACCTGAAATATACGTTCATGGATCTCGACGAGCGCCTGCAATCGATCGAACGCAAGGTCACGTCAGACGAGTGGCGCTTGCGCAAGGAATTCCGCGATCTGGAACGCGGCAACTAGAACCCACAACTGAAACCACCATCAAACCCGACAAAGGAACGGACCGATGAGCAAGGGGACACTGCTTTACAATAATTGGCTACTCGGAGGCGTAGCCGTGCTGATCGTCCTGGCGATCGCTGCAATCGCCAGCCTGCAAGGCGGCATGGCACTGGAAATGGGCGGATTGGAAATGACGCTCGCGCCGCAAGAGAATGGCGGCCTCCAGCTCTCCTTCGTGAGAGCGGCCTAAGCCTCGCCGCGCTTCAGCGCCCGCAGGATCAGGCGCATCGGGCTGACCGCCGCAAGGGCGGCAGCTTCCGCCGGGGCCGGGGCGCCTAGCAGCTGGGCGGCCAGGATACCACCCGCCCAAGGGCCCCACGTAAAGCCCCGCGCGCCCAACCCGTTCACCATGTAAATGCCCGTCAGCACAGGGGCGTCCGCATCCGCAGGGCGCCCTTTTCTGACTCCGTCAAACAGGGTGAGGGCTGCCGCATAGTCTGGCACGGCGCCGATCAGGGGCAAACGGTCAGCCGTGGTCGCCCGCAGGGCCGCCCGCGAGACAACTGCATGTTCACGCGCGTCGCGCACCCACCAGGGCGACAGCGTGTCGAGGCCTTCTGCATTCTCGGTCCGGGCCCGGTCGGAAGTCTCCGGCAGGCCACCAACGAAGCGCTCGAACGTGGCGCCCCACAGGCGATCCGGCCCGTCGGCGAGGGCATAGGTGCCGCTTGTCACAGCATCGGGGTCTGCCATGGCTGCATCGCCGATCCATTCCACCTGTCCCAGCCGCGCCTCGAGGCCCAGCCATGGCAGCTGATCCATGGTCGCCATCGCGTTTGCCAGGATGATGGCGTCAAAGGCTTCGCCATTCACTTCGCGCTTTGCGAGGTCGACTTTCGCTGCTTCCCCCAATCGCATTGTGGCGCCAGTGAGCAATGCGGGAATCAGCTCAGCCGGTCGCAGGATCAGGGCCTGCTTGTGCAGCAGGCCGCCGCGCAGGGCTTCGAGGTCTTCCAGCGGGAGCGGCGGATCGGCGAGGAGTTTGGCGAACCGGTCTGTTTCTGTCCGGTCTTTTTGAAGCTGGCGCACATCGGTTTCGGTGACGCCGGGCAGGCCGCGATAGGTGTCGCGCGCGGCGATATAGGCATCGACCAGCAGGCGGGCCTGAACCGTGTCAGCCGCATCCAGGCGTGGCATCAACAGGGCCAGCGGATTGCCGCTGGCGCCGGATGCCGGATTTTCGCTGCTGTCGAATACGGTGACGTCGGCCCCGGCATCCACCAGCGCGCGGGCGGCACCGGCCCCGGCAATGCCTGCGCCAATGATGGCGATACGTCGCAGGCCGGGTGTTGCCGAGATGGTGGCATAGGGATCGGAAGGGGGTGGCATGGGGGTGGCAAGGGTGGCTTCGAGCCGCTCCCGCTTGCGGCCATGGCCCGGCAGGCGACGGACCTCGAACCTGGCTTCGGCGAGGCCCCGGCGCACGGCACCGGCCACGGTGAACGTCGCCAGCCGGGCACCCGGAACCGAGCGCGCCGCGATCTCCGGATAGATCCAGTCACCCCACATCTCCTCGTTCTTGGCCGGGCTGAACCCGTCAAGGAACCAGGCGTCGGCCCGGAAACGCGCAGCCGGCAGCGTCTCCCGGATGTCGCCGTGATGCAGGGTCAGCGAAACACCGGCATCCGGCCAGACCATGCGGCGCACGCCCTTGGCCGGACCGGGCCAGCGGGCAATCATCAGCGCGGCGAGTTCTTCCAGTTCCGGCCAGCTGTCGAGCGCGCGCACGGCATCCTGCGGCAGGAGCGGGAAGGCTTCGAAACTGACGAAGTGGAGCCGGGCCGTCGGCGAGGGGCGATGGGTTTCCCACATCTGCCAGAGGGCGAGAAAGTTGAGACCGGTGCCAAAGCCAGTTTCGGCGACGGTGAACACGTCCCTGCCCTGCCAGGCATCGGGCAGGCCGCAGCCGGCGAGGAAAACCGCGCGCGATTCTGCAAGGCCGTCTCCGGCGGTGAAATAGACATCATTATGGGCGCGCGCGACGGGGGTGCCGTCCTCGCGCCAGTCGATCTCGGGAGGGGTCAGCAGGCGGGGCATGGTGCGTTTACTCGCGGGCATTCGGTGACGGGACGCCCGTCAGCGGCGACGTGAATTGCCGATCAGGTCACCCAGCGCCATCAACGTGGCCCGGCCGACCTGCGTGACTGTCGGTTTGCGCCGATGGACGTGGCCGACAAAATCGCCGCAATTGGAACCCGCGAGCCGATAGGGCGCGCCAAGCGACCGGCGTGCACGGGCCTCTGCAGCGACCGGATGGTCGGCATCGCGATTGCGGTGAACCTTGATCGAACGGCCATCGGCGAACGCATCCAGCGACTGTTCGGTTACGCCGTCATGCTTGCGCGAATTCGAAATCACCGTGCCGCTCGTGGTGGCCACGCCATAATGCCTCAACACGCCGCCAAACCGTATGGAGACAACGTCGCCGGGCGAGACATGCCCATAGGGTCCCAGATGCTTTTTCATCGTGCAAGCCTAGCCGATTTGCGAGGCTGGGGCCACGAAAAATCCCCACCCGCGCCCGGAGGCTCTCCGAGTTTTAATCCAACCATTTTCCAGCTGATGCGTTGTTTAGATAGTCGCAATCACGCGACCCAATGAAAGGAGACTCCTCATGGACAAGGAACATATCAAAGGCGCCGCCAAGAAAGCCGAAGGCTCGGTCAAGGAAACGGCCGGCAAGATGGCGGGCGACAAGTCGCTCGAAATGAAAGGCAAGGCTGACAAGGCCGAAGGCAATGTCCGCGATGCTGTCGGCGACGTAAAAGACGCCTTCAAGAAAAAGTAAGTCCCAAGACGGGATTGAATACCTTCCCAGGGCCGCCCCGCGTCGGGCGGCTTTTTCTTGCCATGTCATCTGCGTGAGACACTATATATTGCGGCCTGTATCCCGTACTGGAGTTCCCATGACAGACATCACAATCACCCTCGAGGATGGCCCGACCGGCGGACGCTATGTCGCCGTGGTCAACGGGCATGAGGCCGAGATGACATTTTCCAAGGCCGGCACCAGCCGCATCATTATCGATCATACGGGCGTTCCCAAGGAACTGGGCGGCATGGGCGTCGGCGTGGAGCTGGTGAAGCGCGCCGTGGAAGATGCGCGCAAGAATGGCGTGAAGATCATCCCGCTCTGCCCTTTCGCCAAGGCACAGATCGGGAAACATCCCGAGTGGCAGGACGTGCTGGCATGAGCGGCGAAGCGATCAGCCATGACGCGGCCCGGCAGCGCTACAGTCTCGTGATTGACGGAACCGAAGCCTATCTCACCTATGAGCGGCCGGGTGATGCCCGGATGCACATTACGCATACAATCGTGCCGGACAAGCTGGGCGGACGCGGGTTGGGCAAGCGCCTCGTCGCGCGGGCGCTGGAAGACGCCATCGCCGCTGGCGACAAGGTCTCGTCTCAGTGCTGGTTCGCCACCGCCCTGATCGAGAAAAAGCCAGCCTGGTCGGCGCAGATGGCATGAGCGAACCGTTCTGGAAAACCGTTCCCCTCGACAAGATGAGCGAGACGCAATGGGAATCCCTCTGCGACGGCTGCGCCAAATGCTGCCTGCTGAAACTGGAAGACGAGGACACAGGCGAGATCGCCTATACCAAGCTGCACTGTACGCTGCTGGATGCCGGAACGTGCCAGTGTTCGGATTATGAGAACCGCAAGAAGAAGGTTCCCGATTGCGTGAAGCTGACACCCGCAGGCATTGAAGAGATCAACTGGATGCCTAAGACCTGCGCCTACCGGCTGGTGATGGACGGCAAGGACCTGCCTGACTGGCATTACCTCGTCTGCGGCGACCGTGAGCGTGTGCACGCGACTGGCAATTCCGTACGGGGACGGGTCGTGTCGGAAGACACAGTGTTCGAGGACGACATGGAAGACTTCATCGTCGACTGGGAAGACGAGAGCTAAGCGCCGCGTGCCGGGCCTGCCGACCGCGGCATGACAGGCGCGGTCACCCAGCGCACGACAGCCATTGCGCCATCGTCGACAATCGCGCGGTAGAGCCGGGCGGCCCAATGGTCGGCCTTGAGCATCCGGGCATCGCGGAACAGCGCATAGGTCAGCGACATCGCCATGACAGCCGCGACACTGCTGATCAGGAGCGCCACGTTTCCCGGCGCCGACCGGTCTTCGATATGGACGATGTAGAGCAATGAATTGCCGAACGCGAACGTGAACAGGCTTGTCCGCCCGAACACCATCCAGATAGAGTCGGACGCGATATTCGCCATGCGGCGGATCCAGCCGAACACGTCGATAAACACGACCGTCGCCGCCACACCCGTGAGCAGGTAGAGCGGATGGTTCGCATTGCGCAGATAGCCGCGCACTTCAGGCAGTGCGACATTGTAATCGCCAGCCCACATCCAGGCCGCGCAGACCAGAACCAGCGCGACGAACGCGCCGCGCACGCCCCAACCGGGGCCTGACAGCAGCAATTCCCGGCCGGGCCGCGCCGCCATCACCTTGCCCATCACCATGCCGGCCACGACAAATCCGAAGCCGTGAAGGACGGACGGGGCGCTGTGATTGAGCATGTTGCCACCGTAGATGAAGGACGAGACGTTTTCCGCGCCCGTAAAGGTGCCCATGGGACCAAGGGTCGAGAAAATCGGGAAGGCAGCATGAATGGCCGCGGCAACCAGGACCAGCGGCCACAGGCCGATCCGCACACTGACCAGGATCATCAGTGGCGCAAGCACCAGCATCACCGCGTAGAAGCGCAGGATGTCGGTATAATAGGTATCGGTGAAGAAGATCGAACACCGCACCCAGTAGGCGAAGGACAATTGCCAGGCGACACACATCACCGCGCAGGACAGGGCATAGAGGGCCCAGCACTGCAGCGCGCGGGACCAGAGCCGCTGTGTGATCACAACGCCGTGTCCGGCAGCGAATTTTCGCGCATAGACCAGCTGCAGCATGGTGCCGAACAGGCAGAAGAAGACCGGCGCTGACGCGGCGAGGAACAGGCTGAGGCTGCCAAGCACTGCCCCGGCTTCGGTGCGCAGGTTTGCCGCTGTCAAAGCATGTCCGATGATCACGAAGAAAATCGCAACCGACCGCGCCAAATCTATTCCAAGATACCGCATTAACTGTGTCCCGCCCTGAATTTGTAAGCCTTGCGGCCTTCTGCAAGTTCCGGGCCTGCCTGCAACGCGTCCTTAAGAGGTCGGTGACAGACTTGGCGGATGGAAACCCTCGCCGCCTTTCTTTCGCATCTCGAGCATGAGCGGCGGCTGGCAGGCAATACGGTCGAGGCCTATGGCTCTGACCTTGCCGACTTCTTCAATTTCCTGCGCGTGCACCTGGGCGACGAGCCGACGCCGAAGGCGCTGGGGCGGCTGAAGGCGCGCGATATCCGCGCGCACCTGGCCCAGCGGCGGCGCGACGGCCTGTCGGATGCCTCGATTGCGCGCCTGATGTCGTCGATCAAGGCGCTGTATCGCTGGCTCGGCCGGGCCCACGATATCGAGAATGCCGAGATCGCCTACCTTCAGGGCCCCAAACGCAAGGCACGCCTGCCCCGGCCTGTCTCCATCGAAGCGGCCAGAGACATGATCTTCGAGGCCGAAACCGACCCGGATTCCGAAACATGGATCGGCGCGCGTGACGCCGCCGTGCTGAGCCTGCTCTATGGCGGCGGCCTGCGGATTTCCGAGGCGCTGGGCCTGACGGGCGCGGACCTGCCCGCGCCTGAACGCCTGCGCATCAGTGGCAAGGGCGGCAAGGTGCGCATCGTGCCCTTGATACCGGCTGTGCGCGAGGCGATGGATGCCTATGGCGCGCTCTGCCCCTATGCGCTGACGAAATCCGGCCCCCTGTTCCGGGGCGCCAAGGGCGGCGCGCTGAACCCGCGCCTGATCCAGGGACTGGTGCAGAAACTGCGCGGCGTGCTCGGCCTGCCGGATACGGCGACGCCGCATGCCCTGCGCCATGCCTTTGCCACGCACCTGCTGGCGGCCGGGGCCGACCTGCGCGCGATCCAGACGCTGCTCGGCCATGCCTCCTTGTCGACCACGCAAGTCTACACGGGCGTGGATGCGAGCCGGTTGCGCGAAGTCCACGCCGCCGCGCATCCACGGGCTTAGTCAGGGTAAACGGGCTGACGTTTTCAAGGGGTTCGGCCTTCGACGTTGCTCGGGATGAGCGCTCGAAAGGGATCAGGGTGCCAGCTGGCTCGTGATCGCGTCGGCCAGCAACCAGCCTGCAGGCGTCAGCGACAGGGTTGTGCCGTCGAACCGCACCCAGCCTTCGGCGATAAAGGCCTCGATCCGGTCGCGCGGCACCGGCGTATTCGACATGGCCTCGATGCGCTGCACGTCGATGCCCTTGATGTCGCGCAGGCCCATGGCGATCAGCTCGCGGGCGATATCCAGCGGATACAGCGTCGAGGCCTGGCCCCAGCCGGAGCCGAGCGCAACGACATTGGCGATATAGGCCTCGGGTCGCTTTTCGGCCTCGCTGGCATAGCGCTTGCCGCCGACGCTGACGCGGCCATGGGCGCCCGGCCCGACGCCGATCCAGTCGCCGCCATGCCAGTATATCTGGTTGTGGCGCGAGCGGAATTCCGGTCCGGCGGCATGGTTGGACACTTCATAGGCGGGCAGGCCGGCGCGCGTGGTGATCGTCTGCGTCAGTTCGTAAAGGTCAGCCTGCGCATCAGGGTCCATGGGCACGAGTTCACCGCGTGAGACCGCTTTGCCAAACGCCGTACGCTGTTCGATTGTCAGTTCGTAGAGCGACAGGTGCGGCGCGCCGAGGGCCAGCGCATCGCCGAGTTCGTCGCCCCATTCATCAATGGACTGGCTGGGCCGGGCATAGATGAAATCGATCGAGACATTCGGGAAGACATGCAGCGCGCGTTCGACAGCGGCGCGGGCCGACACGGCGTCATGGTCGCGGCCAAGGAAGGCGAGCGCATTGTCGCGCAGGGACTGGACGCCAATCGACAGGCGGTTGACGCCTGCCGCTTCGAGGCCGCGCAAGTCGGCCCGCAGGACGTCGTTCGGATTGGCTTCCAGCGTGATCTCGGCGCCCGGCTTGATGCCGAAAACCTCTTCCGCCGTGGCCAGCAGGCCCGCGACCTCACCCGGCTTCAGCAGGGAGGGCGTGCCGCCACCGAAATAGACCGTATCGAGCGCGCCATGTTCCGGCATGCGCGGGCGGTGGATGCGGATATCGTCCGAGATGGCCTTGAGCAGCGGCTCGGCCGATCGCGCCTTGGCTGCATACACATTGAAGTCGCAGTAGGGGCAGATCTTCGAACAGTATGGCCAATGGACGTAGAGTCCAAATCCATATTGTGGACCGAAAGGGGCCGGATGTTCAGCCATTAGAGCAGGGCCGCCTTGAGCCTGGCGACGGCGGCGGCGCGGTGGCTCATGCCGTGCTTGCGGGCCGGGTCCATCTCGCCGAACGTGATCGTCTCGCCCGTCGCGACAAACATCGGGTCATAGCCGAAGCCCCGGTCGCCGCGCGGCGGCCAGACCAGCTGGCCATGCACTTCGCCTTCGAAAACTTCCTCATGCCCATCCGGCCAGACGACCGCCAAAGCGCAGACAAATTTGGCTGAACGGTCGATGGCGCCGATTTCCTGCAATTCCGCTTCGACCTTCTCCATGGCGCGGTAAAAATCCCGGGGTTCTCCGGCCCAGCGGGCGGAATAGATGCCCGGCGCGCCGCCCAGCGCGGTGACCGCGAGGCCGCTATCGTCGGACAGGGCCGGCGCACCAGTGGCCTGCATGGCCGCGCGTGCCTTCAGCAGCGCATTGCCCGCAAAGGTGGTTTCCGTCTCCTCGGGTTCGTCGAGATCCAGCTCCAGGGCGGAAACGACAGTGAATCCAAGGGGTTCAAACAGGTCTTTCAGTTCGGCAACCTTGCCCTTGTTATGGGTTGCGGCAACGAGTCGACCGGGCGTGAGCGTGCGAACTGTAATTTTTTCACCTGTTTCTGAAATGGTTCCATTCTTGCTTTACCTGCAAATACCTATATCGTTAAACGGTAAAGGTGTACGGTTTTGCGATAAGCGCCCCTACGCCATAGACCATGAGCGCAACACGGTGAAGAGACACGCATGAGCAAACAGGCAAGAAACTCGATGGCTGCGATCATGACGGTCCTTGTGTCCATCGTGATGTGGATGACAGCCATTATCGGGGTCGTGTTCCTCGCCAGCGTCGGCGCAGCCATCTTTGCCCACCATAATGGCGGCTCGATCGATGCCCTCAATATCTCCGTCACCGATGGCACCGACAGCCTGCCTGCGCTGATCGCCGGCCTGATTGGCGGGCTCGTCGTGATCCCGGCCATCATCTATGTCTGCATCCTGCTGCGCCGCATCCTCGCGACGCTGGCCGACGGCGACCCGTTCGTGCCCGAGAATGCCACCCGCCTCAGCCGCGTGGCAGCAACCATTGCTGTCACCCAGCTGCTGCGCATTGCCGTGGCACTCGTCGTCGGATTGAGCTTTGATCATGCCAGTTTCGGCATCAATCTGGACCTCATTCCCTGGGCGTCGGTTGCCGCGCTGTTCATTCTGTCCCAAGTCTTCCGCGAAGGCACACGCCTGCGCGACGAAGAAAAAATGACCATATAGGAGGGTAGGATATGTCTATTCGTGTAACCCTCGACCGTGTGCTTCTGGACCGCCGCATGTCCCTGACCGAACTGTCGGAACGCGTCGGCGTCACGCTGGCCAACCTGTCCATCCTGAAAACCGGCAAGGCCAAGGCCGTGCGCTTTTCGACACTCGAAGCCCTGTGCCGCGAACTCGACTGCCAGCCGGGCGACCTGCTGGTGTTCGACGAGGAAGGCGAGGAAGGCCGACGACGAGTCGCCGCCGAATAGGCCCCGCAACGGGAACCAGCCACCCGCGCCCACGTAGAGGCCATATGAAACTTGCTCCCGTCGCTCTCGCCGCCTGTCTCAGCCTGCTCGCCGCCTGCGGAGGCGGCAATTCGGAAGTCGTCGAATTCAAGAATGACTGGCTCGGTAACGAGATCAAGGTGAAGTCCCTGACCGACCCGAAGATCGACGGCGTGATCTGCCATCTCGCCTTTTTTGATCGCGGTGTCTGGGACCGGATCGGCAAGGGCAACTGGTTCGAGAACCCGTCCAACTCATCGATCTCGTGCCTGCAGACCGGCCCCGTGACGATCCGCAATATCGATCTCGACCGGTCCGGCGAAGAAGTCTTCGACCAGAACCAGAGCCTGGTGTTCAAGCAGCTGGCCGTTCGGCGCATCTATGACGCCGACAGCGACAGCCTGATCTATGTGTCTTTCAGCCGCAAACCTGTCGATGGTTCAGCCAAGATGAGCCTGTCGACTGTGCCCCTCTATGATCGCGACGTGACGTGGGAGCGCGGCAAGCCGGGCCAATAGACCCCTTCCGGCCTGTGGCCTGCGTCAATTTATAACATGCATATGATATGCATGTTTTGTTGATCGACGGGCGCAAACCGCCTATATGTGCGGCACGGTTGTCGGCACCACCGGTCCGGCGCGTTGAAAGGCAGACACCATGACGAAACCCAGTTTTGCAGCAAAGCTCATTGGCGGCCTCGCTGTCGGCGCTGTCATTGCCACAATCGTCGTGATGGGGATGGTATGGCTGCTCAGCCGGTCCTCCATGGGCGCGGACATGTCCAGCCATGGCTGGGTCGCCCTGCTCGCCGGAACCGTCGTTTCATTCATCGTCGCCGGAGCCCTGACCACCGTCCTCGTCCTTGGCCGGAGGAACGGGTTTGACGAAGGCGCCCACGAGATCGTCTGGGACACGCGCCACTCCGACGAGGCCTAGGCACCATGCGCCTCAATATGCAGACAGATTTTGCGCTGCGGACGCTGATGCACCTGGCCGTCAACACTGATCGCCGCGTCACGATTTCCGACATTTCGGATACGTTCGGCGTTTCGAAGAACCATTTGATGAAAGTGGCGCAGGCCCTCGGCCATGAAGGCGTCATCGCGACCGAGCGTGGGCGCAACGGCGGCCTCAGCCTGGCCCGCCCAGCCGCCGATATCAGCATTGGCGACGTGGTGCGCCGCATGGAAGGCCGCGCTGCGCTCGTGGAGTGTTTTCCCGGCGGGGCGGGTGGATGCCGAATTTCGCCGGCCTGCCGGCTGCGCAGCGTGCTGGCCGAAGCCCTTGAAGCCTTCTTCCGCGCTCTGGATTCCTATTCCATCGCCGATCTGGTGAACGGCAACGCCGCGCTGCACGAAATGATCGCGATCGGAGAAACCGCATGAACCATGTCTTGCGAACCGCTGAGGAACGCCGCCGCGATATCCAGCAAAATGCCGAACGCATGGGCGTCAACGACGCGTACATTTCCGAACTGGTCGAAACCTTCTACACGCGCGTCCGCAGCGACGAGACACTGGGCCCGATCTTCAACAAGGAGATCGGCGACAATTGGGGGCCTCACCTCGCCCGCATGAAGGATTTCTGGGCCTCGGTGGCGATGAATGCCGGGCGCTATAATGGCAAGCCGGTGCCCGCGCACCAGAAGCTGGCCGGCGTGACACCAGCGCATTTCCATATCTGGCTGGGCCTGTTCCGGCAAACCCTCGAAGATACTGCGCCGACGCCTGAAGCCGTTCCCTTTTTCCTGGAGCGCGCGACACGCATTGCGCAGAGCCTGCAGCTGGCCATGTTCAGCCTGCCAGGCCTTGCGCGAAACTGAGGCGGCCCCAAACAAATCTATCCGCGCATCCGCCGCCAGACTGGCGCGAAGGCCGGGG
This sequence comes from uncultured Alphaproteobacteria bacterium, assembly GCA_963973995.1. Lineage (GTDB taxonomy): Bacteria > Pseudomonadota > Alphaproteobacteria > Caulobacterales > Hyphomonadaceae > Hyphomonas. Next base: position 567,985 of record CAXBCO010000001.1, read on the forward strand.
GACGGTAAAGTCGTGACATGAGCACATCCGGCGTGGATGCCGTGCACTGGAGACCAACATGACTGTCCCGCGCGAATACAAGCATGCTTCGGAAGACTTTAGCGCGTTCCTAGAGGATGCCGAGCGGGCCGCCATGCTGCAGACGAGCCACCAGACCTATACGATGGTCGATGCCGTCCTCCAGGTTTTCCGGCGGCGGCTCACACCGGCGCAAGTTCTGATCTTTGCTGGCGTGCTGCCACCCTGTTTGCGCGCCCTGTTCGTCGAGAACTGGCATCCGGGCGAGCCTGTCCTGCCCTTCGCAGACCGCATGTCCCTGACACGTGAAGTCCAGTCCGTACGATCACAGCACAATTTCTCGCCGGACGATTCGATCACGGCCGTGGCCAATGCCCTGCACCTGAACGTCGACCGGGACGCGTTCGCGGATGTCCTGACAAAGATGCCCGAAGGCAGCGCGGCCTATTGGGCGCTAAGCCCGCCCTGACGCCCTAAGCCAGCGCAGCGCGTTGTGCAGCGAACAATTCGTTGCAGCCCAGTTCGGCCAGGCGCAGCATCTCGTCGAGTTCCTTGCGGCTGAGCGGCCGCTCCTCGCCGGTGCCCTGAACTTCGATAAAGCCGCCATCGGAACTCATCACGACATTCATGTCGGCTTCGCCCTGGCTGTCTTCGGGGTAATCGACATCCAGCACCGGAAAATCCTGGTAGACGCCGACGGAAATGGCGGCCGCCTGCTTCTGGATCGGGTCTGCCGGAATGACGCCTTCTGTTTTGAGGTAACGGCACGCCAGCGCGAGGGCGACGAAGCCGCCCGTGATCGAGGCCGTGCGCGTACCGCCATCTGCCTGCAGCACGTCGCAGTCGATCGTAATCTGGTTTTCGCCAAGAGCGGTCAGGTCGACGACCGAGCGCAGGCTGCGCCCGATCAGGCGCTGGATTTCCTGCGTACGACCGGACTGCTTGCCCGCAGCGGCTTCGCGGCGTCCGCGCGTATGCGTCGCACGGGGCAGCATGCCGTATTCCGCCGTTACCCAACCGGCGCCCTTGCCCTTCATCCAGCCCGGAACATTCTTCTCCCAGCTGGCCGTGCACAGGACGTGCGTGTTACCGAATTTCGCAAGGCACGAGCCTTCGGCATACCGTGTCACATTGGTCTCGAGCGTTATCTCACGCAACTGGTCGAAAGCGCGTCCGGATGGGCGGATAAGCTGGGTCATGACACGGTCCTCTTTTCTGCCCCGCCTGATTGCGGGTTTTGACGGCGCTGTCTACACCGGAGGGGCATCAGGGAACCAAGAGGGGGCCGCATGGCCAGTGATATCGAGATCGCCCGGGCGGCGACAAAGAAGCCTGTTACCGAAATCGGCGCGCGACTGGGCATCCCGGCGGAAGACCTGATCCCATATGGTCATGACAAGGCGAAAATCTCTGCGCGCTACCTGTCCGGACTGGCTGAGAAGCCGAACGGTAAACTGATCCTCGTCACCGCGATCAGCCCGACCGCAGCCGGCGAAGGCAAGACCACGACCAGCGTCGGCCTCGCCGATGCGATGAACCGGATCGGGTCTAACACGCTGCTCTGCCTGCGCGAGCCCTCGCTTGGCCCCTGCTTCGGCATGAAGGGCGGGGCCGCAGGTGGCGGCTATGCGCAGGTCGTGCCGATGGAGGACATCAACCTCCACTTCACCGGCGACTTCCACGCCATCACCTCGGCGCACAACCTGCTGGCCGCCATGGTCAACAACCATATCCATTGGGGCAGTCCCAGCGGTCTCGACCCGGCGCGCGTGACCTGGCGCCGCGTGCTCGATATGAATGACCGCAACCTGCGCGAGATCGTCACCGGCCTTGGCGGGCCCGGCAATGGCGCGGCGATGGAAAGCGGGTTCGACATCACGGTCGCCTCAGAGATCATGGCGATCCTCTGCCTCGCAACGGATGCGTCCGACCTCGAGCAGCGTCTCGACCGCATCATTGTCGGCTATCGGCGCGACCGCACCGCCGTTACCTGCGCCGACATCAAGGCAACCGGCGCGCTGATGGCGCTGCTGAAGGATGCCATTCTGCCCAACCTCGTCCAGACGCTGGAAAACAATCCCTGCCTCATCCATGGCGGCCCGTTCGCCAATATCGCGCATGGCTGCAATTCCGTGATCGCGACACAGGCCGCCCTCAAGATGGCCGATTACGTCGTGACCGAAGCCGGTTTTGGCGCCGACCTCGGCGCCGAGAAATTCTTCGACATCAAATGCCGCCAGTCCGGCCTTCAGCCGGACGCGGCCGTTCTGGTCGCGACGGTGAAAGCCCTGAAGATGCATGGCGGCGTCGCCAAGGACGCCCTTGGCGAGGAAAATGTTTCGGCCCTTGCATCCGGTCTCGCCAATTTGGGGCGCCATATCGAGAACCTCCAGCAATACGGACTGCCTGTTGTCGTGGCGATCAACCATTTCACCCAGGATACGCCCGCCGAGATCGCCGCGATCGAAGCCTATTGCGAGACGGCCGGCGTGCCGGTCGCGCTCTGCACGCACTGGGCCGATGGCGGCAGGGGCGCCGAAGCCCTCGCCCGGATCGTGACAGAGACGCTAGCCACACAGACCGCCGATTTCCGTACACTCTATGCCGACGACCTACCGCTTTTCGACAAGATCGAAACCATCGCCAAACGAATCTATCGCGCCGACCACGTCGAGGCGCCGCGCGCCGTGCGCGACCAGCTGGCCCGATGGGAAGCCGACGGCTTTGGCTGCCTGCCCGTCTGCATCGCCAAGACACAATACAGCTTTTCCACCGACCCGGCCCTGTTCGGGGCGCCGGAAGGCCACTCCGTGCGCCTGCGCGAAGTGCGCCTGTCGGCGGGCGCAGGCTTCATTGTCGCGATCTGCGGGGACATCATGACCATGCCCGGCCTGCCCCGCCACCCGGCGGCGGAGACGATCCATCTCAATGCCCACGGCCTGATCGAAGGCCTTTTCTGAGCCGGGATCGACACACGGCCCTATTGTACCGGGGCCACCGCGCCCCTAATCAATAGACATGCCCCTGACACCCGACAGCCAGTCCCTGATGCAGCGCCTCGACCAGCGCTCGCGCGACATCTTCAAGCAGATTGTCGAAGGCTACCTGACAACGGGCGAGCCGGTCGGCTCGCGCACCCTGTCCAAGGGTGTGATTGCGCTTTCGCCCGCCTCGATCCGCAATGTCATGGCCGACCTGACCGATCTCGGCCTGCTTGATGCGCCACATGTGTCGGCCGGCCGCGCCCCCACACATCGGGGCCTGCGCCTGTTCGTCGATGGCTTCCTCGAGATCGGCGAGCCGTCCAGCGCCGACAAGCGCGAGATCGAGGAGCGGCTCCGCGGTGCCGGCGGCGACCTGCAAGCGGTGCTCGGCGAAGCGTCGAACATCCTGTCCGGACTGACTGGCGGTGCGGGCCTTGTGGCCTCGCCGAGCCGTGACACGGCCGTACGGCATGTCGAATTCGTGCCCCTGGCCAGCGGCGATGCGCTCTGCGTGCTCGTCACCGAGGACGGCGATGTCGAGAACCGGCTCGTGAAAATTCCCGAAGGCCTGCCTGCTACGACCCTGATCGAGGCGGGAAATTATCTCTCCACCCGCATGAAAGGCCGGACGCTGGCCGAGGCGGCGGTCGACGTACGCGAAGAAATCAGCTCGCGCCGCGCGGCGCTCGATGCCGCAGCGGCCGCCCTAGTCGAGGCCGGGCTTGTCCAGTGGAGCGGCGATGCGCCGGGCCGGGGCCGGTCGCTGATCATACGCGGCCGGGCCAACCTGCTCGAAGACGCCGGGGCGGCCAATGACCTCGATCGCGTGCGCCAACTGTTCAACGAGCTTGAACGCCAGCAAAGCCTGCTCGATATCCTCGATACGACACGTGAGGCCGACGGCGTGCGCCTGTTCATTGGCGCGGAGAACCAGCTTTTTCCGCTCTCGGGTTCAAGTGTGATCGTGGCCCCCTATATGGGCGGTGCAAAACATGTCATTGGCGCGCTCGGCGTGATCGGCCCGACCCGGCTGAATTATGCGCGCGTGATACCGATGGTGGACTATACCGCGAAGGTGATCGGCGAAATCCTCGCCGCCCGGCGCGCAAAGGATGGGAAATGATGAACGACGAGACCAAGACCGGCCAGAACGCCAACATCGATCCGAATGCCTCACGGGCCGACCTCAAGTCGGCGGCCGATGACTTGTTGAAAAACGCCCGGGCCCAGGCGGCGGAAAGCATGGAAGCCGAGGCCGATTCGGAAATCTCGCCGGAACAGGAAGCGATGCGCCTGAAAATAGAGGCCGAAGAGCTGCGCGAGCAATTGCTGCGCACGCTGGCCGACCTCGACAATACGCGCAAGCGCGCCGAACGGCAGGTCTCCGATGCCCGCGTCTATGCCATCGAACGTTTCGCCGGCGACCTGCTCAGCGTCTCCGACAACCTCGCCCGCGCCCTCGCGGCCCTGCCCGACGACGACCGCGCCAACCTGTCGGACGCCGGCAACAACCTGCTCAGCGGCATCGAGATGACGGCCAAGGAACTGGAAACCGCGCTCGGCCGGCATGGCGTCAAACCGATTGAAGCCGCACCCGGATCGGCCTTCGACCCGAACCTGCACCAGGCCGTGGCGCAGGTCCCGTCAGACCAGCCTGCCGGAACGATTGCCTCGCTCTTCCAGCCCGGCTGGAAAATCGGCGACCGCACATTGCGCGCCGCCATGGTGGCAGTGAGTGCGGGTTCGGCGAACTAGGCGCTGAACGCGCAGCGGCAGCCTATTCCTTGACGAAAATGTCGCTGCCGATGCGTGTGGCGGCCCAGAGGAATTCGGCTTCGTTTTCCTCCTTCACGTCAGCGCCGTGCAGGAACTGCGCTTCGATCCGGGGATAGCCTTCCTCGCCCGTCATCTGGCCGACCCAGGCGATGACCGTTCCGTATTTTTCGTAGCTACAGGTGAACGCGATCCGGTCGCCATTAGCCCAGCCGATGACCGGCACTTTCATCACGCCCTCGTCGGCGACACCGGAATCGAAGGTTCCCGACAGCGACGCGCCGTCCTGTTTGAGTTCAAGCACCGATTTGCGCGAGCTGACCCATTTTCCCGAAAATCCCACCACGTATCCTCCCGATTGAAACAAACGCATCGCACCCGCATGGCGCAGGCCGTCGCTGCCTGTTTCAACTGTCGCGCATTTGCGACGGCGCGAGCTTGACCTCAATCAACCCGGTCGGAACGGACAACGCGCCAGGCCGTCACGGTGCCCGGCTGCCAGTTGGGCACAATCACGGTATCGCCGAATATCTTGAGGTCATTCTGAAGGATTGGCGTCTCGTCGCCTGTCGTGTCGATCAGCGTGGTCACGGTCCCGTCCTCGGCGACATAGTGGACCTGCCCGGGCCATGACGAGACAAGGTAGCCCCCGCCCGGCACAAGGCCGATACCATCCGCATTGATCATGCCGGTCGCAATCTCGGTGATGGTGCCGTCGGCGGTGACGCTGAACAGCGACCCTGTATCCATGGTCGAAACCAGCAGCCGGTCGCCATCCCCCAGAACGCCATTGATGCCGCCGAAGCGCGCGTCCTCGAGCCAGAGTGTGGCCACGCCATTCTCGATACGGTGAATACGGCCCGTGCCGGAATCGGAGACATGGATGGCACCATTCCACGCCGTGACGCCATTGAGAAAAACGGCGCCGTCGACCGGGATTTTCTTGCCCAGCCCGCCCTCCGCCGCATCGAACACCATGACGACGTCGATGTCAGAGGCGTAGAGCTTGCCGTCCTGGATCGCGAGCCCCTTCGGCCCGTTGATCTTCGCGGCCCAGTACCTGTCGATCACCTTGCCTTCGGGCGACATTTTGGAAATGAAGCCGTCGCCATTTTTCGCGTCACCGTCATCGATCCCGACATTCGAGACGAGATAGTTCCCGTCGGGCGCCACGACGACGCTCTCAGGCGCGGCGAAACTGTCCGCGACCCAGAGCGGTTCGAGTTCCGGAACAGCAGCGACCCTGGCAGGTGTCGCGGCGCAGGCGGCCATCATGGCAAAGGCTGGAAAGGCGAAAAAGCGCAGCATCGGTCATGTCTCCCTGACTGGACGTATCCGCCATCTTGCGGGCGGGTCAGTCCACTATGCCGATCCTTGCGCGCGAGGCCAGACCCGGCGCCTGGCCCAAGGCGTCGATGCGCAGAAACACGCCGCAAGCATCATCGCAGGCCTTGAGCCGGGGCATGTCGCGTCCGGGGGATGCTTCGAACGCGCGCAGCGCCGCCACCGCGCCGCTGAGTCCCGTGCCGGCGACAAGATCCATGAAGCGCTCCGGCGTGTGTGTCGCATAGGGCGACACCAGCCGGTACAGGCCGTCGCTCATCAGGCAGATCGTATCGCCCGGCTCAAGCCCGACGGCCTGGGTCTGCAGGTTCGACGCCGCGTGCGGGTCGAGCCCGAAACAGGTGCGGTTGGCATTCGAGCGGCGCCGGTCGGTCTGCAGCTGCGCGAGGCGTTCTTCGGGCGACACGGCCAGCAGGCGGCGCGCTGTCACCGTTTCCTCCTCCGCCTTGCCCGGCGACCCGATCACGGTCACGCTCCCCCCACGCCGCAACAGCGCCAAGCAGTCGCCAAGCCAGGCGAACACCGCCTGGCCGTTTACCACGTGCATCCACATGCCCGACGCGATGGGCCGGGCTTCTCCGGGCAGGTCGTCAAGCGGGATGCGTGTCGAGCGCTCCGCACGCGCGCGAACATCCGCCAGGACTTTCGCGAAATAGGCTTTAGGCGATTCGTCAGGCGATGGCGGCACCATCAGCCGGGCACTGAGTGCCTCGGCCATCCAGGCGGCCCCGCTCTCGGCGTCCGGGAAGGGCCTGAGGTCGGTGACATCGGTTGCCCCGTCAAGCGCCCAGGCCGTCCCGGCAGCCTCGTCAAATCCGAACCGGTCGTCGCCCGTCCGGCCCGGCGTGCCGGGATCGTTCACGGCCTCCAGCACCACAAGTCGCACGTCCGGCATCAGACCTGCCCGCGCCGGTCCATGCCCTGACGGTCCAGCATCCAGCCCGGATATTCCGGCGCCAGCGCCGAAATATCGTCCAGCTTGGCGAGGTCCCCAGGGCTGAGTACGACCTCCACGCTTTCCAGATTGTCCTTCAGCTGCGCGGCTGTGCGTGCACCGATAATGACGCTGGTCACATGCGGCTGGTGCAGCAGCCAGGCCAGCGAGACTTGCGCCACACTGACACCGCGCTCGTCGGCCATGGGGCGCATGGCATCGATGATGTCGAAGCCCTTGTCCTTGTCGACGGGCGGGAAGTCGAAAACCGTGCGTCTGGCGTCATTCGGCCCGGCGCCGTCGCGGCTGAACTTGCCGGAGAGGAAGCCGCCGGCCAGCGGACTCCAGGGCAGGATGGCCAGTTGCTGGTCGTTCGCCAGCGGCACGACCTCGCGCTCAAGATCGCGTCCCGCGATGGAATAATACATCTGGCAGCTCTCGAAGCGGCAGAGCCCACGCCGCTCGGCATAGGCAATCGCCTTCATGATCAGCCATGCCGGCATGTTGCAGAGGCCGACATAGCGCGCCTTGCCGGAGCGCACGACCGCGTCGAGCGCCTCGACGGTTTCCTCGATCGGCGTCAGCGGATCGGTCCCATGCACCTGGTAGAGGTCGATATAGTCGAGGCCGAGCCGTCGGAGGCTGGCATCGACACCGTCCATGATATGTTTCCGCGACAGGCCGGAAATATTGCGCGCCTGCTTTTCGCGCCGCTCGGCTTCAGCCTTTTCGGCGTCTGATGCCTCCTCGGCTACAACCGTCGAGACCCGCCCGAAAACCTTGGTGGCCACGACAATCTCGTCGCGGGGAAGGTTATTGTTGCGGATGGCCTGGCCCAGCATCCGCTCCGACACGCCGGCTGAATAGACGTCCGCCGTGTCGAAGAAATTGACGCCAGCATCAAAAGCCGTCCGGACAAGGCCGTCGGCCTCCTCCTGCTGCTGCTTGCCGATAAACTTCCAGATTCCGCCTTCGCCGCCAAAGGTCATCGTGCCGAGGCAAATGCGCGAGACAACAAGCCCCGTCCGTCCGAGTTTTGTGTAAATCATGGGGCCGCCTTCCCTGCTGTTTGGTCCAGCGAAGATGGGCTGACGGCGGCGCTGCGGCAACCGGCGGGCCCCGACAATCGGGCCTATTCGCGTTTCAAATTGGTAATGCCTGCTGGAATGGCTTCCCAGACACCGTTGATACTGGTCAAACCACGTGTAAAAGCGCCGCATTACCCCTTGAGCGGGGGGATCGGCTCACCATATCGCATCTGAACAGGCGAACGGGTTTAAATTCCGTCCTCGCCGTCTCATATGAACCCTTGAGAGCCACTGGCTTCCGGGGCTGCTGAGCAGACCGAACCCAAACAAGGCCCGTGGCGGCTAACAGAAGAGAGACATGCAATGAGCAAGATTATCGGTATCGACCTTGGGACCACGAACTCCTGCGTCGCCGTCATGGAAGGCGGAACCGCGAAAGTCATCGAAAACGCCGAGGGGCAGCGCACAACGCCGTCCGTCGTCGCCTTTACGGAAAGCGGTGAACGCCTGATCGGCCAGCCGGCCAAGCGCCAGGCCGTTACCAACCCCGATTTCACCTATTACGCCATCAAGCGCCTGATCGGCCGCAAGTATGACGACCCAACCGCCCAGAAAGACAAGGCCATGTCGCCCTTCGGCATCGTCGAAGGCAAGGCAGGCGATGCCTGGGTCAAGGGCCGCGACCAGGACTATTCCCCGCAGGAAATTTCCGCCTTCATTCTCACCAAGATGAAGGAAACGGCTGAAGATTATCTCGGCACGCCGGTCACGCAGGCCGTCATCACGGTGCCTGCCTATTTCAACGACGCCCAGCGTCAGGCGACGAAAGACGCCGGCAAGATTGCCGGACTGGAAGTGCTGCGTATCATCAACGAGCCAACTGCAGCTGCCCTCGCCTACGGCCTCGACAAGGGCGAGAACAAGACAATCGCGGTTTATGACCTTGGCGGCGGCACATTCGACGTCTCGCTGCTCGAAATCGGTGACGGCGTGTTCGAAGTCCTGTCGACCAATGGCGACACGTTCCTCGGGGGTGAAGACTTCGACCTTCGCATCGTCGACTTCCTCGCAGCCGAGTTCAAGAAAGACCAGGGCATCGACCTCAAGACTGACAAGCTCGCCTTGCAGCGCCTCAAGGAAGAAGCCGAGAAGGCGAAAAAGGAACTGTCGTCTGCCAACCAGTACGAAGTGAACCTGCCCTTCATCACGGCCGACGCCACCGGCCCGAAACACCTCAACATCAAGCTGACCCGCGCCAAGCTCGAAAGCCTTGTCGAAGACCTCGTCAAGCGCACTATCGAACCGTGCAAGAAAGCCCTGAAAGACGCCAGCAAGACGGCAGCCGACATTGACGAAGTCGTCCTCGTCGGCGGTATGACCCGCATGCCCGCCGTGCAGGAAGCGGTGAAGAAATTCTTCAACCGCGAACCGCACAAGGGCGTGAACCCGGATGAAGTCGTGGCGCTCGGCGCCGCGATCCAGGGCGGCGTGCTGCAAGGCGACGTCAAGGACGTGGTCCTGCTCGACGTCACCCCGCTCTCGCTCGGCATCGAGACGCTCGGCGGCGTGTTTACCCGTCTCATCGACCGCAACACGACGATCCCGACCAAGAAAAGCCAGATCTTCTCGACCGCTGACGACAACCAGGGTGCCGTGACGATCAAGGTTGCCCAGGGCGAGCGCGAAATGGCTGCTGACAACAAGCAGCTCGGCCAGTTCAATCTCGAAGGCATCCCGCCGGCCCCGCGCGGCCTGCCGCAAATCGAGGTCACGTTCGACATCGACGCCAACGGCATCGTGTCGGTCTCGGCCAAGGACAAGGCCACCGGCAAGGAACAGGCGATCACCATCCAGGCGGATGGCGGCCTGACGGACGAGGACATCAAGAAAATGATGGCCGATGCCGAATCCAATGCCGCTGCGGACAAGGCCCGCCGTGAACTCGTCGAAGCCAAGAACCACGCTGAAGCCCTGATTCACCAGACCGAAAAGCAGGTGGAAGAGCACGCCGACAAGGTCTCCGCGGAAGTGAAGGCCGAAATCGAAAAGGCCGTTGAAGAGCTCAAGGCCGCGCGTGAAACGGACAATGTCGGTGATATCCAGGCCAAGCACCAGGCCCTGATGACCGCCGCCATGAAGCTCGGCGAAGCAATCTATGCCAACCAGCAGGAAGCGGAGGCCCATGCCGATGCGTCTGCTGACGCCTCAGCCGACAGCGACGATGTCGTCGATGCCGACTTCGAAGAAGTCGACGACGCCAAGAGCGCCTGATCTTCAGATTCCTCGCAGAATCAGAAAACCCGCCGGAGCGATCCGGCGGGTTTTTGTATTGCGGGGCCCGGGAGGCGGGCTTTGCGTTCAGGCGCTAGGCCAGGAAGCGCACACCGACCATCGTGCCCTTCTGCCAGGCCTTCAGGCAGGCATGGCGCTGGGTCTTGCCATTGTTGGGGTTCAGGACGAGAAGACCGAATTCTGCCGGCGGCGTCCAGATATCCTTGAGCAAGAGAAGCGCGCCTGTCAGCGACATGTCACGGATGGTGACATCGATTGTGCTCTCCTGATTCTTCAGCTCGATCCGGCCCGATTTCAAGGTTCGGCGACGCGCCTGGTCGCGGGCCTCAAGAGGCTGATCATCTGCTTTGATTTCTATATCGCGTTTCATAGGTTACTTACGTGCAGTCACATGTTCGGTTCCGCACCAAATGCGGTCGCTGCCGCGGGCCTTGGTCCTAGCCGGCCTGAACGGCCGTCATCCATTGCTGTATCAGGCCTGGCAGGAGCGGTCGGGCATGTTCAAGATCATCGGCATTCCGAATGGTTACAACGGCGCGAATGTCCGATGTCCATTCCAGCAGGCCGGTCGTGTCCTCCAGGATCGGCGGCGCGCCTTGCGTCTCCTTGCGCCGCGGTCCGCAATGGAAGATCAGCCGGATGCTTTTCTTGTCCGAAAAGTCGAAGGTCAGCACATGCTCGCCACCGACCGTATAGCTCGGTGCGTTCCATTTCAGGGATTGGGGCATGTCCGGCGCCGTCGCCAGTATAATGTCGCGCAGGGCCTGCGCCTCCGCCTTCCGGGGATGGTCGAGAACGTCCATGAACCCGTCGGGCGTTTGCGCAGGGGCCTTTGCCATTACATTGTCACCACGACCTTGCCCATCGCCTTGCGGTCCATCAGCTCACGGATCGCGTCAGCCGATTTTTCGAGCGGATAGGTGTTCGACACGTGCGGGCGGATCTTGCCGTCCGCATAGAGCTTGAACATCTCGGCGCAGTTCTGCGCATGGGCTTTCGGATCGCGCGCCACGGCCGCGCCCCAGAACACGCCGCGAATATCGCAGCTTTTCAGCAGGGTCAGGTTCAGCGGGATTTTCGGGATGCCGGCCGGGAAGCCGATCACCAGATAGCGCCCTTCCCAGTTCATCGCCCGCACGCTCGGCTCGGCATAGTCACCGCCGACCGCGTCATAGATGATGTCGACCCCGCCGCCGCCGGCTTCCTTGATATCGTCGGACAGCTGTTTCTGCTGCGCCCGGCCAAGCCTGCCAGTCGGATAGACGATGCCCTTGTCGGCGCCCTTGGAGAGGCAGAAATCCACCTTTTCCTGCGTCGAGCAGGCTGCGATCACGGTCAGGCCCATGGCCTTGCCCAGTTCGACGGCGGCAATGCCCACGCCGCCAGCGGCGCCGAGCACGAGCAGGGTCTCGCCCGGCTTCGGATCGGCCCGGTCCTTCAGGGCGTAATAGCTGGTACCATAGGTCATCAGGAAAGCGGCGGCTTCCTCGAACGGCATGCCGTCCGGAATGGCCATCGTGCCGTGCGCCGAGGCGACGACATATTCCGCCATGCCGCCATTTCCGCATGAAGCCAGTACGCGGTCACCCGCTTTCACATGGGTCACGCCTTCGCCAACCGCCTTGACCACACCGGCAATCTCGCCGCCGGGGCTGAACGGGCGCGGCGGCTTGAACTGGTACATGTCCTGAATGATCAGCACATCGGGAAAGTTCACGCCGCAGGCCTTCACCTCGATCAGGACCTGGTTCTTGCCGGCTTCCGGCATGGGGACATCCTCGACCACGAGCGTCTCCGGCCCACCCACTTCTTTTGACAGCACAGCTTTCATGTTCCGGCGTTCCTTACCTTGTTGTTTCTTCTACCAGACGGTAGCGGTGTGGCAGGCATAATCCAAGTGTGACGTAAGGGAGACGGGCAGAATGGCGAACAAATGGGCCCTCGTCCTGCACGGCGGTGCCGGGCCGATCTTCGGCCAGGACTATTCCGCGCAGGAAGAACACATTGCCAGCCTGCTCAAGGCAGGCGGCGCGCGCCTCGCCGCCGGCGAAACGGCTCTCGACGTGGTCGAATCCCTTGTCGCGGCGATGGAGGCCTCCGGTCTCTACCTTGCCGGCAAGGGCGCCGCCCCGAACACCGCCGGCGAATACGAGCTCGACGCCGCCATCATGGACGGGCGCACTCGCAATGCCGGCGCCGTCGGCGCGTTGCAGGGTGTGCTGAGCCCGATTGCGGCGGCTCGCATGGTGATGGAACGCACCCCCAATGTCCTGATCGTCGCTGCCGGCGCCCGCCGCCTCGCCGATGCCGCAGGCCTCGCCACAGTGGACGATCCGGACGCCTATTATGTTCCCGTCGACGAGCGCACCCGGCAGGTCGGCGCACCGGACGTCGGCACGGTCGGCGCCGTCGCCCTCGACCGCTATGGCGACATGTCCGCCGCAACCTCGACCGCCGGCATCATGAACAAGACGCCTGGCCGTGTCGGCGACACGCCGGTGATCGGCGCCGGCACCTGGGCCGATGAACGCTGCGCCATTTCCTGCACCGGGCTCGGCGAATATTTCATCCGGGCCAATGCCGCCGCCGACGTCTCCGCCCGCATCCGCTATGGCGGCGCCGCGCTTGAACCCGCCGTCCAGGGCGCCCTCGACGACGTCAAACGCCTCGGTGGCGAAGGCGGCATGATCGCGGTCTCGGCCGATGGCGGCATGACCGCCCTGTTCAATTCCGGCGGCATGAAGCGCGGCATGACCGATTCCGATGGCCGGTTCGAGGTGGCGACGTTCCTGTGACACCGCTGTTCTGGATATTGCTCGGCCTCGGCCTGTTCGCCCTCGTCCTGGCTGTGCAGATGCGGATGATCGTCTCGGTCGCCCTGCGCCGGGCGCTCGCGGCCAAGTTCGGCGGCCTGCCGACCGATACGGCCTACCGGCTGGCCGTGGTCGAAGCTGCCGCCCTCTCGCCTGCCAGCGAGGCCGCCCTGCACCTTGCCCACACCTATCCTGCCCCTCTCTCGCACCTGCGCCTCGCCCGGCGCACCTGCCTCATTGCGCCGCTCTTCATCCTGCTTGTCCTTGCAGCGGGGCGGCTTGTTCTCGGAGTGATCTGACATGCGTGGATATTTCTCGATCGGCTCGGAACGCATTTCCAAGCCCATGAATCTCGGCGCCCTGATGCGCACCGCCAATGCCTTTGGCGCAAGCTATGTTTTCTCGATCGAGGCTGGGCATCGCCTGCGCGACGCTTACCAGGCCGACACGTCGAAGTCGGCCGGGCAGATCCCCTACTACCAGTGGGACTCAATTGACGAGATGCAGATGCCGCGCGGTTGCCAGCTGGTCGGCATCGAACTGACCGACGACGCCGTCATGCTGCCCACCTTCCGCCACCCGCCGCAGGCTGCCTACATTCTCGGACCCGAGAAGGGTAACCTGTCGGACGAGACGCTTGCCCGCTGCGCCCATGTCGTGAAGATCCCGACCAAGTTCTGCATCAATGTCAGTCTGGCCGGGGCGCTGGTCATGTATGACCGCCACCTCTCGATGGGCGGCTATGCGCCGCGCCCGATCATGCCCGGCGGCCTCGGCGGCGATGGCAAACCCGCCGGTCGCGGGCGCGGCTGACCCTGAAAGCACGGGACAGTCCACACCTTTTCTGATAATGGTCCCGTACGAATTTTTCGGGGGGATTATTCAATGCCAAGTACGATTGACTGGCCGGTAAAGGCACGTGAGCTGCACAGCCATCATTTCGATTCAACCATCTGGAACGATTTCAGGTTCCGCGATGACGACATCATCATCGCAACCTATGGCAAGGCCGGCACCAGCTGGACCCAGCAGATGATCGGCCAGATGATGTTCGGCGGCGACCCGGAACTGGCCGTCGCCGAAATGTCGCCCTGGCTCGACCTGCGCGTTCCGCCGAAACAGGTGAAACTGCCCGAAGTCGAAGCCCAGACGCATCGCCGCTTCATGAAAACCCACCTGCCCGTCGATGCGCTCGTCTTCTCGCCCCAGGCCAAATATATCTATATTGGCCGCGATGGCCGCGACGTTGTCTGGAGCCTCTACAATCATCACGCCAATGCCAATGACCTCTGGTATGATGCCCTCAACAATACACCCGGCCGCGTCGGCCCGCCCATCGAGCGCCCACCCGAAGACATCCGCCAGTACTGGCAGGACTGGATGGACAGGGACGGATTCCCGTTCTGGTCATTCTGGGAGAATGTCCGCAGCTGGTGGGCGATCCGCGACCTGCCGAATGTCATGATGATCCACTTCACCGACCTGAAACGCGACATGCCGGGCGAGATGCGGAAGATTGCCGCCTTTCTCGATATCGAGATCGACGAGACCCGCTGGGACACGATTGTCGAATATTGCACCTTCGACTGGATGAAGGCGAATGCCACGAAAAGCGTCCCGCTTGGCGGCGCCTTCTGGGATGCCGGCGCCGAGGTCTTCATCAACAAGGGCGTCAACGGACGCTGGAAAGACACGCTGACTGCCGAAGACAATGCACGATACGAGGCCATGGCAAGATCGGAACTCGGCGACGCCTGCGCACAATGGCTACAGACCGGTCAGCGCGCCTAGCGCCGCCCGAGAATGCGTTGGACCACGCCGAGGACGCCTGTCAGGCGAAACGCACCGCCACGCACGATCAGGGCGAAGCAGACCTCGCCTGCATCGCCGACCGGCTGGTGCGTATCCCCCGGTCCTTTCACAGCCAGATCGCCCGGCCCGAAACTGCCCGACGCATCCGTGTACCCGCCCGAAACGACCAGGGTGTATTCCTGTCCTCCATGCGAATGGCGCGGAATGGCGGCATCAGGCTGGATGCGATAGAGTTCCACCTCCATCTGGCTGCCGACATCCAGGGAAATGCGGTGAATGCCGGGTGCCGCCGTGCTCCACGTCTCGCGGTTCCCGGAGGCGGCGAGGGCGTGCCGCAGCGGCTCTGGCAGCAGGTCCATCTCGCCGTCCTCGTCCGGACGGGCCGCGCGGTCCGTCGTCGCGGACGCCTCCAGGGCATCGATCTGCGCCAGCGCGCTTTCCAGGGCCCCGGCGCGCATCGGGGCCGGTTCCGTCATTTCCAGGATGGCGCCTGACACGGCCTCGCTCTGCGCCACGGCGTCTTTGATGTCGGCCCGCAGCGCGCTTTGGGTTTCGACAAGCAAGGCAAGGCCCGCATCGAGCGTGCCGGCCGCATAGGCGCTGAAAAGTTCGCTGAACGGAAAATCATTCTGGCGGGTCATGCGGCAGCTCCAGGTGTCGGCGCGAAAGTGTTATTCAGGATCATCAAGGACTCCCCGCAGGCGGGCCAGTGCCAACCGGATGCGGCTTTTCACCGTTCCGAGCGGCAGGCCATAGGACCGGGCGATTTCCGAATGCGAAAGGCCGTCATAGAAGGCCGCCTGCAGCAGGGCCAGCTGTTCATCTGGCAAGGTGGCGAGCTGGGACCGCACCTGTTCTTCCATCTGCATCCGGGACACGGCGCTGTCGGGTTGTTCGGCTTCGGCCGGTCGCAGCATCGGTTCGTCCGGCTCCAGCGGCGGCTTCGACGTGCGCCGCTGGACATCGATCCGGCGGTTTCGGGCAACCCGAAAGATCCAGGTCGAGACCGACGCCTGCTTGCGATCATACATGCCCGCCTTGCGCCAGACCGTCATCATCACGTCCTGCGTCAGTTCCTCCGCTTCGGGTTCGGCAGCCCCAAGGCGCAACATGTACGCCTTCAGGCGCGGGGCAAAGAATGCGAACAGTTCAGCGAACGCCTCACGCGATTGCTCAGCCGCGATACGTTCCATGCAATCAGCCTGGCGTTCACGCTGCTCCAGGTCAGCGGTATGGACAATCGTCGCGCTCAAGTCTGGTCCCCTTGGCCCATCAGTCAGGCACTATCGGTGGTGGGCTGGCCCGGCGCAACCGCATGGCCTGTGATTTTGCATGGATGCGATAGGTGCGAAAACGTCGTAGTTTGGCCTTAACTCTGATGCCATAAGACTCGGCCTGAAGCTTGCCACGGGGATTAGGTTTAAACCATGCGATATCATCTGCCGCGCCACAATCGACTCGCCGCTCTCGCCGCACTGGCCGCCATCACGATCCCGTGTGCCTCCGCCGAACCCAC
Organism: uncultured Alphaproteobacteria bacterium; assembly: GCA_963973995.1. Lineage (GTDB taxonomy): Bacteria > Pseudomonadota > Alphaproteobacteria > Caulobacterales > Hyphomonadaceae > Hyphomonas. The sequence continues at coordinate 584,499 of CAXBCO010000001.1, forward strand.
GGCAATCGGCCGCTATAATGACTGGTCCGTCTTCACGGAATCCAGCGGCGGCGAAACCGTATGCTATGCCGCCACCACTGCCACCGACAAGGCGCCCCGCTCGGCCAATCACGGCGAAGTCTGGTACTATGTCACCAGCTGGAAATCGGGCCGCGCCCGCAACCAGCCGAGCCTGAAGGTCGGCTTTGACCTGCGCGAGGACATGGCGGCGAAAGCCAGCATTGGCCGCTCGTCGTGGACGCTGTTCTCGGTCGGACCGGAAGCCTTTGCCGATGATTCCGACGACCGGCGCATTGTCGATGCCCTCAAGAAAGGCTCCGAGCTCCGCGTCGAAGCTGTCTCCGCGCGCAACACGCAGGTCGCCTATCACTTCTCGCTGAAAGGGTCAGCCGACGCCATCGACAAGGCCGCCGCCATCTGTCGCTAGTCGGACTCGGGCATACCGAACCGGCCGGGCCTGCGGCCCTCGGCCGTCGCATAGGGCGCGAGAATTTTCGGCAGGTCGGCGGCATAGTCGCCACTCGTTGCCAGCGGCCCGGCGAGTCGCACCGTACGCTTGCCATAGTCGAGCACCGACATCAGCAACGGCACGCCAGCCGATTGCGCGATATGGTAATAGCCGCTCTTCCAGTCTGTATTGCGCGATCGGGTAGCTTCCGGCGCAATGGCCAGGAACAGGCTGTCGGCAGCGTCGAACGCAGCGCGCATCTGCGAAACCACATCATTTGACTTCGACCGCTCGACCGGGACACAGCCGCTGCGCTTCACCAGCCAGCCGAGCGGCCCCGTGGTGAGCGACTTCTTGCCCATATAGCTGAGTTTCACCCGGTACCAGCCTGCCACGGCCAGCATGTCGAACCCGTCCCAGTTGGACGTATGCGGCGCCGCAAGGACGACCATTTTCCGGTCCGGCGGCCAGTCGTCGAGTAGGCGCCACCCGCCCAGCCACAGGTAAAATCCGCACAGAAGATGTACGATTTCAGATCCGATTCCGCGATAGGGGGCCGGGCGGCCGAACCGCTTCGTACTGGAATTCGAGAGAGTGTCCGGATTCGGCATCGCGACACGTTCCACACTTCGACCCCGATTGGCCAGAGCGAATATGGCCAGCGCTGGCCTATTCCTCTATGACCGCAGCGAAACTGCACGGAAGGCGCACCCCATGAAAATCGGTTTTGTCCTGTTCCCGAATGTCACCCAGCTCGATTTTACCGGACCATTGCAGGTGCTGCACCGCATGCCGGGGGCCACTACGCATATCCTGTCGAAGACGCCGGATCCCGTGCCCAGCGATTGCGGCCTGTCACTTGTGCCGACCGGCACCTTTGCCAAATCGCCCGCGCTCGACATGATCGTCGTGCCGGGCGGCTTCGGCGTGGTCGACGCCATCGGCGACGCCGAGACAGTCGACTTCGTCCGCTCAGCCGGCGCGGCCGCGACCTATGTCACCTCGGTCTGCACCGGCGCGTTCCTGCTCGGAGCGGCAGGTCTTCTCGACGGCAAGCAGGCCACCACGCATTGGGCCTATACATCGCTCCTCCCGCTGGTCGGCGCCACGCATGCACCCGGCCGCTGGGTGAAAGACGGCAATACCTATTCCGGCGGCGGCGTGACCGCCGGCATCGACTTCGCATTCGGCATCATCGCCGATGTCTGCGGCCGGCAGGTCGCCGAGGCGATCCAGCTTGCCGTGGAGTATGACCCGGCCCCACCGACTCATACCGGCCATCCGTCCCGCGCCAGCGACAAGCTGATGGCCATGATGAACAAGCGCTATGGTGGCCCGGTCGATGCCATGCGCGCCGCCATCTCCGGCTAGCGCCACAAAAAATAACGCCCGCCAGCGCGAAGCTGACGGGCGTTCTGTCTGTCGGCCTTTTAAGGCCCCGGATCAGCTTTCGGTGATCGGCGTCAGGATGATCTCGACGCGGCGGTTGGCGCGGCGGCCAGCTTCGGTCGAGTTGTCGGCGATCGGCTGGGTCTCACCCATGCCATAAGCCTGGAGGCGAATCGGGGTCACGCCCTGGTTGATCAGGTAGCCTTTGACCGAATTCGCGCGGCGCTCGGACAGGGCCTGGTTATAGGCATCGTCACCGTCAGAGCTGGCATGGCCGATAATGTCGACGGCGGTCGACGGATAGTTGACCAGCGTCGTCGAAACATCGTTCAGCGACTGGTAGAAGCCGGGCAGGATTTCGGCGCTGTTGACGTTGAATGTCACGTTCGATGGCATGGTCAGGGCGATCTGGTCGCCATTACGGGCCACTTCGATACCGGTACCGGCAGTGGCAGCGCGCAGTTCGCGTTCCTGCTTGTCCATGTAAGCGCCTGCGGAGGCACCGGCAATGGCGCCAACAGCTGCGCCGATGGCGGCGTTGCGGCCATCATCGCCACCTGCGAGTGTACCCAGGCCAGCACCGGCGATAGCGCCTGCGGCCGTGCCGATCATGACGCGGTTGCTGGGGCCGGTTTCACAAGCGGCAGGGATCATGGCAAGCGCGAGCGCGCCCAGAACGAGATGTTTCATGGAGTTCCTCCAGTTTTTGGGCGTCGTTTCGCAGTCAGCCCCGTTGATAGCGTTTATACGCGTAAGCGGGGCTTTCGGTTCCACGTGTGGCGAATTGAAGGCTGCCAGATTAAATCGTGTCCACATTGCCCTGCCCTCGGCGGTTCCTGCGCCGATGGCCTCATGCTATAGCGCGATTTCATGACCACGACACTTGATCTTTCGCAGCGCCCCAGCCAGCCTCAGGGACCCAAATCCCTGGCCGGCATGCCCTTGCCCGCCCTCAAGGCAGAGCTCGAAGCTATCGGTCTCGACCCGAAGAAGGCGTCGATGCGCGCCAAGCAGATTTCGCGCTGGAGCCAGTATTTCGGCGCCACCGGCTTCGAAGACATGACCGATATCGGCAAGGAGCTGCGTGCCGAACTGGCACAGCGCTTCACCCTCGCGCGCCCCGACATCGCCGACCATCAGGTCTCGAAGGACGGCACCCAGAAATGGCTCGCCCGTTTCGCGCCCGGCGTCGAAGGCGAAAGCGTCTATATTCCCGGCGTCGGCATGAGTGGCGGCGCGCTCTGCGTGTCTTCCCAGGTCGGCTGCACGCTGAACTGCACCTTCTGCCATACCGGCACGCAGGCCCTTGTGCGCAATCTCACCGCGCAGGAGATCACCGCCCAGGTGATGATTGCCCGCGATGCGCTCGGCGAATGGCCCTCCTCGACCGAAGACCGCAAGCTCACCAATATCGTCTTCATGGGCATGGGCGAGCCGCTCTACAATCTGGATAACGTGGCGGCTGCCATCGACACGATTTGCGATGGCGACGGCATTTCCATCGGCCGGCGTCGTGTCACCGTCTCCACTGCCGGCGTCGCTCCGAAGCTCCAGGAACTCGGCGAGCGCACCAATGCCATGCTCGCCATCTCGCTGCACGCCACGAATGACGACTTGCGCAACGAGCTTGTGCCGATCAACCGGAAGTACGACCTGAAAACCCTGTTCGAGGCGATCCGCGCCTATCCGGGCAGCGGCAACTCCCGCCGGGTGACGTTCGAATACGTCATGCTGAAAGGGATCAACGACACGCCAGCCGAGGCGCGCGACCTTGTCCGCCTACTGAAGGGCGTGCCGGCCAAGATCAACCTGATCCCGTTCAATCCCTGGCCCGGCAGCCCATATGAATGCTCCGACTGGGCGACGATCGAGGCCTTCGCCGAAATCGTGAACCAGGCCGGCTATGCCAGCCCCATCCGCACGCCGCGCGGCCGCGACATCGCGGCGGCCTGCGGCCAGCTGCGCTCGGACAGCGTCAAGAAATCCGCCGCCGAAAAACGCCGCGAAGCCCTCGCCGCCGCCGAGGTAGCACCCGGCGCCTAGTGAAGCTTCGAAATCTTCAGCTTGTCCATCTTGGCCCGGGTCTGGATCGACTCCTTGGACCGGGTCATCGCCTTGCTGATGGCGTTCAGGCTCATGCCCTTGCCGACCAAGAGGTGCAGTTTCTGCACTTCGTCGGTCGTCCATGCCTGGCGGTGGCGCTCGAATTTCTCTGCCATGGCGGCCTCCCTAGCGGCCGCCTCCGTGGCGGCCCGGGATCTGCCTACACCATCACGGCCCGAGGCGCGATGATCTCTTTTGCCCCGGCAGCTAGACGGCCCGCCTGAGCGCGGCCGGCGCAGGCAGTTCCATCACGTCCGCCGCGCCGTCGGGTCCGCCCGCAACTGGGCGCCGCTGCAGCAGGCCTGCCGCGGCCAGCGCGTCGGTCTGCATCGGCCGGCTGAAATGATAGCCCTGCAGTTCGGCGCAGCCCTCGGCCCTCAGCATTTCCGCCAGCGTCTCGGTCTCGACCCCCTCGGCGGTGGTGCGCATGCCAAGGCTGCGGGCCAGGCCGACGACGGACCGCACGATTGCCAAGCATTCCTCGCTGGTTTCCATCTGCTGGACGAAGGACTTGTCGATCTTGATCTTGTCGAACGGGAAGATACGCAACAGGCTGAGCGACGAGAAGCCCGTCCCGAAATCGTCGAGGGAAATGGTCACGCCGAGGCTGTGCAGGGCATGCAGGGCGCTCAGGCTCTCTTCCGCATCGTCGAACAGCGCCGTCTCGGTGATCTCGAAATCGACCCGTTTCGGATCGACGCCGCTCTGCGCCAGGGCATGCGTCACCGTCGTGATCAGCGATCGGTTGCGCACCTGCAGCGGAGACAGGTTGATCGATACCCGTATGGACTCGTCCCAGCGCGCGGCCTCGCGCAGCGCCTCGCGGATGACCCAGTCGCCCACGGTCGTGATCATGCCGGCCTGTTCAAGGATTGGCACGAACGTATCGGGGCCGACCTCCCCGCGTTCCGGATGCGTCCAGCGGATCAGCGTCTCCATGGCCCGCAGCTCGCCGGTGCGTGCGCTGACGATCGGCTGGAAGTCGAGCCTGAACTGGTTTTGCGACAATGCCTGGCGCAGGTCGTCTTCCATCGCGATCCGCTCGCTGACATCGTCGTTGAGGTCGGTGTCGAAGAAGCAGGCCGTGTCGCGCCCTGCACCCTTGGATGCCAGCAGCGCAAGGTCGGCAAATTTCAGCAGCTCGGCCGGCGTGCCCGCATGGTCGGGGAAAACGGAAATCCCGATACTGACGCTGGACTGGGCATTCGACCCGCCGATATTGACCGGCTCGGCCAGCGCCTGCTGGATCGTGACGGCCATCGCCATCGCCTCGCCGCGCCCGCTGATACCCTTTTGCAGGATCACGAATTCGTCCCCGCCGAAGCGAGCGACGACATTGTCCGGGCCAATAATGTCCTGCAGGCGCTGCGCCGTGGCCTTGAGATAGGCGTCGCCGACCGAATGGCCGTAAACGTCATTGATCGTCTTGAACCGGTCGAGGTCGAGGGCGTGCACGGCGAATTGGGCCGCGTCGCCCGCCGGCGCGCTGACGGCCGCCTCGAGCGCGTCGAGCATCCTCTCGCGCTTTGGCACACCGGTCAGGGTGTCGAAATGTGCCAGGTTGTAGATCTGTTTTTCGGCTTCGTACTTTTCGGTGACGTCCGACGCGACGCCGCGATAGCCTTCGAACACCCCGGCCTCATTGTGGACCGGCTTGGCCGATATGCGCCACCAGACGGTCACCCCGCCTTTCATGCGCACCGGCAGGCGGAGATTGTTGATCTCGCCGCTGACTTCGAGCGCGGCCAGCAGGGCCTGGAGGGCGGGCCGGCCTTCCATATTGGTCCCGTCGAAGAAACTGGCAATGTGCTGGTCGTCCAGCTGGTCGATCGTGAAATCAGTCCGCTCGGCAAGCACGCTCGACGCCCGCACGACCCGGTGCCTCTGGTCGAGTTCGAAGAGACAGTCGGAGGCGGCCTGTTCGAACTCGTTGAGCAGGAGGCTGATGACTCCCTGCTTCCTCTTGAGCTGCAAGGCCTGGTCCTTGAGTTTCTCCTGCTGCAGCCATGCCGTGACATAGTTGCGATGGTTCCAGAAGGTGGTTCGGATCATGACCACGGTGAAGCAGACCAGGAGCGCCAGGAGCGTAAAGCCTCCCGTACCCGCATTCGACCGGAGGATGCCCATGGCCAGTCCGAAGGAAACGGTGACGACGAACGGGACGGCTGCGCTTGGCAGTGTCGAGAGGACATAGGCGCCGCCAGCCATCATGCCGCCGCAGACGCAGATGATCAACGCGAGGTCGAACTCTTTCAGTTCCGGCAGGAACAGGAGCGGGCAAACGGCCCAGGCCAATCCGAGAAGCGTCGATTCCGTGATCGGCCGCCAGACGGCGCTGACCGGGCGCGGCCTTGGCGCGTCGCGGCGGTGCGAGGCCCGGATGCTGGTCCGCAAGCCCACGAGGCCCATGAGCAACATGACGCCGGCCCACATGATCAGCGCCATTGACGGCGCATGCGCGGCCATGAAGGCGACCGTCACGGCGGCATTGAACGTGCTGGCGATCAGGCCGTACGGCACCAGCGATCTCAGCGTATGAAGCTGCATCCCCCGAATAAAGGAGGCGTGTTCGGCGGACATGTCTTCTCGCGCCCTGCCGTCAGCCAGCAACATGTTCAGCATCCGCTTCAAGTGAGCCACTCCCGGTCTGATTATCGCAGGGCCCTCGCTCCCCGCATGCTTTTCGTCCCGCTAGGTCTATCAGGCGGGATAAAATATTCGTTTAAGTAGAGAGAACAAAATTACCGGATCGTGTCGGGTTTTAGCACCGGACCCGCGCGGAATGCACGGGACGCGTCTGGAATTTGCCACGAACGCCCGGTAGCGTCCGGGCATGCCCCGTGAACACGCCCGCCCCCGCCCCGGACTCCCCTTCAGCGCCCTGGTGCTGGCCCTGTTACCCGCCTGCGCCGCGCCGCCCGCGCAGGCCTGCGCGCCCCTCACTTTCGACGACGCGCCCTATACGGTCTGCGCCTATGATGTCGCCACGACCGATATCCGCCTGTTCCTCAATGCTCCGGATGGCGCGCCCTATGCCCAGTTCGACCGCCTGGCCGACCAGTTGGAATCTGAGGGCAAATCCCTCGCCTTCGCCATGAATGGCGGCATGTACCATGACGACCGGCGCGCCGTCGGCCTCTATGTCGAGGAAGGCAGCCAGCTCGCCCCGCTGGTCAGGTCCGCCGGCCCCGGAAATTTCGGCATGCTACCCAACGGGGTTTTCTGGCTCGATGGATCGGCTGCGGGCATTGCGGAGACCAGCGCCTATGACGCGCGTTTCCACGCGACCCGGCCCCGCTTTGCCACCCAGTCCGGCCCGATGCTGGTGCTCGATGGCGCGCTGCATCCGGAGTTCAACGCGGACGGCCCCAGCCGAAAGCGGCGCAATGGCGTCGGCCTCAGCGCCGATGGCCGGCAGGTCTATTTCGCGATCAGCGACGTGCCGGTGAACTTCCACAGTTTCGCCCGGCTCTTCCGCGACCAGCTCGGCACGCCGAACGCGCTCTATCTCGACGGTGTCGTCTCGCGCCTCTATGCGCCGGGCCTGCAGCGTGACGAATCCGGTCTCGACATGGGCCCCATCGTCGCCGTCGTGGAATCGCGTGCCGAGGCGCCCTGACAGGCTTCGGCAAGCGCAATGATCCATGTTATCGTCCCATTGCAACAGGAGCAGGACCCATGATCGCCGACACGGCTTGCGTTATCTTCGGAATCTATGCCCTCGCCGCCGGGCTCGGCATGGTGATCGAGCCGGGCCGGGCCACCCGCGTACTCGACGAATTCGATACCAGTCCGGCGCTCGTCTATGTCACCGGCGCTTTCATGTTCTTCCTCGGCGCGGCCGTGCTCGCCTTTGTCGATGATTTTGACACGGTTACACGAGGCATCACGACACTGATCGCCGCAGGCATGATCATCGAAAGCCTGCTGATGCTGGCCTGGCCAAAGCCGATCTTCGCGCTGGCCCGCTGGATGGTGCCGGAAGACGACCATGTGCGCGGCTTCGGCCTCGTCACCATGGCTTTCGGACTGGTCATTGCCGTGCTGGGCATCATATAGGGGCCTGAACCCTGACAGGAGCGCCGATGTCCAACGCCCCCCTCACCCTCTACGGCCTGAAGAACTGCGACACGTGCAAGAAGGCCATGGCCGCCCTCACGGCGTCGGGCCGCGCGGTCGCCTTTGTCGATATCCGCGCCGAGGCCGACCTGCCAGCGCTTGTTCCTGCCTGGCTGAAGGCCGTCGGCGCCGAAAAACTGGTCAACCGCCGCTCGACGACATGGCGCGGCCTCACCGTCGCGCAGCAGGCCACAGGTCTCGGCGACAGCGCGGCTGTGCTCCTGATCGAACACCCCACCCTGATCAAGCGCCCCGTCATCGACACCGGCGCCGACATCCTCGTCGGCTGGGACAAGGGCACGCAGCAGGCGCTCGGGGCCTGACAGGCCCCCTTTCCATTCCGGTCCAATGACCTTATCGTGAAAGCATCCGAGGGGTGTCCGGCATGGTGCCGGGCTGAGAGTTACCCTTTGAACCTGATCCGGCTCATACCGGCGCGAGGGACGGAGAATTGAATGACGCTCGACGCGTTCACGGCCTTCTGCAAATCCCTCCCCCACTCGACCTATGTCTGCCAGTGGGGCGGCAGCCATGTCTGGAAGATTGGCGGCAAGGTCTACGCCATCGCGGGCGACGAAGACGGCGAAATCACCGGCGTCTCGTTCAAGGTCACGCCCATCGCCTTCCATATCCTGAAAGACCAGCCCGGCTGCCGCGGCGCGCCCCACCTTGCCTCGCGCGGCATGAAATGGATCCAGCGCACCAGCGACGAGACCATGTCCGACGCTGAACTCCTCTCCTACCTGCGCGACAGCTACCGCCTCGTCGCTGCGGGCCTGACGAAGAAGCTCCAGAAAGAACTCGGCCTCTCGCCGGCCGTGCCAAAAGGCTTCCCGTCATGAGCCGCCTGGCCGCGCCGCCCGCGCCCGCCAATGTCCAGGCCGCCTTCGACGCGCTGCCCGCCGCCCCGCGCGCCTATCTCACCCGGCTGCGCGACCTCATACGCGTCACCGCCGCCAAGACCCCCGGCGTCGGCCCGCTTACCGAGACGCTGAAATGGGGCGAGCCCGCCTTCCTCACCGAGGCCACGAAAAGCGGCACCACGATCCGCCTCGGCTGGAAACCGGCCACGCCCGGCACCGCCCAGCTCCTCGTGCATTGCTCCACCACGCTGGTGAACGAATGGCGCGATCTCTATGCCGGCACGCTCGCCTTCTCAGGCACCCGCGCCATCCTGCTCGATATCACCGCGCCCCTGCCGCGCCCCGAACTCGCCCATTGCATCGCCATGGCCCTGACATACCACTCCAGAAAGCACGCCTCATGAACAAGCCCGCCGACCAGTCCGCCTTCGAGACGCCAAAAGTCACCACCGGCCCCCTGCCCGCCAGCCGCAAGGTCTACACCCATCCGCTACCGGACATCGCCGTGCCCCATCGCGAGATCGACCTGCACCCGTCCGCAGGCGAGCCGCCTTTGCCCGTCTACGACACGTCCGGCCCCTATACCGACCCGTCGGTCACGATCGACGTCGAAAAAGGCCTCGCCCGCGACCGGCGCGACTGGATCCTCGAGCGCGGCAATGTGGAAGAGTATGACGGCCGAGACGTCCGGCCGGAAGACAATGGCGGCGCCAATGGCAAACACCTCGCCCGCCAGTTCCCCGTCCGCCACCGCCCCCTGCGCGGCCTGCCCGGCCAGCCCGTCACCCAATATGAATTCGCCAAGGCCGGCGTGATCACCAAGGAAATGGTCTACGTCGCCACCCGCGAGAACATGGGCCGCGCCAAGGCCCATGAAGACGCCGCCGCCACCATTGCCGACGGCCAGTCCTTCGGCGCCCATATCCCGGAATTCATCACGCCGGAATTCGTCCGTGCCGAGATCGCCTCCGGGCGCGCCATCATCCCGTCCAACATCAACCATGCCGAGCTCGAGCCGCAAATCATCGGCCGCAACTTCCTCGTCAAGATCAACGCCAATATCGGCAACTCCGCCGTCACCTCAAGCGTCGAAGAAGAAGTCGACAAGATGGTCTGGGCGATCCGCTGGGGCGCCGACAATGTCATGGACCTGTCGACGGGCCGCAACATCCACAACACGCGCGAATGGATCCTGCGCAATTCCCCCGTCCCCATCGGCACCGTGCCGATCTACCAGGCGCTGGAAAAGGTGAACGGCGTCGCCGAAGACCTGACATGGGAAATCTACCGCGACACGCTGATCGAACAGGCCGAACAGGGCGTCGACTATTTCACCATCCATGCCGGCGTGCGCCTCGCCTATATCCACCTCACCGCAAACCGCGTCACCGGCATCGTCTCGCGCGGCGGCTCGATCATGGCGAAATGGATGCTCGCCCACCACACGGAAAGCTTCCTTTACACGCATTTCGAGGAAATCTGCGACATCATGCGCGCCTATGATGTCTCCTTCTCCCTCGGCGACGGCCTGCGCCCCGGCGCCGGGGCAGACGCCAATGACGCCGCCCAGTTCGCCGAACTCGAAACCCTCGGCGAGCTCACCAAGATCGCCTGGGCCAAGGGCTGCCAGGTCATGATCGAAGGGCCCGGCCACGTGCCGATGCACAAGATCAAGATCAACATGGACAAGCAGCTGCGCGAATGCGGCGAGGCGCCCTTCTACACGCTCGGCCCCCTCACCACAGACATTGCGCCCGGCTATGACCATATCACGTCCGGCATCGGCGCCGCGATGATCGGCTGGTTCGGCACGGCCATGCTCTGCTATGTGACGCCCAAGGAGCATCTCGGCCTGCCCGACCGCGACGACGTCAAGGTCGGCGTCATCACCTACAAGCTCGCCGCCCACGCGGCAGACCTCGCCAAGGGCCACCCGACCGCCCATTTGCGCGACGACGCCGTCTCCCGCGCCCGGTTCGATTTCCGCTGGGAAGACCAGTTCAACCTGGCGCTGGACCCCGAAACCGCCCGCGACTTCCACGACCAGACCCTGCCGAAAGACGCCCACAAGGTCGCCCATTTCTGCTCCATGTGCGGCCCGAAATTCTGCAGCATGAAGATCACCGCGGAAGTGCGCGAATACGCCGCCGGCATGTCCGACAATGAAAAAGCCGACATGGAAAAACAGGCCGCCGCCGCACGGGCAGCCTTGAGCCCGGCCCATCGCGAAGCCGCAGGCGAAGCGGGGGCATTTACAGAAGAAGCGCGCCAGCGCGCCATGGCGGAGAAATCGAAAGAGTTCATGGACAAGGGCGGGGAGATTTATTTGTCGGAGAGCGGTGTAGTGCGGGAGCCGATTGACTAGCCACAACACGATGAGGACCAAGCCATGCAGTATGGAGAGTCAAGCAAAATTTCCCTTGAAAATTTCAACCTGAGCTAGGTTAGCGATAGCGTAGGCGCTCAATTAGCATATGGTGCAAAGGAATGAAATTCTAACCGGAACAAGGACAGGTGATCGAATGGCAAAGCCAATGAACGCCGACCAACTAGTATTAAAGCAAATTGTCCAGCAGCGACATTTAGCTTCTGAAGAGACATATTCCTACGAGACATTTTTCGAGCATTTCTCGGCCGGAGAAATCTTGAAAGACTACGATTTATCTTACGAAGACATAGCGGCTTGCGTCACCGGCGATGGAGGGGATGGAGGAATCGACTCGGTATTCCTGTTCCTTAATGATGTACTCGTTATGGAAGATTCGGACGTCGATCTGGATGTGAAGAATGCAAAGATCGAATTGCATTTGATTCAATCAAAAACGTCGCCATCGTTCGGCCAAGAAGCCATCAACAAATTTCGAGAGAGTTTCGAAGACCTTTTCGACCTAAGCAGCGAGATCGCGGAACATCAAGATAGATACGACCCCGGCCTAATCGCGACGGCTTCCCTATTCCGCAAAATTTACCTTGCACTAGCGGACAAGTTTCCTTCATTGGAGATCCATTTTTATTACGCATCTTTTGCTAAATCTTGCGATCCTTTGGTTGAAGGAAAAGCCACTAAGCTCCGACTTAAAGTGAAAGAAATTTACGGACATGCCGATGTAAATTTTCAGTTCGTCAATGCAAAGAACCTTTTAGAAATCGTCAGGAGCTCGCCGAACACGACTAAAGCACTTATCGTGACAGAACATCTTAGCACTTCAGAGCAGAGCTATGTGTGCTTGGCCACACTTTCAGAATTCTACAAGTTCATTTCTCAAGACGGTCGGATTCATCGGGAAATCTTCGAGTCAAACGTTCGCGATTATCAGGGTAACGTGCGTGTAAATGATGCTATTCGCGAAACGTTAGGTCGCAAAGAATCCGAGGACTTCTGGTACCTTAACAACGGTGTCACTGTTTTGACACCTAGAGCGGTGCAATCAGGAAAACGCATCGACATAGAAGAGCCTCAAATTGTCAATGGCCTCCAAACGTCCAATGAAATATTCCGGCACTTCAATAGCGCCTCTACAATTGCGGTCGATGATCGAAAAATACTTGTACGGATAATATCAGAGCAGGATGAAATTGCACGAGACCGGATTATTCGGGCCACTAATAGCCAAACCTCAATTCCTTCGTCATCATTGAGAAGTTCCGATAGCATTCATCGAAATATCGAGGACTATTTTCTTGCGAAGGGGTACTTCTATGATCGAAAAAAAAACCACTACAAAAATGCCGGAAAGCCTTCGGCCCGAATCGTAAGTATTCCGTTCTTAGCACAGAGTATGATGTCGGCGCTTTTACAGCGACCTGACACGGCACGTGCACGACCGTCATCACTCTTGAATAACGACACTGAATACAAGAGTGTCTTCTCGGAGAAAATACTGCCTCCTGTATTCTTGAATGTTATCAAATTCATGAAGCGCATCGAAGATCTCATGAAAGAGATGTACCCGGGCAGAGATGGCCGAAAAATCATCAATAACACCAAGTACTATGTACTTATGCTAGCGGCGAACAAATTCGCTGCTGACTCCAAGAACATGGTTAAATCCTTGGAGACAATAAACATCGACGGCATCAAAGAGTCCGAGCTAAAAAAAGTAATCCGCTCTGTCGAAAAAGACTACAATGATCTTGGTGGAACGGACCAAATCTCGAAGGGCCCGGAACTACTAAAAGCCATCAAAATGCGCATTGTTTAAACAAGAAAGCGTAAGGTGGGTTGGGCGGAGCGATCCCCACCGCCCGTCCGCGCCGCAGAGATCGCCTGGTGGGTTACGCCTTCGGCTGAGCCATTCCTATAGGCTCGCCGAGACAAGATTTAGCTAAACGTGTCGCGGTAAGTTCGGGAATTCTGGCAACATACTGGTCGCGATTTCGTTGACTGTCGCAAAATCAGCCAAGAGCTGGGCGTGAAACACAACCGTCGGACCGGCTTCGATGAACGAATGCCGCATAAACGGTTTGAAGTGAATAATACTAGATTGTTCTTCGCGAATTTCCTCTAAGGCATTCAAGTCCCCGCGAAGAGTGGCCGCGAGTTCAGCGTTTACAAGCTCTTGATATCGCTGCGCATTGTCTGGATCGACGCAGTGCGGCGGAATGTACAAGGGAATGCGATGGGCCAAAGCATGACGAAAATCCTCGAGGTTCGCGAACCAGCCGTCGTATTTCATTAGCTCCTGTCGAAATTCATTACTGAATGAACCGCGCACTAATTCCTTGTCTGGGCCTAAACCAACTTTTCCTCGTCCGAGCGGCCTGCCTCGGGCGTCTCTAAGGTCGACTTCACAGACCCACGACCAAGCCAGGTTGTCGAGAGCACCGAACACGTTGAAGACAAATGCCTGAATGTTGACTTCCGCAGTATTGAGTCTTTCTCGTTCAGGAATATCTACGGTGCTCGGCGGCAACACATGAAATACGGTCTCTATGCAATGGAGCAGTGTGCCGATCCGTCGTAAAAATCCCTGATACACAAACTCCTTGGCACGAGGAATTGAGTAATTGAGGCTATCGTACGACAAGCGCAACTGTCGGCTCTGCTCCTGAGCTTCTCGAACACCTTCTTCAAATTGCAATATCTGTTCGGGCGTAAAATTCATCCCCGGTCCAGCGTCCTTCTCCGATACACGTATGGAGTACCAAGAAGTACCAACACTTGCTGCGTCTGGGAACAGCAAGCGTAGAGTGCATTAAGACCGCAGGTCGCAATGCACCGCTCCAGCGTCCCCACTTCCACTCCGCACAGCCAACCATCCCCCCGATGACCCCTGCGCAGGCAGGGGTCCATGGACTGGCGTTTCAGCCAAGGTGCGAGGGGAAAGTCCGGTCCATGGATACCTGCCTGCGCAGGTATCTTCGGAAGGGAGCAAGCCTACGCTCCCCCAAAACCGCAAATCGCAATGCGCCGCACCGGGACATGGCCTGCGAAACGCCCGCCCCTTGCCCCGCCGGTCCCACGCTTTAGGCTAACCCTTCCACAATGGGAGGACACGGAATGATTCGGAAATTTGCGATGGCGGCGGCCCTGGCCGGGGCGCTCATGGCGGGCGCGGCGCCGGCGGCCCATGCGGGCCCGGACGAATACCTTGGCGAGATCATCACGGCAGGCTTCAATTTCTGCCCGCGCGGCACGCTGGAGGCCGATGGCCGCCTGCTGCCGATTGCCCAGAATTCCGCCCTGTTCTCGCTCCTCGGCACGCTGTATGGCGGCGACGGCCGCACCACGTTCGCCCTGCCGGACCTGCGCGGGCGCACAATCGTCGGGGCGGGCCAGGGCCCGGGCCTCACCGGTCGCCAGCAGGGCGAGCGCGGCGGCACCGAGACCGGCAGCGCGACCCCCGCCCTTGCGATGGATGGCGAAGGGGATGCCGCCGGCAATGCCCCGGCCGGCACCGACATGCCGCCCTATCTCGCCCTCAGGCACTGCATCGTGACGCAGGGCATTTTCCCGTCCCGGAACTGACCATGCCCCTCGCCCCCTTCCATCTCGCCTTCCCGGTGCACGACCTTGCCGCCGCCCGCGCCTTCTATGGCGGCCTGCTCGGCTGCCCCGAGGGGCGCAGCTCGCCGGAATGGGTGGATTTCGATTTTCACGGCCACCAGATCGTCGCGCACCTCGCGCCGGGCCAGTGCGCCCCCACCGGCACCAGCGCCGTTGACGGGCATGGCGTGCCTGTGCGCCATTTCGGCCTCGTCCTGCCAATGGCAGACTGGCAGGCGATGGCCGCGCGCCTTGACGGCCAGGTCGACTTCCTGATTGCGCCCTATGTCCGCTTTGCGGGCCAGCCCGGCGAGCAGGCGACCATGTTCTTCCACGACCCCAGCGGCAACGCCATCGAGCTGAAAGCCTTCGCCGATATCGGCCAGCTGTTTGCGAGATAGGAGCCCTTGTTGGGGGGTGCCCAAACACCTGACCTCCCCCTTCGTACACCCACCCCTCCCCCCGATGACCCCTGCGCAGGCAGGGGTCCATGGACTGGCCTCACATCAAGGTGCGTGGGGACAGGCCTGGTCCATGGATACCTGCCTTCGCAGGTATCCTCGGGTTGAGTGTGGGATTCGCAATTACTGGTTCAGCGTAAAATAAAGGTCCCGCCAATCCGGGTTCGCCTCTTCGATCAGGCGGATCTTCCAGGCGCGTTTCCACTTCTTGATCTGGTATTCACGCGTCTTGGCGCTCTCGCGGCTGTCATGCGCTTCGTACCAGACGAGGCGTTTGACCTTGTATTTGCGCGTAAAGGCCGCGCCGCGCCCCTCGCGATGGTTCCATGTGCGATAGGCAATGTCATCCGTATGGCCCGTATACAGCGTGCCATTGGTCTGGCTGGCAAGGATGTAGACGTAAAAGGCCATGCCACCTCTCTTCCCGAAGATACCTGCGCAGGCAGGTATCCATGGACACTACTCACCGCGGGCAGGCGAGGAAAGTCCGGCCCATGGCCCCCGCCCCACCTTAAATCTCGGACAGGTTGGCCCCGCGCGGCTTGACCCCGCGCCCGGTTCACCCGCGTCATCCCCACATGACCGAGCGCGAACTCTCCGCCGCTGCCCGCCGCCTGCTGGACGATGTCGACACGCATGGCTGGCACAGCCAGCACGTCTTCGACCCGGAGCTGGCCCGTCCCAATTTCTCCTATTCGGTCGGCTTCACGCAGACGCTGGGCGCGCCGGAATTCATCGTCTTCGGCCTCCACCGCGACGTGATGCACGACATGCTGGGCGAGGTGTTCCGCCAGCTGAAGGCGGGCCGCAAGGTCGAGGGCGACCAGCGCTGGCATGGCCTGACTGAAGACTTCGACTGTATCGGCAAGAAGGCCAGCCATGACGGCCTGTTCACCGCCTATGCGGTCCTCGCCGACTGGTTCTGGCAGCGCCAGGGCCAGTCCGGCCACCCCGCCATGGTCCAGCTCGTCTGGCCCGGCCTGCTCGACGGCCTGTTCCCGTGGGACGAGGGCTGCGCCGAAAGCGTCGTCGCCGCCCAGCCCCGGCTCTGGGCCTAGGCCGGCTCCCCTTCCCGGTCCCGCACCTTCTCCCCCATGATCCCGTTCGCGCGGCGCGCCTTGACGCATTCGAAGCTGCCCGCCCGGAAGGCGCGGCAGGCTTCGGGCCGGTCCTCATACACGCCGCATACGGCCTTGCCGCCGCCCAGCTGCAAATGCACGCATCGCCCGCAATCGAACTTGACGAATGTCTGCCCGCCTTCGGCAAACAGGCTGCCTTCTGGCAGGGCGCGCGACGCGTCCCATGGCGACAGGGCGAGATAGCGCGGATGCCGGCTGAAACAGCAGGCGCCGCAGGACACGCAGTCAAATAGCGGGTCAGTCATGGCGTGGGGGTCGTCGCTCCGCCGCCCGGTTGCGAACATCTCATCGGTCGGCGGCAGCCCGCGATCTACGCCCGCCTGCCTTGCCCGGCAAGCGGGATTCGCCCGCGCCTTTCCACCCCCCTCCCCGCCTCGCGTATACTGCGCGCCATGAACCCCGCGACGCGCCATCGCATCTTCTCTGCTGTGCCAGTGTGGCTGTGGCCTTATGTCTGGCTGCAGCTCTGGGGCCTGCAGCGCTGGATAAGGGCCAGCGGGCGCGGCCTGCTGATCGCCGTCTGCCCGCGCAGTGGCCATGTCTACATCACGCGCGTCGCCGACGCCCCGGCCCCCGAGGGCGCCTACACCTGGACGCCGCCGCGCCAGTTCGCGTGGGCCCGCCTTGCCGTGGCCGAGGCCCCGCGCCTCTGCGCGGCCTGTCCGGGCATTTTCCGTGCACATTTCGTGGACCGGCCACGCCCGGCCCTCACCCTTGCCCCGCCCTTCGCCGACACGTCCTAGGACGCGCCACGCCCGCACCACACCCTCGTCACCCCCATGCCGCCGCTGCCCACCGGGCCTGCGGCCGCCCGTGCTGGGCCCTGCCTTCGCGTGACCCCTTCCCTGTTCCGGCCTGCCCGCGCTAGGCTGGCGCCATGATCCTGTATGACTATCCCGGCGGGCCCAACCCGCGCCGCGTCCGCATCTTCCTCGCCGAGAAGGGCATCAGCGTGCCCATGGAAACCGTGGACATTCTCAAGCGCCGCAACCGCCAGCCGGATTTCCTCGAGAAGAATCCCACCGGCGGCATTCCCATTCTCGAACTGGATGACGGCACCTGCATTTCGGAAAGCGTCGCGATCTGCCGCTATTTTGAGGAACTCCACCCCGAGCCGCCTCTGTTCGGCACCGGCGCCAAACAGCGCGCCATTATCGAAATGTGGCTGCGCCGGGTCGAACTGAACCTGATGGTGCCGATCGGCATGGTCTGGGTCCACGGCCATCCGCTGACGGCCAAGCTGATCCAGCAGATCCCCGAAGCCGCCGCGCAAAACCGCGTCCGCACCGCCATGGGCTACAGGCTGCTCAACGACCAGCTGGCGGAGAATGAGTTCATTGCCGGCGACGCCTATAGCGTCGTCGATGCCGTCGCCCTTGCCACCTATGATTTCGGGGCCGGCCTGGTCGGCGTGCCCCCCGAGGACGGACTCACCCACCTCGCCCGCTGGCATGCCGCCGTCTCCGCCCGCCCCAGCGCCACGGCCTGACGCGACAGCGGGTTGACGCCGGCCCCAGCCACGGCCAAGCCTTGCGCATGCCCATATCCATTCCGTCCGATATCGCCCACATCATCCAGCTCGCCATTGCGCCGGTCTTCCTGCTCGCGGGCATCGGCGCCTTCCTCAATGTCATGGCCAATCGCCTGTCCCGCGTGGTCGACCGCTGGCGCAAGGTCGAGGGTTTCATGGCCGAACTGGATGAACCGGCCCGCCAGATTCACGTGCCGGAGCTGGCGGCCATCGACCAAAGGATGATCCTGATCAACCGCGCCGTCATCCTGTCCACCCTGTCAGCCCTGCTGATCTGCCTCGTGGTCGTGACCCTGTTCACCGGCCAGGTCGTGAAGATGGATGTGTCCAACGCGGTTGCGGCGCTGTTCGTCGCGTCGATGGGCGTTCTCATCGCCGGGCTCGTCTATTTCCTCGCCGAGATATCCGTCGCCACCCGCACCCTGCGCGTCGCCCCCCACCTGATCACGTCACAAAAGGCGCGGCACCGGAAAAAAGGGCCGGCCGACCTGTCCTAGTCGACAGTGCCCCAGTGCGGCAGCGGCGGGTCAACCGGCCTGGACGTATCGAATTCCACCCGGAAGAAACGTCCGGGACGCGCGAGTTCATAGGCGAATAGCGAATCCGCCGGGCGGACCTCGACGGCCCAGACATTCGCGATTGAAACCGGAATGCCCTCGCGGTCGAACAGGGCCTTTGTTGCGTCGTCAGCCGGGAAGTCCTGGCGCGAACCATTGCCTGCCGCCACCGCCGTGCCGCCATAGCCGCTCAAGGCGTCCTCGCTGCCATCTTCATGTAGGTGGACATGATGCAGGCCCAGCGTGCCCTCGGCCCGCGTCAACACCCAGGTGCGCGAGCGATCATCGCCCACCGCCAGCGGAATACGGATTTCCGATGCCGAACAGTCACGTACATGCATGACAACACGCTCGGCCCGCCAGGCATCATCGGCCGCGTCCTGGCTGACGATTTCCCCCTCGAAGGCCTGACCGCAAAGCAGCGCCACCCGGTCCCAGAACTGGGATTGCGGCACTGGCCCGCACGCTGTGAGCGAAAGGGCGACGAGACAGAAAAGACTGGAGCGCATAAGCATGAGGCGCAGCCTAGACAGGCTGCGCCTCGATGCAATCATTTAGTCTTCCGCGATCAGGCGGGGTTGGGTTCCGGATCGCCAAGGCCTTTATCGCCCTTGGGCTTGCGGCGCTTGCCGATGACCGGGACAGCCGAGGCCGGGCCGACATCATCGTCGCCAAGATCAGGCCGGCTTGGCTTGTTGCCCTTCAGCAGTTCGGCAATCTCGTCGCCGCTCAGCGTTTCATATTCGAGCAAGCCATTGGCAATCGCTTCCCATTCAGACCGCGTCTCGGTCATGATGCGGCGCGCTTCGTCCATGCCGGCCTGGATCAGCTTGCGCACTTCTTCCTCGATCTTGCGCGAAGTCTCTTCCGAAATATGCGACGACTGCATCAGCTGCTGGCCCAGGAACACGTCGCCTTGGTCAGAGCCGTAATCGACAGGGCCGATATCGTCGGCAAAGCCCCAGCGCGTGACCATGGCCCGCGCAAGGCGGGTGGCCTGCTGGATGTCCGAGGCAGCGCCGGCCGTGACATTGTCATGACCGAATTTCAGTTCCTCGGCGACGCGCCCGCCCATCATGATCGCCAGCCTGCTGGTCATCTCGACCTTGGACATGGACAGCTTGTCGTCTTCCGGCAGCTGCATCACCATGCCCAGCGCACGGCCCCGCGGAATGATGGTCGCCTTGTGCACCGGATCGGCCGACGGCACCTTCATCGCCACGATAGCGTGACCGGCTTCGTGCCAGGCGGTCAGCTCTTTTTCTTTCTCGGACATCACCATCGAACGGCGTTCCGGTCCCATCAGGACCTTGTCCTTGGCATCCTCGAACTCCGCCATCGCCACGACGCGCTTGCCGCGACGGGCCGCCAGCAGGGCCGCCTCATTGACGAGGTTGGCGAGGTCAGCGCCCGAAAAGCCGGGTGTGCCGCGCGCAATCGTCTTGGTGTCGACGTCCTTGGCCAGTGGCACATTGCGCATGTGAACGCGCAGGATTTTCTCGCGGCCGATAATGTCCGGATTGCCGACAGTGATCTGGCGGTCGAAACGGCCGGGCCGCAGCAGGGCCGGGTCCAGCACGTCAGGCCGGTTGGTCGCGGCAACGAGGATGATGCCCTCATTGGCTTCAAAACCGTCCATTTCGACCAGCAACTGGTTCAGCGTCTGCTCGCGTTCGTCATTGCCGCCGCCGAGGCCTGCGCCGCGCGAACGGCCGACCGCGTCGATCTCGTCAATGAAGATGATGCAGGGCGCCGAGCGCTTGGCCTGCTCGAACATGTCGCGCACGCGGCTGGCGCCGACACCGACGAACATTTCGACAAAGTCGGAACCGGAAATCGTGAAGAAGGGCACGCCGGCCTCGCCAGCCACGGCGCGGGCGAGCAGCGTCTTGCCGGTGCCGGGAGGGCCGACCAGGAGGGCGCCCTTCGGAATCTTGCCGCCGAGGCGCTGGAACTTGGACGGGTCCTGAAGGAATTCGACAATCTCCTGCAACTCTTCCTTGGCTTCATCCACGCCGGCAACATCGTCAAACGTGACTCGGCCATGCTTTTCGGTGAGCAGGCGGGCGCGCGACTTGCCGAAGCTCATCGCACCGCGTCCGCCGCCACCCTGCATCTGGCGCATCATGAAGAAGACAAAGCCGACGATCAGGACGATCGGCAGGATCGAGAAGATCAGCGAGGCAAAATTGTTGCGGCCACTGTCAGCGTCGATGGTGAAAGGCACGCCCTCTTGCACGAGGATGCCCTGGGTTTCCATGTCGAGGCCGCGCAGTTCGCTGACCAGCGTGCGGTTGTCGGTCGTCTTCACGACGATCTGCTGGTCGCCCAGCGTCGCCTCGACCACTTCGCCACCGTCGATCAGCTTGTAGATTTCAGACAGTTTCGCCTTGTCGGCATGATCTGCTTCAGAGGTCCCGCCCATGGCGACGGCCATGCCGATGACAAGCAGGGCGATGGCCCCCCAGATGGCAAGATTGCGCACGTTCATATTCGGTCTCTCAATTTTTCAGCGTTCCTGATCCCTAACATAGGAGCAGCGTCGCACAAAAACGACTCCTTTCCGCTTAACAAGCAGCAATTGTCACGCCTTGCCGAGCAGAAGGTCCCGCACATCGTCCAGACGCCGGATCAGCAATGGATCCGGGCCATCCAGCCCCGTCTCCGGCACAAGGTGAACAATTGTGCCCTTCCGGCTAACCTTCGCGCCGCCCAATGTCGCACCAGCAAATGCCCGCGACGCGCGCGCCCGATCGGCGAGCGATTGCAGCTTTTCCCGTCGAGGCGGGGTCTCCCGGCCCGTCACGGCCTGGATCAGGAAGCCCATTCCGCGCGTAGCGCTTTCCGGCCCCAGCATCGTCATGTCTGCGTCTATTTGGGACGTGCCGGACACGCGAACATGGTCGCGCAGCCAGCGCCCGAGGCGGACATCCTCGATTGCGCGCAGGGCGCCGAGGTCGTCCAGGCACCGCGAAATCCGGGCATGCAGCCCGGGAGCGCCGGCCAGCAATTGCCGCATCCGCACCCGTTCATAGGCCGGATTGTCATTCGTCGGGTCCTCGACCCAGTCTGCGCCCCGGGCTTCGAGCATGTTTCGCAAGTCGCTGCGGCGGGCGGTCAAAAGTGGCCGGGCGATCCTGACACCCGCCCCTTCCGGCCAGACCGGCGACGGTGAGACCGCCTGCATGCCGGCAAGCCCATACCAGGTCGACCCCTGCCGGGCCCGCATCAGGAAGGTTTCGGCCTGGTCGTCGGTCGTGTGGCCTGTCAGCAGGACCATGCCGCCGTGCGCCTTCAGCGCGCAGGCGAGGGCCGCATGCCGGGCCCGCCGGGCGGCGGATTGACGACTGACGGGGGCGTCCCACTGCAACGTCTCGTGACGTATCCCGAGCGACCGGCAGGTCTCGCCGACCCGCACGGCCTCACCAGCAGACGCATCGCGCAGGCGATGGTCAAACGTGAATGCGATCAGGTTGCGACCACGCGCCTGCGCCCAGTCATGCGAAAGATAAAGGAGCGCGAGGGAATCGCTGCCGCCGGAAACGGCGACTCCGACCGGGCCGGTTCCCGCCGGGCACAGCCGGTCAAAGGCTGCCAGAGCGGGCGGTCGCGTCTCTAGTTGTCGCACCCGGACTTGGTCCGCTCGACCGCCGACAGGTCGCGCGTCACACCCGAAGCATTCGGGTAGCGTTTCGGCAGCGTGTCGAGCGCGAGGCAGGCCTTCTCCTTGTCGCCGATGAGGCGCATGGCCCGGGCCAGTTTCACCAGCGCGTCAGGCGCGCGCGGATCGTTCGGGAATGAGCGGATCATGGTCGTATAGGCGGCGCCGCTGTCGGCATAGGCTTTCTGCTGGTACAGCGTCTCGCCAAGCCAGTAATGGGCCTCGCCCGCCTGCGGATCATTGCCGAACTTCTCGAGGAACAGGCGGAAGGCGGACTCAGCCCCGGCATAGTCGAACTGGATCAGTTTCGATTTGGCGGCGGCAAACAGCGGTCCGGCTTCGCCCGGCAGGTTGCTGGCCGATATGGTGCCCAGCGATCCGGACGGCAGGTTCAGGCCTGCTTCCGACGGGTTGTTCGAAACCGGAGTCGACGACTGACGCATGCCGGACGCGCTGTTGGCGAGGCCGGACGCGGACGCTTCATTGGTCGGCGTGATCAGGCGGGTCGGCCCGGAATTGCCGAGGCTGCCGGACTGGGGTGATGACGGCGAGGCGGCGGAATAGTCGCCGCTCTGCGCTGAACCGGGATAGGCGGAGTCCGGCTCGGCAGCCGGGTCGGCAAAGGCGGCGTCTCCGCCAAGGCGGGCCTCAAGCGCGGCCAGGGTGCGGCCCTGCGCATCGAGCTGCTTGCGCAATTCACCGATACTGTCGGAAAGCGATTCATTATCGCGCTGGAGGGCGTCGTTCTGGTCGCGTGCCTGGGAGAGCCGGAATTCCATCGTCTCGACTCGCCCGGTCAGGGTCATGATATCGCCGAGCAGGTTGTTCACCTGGACCTTCAGGTCCGCATTCTGCTGGCGAACCGTTGTGACCTGCGAAGCGAGATCAGAGCTGGTGACGCCCTGCGAGATAGGCGCACTGCGCTGCGCCATCGCCGGCGAAGCGGCGAGCATGAGGCAGGCAAGGGCGAGAGCCGGGGCTTTGAACATGGATGCAATATCTCCGCGCAGTTTGGTCGCCAGCATACAAAAACAGCCGGGGCCAAAATAAGGCACCCGGCTGCATATTGTAGACCGTTCAGCAGAACAGCTTAGCTGGTCGAGCCGGAAACGATTTGCGTGAAACCGTTACGGTTGAGAGCCCAGGACTGCTCGTCGCTGCCAGCAGCGATCGGGCGTTCCTTGCCGTACGAGATCGTGTCGATCCGCGAAGGATCAACGCCGAGGCTGACGAGATAGTCTTTCACGACCGATGCGCGGCGTTCGCCGAGCGCAAGGTTGTATTCGCGTGTGCCGCGCTCATCGCAGTTACCGGCGACGAGGATGCGGACGCTTGGATAGGAGGCCAGCCAGGCCGCCTGACGCTTCAGGATTTCCTGGTCGTCGGCATCAAGGCGGTAGTTGTTGAGGTCGTAATAAACACGCTCACCAACGTTGACGCGGAAATCGTCGAGCGAACCAGCCAGCGGGCCGGTAGGTTTCACGACTTCTTCGACGACAGGTGCAGTAGGCGCTGGAGTCGTGTCGACGACTTCAACTGGCGTCGTATCTTCAACGACAGGCGCAGGCTTGGAAGCGCAGGCGCCGAGCGAAATCAGTACGAGGGCGGCGGCGGTAAGTTTCAGTGACTTTTGCATTGCTAAGACTCCCCTGGATGTCCTTAGAGCGATATTGACGCCTTGCGGCGGGCGTTTTGTCAACGTGGTGACGACTAGCGCGTTAGTGATTTCATATTCAGGCCGAAATCAGGCGACAATCGGGCGGTGACTTAACCGAGCGTCGTTTTGCACAAATTTGTCGTCATGTCTCCATAAAGCAACGCCCCCGGACCATTCCGGAGGCGTTTGACTGCTAATTTTATTGCAGAAGCGGCGACCAGGCCGGGTCCGACGCGTCGGTTTGGGTCTGCAAACGCTGTTCGTTGCGTCCGGAGAGGTCGACCGACCAGAGTTGCGGCCCGGCGCCGGGACGTGATTCGCGGAAATAGACGATCACGCGGCCATTCGGCGACCAGTCCGGGCCTTCATCGAGATAGGCTTCGGTAAGCAGGCGCTCGCCTTTGCCGTCAATTCCGATCACGCCGATATAGAACCGGCTGCCAGACTGTTTGGTGAAGGCGACGAGATCGCCGCGCGGACTCCAGACGGGCGTGGAATAGCTGCCCTTGCCGAACGTGATCCGGCAGGCCGAATCGCGACCGCCCGACGGGCAGGTACGCGGGCTGCCATCGGCATTCATGATATAGAGCTGCGGGCTGCCGCCCCGATCGGACGTGAACACGATGGAATTGCCGTCCGGTGACATCGAGGGCGATGTATCAATGGCCGGATGATCGGTCAGGCGGCGCGATTCTCGGGTCCGCAGGTTCATGATGTAAATGTCGGAATTGCCGCGCTCGGCCTGCGTCATCAGCACGCTCTGGCCATCACGCGAGAAGCGTGGGGCAAAGGTCATGCCCGGGAAGTTGCCGAGCAATTCCTGGCGGCCTGTCTCGATATTAAAGAGATAGACGCGCGGCTTGCCGCCTTCATAGGACATGTAGGTGATTTCCTGGGCCGACGGCGAGAAACGCGGTGTCAGCACCGTGTTGCGGCCGGGCGTCAGGTATTGCTGGTTGGCACCGTCACTATCCATGATGGCAAGGCGTTTCACGCGGGCCAGTTTCGGACCGGTCTCGGCGATATAGACGATGCGCGTATCGAAATACGGGTCTTCACCGGTCAGGCGCTGGTAGATCGAGTCGGCGATCTTGTGGGAAATACGGCGCCAATTGTCAGGCGTCGTGGTCAGGCGGCGGCCCGGCTGGCCATTGATGCGCATGACTTCGCCGGCATAGACGTCCCACAGGCGGAACGAGACGGCGATCTTGCCATCGGGCAGCTCTTCATAGGCACCGACGACCAGGCCGTCCGTCTTGATGATCTTCCAGTCGGCAAAGCGCGGCTGCACGTCCAGCGACAGGTCCTTCTGGATGAAGGAGGCCGGGTTCTGCATTTCGAACAAGCCGGTCGAGGCGAGGTCGGCGCGCACGACGTCGCTGATCTGCTTCGCCATCGCGGCGTCGGTCCCGGAAATCTGGAAGTCCGGAATGGCCAGCGGTGTCGGGGTGAAATTGCCATCGGTGACCCGCACCTGTAGCTGGGCCGCAGATGGCAGGGCAAAGCTCGTGGCCAGCAGGAACGCTGTTACCAGCGCCATCAGGATACGTTTCATTCGATAGTCTCCTTGAAACTTAGAGGGCCGGTCAGTTCTCCGGCCCGATTGTCACGTCGATTTCCTGCCATTGGTCGTAATCGTCTGCAGGTAATTTGTATGGCGCGCACTTGCGCACTGCCCGGAGGGCAAGGTCAACCGGAATGCCCGACCGGCCGATTGGGCGCGATTTCGGCAAGATCAGTTCCGCCGAGTTCGACAGGCTGCCGTCACGGGCCAGCTTCAGGCGCACCACGACATTGATCTGGTCTTCCTTGGGCAGGTCGTCGATCCCGTTCCAGCAATAGCCGATCTGACGGCGCACGGCCGCCTGCAGCGAGGCGGTATTGCCGGTGCGCTCGCCCGCACCCTTGCGCGGTTGCTGGGCATCGGCCAGCACGGGCTTCTGGATTCGCGGCGGCTCCTGCGCCGGGGGCGCCTTGCGCTCGTTCTGGGCCTTGGTCTTCAGCACGTCCTCGAAATCATTCAGGAAATCGAGGTCAT
The DNA here is from genome assembly GCA_963973995.1 of uncultured Alphaproteobacteria bacterium. Lineage (GTDB taxonomy): Bacteria > Pseudomonadota > Alphaproteobacteria > Caulobacterales > Hyphomonadaceae > Hyphomonas. Next base: position 610,451 of record CAXBCO010000001.1, read on the forward strand.
CGGACTCGGTCTTCGGCTTTGTCTTCTGGACCAGTTTCTCTTCCTTCTTCGGCTCCGGCTTCTTTTTTTCCGGCTCCTTGACGGGCGCCGGCTCGGGATCCGGTTCAGCCTTCTCGTCTTCTACAACAATGTCATCCTCGCTCGGTTCCTCGGCGCGGGTGTCATTGGCGTCGACTTCGTCGGCCGTCAGGTCTTTCTGGTCGTCCGGCTCAGCCTCTTCTTCGGGCGTCTCTTCGGGCACCGGCTCGGCTTCGGGTTCGACCTCGGCCTTGGGAATCGCCGACACATTAGTAACGAGGCCGATGTCGAGAAACTCGATCGGCACATCAATGGCGCTCGCACATTCAGGCAGGCGCATCAGGATATCGATCGGGCCGAGGCCCGGTTCGTCGCGTTCGAGCTTGGCGATCGCCTTGTCACACTCGGATTTCTGGTTCGGCCACGACATTACCGCCAGCGCGAGCACGCTCGCGTGGAGAAGGGCCGAAAGGGTGAAACCGCGAAGCATGGGTGCTGAAGGCCCTCGCTATTTCTTCTGTTCGGTCACGAAGGCGAGGCGCGTATAACCGGCCGCGCGGACTTCGGACGTCACTTCCATGATCCTGCCATAGGGAACGGACTCGTCGGCACGCAGGTACATCTGCTGCTCGTAGCCTTCGCCGATGATGGCGGCGAGCTTTGCGCCGAGCTCGTCGACGGTCACTTCCGTGTTCTGAATGAATATCGTGCCGTCAGCCTTCACCGAGATCGCCAGCGGCGCATCGTTCGGCTCGGTCTTGATTGGCCCGGACACGGTTTTCGGCAGGGCGACATCCTCGCCGCGCACCAGCAGGGGCGCGGTGATCATGAACACGATCAGCAGCACCAGCATGACGTCGACAAATGGCGTGACGTTGATTTCGGCATTCAGCGCGCGGCGTCCGCGCCGCCCGCCCTTGCCGCCGGATCCGAGGATAAGTCCCATGGCCTAGTCCCTCGCTGCGTCGGACGCACGGCGCGACAGGCGCACCAGGACATCCTGCGAGAATGTGTCGAGCTGGTCGCCGAACTTGGTCAGGTCGCCGGTGAACTTGTTGTAGAAAATAACCGCCGGGATAGCGGCCACGAGGCCCATGCCGGTGGCGAACAGGGCTTCGGCAATCGGGCCGGCCACGGTGCCCAGGCTGGTGTCCTGCTGGGCCGCGATGTTGAGGAAGGCGTTCATGATGCCCCAGACCGTGCCGAACAGGCCGATAAAGGGCGAGGCCGAACCGATGGTTGCCAGCACGCCGAGCCCGCTGCCGGCCTTGCTGATTTCCCGGTCAACGGCGGCCCGCATGGAACGCTCCGCGCGGCTGACGATGGCCGCCGCCTCGGTCGGCTGGGAAAGGGCGCGCTTGGCGTCCGACCATTCGCGCGCAGCCGATGCGAATACGCGGCTGGCGGCATCGCCCGCGACCTGGCCGGGGCGCATGTCGAAGTCTTCCGTGCGACCGCTCCAGAATGCGTCTTCGAACTGTTTCGCCTTCTTGCGGGCGCCACCCAGCGAGAACGTCTTTTCGGCGATCACCATCCACGACCAGACCGAGGCGGCCAGCAGGCAGAGGAGCACCAGTTTGACAATCGGGTCTGCGTCGAGAACCAGTGAGAGTAGCGAGAAGTCACTATTGCTGGCGGCCGTGCCAATCGCTTCGGATTCCATGAGATTCCCTGCTCCTTGAGGTCTGCGGGCTGCATGCGCGCCGCATATGAGTCTGTGCCGTCGGCGCATGGCCTCGGCGTCTGCCCCTGTTTCCACACCAAATCTGGCGGAAACACGGCAGGCACGCGAGTTTCCGCAGCTGGTTAACCGATAGGAGCGTTTGGTTAAGGATTAGTGGCTGACGGCCAGGTTCGCTGCACTGCAGCAAGGACGCGGCAAACGGGCCTAGAGGATTGGTGCGGCGAGGCGCAGAATGTTCTCTGTCATACGTCGCCAACTCGATCGCGTCGCCCAGGCTTCGGGATCGATATAGGTGCATCGGTCGAGATAGCGTTCCCGCATCTCGTCCAGCTGGCCGGATACGGCCCGGTCATAGGCGATCAGGGTCAGTTCAAGATTCAGGTAGAAGCTGCGCGTGTCCATATTGACCGTTCCGACCATTGAAATCGTGTCATCGATCAGCACGCATTTCGTGTGCAAGAGGCCGTCCGAGTATCGCGCGATGCGGATGTCGGCGGCCAGGAGCTCCTCGAAGACGGATTCGCTGGCAAACTGAGCGAGCTTCGAATCGATCCTTTCGGGCACGATCACGTCCACGGCAACGCCTCGCTTGCGGGCCGCCTTCAGCGCCAGTGTCAGCGTCTCATCGGGGATGAAATAGGGCGTGATAATCGACACGCGCGAATGGGCCGCAAAGATGGCCGAGACAACCCATTCATGGATCGGGCTGTCGCGCGTTTCCGGTCCGGAGGGCAACAATTGCAGCGACACATCCCCGGCCGGCGCCACTTCCGGGCGGTCGGTCGGCAGGTCGCGCAGGGCCTCCCGGTCAACGTCCAGCCCCACACAATCGAAAATATAGTCGGCATTGAACACGCAGCCGAGCGAATCGACGATCCGCCCCTCCAGCCGGAACATCGTATCGACCCATTCGCCAACCGACTTGTTCTTCTTGAAGAATTTCGGGTCGACCAGATTGAAGCTGCCAATATAGCCGATCGCCTGGTCGATCGCGATCAGCTTGCGATGATTGCGCAGGTCGGAGCGCTGGGACAGCGACTTGATCAGGCCGACCGGCAGCGAGGCCTCCACGTCCACGCCCGCCTGACGCAGGCGCGGCAACCAGCTCGACCGGAACAGAGCCTTGCTGCCGAAGCTGTCTGCAAGGAGGTTACAGTCGACCCCGCGCTTGGCGGCCCGCACCAGCGCTTCCATCACGGCTGTTACGCGGCCTTCCGGCTCGACAATATAGAATTCGAGGAAACAGGTTTTGGTTGCCTGATCGATATCGGCGACGATCCGGTCGAGTATGCTGCCCGCGTCTTCGAGCAGTTCCAGCTTGTTATCGTGCGTCACGGGGAAACCGGAATGGGTCGCCACGCTTTGGCTGAGCGCCCGCATCGTGTGCGAGGCCTCCAGCACCACGTCCTGCAACGGGTCTTCGGTCATGCCATAACGGCGCGAGTAGAATTGCCGGATACGCGCGCCCTGTCTGAGACGCTTGCGTCCCATCCGGTGGTCGCCGAACAGAAAGTAGAAGAAGATCCCGAAATAAGGCAGAGAGAACAGGATGATGATCCAGGCCAGCGTCGTGCTGACCGCCAGCTTGCGGTAGAGCAACCGGAAGGTCAGGCTTACTGAAATCAAGATGTGAAGGGCAAAGACGAGTGAACTTGGTAGCAAGGCGGTCCCCTTCAACGCGTACTGTCGAACGCCGGATGGAACCTTGTGTTCCAGCCGCCATATGAGCAGCATGAGCCACTCTCTCGACATCCTGACCTGGAATATCCAGGCCGCTATTGGCACGACCCGGTATTCACAATACCTGACCCGCGCGCATCATCAGGTCTTCAATACCAGCGCCAAGCGTTCCACGCTGGAAAAAATCGCGGAAATCGTCAGCACCTATGACCTTGTCTGCCTGCAGGAGGTCGATCTGGGCGGGCGGCGATCCGGTTTTTCCTGCCAGGCCGAGCAGATCGCGACCCTGTCGGGCCATTCGCACGTCGCCGTTCAGCGCAACCGGACGATCCCCGGCATCTCGCAGCACGGCAACGCCATTCTCAGTCGGTACGAACTGTCTGATATCCATGATTTCAAACTGCCGGGACGCGTGAAGGGGCGCGGCTGCCTCATCGCCAATGTGCAGGTAGGACGGGGGATTTCAGTCGCAAACCTGCACCTCAGCCTTGGCCGGGATGACCAGGCCACGCAACTTTCAGCGGTTGGCGAACACCTGCCCCGGAAGAGTCCGTTCCTGGTGGTCGGAGACTTCAACTGTACGAACAGTTCCACTCATCTCGAGGCCTTCGCCGAGGCCAACAAGGCCCAGATCGCCAATCATCCGCAAATCCCGACCTTTCCCTCCTGGCGCCCGCAGCGCGATCTCGACCATATCGTCTATTCCGACCTGGTGAGCCTTGAGCATCGGCGCAGTCTCGCGCTTCAGCTGTCCGATCACCTCCCCGTTTCGGCCGAGATCCGCTTCTGATGCCGTCAGAATGAAAGAGTGAGGCCTCTTCGGGGCCCCGCTCGGATTTTCTGGATGCTGGCCGCCTTAGTCGAGCGAAGAAATCTCATGGCGCGCTGCGCTCAGGATTTCCACGATCCGGCGCTGGCGGGCCTCGTCAGCGAGCCGGTCGCGCGCCGACGTTACGACGGCATGCCGCAGCCGGTGCATCGCCGTGCGCACGTCGGTCGGGTCGATGTCTTCCTCGGCGCGCAACAGGTCCGCCAGGCGCGCATGAATCGCGTCCACCGTTTCCGTCTCGCGCTCGAGTTCGGCCTTGCCGTCATCCGTGATGTGGAAGGTCTTCTTTCCGTCCTCGGTGCGCACTTCGGCCCAGCCAAGATCCTGGATGATTTCCAGCGCCGGGTACATGACGCCGGGGCTCGGCTTGTAGGTGCCGCCGGTGCGCGTCTCGATTTCCTGGATCAGGTCATAGCCGTGGCGCGGCGTCTCATTGATCAGGCTGAGGATCAGGAGGCGAAGATCGCCGTGGCCCAGCGGCCTGCCGCCGCGGCGACCGCCCCGGCCATGGCCGCCTCGGCCATGATGGTGTCCGCCGCCCATTCCCATTTTCATGTGCCAGCGCGCGCGGCGCCTTTGTCGATTACATCCGTACATATTGTCTCCTTTGTCCTGGCGCCTGTGGCGGCCCGATCGATCGTCATTTTCCAAAAGTTCGCCTGACAGAACAGGTCTGTCGTCTGAAGCGTGATCTCTCATAGATACTCCTTTTCGATATATCTAAACATAAAATAGTTTTAGATATATCGAAATGCAAGCGGCGGCACAAAAAAAGGCTGGCCTACCTCGGTGTCGGCAGGCGGTTTTTCGAATTGTACTGTAATTACAGGGTTCTTAGGGTTTGTAGACGAAGGCTTCCAGATGCTCGGCCACTTCACGGATCGGCCGGCGCAGGCGTCCGTCGGCATGGATCATCACGGCCGTGATCTCCGCTTCGGAAATCAACTGGCCATCTCGCAGGCAGGCCTGCTCGAACCGGATACGCGGCCCGTCCATGCCGAGGTAGCGCGTGCGGATGTGCAGCAGGTCATCCACCTTGGCCGGGCGCTTGTAGCTGACATTCACGTTGGTCAGCGTAAACGCCGCCGGGTCTTCCCGGTCGAGCAGCGACTGGTGCGAGATACCGGCATCGCGCAAATGATCCGACCGGCCACGCTCGAAGAAACGCAGGTAATTGGCGTGGTAGACCATGCCCGTGAAATCGGTGTCTTCGTAATAGACGCGCACCGTGATCCAGTGCTGGCGTCGGGCATCGAAATTCTTGGCGTCAAGTGTGGGCTGGGTCATGCCCTCCGCGTTAGCAGATCACTCTTGGTCCGTCATCTCCAGCGGACCGGTTTCGAATCCCAACTCTTCTGCGCGGGTCGTGATCCGCGCCAGCGCCTCAGCGTCGAGCGCTTTCTCCCGCGCGAGTATCCAGAGATACTTTCCGCTGGGGTCACCCACCAGCGCGGCTGAATAGTCGGGCTCAAGATGCAGGATCCAATAATCGCCCCAGGCGAACGGGACCCAGGACGGCGCGAATTTCACCTTCAGCCGCGCATTGCCAGACTGTTCCATTACCCGCGCGACGCCTTTGGCCACCTCTACCGGACCGTCCACGCTGCCCTCGTGGCAGGTATTGATCACATCAATCCGGCCATCGGCACGCTGGACATATTCCGCCGTTACACCAGCGCAGTTTTTCTCAAAGCTATTGGGATAGCGGGCGATCTCATACCAGAGCCCTGCATAGCGCGTCAGGTCGACCTGCGGCACGGTCGGCGGCACCGCCTCCGAGGCGCGATAGTCCGGCTGGCTGGTGCAGGCAGAGAGTCCAAAGGCCGCGATCAAGGCAAACAGGCTGTGGCGTAACATGGTGAAGTCCTCCTGCGCTGTATACGCGCCATCACGTATTTCGGTTTCACCCTTTTCTGGCCAGATTGGCGCGCGCATGCGAAGCCGGATCATTGCCAACACACAGAGGCGTCATGACCACTCCTCCCCGCACCGGCCTCACCCCCATCCTGCGCGGCCTGCGCGGACGCTGCCCTGCCTGCGGCAAGGGACGCATCTATGTCGGATACCTGAGACAGGCGGCCACCTGCTCCCATTGCGGCGAGCCGATCGGCCTGATCCGCGCCGAGGACGGCCCGCCCTGGCTGACCGTGCTGATCCTCGGGCCCCTGCTGGCGCCGCTCTCGTATATCGTCTCGATGAAGTCGCCCGCGCCGCTCTGGATCAGCCTCTTGGCGCTTGGCGCGTTCGCCATAGGCGCCGTCCTGTTCCTGCTGCCGCGCATCAAGGGGGGCTTCATCGGTCTGCTCTGGCGCATGCAGCAGAAGGAGTCAGCTTAGGCCGGCTTCGGAAACGATTCCGGATAATGCGGCAGGCCATCGTCGAAATCGAAGAAATCAGCCTTGTGGCTTGTCCAGATATGCACCACGGGCTTGGACGGCAGGGGGGAGTCGAGGCTCCCGACACGTACGATCACCGCATCCTGATCATGCCATTCGGCCATCATGTGCGTTCCGCATTTCGGACAGAAGTGCCGTGTCTTGCCGGGCGTGGACTCAATGCCCGCCACGACATCAGCGCCCTTCGTCCAGCGAAAACCGGCACGTGATGCCCGCGCCGTTGTGGCGAAAGCGGCCGAATGCGTCTTCTGGCATGTCTTGCAATGGCAATGCCCGATGGGCCCAATCGCTTGCACCTCATAGGCCACCGCGCCGCAAAAACAGCTTCCCTGCAGAGCTTCCATCAGATCACTTCTCTCCGAACAATCCGTCCTGCTGCCCGCCCGGCACGGGCAATCCCAGCCGCTCATAGGCCAGTGGCGCGGCCGTACGTCCACGCGGCGTACGGGCGACATAGCCCTTCTGCATCAGGTAGGGCTCGATCACATCTTCGACTGCGTCGCGTGCCTCCGACAGGGCCGCTGCCAGCGTCTCGACGCCCACCGGCCCGCCCGCATAGGTCTTGACCAGCGCATGCAGGTAACGTCGGTCGAGCGCGTCGAGGCCATCCTCGTCAATCTCCAGCCGCTTCAGCGCCCGGCCTGCTGCAGCCCGGTCAATCTTCGCGCCCTCGGCCTCGGCAAAGTCGCGCACCCTGCGTAGCAGGCGCAGCGCAATGCGCGGCGTGCCCCGCGCCCGGCCCGCAATCTCCACGGCGCCGTCTTCCGTAATCGCGGCGCCGAGTTTCCGGGCCGCTGCCATGACGATATGTGCCAGTTCCTCCGGCTCGTAGAATTCCAGCCTGAGCGGAATGCCGAACCGGTCTCGCAAAGGCGTCGCCAGCAGGCCCGCCCGCGTCGTTGCGCCGACCAGCGTGAAGGGCGACAGGTCCAGCCGCACGGAGCGCGCCGACGGCCCCTCCCCGATCACGATATCGAGGGCATAATCCTCCATCGCCGGATAAAGGATTTCCTCCACGATCGCCGGCAGGCGGTGGATCTCGTCAATGAAGAGCACATCATTGGGTTCGAGGTTGGTCAGTATCGCGGCCAGATCGCCTGCCTTGGCGATGACCGGCCCGGACGTCGCCCGGAAACCGACGCCCATTTCCCGCGCCAAGATCTGCGCAAGCGTCGTCTTGCCGAGGCCTGGTGGTCCGAACAGCAGCACATGGTCCAGCGCTTCCGAGCGCCCGCGTGCCGCCTCGACATAGACTTTCAGGTTCGACTTGGCTTTGCGCTGGCCGACATAATCGTCAAACGTCTGCGGCCGCAGCGCGCGGTCCAGCGCGTCGCCGCCCTGCGCGTTCGGATCGGAAAGCTCGCCCTCGCGACTCACCGGCTAAGTTCCTTGAGCGCCGCTTTCACCAGCGGGCCGACTTCCTTGTCATCCGTCGTGGAGGACGCCGCCGCGACGGCCCGCGCCGCGTCGCTCTGGCCATAGCCGAGGTTAACGAGGGCCGAAATGGCTTCGGAGCGCGGCCCCGTTGTCGCGGCCGCCGGGGTACTCACCATGCCCGCCGCACTCGCCGCATCGAACTTGCCGAACCGGCCCATCGGGGGCGGCTTGCCGCCAAGGTCGAGCACGATCCGTTCAGCCAGTTTCTTGCCGACGCCTTTGGCCCGCTCCAGCACCGCGGCATCGCCCAGCGCAATCGCGTCCATCAGTTCGGCCGGACTGATCGCGTCCAGAATGGCCATAGCTGCCTTACCCGCCACGCCATGCACGTCCTGCAGGCGCACGAACCAGGCGCGTTCCTCATCGGTCCCGAAGGCATAGAGCGTGATCGCCGCCTCGCTCACCTTGGTCTCGACATGCAGCACGGCGTTTTCGCCCGCATGCACGCGGCTCAGCAGCCGCGTCCCCGCCTGGCAGACATAGCCGACGCCGTTCACGTCGATCAGCACATGATCGAGGCCCATCGCCGCGATCGTCCCGGTCAGGCGGCCGATAATCATGCGGCGCCTCGCTTGATCTCCAGCGGCAGGTGATGGGCCGCGCAGATCGCGCAGGCGAGCGCGTCCGCCGCATCAGCCTTCATCTCTCCGGCGCGCGGCAGCAGGCGTTTGACCATGAACATGACCTGGTCCTTGTCCGCTGTGCCGGTGCCGACCACCGACAGCTTGATCTTGCGCGGAGCAAACTCCGCCACCGGCAGGCTCGCCAGCGACAGGGCCGCCATGGCGGCGCCTCTTGCCTGACCCAGTTTCAGCGCCGAGCGCGGATTGGCATTGACCAGTGTTTCCTCGATTCCCGCCGCGTGCGGCGCGTGCAGGCGGGCGATTTCGGCGACGGCAGTGAATATGCCAGCCAGCCGCGCGGCCATTTCCATGGTCGTGTCGACGGAGATAACCCCATGCGCCACATGCGCGAGGCGGGCGCCGGTCTGCTCCACCACGCCCCAGCCGGTATGGCGGAGGCCGGGATCAATCCCGAGAATTCGAATCGTCGCTGTCATGGGCCCTACCCTATCAGGCGTCGAGGTTAATGACAGCTTGCATTTTCCCCATTTGTTCCTGCTTTCCTGCTGCAGCGCAGGTCAACTCATCCACTTCAGTACGCGCGGCTCGATCGGGTTGGCGAAGGCGCGGCCCTCGGTGCGGGACTCCACCCATTCGCGCTTCAGGCGCTGGTACCATTTGGCCTGCACGTCGATATCGTCGATCCACAGCATTGCCTTCTGGTGCGCCATGCCCTGGTTTTGCAGGTCCACCATGTCGCCGTCCTGGCGCAGGAATTTCTTCGCCATCGGGATGGCAAGGGGGACCGCAAGGTTGAGGAGGGGCGCTCCGGTCCACCAGGTGAACTGGGTGATGCGCGTGCGTTTCGGCCCTTCCGGCGTCAGGCACGTCAGCGTCAGCAGGCGCGCGGTTTCGTTCGAGATGATTTCCCAGCGAAAGCCCGGCAGCTGGAAACGGATCTCGGTTTCGACATTGTCGCCGAATACCCAGCGGTAAAGGAGGGAGTTCGACGATGGCCGGTGCCGGTCAATCGCCCAGCCGCGCTCTGTCGGAATGAATTGCTTCTCTTTCAGCTTCAGGCCCACCGAGGGCGGACGCCACCACCACTGGTTATGCACGAAGGGCACATGGGCCGGGTCCATCAGGCCGACGACTGCATCGTCCATGTGCGCGTTAAACACGTCGTGGATGACGAAGCCCGGCTTGTCCGGCAGCGGGCCGAATTCCGGCGGCGGCACGGCGGGCAGCGCATCGCTTCGCGGATTGTCGGCGACATAGATGTACACCGCGCCGTTCGCCTCATGCACCGGATAGCGGCGCACCTTCACCTTTCCCGGGTCGTAGGCGCTGCCCTCGGTCAGGCTCGGCATCAGCTTGCACACGCCGTCCGTGCCGAAGCGCCAGCCATGATAGGGGCATTGCAGGGCCCATTCGCCATCGGTTTCCAGCTGCTTGCCTGCCGACAGAGGCACCAGCCTGTGCGGGCAGACATCGCGCAGCGCAAACGCTTCGCCAGCCGGTGTGCGGCCGACAACGACGGGTTCGCCCAGCATCATGATGCGGTGCTGCTGGCCCTTTTTCAGCTCGCTCGACGGCGCGGCAAGGTACCAGCTGTCGGTCAGGTATCCCGCGTCGGTGATGCCGGTCTTGGTCTGGGGAGGGGGCTGTGTATCTGCCATGGGCCGCCTTATGGCGCAGGATTGACCGTGACGTCGAGACGCCAGGTGTCGTTGGGCGGTTCGTTCTCTTCCCACGGGCGGTGCTCGATCAGGTGGAGCGTGGCGCTGCCGGGCGCGACCGCTGCCAGGTCGAACGAGAGATAATGATTGCCACCGGTCACGCCGGGCTGGTTCTGGAATTCCGGATTGGTCGGGCGCGTGTTTTCACCAACCAGTTCGAGGAAATCGGGCTGGTCCTGGATTTCCCAGATATAACCAGCCGTGGGAATGCTCTCGAGTTCGATGCGGAGCGTCTGGCCCACATGCATTTCGACCTGCCCGCCATTTTGATCGGCCCCCGCATACAGCATGCCGTCCGCCAATTCGGTCACTGGAGCTGCCGCCGTACCAGTGCAGGCTGCGAGCACAGGGCCCGCAAGGACGGCGAAGAACAGGGAACGCAGCAAGTGAAATCCTCCATCATGCGTTCTCAATAGCAGGAATTGGGCAGCGCGCCATTACATCGCGTTCCGGGTCAGTTCCGGATCGCGCCTTCGAACGTCACCGAGGCGCCGCCGGCCCTGAAATAGTCGGTCCAGAATCCCCGCAATCGCGCGTCCAGTTCCGGATCGAGCGGCGGGCGGCCCGGATTGTGCGAGCGGCCGAAGCCGACAATCCGCACGTCCGCGCCTTGCACGGCCGGCAGGTAGCGAAACTTTTCCGCCAGCGCCATCGCGGCGTCCGGCTCCATTGACCGGAATTCGCTCCACGGAACGGCCTGGCTGTTCTCCAGCATGTCGGAGAAAATATAGACATGGGCAAATGGCTGGCCGCCGGGGGGCGCCTGCGTCCACTGCGCAATTGTCGACATGATCGCCGAATGGTCAGCCGAGGCCGACCCCTGGACGGCGGGGGCCAGTGTCTGGGCCAGCTGGCCCATGAACTGGCGTTCATCGGCGAGGGCCTTCATGCTGCTGCAGCCACCCATCATGGAATCGAGTGCGCCCTGCCCCTCGGGACAGCCCGGCTTGCACGCATTGATCAGGCGCGAAGACTGCGTGTAGTGCTCGCCGATGGTTGCCAGCACGATCCGGTCGCCGGGGCCCAGCTGGTCGACGACCGTGCCAATGCTCTCGGTGATGACAGCGCGGTCGGTATCGTCATAGGGCGTTGTCTGGTCGATCAGGAACAGGGACGATGTCTGGCCAAAGGCGCAATAGCCTGCGGCCTGCGCGCCCGAAGGGGCCTCATCCGACCCGTCCGAACAGCCCGTGAGGACGAGTGCAATTGCCAGAAACAGCCGCTTCATTCAGGCGCCGAGCCTGCGCATCTGGTTGGCAAACCGGCGCTTTTCGACGGCTTCCTCGTCGGCGCGCTTCGCCCGCATCTGGGCCGCCTGTTTTTCGAGTTTGCGCTTTTGGCGGTCGACCTTCTCGAAATCGGGATGCTGGTCGTGGCAGAAATAGGCGGCCGAAACGCCGACAGCGACAACCGCGAGATTGATCAGCATGAAAATCCAGCCATCAAGGCCGAGGCCGGACTTCAGCGCGATAATCGCCGCGCCGCCATATTGCTGGCTCTCGAGCGCCTGACCGAATCCCATTTCGGGCTGCGTGATGAAGGCGAGATAGCCCTGCCGCAGGATCGAGACGCCATAGGCCAGCGCAATGATCAGGGCGATGACGAGGGCGACCTGGATGGCTTCGCCCCACCAGTTCTTGCGCCGCGCATTATACCCGAACCGGCACATGGTCATGCCCAGCCGGTGGGCCAGCGTGACCAGCAGGCCGCCGACCAGGAAGGAAACGAGCAGGGCCACGGCGGGGCTTTCCTGAAAGAAAAGCTCGAAACTGAACCGGTTGATCGGGACTTCCGCCACGGCGAGCGCGACCATGAACGGCCAGTAGAACCAGCCAGAGGAATAGCGCGGCTGGCGTTGTTCGGAGGCCTGGATATCGTCCCAGGTTTCATTCGTGTGCTGCAACTGGTCGCGCAGGCTTTCCTGCCGCGGGCTCCAGCGCGTTTCGACGGCTTCCATCCTGCGCGCGAACTGGCGCTGGAGGATGTCTGCGTCCGTGCCGGCGGACGCTTGGACATCCGGCGTATTCTCTGCGTCGGGAATGGGAGTCGGCGTCAGGTTCGGCTGGCCTGTAACGACTTGAAGGGAGGACGGTGGACGGCCTGTCGTGTCATTGCTCATCAGTCAAATATTCCCAAGCTTTTCGACCCGCCGTCACCTTCGCCGAAGGGCAGATTGCGTGAAGCATGTGGCAGCTTCAAGGCGAAATGCCAGCGATGGCTGCGGTGGCGGGGCCTGTATGCCGTCCAAGCCCACTTCCCGAGCGGGAAAAGCGCCGCTATATGCGCGCCATGACCCCACGCGACAAAATCCGGAATTTCTCGATCATTGCCCATATCGACCACGGCAAGTCGACGCTCGCCGACCGCCTGATCCAGGCCTGCGGCGGGCTGACCGACCGAGAAATGAGCGAACAAGTGCTCGACACGATGGATATCGAGAAAGAGCGCGGCATCACGATCAAGGCCCAGACCGTGCGTCTTTCCTATACCGCGCAGGATGGCGAGACCTATACGCTGAACCTGATGGACACGCCCGGCCATGTCGACTTTGCCTATGAAGTCAGCCGATGCCTGGCCGCCTGCGAAGGCTCGCTGCTCGTCGTCGATGCCAGCCAGGGCGTCGAGGCCCAGACGCTCGCCAATGTCTACCAGGCCATCGACCAGAACCATGAAATCCTCCCCGTCCTCAACAAGGTCGACCTGCCCGCCGCCGACGTCCAGCGCGTCAAGGACCAGATCGAGGACCTCATCGGTCTCGACACGTCCGATGCGGTCGAGACCTCGGCCAAGACCGGGCTCGGCATTCCCGACGTCCTCGAGGCCATCGTCAAGCACCTGCCCGCGCCGCGCGAGGGAGACGCCAACAAGCCGCTGAAGGCCGCGCTGGTCGATGCCTATTACGACCCCTATCTCGGCGTCGTCGTCGTCGTCCGCGTGCATGACGGCGTGCTGAAGCCGAAGCAGACGATCCGCATGATGCGCACAGGCGGTGTCTATGACATCGACAAGATCGGCACGTTCAACCCGAAGCTCACCGAAACCGACGCGCTCGGCCCGGGCGAGGTCGGCTATTTCGTCGCCTCGATCAAGGAAGTCGGCGAAACCGCGGTCGGCGACACGATCACCGAGGACAAGCGGCCGTGCGAGAAGGCCCTGCCGGGCTACAAGGAAGTCCAGCCGGTCGTCTTCTGCGGCCTGTTCCCGATGGACGCGGGCGACTTTGACGACCTGCGCGCCGCCATGGGCAAGCTGCGCCTCAACGATGCCAGCTTCACCTGGGAAATGGAAACCAGTGCCGCGCTTGGCATGGGCTTTCGCTGCGGCTTCCTCGGCCTCCTCCACCTCGAAATCATCCAGGAGCGCCTCAGCCGCGAATTCGACCTCGACCTCATCGCCACCGCCCCCAGCGTGGTCTACGAGATCACCATGACCGACGGCACAGAGATCGAGCTGCACAATCCGGCCGACATGCCGGACGTGGTGAAGGTCGCCGAAATCCGCGAGCCGTGGATCACAGCCACGATCTTCACGCCCGACGAATATCTCGGCGCCATCCTGAAACTCTGCCAGGACCGCCGCGGCATCCAGACCGAGCTGTCCTATGTCGGCGGCCGGGCGATGGTGAAATACGAACTGCCGCTCAACGAGGTCGTGTTCGACTTCTATGACCGCCTGAAATCCATCAGCCGCGGCTATGCCAGCTTCGACTATGAGATTGTCGGCCACCGCGCCGAGAACCTCGTCAAGCTGCAGATCCTCGTCAATGAAGAACCCGTCGACGCGCTCGCCATGCTGGTCCACCGCGACCGGGCCGAAAGCCGCGGACGCCAGATGTGCGAACGGCTGAAAGACCTGATCCCGCGCCAGATGTTCAAGATCCCGATCCAGGCCGCCATCGGCGGGCGGGTCGTCGCGCGCGAGACGATCTCGGCCATGCGCAAGGACGTGACCGCCAAATGCTATGGCGGCGATGCGACCCGCAAGAAAAAGCTTCTGGAAAAACAGAAGAAGGGCAAGCAGCGCATGCGCCAGTTCGGCAAGGTCGAGATTCCGCAGGAGGCGTTTGTTGCGGCGCTGCGGATGGATAACGACTAGGGCGACGTTTCCAGGCGCTCACCCTGAGTTTCTCTGCTCCCTTCTCCCTCCGGGAGAAGGGTTGGGGATGAGGGGTTATGGCGGCGCTGCGAGCGCAGGTTTTGTGGCTGGTCCCGTGTCCCCTCACCCCCGACCCCTCTCCCCGAGGGAGAGGGGTGCGCGCCTATCCGGAACCACCTCCCGGTGCCCGGCCACTGGTCTGACAAGCCTGTCGGACTCAGCTTGAATTGTCCCACGTTTCCAGCGCGGCGTTGAGCAGGCCCGGGAGGGCCGTGGCGATAGCGCCGAGTTCGGGGCGGAGGCGATAGGCGCTGGCCATGGGCAGCGCGACCGGCTTCGGGTCGCCGCGCTTTTGCTGGCGGGCGAGGCTGCGCGCGAGGCGTCTGGCGTAGAGGTCCGGCGCTTCCAGAACCTTGTAGAGCGCGCTGACGCGGGCGAGGAAGGGCGCGGCGGGGACCGGGCCGGATGCCCGGACACACCCCGGAAACAGCCCGGAGGCGTCGGGGTCCACGTCCGGCTGCACCCGGCCCGACAGGGCGAAACGGTACGGGGCCGGGAAGCTGACAATCTCGGTGCCCTCGGGGAGCGGTGCGGGGGTGGCAGGGGTGAGGCCGGTCCGTGGCCGGACCGCTGGCAGGGTGAGACTGAGCGCCATCAGGGTGAGCAACCGCCGCACGATGATTTCGAGCTGCTTCAGCCGCCCCATCGCTTTTTGTCTGAGGCTGCGCTTGAGCGTCAGCGGGCGCAGCTGCGCGTTTGTCATGTTGATCACCGCCCACAGCGCGAGGCGCGCCTGTTCGAGGCCGTGATGGATCAAGTCGGAAGGATGGCTCATGCGGCGCAGTATAGCGCGAGCGGGATGTAGGTTGGACAAGGTGTGGGAGAGCGGCGGGTCCGGTTGGTGGGTATCGCTTCGCTCAACCCACCCTACGCTCGCTTTAATTCTGCCGTGAGCCCAACTCCACGACGTTCTCAAAGCAAGACGCCAACTTTTCTTCTAGCTTTTCACCTTGAATGACGATGCTGAAGCCTACGTCTCGGGGCACTCCGTGAACCTCGTAATGGTCGACAAGAACGATGGATTCGGCTCCATATGGCCAAAAAAAGACCGAGTCGTGCAGCGATTTTGCTGCCTCGAGAAGCTGTAAAAATGTGGCCGATTCAATGCTGGCGAAGCCGACGTAACGGTATTCGTCAAAGCTGATTAAGCCGCCGTGCGAGCCAGCAATCTCGTCACAACAAGATAGGATTTCACGCGCGCGAGCTTCGTTGGTGTGTGCTGCAACCAAGCCTGGACTGTCCTTGAAGTCCGACCGCCGAACATAAGCAATAGGTGGTTTCTTATCGATATCGAACTGATCGAGCGTCAGGTTCATGTTAAAAGCCGCATTGACTTTTTCAACGATGGAATTGCCGACGCTTTCTCGCTTTTCCGCATTTTCCTTAGCTTCGGCGAGCCGCGTCCGGCGCTCTTTCAACGCCCGAATGCGATCTTGTTCTGCTGCATCTTCGCTCACGTTCTAAACGACTCCTTGTCTGGATCAAAGCGAGCGTAGGGTGCATTAAGCGTAGCGCAATGCACCATTCTGTATCGGCTTCAAAGGCGGTGCATTGCGACCGGTGGCCTTCATGCACCCTACATGCTGCTTTCGGCGTTTTAGCGAAACTTCGAAAACAGTGACTTTAGAATGAAGCAAGCAGAGTAGTAGGCAAAGAAAGATAGCCAATAGACAGCAGCCACCACTCCTAAAAGTTGGAGGCTATGATCTTTTTGAGCAACGAAAAAAACAATCGTGATAGGCGTAGCTATTCCCCACCAATCTCGATGTTTCCGCCGGAAGTAATCTATCAACTCCATTTCGCCGACCGTAGATGCAAGTCGCAAGAATGTCTCCTAGTGACCCGAAGAAGACATAAGCGAGCGTAGGGTGCATTAAGCGTAGCGCAATGCACCATTCTGTATCGGTCTCAAAGACGGTGCATTGCGACCGGTGGCCTTCATGCACCCTACATGCTGCTTCAGGCTGCGCCGCAAGGTGAGCGGGCGCAGGTGGGCATTGGTCATGTTGATCACCGCCCAGAGCGCGAGGCGCGGCGACCGGACGCCCCCTTCTCCCTTGGGAGAAGGGTTGGGGATGAGGGGTAGCGGAAGTCGCGGCGAGGGCAGTGTTTGCGGGGTGTCCTGCGACCCCTCACCCCCGGCCCTTGCTCGGGCAATCGCGGTGCGATTGCTGATCCTCGCAAGCCCGAAGGGAGAGGGGGGGGCGCGGGAGGCGCGTTCCTTTCTCCGATGGCATGAGATCCCGGCTTTCGCCGGGACTGCGGACGCGGGGTGGTGTTGAGACGAGCGCTCACCCTGAGCGAAGTCGAAGGGCGGGCGCGGGCTTCCCAATCCTTCCGTCCGGGCCTACATGCGGCGCATGACCCGACCGCTGACAATCCTCGGTATTGAATCCTCCTGCGACGAGACCGCCGCTGCCGTGCTGCGGCTGGAGGATGGGTGCGTGACGCTGCTGGCCGATGTGATCCATACGCAACTGGAAGAGCATGCGCCCTATCAGGGCGTCGTGCCGGAGATTGCGGCGCGGGCGCATGCGGAGATCGCCGACAAGACGGTGGCCGCCGCGATGACGGATGCGGGCCTTTCCTATTCAGACCTCGACGGCGTCGCCGCCACGTCCGGCCCCGGCCTGATCGGCGGCGTGCTTGTCGGCATGATGACGGGCAAGGCGATTGCGCAAGCCGCAGGCAAGCCCTTCATCGCGGTCAATCATCTGGAAGGGCATGCGCTGAGCCCGAGGCTCGGCGGCGATTGCCCCTTCCCTTACCTGCTGCTGCTGGTGTCGGGCGGGCATTGCCAGTTCCTGGAAGTGCGGGGGCTGGGCGACTACAGGCGTCTCGGTTCGACCATTGACGATGCCGTGGGCGAGGCGTTCGACAAGACGGCCAAACTGCTGGGCCTCGGCTTTCCGGGCGGCCCGGCCGTGGAGCGGCTGGCGAAATCCGGCGACCCCAAGGCTTTCAGCTTCCCCCGCCCGCTGATGAACCGGCCCGGCCTCGACATGAGCTTTGCCGGCCTCAAGACCGCTGTTGCCCGCGCCGCCGCCGAAGCGCCGCTGACAGAGCAGCGCCTCGCCGACCTGTGCGCAAGTTTCCAGGCCGCCGTCTGCGACGTGCTGGGCGGAAAGGCGCGCCGGGCACTTGAGGCGTTTGATCCGGGTGAGGGGGAGAGTATCCGCTTCGTCGTGGCGGGCGGCGTGGCCTCCAACCAGGCGATCCGCGCTGCGCTGGAGGCGGAAGCGGCAGCGGTGGGGGGGCAGTTGGTTGCGCCGCCCTTGCGGCACTGCACGGACAATGCCGCGATGATCGCCCTTGCCGGGGCCGAGCGGATGGCCGCCGGCCTGATCGAGGGGATCGGGGACCTTGGCGCCGGGGCGAGACCCCGGTGGCCGCTGGATGAAGCGTCAGCGACGCTGGATCCGGCTTATGCCACGGGGCTCAAGGGCGCCAAGGCCTGATCAGGCGCCACTAGACTGCAAATTCAGCAAGGGCGAGCGTGGCTGCAAAGATGGCGACCGCGAAGGGCACGGCTGCGATCAGGGCATACAGGGATTGGCGGGCTTCAGATTTCGAGAGGGTCATTGGATTTCTCTTCAGGGGTCTTCTGGAAGGCACCATAGTCTTCCATGACCTTCATATAGCAGGCCCTGAAAAATAATCAATGAACAATTTCGATTTTATTCAGCGTTTAGTTTTTGTTAACGATCCGGCGTGCTGGCGCCACACGACAGCGAGGCCAGCAGAAGATCGAGAACGCCGCCCAGTTCCCGCTGCAATTTCGGCAGGGACAGGGCCGAAAACAGTTGCGGGAAGCGGAATTTCATCAGTGCAGACTGCATGAATTCGGCCGTTTCCTCCGGCCGGTCGAGCGCGCGGAATTCGCCGGCCTGAACGCCGTCATTCAGGATCTGCACCAGGTAAACGCGTTCCTGGGCCATCTGCTCGTTGAAATAGAGCGGGCGTTCCTGTTTGAGGACATTGGCGACTTCCAAAATCTTGGCGTCTTCCTCGATCGCCTTGAAGGTGCGTTCGAGACTCATCTCGAAAAACTCGCGAAGCCTTGAAGAGGCAGAGGTTTTCTTGCGAGCGATCGCGGCATAATCCTCGAAGACCTTGGCGTTGAACTTGCGCGCCATGGCCTCGGCAATGTCGATCTTCGACGCGAAGAAGCGGTAGATATTGCCGGCCGACATGCTGCAGTCACGGGCAATTTCCGACATGGTCGTCTTGCCGTAACCGTAGTGATGAATGCGCTCCATGGCGGCATCCAGGATCTGCTCGCGGGTGTCTGTTGTCTCATTCATGCGAAAACCATACTCCTAATTCCTGAAGGATCAATGATTCATTCAGTTCACATTGGCCGGATTTGCCGGGCAGTGGAAAGCTCGCAAGCAATATGCCATAGCGGTCCGGACACTCAACCAGACCCCGAGGAGACGCTCATGCCACTGTTCTGCCTACACTGTCTCGACCGACAAGACGGCGGCGCCGCCCTGCGCGCCAAGGCTCGCCCAGCGCATCTGGAATGGGCCGTGAGCCTGGGTGATACCATCCGCATGGCCGGACCGCTGCTCGCGGATGACGGCGAGACGATGATCGGGTCGGTCTTCCTGGTGCAGGCTGACAGCCTTGCGGCGGCGAAAGCGGTCTCGGCGCAGGATCCCTATACGCAAGCCGGCGTTTTCGGTGAGGTCAGGATCAACGAAACGCGCTGGTCGATCGGAGACGGCAAGCCGGCATGAGACAGCTCGTCCTCGGCAACCTGAACTATTCCAGCTGGTCGATCCGGCCGCTGCTGGTCGCCCGCCATGCCGGGCTGCCGGTGGAGGAAGTGATCGTGCCGCTCGATTTCCCGGAAACCAGCGCGAAGCTGAAGGCGATCAGCCCGACGGCCAAGGTGCCGCTGCTGATCTGGGACGGCCTGACGGTGTGGGAAAGCCTCGCGATCACCGAATGGATTGCCGAATGGGCCGGTCCGGGCAAGGTCTGGCCCGAAGACGCCGCTGCCCGCGCCGTGGCCCGCGCTGCCGCTTCGGAAATGCATGCCGGCTTCCCGGCCCTGCGCAGCCTGTGCCCGATGGACATCCGGTCGCGCCATGCCGCCCCGGAGATGAGCGACGGACTGAAGGCGGACATTGCCCGGGTCGACGGCCTCTGGTGCGAGCTGCGCGAGCGCTTCGGCAAGGGCGGGCCGTTCCTTTTCGGCCAGTGGAGCGCCGCCGACGCGTTCTACGCGCCCGTCGTGACCCGCTTCCGCACCTATGGCCTTCCGCTCGGCGGCCCCGCGCAGGCCTATGCCGACGCCGTGCTGGGCGATCCGATATTCCGCGTCCTGGAAGAACAGGCAAAGGCCGAACCGTGGTGGATCACGTATGGCCCGGACGGCCGCTCCAGCGGCTACCTCAAGACGGAAGGCTGAACAGGTCGTAGCCAAGGTCGTGCCGGAACAGCGTTTTCACCTGTGTCCGGTAAAGGTCCATGGCCTCGCCCGTGAACAGGTCGGCGAGCGAGGTCTTGCGGTTCTGCAGCACGTTCGGCTCGGCGTCCGGATCCGTATGCTTTGCCATCTCTTCCTTGGTGCCCGCCGCGAGCGCCGCATCGATTGCATCCGGCGCCAGATCCAGCGACCAGTGCGCGGCCACGGCTTCCAGCACGGCGCGCGCGTCCTTCAGCGTGTCCTCATAATGGACGTTGAGGATCAGGCCCGGCGCATCATGGCGCACATCGCCCCAGCGGTTCCAGAACCGGGCGAGCCAGTAAATGTCGCAGCGGTACTGCTTCCCGCCCGGATCGCCTTTCAGATAGGTCAGCCAGTCGACCTGGATGTCATATGCCCACTTGGCATGGTGGCTGGCGAGAATGGCCATCGGGTGGCGCACCGCCAGCACATAGGGCGGCAGGCTGGCCAGACGCCGAGCCCAGCCCCAGTCGGCCAGGCGGTGGGGGATGGTATGGCTGAAAGCGAGCCGGGGGATCTGCGGGAAAACCGGCTTGTCCTTGGGCCAGCCGATATAGGGCCGCACCGCATTCTCCGAGAAATATCTGGGCCGGTCGATCCCATGTGTGTCGGCAATCGCGACAGCCAGCATGTATTTCAGCCAGTGCGTGCCGGAATTCTTCGAGGTCACCAGCATGCCGTCAAAGGCACCGTGCCGCAACACGGAATAATTGTTCCAATTGTCGTTGCGGACGCGGGCGCGGTAAGCGGCAGGCAGGGTCTCGGTCATGATTGGCCCCTAGCGACTGACTTGACGGAACGCAACTGGCCGCGCGTTCATGTCTTCAGGCCGGCCCGGTCGCGATACACTTGCAGCAATGCCAGCTGGTCGCGCGTGGGCGTGCCTTCCGCTTCGGACACAGCCTCGAGCATGCCATCGAGATCGACCACTTCCTTGGGGCCAAGATAGCGGTCGCCGACAATTTTCTGGCTGAGGCGGCGCATGGTTTCCTGTGGCAGCGGCGCCTTGTTCGTGACCCATGCCGCGTGTGCAACCAGTTCACGGGCTTCGTCCTGCGAGAAGCTGAAATGGCGCATGATCTCGTCGGCGATGGCGTCGCTTTGCCTCTCGGTCAGCGGACCGCCGCGGGCGCGGGCGACTTCCATCATCATGATGGCGGCCGCCTCGCGGGGATCGTCGATCAGGTCGAGGCCGTTGCGGCCGGCCCGGTACTTGAAAGCCAGGCGCCGCGGCAGGTTGGCGGCGGATCGCGCAAGATTGACCGCTTCGCGGGCGCCGTCACGGGCCATGCGCAGGCGCCACGACCAGACGCCGATAGCCACCAGAATGCCAAGAATGCCGATCAGGAACTGCATCAGCGAAGTGTAGCGCGCCCCGCCGGGACGCGCCACACCCAATGAGTCCGCGTTACTGTCCGCCGCCTGCCGGATCTGCAGAGGCATGCGCCTGCGCGAGGACATAGGCGCGGATGGCTTCGGATTCTGCCGGCGTCAGGTATTCGGCGAACGAGACCATGCCATTGGCGGCGAGGTTGCCGTCAAGCACGACGCCCTTCCAGGCTTCGGGATTGCCCGTGATGGCCGACCAGCGCAGGTCCGGCAGCACGCCGGAACTGGCCGCCAGCGCGCCATGGCAGACCATGCAATTGCGCGAGAAGGCCACCGCGCCCTGTGCGATCATCGCTTCGTCACCAAAGGCATCAGCCTTGGCGGTCCGCTCGATCGGCGTGAAATCAGCGTCGGCGATGAGGCCCGTGCCGCCAATCTTGAACGTGACGACCTTGCCGACCGTCGATGGCACCGCCGCGTCATAGGCGTAGCCGGCGGTGAGGGCGAAGGCGCTGCCCCAGCCGGTCGTGATCGTCACGTATTGCTCGCCGTCGATCAGATAGGTGCCGGGGCCCGATGCGGCGCCCGACTTGACGTTCTGGCTCCACAGTTTTTCACCGGTCGCGGCATTGTAGGCGACAAAGTCGCCATTCAGCTTGCCCTGGAAGACGAGGTTGCCTGCCGTCGACAGCACGCCGCCATTCCACGCGTTTTCATGCTCGACGGTCCAGCGGGGTTCCTGCTTCACCGGATCCCACGCAATCAGCCGGCCCTTGAGGGTCGAGCGGAGGAACTTGGCGACGTCAGGCGGCGCAATCGGCGGGATGCCCGACGAGAAGTCTGCGCCGGTGTTCCAGCCGATCGTCTTGGTGCCGAACCGGGGGTCTTCCGCATAGGCCTGCGGAATTTCCTGGGCCGGGATGTAGGCCAGTCCGGTTTCCGGGCTGTAGGCCATTGGCTGCCAGTTGTGCGCGCCAAGCGGCCCGGGAAGCTGCTGGTGAGGTTCCTTGCCATAGCGGGCCGCGGCCACTTCCATCGGCCGTCCGTTCGCGTCGAGACCGGTTGCCCAGTTCAGCGGAACGAACGCATCGCCCGAGAGGAACTCGCCCGTGGCAGCATCCAGGACATAGAAGAACCCGTTCTTGGGGGCCTGCATGGCGACCCGGCGCGGCGCGCCATCCTCGCCGAGCGGCAGGTCAGCCAGGATGATCGACTGGGTGGCCGTGTAATCCCAGTTGTCGCCCGGCGTGGTCTGGAAGTGCCACTTGTATTCACCCGTATTGGCATCGACGGCGACGATCGAGGACAGGAACAGGTTGTCGCCGCCGGCGGGGTCGCGGAACGTGCGGTTCCATGGCGATCCGTTGCCGACGCCGAAAATGACCTGGTCGTTGACCGTGTCGTAGACGATGGAATCCCAGACCGTGCCGCCGCCGCCATCGGTGACCCATGCGCCCTCGTCACCCCAGGTGACATTGCCCACGGATTCAAAAGCCTTGTCCGAGGCTTCATTGTCGGGTTGCTTTTTCGGGTTCGGCACCGTGTAGAAGCGCCACAGCTTCTTGCCGGTAGCCGCATCGTAGGCCGTCAGGTAACCGCGCACGCCAAGCTCTGCGCCGCCATTGCCGATCAGCACCTTGCCGTTCACGACGCGCGGTGCGCCGGTGATCGTGTAGGGCTTGGCCTGGTCGACAGTGACCGTGCTCCAGACCCGTTCGCCGGTCTTTGCATTGAGCGCTTCGAGACGACCGTCGATCACACCGACATAGACCTTGCCATCGAGGACCGCGACGCCGCGGTTCACAACGTCGCAGCAGGCCTTCACGCCCACGGCGCGATCGACATCCGGGTCATAGGTCCACAGCGCGTCGCCTGTCTTTGCATCCAGCGCGTAGACCACGGACCAGGCCGACGTGACATACATCACACCGTCGACAACGATCGGCGTCGCCTCGACACCGCGATTGGTGTCGAGATCGTGGGTCCAGGCAACGCCGAGGCGGCCGACATTCTCGGTATTGATTCCCGTCAGTGTCGAAAAGCGCTGCTCATCATAGGTGCCGCCATAGGTCAGCCATTCGGCGCCGCCACTGGCCGTCGCGATGCGATTTGTGTCGACGGCGGCGAAGGCTGCTTCCGCAGGCTTTTCGGCCACTTCCGCCTTCTCTTTCGGGGCACAGCCCGCGAGCAGCGCCAATGCGCCTCCCGCCATGATGAATGAACGCCAATGAGTCATGGCCTGGTGTCTCCCCTCGGTTTGAGCTTGGCGGTCTGGTGCCGCTTTTGATGTTTGGCGTTTATGCTAGCCCTTCGACCGCAATTGTCGAGGTCTGTCGCTAGGTCAGTTGTCCGCCAATGTGCCGGATCGTTCGGCGACACCGCTGAGCGCCGTGAGGTCGGCCTGCGCGGCGTCGATTGCCTGCGCAACGGCCGATTGCCATTCAGCGAGATTGCCTGCCGATTCGGCACGTTCCGGGAAGTTCACGGACCGGGAGGCATTCACCACGCCGCCTTCAAGGTGATTGCCGCGCCTGACAAAGCCGGCCAACGCATCCCGCGCGCCGCTGCCCTGCGCGCCGTAGCCGGGCACGAGGAACAGGCATTTCGGCGCCAGTTGCCGCAGCTTGCGCGCCTCATCCGGCCCGGTTGCACCGGCGACCAGCATGAGGCTGGACCAGCCGTCCGCACCCTCGAGACGCTGGATCGCGGGCTGAAGGGCCTCCACGACACGCGCGTAGAGCGGCGCACCGCCCATGTCCTGCATCTGGAAATCCGCCGATCCGGGATTGGACGTGCGCGCCAGCACGACCACGCCCTTGCCATGCGATTCAGCCGCCGACAGGAACGGCTCAAGCGTGTCGATCCCCATATAGGGGTTTACGGTGACGGCATCACAGGGGAACGGGGCCGCCTTGCCGAGATAGGCCTGCGCATACCCTTCAGCCGTCGATCCGATATCGCCGCGTTTGGCATCCGCAATCACGATGAGGCCGGCCTCGCGCGCCGCTTCGCACACGCGTTGCAATGCGCGCATGCCGTCGGGCCCGAGCCGCTCGAACAGGCCCACTTGCGGCTTGATGATCCCGGCCCGGCCGACAACCTGCCCGATGATGGCTTCGCCCCAGCGGGCCAGCCCGTCAGGCGTGTCGCCGCCAAACAGGGCGGGCACGCGTCCGGCATGCGGGTCGATTCCCACACAGAGCGGGCCCAGCGTGCGGGCGGCAGTGACGAGGCGAGCGGCAAAATCGGTCATGGCTGCACCTGGCAGGCCACCTTGACCACTTGCAGCCGGCGACGGGCATTGTCGGATTGCGGCCCGTAAGTGTTCACCGTGAATGCCTCATGGTGGCCTTCGACAGTCGACACGTTGAGGCTGGTGAGGAAGGCTTCGACGGAGGACGGCGCAGCGGTGTATATCCGACCGCGGCGTGGGCTTTCCGCCACGATGACACCGCGCACACCGCCATCCTTGTCGAAGACAGGACCGCCCGATATGCCGCCAAGCGTGCCGGTGAGGCCCTGGGTGCGCCCGATTTCCGCCCAGGCGAGGATCGGCTCGGCGCCATCGCGGCGCCCGCGTGTGATGAGCTTGGATCGCGACAGAAGCTTGGTCGCGACTTCACCGGGCCGGCCCTGCGGATAACCGACATGATAGCCTTCGTCGCCGACGCGTAACTCCGATCCAAGGGCGAGCTTCACCGAGGCCGGGCTGCGACCCGTTGAAATGAGGGCGAGGTCATGGTCGGGATCAACGGTCACGCGCGCGACCGGGACATATTGGTCGGGCGCCACTAGCAGGCCGACGCTGTTGCAGCCTTCAACGACATGACGCGCCGTAATCCAGTCACCGGAATTATTGACCGCAAAGGCGGTGCCGATGCCATCCTTCGGCGAGTCGACCTGGACCAGAATCTGTTCGTCTAGAATGGAGGGCGGCGGCAATGTCGGGCCGTCCGACTCCAGGACCGTGGGAGGCGATTCAGGCGCATCGGCATTGTGCTCATTGGCAAACAACGTCCAGACCACGGCGCTGAACACCACAAGGTAAAGGACCCAATCAAACGACCTCATTTGTGTGTGCGCCTCCTCAACTCAAAACCTTTGCAGGGCCGGATCCCACAAGCCGGCCGCAAGAATCAGCGCCGACGAAATCTTTGCGGCAATCAGCACGATCGCCGCGCCAGCCTGATCCTGCTCTATCCGCTGCGGAATGTCGCGCAGCAAAATATCCACGAGCCGGTAGACAATCAACTGGAGCAACAGGGCAATCACGCCCCATATCAAGAGGTCGAACAAGGACACACTCGATGCCAGAGTCGACGCGATGGGTATTGCGAGACCGGCAATAGCGCCCGCCAGCGCCAGACCCGCGGAGGCGTTGCCGCCTTTTACCAGTGCAAGTTCCTTCCATGGCGTCAGCAATACGTAGATAGTGCTTGCGACAACCAGCATAGCACCTGCAGATGCAGTCCAGATCAGAAAGCGCGGAAACGCCTCTACAAAAGCACCAATTTCACCGTCCATTGAACCCGCCTATCTTGAACACATATCGTCCGAGGCCCTCCCGAGGCCGCCCTTATCCCTAAACACAGCGCGCCCGCGCCTCAAGGAGACATCACCATGCTGAGCGGAAAAACTGCACTCGTCACCGGCTCGACGAGCGGGATTGGAATGGCGATTGCGAACCGCCTTGCACGCGAAGGATGCAATATCGTGCTCAACGGGTTTGGGGACGAAGCCGCCATTGAAGCGGAGCGGGTCGGTCTGGAAAAAGAATTCGGGGTAAGGGTCGGGTATTCGGGCGCCGATCTCACCAATCCAGACGCGATTGTGGACATGATGGACTATGTCGCCCGCGATTTCGGCGGTGCAGACATTCTCGTCAACAATGCAGGCGTCCAGCACGTCGCCCCGATCGAGGACTTTCCGGTCGCAAAGTGGGACCTCATTATCGCGCTCAACCTGACCGCCGCGTTCCACACGACGCGACTGGCCTTTCCAGGGATGAAGGAAAAGGGCTGGGGCCGTATCCTCAATACGGGCAGCGCCCATGCCAAGGTCGCCTCTCCTTTCAAGTCCGCCTATGTCACGGCCAAGCACGGCCTGGCCGGCCTGACCAAGGTGACAGCCCTCGAAGGGGCGAAACATGGCGTGCGCTGTAACCTGATCTGCCCCGGCTATGTCCATACGCCGCTCGTGGACGGCCAGATCGCCGATACGGCCAAGGCGCGCGGCATGACCCGGGAACAAGTGATCGCAGACGTGATCCTTGAGGCCCAACCCACCAAGGAATTCGTCACGGTGGAACAGATTGCAGGCTTTGCCGCCTTCCTTTGCTCGCCGGACGCAGACCAGATCAATGGCGCAGAACTGTCGATCGACGGCGGCTGGACGGCGGAATAGGTCAAGCCTTCGTGAATTGACCCGGTCGGGGACAGGCGCGATAGAGGAAGCCGAATGGCCTTCAGATTATCCATCCTTTGCCTGAGCCTCTGGTTGTTGGCGTCAGGCGTTGCCGCCGCAGCGCAGGACGAGTGCCGTTCTGCCGACATGCAAATGTCCCATCATGGCGCGATGACCATGCAGGATGATTGCGACATGGGCGCAATGCATGACACTGACCCGGCGCCGGTCGACAGCACGGACATGCCCGGGATGACCGCCTGCTGCTGCCCCGCCATTGCTGCGTCCCTGCCCGGCGCACCGCATCCCGGCGGCCTCACCGCGCCTTTCCCGCCCTTGTTCGACAAGCCCCTTGGCGAGTCGGCCACCTCCTACCCGTCTGTTCCGGAACCGCCACCTCCGCGGGCCTGATCCTGTTCTTGTAGACCCAGGATCAATCCGAAACAGAGGAGAAGGTATTGACCTTCCTATCATACGCCGCGCCTGCTGCGGCCTGCTTGGCATGGGCCGTCCTTGCGCCGGTTGCCGAGGCCAGGCCCATTTCCTATGCGGGCGGCTGGACAGCCATGCAGATGAACAATGGGGATTATTCCTCATTGCACATTCACTATTCACCCACAGCCTTCGATTCCGTTGGCCTTTATACCGAGCGGAACTGGGCTGACGATATCCAGTTCACCGGCATTCAGTATAATCGCCTTCTGAAGCGATGGAACGGCCCTTCCAGCCAAGGCAATCTCTACCTGAAACTGGCCGCAGGACAGGCCGATCCGTTCGGCAGCGCCGGACCTGAACTGGCCGGAATTGCCGGTTTCGCCGCTGACTGGGAAACCCGCCGATGGTTCACGTCCTTCGAGACGCGCGCCACGGACTTTCCCGGCAATCAGAGTGTCCGCCATAGCGGGCGCATCGGCGTCGCGCCGTATATCGGCGACTATGGCGACCTCCACACCTGGCTGATGCTGCAGGTGGATAACCAGCCGGACGCAGCCAAGCCCGTCACGACCACTCCCCTGATACGGCTCTTCAAGGGCGTCCAGATGGTCGAGCTTGGCTACACCGTTGAAACAGAAGAATTGCTTGCGAACTGGATCATCCGGTTCTGAACCTAAAAGGAATATACCCATGAAAACAGTCACGATTGCTCTCTCGTCCCTCGCCCTCTGCCTGCTCGCTGCGCCAGCATATGCGCAGGAGACGGCGGAACCGGCGCCTATGGACCATTCTACGATGGACCATTCCACGATGGACCATTCCGCGCATGCCGACGCCGTTCGCCCGGCCCCGGCGGCGCAAGAAGAGGCCCCGCCAGCCGCTTCGGGCGAAACCGTCACCGCCAAGGTCAACGGCCTGGTCTGCGATTTCTGCGCCCAGTCGATCCGGAAAGTGTTCGGCAAGCAGGCCGCCGTGGAGACCGTCAAGGTCGACCTCGACAATGGCGAAGTCGTACTCGGTATGAAGAAGGGCCAGACGCTCGATGACGAAACCGTCGGCGAGCTGATCCGCAAGTCCGGCTACGCGCTCGTGGAAATCAAGCGCGCAGGTGGCGAATGAGCGAAGAAATCCGGTCGCCGAGCACGCTGCCGGCCTTTCTCTCCCTGTTCACCTCAACCGGGACACTGGTCTGCTGCGCCCTGCCCGCCTTGCTGGTGAGCCTGGGGGCTGGCGCCGTCATGGCCGGACTGATTGAAGCCGTGCCGCAGATCACCTGGCTCGGCAGGAACAAGACGCTGGTGTTCGGGATCGCGGGCGCAATGATCGCGCTCTCTGGGGCCTGGCAGTGGCATGCCCGCTCGCTGCCCTGCCCGATCGACCCGGCCGCCGCGCGGGCCTGCACGCGGACCCGGCGCGTCAGCTGGATTGTCTGGTGGACCAGCCTTGCAGCGTTCCTGATCGGCGGATTCTTTGCTTTCTTTGCGGCCAGCCTGATCGCATAGTCCTTGTGGGGCCCTGTCCGCCGGGCGGGGCCCTGCCTAGTCTTCCAGCACCTCGGCTAGGCACGCGGCGATGGTTTCGCTGGTGTCTTCGTGGGTGAAGAAGGTCTTCAGTTTCCAGTCCGCATCCATCAGATAGAGCAGGCTCGTATGGTCCATCGTGTAACCGGCGGTGCTGCTGTCATCATCGATGCGTGAATAGTCCGCGATGAAGGAATCGGCTGCGGCGCGAACCTGTTCCTTGGTGCCGGTCAGGCCGACCAGATTGTCGGGAAACGCAGCGGTTGTTACGTATTGGGCGAGGGTTTCGGGCGTGTCGCGTTCGGGATCGACCGAGATCAGCAGCGTCTGGGGCGGCGTCATGCCTTCCGGCAGCATCTTGTAGGCGCGCGCGATGCTGACCAGCGTCATCGGGCAGACGTCCGGGCAATAGGTAAATCCGAAATAAATCAAGGCCGGGCGACCTTTGAACGCGTCCTCAGTGACCGTTTCGCCGGTATGCGAGACGAGCGAGATGGGGCCGCCAATCTCCGGATAGGCACGGCTGAGGCACCCGGATTTGACCCCGCCGGAGCGGGGCGTTGCGGGTGCGGCAGCGGTGTCGGACGGGGGTGCCGAGGGGGAGCAGGCGGTGGCGGCAAGGGTGCCGATCGCGACGAGGAGGGTGCGGAAAGGGAACATGGTTTCGATATGCCGGGAATGCCCCGCTTGGCGCAAGCGTCACGCTGACGCATAAGCAGGTTTATGGACGATATGACCCGAGATTCCCGATACGCGCTGGACGACGCCGTCTTCACGCTGGCGCCCGAAGGGCTGGGCTCGGCGCAGTCGGCGCTGGGGCGGACGCGGCTTCGCACCTTCATCACGCTGCGCTGGCTGGCCGTGGCCGGGCAGACGGCGGCTGTGCTGTTCGTGGCCTTCGTGCTGGGCTTTGAAGTGCCGCTGGCGCTGAGCCTGGCGATCATTGCCGCGTCGGCCTGGCTCAATGTGTTCCTGGCCTTTGCGTTCCAGAGCCAGCGCCTGACGCGCGGCTGGGAGGCGAGCCTGCAACTGGCCTTCGACACGCTGCAACTTGCGGCGCTGATCACCGTGACCGGCGGCCTGTCCAATCCCTTCCTGCTGATGCTGCTGGCGCCGGTGACCGTTGCGGCCCTGTCCGTCTCGCAGGCACGGGCGACGATGATTGCTGTCCTGGCGCTCGCCTCGGCGGCGATGATGCCGTTCTTTTCGCTGCCTTTGCCCTGGGTGGGCGGTGAAGCGATCAGCCTGCCCCCGCTTTTCCAATGGGGCCAGTTCACGGCCCTCGTCGTGGGCCTGGTGTTCTTTTCCCTGTCGGCGGTCCGGGTCAGCCAGGATGAGGCCCGGCTGGTGCGGGCGCTCGATGCGGCCAGCGTGGTGATGGCGCGCGAACAGAAGCTGTCGGCGCTTGGCGCCATGTCGGCGATGACGACGCATGAACTGGGCACGCCGCTGGCCACGATTCACCTCGTGTCGAAGGAACTGCTCGCAGAAATCGGGGCGGACGACCCCCATAGCGAAGACATCCGCCTGATTGCCGAGCAGGCGGACCGTTGCCGCGCGATCCTCGCCACCATCCGCGAGGCGCGTGAAGCGACGGATATCGTGCATGCGCTGATGCCGCTCGACGCGCTGGTCGAAGAGGCCGCCGCGCCGTTCAAGGGGCTGGGCGTCGACCTGGTCGTACGCGCGGTGCCCGGCGAAGGCGGCGAAGCCAAGGCGCCGATCCTCAATCGCAGCCCGGAAATCCTGCACGCGCTGGGTGCCTTCATCGAAAATGCGGTCAGCTTTGCCGACACGCGCGTGACGGCGGTGGCCTCATGGACGGACGACCAGGTGATCATCACGATCACCGATGACGGGCCGGGTTTTGCCGCTGAAGTCATGCCGAAACTGGGCGAGCCCTATGTCTCGCAGCGCAGCGAGGCCCAGCTGGGCGGCGGCGACATGGGACTGGGCTTTTTCATCGCCAAAACGCTGATCGAACGCACGGGCGGGCGCATTGCGACGCGCAACCGGACTCCGCCCAAACGCGGCGCGGTGGTGCAGGCGCTCTGGCCGCGCGCAGCGCTAGAGGCTTCTAAATTGGCCTAGGCCGTGCAATGGCCTATATTGAATTGGAATCATGAGAAGGAATGGGGCTATGGACCGCCCGGTGACTGTAAACGTGCACGAGAGCCTCAAGGATGTGGAAGACCGTTCCTGTCTTGTGATGGATGATGACGGGCCGTTCGTTCAACGCATGGCGCGTGCCCTGGCCCAGCGCGGCTTCATCGTTTCCGCCGTTTCGACTGTCAGCGAAGGCAAGGATATTGCCCGGCTGAACCCGCCCGCCTTTGCCGTTCTGGACCTGCGCCTTGAAGATGGCAGCGGCCTCGACGTGGTCGACGTGCTGCAAAAGCACCGCCCGGATGCGCGGGCCGTGATCCTGACCGGCTATGGCGCGATTGCGACGGCCGTCGCCGCCGTGAAGGCCGGCGCTGTCGATTACCTGTCGAAGCCGGCCGATGTGGATGACATCGTCCGCGCGCTCACCGCCACCAAGGACGAGAAGCCGGCCCCGCCGGAAAACCCGATGTCGGCTGACCGGGTGCGCTGGGAACATATCCAGCGCGTGTATGAACTGTGCAATCACAATGTCTCGGAGACGGCCCGGCGCCTGAACATGCATCGCCGGACCTTGCAGCGCATCCTGGCGAAACGCGCTCCGCGCTAAAGTCCAAGCCCACGGATGGCGCAAAAAGGTGACTGAGGCGTCACCTTATCTGTAACAAATGCAACAGTTGCAAAGCGTTTTCACCTCGCTTAAGCGCGGCGGATGAAATCATCCCGCGTCCTCCCCGCCTCGCTCCTGATTGCCTCATTTGCCGCCCCGGCTTTCGCTGAAACAGGCGACGCGCCGAGGCGCCTGGACCCGGTTGTCACGACCGCCACACCCGGCGCGGCGCCACTGACCGACATTCCGATGTCCGTCAGCGTAATCGAGGCCGATGCGCTCAGCCTCGCGGATGCCTTCCTCGGGGCAGAAGACATTACCGACCTGCTCACCGGCGTCGACGCGGCGGTGGCCAACGGCACGCAGGTCGCCTTCCAGATCCGCGGTATCGGCGCGGTGGACCATCAGGCGCTGACGCCGACGGCTGCAGCGGTCTATTCCGACGGCGTGTACCTCGCGACCAATGTGCAGACCGGCCTGATGCTGTATGACCTCGACCGGATCGAGGTCCTGAAAGGCCCGCAAGGCACGCTCTATGGCCGCAACGCTTCTGGCGGGGCGATCAATTTCATCACAGCAAGACCGGGCCCGAACCAGGCACGCTATGTTCGCGCCGGTTATGGCAATTTCAACCGCGTGGACCTTGGCGGCGCCTATGGGACCGCGCTGGATAACGGCTTCAGCTATCGTCTCGCAGGGCGGTACCTGTCGCGTGACGCCGCGCTCGACAATACGGCTGGGCCCGCGGACGCGGGCGGCGTGCGCGACGAGTTCGGGCTGCGCCTCGGCCTGCTCTGGGAGCATGCCGGCGGCGGCGAACTGCTTGTGCGCATGCATTATGAGGAAGACAATGGCATCAATGCCACGCCGCGCAATGACAGCCTGGACCTGGGCGACCATGAAATCGCCGTCGCAGGTGACGGCCTGCAGGACACGGACAATGCCTTTTATGGCGTGTCGGCCGAATACAGCCGCGTCTTCAGGCGCTGGGACCTCACCTCGCTGACAGCCTTTGAAGGCTATGCGCAGCAATACGGCTTTGACTTTGATGGCGCCGTCGCCCTGTTCGGCAATCCCAATCTCAATGCGAACCTCGCTTATGACCGGTCGTTCCGTCAGTATTCGCAGGAATTCCGCCTGCAGACGGACTGGACCGGCGGGCACACGCTGATCGGCCTGAGCGGGTCGGTCGACGATTTCAGCCAGACATACACGATCTGGTGCGGTGAACTGGACCCTGCAACCCTGCTCGGCACATGCCCCTATGTCGGCGCAGGCAGCCGCGCCGGGCCAGCGCCCGTGTCGCCCGGAACCGCAATGTCGCTGGTGACCGACATAAACCAGTCGCGCACGGCGCTTGCTGCCTTCACGCACAATGAGTTCGACCTGACAGACCGCATGACGGCCACGCTCGGCCTGCGCGTGACCGATGAGCGGATCGAAGGGCATGGCAGCGGCCGGCATGTGTTTGATGACGGCACGATCGGTTACAACAATGTCGGCGGGCTGGGCCTTGCCTTCGGATCGAACGCAATCGACGAGACACGTCTCAGCGGGAACGCGGCGCTGTCCTACGATGTCGGACCCGGGCGGGCCTATGCGTCTGTGTCGAACAGCTACAAGTCCGGCGGCTTCAATGGCGAGGTGCAGAACAATGCGACGCATTTCACCGACGAGGGCCTCTTCGATGCGGAAGCCGTGACGGCGTATGAGCTTGGCTACAAGGCACGCCCCACGGACACGCTGAGCTGGAGCCTCGCGGCCTTCTGGCAGGATTACGATGCGCCGCAGGCACGGATTTTCGTGACCTTCCCGCTGCCGGACGGGTCGAGCATCACGTCAAATTCGCTGTCGAACCTGGATGCCGCCACCGTGTATGGCGCAGAGGCCGATTTGACCTGGCAGCCCGTTGCCGGCCTGACACTTGATGCCGGGCTGACGCTGCTTGATACCGAGATTGACCAGACCACCAATATTGGCGGCAATGCCGCGACGTTTGACGGCAATCCCCTGCCCTTTGCGCCGGACGTGTCTGCCACACTGGGCGGGCGCTATGAATTCGCTTTGACGCCGGACGTGGATGCGAGCGTCGCGGCCCATGCGAAATATCGCGGCGATTATTATCTCGACCCGGAAGGCCTCGAGACGCGGATGCAGGCGGGGTTCACCACGTTGCAGGCCGAGGCGGCATTCCGGTTTGCAGATACGGGCCTCGGCCTGACGGTATGGGGCCGCAACCTGACCGATGAAGACTATGCCCTCTCGGGCTATGGCTTCATCGGCTACAACACGTTCCGCTCCGACCCGCGCACCTTTGGCGTGCGGCTGGATTACAGCTTCTAGCTTGTCGGCTTCATCAGCGCCATTGCGCCGACGACCATCGCTTCCGTGCCGAGCTTGACCGAGGGTTCCGGGTCGATCTTGAAGAAGGGCGAATGGTGGGACGGCGCAGTTTTCACATCGGCTTCCGGCGTGCCGCCGACATTGAAATAGACGCCTTTGACACCGGTTTCCGGTGTGACGAAATAGGCGAAGTCTTCTGCGCCCATGCCGCCGCGTGGCTGTTCGAACAGCGTGCCTTCCGGCAGCGCAGCGGTGAATGCGTCGCGCAGGCGTTGGGCCGTGTCGGTGTCGTTGATCGTGGGCGGCGTCGATTCCGTCTGGGAGCGGACGACTTCCGGCATCAGGTCTTCCGGTACGCCCATCGAGATGGCGACCCCCCGGGCGACCCGGTCGATGCCGTCAAGCAATTGTGTGCGCACGTCCGGGTCGTCGGAGCGGACGGTCAGCTGCATCTCGACCTTGTCGCCAATGATGTTGTGCTTGGCCCCGCCATGGAATGCGCCGACCGTAATGACGCCGGGATCCAGCGGTGCGATCGAGCGCGACACGACCGACTGCAATGACACGACAATCTGGGATGCCACGAGCACCGGATCGATGCCCATGTGCGGATAGGCGCCATGCGTGCCGACGCCGTGAACAAGAATGTCGACGCTGTCGGAGCTGGACGCCACGATGTCGAGCGGCAGCTCGATGCGCCCTGTCGGCACGTCGGCCGCAACGTGGAAGGCGATGGCATAATCAGGCTTGGGGAAGCGGGTGTACAACCCGTCTTCGATCATGGCGCGGGCACCGCCAATGCGCTCCTCGGCCGGCTGGCCCACCAGGACCAGTGTGCCGGACCAGTCACCCTTGCGGGCGGCCAGCTGCTTCGCCGCGCCGACAAGGGACGTGATGTGGACGTCATGGCCGCAGGCATGCATGACGGGCTTTTCCACGCCATCGATGTCGACCTGCGTAGCCGTGGAGGCATAGGCAAGGCCGCTGTCTTCGAGAAGCGGCAGGCCGTCCATGTCGGCGCGCATCAGGACTGTCGGGCCGGCCCCGTTTTTCATGACCGCAACAATGCCGGTGCCACCAACGCCTTCGGTCACGTCAAACCCAAAAGCGCGGATTTCATTGGCGAGTATCTTCGCCGTGTTGGTTTCGCGGAAGGAGAGTTCCGGATTCGTATGGAAATACGTGAACAGCGCGCCAAGGTGCGTGTCGTAATCCACCGCAATATCCGAGCGGAGCGTCTCATCCGCAAACGCGCCCGGTGCGGCACCGAGGGCAAGGACGGATGCGGCCAAGGCCAAGGATTTCAATTTCATATGCTGTCTCCCCAAATCCGGAGAGAGGCTAAGCGGCGAATGCCGCCCTGTAAATCATTGATCCTTATTCCCCGGGACACCCGCCCGTATCGAAACGGATGGCCCGGAAATTGACCGGGTCGCCGTTCGAATAGTTCAGCGCATAATGCGGCTGGGACTCGGTAACGCAGAGATTCAGCCTTTCTGCTTCGGCGCGCAGCGTGGCGACCGTATCCGCGATTGCGGGATCGGCTTTCCTGTCCTCGAAATTGACGAGGTAGACGACCGGATAGGCGGAAGGATCCGTCGGCAGGTCGAGCGGCGTTTCAGGCGGGTGGAGGTTCTGCGTGCCGAGCGTGAGTATATAGCTCGGTTCGGCATAGCCGAGGGCGAGGATGCGGGTCGGCGCGGCCGTGTTGCAATTGGCATCATCACCCGGCACGCCGCAGACGTCTTCAAGCGCTGCGCGGGCGGTTTCGGTCGGCTGGAGCCAGACCTGGCTGGGCAGCATGAAGATGCGGATATGCCAGCCGATGGCAATGCTGGCGGCGATGGCGAACAGGATGGCCAATCCGTCCCGGCGCCGGGCAAACTCGATAATGGCCAGGCCAACCAGCACGAAGCCGAGCCACCAGAGCCAGAGCGGGAAGCTGCGATAGGACGCCCATGCCTCAAGCACCTGGCTGGAGGCGGCTGTGGTGAAATCTGTCGCGGTTTCTTCCATGAAGAAGATCGCGACGCCGGGGAACGAGACGGCAAGCAGCAGGATCGCGCCGACGGCAAACAGGGCGAGCGAAATCCAGCGGCTGACCGGCATGCGCTTGCCCTCCATCAGCTGGACCGCCGCATAGCCGCAGAGCAGGCCGATGGCCGGATAGGCGGGCAGGATATAATGGCTGAGCAGCGTGGGCATCAGCTCGAAGAAGGCGTAGGTGAGCGCCGCCCAGGCCACGAGGAAGCGGATGGCGCGGGTCTCGTCCGTCAGGCCGTCAATGCCGATCGGCCAGCGGTGTTTCCAGTCGTCGCGGCCCGAAATGTACCAGAACACGGCGAGCAGCACCACCGGGAAGGCCGGCAGGGTTTTCAGCGTGGAAAGCGTCGTCAGGGATTTCGCGACGAGGCCTGTGCCCTCAGGGCGCGGCAGGTAGGGCAAGGCGTACAGGAGCACCGTGAGGAAGGCGAAAACGAACGCGGAAATCAGCGCCGAGTCGCGCAGCCATTTCCAGCCGAGGTCGCCCCGTGGCTTGAGGCGATGCCAGGCCGCAACGCAGCCGGGCACAAGCATGAGGGTCGCCGGGAAGAACCAGGCAGGCATGTGCGTCAGGTGGTAGAAGGGCCAGCCACCATGCCCTTCGGAGGCGCCGGTGAACTTGTCTTTCAGATCCTTGCCGACAGCGCCCTTGATGAATTCGCCGCCAGTCGCCGCCTGGATCCACAGGAACCAGGGCAGGACGAGCGCCACGAAGATGGCCGGGCCGGGCCACCAGAGGAGGACGCGCCACCAGTCGCCGCCCTTGCCGCCGGCCGCCCTGGTCCAGACCCATGCGCCGAGACCGGCATAGGCTGCGACCATCGGGCCGACCGGGCCCTTGATGAGGAAGACAAGCCCCGTGGCGGTCCAGAACAGGAGCGCCATGCGCTTGGACTGGTCACCCCGCATATAGAGGCGGGCGAGCGCGCCGATACTGAGCGTGGTCAGGAAGACGAGCATGCCATCCGTCTTGGAGATGTGCGCCTCGCTGGTGAGCAGCAGCGTCGTACCGAACAGGGCAGCACCGACAAAACTTGCGCGCCGCCCGATCAGCGGCATGCCGCACCAGAAGCAGGCGAGCGTGGCCAGGGCCGCGCCGAGCCAGCTGGGCACGCGATAGGTCCATATCTGCTTCGCTTCTGCGCCGGTGAACAGGGCGGTCGAGCCGGCCTGCAGCCAGTGGATGCCCGCCGGCTTCTTGTTGCGCAGCTCGTCCTGGTAGCGCAGGCGGATATAATCGCCCGATTCCAGCATCTGCTTGGAGGCCTGCGCAAAGCGGCTCTCGTCGCGGTCGAGCGCGGGCAGGTTGAACACGCCGGGGGCGGCGGCCCCGAACGTGATCACGAAGAGCAGGACCCAGGCTTTCCAGCCGGACGAGATACGGTCGAGAAATGTCATGGCTTTGCCTTCTAGCGGGTCGCGTAGGGCGCGTCTTGTGGTTTTGGGCAGAAATCAGGGCCAGATGAGGTAAGGTCTCGCTTTTGCGGCCCTGTCTCGTTATGAGGCGTGGTTTGTTTTCCCCGCAAGCCCGAAGGCGCGTTGTTTTGGCCAGTTCCCTTGAATTCTCTGTCGTCGTGCCGGTGCACAATGAAGCCGGTAATGTCGAATTGCTGATCGAAGAGATTGCGCGTGCGCTGGATGGCCGCGCCTTCGAGATGGTGTTTGTCGACGACGCCTCGACCGACGACACGCGCGCCGTGCTGTCCAAACTGAAAGCACGCTTCCCGATGCTGAGGGTGCTGGGACACCGCAAGAATGCCGGGCAAAGCCGGGCGATCCGGTCGGGTATCCTGGCGGCGCGGGCGCCTGTGATCGGCACGCTGGACGGCGATGGCCAGAACGATCCGGCCGACCTGCCGGACCTTTACCGCGCCCTGACCCGCGCCGATGCGCCCAGCGACCTGAAAATGGTCATGGGGCGCCGGGCCAACCGCAAGGACACGCCGTGGAAACGGTTCGGGTCGCGGTTTGCCAACAATATCCGCCAGCGCCTGTTGAAGGATGATTGCGACGATAGCGGATGCGGCACCAAGGCGCTGTATCGCGACGCCTATATCTCGCTTCCCTATTTCGACCATATGCACCGTTATGTGCCTGCCCTGATGCGGGCCGAGGGCTACAAGGTGGAATTCCGGGACGTGAACCACCGTCCGCGCGCCACCGGCACGTCGAACTATACGAATTTCGGCCGCCTGAACGATGCCTTGTCGGACCTGCGCGGCGTGATGTGGCTGATCCGCCGCCGGCGCAATCCGGGCGGTGCGGACGAGATCTAGACGCCGATGATGTCCCGGATGAAGGCGGCGCGTGTCGCGGCATCCGTCAGTGGCATGTCGATGAGCGTGTAGCCCAATCCTTCATAGGCGCTGCGCGTCAGGACGCCGAAGGCTTCCGTGCCCGCAAAATCAAGGGTGCGTTCGTCATCCGTGGTGTAAATCGCCCGCCACGCTGGAAACCAGAAGACGTTACGCGCCCTGCCCCGCGCTGCAATCGCCCGGTCGATGGGGCCGGTATCGAGCTGCCAATAGGCAGCATAGGCCAGCAGGTCCGGCAGGCCCCGGTCGCAGACGACAGGGCCCGGCTCGGACAGGACGGCGTCATGGTCGCGGATCGCCCGTTCCAGCATCAGCGCCACAAACAGGGCCGGATCCCGGTCGCCCGTGCCCTGCCCGTCCACCCGGCGCTGCTGCGCCAGCACCCGACGGGCCGGCTCTGCCACCGTGTGGCATGGCCCGGCCAGGTGCTGCAGCATTGTCGTTTTGCCGCTGCCGGGCGGACCGGTTAGAATATAAAAGTCTGGCATCCTGTCCTCCATGGAAGATACGATATGGACCTGAAATCGCCGTGTTTGCCGCGATTAATGGGTGCGGGGCGGTGTTGTCCGCCTGGATGGGGAAATCCGCTCGCATCGCCGCGTGTGATACGGTAAACCCTGTGTTAACTCGACCGGATGACGGATGGTCTGAATGAGCAAAAATACGAAGATCGCACTGGCGGGAGCAGCGATCGCAAAGCGAGAGCGTGAGAAGCGGAACAATCATGCTTCAAACGGCTCATATGAAAAGGGGAACCTGATGCGCGCAATTTTCGGAATCTTTCCGCTGCTGGTGATTCCAGTGGCCCTCTACAATCTCCTGGCCCTCGGCTTTGGCGGCGCGGTCGAGACCGTGAACGCGCAGGGCGAACTGGTGCGGGCGACCAGCGCGCCGATCCTGAACCTGCTGAACGGACCGTTCATGCACCTGCCGATGATTTCCGGCGTTGACTGGATGCTGACCAAGGGCGATGCGATCCTGCTGCTGGCGATCGTGTTCCTGTTCCTCGAAATCCTGAAATCGACCAGTACCGGCACCTCGACCATCATCAATCACGCGATCTCGATGATGCTGTTCATCGTCTGCCTGATCCAGTTCCTGCTGCTGCCGAACTTTGCCACCTCGACCTTCTTCATCCTGATGTCGATGGCGCTGCTGGACGTGCTGGCCGGCGTTGTCGTGACGATCGTGTCGGCGCGGCGCGACTTCGGAGTCGCGGGGGACGTTTAGGGCCTTACGATAGACTGCCGGAAACAAAAATGGCCTGCCTCGTCTCCGGGGCAGGCTTTTTCGTTCCGGGCTTGCGCCGCCTAGTCTTTCTTCGTCAGGTCGGCGAGCTGGTCCTGGATCGCCTGCATCTGGGCCTGCATGGCCGCGAGCGCTTCCGCCTGGAAGTCGAGGATCGGGTTGGCTGGCGTCGATTTCTCGGTTTGGGACGCTTTGTACAGCGTCGGCATGAACATTTTCATGCCCTGTTCGAACATCGCCATGTTGCGTTTGGCCTGCTTTTCGAAGGCTGACATCGGATTGGCGGCCTTGCGCCATTCCTTCTGCGTGTCGGCAAAACTGTTCATCGACATGTCGAGGAAGGCTGGCAGGAAGGTCTGGGCCCCGC
This sequence comes from uncultured Alphaproteobacteria bacterium, assembly GCA_963973995.1. Classification (GTDB taxonomy): domain Bacteria; phylum Pseudomonadota; class Alphaproteobacteria; order Caulobacterales; family Hyphomonadaceae; genus Hyphomonas. The sequence goes on from CAXBCO010000001.1 coordinate 650,126, forward strand.
CGCCATAGAAGCCGATCAACTGGCGCAGGAAGTTGAGCGGCAAGGCGCCCTCGCCCTTTGTTTCCTGCTCGAAAATGATCTGCGTGAGTACCTGGCGTGTCAGGTCGTCGCCCGTTTTTGCGTCGCGAACCTCGAAATCCCGGCCCTCGCGGACGAGTTCGGATAGGTGATCCAGCGTCACGTAGGACGAGGTGGATGTGTCGTAGAGACGCCGATTCGCGTATTTCTTGATGATGATCGTCGATGACGATCCATTTTGCTTGGCCATATCCTGCCCTCTGTTCTCCGAAACGGAGAAGCAATTATTGTGCTATGCAGCAATGTTTGCACAGAATTTGCGTGTGACCAATCTCCCAGTTGAAGTCTGAGGCTCATGAAGGCTACGAGTGGGCACAACTTAACGCCGGAGGAAACAGGCATGACGAAAACAGTATTGGTCACGGGGGGCACGCGAGGCATCGGACACGCCATCAGCGTGGCAATGAAAGCCAAGGGCCACAAGGTTGCGGCCAATTATGCCGGCAATGACGAAGCGGCGAAGAAATTCGAAGCCGACACCGGCATCAAGACGTACAAGTTCGACGTCGCCGATTATGACGCCGTCGGCAAAGGCATCGCGGCGATCGAAGCCGATCTCGGCCCGATCGATATCGTCATCAACAATGCCGGCATCACGCGCGATGCGCCGTTCCACAAGATGTCGCTCGACCAGTGGCAGCAGGTCATCAATGTCGACCTCACGTCGGCCTTCAACGTGACCCGCCAGGTCTGGGACGGCATGCGGGAGCGCGGCTTCGGCCGGGTGATCAACATCTCGTCGATCAACGGACAGAAAGGCCAGTTCGGCCAAGCGAACTATTCGGCTGCCAAGGCGGGCCTGATCGGCTTCACCAAGGCCCTCGCCCAGGAAGGCGCCAAGAAGGGCGTCACCGTGAACGTGGTCTGCCCGGGCTATATCGATACGGAAATGCTGCAGGCGGTGCCGGAAAAGGTGCTTGAAGGCATCATCGCCACCATCCCGGTCGGCCGTCTCGGCAAGGCTGAAGAGATCGCTTCGATGTGCGCCTATCTGGCGAGCGACGACGCCGCCTTCATCACCGGCGCCACGATGACTGTGAACGGCGCGCAATATATCGCGGGCTAGGCTGAACGCATCATGTGCAACAGGAAGAACCGGACCGGCCCCGCGCTGTCCGGTTTTTCTTTGCCTGAAAGTACCGTCAGGGCCGCGGTCGCCAGTCGGGCGGGGCGAGTTCGAATCCCTTGAATTCGAACCCTGGCGCAACCGTGCAACTGACCAGTGTCCATGCGCCGAGCGTTTCGGCCGTTTGCCAATGGTGAGCTGGGACGAGCACTTGCGGACGCTGGTCCGCGCGCAGGTCCGGCCCCAGCTGGAACGCCTCGGCGCCGTTCCCGTCAGGCGGCGACAGTGTCAGGACTAGCGGACCACCGGCATGCCAGAACCATGCTTCGTCCGCATCGACCCGGTGCCAGGCGGAGACTTCGTCAGCCTGCAGCAGGAAATAGATGGTGGTCGAAGCCGGCCGGTAGCCATGCATGGCGGGGGCACGGAAGGTTTCGGCATAGTGGCCACCTTCCGGATGCGGCTTCAGGCCGAGCATCCGGATGATCTCGTTGGCGCCCAGGTCCCCGGAGACGGCGTCCATCAGAACCGGTCCTTGCGGCCGCGGATCTCGGCGAAGGTCGCCACAGCGTCACCGGGATGGCCCATGGCGGCCTGAAGGGCAGGATCGTCGGCGCGCAGGAAGGGATTGGTCGCCAGTTCGCGCGAGAGCTGCGTCGGGACGGTCCACGCGTTGCGGGCGCGCTTTTCAGTGATCTCGTTCACATAAGCGGCGAGGGCTTGATTGCCGGGGTCGACCGTCACGGCGAAACGGGCATTCGAGGCCGTATATTCATGGGCGCAATAAAGCGCCGTCTCGGGCGGCAGGCCTTTCAGCCGCGTCAAGCTTTGCCACATCATTTCCGGATTGCCTTCGAAGACACGTCCGCAGCCGAGCGCAAACACGGCATCACCGACGAATGCGACAGATTCAGTTGGCAGATGATAGGCGATATGGCCGAGCGTGTGGCCGGGCACATCGATGACCGCGGCTTCGATATTGCCGAGCTTGACCACGTCGCCGGTCTTCACCGCACGGTCGATGCCGGGAATTTTCTCCGCTTCGCCGGCAGGGCCTGTGATGATGCACGCGGTCGCGTCCCTGATCGCGAGGTTGCCGCCTGCATGGTCAGGATGCCAGTGCGTGTTCCATATCTGCGTGATCGTCCAGCCTTTCGCGGCGGCCTCAGCGAGGTATTTCTGCGCATCGGGCGTATCGATGGCGGCCGTTTCGCCCGACGCGGAATCGTGGGCGAGAAATCCGTAATTATCATTCAGGCAGGGAAACTGGTGTATCTGGAACATGTTCTGGGGGCTCCATTGCCGTTATGAGTGCTTACAAGACCTTGATCTAACACAGGGAAGTCGATGCGTCAGGATGCCGTCACGCTACAACGATTCTATGCCTCCCCGTTAGGGCGTGCGGCGTCACGCATCCTGTCGGCCAAGCTGATCGACCTGTGGGGCGACGCAAACAATCTCTCGCTGCTGGGGCTGGGCTACGCGATTCCGGTGCTCGATACGTTCGGCGACCATCCGAGCCGCAGCGTGGCGGCTGTGCCATTCGATCATGGACCGGTGCATTGGGACCCGACGGGACGGGGCAATGCCGCCGTATCCGTAGGCGACCTGCGCCTGCCATTTCCGGACGGCCTGTTCGACCGGGTGATCGTGTTGCACGGGCTCGAAGAAACGGGCGACCCGCGCGCCTACCTGCGTGAAGTCTGGCGCGTCATGTCGCCGGAAGGCCGCATCGTCCTTGCCGCCTCGAACCGCGCGGGGCTTTGGGCGCGGGCAACGCGCACGCCCTTCGGCCAGGGCCGTCCCTGGAGCCGCGCCCAATTGATGAGCCTGCTGTCGGTCGGCCTGTTCCAGGTTACGGCCAGTTCAAGCGCACTCTACATGCCGCCGGTTTCAACCGGTATCGTGACGGCCGCCGCCGAAGGCTGGGACGCCATCGGTCGCCTGATCACGCCCGGTTTTGGTGGCGTCGTTCTGGTCGAGGCAGTGAAGAGACTGTACGCGTCGCCCGGTGGCGGCGCTGTCGCGCCGGTTGTGGAGCGGGCACGCATTGCCAAGCCCGCAACAGGCTCCGGGCGCAAAAGGCATTGACGCGGGCGGTGCGGCAGGTACGTTCGCAGGTGCACAAAACAGAAGGCCGGTCGACCATGAAACTCGTGACAGCAATCTTCAAGCCCAGCCGCCTCGACGCGGTGATTGACGCACTGTCGGAAGCCGGCGCAACCGGACTGACCGTTTCGGAAGTGCGCGGCTATGGTCGCCAGCAAGGCAAGACTGAAGTCTATCGTGGCGCCGAATATGAAGTCCGCCTGCTGCCCAAGGTGCGGGTCGAGGTCGCCTGTGCGGATGCGGATGTGGACCGTTTCTCTGATGCGATTATCGCTGCGGCCAATACGGGCACGATCGGCGACGGCAAGATATTCGTCCACACGGTGGACTCGGTGGTCCGGATCCGGACGGGCGAGCGCGACGAGCAGGCCCTGACCGGCTGACAGGCGCCGCAGCGCCAAAAATCATGACAAATCGCGCGTTAACGCGGACCGCCACATTTGGTCGCGCGCCGCAAGCGTTCGTGCACTGGAGGACGGTAAGAATGATGGCCTAACTTGGGGACCGGGTTCTCTTCCATGGCACAATCATTCCACGCCTCGACGCACCGTGTGCTCTCATGAGCGGGCTGTCTGCTATCCTTATTGCAAACATCGCGCTGGCGCTTCTGGCGGCGCTGATCCTGTGGCAGGGTGCGCAGCATGCCGAACAGCTGGGTATCGTCCGCAAGCAGTTCGACAAGCTGTCCTCGACAGATCCCGTCACCGAATTGCCCAACCGCGCGACCCTGCATGACCGGCTGACCGATGCACTCAGTTCTGACGGCCCGGATTCGGCGCTCATGGTCATCGAGCTGGACGGGTTCAAGGTCGTCAACGATACGCTGGGACATGAAACCGGCGACGAATTGCTGCGAGCGGTGGCCATGCGAATGTCGAGCTGCCTGCACCAAACCGACCTTCTCGCGCGTGTCGGCAACGGTGAATTCGCCGCCCTCATCATGCGGGACGATGCCGAGAGCCGCGCGACGCAGACTGCCCAATCCATCGACAAGGCAATGGATGCGCCGTTCCGCATCCGCGACGATGTCATCAATATCAAGGCCAGCATCGGTATCGCGCCGACCCGGAAGGATGACGCGCCCGCCACGGAAATCCTGCGCCGCGCCGATGTCGCGATGTTCGCCGCCAAGAGCGAAAAGCAGGACAGTATTCGCGTCTACTCGCCCGCAATGGACGAGGTGCTGCAATTGCGCCGCACGATCAATTCAGAGCTCGACCTGGCCCTGATGAACAACCAGCTCCAGCTGGTCTACCAGCCCCTCGTGTGCGCCCGCACCGGCAAGGTGATGAGCGCAGAAGCCCTGATGCGCTGGCCGGGCAAACCGGGACAGGTAGGATCGCCCGGAGTGTTCATCCCAATTGCCGAGGAAAGTGGCCTGATCACGAAACTGGGCGCCTGGGCGCTCGACCAGGCCATGCTGGAGATCACGCGCCAGAAGACGATTCCGATCGCGGTCAATGTGTCGCCCGTGCAGTTCCGCGTCGATGGGTTCGCCAGCAGCGTCGAAGCAGCCCTTGAGCGCCACGGCATCGACCCGTCACTGCTGCATATCGAGATCACCGAAGGCGTGCTGATTTCCCATACGGGCGAAGCCCAGCGGACCATGAAACGCCTGCGCGAAATGGGTGTGCAGGTCCTGCTCGACGATTTCGGCACAGGCTATTCATCGCTGAGCTACCTGCAGCAATTCGAATTCGACGGCCTGAAGATCGACAGGGCCTTCATCCAGCAGCTCGATATCGGCCCGACCGGCCGGCAATTGCTGAAATCCATCATCGCGCTTGGCCACAGCCTCAACATGAAGGTCGTCGCCGAGGGCGTCGAAACCGAAGACCAGGCCGCCATCCTGCAATTGCTGGCCTGTGACTTCCTGCAAGGCTATGCGCTCGGGCGTCCCGACGTCGCCGACAAGCTGCACGGTGTCACGCGGCCGGAAGAATTGCTGGGCAACCTGCATCGCAATGGCGGCTGGAGCGCGGCGAACTAGCGATCCTTGATATCCGAGGCTTTGACCTGTTCGGCGCCGTGGTGGAGCTGGAGGTTGAGCAGGACCGCCTTGGCAACCGGCAGGAGGATCAGGCAAAGCCCGATCAGGACCGCACACAGAGCGGCAAACGCAAAGATCTTTGCCACGACCGGAAGCGGGCTCATTGGCAGCAGGAACAGGAATGGCGCGAGCAGGATCAGCACGCCGAAACCGACAAAGAAGGCAGGCCCATCCGCCGTGTCGGCAGCCGTCATGTCGCGACCGCAAACGGGGCAAGCGGAATTGAGCTTCAAGTAGCCCGAGAACAGCTTGCCTTTTCCGCAATTACCGCAGCGCAGGCGCAGGCCGGCCAGGATGGGCGTGGTTTTTGCCATGTCAGTCTCCGTCATATGAGCTCATGTAATGTTTCTCGGGCGCAAAACAGCCGCGCCAAACCGTCGCTGCGGCCCGTTCAAGCTATCGCGCCGTCCGGATTAAGTTCGTGCGACCCTTGACCTTGGCCTTCGCTTTGCACACCAGAGCAGCGCAGATTGCCTGAACAAGAGTGCGTTGAATGTCCGACCCTGTATTCCCCTCGATTGCAATTGTCGGCGCCGGCCTGATCGGCGCTTCGATTGCCCGTGCCGCCGCCGAATATGGCGCAGCAGGGTCTGTCATTCTCTATGACGCCAGCGATGATGTGCGCGCCCGGGCAAACGGGCTGGGCCTTGGCGCAGTCGTGGACACGCTGGCGGCCGCTGTCGCGAACGCCGATTGCGTGATCCTGTGCGTGCCGGTTGGCGCCTTGAGTGCCGTTGCAGCGGATGCTGTTCCGCACATGAAAACGGGCGCCATCCTGACCGATGTCGGATCGGTGAAGGGCGAAGCGGCGGCGGCGCTGGCAGCTGCCGGTGACGGCCGCATCCATATCATTCCCGGCCACCCGATTGCCGGCACCGAACAATCCGGCCCGGAAGCCGGGTTCGCGACCCTGTTCCGCAATACCTGGCACATCCTGACCCCCGGCGACGACACGTCGCCGGACTATCTCGCCGCCGTCGAAGTCCTGACCCGCTTCTGGCAGGCGCTGGGCGCGAAGGTCGAGACGATGGACGCGGCCCGGCATGACCGCGTGCTGGCGATCACCAGCCACCTGCCCCACCTCATCGCGTTCAACATTGTCGCCACCGCATTCGACATGGAAACGGTGGAACAGGGCGAAGTGGTCAAGTATTCAGCCGGCGGCTTTCGTGACTTCACGCGGATCGCGGCGTCGGACCCGGTCATGTGGCGCGACGTGTTCCTGACCAACAGGGACGCTGTGCTCGAGTGCCTCGGCCGGTTCTCCGAAGACCTCGCGGCCCTGCAGCGGGCCATCCGCTGGGGCGACGGCGACATGCTGATGCGCGAATTCACCCGGGCCCGGACGATCCGCAAGGCGATCATCGATGCCGGACAGGATTCCGGCGAAGTGAACTTCGGCCGCAATCCGCATCCCGAGCCTGAGGCGGACAAATGAAAGAGATCACGCTGACCCCGGAACGCCGCGACGCGTTGTGCCGGCTGGTCCAGCAGAAATTCCAGACCGAGTTCGACGAGGCGCTGAGCGAATTCCGCGCCGCGGAGATTGTCGACCTGATGCTGAAAGCGATGGGGCCGGCCGTGTACAATCAGGCGGTGCAGGACGTGCGGGCGCACTTGCAGGGCAAGCTGGATGACCTTGATGGCGAGGTCTGGGTCGACGAAAGCGCCTGACAGGCTCACGGCCTTGTGTGTTTTGCGTGTCTGAACCGATTGCTAGACCAAAGCGCATGAAACGCATGAAACACCTCCTGTCCCGCCGCGCCCTTCTCCTGTCCGGTTCTGCTGCTGTTGCGGTGGCGGCCTGTTCCTCGGCCGGCGCGGACAAGCCGAACTCATCCGACGCGACGAGCGCCAGTGACCCTTATGCAGGCAGCAAATGGCGCACGATGAGCCAGGACGAGTGGCGCGCGCGCCTGTCGCCTGAAGCCTTTGCCGTGCTGCGCAAGGCAGACACCGAGCGCGCGTTTTCTTCACCGCTCGAGCGTGAGAAACGCGACGGGGTCTATCATTGCGCCGGGTGCGACCTGCCGCTGTTCGCATCGGACAAGAAGTTTGATAGCGGCACAGGCTGGCCGAGCTTTTTCGATGTCATGCCGGGCGCCATTTCGACCAGCCTCGATCGCAAGCTGATCTATACCCGCACAGAATATCACTGCGCCCGCTGCCTCGGGCACCAGGGCCATGTGTTCGACGATGGCCCGGCCCCGACAGGGCAGCGCTGGTGCAATAACGGCGTGGCGCTGACCTTCAGGCCGGCCTGATCCTATTCGATGATTTCCATGCCTTCGGGGATGACGATGGGCGCCGAGGCGACAGCGACATTCTGCTCGACCTGCTCACCGGGGCCGTTTTCGCGCCGCTCATAGGCTTTGACCAGCGACAGGTAAGGCGGGACATGCGCCCAGCCGTGATCAGCCGTGTTCTCGACAATCTCGAAATGCAGGTGGAAGGTCGTCGCCGAACCCCCGAAATCGTTCGAGACGAATCCGAGGGATTGGCCGGCGGTGACGGCGTCGCCTGTCTTCACCTTGAGCTTCGCCATGTTGAGGTGGAGGTATTTGTAGATGCGGCCACCGGCGCGCAGGCTGATCGAATAGGAGCCGACATTCGAAATGACGCCATCCTCGACGGCGACGACCTCATGCAGCGTGCGGTCGGCCTTGGCAGTGGACCGCATCGTATTGCACTGGGCGGGCGTACCGACCCGAATATCCTGTCCCTGGTGGATTTTTTGCGCCGGGCAGAAGGGTGACCCGCGATTGGCGCTGCGGGTTTCGCAGAAATTATCGCGCCATGGATAAGCGTAGTTGCGCGCATCGCACTGGTCGCCGCCGCCTACACCGCCACCAAAGGTGAAGACCTGTGATTGCAGATAGGTGGGCGCCGTGGCGATCGGGAACACCATGTCAGGCGCATGGACGATCTGGTCGCCGGAGCCTTGTCCGGTTCCGGGTATCAGCGCACCGGGGGCGAAAAAGCTGAAGACCGGCTCGGGGGCCGGTTCCGGAACGGGGGGCGTAACCGGATCGGCGGGGGGCGTCACGGGTGTGTCGGCGGTGTCACCCGGTGGGGACGCGGGGTCGGTCGGGGTGTCGGACGTGTCAGGCGTATCGGTTGGATCCTGAGGGACATCGACCGGGGGCACATCTGTGGGGACATCCACGTCGGTATCCGGCAGTGTCGCCGGATCGTCGGTCGAGACTGGATCGGTTGCAGGTGTATCGCTGTCGACCGGCGTGTCCGGCGTGGTGTCTCCGGTATCGCCATAGGGGTCGTCGACGGGTGTGCCCGGAGGTGGCGGGCCGGGGGCGCCGGGGGGGATGGCCGGGCCCGGTTCGGGGGTGGTCGGTGCCGGACCGCCGTCCCCCGGAAAGCGGATGAAGTCACATCCGGCCAGTCCGGACAGCGCGAAAGCCGCCAGAACGAATGAAGCCTTTTTCAGCATCAGCGTGTCCCCGCGATGACCAGTTTACGGGCGATTTCCAGCGCCTCGTCCTCTCCGATACAGGTCGGGGCTGCGCCCGAACTGTTCTTGCATTCGAATTCGATCAGATAGTCGGCACCATAGCGAGAGAAGGCGACCTGGGCACCGGATGCCGTGGCGACGAAAGCCGGTTCGGTGTCGCCAGATATATCACCGCTGTCACGGGCACCGACGACTTCGTTCGAGCCGTTGACGACGATGTCATAGTCGACGCCGGGATAGGTCGCGAAATAGCCGTCGCTCATCGGCTGGAATTTGACGCCGCCTTCGGCGGATTGCGGCACGACAATGCCGGTGGGCAGCAGGACCGGTACCGGCGCGGCTTCTGCGCCGGACTGGACCTGGAAAGCGCCTGCGCTGCGTTCGTCGCTCGGAACCGACGCCATGTCGCGTCGGGCAGCCTCCCAATCGATACCCGCCGTGGTTTCGACCGCTTCCGGACGGACCGGCGTTTCGGGATCAGCAGGCGCACCATCCGGTGGTGTCGCCGAGTCTGTCGCAACCGTTGTGTCAGACGCCGGGTCTGGTCCCTTGAGACGGTCACATCCCGTCAGGGCAAAAGCCAAAACAGCGGCAAGGGCGAGCGTGCTGGACGTGTTCATTGTCAGTCTTCCTTTCCAGGATGGGCGATATAGTCGGGATCTGCATAGGCGACCCCGTCAACGGCCATGATTTTCTCCTGCACCGAACGGATGGCCGCGCGGGTCGGTTCCACACCCGGGGGCATTTGATAGGCAAGCCTGATTTCGCCGGAATAGCTGGCCCCGACGAGGACGAAGTCCCTCAAGGCCGGCGTGCGCCGGACATAGTCGGCAAAGGCCTGCTCGGCGGCCGCCGGATCCTTCTTGTAGAGGCGTGCAACCGAATCGATTTCCTCAGCCCCCTTGATGCGCACGATGAAGGTGACCTCCACCCCGGTCGCCTGCGCCATGATCACGCTTTGCGGCACCTGTGCGGGTTGGATCGCGGGGCCGTCGGGCAGGGCGCCGCCTTCGGTGTCCAATGGCGCAGGCGCATCCGGTAGCGTGCCTATCAGCGGACTGGCATCCCGGTCGACGCGTGTGTCAGGCAGTGAGGCCGTCGGCACATCGGACACGCCCGACAGGGTCACGCTCGGCCGGTCGTCGTTTTCAGGTGATCCCGCCAGGACAAACAGGCCGGTCGCCCCCGCAAGCAATGTGAGGCCTGCCAGACCGAGCGGGCCGCCAAAATGAAACGGGGAGCGAATGCCAGCCATGCCTATTGCGTGCCTCCGCCCGTATTCAGCGGCGGCACGTTGGCAAGGTTCAGCAAGCCGCCACACGGACGCGCACACATGTCCGGGCTGCCGGGGATCGGCGTCGTGCCAGGATAGGTTGCGCAGGCACCTGCACACTGGAGCGGCTCACGCGTATCGAGCGCCGCAATCAGCGTGGCCTTCAGCTCCGACGGGGTCGCGTCCGGTTGGCGGGCCTTGAGCAAGGCCAGCGCGGCCGAGACATGCGGGGCCGCCATGCTGGTGCCCTGTTCGTAAGCATAGAAGCAGGTGTCGACGCCTTCTCCGGTCACAGGGTCATAGCAATTGGTCGCCGCCTTGGTGGACAGGACACCATCCGGGCGACCATCGCCATTGTCGTCGCGGGTCAGGTCGCCGCCCGGCGCGATAACGGTGACATTATCACCGAAGTTCGAATAGGGCGCGATCTGGCCACGGGCATCGCCAGCCGCCACCGTGATGACATTCTGGCAACCGCCGGGAGCGTAAAACTGCGTCGAAACGCGGGCATTACCCGCAGCAGAAACCACAATCACGCCGCGATCCGTCACCGAGTCGATCGCATCCTGCAGCGAGGCCGGGCAAAACTCGAACAGGCCGATGGACAGGTTGATAATGTCCGCCGGATTGTCGTTCCAGACCTCGTTGCCAAGCGCATCTTCGCCAGGAATAAGGCCGCCGGCCCAGCGGATGGCGTCATTGATATCCGACAGGCGACCACCGCATTTGCCCAGCGCCCGCACCGGAACAATCTTCACGTTCCAGGCACCGCCCGCGACGCCGGTTGCATTGTTCGACGCAGCCGCACCGATCGTGCCGGCAACATGCGTGCCGTGGAATGTATCGGCAGCGAAGGGCTGAGACGGATCGCACATGTCGCCCGGATCGTTCGCGTCATTGTCCCGCCCATCACCATCATTGCCCATGCGCGGGTCGGACACCATGTCCCAGCCTGCGGCAACGTTCGGCGAATCCTTGATGTCGGGATGCTGCATCTGCAGGCCGGTATCGACCACGGCGACGACGACCTGGTCCGAGCCCTCATTGGCCTGATGCGTCCAGAAATTCTGGAAACCTGCGCCACCGGGCGACTGGCCCTCGCCAGTGCCATTGTTCTGGAAATTCCATTGCAGGCTCCAGAGCGGGTCATTGGGCGTGACGTCGGTCAGCGTGACAGGCGTAACTGGCGTGTCACCAGGGACGGTGCCCGTCGACGGCGTCGTGCCGGGATCGGTCGGGCGCGGCCGCCGAACGAACTGGTTTTCGAAAATGAAATCCTTCTCGACATATTCGAACTGGCCGGATGCCCGCAGGTCTTTCACGATACATTCTGTCGCCATGGCCGCATTCGACTGGATGGTGACGAGATCGGCCGTATCAGGGCAGCCCGCACCGGTATCGACCGCGAGAAAGCTTGCCTGCAGCCTGGCAGCGGCATCTTCCGGGCTGAAACGCGTCGGGTCCGCACCATCCGAACCAATCTGGATCACCATCTGGCCCTCGCGCGAGAGGGCGACCTGACCGTCCATGCCGTATTTCGACAAGGTATCGAGCATGACGGAATTGGCATCCTGCTGCTTGCGGATGGCATCGCCCGAGATCACCGACCGGCGGGCCAGTTTCCTGGCCGCAACGCGCCGAGTCTCCGGAACAGCCTCCAGTGTGCGTGGGGCGAGGCTTCGGGTGCGCGGCTGCGGTGCAGGCTCGTTGGCTGCCGTGCGTTCCAGTTCCCTGGTCGCGTTGGCGATCTGTTCCTGCGATTCCTCGGGTGCAGCCGGATCGAGCTTGACCGTCGGCATCAGGCGTGCGGGCCGTACCAGGGCCCCGGATTCTGCTGGCGCAGGCGCAGCGACCGGCGATTCAGCGTCACCGGCTGCCGATGCGGGCGCTTCTTCGAGCATCATCATCTCTGGTTCGACTTCCTCGAACAGTTCGTCTTCTTCCAGCATCAACGCATCTTCTTCGTCGAAGGCGACCGGCTGGATATCCTTCGGCTTGGCGATAATCGAGCCAATCGCGAACATGGCCTTTTCGCTTTCGACCTGAAACGCGATGTCATTGACCAGCGTGCCGGCAATGGCGCGGTCCATGACGGAGGCGGCAAGCAGTGTCTGGTCGGCGCCGGGCTCGACGACGGCACGGCCGCTGATCTGATCAAGTGTGGCGTCTGCGAGTTCACGGGCGCGTTCGAGCCGTGTGCCCTGCTGGTCACAGGCCGCAAGCACGAGTAGACTGGCCAAAGCGGTGCCAGCGGCGAGTCTCGTGGTTTTCATGGTCAGGTTCGGCAGCATGTCAGAATGTCCCCTTACAATTGCCAACGTAGCCCCCGGTCCCCTAAATTAACCGTGTGTTTAGATTATGACGAGGCCTCCCACATGTCCAATGCTTACGCACAGCGCGGTGTCGTTGTGCTTACCGGTGCGGGTATATCCGCCGAAAGCGGCCTCGGCACGTTCCGCGATGTCGACGGTATCTGGACGAAATACCCGCTGGAAGACCTTGCCACGCCGGAGGGGTTTGCCCGCAATCCCGCCTTCGTGCAGGAATTTTACAATGCGCGACGGGCGCAACTGAAGACATCCGAGCCGAATGCAGCCCACCTGGCCCTTGCGCGACTGGAGGCGGCCCTGCAGGCATCCGGGCGCCGGTTCACGCTGGTGACTCAGAATGTCGACCATTTGCATGAGCAAGCCGGCAGCCAGAATGTCCTGCACATGCATGGCGAGTTATTGAAGGTTCGGTGCGGGGCCTGCGGCTCGGTCGTGAGATGGCCCGGCGATATCAGCGTGGCGACACCCTGCCCGATATGTGAAGCCGTCGGCCTGATGCGGCCCCATGTTGTGTGGTTCGGCGAGATGCCACTCTACATGGACGAAATCGAAGCGGACATCGCGCGGGCCGACCTGTTCGTGTCAATCGGCACCAGCGGCAATGTCTACCCCGCCGCAGGCTTCGTTCAGATGGCGCGGCGGGCGGGCGCACGGACGCTGGAACTGAATCTCGAACCCTCTGACGGGGCGAACTTTTTCAACGAGGCGCGCTATGGCAAGGCAAGCGACGTGGTGCCGGACTGGACGAAGGAATTGATGGCCCTGCTGTGAGCAAGCCCAACTGACAACGCAGGCGCTATGTCTTCATATTCTTCAAACGCTCTTCGGAATCGAATGCCCGCTTCAGGACGTCATGAGCGCTGCGGAGATCTGACTCTTTCTCTGTAACCGTGGCGCGCACTGTTTCGATATCCTGGATCAATTTGGAAGCGTGCCCGTTCTTCAGCGAAAGCAGAAACGATTCGGGCGCGCCATGCTGGCTATCCAGTACCCGAAGCGATTCTTCGAGACGCGCAGCCTCGGCGCCAGCCTGGTCGCGGTCCTGTTTCGCGAGGTGGAAATCCTGCTCCGCCTTCTGACGCTTGAGCGAAACGATTTTTTGCAGGTCAGGTTTGCGTTTGGCCATGATGATTTCACATATGCTTGCGCACACTCTCCACAAAGTTGATGGCTGCGGCGACGGCAGCGAAGTGTTCGGGGTGAATTTCCGAGTCGACGTCCACAAGCTTGAAGATCGAACGCGTCGATGGCGGGTCCCGATATATCGGGATATTGTTGGCGATGGCGATTTCGCGGATTTTCGCGGCCAGGTGATCCATGCCCTTTGCAACGCAAACCGGTGCCAGATTATCGTCAGGATTCCACCGCAGCGCCACGGCATAGTGCTCAGGGTTGACCATCACGACGGTCGCCTCTTTGACATTCTGCAATTGCTGACCCTGCGTTATCCGCGCACCCGCCTGGCGCCGCTGCTGTTTCAGCTGCGGATCGCCTTCACTCTGCTTCATCTCCTTCTTCATCTCTTCACGAGACATTTTCAGCTTGTTCTCGTGAATGCGCCGCTGCAGAGGCAGATCAAGGACTGCCAGCACGAGCTGAAACAGAAGAAACCACAAGATCAGCTTGAGCGACTGTCCGAACGTGAACGATGCGAAATGGCCGAGCTCAATGGCGCTGCTGGCATAATAGTCCCTCGCCAGCTGAAACAGGAACACGACCGCAATGATTCCTGCGAATCCGAGTTTGACCGTGTCCTTGAGAAAGTCCGTCAGGCCCTTCATCCCGTAGCGCTTCTTCAGGTTTTCGACAGGAGAGAGCTTCTTCATATCCATCTGGATTTTCTTGAAGGAAAACGAAATGGACCGCTGGATGATGAGCGCCGCGAGGACAACGGCCCCGAGAATCAAAAAGAGCAGCGAAAATTGCACCAGCAGGCTGTTGATCCAGCTCTTGGTCTCGCCGCCGCCTCCGGTGAACACGTCATTCGCATAGGCATCGATATGGTAGAGATACCCCGAGAAATCGTCGAACACGGTGTTGCCGACAACGCCCTGCAGCACCACGCCCGCACCCAGGATGCCCGCGATCAAGGCGAACGCGTTCGCCTCCTTTGACTGCGCAACATTGCCTTCCTCGCGCGCCTGCTGGCGTTTGGCGTCGGTGGCATCGAATTCCTTTTCGGCGCTATCGGGTTCCTGATCGGCCATGCCTTACATCCATCCCACGATCTGGATGACGCGGTCTTTCCATACCACCAGCAGCCCGACGGCTGACAAGGCCAGCAGGATCGTACCCCCGCCGATCATCAGCGGCGCGCCGACAAAAGCGACCATCAGCTGTGGCAGGGCTTTGTTGATGAAGCCGAGGCAGATATTGTAGAGCAAATTGACGGCGACGAACGGCCAGGCGAGCAGGACGGCAAAGCCCACGGCCGAGAAGCTGCGTTGAATCAGCAAGTCCCAGTCGAGGGCGGACAGCGCGCCAACCGGTATTTCGCCATACAGGCGCATCAGCGATGCGATGGCATTCAGGTGGAAGTCCGCCGTCAGCAGGATGGCGGTACCTGCCATCGAAAGCATGCTTCCCGTGAGACTCTGGGCTTCGCGCTCCAGGGCAATACCGAGAAGCTGTGACAGGCCGATCGACTGCGAAATAATCGTGCCTGCGATGCTGAGCATCCACACCGACACCCGCAAGATGGCCCCAAGGCAGAATCCTATCGTAAGCTCGCTCAACAGAATCGCGCCGTAGCCGGACAAGGACTCCAGGGACGGAACAGCAACGACACCCGTACTGGCCATCGCCATGGCGATGGCGAGAAGGATCATGAGACGCAATTGTACCGGCACAACCTGTTCGCCGATTCCCGGCATGAAAAAGATCACGAAGGACAGCCGCGCCACCACCAGGAGGAACATCGCCAGCAGCGGCGCCAGCTGACCCGCCAGTGACGCCAGGTCAGCCATCAGACAACGCCGATTATATACGGCTTGGTCTTTGCTGTGATTTCTTCGTAGGCCAGAACCGAATTGCGAATGCCCTTGCTTGCGAGGACGGTCTGCAGGAATCGCCGGCGCCGCGATGACGTCGCCACGGAGGCGATCACACCCTTCTTCGCAGCTTCGTTGAGTTTCGATTGCACTTCATTGGTCAGCTCGCCAAACATTTCGGGCGGCAGCGCGATGTCGCTGCTGCCATTCTCATTATTCACTTCATATTGGGTGAACTTCTGTTCCCAGGCTGTGGACAGCTGGACCAGTGGCAGGCGCCCCTGATCGTCCTGAAGCCGGTCCACGATCTGGAATGCCAGACGCTGCCGCACAAGCTCGACGATCCTTGGCAGACCCGGCGATGAGGCTTTGACTTCGGCAATCGCCTCGATGATCAGGAACAGGTTGCGGATCGAGACGCGCTCCTCAAGCAGCAAGCGCACGACCGAGAGCAGCATTTCGGGCGTGACCTTTGCCGGGATATACTCATCCAGGAAGCGGCGGTTGGCGGCGGCCCGGTCACTGTCGCTGACGGTCGTCAACGCATCGAGCGTATCGAGCATGACCATCCGTGTGAAGACAAGCGAGAAGTTGGACTGGATCACTTCGAGCATGTGGGTGGCGAGAACCTCGATCGGCTCGACGACCGGAATGCCGGCTGCAGCCAGTTCCTGCTTCTTGCTGTTGGGCAACCAGCGGGCGGCCGCCTTGTAGACAGGCTCCTTGACCTTCTCGCCCTGCAGCTGCGGCGACTGGTCGTCTTCCATGAGTGCGAGGATGGACCCGGGACGCAGCAAGCCGGAATCAAGGCGAACGCCCTGGATGCGGATCCGGTATTCGTTGCGCTTCAGCGTCGGATTGTCCGTCATGCGGATCGCTGGCAGGACGAACCCGTATTCTTCCGCGATGTAGCGACGGATCTTGTGAATCCGGCTTTCGAACCCGTTGTCGCCGAGCAGGACGAGGTTGACCAGGTCGGGTGCCACTTCAAGGTGGATCTCGTCGGAATGGATGGAATCCCCGAACTTCACGGGCTCGTCGACGGTCAGCTCCGGCACTTTTTCAGCCTCTGCATCGGCCTCCCGGCTTTTCCGGCGCACCAGGACCGAAGCCGTCGCAAAGCCTGCAGATGCGAGCATGAACGGTACGAACGGCAGGCCGGGAAACAGCGCAAAGACGAAGAGGATACCGGCCACGATCATCAGGGCGGCCACGTTGCTGCCGAGTTGCGCCACGAGTGCGAGGTCGATGGCGCCCTCCTCGCGTCCCTTGGACAGGAGCAGCGCTGAGGCGACAGATACGATGACTGCGGGCACCTGCGAAACAAGACCGTCACCGACTGTGAGAATGGAGTAATTGCTCAGGGCTTCGGAGAAGCTGAGGTGATGGACGGAAAGGCCAATCGCGATTCCCGCAACGAGATTCAGCGCCGTAATCATCAGGCCGGCAATCGCATCACCTTTGACGAATTTCGACGCACCATCGAGCGAACCGAGGAACGCGGCTTCTTCCTGTTCCTTCTGGCGACGTTTCTTCGCCTCCTCGTGTGTGATCGCACCCACGGCGAGGTCGGAGTCGATCGCCAGCTGTTTGCCCGGCATGGCATCGAGCGCAAACCGCGCGCCCACTTCGGCCATACGACCGGCACCCTTGGTGATCACCATGAAGTTCACGATCACGAGCACGCTGAACACGACCAGGCCAACGAACAGGTTTCCGCCCATGATGAACATGGCGAAGCCCTCGATGACGCCACCAGCTGCCTGTGTTCCCGTATGGCCTTCGCCGATGATCAGCTTCGTCGAGGAAACGTTCAGCGCCAGGCGCAGGATCAGGGAGGCGAGGAGTACGCTGGGAAAGGACGAGAAATCCAGCGGCCGCTCGATGAACACCGAGGTGGCAAAGATCAGGATTGCGAAGGCGAACGACATGGTCAGGCCGACATCCATCACCCATGCGGGGATTGGCAGGATCATCACGAGGATGACCATCATCAAGCCGATGGCCAGGAGGGACGTGGGCCGGGCCAAGCCAAAGTTCTTAGGTGTCTGCACGGGGCGACCTATCGGGAAATGAGCGGCAATACCGAATTATTGAACAGGTCTACGCAGATCCTGGTCATGTATCCGAGCGAAAGGAAAAATACGATGATGACCGCCAGGATCTTTGGGATGAAGGTCAGAGTGACTTCCTGGATAGATGTCAGTGCCTGCAACAGGCCGATGGTAAAGCCGACGACCAGCGTACACGCCAGAATAGGCATCGCCATCATCGCCGCACCCCATATGTGGGCGCGCAATACCTCGAAGATTTCTGCTTCGGACATGACGCCCCCTTGAGCCTAAACGGGCATTCTCAGCAATTCCTGATAGGCTTCGACAACCTTGTCCCGGATGGTGACAGCGGCATCGAGCATCAGTTCGGCATTTGCCAATGCCGCGACCATGGCATGCGGGTCCGCACCGGAAACAGCCGTTTGCATTGCGGTATTTTCCGCCTGTTGCAGGGCGGCCCGGAAGTCCGAGACGCCCTCGGCGACGACGTTCTTGTCGGCATCTGTCTTTCCCACAGCCTTTGCGGTATCCGCCGGCCGCGTGGTATTCAGAGCCGTGTAGGCATTGAAACTTACTGTAGACATGACTTCACTTTGCCTCTCTAGCGGCGCAGAATATCAAGCAGAGACGTGTACATCGAACGCGCCTGCTGGAATGCATTGAGGTTGGCTTCATACGTGCGATTGGCGCCCCGAAGGTCGGCCATTTCCATGATCAAGGACACGTTCGACATGGTCACATACCCGTCATCGTCGGCCATGGGATGTGACGGGTTATAGTCGCGCTGTCCGGGAGTCTCATCGAGGATTTGCTTCATCGCCGCAAACTGGTCGGCCGAGGTGCCCTGAGGGTCGATCAGGAGCATTTTCTTCTTGTAGCCGGGCGTATCGACATTGGAGATGTTCTCGGCGGCAACAGTGATCCGTTGCGTCTCAAGCTGCATTCCGGAGACGGCTTGCTGCATAATTGCCTTGAGAGGATTCATGGTCATCTTCCCTTACCGTCCCTTGCCCATTGCCGTGCGCAACAGGTTGATTGATTTCGTATAGACAGTCAGTGCGAGTTGGTGCTGGCTCATCGCATCGGCCGAATTGAGCATCTCCGATTCAAGACTGACCGTGTTGCCATTCGGCGATCCAAGCGTATCAATTTCGACTGTTCGGAATGGCGTCGACAGTGCGTCGGACGCAGCCCCTGACGTCGCGCGGGCCATGTAACTCTCGAAAGACTCAAGTTTGGACGCCTTGTAGCCGGGCTCATCGGCATGCGCGATGTTGGTCGCGCTTACCTTTTGGCTTTCTGCCGCATGGCGCGCCATGGCGCCGAGAATCTGAAACATTGGTAATTCGGATATCATGGCCGATTCACTTTGGTTAACCGCATCACAAGGTTTGGTAATATATGTTAAAGAAAGGGTTAATTAGGTGTGAAGGACAGTGTCCATGCAGGTGAAGGCGGCGTCCTCATCATTGAAGCTCTTCCGGCTCTGGGGCACCATTATTGATGTGGCACCAGGCGTGATCCGGATCGCCGGAATCAGCGAGCTTGCTGGCGTCGGAAATGAAATTATCATCGAAAAGCAAGGTACTACTGTTCTGGGAGAAATCCTGACCGTTTCAGGTGACAGTGTCACCGCGCTCCTGTTTTCACCCTGTGACACGCTTCGGATCGGCGATCCCGTGCAAATTGAACAGGAAGCCCGGATTGAACCCGGCGACCATTGGCTCGGACAGATCGTTAACTACCGCGGCGACATTGCAAGCGGAGACAGCGCGCCGCCCATGATGCGTGCGACACCGCGCAGGCTGCTGGCGGCGCCCCTGCCCGCGCATGCCCGTCGGGGGATCGGACCGCGCCTCGCGTCCGGGTGGATGGTGACCGATACGGTGCTGCCCATTTGTCGCGGCCAGAGGTTGGGATTGTTTGCAGGATCGGGCGTCGGGAAATCCACGTTTCTCGGGTCACTGGCAGCCGGAATGGATGCCGACAGGGTGGTCATCGCCCTGATCGGCGAACGCAGCCGTGAGGTGAACGAGTTCGTCCGCAACGTTCTTCCGGAATCGATCATGTCGAAGACGGTCGTTGTCGCCGCAACCGCCAGCGAACCGCCCGGTGCCAAGAAACGCGCAGCCTATTGCGCCATGGCGGCCGCAGAACATTTCCGGGATCAGGGCCTGAACGTGCTGTTCCTGTTCGATTCGATCACCCGGTTTGCCGAGGCGCATCGCGAAACCGCCCTTCTTGCGGGTGAAACACCGGCGCTTAATGCCTTCCCGCCCTCAACCGTCCGCGTCGTCTCCGAGCTGGCAGAACGGACCGGGCCAGGCACCGACGGAAAGGGCGACATCACGGCGGTCTATTCCGTACTCGTGGCCGGATCCGATATGGAAGAGCCTGTCGCGGACATGATCCGTGGCATCCTGGATGGCCACATCATCCTGGCCCGTGACATCGCGGAACGGGGCCGCTATCCGGCTATCGATATCCTGCGCAGCGTCTCGCGCAGCTTGCCGCATGCGGCGACCGACGACGAGAACGCGCTCATTCGGGAATGCCGCCGGATGTTTGCCCTGTACGAAGAGATTGCTCCCATGTTGCGGGCAAACCTCTACGAATTCGGCAAGGATGCCGAAGCCGACAGGGCGATCGCGCTGTATTCGCTGCTGGACCGCTATGCCGGGACCCCAAATGGCCTGGGCATCGAGGCCGCGTTTGATCGGCTTCGCGAAATACTTCGCACCGAAAGGAGCCTGGCCGCACAGGCATTGCCGGCGACACCAATAGACCCATAATTACAGCAGGCTGAGGAACAGGTTCTGGCTGCCCTGACTGCCAAGCCCATTGCTCAAGAGTGTGAGCGCTGCCGATGCAGGCGAATAGCTTGACGCATTTTGCGAGATGGCAGACATGGCGTGAAATCTCTGAATGACTTTTTCGACATTCTCGGGCGATGTCAGCTCGGACATCTCTCGAATTCCCAACGTGCTCTGAAGGCGCTCCTTCAGGATGACTGCCTGACGCTCAAGCGGCAGCTTGCGGATATCCGTCGGCAAGTTGGTAGCGCCCTCAAGCAGGGTTCGCGTGGGCACATCGCCGAGGATCCGATAAAGTATCGTGGTTTCGCTCGCCCCGGTTCCAGCTATCGCGCCGATACCCGACTTGTAGTTGAGGCTGAGCCGCATGTTGTCATCGACTTCGCCTACGGCCGTCTGAAAGGATTTGGCCTCAAAGTCTTCCGCCATATTCGACAGCGCCCCTGGTGACAGGGATATCTTTCCGTCCACGACATTCAGAGTCTTGGCGAATGCGGTGTATTTCGAATTGTTGAGGCGCGCGAGAAACGTGCTCTCGGGATCGGTTGATTCTTTCAGAACTTTGTCGATGAAACCGCGCTTCCACTCTTCACCGCCAAGATCGAAAGATGTGAGCACGACGCGAAGCAGGCGCCGGTCATCGAGAAAGCTTTCGACAGCAACAGGTTCGGACAACTTGTCTACGAGATAGTCGCGGTCGAGCCGCACCTGCGGCGAATTGGAATAGCTTTCCAACTGACGGTCATAAGTCGCCTCGAGGAATTTCCACCCACCACTGCCGGACAGGGGTATGACGGGTTGAAACATCCGTCAGGCCACTTTCGTATCAATCGCGGGCGCGACGGGTTTGTTGGCCCGGGCCAGCAGCTGGTCTTCGATCACCAATATCTGCCTGAGGTGGCAAAGTGCGGAGTAATAATTGCTCCGGCTGATCATCGAACGCAGCGTCGGAATGAGTTCAGGGTCGATCGACTTGAAGACGTCGAGCAGCTTGGCGCACTCTTCGTCAATAGCCGGCAACGTCCCGAACTCTTCGAGATCGCCGGTAATCAGCAATTGGACAGCATAATAGATCTGCTTGCACGGCGTATTGACATCTTCCGGCCGGAGCGCATCGCGGCACCGCAGTACCCTGACATCACTGTCCGTGATCCGGATCCGGGCGGGCTTGTCACCATTCTCCAGAACGGCGCCATTCACGATGAAGCGTTCCCCGGGGGCTATTTTCAGTACAAGTCCAGACATCAGGCGGCCTCACCTTGCAAATCGGATTTGGCCGAGCCGGCCAGTCCCGCAATGATGGGTTTGTTGACCTCGATCAGGTCGGCGATATCGCCTTCACCTGAGAGAATCTGCATGCTGGTTTTCTGCACGAATTTCGAAAGCTGTAGGAGGCGGGCCTTGAGATCGTCCGGCAATGCATTGGCCGGGCTCATCAGGTCGGTTGCGAGCAGCGTCCACAATTGCTGGTTACGGTAGATCGCATCGGCCTTGGCAGCGGGTGTCGGAGACTCAGACCGAGCGACATCTTCAAGCGCTTCAGTGATCTGAACAAAGAGTGCATGCTCGATACCCTTGTCGCTGCCTGTGCGCTGCTGGATCTGACCGTAAGCCTTGTATGCCAAATTATGCAAAACGCTCTCCTAGCGACAAAGAAAAAATGGCCCGGGCGCATCATGCGTCCGGGCCACCGACTAGTATTAGCGGAACAGTGACAGCAGTGCCTGCGGTCCCTGGTTGGCAATCGACAGCGCCTGGACGCCGAGCTGTTGCTGAACCTGCAAAGCCTGCAGTTTCGCCGAAGCAGCTTCCATGTCAGCGTCTGTCAGACCGCCAATGCCCGTAGTCATGGCATCGATCAGTGTGTTGACAAACTCACCCTGGCTTTCGATCCGCTTTTGCGACGAACCGAGACCGGCAGCAGCATCAATCGACGTTTGCAGCAGGCCTTCGATCGCCGTCAGAGCAGCCGTTGCGCCAGCATCGGTCGTCACGTCAACCGTAGCAAGATTGCCAAGGCCACCTGTGGTCGTACCGGCTGTACCGCCTGTCGTCGCCGTCGCCGTCACGGCCAGAGCGGCCGCGGAAGTGTTGGTGATCGTGATCACGCCATCGGCGCGGGAGACGGAATAGTTCGTCTCACCGGTGGCGGCAAGGAAGTTGGCCATTTGGGTTGTCAGGTTTGCTGCAACCGAAGCGGCACTGTCGTCAGCACCCGCAACATACTCGAACGTACGCTGGCCGAGTGTGTTGTTCGTCGCCGAGTCGTCGAGAACGAGGCGATAGCTGTAGCCGTCGGCGACAGATGCGATCGTGACGTCCAGAGTGCCTGCTGCTCCAGCAGCCGTTGCCGTACCCGAGTTGACGCCCGAGGCGATAATCGTTTGGTCAGCATTCGCGACTGCGCCGAAAGTTGCAGGCGTAGACGAGTTGCTGATCGACAGGTCCCGGCGCTCAACGGCGATGGACGATGCCGTAACCGCGCCGCTGGACGAGCGGTCCAGCGAGGACAGGAAGTTCACGTCAGCCGACGAGGTGCCGTCGAGCAGGTTGAGTCCGTTGAACTGAGCCGCGCCGACATAGGCCTGAATGCCCTTGGTCAGCTCGTCAATGTCGGTCTGGATCTTCGTCCGGTCAACGTTGCCTTGCTGGGCCGACACGATCAGGCTTTTGATTTCCTGAAGGTTTTCGGTGACAGCTTCGGCGGCCGAGCGGGCAACACCAACAGTGGACGAACCGAGGTTCAGCGAGTCGGAGATCGTCTTGAAGCTTTCAACGTCGGTCGACATGACCGTCGAGATAGCCCAGATCGAAGCGTTGTCCTTGGCGGACGATACTTTCTTGCCGGTCGAAATCTCGTTCTGGATAGTCGAGAGATCTCTGTTGATGCTGCGGAGGGTGTCGAGCGCGACCATGGCGCTGTTATTGGTAAGAATACTGGACACAGGTTGGTACCTCTGAATTTTTTCGCCACGACAAGGTCATGGACTTGATCAAACACGCGTCTTCCTGACAGCGATAAATCGCCAACCCATCTTGGTTGTTAAGTTGATCCTTAGGTATCCATTGTGTAGATAAGGTTAACCGGTCAGGCTTTTCTGCGGAACTGACCGGCAACCTCCGTGAAGGGAACTTTACTGCCATTCTGGGCATAAGATCCGACGTATGCACTGCCATGCATGGACTCGAGCCTGTCTATGGCATGACGCAACCCGTTTCGGATCGCCTCGAAGTGCGCGGAGTTCTCTTTGGAAAGCCGCACGATCAGTTCCATGTCTGCACGGTGTTCGATGGGAAGAGATCCCGACTCCCGGCTTTCGAGATAGGCCTCGATATCCTGCATCGCCTCCATCTTGGCTGGCAGCAGATCGGCAGCCTCCCGTGCCCGCCCGGTAAGGAGCAGGTCCTTTTCGCTGAGCAGGATATCTTTCAGGCGAGCAGTTTGGACCCTGAGGCCTAGATTGTTCATGATGTTTTATCCACTTTCGGCTGCGGACCGCGACCTGCATTGAACTTTACGGCGTCAGCAAGACCAAGTGGATGGGATGCCGCGATATCCTTTGCCACAGCCTCGACAACGTACCGGGAGAACGCTGATGCCGCCTCTCCGCCACCTTGGGAGAAGGCTTTTTCCAGGCCGGCATGAGTCAACATTTCCGCCCATAGCATCTGTTCGAACCTTTGGCCGATATCCGCTGCCTCGGCGTTCGTCGGATTGACGACAGGACGATTCTCGGGTGCCAGAGCTGGCGCGCTGATGCCGGGAAAGGACAATGGTCCTGTCATTTAACACTCCGCAGTCAAACAAAATTCAAAAAGTGAACGAAATCGCTTCGATTGTTAACGTACTTTTTACGCGGCGTGGTTTTTATTCGGTTAACGCTCAACTCATCAGGCAAAAAATGGCATTCACCCTTGAGACGATTTTTTCCAGTCGGCCAGCGCGAGAATCGTCGGAATCCGGCAGCCGGGCAGCCACGCCGAGCGGCAAGGGCGCCGAATTTGCGAAAATCCATTCAAAGTTCGAGACCGACCAGCACGACCAGGACGAGTCTGAATTGCTTGCCCGGGCCGATACCGGGCAGGTCGCTGTGTCTGCGATTCGTATCAACGGCCCGCTGGAAGACGCCGGTTCGCTCGATCAACCGATCACGATCACCGGCGACACCGCACCTTCCCCCGCATCTCCTCAAGCCATTCCGGCGGACGCGTTGCTGGAAACCGCTGACACGATGCCAGCAGCTGATACGGTCGATATGCTTGTTGGCACGCTCGAGGAGATGGCTCCCGAGAAGATAGGGGCGCCTGACTCACCCGTTGATCCAGTCGTTGCGGCAACCACCGGTGCGGCAGGCAACCTCGTTGCACAAGACGCAGATGAGGTCGGTGCCGATGCCGGAAAGCTGGCGGCTTCAGTGCCAGAGCCTAGCGGGATTGACGCGTCAGCACGCTCTCAAGTGGACGCAGACAGCCCTCCAGAGGCAAATATTGTCGCCATTCCGGGAAACGTTGACCCCGCACTGCAATCGACGCTCACGAGCGCGACCAGCCAGGTCGCCGCAATCGCCACGCCAACCACCAAGAATACAGGCAAGGTGGATGCTGTTGCATCCGCATCCGCCGCATCGACGGCCTCCGCGCTGGCAGGAGATGGGGTGCCGGCAAAAGGTGACAGGCCAGCCAGGACGCCCCCTCAGGGCGACTTCCCGACCGGCGATGGCGATCACGTTGCATCCAGCGCTCAAGTGCGCAATCCCGATACAGTCGCTGATACTGCGACAGGCGTGAAAGCCGTAAACCCGCTGGATATGGCCATTTCGACGCAATCGGGCCTGCTACAATCGCCAGCCGCCCAGGCACCGAGCGCCCCGATACCAGGTGCGATGACGCCGACACATAGCCTGATTTCAGCAACACCGGCTCAGGTCGTCGAAATCATTTCCGATTCCATCGCTGCTCCGGAAGACCGGAAGGACCGGATCCAGATCCAGCTGGATCCGCCCGAACTCGGTCGCGTTTCGATCGACTTCAAATTCGATGCAAACGGGCTCCAGCACGTGACCGTTACCGGCGAAACGCCGGAAGCGCTTCGCCAGTTACGCGCCATGCACTTCGAATTGGTCAATGCGCTCGAGCGACAAGGCTTGTCGAGCCAGAACATGTCGTTTGAACAGCACCAGGCTCAGCAGGACCCCCGCCAACTGGCTGCGCGTCCGGGCCAGGTCGACGGTGACATCGTCGCAGACACCGACGTGGCGGCGACCTCCATAGCTGCAGCCCGCAATTCCCAGCACCGTTCTGCGGCGGCCGGTGGCTTAAACATCAAATTATAAGGGTAACATAGATGACCACCGTTACAGCCGCAGGCAGCACCCCATCCAACGTTCCGACAGCGCCAACCGAGCAGGCCCAGATCGGCGAGGAATATAACAGCTTCCTCAAGCTTTTGACGGCCCAGCTCCGGAACCAGGACCCGCTGGCACCTCTCGATTCAACCCAGTTTGTCGAACAGCTGGCGACGTTCTCCTCCCTTGAGCAAGACGTCAAATCCAATTCCAGCCTCGATGTGATCGCCGCCAAGATGAGCGATCTGTATGCCATCGCCGCCAGCCAATGGATCGGGCAAACAGTCTCGGTCGAGACATCCTGGGTTCCGTTCTCCAGCCAGGCGGTTGACTTCATCGTCGATATTCCTGAGGAGGCGGATCGCGCCATTCTCTCGGTCAAGAACAGTGCGGGAGATGTTGTCTGGACCGAAACGCTTGATCCCGAAGCAGACAGTTTCAGCTGGGACGGCCGCAATCAGGCCACGGACGCGATTTCACCCGAAGGGCAGTACCAGTTCGGCGTCGAACTTTATCGCAGTGACGAGTATTATGGAACGGTGGCGCCTCAACTCGCAGGCGTCTAAAGGCGGCCGAACGGCGCCTATCCGGAACATGGTATTCAGGCCAGCGGATCGTCTGTCCCTACAGATCCTGCTTGGCCATATCCACAATCAGCACGTTCCGAATACCGTCCGGCAAGATCGTTTGCAGGTTCAACAGCACAGTCGCGCGGATTGATTCATAGTTCTCGAGCGTCGCGATTGAATCCAGTGTCGCCCCATCATTGCTGAGCTCGATCAGGGTCGTCATGATGTTATCCCGAATCTTCGGCTCCATCGAAAACAGTCTCTGGATCTCACTCGCATCGACTTCGAGATTGATATTCAGGATTACCAGGCTCTCAACCCTGCTCTCACGCATGATGGGAACAACGAATTCGCGGGTAAACTTGAAATATTCGACACCCGACGATGACGCGACAGCGCCATGAGAATCCTTCTTGCCATGACTGTCCTTTTTGTCGTGGCTGTCCTTGGCTGGCGCCTCAGCGCCGTGCCCACCCTTTTCTTCTTTGGCCCCATGCGACTTTTCCTTCGCATGCTCCGCCTTGCCGGACGATCCGCCGGAGCTGCTTTTGAGGAAACTTCCACCGATACCGCCAATAACGATACAAACGACAACGACGACGGCAGCGATGATGTTCTTCATATGGAAACCCTAGAAAGGCAGGACTTTGTCAAGAAGCCGGGGAACCAGTTTGCGTCCGCCTTCTCCTGTTGTGTCGCCCTCATTGACATAAGAAAGGCGCGCATCGGCGATCTTCTCATAGGACACTGTGTTCGTTCTCGTGATGTCCTGCGCGCGAATGACACCAGCTACACTCAGATAGCGCACTTCCTTGCCGACCCGTGTTTGCTGGTAGCCCTGAATGACGAGATTGCCATTCGGCTCAAGACCGACAACCCGGGCCGCAAGCGTGAACGCGATCTTCTCGGCGCGGTTGACGGCGCCGCTGCCGTTGAGACTGGAGTTTCGATTGAAGTCCACCGCAGGCGAAACATTGGCTGAACCCGGCAGGGCCCGATTGACCACGTCCGGCAATCCGAACAGCGCGTCAACGCTGAAGTCCTCGCTGGAATCCCGGCTCCGGGAGAGAGAACTCTTCAGGCTCGCCTGATCGTTCATTTCGACGACGACGGTCAGCAGATCCCCGACTTCCTTGGCGCGCCGCATGCTAAGCAACGCATTTGGCGAGGTCGCCCACAGGGACGGGTTGGGATCTCTGTTCGAATCCAGTTCGGCAACGGGCGTGGCCCATTCGGAATAGACCGCGTGTTCAAATTCCGGTGCGGAGCGCGATCCGCTTGCGCAAGCCGTGAGGGCCGTCGCGAGAATTGTCGTTGAGAATAACATTTTCATTGTGCCAGCACCCATCCACCTTCCTGAACAACCCCTTGCACCAATTGCCGCGAGTCAGGATTGAGAACACTCACGGATTCGCTGAGGCCGGCTTCACCCAGCGCCCGGCCGGTCGTCGTGATTTCAAGCGCGCCGTTGATATATTTGAGCGTCACAATCTGATTCCGTTTCACAAGCATGGGGGGGCGGGTATTATCGGTCGTAATCGACTGGCCGGCATAAATCGTGCGCCGGACTTCACGGCCCAGGAGCGACTCATCGGCGGCGGCCGCCGCTCCGGCATCTGTCACGGCGTTGGCCGCCGAGACGCGGTCGCCGGCCCGAATGACTTCAGCAGCAACGAGTGACGATGCGTCGGTGATTGCCGCGATAGCTCCAAATCCCAGTGCGACCAGAGTGATCATGTCTGCTACCTCAGCCGTGTTGTGGCGGCGAGCATTTCATCGGAAGCGGTGATCACTTTCGAATTCAGCTCATAGCCGCGTTGCGCCTCGATGAGGTCTGAAATCTCCTTGACCACATCGACGCCGGATTCTTCGAGATAGCCCTGCCGGATAAAGCCTGAGCCTTCAGTACCCGCTACCACTTGCGTGGGCGTACCCGATGCTGCGGTTTCCCGAAACAGGTTATCGCCCATGGCCTCCAGGCCCTTCTCGTTGACGAAGCGGACGATTTGTATCGAGCCGATAGCCTGACCGGCTGGCTGGTCGTCGAAATATGCAACGACTTCTCCATCACGGCTGATCGAGATGCTTTTTGCGTCGGCCGGTATCGTGATGCCGTCGGCCAGAGGATAGCCATCCATCGTGACCATCTCTCCTTCCGCGCTACGATTGAGCTTGCCGTCGCGGGTATAGGCTGACTCACCCGATGGCAACGTGACTTCCAGGAAGCCGGCACCATCGATGCCAATGTCGAGGTCCGATCCGGTCTCCTTCAGGGAGCCCTGGATGATTTGCATGGACACGGTTGATGGCCTGACCCCCGTACCGATCTGGATGCCTGCCGGCACGACCGTTCCGACCTGGGACGTAATCGTACCCGGGGTGAGGTATTGCTGGTACATCAGGTCAGAGAATTCAGCGACGCGCGGTCGATACGCCGCCGTACTCATGTTGGCGATGTTGTTTGAGATGACATCGACACGCAGCTGCTGCGCGGCCATTCCTGTCGCGGCGATCTGTAGTGATTTCATGTTCGTCTCCTTCGTTCAGTTTTCGCGACTATCGTTCGCGAACGGTCGATATGAGTTGTCCTATACGCTGGTCTTCACGCTCAAGAAGCGTTTGTCCGGCTTCATAGGCCCGCTGGACTTCGATCATCCGGGCGACTTCGAGAACAGGCGACACATTGGACTGCTCCAGAGCCCCTTGAACCACGCTGAAGTCCGTCGCATTCCGGATGCCGCCGGGCGCCGAGAAGTAAGTGTTTGAGTCGCGCATGAGCTGGCCGTCAGCGGTCATGATACCGATCTGTTCGAGCTGTTCCCCATCGACCGAGATCGTGCCGTCTCCAGAGATGGAGACCTGCCTCGCTTCAGGGGGAATGTTGATCGGCCCGCCGCCGGCGCCCAGCACGTTGTTGCCAATCGAATCGATCAACGTGCCGTCGGCTGAGAGTTGGAAATGGCCCGCGCGTGTCAGGCGCGGTCCCTGTGGGGTTTCAATCGAAAAAAATCCGTCTCCCTGGACAGCGAGATCGAACTGGCCGCCGGTAACGCTCAAGCCACCCTGTTCCATCTCGAAGGCGTGCCCGGCCAGAGCGCCCATGGAAAGTGACAGCTCTCCCGGGCCGGAGTTGACGAGATACTCCGCAAAGATCGCCTTGTCTGTCTTGTAGCCTGTGGTGCTCGAATTGGCGAGGTTGTTGGAAACAACCTGCATTTCCTGCATGAGGCCCTGCTGACGCGCGAGTGTTGCGTAAATCGCATTGGACATTAGTTGCTCCCCCTCGAAGATGGTGCAGACGCTAGCGGCGTGGAGTTCAGCAGGTCGGTCACGCGGGCCATCGACATCGGTCCTGTTGGCATTGTGTCGCCTTGTGCGGCCCGCTTCAGGCTCGCGACGCGTGCAACACGTTGCTCATGATCGACGCCCGTGAGTTGGTCGGCAGCATCGTATATCCTGTCTGACACGATCCAGTGACCCGACACGGCATCCTGTTCGATCAGTGCCAGAATAGAGTCTGGCTGCAGGGACAAACGGCTCTCAATCTTGTTGAGTAATGCCTGGTTTTGCTCCTTGATTGCACTTTTTGCCGCCAGCACGTTGATAAGGCTATCGCGAGGATGCCCGTCGGCTAGCGCATAGACTTCTTCATAGTCCTGACGGCGGAACGCGAGCGTCGCGATCTGCAGGCTCACGGCCTCATCCGTCGCGATCTTTGCCGAGAGGTCGCTGGCTATAGCGCCAAATCCGAAATGGATGGCCCGTTCGGTCGCCGTCTTGAAAAGACGCTCCCTGCTCGGCTCATTGTCGAGCAGTCCCGATTCGCCAGCCAGCGCGCTGATCGCAGCAAGATTGCGCAACGGATCATCGTCGCCCAGATCGCGATCGAGACTTGATACGAGCTGGCGTCTCACTTCGGCCTGGGCTTCCGGGTTCTGTAGTGCCGGCATCCCTGCGAGCTTCATGATCGGTTGATAGCGGGAACGGGCACTCAGCTCCTGAAGCGCGAACTGAAGGCTGGCCGCCAGGTGTTTGTCGCTGTTCTTGTCCTGGCCGAACTTTTGCATCAGGTCCCCGAGCAGAATTTCTTCGTAGGCGGGATCCATCGGTCGTTTTCGGCGCAGCATCGCTGCCAGCGCAGGCTCCTGAAACTGAGGGTGGTCGAGGAATTTGACAACCGTCCGCTCCGCAGCAGAGTCCCCGCTATCCAGACTGACAAGCGCGCTCACGAACCGTAGCTGCGGCGAGTTTACCACCTGCTCCTCGCTAAAGTCCGCTATCAGCTTTCTCGCCAGCGACTGTTCGCCAATACGTTCCAGTTCCGGGATGCTGAGCGCCGCATAGTCAATCCGAAGCTGGAGCGGCAGCCTGCGGAATCCCGACAGAGAGTCCTGCAGAGTTTGAACGCCATTGGCCTGTCCGGAGACAAGCTGCGCCAAGGCCAGCCATATCCCTGATTCTTCCTGGCAGGATGCCATCTCCTGGAAGAAGCGCACATCGGGCCTGTTCCGGTTCGCCATGAGTATTGCCAGATTTCGGTATGGCGCAGATTCGGGGCCAGGAGCACGCTTCAGAATCATGATGGCTTCAGGGTACAGCCCAAGTCCTATATAGGCCTTGGCCATATCGCTGAGCGCATCAGGCAACATCAATTCATCTGTGGTGGCACCGACCTTCTCACGGACCGAATAAATTTCCTGATAGCGTCCGATTGCCTGGACACCTGAAAAGTCAAGCGCGTAGGGCCTGTCGCAGGCATTGTAACGCGCCTCGGCAGCAGAGGCGGGAGCAATCGCCGGATCAGCCTTTCGCGCCGGCGCGTCATGGTCAGACCCGGACGGTTCGACATGTTTAGCTTGGCTGTCGTCGGATGGCGTCAGCAGGCCTTCGCTGATCGCTCCGCGTACGAAGGAATCAAGATCGGATGAGAGATTAGATTTGTGTGTCGACTTTTCCGCCACTGCCGAATCCGGCTCAGCCGCCATCGCCTGGGGAACCAGACAGAGGCTGACAAGAAGGATCCAGAGATGGTGTTTCATGCCGCCTTTTTCGCTTCTCGCAGCGCCTGTTCCACTTCATCAAACGACGGCCGCACGCGCGACGGCGCGTGACGTCGCGCGACTTCCACACAGATGCTGACTGGATTGAGGTGCAGGTTGGAGACAAGAATCTCGCCGATCATTGTGTAAAAGGCATGTTCTTCGGTGCGAACCCCCTTCACCTTGGTGGCAAATGGCCCAACGATCCCGTATGCGAGAAACACGCCGAGGAAAGTACCAACAAGCGCACCGCCGATCATGCCGCCAAGAATTTCCGGCGGCTTGTCAATTGAGGCCATCGTTTTGATAACCCCCAGAACGGCAGCAACAATCCCCAGCGCCGGAAGGGCATCTGCCATGTTTTGAAGGGCGTGTGATCCGTGAAGATTGTTCTCGGCGAGCTGCTCGATCTGTTTCTGCAAGAGCTCTTCTACCTGGTGCACATTGTCAAAATTCATGATCATTGAACGGAGGGTATCGCAAATAAGCTCAATCGCGTAATGGTCCTTGAGAATTTTTGGGTACTTGGAGAAGATGCTCGACTCCTCGGGAGCTTCGATATGCCCTTCCAGTTCGACGGGGTTCTGCTTCATCAGGTTGAGCAATTCGTGCATCAGGCACAACAGGTCCTGATAATCCCCCTTCTTCCACTTGACGCCTTTGAAGACCGCCACCACGTCGCCGCCAGTGTGCTTGATCGTATTCATGTCATTGCCAACAAGGAATGCGCCCACTGCGGCGCCACCGATCATCATCATTTCGAATGGCAGGGAATGGGTGATAATACCCATCTTGCCCCCGGCAAGTATGTACCCGCCGAAGACCATGGCCACCGTGACGATCAGGCCCAAAATTGCGTTCACCAAAAAACTCCCTTAACCCCAACGCACCGTTGGCGGCGATCTCAATGTCTATCTTAATGCCCGGGCGAAACTCTCGGATATCGGCGTATGAAGCTTTACCGCCCGCTGCCGCTTCCACACTCCGAGCTCCCCGATTCCAATATCCACACTCCCGTGAACGGTCTCTGCGCAAAGCGACAAGCGACCGGCATCCGCGTTAGCCAGCGGCAGCACATCACCGATTTCCAGCCGCGAGCATTCGCCAATCGTAAGCGTCATTCTGTCGAGAACTGCATCAAGCGAAATGGCAGACGCCTTTACGCTATCGCTCAAGGATTTAGGACTCTGAGAGCACGCCTCGGCCTTACGATCAGCGGTCTGACGCACATCGTTTCGCGCATGGGCTTGCAGATAGTCGACGTCGAAAAGGCACTTTACGACCGATGCCTGTCCGTCAAAGGCGAGGGTCAGATCGACCTCCAGATAACGACTTGCGGGCGCGAACCCGCCGGCCGCTGCCGAGGCGTCGGATTGTGGATCGTCGCGCGCGAGCACATCATGGCCGGTCAGCCCGTTTGCCAGTCGCTGCCACAGCGCGACCGTCGGCTGCTCGCTGAGCAGTTTGAGAAACAGTGGCGAGGCGTCTTCGAGGCTTGACGGATCCTGACGCAATCGGGTGGCGGCACAACGGACCGCGAATGCAGCATCGAAGGCCAGGGCGCACAGCCCCGGCGACACGTCAGATGCAAAAAACAAGGTAAACGGATTGTCTGCCATTTCGGCAGCCACCTGTCCGCCCACCACGCGGCGACTGGATAAGGTCGGCTGACTTTCTAGGCCGAACGTGTCCATTGCCCAGTCTCCAGTCCTGGACAGCAATTGCGCCCAAAACGCCTGCATCTGCAGAATCGACGGGGGTACACCAGCCCCGGAGTCTATTTTTTTCCGCAGAACTGCAGACACGAATCACCTATCGTTCAAGTATTGTTAATCCCTTCCAATTGTTGTCCGACCCGTTGAGAAAGCATTAACGAGACTACCCAAACTTAAGGTTTGGATAAGCAATGATCCTTCATGGCTTTTTGGTAGTCATGGCCCATCGAATAACTGGTGGGACTTATGGAAATCCAACAAGCTGCAATCGTTCAGCCGATCATCATCAAGCGACGGCGGGTCGTAAAAGCTGACGGGCATCATGGGGGTGCGTGGAAGGTTGCCTATGCCGACTTCGTGACGGCCATGATGGCTTTCTTTCTGCTCATGTGGCTGCTGAACGCGACGACGGAAGAGCAACGCAAAGGCCTCGCAGACTATTTCAGTCCCACGATCCCGATTTCCAGAATATCTGGCGGCGGCTCTGATGGCCTGAACGGATCCTCCATCATGACCGAGGAAACCTATGCCAAGAACGGTACCGGCGCATCCGAGCGACACCCCAGCAGCTCCGCGTCGTTCGAAGGGAAGAAAAAAGCAGACGCAGCCAAGGAAGAGGCGATCTCCAAGGAACTCGAGACTCTGAAGCAATCGCTGACCGAGGAAGGTAGCCGCCTGTCGGAACACATGCTTATCAAGATGTCACCGGAAGGCATCGTCCTGGAGATAACCGATTCAGAAGATGCACCCCTGTTCCCTGTCGGACAAAGCGAACCGTCAACCCTTTTGAGCGATATGCTCGGTCTGGTTGCCAATTCGTTCACCACGTTCGAAAACAACATCAAGATTGTTGGGCACACCGACAGTCTGAGCTATCGAAACGGTGCGACGTATGACAACTGGAACCTGTCTTCTGACCGGGCAAACGCGGCGCGCAAACTGCTTTTGGAGTCACATCTCGACCCGAGCCGGATCCTTGAAGTGTCAGGAAAGGCGGACACGGATCCCCTGGTCGAGGACAGTCCGTCGGCGGCCCAAAATCGCCGAATATCAATTACGATACTAACTCGTTAACGGCGCAGGGCCAAAGAGTTATCCGCTCATTAACTATCAGCGCCTAGATTCGGTTGCACTACTTGCAGGAGCAACCGAAAAATGAGTATCTCATCGTCCCTGAATGCAGGCGTCATGGGGTTGAATGTCAACGCCGCTCGCCTCTCGACCATTTCAGATAATATCGCAAACTCATCGACCGCAGGCTACAAGCGCAGCCAGGTCGATTTTTCAAGCATGGTGCTTCAGCAACGTTCTTCGTCATATTCTGCAGGCGGTGTTCGTGTTGATACATTCAAGGACATTGCG
This sequence comes from uncultured Alphaproteobacteria bacterium, assembly GCA_963973995.1. Lineage (GTDB taxonomy): Bacteria > Pseudomonadota > Alphaproteobacteria > Caulobacterales > Hyphomonadaceae > Hyphomonas. The sequence goes on from CAXBCO010000001.1 coordinate 684,388, forward strand.
ACAACTGGTTCCCTGGTCTCGACAGGCAGCGCCACTGACATAGCGGTTGCAGGCCGGGGCCTGTTCCCGGTAACCGACGAATCCGGTTTGAATGCCTCGCCATCGTCCCGGGAACTGCAGCTACTGCCGACCGGCTCGTTCTACGCCGACCAGAACGGCAACCTGCGTACGCAAAGTGGCCTGTTCCTGCTTGGCTGGCCGGCCGATTCGACGGGCGATATCGGCAATGTCAGCCGTAACAGCGGCATCAATCTGTCGCCGGTAAACATCGCAACATCGCAGTTCACAGCCACCCCAACCAGCACGATTGATCTTGGCATCAACCTGCCGGCCGATGCCACAGTCGCAGGCGCGGCAACGGGCGATTATAATCTGCCAGTCGAATATTTCGACAACCTCGGCAGGGCGAACTCGCTGACATTCCAGTTCAGCCCGACCGTTCCCGGGAGCGGAGCCAGCAACCAGTGGACTGTCGACATTTTCGACAGCGCGGGCGATCCGGCCGTTTCGATCGGAAGCCTGGATCTCGAATTCAGCGACACGGCTGCCTCCGGCGGTCGCATCCTGACTGCCTCGGCAGGCGGCGGCGCAACCTATGACCCGTCGACGGGCAATCTCTCACTGACCCTTCCACACGGCCCGGTCGAGGTCTATGTCGGACGCATCAATGACAGCGCGGGCATTACCCAGTTGGCAGCGCCCTTCTCTCCAACTGCCGTGACAAAGGATGGCGGGCCGATTGGTGACCTGAGTTCGGTAGAAATTGACACCAACGGATACCTTCAGGCGGTCTACGATACGGGTCTGCGCCGCACATTGTACCAGATCCCGGTTGGCGACGTGCCGAACATGAATGGGCTGAATGCCCTTGATGCACAGGCTTTTGCTATCTCCGCATCGAGCGGCAGCCTCTACTTGTGGAATGCGGGCGCTGGTCCCGTTGGCGGGATATCGGGCTTCTCCCTGATGGAGTCGACGACAGATATCGCAGCTGAACTTACGGACCTTATCGAGACCCAGCGGGCATATTCTTCCAATGCCAAGATCGTTCAGACGGTCGATGAAATGTTGCAGGAAACCACGAATCTCAAGCGCTAATCTCCAGCGCCAGAAGGCGGTCGGCTAAGTGTCCCTATCCAGTGCAATAAATTCTGCCCGTTCCGGCCTTCAGATCACCAGTCTGAGGGCCGACATGGTTGCGACCAATGTCGCGAACGCATCGACGCCCGGCTATGTCCGCCGGTCTGTTCAGGTTTCGGAAAATGTCCTTGCCGGAAGCACGGCCGGCGTCCGCTCAGACGGCGTTTCACGCTCCCAGAACCAGTCGCTCACAGCAGAACGACGGAACCTGACCAGCGATCTGGCTCAGGCCGACGTCCTGTCGTCGACTTGGCGGACGATTTCATCCATGGTCGGCGACACCGCCGAAGGCACGGGCCTGTTCAAGGCGTTCGGGAATTTCGAATCGGCGCTGTCGAATCTTGCCCTGTCGCCAGAGTCCGGTGCAGACGCGTCAGCGGTACTGACCTCGGCCAATGCGATTATCCAGGAATTCCACAACCTCTCCCAAATGACTGTCAGTCTCCGCACGGAAGCTGACCGGGAAATCAGCCAGGGGCGCGACATCGTCAATACGGCGCTGCAGACGATCGAAACGCTGAACGGCCGCATATCCGGAATCGACCGCACGACGGGCGAAGCGGCTGCACTGATCGACGAGCGCAACCGCGTCCTCGACACGATTTCCGAATACCTTCCTGTCCAGGCTGTGCCCCGGAATTACGGCATGATCGACGTGGTCACACCAGAAGGCGTGTTTCTGCTGGCTGGAACGGCCAGGCAGCTCGAGTTCAATACGTCATCATCTTTCGGCCCGGCCCAGACAGTCGAAAACGGTGCACTTTCCGGATTGTCCGTTGACGGGATATCTCTCACGCCAGGTTCGTCATCCTATGGCGCCGTATCAAGCGGCTTGTTCGGCGCATTGTTCACGTTGCGAGATCAGGACCTGCCTACTTTCAGCGCACAATTGGACACGCTGGCGGGCGACTTCATCTCCCGACTGTCCGACGACACGATCGATCCGACCAAGACGCCCGGAGATCCGGGGCTTTTCGTCGACCCCATGGGCACGGGCGACCCGGGCTTGGCTAGCCGTATCGCCATCAACGCCGCTGTCGATCCCGCACAGGGCGGCGCCACCTGGCGGCTGCGAGACGGAATTGGGGCGGTCGCGCAAGGTCCGACAGGCGATTCGACGATCCTCAACAACATGCTGGGGGCGATCAAGCTCGTTTCCCCAATCAGCTCCAATGGTATTCAAGGTTCCTTTTCATCGACCGAGATGGCAGCCCAGTTCGCCTCCCTGACGGGACAGAAACGCGTACAGAACGAAGGCATCCTGTCATCAACCTCTGCGCAGCACACGATGCTCATTGAGGCGGAGCAGTCCGAAAACGGGGTCGATATCGATTCCCAGATGCAGGACCTAATCCTGATCGAGCAGGCGTATGCCGCTAACGCCCGCGTCATCGAAATCGCCAGCCAAATGATCAACCGGCTGATGGAGATCTGACATGTTGCGCATTCCGTCCTTTACGAATCTCCCAAAGTCGGACCTGAGCGAGGCAATCGTCTCCCTGCGTGACCGATTGACCACGACTTCCAAGGAGGCCGTTACGGGGCGGTATTCCGACCTGACGGCTCACCTTTCCGGTCGCATCAGCCACGCCATGCTGGGCAAGAAAGCGCTGGACGACATTGCCCTTGAGCGCTCGCAATTGACGCTTCGCGGCGGTCGGCTTGACATCACACAAAGAGGCCTCGAAGTCGTTCAGGACAGGACAAATGGCCTGGCGGCGCGCATGCAAGCCGCACTGGGCTCTGACGACCAGGTTTCCAAGACAGCCGTAGCACGAGATTCAAAAGCAGCGTTGGAAGAGACCTTTTCCGCACTCAATACGCGCTATGGCGAACGCTTCCTGTTTTCAGGCAACACAACTTCCACACCGCCCCTGGCGGCTGTTGAAGACTTGCTCGCAGACATAGGCCTGATCGCGTCAACGGCGGTCGATGCTGCCGATTTCGCAACTTCCCTGGACACCTACTTCAACACGCCTGGCGGCGGTTGGCGCCAGAACATTTATAGCGGTACTGACACATCGTCCGATCCGGAAGCCGTAACGGCCACCGATCCACACATCATTCAAATCGTGTCGGGGCTAGCCGTTATGGCTTTGTCAGGGCCCGATGAAGCGCTCTCTCTCTTTGCCGGAAACAGCCCATCCGTGTACGCAGCAGCCGAATCCCTGGGATACGGACAAACTGCCCTTACGAACTCGCGCGCCGAAGTAGGCATTTCCCAGGCCAAGGTCGCCCGCCAGAAAGAATCTCTGGACGTCGAAGAAACTGTGCTGACAGCGGCTTTCAACGAAACGACTGCACGCGATCAGTACGAAACGGCGTCGGAACTACGTGAGCTCGAAGGAAACCTCGAAGCATCCTACCTTCTCACGTCGCGCTTAGCCAATCTCAGCCTGATGAATTATTTAAGGTAACGCCATGAAGTGGTCCACTCGGTTCATTGCCCTTCTTTCGGCAGTTCTCATTACGCTCCCCGCACCCGGCCTGACGCAGCCGCGTATTCGCGATATCGTTGACGTGGAAGGCGTGCGCGAGAACGACCTCGTCGGGTATGGCATCGTCGTGGGCCTCAACGGCACGGGCGATTCGGTCAAGAATTCGCCGTTCACCGAGGACTCACTATCCTATATGCTCGAGCGACTTGGCGTGAATGTGCAGGGTGAAGACATCAAGCCTAAGAACGTTGCCGCCGTACTTGTGACGGCGACACTTCCATCCTTCGCCCGAAACGGGTCGACCATTGATGTGACCGTCGCATCCATCGGCGATGCAAAAAGCCTCAAAGGCGGCACTCTGATCCTTACCCCGATGAAGGGTGCGGACAACGAAGTCTACGCCGTTGCACAAGGCAGTATTGTTGTCAGTGGCATCGATGTGCAGGCGGCTGGCGCCAGCGTCACCCGTGGGTCGCCCACCACTGGCGGTGTTCCTAACGGCGCAAGGATCGAGCGCGAAATCAACTACGCATTCAACCAGCGCGAATCGGTCACACTGGCATTGCGCAGTCCGGACTTCACAACAGCAGCGCGCATCTCGGATACGATCAATAGTGCGGTTGGCGCCAATATTGCGTTCATGCGCGACTCGGGCACAGTCGATCTGGACCTGCAGACCATTTCCGACTCCCCTGCCCGCGTGCTGGCCAGCATCGAGAACCTGCTCGTCACAGTCTCCACACCGGCTCGTATCGTGATCGACGAGAAGTCGGGTACGATCGTCCTCGGTGAGGATGTTACGATTTCGCAGGTGGCGATCGCGCAGGGCAACATCTCGATCAAGATCGTGGAAAGCCCTATCGCGTCTCAGCCCAACGCGTTTTCTGAGGGAGAGACCGTCACCCTGCCCCGGTCACAGATCACCATTGGCCAGACCGGCAGCGGCCATATCGCAATGATGGAGCCGAACGTATCGCTGTCGCAACTGATCGCAGGCCTGAACGCCCTGGGCGTCTCTCCCCAAGAGATGGCCGACATCATTCGTGCCATGAAGGCGGCAGGTGCCATACATGCTGAACTGGTCGTTCGCTGATCGATTCGGCGCTAAAGCAGCGAGGGCCTGACGGGTATCAGGCGGCCGCAGTCGCGTCGTCTGGCGCGTCCTCGGTCTCGATCTTGACGAGTTCGATCTGTCCGCTGCGTTTCAACTTCATCAGCAAGGCCAGGAAATCCCGGTGGACGATGTCAGTCTGTGTCTGCGACAGGTCCTTGAACTCCGTCAGCTGATCTCGCAGCTTTTCGGCCAGACGTGGGGAAATGCTCTTGAACAGGAATTCGGACACTTCGTCGTAGCCGTTCCTCAAGCTGCCCATCAGCTTCAGCGTCGCTTCTTCATCCAGTTCACGGAATATGACGGGTACCGTCGTGGGCGGCAACATGTCGGGAAGCCCCTCAATCGTGAACATTGACTGCTGGATCAGCTTGTATTTGTCCTCATACTTGCCCTCGAGGAACTTGACGAGTTCGTCGCGTTTCTGGGCAGGGATCAGGCTGAGCAGCTCTCCAATATCGGCCAGATGCCCATCGTTTCCACCGAGTTCCTCTTGCGTGACGTTCAGGAATTCCAGCTCGATCATCCGCGCCAGAACCTGATCGATACCCGGATCATCGACCTGGCTTTCGACCATGAAGCCCATTGCCGGCCCGAGCTTGTCGCCTTCCATGTTATTGAGAATCTCGGACGAAATTGAAACGTCCAGTTTGCGCAGGATCAGCGCGATGATGTTCGGGGTCAATCCCTCCAGGTAGCCGGCAATTTTCTTCGGGTCGCTCTTTGCAAGTCGCGACCATGGCGTTTCATTTGACGTCTTTGCTGCGATTGTCGCAATTTCTGCGGGCTCGTCTCCGAGAATTGAACTCAGGCGGTCGGCGTCAAGAATGCCCGTGAGCACCTCGCGTGCCTTTTCCTTGCCGCCTCGCAATGCGCCGTTTGAATACCGAAGGTGCGAGAGAAAATCGATCGCTATCTTGATCATCTCGTCGCGCGTCACAAACGACAGGTCTTGCAGCGCCTCAGCGATTTTCGCCATTGCGACATTATCCAGCTTTTCGACGATAGGCTTGGCCGCGCCTTCCCCCAGCATGGTAATGATCACCGCTGCACGCTGCGATGGCGTCAGGTTTGATCCGCCGGCTGCCGAGGGACGCGCCGTTTCGGCGCCCCGCAGCGCAAGCCCTGCGGACGGGGTGATTTTGGGTTGCGTGCTCATCCCGAATATCCTCTTAACACCGCTTCGGTAACCTTCAGCCAACCATCTGCCAAAATGAAGAATCCCAGCTTAAAGGGCAGGGAAACCACTGTCGGCGGCACCATCATCATGCCCACTGCCATCAACACAGATGCCACGACCAGGTCGATCACCATGAAGGGCAGGAAGATCACAAAGCCGATCTGGAAGGCATGTTTGACTTCAGACAACATGAACGCCGTTGCTAGCAGCGAGAAGGACGGCGCTTCGCCTGCCGGGACCGGGCGGTTCACGGCATCACCCAGGACATCTATCGTCGTTGTTTCGACGCGCCGCATCATGAATTCGCGGAACGGATCCGTCGTCTGGACCCATGCCTGTTCTTCGGTCAGGACGCCGTCCATATAGGGGGAAATGCCAGACTCCCACGCCGCCATGAAGACCGGCTCCATGATGAAGAAGGTCAGGAACATGGCCAGCGCCATGATCATCATGTTCGGCGGCGCCTGTGGCACGCCAATCGCCTGACGCATGAACGAAAAGACGATGACCATGAATGGCAGGCAGGTCACCATCATGGCGATCGCAGGCACCAGGCTCAAGACCGATACGAGCAGGAATAGCTGGATGGTCGAACGGCTGAGCCCACCACCCGCGCCGTCCAGCACGTCGTTCAGTCCGGCAGCAATCGGTTCTGCCTGCACGCCCTGCGCATATGCGGCAGACACGAGGCATACTGACGCCGCAAGGAGGACTACAAGGTAACGGGTTGCGCTGCCAATCCTAGCCAATGGCATCGTCGGCCTGCTCTTCCAACTCGGTGATCTTCACCCCAAGCGATCCATCCTCTGTTTCGACAAGCTCGCCACGGGCAATGATCTTGTTGTCGATTGCCAGTTCTACCGGGTCATCGATGCGCGACGTGAGCGGTACCACAGATTCGGGGCGCAGTTCCAGGATATCCGAGACGCTCAGGCGCGCCTGTCCGATCGATACGGTCAGAGTGACGGGAACATCGAAAATCGACCGGCGATATTTGTTCGCATCGGAATCGTCTCGGCGGTCAACACCGGCCTGCGCCTGGGGGGTCTTTTCGGGATTGGACATGCTTCTACTCTTCAATCTTGTTTGAGGACGGTTCCAACTGGGCGAGGCATGCATTGAGCAGACCCTCAAAATCGAATGTCAGGCCCCCTGTCTCCCAGGAAACACGGACCTGTTCATCGTCCGGCGCGTCAGCCGCGACAACGGAGCAGCGCTCGGACAGGGAGGCTGATTTTTCGACAACATCCCGAAGCTTCTCCAGCAGCGCTGGCTGTGCGCGGATTTCGACGGCCGGAGCCGTGGCGGGAATCATCCCGGGCAGGTGCCGCCCAATTTCTTCGGCCAGGAACAGTCTCGACAGTTCAGGGAACAGTCTCGACGCGATTGACTGTGTTACACTGACCGTTCTCTCGCGCGATTCCCTCTCCAGCCGGTCAATCGTGTCGGACAGCGCCGTGAGCATTATCTCGACCTCGGCGAATTCGGGAACGCGGCCCGGTGCCGCCTTGTCGTCGCCAGGCGCGTCCCCGGCGGCAGGGGGCAATGAATCTTGAGCCGGCTCAACGCCGACATCCTCGACTGGCAGCTGGCCCAGCAGCAACCGGCGAGAACTGGAATTCGGCGGCGGGGCGGCGCTATCGAAGCGGGGCAGGCTGGAGAGGAATGCCTCACTCATTGATGGCCGCCTTCCGGTCTTCGTTCAGCCAGTCCTGAAGGATTGCGGCAGCATCATCCTGACGCCCCATCGTATAGTCCTTCAGGGATACGAATGGATCAGGCCCGCCGATGCCTCCGCCAGCAGCGAAGAAGTCGTCGCCTGCGGCCCCGGACTGCGCATTTCCGTTCTGGCTGAGCAGCGGCCGGATCACACCGAACGCCAAGACAATGACCACAATGCCAAGCACAAGAATCTTCACGCCCGACCACATGTAGCGCTCAGTGAGCTGCTGGACCAGGCTGGGCGCTTCCACCATTTCCGGAACTTCAGGCAGCTGGAACGGCATGATTTCCACCGTCAGGTCATCGCCACGGCTCGTATCGAGACCGGCGCCTGAAATGATCAATTGCTTGAAATCCTCAACCATCTGCTCTGTCAGCGCGGCTGCGTCAGTGGCCGCCGGATCAATGCCGAGAACCTGATCATTGAGGAGCACGGCAATCGAAATTCTCTCGATGGCGCCGGGCATGGTTTCGGTTTCGGTCCGTGTTTCATTGATCTCATACGATACGTTTTCCGACGAGTTCCTGGCAGTGCTGTTGGATGATCCGCCTGCCTGGCCACTTTCCTGCGGAAGATTGCTTGCTGCCGTAATGCCCGCTGACGTCCCGCCGCTGGATTCGCTGACATCGCCGCTGGAGCGACTGCGAACGACCCGCGAATCGGGATCGAACATGACCGCTGACGTCACCTGGCGGTCGTGACTTACATCCACTGATACTGACACGCGCGCATTGTTCGGCCCGACGCGCGCTTCCAGAAGGCGCAGGATTTTCTGTTCGAGCATGCCTTCCTGCGTTTCCGCCTTGAGGCTCGGCTTTTCAGCGGAGTCGAGGCCGGGACCGGCGAGAATGCCCTTTTTCGAGTCGATCACGGCAACTTCGTCCGGGTTCAGACCCGAAACGGCCAGCGCGACGAGATACTGGATCGCCTGCGCCTGTGCCCCTGACAGGTCTCGCGCTGCGGCAAGCGTCACAGACGCCGTCTGCTTGGGTTCAGAGCGTGCAAATCCGGACCGCAGGCTCGCGCCGATATGAACGCGAACCGACTGAACGCCCGGAATGGCGAGGATTGTACGGGTTAATTCACCCTCTTTGGCGCGCCAGTAGGCGGCATTGTACATTTCGGACGTTACCGAGAAGCCGTTAACCTCATCAAGCAGCTCGTAGCCCTGGACCGATTGCTGCGGCAGGCCTGATTTGGCGAGCGAGAAGCGGACGGAATCGCGATCCTTTTGCGCCACGAAAATCGCGTCGCCCCGAATTTCGTACTGGGTGCCGCGTTTTTCGAGTTCGTCGATGATTTCGCCCGTGCTGGCTGGCTCAAGCCCCGAATAGAGCAGCGTCATCGGCTGTTGCATGGCACCCCGTACGAGGAATGTCATGGCAAGCACGACCCCCAATATGGCGAATGCCAACATCAGTTGCCGCTGCAATGGCAGCGTTCTCAAGGTAGCGATGAAACTCATGACCCGGCAATTCTGTTTATGGCAGCATTACTGCAATGGTTAAAATTAAGCGGGTAATTGTTAACGGTTCCTTTACCCCAAAATTTCATTAACAGCGTTGTGGGGTTTCAAGGCTGAATCGGGTTTTCATGGCGAAGGGCAAGGGAGCAAAAGCGGCAGACGATGCTGCACCGGAGACCGCGCCTGCCGAAGCGAAGGCGGGCGGCGGCATTCTGGGGCTCGCCCTGCTGGCCGTCGGCGCAATCGCCAGTTCTTTTGCGACAGTCTATTTTCTCTCGCCCGCCCCGGCGGAGGAAGTTGCAGTGTGCGAAGCGGACGAATCAGCTACGCATGCTGAATCGGCCATAAAGCCGAATCAGTCTTACGTCGAATTGCGAGATATTCTCATTACGATCGGAAGCGCCCCTGCGACGCGCTACCTCAAAATGAAAGTTGCGATCATCACTGACAGTGGGGACATCTCAACAGTGAACGAGGCGGAACCCGTGCTGATCGATGCATTCACAAATTACCTTCGCTCTGTTGAGCTCAGCGATTTTGAGAATCCCGGCTTTTATTCCCACATGCGGGATCAGCTGGACCGCCGCTCGCAGCTCGTTCTGGGAGGCAGTGTTTCCGACGGTGTCCTGATTACCGAATTCCTGTTGAGATAATACAATGAATTTTGAACCCACCGATATTGCCATTGTCCTGGTGTCGTTCGCGGCCTGCGTTTACTGCTTCGTGCTCAACCGGCGCCTGAAGGCCCTGCAGAACACGAAGGACGGGCTTGGCGCCACGATCATGGCCATGTCGAAATCCATCGCGGCGATGTCGAACTCGACACAGGAAACCCGGTCGCACGTCGGGGAAATGGCCGTTCGGTTGTCGAGCCTGCTGCAGGATGCCAACCAGACCTGCGAGCGGCTGGAAACCCTACAGACGTCGCTGGAAGCCACGCAGCAGAATGCGGTCGACCAGGTGACGGCAACGCAAACAGAGCTTGGCATCATGATGCGGATCATCCTCGATCAGTCGAAGACCCGGATCATGGAAATGACGACGCTGATGCAACGGCTTCGGGATCTGACCGATGCGGCAGGCGACGTGCCGGACGCCGCCGCTGCTGTTCGGATCAAGCAAAAAGCCGTGCCGCATCGGGTAGGTTAGCACCATGAAAACACTCGACAAACGCGGATCCTACGTTCTCCTGTCTCTCGGGTTCCTGTTCGCGATTGGCGCCGCCGTCCGCTTCCTGCCCAGCAGTTTTGCGATCGCGAGCGAGACGCTCCCCGGTGACGTTTCCGAAACCGAAGGCGCTGACCCTGCTGCCGACGCATCGACTGCGGCAGTGAAAGTGGAGCCAATCAACCAGGTCTGCTTTACTGAGGAAACAGCCGCTGCGCTGGCGGCCGACCAGAAGATCATGGAAACCCAGTTCGCTGAGCTGACCGATCAGGAATTGTCGCTCCAGGCGCGCCAGCAGGAACTGGATCGCCGGGCGGCTGATCTGGACGCGCTGCAACAAACCCTCGCAGCGCGCTGGAAGGAAATGCAGACCGCTTCGGATGAAGACCTGATTCATCTCGCCCGGATGTACGGCACGATGAAGCCGGACCAGGCCGCCGCGATTTTCAATCAGATGGACCCTGATTTTGCCGGCAGCTTCCTGCGCCTGATGCGAAGCGAGCAGGCTGGCCTGATCCTGGCCAGCATGGAAACACGCAAGGCCTATGAGGTCAGCCTGAAACTGGCCGAGATGAACGCAGACATCCGGCAGAACGAGACATCGAACTGATCCGCCGCCGTCGCAGCAGCCTGCCTATTCGCTCTCTTTCAGCTTTTCGTGCTCGTCGCGCATGCCGATATAGAGACTGAGGCAACAAACGAGCAGGATCACCGTAAACGGAAGCGCGGCCGTGATTGTGCCTGCCTGCAACGATCTCAGCACGTCCGTGCCGCCGCCATAGAGCAGGGCCGAGGCCGTGAGCCCCAGCATGCATGCCCAGAACACGCGCTGGATGACGGGCGAATCTGTTTTCCCCCCGCTGGTGATCGTATCCACGACAAGGGCACCTGAGTCAGCCGACGTCACGATGAACACGATCAAAAGCAGGATCGCGATACCGGATGTCACCTCGGGGAACGGCATGTCGTGCAGCATTTTGAACAATGTGATGGATGCGTTCGTCATATCGCCTGCAAGCTCGCCGATACCTGATTTGTGCTGCGCAACCGCCGTTTCGCCGAATGCGGAAAACCAGACCACGCAGATCGTGAACGGTGCCAGGAGCACAACCGCGAAATATTCCCGGACCGTGCGGCCACGCGAAATGCGGGCAATGAACATGCCGACAAAGGGCGACCAGGATATCCACCAGGCCCAGTAGAAAATTGTCCAGTCGTGAAACCAGACAATGTCCGTGCGACCAACCCAGTTGGTCAGGGCGGGCGTGTCTTTGACATAATTGAGAAGATTTTCGCCCATGCCCGTGAAGATCAGGGTCGTCGGGCCCGCAATCACCACGAACATCAGCAGCGCGAATGCAACGCCCATGTTGATATTGCTGAGCAGCTTCACGCCGCCATCCAGTCCGCGAAGGACCGATAATACTGCCAGGCCCGTCATCGTCAGGATGAGGAGAATCTGGATCAGGCGGGTTTGCTCGAATCCGAACAGGTAGGACAGGCCGCTCGTCGCCTGGGTCGCGCCGATGCCAATCGTCGTCGCCAGGCCGAATATCGTCGACACAACGGCAAACAGGTCAATTATATGCCCCGGCCACCCCCAGACGCGGTCTCCCAGCAAGGGGTAGAAGGCTGACCGGATGCTGAGCGGCAGCCCCTTATTGTGCGCAAAGAAACCTAGCGAAAGACCGACAATCGCGTAGATCGCCCACGGCGCCAGCCCCCAGTGGAAAATGGTCGCGCTGAATGCCAGTCGTTCGGCAGCCGGCGTGCCAGGGGCGACGGAGAGAGGTGTTCCAAACCAGTCCGTATAATAGGCCAGCGGCTCGGCGGATCCGTAGAACATGAAACCAATGCCGACGCCGGCGGCAAACAGCATCGCGATCCAGGAATGAATCTTGAAATCGGGCGTCGCATCCGCCCCGCCCAGCCGTATCCGCCCCAGCGGACTGATCGCAAGCGCCAGCGAGAACAGGAACACGATCACGGGCGTGATGGCGAAAAGCCAGTCGGCGCTTTGAAGGGTCCATGTCTTCGCGTCCGCCAAGGCCAGATTGGTCGCCTCGGGAAACACCAGCGACACAACCGAGAAGAAGGTCACCAGGCCCGCGCTCATGAAAAACACGGGATTGTGGATATTCAAACCAAGGACTTCGATATTGTCCTGCCCGATTTCATAATCGGTATCGTATTCGGTATTTACGATGGATTCCGCGGAGTCGGGCGTCATCTGTGCGGGCGGTAGATCACTGGTCATGCACGCCTATTGCAGAAATTGTGTCGCTAATCAAAATGTTGATGCACACCAGAAGGTTCTGACCCTGCGGCAACGGGCCAACAATTCCTGTATTTGAGGCCTTTAGGCAACACCCTGAATATTCCCTAATTCCATTGCCACTGAAAACCTTTCTATCATCGAAATAATTCGCTAGCCCGGTCGCCAACCATCAGTCGTGTTTTCTCGCGTCGCGCCGTCGGTGCGCACGTTGATCGGCTGGAACCGACCCAAAAGGTGATTTTGATGAAGAATTTGATGTATGGCGCCTCGCTGATTGCGATCGCCAGCCTTGCCGTTCCGACGGTGCAGGCTCAGGACAGCACGCCCGCACCGGAAACCAAAGCCCGGCGCCTGAAAGCCGTCACCGTAACCGCCACCAAGCGGACCGAAACGGCCCAGAGCATTCCCGTCTCCGTGGTTGCTCTCGGGGAAAGCGAGCTTGATGACCTGGGCGTCAAGAATTTCACCGATTATCTCGTCCAGCTGCCCGGCGTGACAGCCGGGGGATCTGGCCCCGGCCAGGGCACGATCTACATTCGCGGCCTCGCATCGACGACGCCCAACCTCACGACGGCCGGCGTGGCGGGCCTGGCACCGAACGTTGCCCTGTATCTTGACGAGCAGCCGGTGTCGCAGCCTGGCCGCAACCTCGATGTCTATGCAGCGGACCTGGAACGCGTGGAGGTCCTGTCCGGTCCTCAGGGAACGCTCTTTGGTGCAAGTTCGCAGGCCGGCACGGTCCGCCTGATCACCAACAAGCCGCGCCTCGGCGCATTTGAAGCCAAGGTGAAAGCGTCGACCTCGTTCACTGAAGGCGGCGAGATGAGCAACAGCGTCGAAGCGGTCATCAACCTGCCGGTGACCGACAATTTCGCGCTGCGCGGCGTTGTCTATACCGATAACCAGGGCGGCTATATCGATAATGTCGGCGGCACGCTCGACATCAGGGAGTCGGCCCGCTTCCGGCCCGCAGGCACCGTGCGCGACAATGGTACGGTCGTTCAACCGAACCGCGCCGGCTTCCAGGCGGGTGCCGACCTGTCCGGCGTCAATATCATTGCGGCCAACAATGCATCGATCGCCGAGAATGATATCAACGATACGAGTTATCAGGGCTTCCGTTTGAGCGGCCTTTACGAGTTCGATCAGGATTGGCGCCTCAGCGTGTCGCACTCCCAGCAAAACCTCGACTCAGATGGCGTCTTCTTTGCTGACCCGGATCTCGCTGACTACGATATCGTCCGGTTCACCGACGACGAAATCGAGGACAGCTATAGCAACACAGCCTGGACGCTGGAAGGCCGCATCGGCGCGCTCGAAGCGGTCTATACGGGTGCCTTTACCGAGCGCACGACCGACCAGACCGTCGACTATTCCGACTATCTCTTCGTCGGCCAATACCTGCCTTACTATATCTGCGACTATAACGTGACCTATCCATCCGGCGCGCCGTCGGGCACCTGTTATGCGCCGGACCTCAATGTGAAATCGAGCACTGAGACCGAAATCCAGACACACGAATTGCGGTTCAACACGCCGAATGAATATCGCATTCGCGCCACGTTCGGCGGCTTCTTCAGCGATCTCGAGCTGCGCGAGTTGAATGACTTCAACTATCCTGGTTCCACCCAGGTCGCCTATTCGGACGGATCCATCGGTTTCGCGCAGAACTATCCGCTGACCAATACAGCTGTCACCGGCGAGATCGGCAACGCCTCGCCCGGCTATTTCAGCGAGCCAGGACCGTTCCCTGCGGGCGTCATTTTCCGTAATGACGTCAAGCGCACAGACAAGCAGCTGGGAATCTTTGGTGAAGCGACATTCGACATCACCGATCAGTTTGCCCTGACGATCGGCGCGCGTTGGTATGATATTGAAGTAGACCTTGAAGGCAGCGCCAACTCGTCCTTCTTCAACCTCTACCAGGACTCGGACCTGCAGCTGGCCGGCACGAACATCTCGGCCCAGTTCGCCCCGGACAATTCGCTTGGCGCACCCGACAAGGCCGCAACCGACGGGTTTATCTACAAGGTGACCGGCAACTGGACACCGACCGACGACCTGCTGTTCTTCGCGACCTATTCGGAAGGCTTCCGTCCCGGTCTCCTGAACCGTCCCGGCGGCGCAGCCGGCCCCAACGGGTTCACCGTCCCTTATGCGCTTGATACGGACGATGTGAAAAACTACGAACTCGGCTGGAAAACCGAGATCTTCGACAACTCCCTGCGCCTGAACGGTTCGGCCTTCTTTGTGAAGATCGACAACCTTCAGACGACGATCTTCGATCCATCCATCACGAACCTGTTCTTCTCGGACAATGCGGCCAATGCGGAAATCAAGGGCGTGGAGGGTGAATTCACGTGGGCCCCGGCGTCGGTCGACGGCCTGACCGTGGCGGGTGCCTTCTCCTTCCTCGATACGGAAGTGACCGAGGTGCTCACCCCGACCAATGACGTCCTGCTCGGCTCGGAACTGGCCTTTGCGCCAGCCTATCAGGGCAATCTGCGGGCCCGCTATGAATGGGATCTTGAACGCCGCATTGCCGGCTCGTCCCTCACAGCCCATGTCATGCCGCAGATCGTCTTCTCCGACAGCTCGGTGAGCGATATCATCGAAATCAACAAGGCAGAGATCGATAGCTCGATGACATTGGGCGCCACGCTCGGTGTCACGGCCGACAAATGGACGGCTGAACTGTTCGGCAGCAACCTGACGAACGAATATGCAGAACTGGCGAATAATTTCGTCTTCGACCGCGAGCGCGTCACGCCTGTTCGTCCGCGCACCGTTGGCGTACGGGTCTCGTTCACGTACTAAGACAGACAGCGACTTACTGAGATAGCAGCGCCCTGATAGGATCAGGGCGCTGCATTTCGTTCAGACAGGGATATGATCGACAGGATGACAGACGTTACCGAGCAAGACGCGGCCCTGAAGAACGCACAAACACAAATTCAGGCTGGCAATTTCGCGGCAGCGAGTGACATCGCACGGGCCGTTCTGGCGACCCAGCCCGCACACAAGAATGCCCTCTATATCGCCGCCGTTTGCGCCCGCTATGAAGGCCGCCATGCAGACGCGAGCGCGCGCCTCGCCGAACTGATGACGGTCGCTCCGGATTATGGCCGCGCCCACCAGGAGGAAGGCCACCTGAAGCGCGCGCTGGGCGACACGGACGGCGCCCTGCGGGCCTATGAGCGTGCGACGCGGTTCAATCCCGCCTTGATCGCCAGCTGGACCCGACAGGCAGAATTGCAGGCAATTGCTGGCAACCAGCAGGCTGCTGCAAATGCACGCGCCCAGTCGGAACGCATGAAGGCGCTTCCCCGCGAATTGCTCGCCGTCACAAATCACGTGCATGAAGGCCGGATCTTTCGCGGCGAGGAAATCGCGCGCGCCTTTCTCCGCCAGCACCCGACGCATGTCGAAGCCATGCGCCTGCTCGCGGATATCGGCACACGTCTCAGCGTGCACGAGGATGCCGACTTCCTGCTTGAAAGCGCCATCGAACTGGAGCCCGACAATATCCAGTTGCGCCTCGACTATATCCAGGTCCTGCGCAAACGGCAGAAATACACGCAGGCCCTTGAACAGGCCCGCGCCCTGATGGCGCGCGATCCGGACAATCCGGTATTCCAGTCCCATTTCGCCATCGAGAGCATGCAGGCGGGTGACTATGAAACCGCGCTCGATTATTTCAGCAAGGTCCTGGCAAAACTGCCCGACGACCCGGCGACACTTGTATCCCACGGCCATGCCCTGAAAACCTACGGCCGCAGTGACGATGCGGTCGCCTCGTACCAGGCCGCCGCGCGCGTGGCGCCGGGTCAGGGTGATGCCTGGTATGGTCTCGCCAATCTCAAGACCTATCGTTTCAGCGACGAAGAACTCACGCGCATGGAGGCGCAGGCTGCAGCCCCCGAACTTGACCATCTGTCCCGCATCCACATCGCCTTCGCGCTCGGCAAGGCGTATGAGGATCGCGGCGATCATGACAGCGCCTTCCAGGCCTTCGCGCGCGGGAATGCGCTGAAGCACCAGACGGTGCGGTACACGACCGCGCAAATGCATGCCGAGTTCGATGCGCAGAAAGCGGCCGGTACGGCAGACCTGTTTGATAAACAGGGGGGGAAGGGCAGCTCCGCACCCGATCCGATCTTCATTCTCGGCCTGCCGCGGGCGGGCTCGACCCTGATCGAGCAGATTCTTGCCTCGCACCCGGATGTCGATGGCACGCTGGAATTGCCGAACATCCTGTCACTCGCCCACCGGCTGCGCGGGCGCAAGCAGCTGACCGATCGCCAGCGCTATCCGCGTATCCTGCATGAACTGGCCGCCGACGACCTCAAGGCGCTGGGCGAGGACTATATCGAAAACACGCGCATCCACCGGCAGGGCGCGCCCTTCTTCACCGACAAGATGCCGAACAATTTCAGGCATATCGGCCTGATCCACCTGATCCTGCCAAATGCAAAGATCATTGATGCGCGCCGCAGCCCGATGGATTGCTGCTGGTCGGGCTTCAAGCAGCTCTTTGCCGAGGGCCAGGAGTTCACCTACAGCCTCGATGATATCGGCCATTATTACCGCGGCTATGTCGACCTGATGGATCACTGGCATTCGGTCTTGCCCAAAGGGCGCATCCTCCGCGTCCAGCATGAGGATGTCCTGGACGATCTCGAAGGCCAGGTCCGGCGCCTGCTCGATTATTGCGGGTTGCCGTTTGATCCGGCCTGCATCGATTTTCACAAGACCGAACGAGCCGTGCGTACGGCGAGTTCCGAACAGGTCCGCCGCCCGCTCAACAAAAGCGGGCTTGAACAATGGCGCCCGTATGAGGCACACCTTGACCCTCTGAAAGCCGCGCTGGGGCCAGACCTCGCGCCTGAGGGGGCCCGCACGTGAGCAAACGATCCGAGGACGCCCTGATTGCGCTGCGGCGCATCCAGCGCATGACCGAACTGGCATCCAGGCGCCTGGCCCAGATGGCGGGACTGACGCCGTCGCAGCTGAGCGTCCTGCGCATCCTGGATGAAGGTGGCGAGATCTCTGCCGGCCAGGTCGCTGAGGCGACCCAGCTCAAGCATGCCACGATCACCAGCCTGGTCGACAAGCTGGAAGCGCGCGGCTTCGTGGCGCGGGAAAGGTGCGAAACCGACAGGCGCCGCGTCTGGCTGCACTTGTTGCCGGCCGGAAAGACCGCGCTCGCCAAGGCGCCCGATCCATTGCACGAGACGTTCTCCACGGGCTTCGACACGCTGCCCGACTGGCATCAATCCATGCTCGTATCGGCGCTGGAACGCGTCGTGACCCTGCTTGACGCCGACATGCTCGACGCCGCCCCGGTCCTGGATATCGGCGAACTCGACGAAAAGCCGGCCTGAGCTGAGGCGGCGCGGAGCCTGATACGCTGAAATCATTGGTGACCCCGGCGCGATTCGAACGCGCGACCTACAGATTAGGAAACCACCCCGGGCCTTGTCCCGCGTCGTCATTTGTTGGCGCTGAGTGTCACTAACCACCTGATTTCACTTGTCTTTACTCGACTCTCGTGCGGAGAGGAGATAACTGGAAGTCACCCGAAATCACGCCCGCCAGCTTCCTATATGCTTCCAAATATGGAAACCGCGCCATGTCGAGACTTACAAAACGCGCCATCGATGCAACCCAGCCAGACGACAAGGAGAAGTTTGTCTGGGACGGTGAGCTGAGAGGGTTTGGCCTTCGTATCTCGCCTAAAGGCCGCAAAGTGTTCGTGCTTCAGTACCGCTCCGGCGGACGCACACGGCGAATGACACTCGGCCCCTATGGCGCGCTGACCGTGGATGAAGCCCGCGACCTCGCCAGACAGAACAGGGGCGACGTTGCGAAAGGAGCCGATCCTTCGGCTGCCAGAGCAAAGGAGCGCCGCACGCCAACAGTGGCAGAGCTGTGCGAGAAGTTCCTGAGTGACCATGCTGCTGTGCGCTGCAAGCCCACGACGCAGCGCGAGTACGCACAGTGCTGCCGCAACCACATCATACCAAAGCTCGGCCCCATGCGCGTTACAGACGTCCTGAGGGCCGATGTCGCTGCGCTTCATCAGTCGCTCCACAATACGCCCTATCAAGCCAACCGTGTGCTCGCGGCACTCTCAAAGATGTTCAATCTTGCTGAACTTTGGGGGTTTCGAGAGGAAGGCAAGAATCCGACACGTCATGTCCCCAAATACAAGGAGACCAAACGCGAACGGTTCTTGTCCGCAGACGAAATTGCGCGCCTTTGGGCAACACTCGACAGCCGTGTGGCGGAAGGCACCGAAACCGTGTTCGTCGCATCGGCCTTCAAACTGCTTTTGCTGACCGGCTGCCGATTGTCCGAAATCCGGCTCCTGAAATGGGCCTATATCCAAAACGACACGATGCTACTTCCCGACAGCAAGACAGGCCCGCGCCGGATCGCCATAAGCCCGGCATGTCGCGCGGTCATCGACGCAATCCCAAAGCGCCCCGACAACCCCTATGTCGTTTGCGGTATCATTCCCGGCAATGCGAACACCGATCTTCAGAAGCCGTGGCGGCGCATTCGTAAGGCCGCTGGGCTTCCAGACGTGAGAATACACGACTTGCGTCACACCTATGCGTCTTGGTCCATTGCGGCAGGCCACTCACTATTCCTAACTGGACGCCTTCTCGGCCACACACAGGCGGAGACGACAAACCGCTATGCGCATTTGGCCGACTCAACCCAACGTAAGGCCGCAGAGGCGGTCGACGATTTGATAATGAGTTTTGTCTCACCTCCACCCCAAACCGGAATGCTGCACTAACACCGGAGGTTATTGTGCCGAAAAAGCAGTATGACGAAAGCGAACCGGCTTCGGTCTTCGATACTGAGTTGCGCCAGCCGGTATCTCAAGACGAGCTTGCAGCAATTTGTACGGAATTCGATATCGAAGACTTCAAAGCTTTTTCGTTGCGCTTTCACCAGTGGTCAGCGAACTACCGAAATTCACAAAGACTTTTCCGCGATACGCCGTCGACTAAAGTTTTGGAAGAAAATGCGCGCCACATTGAACTCGCAGCTCAGGCACTAGCAAACGAGCTTTCTAAGACAGGGTCAATTTTATTGAACGCCCTTACTGTGATTGAGGCCGAATGCCCAACGGGGGCCTCGAACCCGGAATCAAGCGAACCACACAACGCCGCACCTATTCAATCCGGCACAGGCTGGACACGCTTCGATCTGAACGCTTTCAATGTCGCGCTTATCCAATTGACCCGGCGCGCTACACAACTTCGAGAACAATATTCGGGCAACTATGCAGACGGCCTAAAGAAGAACCCGGCCTTCGACATGGATAGGAGGGTCCTTATTTTGAACATCCGAAACTTTTGGGAGACCGAACTTAGCAGACCATTCAAGAGGCGGATTGAACCACGAGAAGACGAGCGCGGTCGCCGGATTGCCACGCCGCTGAACGACGCTTCGAAATTCACGGTGTTATGTGCTCAGTCCATCGATAAGGCACTAACAGTCGACATTATCGATCAGCTAATGAAGGACAATATCGAAGCCGCTTTATCGAAAAATGCCAAGCAGGGGATTATTGGTCCCTAAGCGGAATTCTTTTCCCCTGTGACTACTGGAGTCATACCTGCGATCTCGGGGTCATGAGGTTACGCATAGTGCGAAACCAAGCATGACTTAAGGAGCCGCATATGGCCCTCAATAAGCCCTTACCAAAACCTGAATTCAAATTGCTCGCAGAAAAGCAGGCGGCAAAATTACTCGGACTGTCTGACCGAACACTCCGGAACTGGCGCGTCCGTGGCGGCGGCCCGCCATACGTCAAAGTCTCGCCCCGATGCATTCGGTATCGCGCTGCGGACCTCGAAGCCTGGGCCGCAGGAAATCTGCGCAAGAGCACATCCGATCTCGGAATTCTCAACATGCTGAAATGAGTTTTTGCCCGGTCGGGGCTAGCCGCAGCGGCCGGGATTTTTGGAGGCGGATGTCTTCAAGGGAGCCGAGCTCGCTCGGCTCCCAACAAAGACGGCTTGCCGTCTCCAAAAACAAAAGCGGCTTCTGCGCGAAGCGCACCTTCAACAAATCACACAACGAATGAAAGAAGACACGAATGACCGTAATTGGAAAATTCCGACACACACGCGCTCAAGACCCACTCTCAGAACTAATAGGTCAAATCCACACCCTTACCTTTGATGGCAAACTGGCAATCATTCGGGAAAGCGCTTCCGACAAGCCAAACGCCCCAAGTCACCGCATCTACCTACTGGATGAAAGCCGAGGTCGTTTTGAAGTTGGCGCGGCCTGGACCCAAAAAATCAAAAGAGGCGCTCGTGAAGGCGAGGAATTCCTCTCGGCAAACATCGATGATGAATCCTTTGCCAAACCTCTGAGCTTCGCCGTGTTCCAGCATGACGAAGACAGTTGGTCAGCCACATGGCGTCGCCGCCTATCAAACGCACAATAAGGAGTAACTGTGGAAGGGGGTCCATGTACCACCCCCTTCTACAAATACATCTCATGACTGACGATACTTTCACCATCCTCCGCTCTGGATTCGACACGCTAGAAATCGCTTATCGCTGCGCCATTCCCGAGGCATTTTTGTTCGCGGTTGGTGAAGCAAAACAGAAGGCGGAACTCTCCCGCAAAGAAGAACCGCTCTCCTATCTCGGCGAAACATTTCTCGTTGGCGCGTCGGGAGCATCAGGAGGCTACGCGTATGTCATCAATACGGGACCTACAAAAGCAATCTGGTGCTTCCGCTCCAAGGTCGCCTCGCCAAGTGACCCTTGGAGAGCGCGCGTTAAAATTCGTTCTTACTGCCTAGCACTGAAAGGACTGATCGCAGCAAAGAATGAATGCGACCAATTCCTCATAACTATCGGTGCGGTTTTTGATTCCAACGATGCACGTGTTTCCAGGGCGGACTATGCCGTTGACGTCTACTGCCCGCAGTTCAAAGCCATTCCTGAAAATTTCGTCGTTTCAGCTCGAACGACTAAAACTGAGATTATCGAAAGAAGCTCCACCGGTGATCGCTGCAATTACCTTCGAATTGGGAAATTGCCGGGAAAACAATTATGCGTCTATGATAAAGGCTCCAAGATAAAATTAGATAATGACTTGATTTGGAAAGCAATATTCGAAAAGGCGTTTGCAACTAGCGGGATTCCCTATTGTAAAGCGGGTCAATTGAATGGCGTTTGGCGATTCGAATTAAGGACGGGTTCAAAGTATCTAACTCAAGCGCTGGGAATTCGGAGATGGGACAAATTCATTTCCGACCACAAAAGCGCATTGCTTTCGATCATTCGTGCTATCTCTCTAAGAGTTCCTAGCGCCGATACTAACCGAGCGAGATGGTTGCCCGATGTCCGATGGAATGCGCTGGAATCTCATATAATAAGGCAGCTCTCGACGGAGCCCTTTGGTGAGCTACCTGCTGAAATCCGCAAATTGTTGAAGGACGAATTTCTTACGGGAATCTATGCCCAGATAGCTGGGTGCCTGCTCACCACAGCAGCCGCCGAAAATGTCTGCCAAGACAAGTTGGGTGCCTTTGTGGGCCAAGTATCACTACGCTCATTAGAGACCTTACTTCACAACGAAAACCTCGCCACCGAATTGTCAAAACGTCGACAGCGCGTGAACTGGCATTTGGGGGCTAGCGCTGCTTAGCGTTCATATCCTCATAATTTTCATCAACGCATGTTGCGTCTAATTCGAGCAACTCCGGACGCATTTCGGGTTGTGGTCAAACCGGGCGAAATACTCTATCTAAAATTGAAGGTGATTTTCTGAATGGAGGCACTAATTGGAAACGGTACACAATCCTGACCGATCCATGGCTGATCTGCGCCAAATCCTTTCACAAGGCCGAAAGCGAATCGGATTGCTAGTTGGAGCTGGCGCGCCGCTCTCTATCAGAATTGATGAGACTGGAAATTTAAACCCATCCGGGAGCCCGTTAATTCCCGATATGAATGCGCTTACTCATCGCGTGATTGAAGCACTCGAGCCAAATTACCGCGCCGTGGCACAATCAATCAGGACTGACCTCGGCGAAAACTCTAATATCGAGCTCATTTTATCGAGAGTGCGTCTTCTTCAGCAAGCTATTGGAAGTTCAGAGGTTGGTGGCCTCAATAGCGAAGGCTACGCTGAACTGGGTAGTCTCATCTGCACTAATATTGGGCAGGTTGTTGGCGCTGTTTTGCCCGAACAGCGCACAGCTTACGGTGAGTTGGTTTCTTGGATTGGGGGCACCCTTCGGCCACATCCAATTGAAATTTTTACAACTAACTACGACTTGCTATTTGAGGAAGCTTTCGAAGTTGCTCGCGCGCCATATTTCGACGGATTTTCCGGTGGAACCGCTCCATTTTTTGACCCCGTGACAGTTGCTGGAGACGATCTTCCCTCCCGGTGGTCACGCCTTTGGAAGCTTCACGGATCCGTGGGTTGGGCCATCGAGAAGAATGCTGTAGTTCGCGGACGAGGCCGAGAAGCCACGCAGCTCGTATATCCAGATCACCTCAAGTATGATTTGACGCAAAAGCAACCTTACGCGTCGCTGTTTGAGCGGCTGAAAGACTTCCTTCTTACGCCTGACACTCTACTACTTGCGACCGGGTTTTCATTCCGTGACGCGCACGTCTGCGCCGTTTTGGATGAGGCCCTAGCCATGAATGCCAATGCGTCTGTTTTCGGCTTCCAGTATAATCACCTCGAAAACGAGGAGCCCATCTGCAAACTGGCATACAATCATCCCAACCTCTCCGTCTACGCAGCGGACAAAGCTGTCATCAATGGAGTTGCAGGAGCTTGGCGCCCAGGGGAACTCCCGAAAAACTGGGCGGAAATTCGGGCAAGCTTTTGGGGGGCTAGAGCTCCAAACGAATCGCCAGTTTTCTTACTCGGTGACTTTGCAAAGTTTGCGCGCTTCTGTGCTCTCTCACAGGCAAAAGAGTTATCCGCCCGATCCTCGCCGCCCGAACTTGACGATATAGTGGCAGCACCAGATGCCCCCTCGACGTTGTCCGTCGATGGCTGAGACAGACCCAACATTTCTAGGACGAGTTAGTTCTGTGACGGGGGCGTCCGTTACAGTCGCTCTCGCTCCGTCACTGGCGTCTGGTTTGGCAATAATCAGTGGCAGAACATACCGGGTGGGCCAAGTAGGCAGCTTCGTTCGCATCCCTCAGGGTTACCAAGACCTATTCGGAATAGTCATCGAGGTCGGAGCGTTGGGAGAAAAGGGCGGATCCAAATTTCCCGATGCCGGGAAAGACAGATGGATGCGCGTTGAGCTTGCTGGAGAATCGATCGGTGAGCGATTCGAACGCGGACTCAGCCAACACCCTAATATCGACGATACGGTGCATATCGTCACTGAGAGCGATCTAAAAAAGATATACGGCGATAAGGGAGCGGACCAAGTTGTAATTGGCAGCCTTTCCAGCGCAGAAAACATCTCCGTAAGCTTATCATTGGATGCTCTCGTTACTCGCCATTCTGCAGTTCTAGGATCGACTGGGTCCGGTAAGTCAACTGCCGTCGCCAGCCTACTTCGATCTTTGATTGCTCCTTCCGACGGCGGACTAGGATCGCCCGGTGCCCGAATATTGCTGCTAGATATCCATGGAGAATATTCGTCAGCGCTAGCTGATCTGTCGACTGTTTACAGCGCCACTCCAAAACCGGGAGAGCAAAACCTACACGTACCGTTTTGGGCCTTGGATTCGAGTGAGTTGCTTGATCTTACGGTTGGGTCTTTGAGCGACCCTCAAGAGACAGCCTTCAGCGACGAAGTTTTCCGGCTAAAGGCAGAGAGCATTGCTGCCCATCCTCTGCCTGGCTTAGATCCGGTGTCATTAACCGTCGACAGCCCTGTTCCATTTAGCTTGAAGAAACTCTGGTACAATCTTCTGAACTTCGAAACAGCGACCTATACAGGTCAACAGCGCGACGTGCCGGCCCTTGAAGTCGCCGGTGACGCAGATTCGCTCACTCCCCCAAGATACACGCCACACGCCATGGGAGCGGCTGGCCCATTTCTCAATCCAGCAGCAAAGGGTATTCGCCGGCAATTGAACCAACTTCGCTCACGGATGCTGGATAGGAGATATGATTTTCTGCTGCACCCCGGACCTTGGGAGCCCGATCTCGATGGTGGCGTGAGCGAAGACCTTGATGTGCTACTTCAGGGTTGGCTGGGTCACGACAAACAGATCACTATTTTGGACCTATCCGGCGTCCCCAGCGATTTTTTGGAACGCATCATTGGTTCCATTTTGCGCGTGGTATACGACGCTTTGTTCTGGAGTCGCGAAAAGACCGAAGGAGGCGTGCTGCGGCCATTGCTTGTCGTTATGGAAGAAGCGCACCGTTACTTAGGCCCCGAAAATACACAGGTAGCATCAGGCATTGTGAAGAGAATCGCTAAAGAGGGCCGAAAGTACGGTATCGGCGCCATGTTGATTTCTCAGAGACCCGCTGAACTGGATGAGACGATACTTTCCCAGTGCGGGACGCTCGTTGCTCTGAGACTTTCAAATCCTGCTGATCGGGCTAGAGTAAAGGGCTCGTTGCCTGACAACCTATCCGGACTCATGGATTTGCTGCCCGTGCTCCGAACAGGCGAAGCAATTGTGGCGGGCGAAGCGGCAAGTCTGCCTGTGCGCTGTAGAATTAGAATTCCTGAGCCAAAGCACCGGCCAAACAGTGCAGACCCGGAAGTCACAGAATCTTGGAAAACTCGGCGAGTCGCGGAGGGGTATGATCGAGTTGTGGCTTCATGGAGGTCTCAAAGTACGACAGCAGTCGCTGTGCCCGTCGAGATCACTCGAGCATCAATAGAAGAAGCACCTACAGACGAAAGTGACTCCAATGGATAGAGTTCCGATTTCATCCACTAACATAATTTCCATCGGTTATGATGAGCCAACAGAAACTCTAGAGGTCGAATTCGGCAGCGGTCAAATTTACCAATACTACAATGTTGGTCCGCAGTTACATGAGCAGCTGATGGCCGCGCCTTCAAAGGGTCAATTCCTGAACGTCTATATCCGAAATGCTTATCCCTATTCGCGTGTAGGCTAATTAGTCTCGAACCGACTAATGGCTTCGAATACAGAAGAAGCGCTTGGCGCTCGCTTTCCCACAATTCGTCTACTCTAAGCCAAACACAAAAAGCATAGATTCGACCACACCGACGAATATGCGCGCGAAGAGTGCGCCCGCCTACTAGCTCATTGCTTAGTCCCAAAAATATTGAGACGTGCTTCCGATTTGCTTCCAAATTCCGGCCCTCATCAGACCTCGAGGCAACCCGGTTACATAATAGGCTGTTTTTATTCGATTAAATGGTGACCCCGGCGCGATTCGAACGCGCGACCTACAGATTAGGAATCTGTTGCTCTATCCTGCTGAGCTACGGGATCACTGGGGCAGGCTATACGGCATGACGGGGCGGGATTGAAGCCTTTGTGGTGGTTTTCGGAGCGTGGCGGCGTGCTATGACAGGGCGGGGCAGCGGCGCGGGGCCGGGGCCAGTGCGGGAGGGCCGGGGCGTGGCATGGGGGTGGCAGGGCCTGCTGATGGCACTCGCGGCGCTGGCCGCCTGCAGCGCGCCCGATCCGCTGGCCGATACCCAACCTGGCGAACAGGGCCGCGTGGTGCGCGTGATTGATGGCGACGCGCTGGTGCTGGACACCGGGCAGAGCGTGCGCCTGGTCGGGATCGAGGCGCCGGCGGGGCCTTACAAGGACCGCACGGGGGCGCCTTATTTCAAGGAGTCGCGGCGGATGCTGGAGGACATGGCGCTGGGGCGCGAGGTGCAGCTGTTCTATGCCGGGCTGACGCGCGACCGGTATGACCGGGCGCTGGCGCATGTGGTGACGACGGACGCGCTGGGGCCGGACCTGTGGCTGAATCGGGAGATGGTGGCCCGTGGCGGGGCGCGGGTGCGGGTGTATCCGGATACGGCGGGGGCGAATGACCTGCTGCTGGCGCCGGAGGCCGAGGCGCGCGCGGCGAACCGGGGCCTGTGGGCGACGACAGCCTACCGGATACCGGCGGCGACGGACCTGCCGGAGCCATTCGAGAAATTCCAGCTGGTCGAGGGCGTGGTGGACGGGCGGCTGAGCACCGAGGAGCAGGGCGCGTCGTGCGAACTGGGCCTCACCGGATCGGCGCTGACACTGGAGATCAAGCGGAGCGCGGCGGCGCTGTGCCAGGTGCAGGCGGGCACGCCGGTGCGGGCGCGGGGCTATGTCCATGGCGGCAAGCTGGAAATCGGCCACACGCTGAACCTGGAGACGCTGGCAGGCGATTAGGCGGCGGGCATTCACAAGCGCCCCGGTTTGCCCGATACAGGGTAAACGCATCCAGCCGGGAGAGACGCAATGGTGGGCACTTATATCCTGATCGGCCTTGGGGTCCTTGTCCTCGGCGCGGTCGTGCTGATCTATAACCGCCTCGTTGCGAAGCGGCAGATGGTCAAGAATGGCTGGGCCGATATCGACGTGCAGCTGAAACGCCGGACCGACCTGATCCCGCGCCTTGTCGACACGGTGAAGGGCTATGCGGCCCACGAGAACACATTGTTCGAGGATGTCGTGGCCAAGCGCGGCGAAGCGCTGGCGGCGGGCGACGACCCGCAGGCGCGCGGGGCTGCCGAATCGGCCCTGTCGCGGCCTGTGGCGCGGCTGGTGGCGGTGGCCGAGGCCTATCCGGACCTGAAGGCGAACCAGAACTTTCTCGACCTTCAGAACGAGCTGTCCGACACCGAGAACAAGATCGAGATGGCGCGGCGCTTCTTCAATGGCGCGGTGCGCGAACTGAACACGACCGTTGAGAGTTTCCCGGCCAATCTGATGGCCGGCCTGTTCGGCTTCCGGACCAGTGCCTTTTTCGAGATCGAGACAGCCGACCGCGCCCTGCCCTCGGTCGATTTCAAGGGGGAATAGCCTGTGCTCATGCGCCAACTGATCGCCCTGCTCATTGCGCTCACCCTGGCGATGGGGGCGATGGCCGAGGAACGGATCAACCGGTTCGATGTGGACATCACTGTCCAGACCAATGGCGATATCGTGGTCAGCGAAACGCTGGCCGTCACATCGGAAGGTTACCAGATACGGCGCGGGATCTTCCGGCTGCTGCCAAAGTATTATTCCGATGAGGGCGCCAAGCTGCCCTATGACTACACGATCCTGAGTGTCAGTCGGGATGGCGCGCGCGAGCCCTATTCAACCTCATCCGACGGGAATGCGATGGAGGTTCGGATCGGCGATGCAGATGTGTTCCTGCAGAATGGCGAGCACACGTATGAACTGACCTACCGAGTCAAGAACCAGGTGCGGTATTTTCCAGACCATGACGAAGTCTACTGGAACGCGACCGGCAACTATTGGGACTTCCCGATCGATGCCGCGACAGCGACCGTGACGTTTCCGCCGGGCGCCCGGTTCACGGACTACCAGGCCTATACCGGCGGGCTCGGCGAAAGCGGTTCAGACTATACCGACAGCCTGACGGGCAGCACGCTGTCGTTCAGCACGACCCGGGTGCTGCAATCAGGAGAGGGCCTGACCGTCGCCGTGGGCGTCGAGAAAGGCCTGATCGACCCGCCGTCGAGCGCGGACCAGACGCGCCGCTGGTGGCAGCGCAACGGCTCGCTGGCGATCCTGCTCGCGTCACTGCTGGGCGTGTTCGGCTTCTCGTGGCGCAATTTCGACAAGGTCGGACGCGACCCGGTGAAGGGGCCGGTGTTCCCGCGCTACGCGCCGCCGGAAGGCTATTCGCCTGCGGGGGTCCACTATATCTATTACCGCTCACTGACGGGTCACAAGGCGCTGATTGCCACCCTGATGAACCTTGCCATCAAGGGCCACCTGAACATCGAGGCGGGCAAGAAAAAGCAAACCACGCTGACGCGAACGCCGGAGACGGAAAAGCCTGCCACGCTGGCGCCCGAAGACCTGAAACTGGAAGCCGGGCTGTTCCGCAGTGATAACGAGCTGACGCTGGGCAAGAAATATGATGCGAAATTCACGGCCGCCTACATGAAATTCCAGCAGGCGCTGTCGCGCGCCTATGGCAGCCAGTATTTCAAATGGAATATCGGCTACTCCATTCTCGCGCTGCTTTTGTCAGGCGGCGCCGTGGCGCTGGCGATCACGCAGGCGACGGTCTGGACATGGTGGCACACGGGCGTGGTGATATCGCTGGCGGCGCTGAATGGCTGGTTCATGTACCTGATGCCGGCGCCGACCCGGAAGGGCCAGGCCGTGCGCACCGAGATCGAGGGCTTCAAACTGTATATGGAGACGGCCGAGAAGCTGCAGCTGAACGCCGTGGAAGTCGGCAGCGAAGCGCCGCCACCAATGACGACCGAACGGTATGAAACCTTCCTGCCCTATGCCGTGGCGCTGGGCGTGGAAAAACCGTGGACGAAGCATTTCGAACGGCTGATCCCGGAAGAGGCCGCTGCCTACAATCCGGCCTGGACGAACATGTCGTCGGGCGGTTTCCGCAATATCGGCGAGATGACCAATGGCATTGTCAGCACGATGAGCTCGGGCGTGTCGAGCTCCCTGCCCCAGAGTTCCAGCTCGTCGGGATCAGGCGGGGGCGGATCCTCCGGTGGCGGCGGCGGTGGTGGCGGTGGCGGCGGCTGGTAGGCCTAGGCGTTCGGGATGAGGCCGGAGGCGACGGGATCGCCGGTGATTTTTTCAAGTGCGCGGCGCAGCTTGCCGAGCGCCTGGGACTCGATCTGGCGGACCCGTTCCTTGGAGATGCCAAGTTCCTGGCCGATCGTTTCCAGCGTGACGGACTCCTCGCACAGGCGCCGCTGCCGGATGATATGCGTCTCGCGTTCGTTCAGGGCCTTCAGCGCATCGGCGATCCATTCCTTGCGGCGGTCACCATCGCGCCGGGCCATGACCTGCTCCTCCGGTATCGCGGACTCGTCGACGATGAGGTCCTGCCACTGGCCGTCGCCCTCGGCCGCCATGGGCGCGTTGAGCGAGCGGTCGGACGCGGACAGGCGCGAGGCCATGGATTCGACATCGCGCATGGGCACGCCGAGATGCTCTGACACCCAGGCCATGTTTGTCCGGGTCATCACGCCGTCATCGGTATCGTCGATCTGGGCGCGCAGGCGGCGGAGATTGAAGAACAGGGATTTCTGGGCCGCGGTCGTGCCGGTGCGGACAATCGACCAGTTGCGCAGGACATAGTCCTGGATAGCGGCGCGGATCCACCATGTGGCATAGGTGGAGAAGCGGACTTCACGCGACGGTTCGAACCGGCCCGCTGCCTGCATCAGGCCGACATTGCCTTCGGAGATGAGGTCGGCCATTGGCAGGCCGTAATTGCGGAAGCGCGTCGCGATCGACACGACGAGGCGCATATAGGCCGTGGTCAGTTCGTGGAGGGCGGTTTCGTCTTCCTGTTCGCGCCAGCGGCGGGCAAGGTCGAGTTCATGCGCCTGTTCAAGCATGGGCGCTTTCATCGCCGTCTTGACGAAGCGACGGTCGGCGGGGCCATTCGAATCATAGGCGCTGGCCATATCGGACTCTCCTGTTGGATAAACAGTCTACGCGGCGCGGGGCCGGTTGGATCAGGCGCGGCGCCTGTTTTTTCGCCCCGGACGCCGGATCCGCCCGCCGCAGACCTTGACCATGACGGCGTCGCGGGCTTAGATTTTTCTGGAACAATTCCAGAACGGAAAGTCCCTGACCCATGCCTGACAGCGCCCTTGACGAGCTGACAGATGCCAGCCTGCCGCAGACGCGGGCGGGCGAGATTGCGCGCGGCACGCTGCGCCTGCTGGCGGGGCACGGCTATTTCGGCGTGACGGAAATGACCCTGGCGAACAATCGCCGGGCGGATATTGCCGCCGTGGGACCGGCTGGCGAGATCGCCATGGTGGAGATCAAATCCTCGGTGGCGGATTTCCGGGCGGATTCGAAATGGCCGGACTACATGCCCTTCTGCGACCGGTTCTATTTCGCCGTGATGGCGGACTTCCCGCAGGACCTGATCCCCGAGGCGGCGGGACTGATCGTGGCCGATGCCTTTGGCGGGGCGGTGATACGCGAGGCTATTCCCGACAAGCTGGCGGGGGCGCGGCGCAAGGCCGTGATGCTGCGCTTTGCCCGGCTGGCGGCGTCCCGCCTGCAGGCCGGGCAGGATGCGGGCTGGACGGCGGCACAAGTCTCGCATACCTGACGCCTCAGATGAGCCACGCCTATCCCCTTGCCCGCAATATCACCGAAGCGCTGGACCCCGGCGCCAAGGCCGCGCGCACGCGCGCCGATGCCGAGGCCATTGCAGGCGGCCTGAAGGTCGAGTCGCTGCACACCGAATGGCTGAACCTGAGCGAGGCCGATGCCGACGTGCAGATGGTCGCCAATGCGGGCGGCATCGCGCACGGCTTCCTGCAGCGCTATGAGGACGACAAGGGCGCGCCAGTGGTGGCGGTGACCTATTGGCGGCTGGTGGACGAAGCAAAGGCAATGAGGCCTGCGAAAGCGCCCCCGCCCGAACCGGCGCCGGAACCGACAGAGGCCGATCATACCGACGATCTCTATTTCCGTTCGGGCCGGACCAAGCCGTCACGGCGCAAGCGCTGGGTCGACCCGCGCCAGATGGACCTGTTTGCCGAGGCGGACGAGGCCTAGGCCTCGACGAGGCTCCAGCCGCCCTTGCCGGTGAGCTTGCGGACGATCAGGTAAAGCAGGAGCCCGACCGGGCCGAGCATCAGCGTGAAGAAGAGACATGGCACGAGCGCCAGGTGCGGCACGCCGCGGCGCCGGGCGTCGCGCGCCTGCCACGCCCCGACGAAGAGATCGAATACAAGATAGTGCGACCAGCCGACCAGGATGCCGAGCGGATGGGAGAAGAGCTGGGACACGCCCGCGGCGCTGTTGAAGCCGCCGCCCTCGGCGCCCATGCCGAAGCCGAGCGCCATGACCATCACCACGATGTAAAACACGCCGAGGCCAAGCGGATAGAGGCCGGAATGGACGAGCGCCTGCGTGATGTTCGCACGCGGCAGTACGGCCAGCAGGAGCCATGCCGGCAGGACGCTGAGATTGATGAGCGTGTACAGGGTTTCGTAATTCATGCTTGTCCCCTCCCTTTTGGGCCATCCTGACGCGGCGGGGACGCGGGCGCAAGGCATTCGCGCCTGCGCGTGCGGCGCCTGTGAGGGCGCTTCCGGGCAGGTGCGGATTTTCGGGGCTGAGGGATGGGTCAGGTGTGCGGCAGAGGGAGGTTCGCCAGCCCTGCGCTTGCGCTTGGGCCTGCTGCGGGGCAATCGCGGTGCGATTGCTGATCCCTTCGCAGCCCGGGCATGCGCCGGGAATACGGATTTGTTGCGTCATCGCCGCCGAGGGCGCGCGCCAGCCGATCCGAGACGGGTGCACGAACATGGGCCGCACCCGGCGCATCCTCGACCCAGCGGACATGGACATTGCCATATTGGTCTGTCGCGATCAGCAGGCCCCGGCCCGTTGCCTGACGCCAGCGCTCGATCCCGCGCAGCTGCCACCAGAGCCACGGCCAGAACAGGACCATGACATGGGCATAGAGATGGGCGTAGAGCGGATTCATGCCGCGTATTATACGCCGGGGGCGGAGGTGGGGGATAAGTTTACGGGAATGCGTGTGGGGGCGACAAGTTTCGGGTGCCACGTTGAGGGAAAGCACCACTCTGATAAAAGCTAACCTCAAGTTGTAGGGAATCGCGTATAGTCTGCGGGTGGATAGAATGGGGGCGACAGGGGTTGATGAGAAAGAAGCGAACATTCGCAACAAGATCAGCAGGGGGAAGTTCACCGCAGCTTTCTTGTTGCAATGCTTGAGCGCGATAGACTCTTCCACCCTGTCACGGGAAGTGTAACAGCCGTCGTGCTCATGCTGCTTTGTGCTGGCTTGGTCAGCCATGCCGATCACTATCACGCCAATCGCCAAAACTACGAATATAACGAACCCAATGCTGTTGAGGCGGCACCCCCTTTCCTGAGGCCAAGCAGCGGTGCCAAAGCAATCGCCCGCGAGACCAATGAACAACCTGGCTATGATCCAGATTTGCGGTCTCAGGAACGGATGGCGGACGCGGCTTGGGCGGCTGTATATTCGAGTTTGGCCGGTTTGTTCTTGATCGGTCTTACCATCCACTTCGCCCGAATGGCTTGGCTAGCGGCAAAGGAATCCGCCGCTGCTGATAACGCGGCTTTGGAATTGACTCGCACCCAACTTTCAGAGGCGAGACTGGCTGCTTCTGAGCAGGCCGACCAAATGAACCGTCAAGTTTGGGCCACGCAAGACACCGCTAGGGCAGCTCAAAGACACGCAATGATCACTCAGGATGTCGCGGCGCGACAAAGCCGCTGCTACATTGAGCCTATCGGCGGGACGTTCATAAGACCCGACCCAGAGACCGCTACGCTTCTCACGGACTACTCCAAAATTGAAATCAAGTGCGTGAACCACGGGTCTTCCATCGGTAAAGAAATTTACTGCTTGTACGAAGTCGAAGTCATTGACCTCGACAACCGAACTGGAACGCTGGGCTGGCGAGAGTTTGAACCAGAGTTCAAAAGCGGCCACCCAAACGTCGCGCCTAAATCTGATTTTTCCATCAGTCTTGAGCTCAATGCAGTGCAGCGAGTCGAAGAGGTTCCTTACGATGGGCGCAGCTTGGTGCTCGTCCGAGGCGCTGTGTACTATCGGGATGTGTTTGACGAAGAGTTTCGTAGCGGGTTTGTCTTGCTCGCGCTTTTCCCTATCAATAGCGGCCTTGTCGCCCGAGAAATTCCTTTCGGTATGTCCCAGTCCTCTCAGGACAGGCCGACCTTCGAACGAGTGTATCCCACTGAGGAAAATCAGTAATCGGTACCTTTAACCACGCCCGCACCCTAGGGCAGCGCGGCTGCGTCTCTCTCTTGGTGCGCTTGCTACATAAGTCCGCAGAACAGGACCATGACATGGGCATAGAGATGAGCGTGAAGCGGGGTATGGCGGCGAATAGAGGCCGGGCCCCCTGCCTCACGGTGATGGCTTGCGCCGGGCGGGCAATCGGGCTGGAGTGAGGGGATGGACAGTCCTCCCGAAGCCGCCCCGATACAAGAGCCCACACCGCCCAAACACTTGTCCAATCCAGACCTTTACGTGCTGTCGGCCGCGACAGCCGTGGTGACGGCGAATGCCTATTATATCCACCCGATCATCGCGGTCGTGGCCGACGATTTCGGCATCAGCCATGCGATGATCGGCATGGTGCCGGCCTTCAACCAGATTGCGCTGGCGCTGGGCATCTTGCTGTTGCTGCCGCTGGGCGACTGGGTGAGCAACCGGCGGCTGACCGGGATTTTTGTCGCGGCGCAGTTCCTGTCGGTGGCGGTGATGGCGTTCGCGCAGGATTACTGGCTGTTCGTGACCGGCTCGACCGTGCTCGGCTTCTTCACCATCGCGCCCTACCTGTTGCCGACCTATGTGTCGAAACGCGTGGCGCCGGGCGACCTTGGCAAGGCGACGGCGATCATCACGACGGGCATCATTGCCGGCATATTGCTGGCGCGCGCGGGCGCGGGCGTGATGGGGCAGTATTTCGGCTGGCGCAGCGTGTATTTCGTGGCCGCGGCGCTGATGCTGGCCGTGACCGTGGTGCTGCCCCTGATCATGGAGAAGCGCGATTCCCGCACCGTGGCCGCGCCGGGCCAGAGCTATTTCGGGCTGATCGCCTCGATCGGGCCGATCATTCGCCGGAACCCTGAAATCCTGCTGTCGGGCACGATCCAGGCGCTGGGCTTCGGCATTTTCCTGTCGATCTGGATGGGCCTCGGCCTGCACCTGACCAGCCCGGAGATGGGCTATGGCGTCGACGTGGTCGGCTACCTGGCGCTGTTCGCGATCTTCAACCTGTTCACCACGCCGCGCCTTGGCGCATGGGCCGACCGGGTGGGCCCGCGCCGGGCACGGCTGACGGTGGCCTCGACGCAATTGTTCGGCGTGGCGCTGTTGTTCTTCTTCGGGAGCAGCCTGTTTCTGTTGATGATCCCGATCGTGATCATGAATGTGGGCGGGCCGCTGATCGATATCTGCAATCGCATGACCTTCCTCAACAAGGCGCCCGAGATCCGCACGCGCCTGATGACGGTTTACATCGTGATGATGTTCATTGGCGGCGGCGCGGCGAGCTGGGCCGGGACGACGGCCTATGACCTGGCCGGGTGGCACGGCAATGCGATCCTGGCGCTGTGCATGTCGATCTGCCTGTGGACGCTGAGCTTCCTGAGCGTGCGGGGGGAAGACAGAGGCGCGAAGACATGACGCCGCTGGCGGGCCGGTTACTGGCGCTTGCCTCGGCGGCCGTCGACGCGGGCGCGCGGATCGTCTTCATTGCCGGGCCGCAGGGCGTCGGCAAGTCGACCGCCATGGCCACGCTGACGGCGGCGATCCCGGGATCGGTCGCGCTCGCGCTGGACGACTTCTACCTGACACGCGTCGCGCGGCAGGCGCTTGCCCGCAACGTGCACCCGCTGTTCGCGACGCGCGGGCCGCCGGGCACGCATGATGTGGCATTGCTGATGGAGACGCTGACGCGCCTGATGGCGGCCGGGCCGGATGAGCGCATTCGCGTGCCGGTCTTTGACAAGGCGGCCGATGACAGGCGGGCTCAGGCTGACTGGACCGTGGTGCCGGGCGCACCGCGCGTGATCTTCCTCGAAGGCTGGCTATTGGGCGTGGCGGCGGACCCGGCAGCGGCGGAGGCGCCGCCGCTCAACGCGGTGGAGGCGGAGGATCTGGACGGCACGTGGCGGGCGTACCAGGAGGCGCAGCTGGCCGGGCCATATGCCCGCCTCTGGGACATGGCCGACGCGTTTATCTATCTCGATGCGCCCGGCTTTGCTTCGGTGCATGACTGGCGGATCGAACAGGAAGAAACGACGATGGGCCTCGCGCCCGGCACGCTGGACGCGGCCCGGCGCGACTGGGTTGCCGGTTTCATCCTGCACTACCAGCGGCTGACCGAGCGGTTGCTTGACGGCGAGCGGCGGCCCGGCGCGGCGATTGCCGTGGACCGGTTCCGGCACCCGGAATGAGGCCTAAACCCGCGCTTTTACAGCTTCTGCGACCGCTTCGGCGGTGATGCCGAAATGCTTGTAGAGTTCCTTGTAGGGCGCGCTGGCGCCGAAGCTGTTCATGCCGACAAAGCCGCCATCATGGCCGATCCAGCGGTCCCAGCCGAAGCGGACACCGGCTTCGACGGCCACGCGCGGCACGTCGCCGCCGAGGGTGGCCTGCTGGTATTTCGCGTCCTGCGCTTCGAACAGTTCCATGCAGGGCATCGAGACGACGCGGACCTTCACGCCGTCTTTCGCCAGCTGGGCCTGCGCGGCGAGGGCGATCTCGACTTCCGACCCGGTGGCAATGATGACCGCCTGGGCCTTGCCCTTGCAGTCTGACAGGACGTAGCCGCCTTTGGCCGAGAGGTTTTCGTCGTCATGCGTGGTGCGGGCAGGCTTCAGGCCCTGGCGCGTGAGGGCCATCGTGGCGGGACCTGTGTCATTCTCGAGGGCAAGTTCCCAGCATTCGGCCGTCTCGACGCCGTCGGCCGGGCGGAAGACACGCATGTTCGGCATGGCGCGCAGGCTGGCGACCTGTTCGACCGGCTGGTGCGTGGGGCCGTCTTCGCCGAGGCCGATGGAATCATGGGTCATCACGTGGATGACGCGCGTGCCCATCAGGGCGCCGAGTCGGATGGCGGCGCGGCTGTAATCGGCGAATACGAGGAAGGTGCCCGAATAGGGAATCATGCCGCCATGCAGCGACATGCCGTTCATCGCGGCGGCCATGGCATGCTCGCGCACGCCGTAGTGGATATAGCGCCCGCCCCATGTGGCCGGCGTGAGGGCGGTTGTGTGCGATGTCTGGGTATTGTTCGAACCGGTGAGGTCCGCCGAGCCGCCGACCATTTCCGGGACGAGGCCGGTGATGACTTCCAGCGCAGCCCCGCTCCACTGGCGGGTGGCCTTGGTCTCGCCGCCTTCGACGACGGCCTTCTTGTGCTTGATCAGCGCCTTGCCGAGATTCTTCGGCAGGCGGCCCGCAATGGCGGCGTTGAACTCGCCCTTTTTTGGGGAAGCGGTAAGGCGTTTTTTCCAGGCGTCGCGCTCGGGCTTGCCGCGCGCGCCGGCCTTACTCCAGGCGTCCTCGATGGCGGCGGGCACTTCGAAGGGCGCGTGGGGCCAGCCGATATTCTCGCGGATGCCGGCAATCTCGTCGGGGCCATAGGGGCCGCCATGCGCCTTGCCGGTACCGGCGAGCTTGGGCGCGCCGTAGCCGATGATCGTTTTCACGGCGAGGAAGACAGGCTTCTTCTGGGTCTGGGCCCATTTCAGCGCGGCGGTGACGTCTTTCTCGTCATGGCCGTCAACCTTGCGGGTGACCCAGCCGGAGGCCTCGAAGCGGGCGCACTGGTCCGTATTGTCGGTCAGGCCGATGCCGCCATCAATGGTGACGGCATTGTCGTCGAACAGGACGATCAGGCGGTTCAGTTTGAGGTGCCCGGCGAGCGTGATGGCTTCCTGGCTGATGCCTTCCATGAGGCAGCCATCGCCTGCGATGACATAGGTCTTGTGGTCGACAAGCTCGTCGCCGAAACGGGCATTGAGGTGGCGTTCGGCGATCGCCATGCCGACGGCGGTGGCGATGCCCTGGCCGAGCGGGCCGGTCGTGGTTTCGACGCCGACGGTGTGAAAATTCTCCGGGTGGCCCGGTGTGGAGGCGCCCAGCTGGCGGAAATTGCGGATATCGTCGCGGCTGACCGATTTGTAACCGGTAAGGTGGAGCAGCGAATAGACCAGCATCGAGCCGTGTCCGGCGGACAGGACGAACCGGTCGCGGTCGGCCCAGGCCGGATCGGTGGGGTCATATTTGAGGAATTTGCGGAACAGGACCGTGGCCGCATCCGCCATGCCAAGCGGCAATCCGACATGGCCAGACTTGGCCGCCTCTACCGCATCCATCGACAGGGCGCGTATGGCATTCGCCATATCCCGGTTCGTCACAGCCATTCTGCTATCTCCAAAAGCCTTCAAACGTCGTAGGCCAGACTCCTGCCACAACGTCAAGCCGCTTGGCGGATGGCTGCAATACCGTTAGTTCATTGATGATATGACCGACCTTGACCCATCTGCCCGCCGCCTTGATGCGGCCCTCGCGCGCCTCGAGGGCGCGCTCGACTCGCTCATGTCGCGAACCGGCGACCCGGCAGTGATGCGCGCGGAACTGGCTGCACTGGCTGAAGACCGCGCCCGCATGGCGGAAGAGCTGGATGGCTCACTCGCCCGTGAGGAGGAATTGCAGGCCCTGGCCGACGAGGCGAGCGAAGCCCTTGGCGCTGCCATCGAAGAGGTTCGCGCGGCCCTCGGCAGGGACGCCGCCCCCATCCAGGAAGAGCCGGAATAGATGGCGAAAGCAGACATTTCCCTGCGCGGCCGGGCCTATTCGGTCGCCTGTGCGCCCGGGCAGGAGACCCGGATCCAGAAACTGTCGGAGCAGCTGAACGCGCGGGTCGACCAGATTGCCGGCGCGGTGGGCGACATTGGCGAGGAACGCCTGCTGCTGATCGCGGCGCTGGCCCTGCTGGACGAGCTGGATGCGGCGCGCAGGGCGGTTCCCGGCGTCGCCGAGACGGAGAAAAAAGTGGCCGACGTGCTGTCGAAGGCCGCCGAGCGGATTGAAGCCCTCGCCGCAAGGATCGAGGACGGACACTGATACGGGCGCCCCGCCGCGACCCTTTGCGCATGGCCGTCCGGGGCAGACGGGCCCATATAGACCGCTGACACAGCCGGAAAGGCGCCACATATGCAACTCTTCCTGTCTATCGCCTTCTATATCGGTATCGCGGCCCTGGTGATCGTTCTCGGCCTCGGTATCGCCAATCTCGCCCGGACGGACGAGAACCAGGCCAGCCGTTCCAACAAGCTGATGCGCCTGCGCATCTTCGTGCAGGCCATCGTGATCGCGATCCTCGTGGCGCTGGGCGCGCTGGCCGGGGCGTTCAAGATCGGATTCTAGGAGGCCGCTGATGGTCAAGCTCGACAAGATTTACACCAAGACCGGCGACAAGGGCAAAACCCGCCTGTCGACCGGCGAACCGCTGGACAAGTGGCACCCGCGCGTTGCCGCCTATGGCACCGTGGACGAGGTGAACGCCGCGCTGGGCGTGGCGGCGCTGCATGCGGAGGGCGACATGCTGGCGGCGCTGCGCCGGGTGCAGAACGACCTGTTCGATCTTGGCGCGGACCTCGCGACGCCCGACCGCGGCGACAAGCTGGAATGGACGCCGCTGCGCATTGTCGAGTCGCAGGTCAGACGGCTTGAGACCGAGATCGATGCGATGAACGTGAATATCGCCCCGCTGGACAGTTTCATCCTGCCGGGCGGCAGCCCGCTCGCAGCGCAACTCCATGTCGCCCGCACCCTCTGCC
The DNA here is from genome assembly GCA_963973995.1 of uncultured Alphaproteobacteria bacterium. Lineage (GTDB taxonomy): Bacteria > Pseudomonadota > Alphaproteobacteria > Caulobacterales > Hyphomonadaceae > Hyphomonas. The sequence goes on from CAXBCO010000001.1 coordinate 723,409, forward strand.
GCCGGGCCGAGCGCCAGATCGCGGAACTCTCCGGCATGGAAGACGAAGTGGTGAGCGCCGAGGCGCTGGCCTATGCCAACCGCCTGTCGGACTGGCTGTTCGTCATCGGCCGCGTGGCGAACAATGATGGCAAGGATGACATCAAATGGGTACCGGGCGCGAACCGGTAGCTCTGCATTCGTTTCAACGTGGAGGCTACTCACCCAATTCCGATATGAGGTTTTCTTCTCTGGCCTTCAACAAGCAACCTAGAAGCGGCCCGTCACGGTTAAGTCCCGCACCCACCCGATTTTCGTCAAAGACCTGAACCACAACATCCCAGTCCCCCGCATCCACAAGCTGGCGCTTGGGTTGCACGAACACCAGAAGAGAATCCGCCAAAGTTGGCGCTACGCCTGCGAAATATAGCATAAAGCTACCATAGCATGCGCCCGCCAGCTTCGGCCGCGACGCGACGTCTCCCGAAATATATCTGTATTCAATCTGGCCCTTGATTTGGCCAAGGACACACAATTCGTTTGAGTACAGCACCCTCGCTTTCGAACCCAGGTCAAGTTCTCGACGAGAAGCGACCGAACGGGCAATGAATTCAGCCTCATCTGCTGCATACACATCATTGAAGGCAAAGCCGTAGTACCCCGCCACCAATTGTTCCCTGTACTGGCTCTGCCCCAGCTTATAATAAGCCGGGGGGGCCTCGTCTGAGTAAGATAGATAACTATTCACTTTCCTATATGGTGGAGCAAACGGACCGCTAGAAATTGCTTTCCGACACGCCTTGGCTGAGACATCGGGGCCTTTGCCTCCCACAGCGCACCCTGCCAGACACAACGCTAAAGCAATAAAATATTGTTTTGCGATCATCACTTCCGCATAGCGTCGCGCGTGTCAGCCATCAGGGCGAAGAGGCCGAGGACGGGGGTGACGACGCCATCGCCGCGATATTCCCGGTAGAGAGAATCGACATTGACGGCGATACGTTCGGCGTCGCCCCAGTTGGCATAGTCGCCCAACGCGATGTCGAGGGCGGCTTCGCGCACTTCCATGCCGGCATCGAACCGCTTGCGGGCCTCGGCATCGATATAGTTCAAATAGTCCGCGACGCGGCGCACGCCTGCCTTGTCCGTGATCGGACCATGCCCGGGCACGATGACATCGACATCCATGTCGCAGATCCTGTCGCAGGCGCGGATCCAGTTGGCGACGGGCCCGGCCCACATCAGCGGCGTGCCATCAATGAACAGGATGTCGCCGGTGAAGACCGTGCGGTCTGACGGCACATGCACGAGCACATCGCCCGCCGTGTGCGCCGGGCCGACCTCGATCAGCTCCACTGCCTTGTCGCCGACCTTGAGGTCGAGCTGGCCGGAGAAGGTGCGTGTCGGGGCACGCTCCTTAACCCCGGCAAAGTCGAACATGCCGAAAATCTCGGCATAATAAGCGCCGGCTGCGCCCATGCCCGGCGCCATTTTCAGTAATTGGGCGAGCAGGGCGGGATTGACGTCCTCCATCTCGCGCGCGCTGGCCTCCGACGCGATGATCTCGGCGCGCTGGCAGCAGCCATTGCCGTGCGTATGGTCGCCATTGGCATGCGTGTTGACGATGATGCCGATATCGTCGGGCGCAAGGCCGGTGGCGTCGCCCATGGCTTTCAGCATGTCGGCGGTCAGTTTCATGTCGAACAATGTGTCGACCAGCAGCGACTGTCCGCCATCCGTGATCAGGCCCGCATTCGACCAGCCCCAGCCGCCATCCGGCTGGAGCCAGGCATAGAGGCCGTTGCCGATGTCTTTCAGGCCTTTTGTATAGTTCCAGCGCTCTGCCATGGCGCTTCCTCCTGATTTTTTCCAGTATCAAGGCAGGCTTGGCGCCTGCGCGCAAGATCAGAAGCGTTCGAGCAGGCGTCGCAGGTATTCGCGCTCTTCCTCGTCTTCGGCGTCATTGTAGCGGCGGCGCAGTTCGTCGAGAATGTCCTTGGCGCGCTGGCGTTCACCGGCATCGGGGATGTTGACGTTCTCGCCATTATTGCCGCCGCCCGAGGCATTGCGGCCCAGCGGATCGGTCGCATTGCCCGGGTCGCCTTCGCCGGTGCGGGCGGCGCGGACGTCGTCGAGCGCCTTGGCGAGGCTGCCGGACTGTTCCGACAGGAGCTGGGTGGCGAGTTCCTGGTTGCGGGCGGCGCGGCGTTCATTGCCCTGTGCCAGCGCATCCTCGGCGCGGCGCTGGGCGCGGCGGATGTCTTCGAGCGCATCCGGATCGATGCGGCCTTCGAGCGCGTTCTCGCCGGACTCGCCGCCCTGGCCGAGGCCCTTCTCGCGGGCCAGTTTCTCGACCAGTTCGCCGAGGCGGGCCTGGCGTTCGGCGAGCGTCTGTTCGGAGGGGCGCTGGCCGGGGCCGGAGCCGGTTTCGCCATTTTCAGCGGAATCGGTTTCACCTGAGCCCGAGCCGGGCGTCTCGCCTGCCTGCGAACCATTGCCGGCCTGCTGGTTGCCGGCCGGGTCGTCCCCGCCGGATGGCTCGCCCGGCTGCTGGCCCGGTTGCTGGCCCGGTTGTGTGCCTGCCTGCTCTCCGGGTTCGTTGCCCTCACCCGGTTGTTCGCCGGGACGCTCACCGCGCTCCTGCGCCAGCGTGTCATCGTTCAGCTGGCGCTGTTCGCGCAGGATATCCGACAGGCGCTTCATAGCGTCGGTAAGTTCCTGTTCTTCCGGCGGCAGGTCTTCGTTCTCGGCCTGCTCGCCGGGCATGCCCGGCATGCCCTTGCCTGCGCCGCCGCCCTTCTGGAATTCGAGGTTCTGCAACATGTTTGTAATGTCGGAGAGCAGCTGGCGGGCCTGGTCGCTGGCACCCGTCTCGGTCAGGTCCTGCAGGGCCTGCAGCATGTCCTCGAAATCCTGCCCGCCGAGATTCGGCCCGCCGGCCGAGGCCTCCCCGTCTTCGTTGGATGCCGGCGCCTCTCCGCCATTGGCCATGGCTTCGGCCATCTTGGCGGCGAGGTAATTGTTCGCCGCGTCGCGGAAAGCCTGCATGCGGCGCTTGATCTCGTCTTCCGACGCGCCGTCGCGCAGCGCCTGTTCGAGCGCGCGGCGGGCGGCTTCGAGGCGGCGCAGGGCATCGGCGGAGCTGCCATATTCCGATTTCAGCGCCAGCGCCCAGAGCAGCGGATCGATGGCGTCGGCCTCTTCCTTGGTGCTGGCGGCGGACAGGACGCCCTGCGCCGTGCGGAAGGTCAGGAAGGCGGCGATATTGGGCAGGTATCGTTCGCCATGCAGGGTGATCGCGTCGAGCATCAGGGCCGCCTTCTGGACACCCGGCGGGGCTGCGGCGAGACGGTTGGCGGCATTGGTGTTGAGGGCGTCCTGCTGCAGGGCCTGTTCATTTTTGGGCAGCGCGGCATAGGCGCCGGGCTCGCGCAGGACGGTGACCCGCACTTCCTGCGCCACCCGGGCGATGGGTTCGAGGAAGAGTTTTTCGGGCAAGATGAAGGGGACGGTTTCGCTCGCGCCTTCCTGCCCGGCGCCGTCTGTGGCGATCAGCCGGACATTGACCGGCAGCCCGGCCCAGCGGTGGCGGGTGAGGTCGAGCTGGACCGTATCGGACCCTTGCGTCGGCGATACGCCGGGCAGCGGCACGGGGACGCGATCCTCGGCGTCCGGCGCGGCAGGGTTCGGCTCACGCAGCGAGATGGCGAGTTCCAGTTTCGTGACGCCGTAATCGTCGGTGGCGCCCCAGGTGAATTCGATCCGGTCCTGCGTGCCGATGGAGGGGACGGCCACGAATTTGACGGTGGGCGGATCATCCGGCGAGGCCAGCAGGCGCCACGCGGCGCGTTCGCCCCACCAGCGCACAGAAAGGCGCGTGTCTTCCATCACCTTCGCCTTGGCCTCATAGGCGCCGTCCGGCGTCGCGAGGAAGGATTGGGCACGGGTCTTGTTCCCCTTCATGACGAGGCGCGGGGCGGAGTGGGCCTGCGTGCGCAGGGTGACTTCGGAGCCCTTCGGCACGCGCACGCCGTCGAGACCGGGCTTCAGGAAGATCGGCGCGCGGCCCGTATGTTCGGGCGGCGTGATCCAGGCTTCGACCACCATGTCGTCGGCGCCCATCAGCGCGCCATAGTCCGGCGAGAAGGCGCGCATCACGCGGCCCGGCGCATCGCTCCAGGCGATGATCGCGATGGCGGCCAGCGCGGCGGGCAGGATGACGCGGAGGAGATAGGGGTCGAGCGCCTTCCACGCGGCCCGCAGCGAGGGCGGACGCAGGTTGGACAGCTCGGCCAGGAGGCGGGCGCGATGGTGACGCCACAGGCTCTGGGCGCCGCGGGACGGGTCGGCCGGGCGGTCTGTCAGGGACGTCAGCGGGCGCAGGTCGGACTGGCGGTCGAGCGCGTCGCTCGCAACGGTTCGGCTGACCGGCTGGTAGCGCCGCAGTCCCCGGATGAGCAGGAGCGCGCCGCCGAGGAAGAAGACCAGCGTCATGACGGCGCCGATGGCCGGCTGGAGCCGGTCGAACACGCCGGCGAGCGCCATGGCGAAGAACAGGCTGACAAAGACAAATAGCGGCCAGAACGCGCGGCCAAGCGCAAACAGCGTCAGTTTCCGCCATGTCGCGGAAACCTTGGCGTTGATCGCCTTCATGCCGTCCGGGTCAGCCAATCGGGTACCTGCTCCAACTCTACCATTTCATCGAAGGTCGGACGCCTCCGAACGATGTCGAATGTCTCGCCATGCACCAGCACTTCCGGCACGAGCGGCCTGGCATTGTAAGCCGAAGACAGGACCGCGCCATAGGCCCCGGCTGACATGAAGGCGAGCCGGTCGCCGGGCGCGACGGCCGGCAATGTCCGCCCGACAGCGAATTTGTCAGTCGACTCGCAGATCGGGCCGACCACGTCATAGGTGGCCTGAGCCGCATCGGGGGCCGGTTCGGCCAGCGGCAGGATGTCGTGGTGGGCATCATAGAGCGCGGGCCGCATCAGGTCGTTCATGCCGGCATCGAGGATCAGGAAGGTGCGGTCGGGCGCCGGCTTTTCGTAGAGTGCCGTGGTCAGCAGGACGCCCGCATTGCCGGCGATCACCCGGCCGGGCTCGAGGATGACCTGCACGCCGAGGCCGTCCATGACTTCGGCGATCATGCGGGCATAGGCCGAGGGCGGGGCGGGCGCGTCTCCCTCCTTGTAGGGGATGCCGAGACCGCCGCCGACATCGATGCGGCTGATCGTGTGGCCGGACGCGCGCAGGCGCTGGGCGAGGCCGACAATCTTCTCGAAGGCGGCGCGCATCGGCACGAGGTCGCCGATCTGGCTGCCTATGTGCACGTCGACGCCGACCACGGCGATGCCCGGCAGGGTCGCGGCCTCGGCATAGAGAGCTTCCGCCTCGCTCCACGGGATGCCGAACTTGTCGCCCTTCTTGCCGGTCGAGATATTCGGGTGGCCGCCGGCGGCGACGTCCGGGTTCACGCGCAGGGCAATCGGCGCGGTCTTGCCGAGCGCGCTGGCGACGGCAGAGAGGAGGCGAAGCTCGCCGGCGCTTTCGACATTGAACTGGTGGATGCCCTTGGCGAGGGCGAGGTCCATTTCCGGCGCCGTCTTGCCGACACCCGAAAACACGATCCGGCTGGCCGGGATGCCCGCCTTCAGGGCGCGCTGCAATTCACCGCCGCTGACGACGTCGGCGCCGCAGCCTTCCTGCGCCAGGGTCGACAGGACCGCGAGATTGCCATTGGCCTTGACCGAATAGGCGATCAGGCAGTCCTGGCCCTCGAAGGCCTCGGCGATGACACGGGCGTGGCGCGTGAACGTGGCCGAGGAATAGACATAGCAGGGCGTGCCGACCGTGTCCGCGATCGCCGCGAGGTCGACGCCTTCGCAATGGAGGCTTCCGCCCTGGTAGGTAAAATGATGCATGAGGGTTCGTACTATTCCACTTCGCCGAGCCCGCCATCATCGACGGGAACGGTGGGCAGGGTATCCGGCACGATGCCACCCCATTGATTGATACGCTCGCCGTCCGGATTCTCCGGCACCACCGGCACGGCGAGCGGCACGAGTGGCGAGGCGGGCCGGGTGACCCTGTAGGGACCCGACTGGCAGGCGGCAAGCAGGAGTGCGCCTGCGAGACTGCCAGCCGCGATCCGGCATGAACGCGTGAACGACCGTGACATGATCAGTTCCCGTCGGCGCCGCCGAGCAATTCGTCGTCGGCTTCCTGGGTTCCGGTCGATTCGCGCTCAGGCAGTGGCGGCAGGTCGGATTTGGCTTCGTCCGGCAAGTCCGCCGGATCGATTGCCGCGTTCGGGTCGCCCCACAGGGGCCCCGGGCGCTTCAGGTCGCCGGTCAGGCCACAGGCTGAAAGGGTGCCAGCGGCAAGCAGCGCCGCAGCGAGCAAAAGGGGACGTTTCATCGTGTTACTCCAGTCGCAGTCTCTGTTTCCACTGTGCCACCTGTTCGGCGACGCGAACAGGGCTTGTGGCCCCATAAGATGTCCGGGATGAGGCAGACGCCTCGACCGTCAGCACATCATAGACCGCCTGCGTAATACCTGCATGCACGCCCTGCAGGTCGACCAGGGCAAGATCGGCGAGATCGCAGGATTTCGCCTCGGCTTCCGCCACCAGCGCACCCGTGATGTGGTGGGCTTCGCGGAACGGCAGGCCGAGTTCGCGTACGAGCCAGTCGGCCAGGTCGGTGGCCGTGGAAAAGCCCTTCGCGGCAGCCGCACGCATGGCGTCCGGCTTGAACCGGATCGTCTCGATCATGCCGGTCATGGCGCGGACACAGAGATTGAACGTGTCGAAGGCCTCGAACGTGAGGCGCTTGTCGTCCTGCAGGTCCTTGGCATAGGCGAGCGGCAGGGCCTTGATGGCGCCCTGCAGGGCGCTGAAATTCGCGGTGATCAGCGCCGCCTTGGCGCGCACCAGTTCGGCGGCATCGGGATTGCGCTTCTGCGGCATGATCGAACTGCCGGTCGACCAGGCGTCCGTCAGGCTTGCAAAGCCGAATTGCGGACTGGTCCAGAGCACGATTTCCTCGGCAAGGCGCGAGAGATGCGTTGCCGCAATCGAGAGATCGGCGAGCGCCTCGAGGGCAAAGTCGCGCGAGGCGACGGCATCGAGCGAATTGGCCATCGGCCGGGCAAAGCCTAGGGCCTCGGCCGTCATGTCGCGGTCGATGGGGAAACCGGTGCCGGCCAGCGCAGCGGCGCCAAGCGGGCTTTCATTAAGCCGCACGGCGCAATCGGCGAGGCGCGAACGGTCGCGCGACGCCATTTCGACATAGGCGAGCAGGTGGTGGCCGAGGGTGACCGGCTGGGCTGTCTGGAGGTGGGTGAAACCCGGCATGATGGTTCCGGCATGCTCGTCCGCGCGCCTGACGAGCGCGCCCTGCAGGCCGGCGAGCAGCGCCCCTGCCCCGTCTAGCGCGCTGCGGGTCCAGAGCCGGAAATCGGTAACGACCTGGTCATTGCGCGAGCGGGCCGTGTGCAGGCGGCCGGCGGGCGCCCCGATCAGTTCCTTCAGGCGCGCCTCGACATTCATGTGAATGTCTTCCAGCTCGCGGCGATAGGGGAAACTGCCATCGCGCAGTTCGCCCAGCACGCCGTCGAGTCCGGACTGGATCGCCTCATTATCGGTCTGGGAAATGATGCCCATTTCAGCCAGCATGTCAGCATGGGCGCGGCTTCCGGCGATATCTTCCTCGGCCATGCGCCGGTCGACATCCAGCGAGCAATTGATCTCGTCCATGATCTCGGACGGAGTCGCGGCAAAGCGTCCTCCCCACATTGTCTGGCCTTTGCCCTGGTTCATTGCCATATCCCTTATCCGACGCAGGAGACCGTATCCGATGACCCGCCTAGCTTTTATCGGCCTCTTCTTGGTCGCCCTTGTCGCAATTGTCTATGTGCTGATCAGCGCAGCGGGCGGAAAGGTGCCGTCCAATCCCCTCGAACGCTATGCCAAAGGCGACATGGCGAAGCTGAGTTTCGCGACCGCCGGCGAGCCGCAGCCGACCGACAACCTGTTCGCCATTGACGGCACACCGATCACGCTGGACGCCTGGAAAGGCAAGACCGTGCTGGTGAATTTCTGGGCGACATGGTGTGCGCCGTGCGAGCGCGAAATGCCATCACTGGGCGCCCTGCAGAAAGCGCGCGGCGGCGACCGGTTCGAAGTGGTGGCGATCAGCGTCGACGGCAGCGAGGACAAGGACTATGCCGCCAAACGGCTCGGCGAGCTTGGCGCAGCCAATATTTCCTTCCATATCGCGCCGCCGGAAAACTACGAGATCGTCTATGGTGCGGGGGTCACAGGCTTTCCCACCAGTATTCTTTACGGGCCGGACGGCAAGGAAATCGCCCGGCTGGCGGGTGACGCCGACTGGTCGTCGCTAGAAGCCGTGGGCTTTATCGATGCGATCCTAGCGAAGGTCGGATAGTTCGAGCTTCACGCGGGACACCTGCGCGGCAATCTCGCTGACCGGCGCGGGCGTGCTGTCGGCAAGCGGGCCATTGGCTGGCCACATGCGCACCAGCAGTTCGAGTTCCATGACCAGAGGCTCTGATTCCGGCGTGCCGAGGCGTTTGGCAATGTCGCGGGCGACCACCGAGAAGCCATAGGCGTCTTGGTATTCCCCGGCATTGTCGATGACGCCATTCACGACGCCGATCTTGTACTCGTCGATACAGGTATCCATCAGGAAAGCGATCTGGCCGATCGGATCGGCGTTCGCATTTTCCTGCAGCAGGTTGATATTGGCTTGAGCCGCGTCGAGCTGGGGCGCGATCTCTTCCGCAGATTTTCCGGCGTCGAGCGCCGCCGAGACATTCTCGAAGATTGCCGCGTCGAAACCGAGCGCATCAATGCCCGCGCGTTCGGCGGCATGGGTTTCCGACACAGGGTGAAGCAGGTGGCGCGCCGCCTGTTCGGGGGCACCCGCACGATAGAGGGCAAGGCCTGCCGCAACATGGCCCGACATGAAGGCGATCCGCTTGTCGACAGGAAGGGCCTGCATGTCCGCATGACCGGCCATCGCGCCGCCTTCGCCGCCGCCTTCACCGCCCTCGCCCGCCATGGAGGCCGGCGCGTCAGCCAGCTTGGGCGCAGGCGGATCCGCCTTGACCGGCCCATCGTTCAGGCCTCCGCAGCCAACAAGCGCCGTCGAGCCGAGCAGGGCAGCGCCAAGGCCGAGGCCGATCCAGCGTTTCGGGGTGTATGTCATCGTCGCAGCTCCGGAGTTTCGATTGCGCCCTGAACCTACGCCCGATACGCTAGAACCTGCAAGTCATTCTCAATAAGATCTCGGGATTTTTACAGTTCATGTTCCTCACGATTGCCGATGTACTGAATGCGCGCGACCTGGCCCGCGTACGGAAAAAGGCCGGGACCCTGAACTGGGTCGACGGGACACGGACGGCCGGAGGCCGCGCCAAGGCGGTAAAACGCAACCTGCAGGCCGACCTCAGATCCGCGCCCGGTGAGGCCCTGCACACGTTCCTGATGCAGGCGATCACGACCCATCCGGTTCTGTCCGGCGCCGCCCAGCCGCGCCTGTTCTCGCGCCTGATGCTGAGCCGGACCGCGGACGGTGGTTTCTATGGGCGCCATGTCGACAATGCGCGGGTCGGTTCGGGTGAGGAACGGGTGCGGACGGACATGTCCTTCACCCTCTTCCTCAGCGATCCGGACAGTTATGATGGCGGCGAACTGGTAGTCGAGACGCAGGGCGGCCTGCATGCAGCCAAGCCTGCGGCGGGCGACCTGGTGCTCTACCCGTCTGGCGACATCCACGAAGTGAGGCCGGTGACGCGGGGCGAACGGCTGGCCTGTATCGGCTGGATCGAAAGCGCCGTGCGTGATCCGCAGGCGCGCGAGGCGCTGTTCGAACTGGAAAACCTGCGCGCATCACTGGCCGCGAAGCTGCCAGCGGACGACCCGGAACATCTCGCGTTGGACAAGGTGATCTCGAATCTCCTGCGGCGCTGGTCTGCCGGCTGACTCTCAGAACGCGACGGGCGCCCTGGCCTGCCGGGCACACCAGTCGGGCTTGCGGTCGCCGCCATCATAGTCCCAGGCCTTGTGCGTGCCTGCGGCGATGAGCGTGAGGGCCACGTCCATTCCGTCAATTTCGAGATCGACGACCTGACGGCCATACCGGTCCGGCCCGTAGGCATGCGCGACCTTGACCGCCTTGCCGCGCGTCAGTTCGACGGCGGCTTCCTTGGCTTCATAGCCCTGGATGCGTTCGGATTCACACTTGGCGCCGCCGCGCTGCTTCATGCTGCCGGTTTCCGGGGAATCGACATCGTGGAGGCGGAACTTGGTGCCGTCCGGCAAGCGGCCGCTGTCGCCGTCAGACCAGTAGACAGCCGCCGGCGCATCGGTCGCAGCCTGCGCGGCAAGGGCCACGATGCCGCCGCCGGACGCCAGGATGAGCGCCGCTGCGAGCCAGGGCGGAGTCGTAAACTTGAACGCCATGAGAGCCTCCTCTGATGAAGAGGAGAATCTGGGCCGGGCGGGTTAAGCGAAGGTTAAAACCATCTGTGGCAACGGCCCCGGTGCAGCACAGGGCTAAAGTCCCGCCGCCTTGACCTTGTCCCGGCCGGCATTCTTGGCCTCGTAGAGGAATTTGTCGGCCTGATCGATCAAGTCATTCGCGCTCATTCCCGGCTCATGGCAGGCCACACCGAACGATGCCGTGACGCCCGAAATGCATGTTCCGTCATCAAGCACCAGTTCGGACGCCTTCAGGACTGACTTGATCCTGACGAAGAGATTGTAGGCCGCGATGATTTCGGTCTGCGGGAGAATGATTGCGAACTCTTCGCCGCCGATCCGCGCGACCATGTCCTGACCCTTGATGTTGCGTGTAATGAGGGTCGAGAACATCTTCAGGAACGCGTCGCCGGCCAGGTGCCCGTAATCATCGTTCACCTTCTTGAAATGGTCGATATCGGCCATCGCGACACACAATGTCTTTCCCGAACTTGCTGCACCGGCGATGTTCTCGTCGAGGCGCTTGGCAAAGGCCCGGCGATTCGGAATCGCCGTCAGTGGATCTTTCAGGCTTTGGCTCTGGGCCTCGGCCAACTCCTGGTTCAGCGCCTCGAGCTGCGTCTGGGATTCGCTCAGGCCCTGGCTCAGCTCCTGCGTGGTTTCCGCCATGCGTCGATTGTCCTCGACGAGTCTGGAGATGAGGCCCGCCAGGTCTTCGATCGATGGGGAATCGGGTAATTGGCTGCCGACAGCGCTGAGGGATGCGTGATAGACGTCATTGCTCGCGGCGCCCTGGCGTATGATTCCGAGAACACTCTCGATCTCGCGTTCGATGGCATCGCCGATATGCATCGTGGCGGCATCGCCTGCGCCGGTTGCCACGAGTTCCCAGTGGATCGACTCAATATCGTAGGGGCTGAGTTCGCCCTTGGCGGCGATCAGTTCGTCGACACGCGCCACGAGCAGCGGATCGTTCCCGGACACATAGGCATACCAGAGCGCATATGTTTGCGGGCTGGGCGGCGTGCCGTGCCGGTCGATCAGGTCAAAAACCTTGCCAGCCGTCTGGTAGACGCCTGCCGCATCGGGAGTGACGCCGGAATTTACCGGCTTGCCCTCCTCACTCACAGGTGTGGTTCGCATCGTATCATTCGTCCCCAAGTCCCAGCCACCGGCTTATTTCACATTTACCTTCGTATATTTTATGTAGGGTTAATGGCAGGACGGCGCAGGCCCTGCAATACGCTTAACGTCATCCGCCGGATGGCAGGACGACGCAGGCGCGTCGAGGTGAACGGGCTTGCATAAGAAGCCGCCTTGGGACCGGCCTAGCGCGTCGGGACGGGGTGTTCGCCGGAATAGTCGTAGAAGCCCTTGCCGACCTTCTTGCCGATCCAGCCCGCCTCGACATATTTCACCAGCAGCGGGCACGGCCGGTACTTGGTGTCGGCGAGGCCGTCATGCAGGACCTGCATGATCGAGAGGCAGGTATCGAGACCGATAAAGTCGGCCAGCGTCAGCGGGCCCATCGGATGGTTGGCGCCGAGACGCATGGCCGTGTCGATGGATTCCACCGTGCCGACGCCTTCATACAGCGTATAGACGGCCTCATTGATCATCGGGACGAGAATGCGGTTGACGATGAAGGCCGGGTAATCCTCGGCATTGGTCGTGGTCTTGTCGAGACGGCCGGCGAAGGTGATGGCGGTTTCGTACGTGTCCTGGTTTGTGGCGAGGCCCCGGATCACTTCCACCAGCTTCATCAGCGGCACCGGGTTCATGAAGTGCATCCCGATGAACTTGTCGGGCCGGTCGGTAACCGAAGCGAGGCGCGTAACCGAGATGGAGGACGTATTGGTGGCAAGATAAGTGTGGGCCGGGACGATTTCGCAGATCGAACGGAAGATCTGTTCCTTGATCTCGCGCTTCTCGGTGGCCGCTTCGATGACGATGTCGGCGGCCTCATGCGCCTTGATCGAGGCCGAGGTCTTGATCCGCTTGAGGCCTGTCTTCATCGCCGCATCGGTGATCATGTTGCGCTGGACCTGGCGATGCATGTTGCCTTCGATCGTGGTCATGCCCCTGGCGAGCGCCTCGTCGGAAATATCGGTCATGATCACGTCATAGCCGGCGAGCGCTGCGACATGCGCGATGCCATTGCCCATCTGGCCTGCGCCAATGATGCCTACCGTTTTCAGCTCTGCCATCTGTGTTTCGTCCTGAACGTGCAAGTATTGTTACACCACGCTCATATCCTTTTTGTGCAGTGCGTCAAAGCGCAAGCTTCAATCTGCAGGCCGGACCGCGATGGACGGCGCGTGTGACACGCAGGGCACAGATGCAAAAAGCCCGGCGCAGGGGCCGGGCTTTTCAGAATGCAGTAGAGATCAGGCGCCTAGAGGGCGTCTGTCAGTTCCGGGACGGCGACGAAGAGGTCTGCGACGAGACCGTAGTCGGACACCTGGAAGATCGGGGCTTCCTCGTCCTTGTTGATGGCAACAATGATCTTGGAATCCTTCATGCCGGCAAGGTGCTGGATCGCGCCGGAAATACCGATGGCGATGTAGAGTTCCGGCGCAACGATCTTGCCGGTCTGGCCGACCTGGTAATCGTTGGGCGCGTAACCGGCATCGACAGCGGCGCGCGAGGCGCCGACAGCAGCACCGAGCTTGTCGGCCAGCGGCACGATCAGGCGGTTGAACTCTTCCGACGAGCCGAGGGCACGGCCACCGGAGACGACGCGCTTGGCGCCGGTAAGTTCGGGACGATCCGACTTCACCATTTCTTCCGAGACGAATTCCGACTTGAACGGGCCGGACGGCGCCGCAGCGTCCTCGATCGTTGCCGAACCGTCATTGCCGGCCGCCGGGAAGGCCGTACCGCGCACGGTGATGACTTTCTTGGCGTCGGACGACTTGACCGTCATGATCGCATTGCCGGCATAGATCGGGCGTACGAACGTGTCCTGGTCGACGACTTCGATGATTTCCGACAGCTGCATCACGTCGAGCTTGGCGGCGATACGCGGCGCGATGTTCTTGCCGGTGGTCGAGGCCGCAATGAAGACGGCGTCATAGTTGGCCATCAGCGGCACGACCAGGGCTTCCATGGCTTCGGCAGTCTGCTTGCGCAGGGTCTCGCCTTCGGCCTTCAGCACCTTGCGCACGCCGGACACCTTGGCGGCTTCAGGCGCGACGGCACCGGCGTTCTCACCGGCCACGAGGATATCGACGTCGCCGCCGAATTTCGACGCCGCCGTGACGACCTTGTGGGTCGCGTCCGACAGGCCGCCATGATGATGTTCAGCAATTACGAGAACGGCCATTACACAGCTCCTGCGGTCTTGAGTTTGGAAACCAGCGTCGCAACGTCTTCCACCTTCTCACCGGCCTGGCGCACGGCCGGTTCGGTGACGGAAACGACGGTGAGGCGCGGCGAGATGTCGACGCCATAGTCTTCAGGCGACTTCTCGGCGATCTCTTTTTTCTTCGCCTTCATGATGTTCGGCAGCGACGCATAACGCGGCTCGTTGAGGCGCAGGTCGACGGTGACAACGGCCGGCAGCGTCAGCGAGACGGTCTGGAGGCCGCCATCGACTTCGCGGGTGACTTTCAGCTTGTCGCCGTCTTTTTCGAGCTTGTAGGCGAACGTGCCTTGTGGCCAGTCGAGCAGGGCGGCGAGCATCTGGCCGGTCTGGTTCGAATCGTCATCAATGGCCTGCTTGCCGAGGATGACCAGGTCAGGCTTTTCTTCAGCGACGACCTTGGCGAGCAGCTTGGCGACAGCCAGCGGTTCGACCGTGGCGTCAGTCTTGATCAGGATGCCGCGATCCGCGCCCATGGCGAGCGAGGTGCGCAGCGTTTCCTGGGCCTGCTGGGGACCGACCGAGACGACCACGATCTCGGTGACCGTGCCGGCCTCTTTCATCCGGACAGCCTCTTCGACGGAAATCTCGTCGAACGGGTTCATGGACATCTTGACGTTGGCAAGATCGACACCGGATTTGTCCGGCTTGACGCGGACCTTCACGTTATAATCGATCACGCGTTTGACGGGCACGAGGACCTTCATGCGGTGCTCCCTTATGGTTTCGGTGGTTTGACGTATTTGCGGCGTGACTAAACGTCCGCCGCAAAAGACGCAAGGTTTACGTTGACGTGAGGGTCAATTTGGCGCGGTTTTCCTTTTAGCCACGGGGACCTGCGCAGGAACACGCGGCATCCCGAACGGCGTTCTCCTGCGGCCCGTCCTTCGACTTCGCTCAGGATGAGCGCTCCGGGACTAGCTATCCGCACCCTTCGCCATCAGGTCCGCAAGCGCCTTGCCGGTGGCGGCGCCCTTGAGGAAGCCGAGCGTGCCTGTGGCCATGAGTTCCTCGCCCGCATGCACCAGCGCGCCATAGGCGGTGTTGGCGAGGGCCGAGCCCATGCTGACGCGCTTGACGCCGAGCGCCTCAAGCTCTGCCATCGGCACGAAGCCGCTGCGCGGACCCATCAGGACGTTGACCGGACGGTCGACGGAGGCGAGCACGGTCCCGATATCGTCCAAGGTCTTCAGGCCCGGCGCATAGAGCACATGGGCCCCTGCCTCCTGGTAAGCCTGCAGGCGCGCGATCACATCTGACAGGTCTGGCACGCCGGTGAAGAAATTCTCGGCCCGCGCGGTGACGAGGAAGGGAAAGGGCAGCGCATTGGCGGCTTCGACGGCGGCGCGCACCCGGTCGGCGGCTGCCGCAATCTCGTATTGCGGATTGTCTGCATCGCCTGTGAAATCCTCGATCGAGCCGCCGACAAGGCCGGCTTCCGCGCCGAGGCGGATTGTTTCGGCGCAGGTGTCCGGGCTATGGCCGAAACCGTTTTCGAGATCGGCGGTCAGCGGCAGGGGCGTGGCGGATGCAAGCGCGCGGACATGGGCGAGCTTGAGGTCGCGCGTGATATGATAGTCGGCGACGCCCGTGCTGGCAGCAAAGCCCGCGCTGGTGGAGGCGAGCGCCTGGAAGCCGAGCCCCGCGAGGATGCGGGCCGAGCCGACATCCCACGGGTTTGGCAGCACGAACATGCCGGGCCGGTCATGCAGCGCCTTGAAAGCGAAAGCCTTGTCTTTTTGCGGTGTCATGGGTGTCCGTCCCTTAGCGAACCATTTTGTTCACACGGACGCCAGGGCGCAAGCCACCCGATTCCTGCGATTCCGGGAGTCGGCTATTGCGGCGGCTCGAGATTGCGCGCGAGGACGTCGCCCGAGAGATAGAGCGAGCCGCAGATCAGGATGCGGTCGGCGCCGGTGGCCGCCGCCGCGGTAACGGCCGCATCAAGGCTGTCGCAGACGGTGACGTCCAGTCCGGCCGTTCGGGCGGCCTCGGCCAGGTCGTGCGGCTCGGCGCCGCGATGGCCGGGCGCATTCGGCAGGGTGAAGACATCGGGCTTGAGGTGGCGGAAGGGCAGGAAGAAACCGGTCGCGTCCTTCGAGGCCAGCATGGCGGTGACGAGGACGGTTTTGCCCGGCAGGCGCTTGAGGTGGTAGGCGATCGCGCGGGCCGCGTGCGGATTGTGCCCGCCATCGAGCCAGACTTCGGCATGCGGCGCGAGCGCGGTAACCGGGCCGGGGCCGAGCCGCTGCATGCGCGCGGGCCATATCGCCGTGCGGGCGCCCTCGAAGATGGCTGCCTGGTCGATCCGGGTCGATTCTCCGAACAGCTGCATTGCCATGGCTGCGAGGGCGGCATTGCCGCGCTGGTGCTCGCCGATCAGGGAAATGTCCTGCGGCATGGCATCGATGAAATGCGCCTTCAGGCGGTAGAGCGGGGCGTCGAGGCGGGCGGCCTCGCGGGCGATCACCTCGTCGCAGACCTTGCGCTGGATGGCAGTGAGGACCGGGCGGTGCGGGCGGATGATGCCCGCCTTCTCGCCCGCGATCTTGCGGATGTCGGAGCCGAGAAAGGCCTTGTGGTCGAAGTCGACCGGCGTGATCACGCACAGCGCCGGTTCCTCGATTACATTGGTCGCGTCAAAGCGGCCGCCGAGGCCGACTTCGAGAATGAGGAGATCGGCCGGCACTTCGCTGAAGGCGAGGAGGGCCGCCGCCGTGGTCGCCTCGAAATGCGTGATCTGCAGGCCGGTCAGGGCCTCGAACGTGCGGTCGAGCCAGGCGATCAGGCGTGCGTCATCAACGATCTCTCCGGCCAGCCGGATACGCTCATTGAAGCGCACGAGATGGGGCGAGGTGAAGACATGAACCTTGAGGCCTGCCGCTTCGGCCATGGCGCGCATGAAGGCGGAGGTCGAGCCCTTGCCATTGGTGCCTGCGACATGGATGACGGGCGGCAGGCGGTCTTGCGGACGGCCGAGCGCCGCAAGCGCGGCCTCGACCCGCCCGAGCGACAGTTCGATCGTTTCTGGATAGAGCCCTTCGAAACGCTTCAGCGCTGCAGCAAGGGCCGCACTGTCTCCAATCAAGCAGACTTGCCCTTGGACACGGGCGGCTTGGGCGCGTGGGTTTTCGGCTGGCTGATCGGTGTAATGGGGGCATCCTCCCGCCGGCGGGAATTGGGCATGAGATGGGTCAAGACGCGCGCGAGCGTCGCCTTCAGCTCGCGCCGGTCGACAACGATATCGACCTGGCCCTTTTCACGCAGGAATTCCGAGCGCTGGAAGCCCTTGGGCAGGCTTTCCCGGATCGTCTGCTCGATCACGCGCGGACCGGAAAAGGCGATCATCGCGCCCGGCTCGGCGACGTGGATGTCGCCCAGCATGGCGTAGGAGGCCGAGACGCCGCCCGATGTCGGATCGGTCAGCACGACGATATAGGGCAGCTTGGCATCGGCCAGTTCATTCACAGCCAGCGTGGTGCGCGGCATCTGCATCAGGCTGAGCGTGCCTTCCTGCATGCGGGCGCCGCCGGACGCCGTGCAGACGACAAAAGCCGCCTTGCGGGCGACCGCCATCTGGGCCGCGGTGACGAAGCCTTCGCCGGCCGCCATGCCGAGCGAGCCGCCCATGAAGTCAAAATCCTGGACCAGGAGCACGGTCGGCACGCCGCCGATCTTGCCATAGGCGGCAACCATGCAATCGTCCTGGATCAGCGGGGCGCCGCCATTCTCGGTCTCGCGCTTTTCGCGCGCGGCGATCTTGGCCTTGGCCGCCTTGATGCGGGCCGGATAGGGCTTGTCGTCCTTGAACTTCAGCGGGTCAGCCGGAACAGCCGGCAGGGCCAGCGGCTCCCAGCGCTCGTCATCGAACAGGAGGCGGCAGCGCGTGCGCGGGCTGATGCGCATGTGCGCGCCGGCGGGCGTGACCCACCAGCTTTCTTCCAGGTCGGCCCTGTAGACGAGTTCACCTGACGCAGGACATTTGACCCACAGGTCGTCGGGCGTGTCTTTCTTAGCGAGCATGGTTTTCAGGCCCGGCGGGGTGACCTTGGTAATCCAGTTCATGCCTCAACTCCTTAAGACTGTGACAGTCCCTACGCTTTGGCGACTGCAGCCATGGCTGCACTCAATTCCCCTGCAAGTGCGCCCATTCCCCGCGGCGCTTCAGAATAATCGCCCGATTCGTGGGCTGACCGGGCATGCTCCACGAAAGCGGAGCCAACGACAACCCCATCAGCAATTTTAGCCATTTCTACAGCCTGTGCACCATTTTTCACCCCGAATCCAACACATACAGGCAGTCCTGATACACGCCGCACCATTTCGACATTCCCGGCAATCGCCTGCGGATCGGCCGAACCGGCGCCTGTCACGCCGGTTACAGCCACGAAATAGATGAAGCCAGAGGCGCCTTCGGCGACCTTGGCCATGCGCGCCTCATGCGTGGTCGGCGTGGCGAGGCGGATGACGGAAAGATCATGCTTGGCATATTCGGTGCGCAGCACCTGATCTTCTTCCGGCGGCAGGTCGACAAGGATCGTGCCGTCGATTCCGGCCGCATGGGCGGCCTCGGCAAAGGCCGCATAACCGAGTGAATGGACCGGATTGGCATAGCCCATCAGGATCAGCGGCGTGTCCTGGTCGGTCTCGCGGAAACGGGCCGCGAGGCCGAGGACATCAATCAGCTTGGTATGGTTGGCGAGCGAGCGGAGGCCGGCCCGCTGGATCGCCGGGCCATCTGCCATCGGGTCTGTAAACGGCGCGCCGAGTTCGATGATGTCGGCGCCATTGTCGCGCAGGGCGCACATGCACTGGTAACTCGTTTCCAGGTCCGGGTCGCCGCCCATCAGGTAGGCGACCAGCGCCGCGCGGTGTTCGGCCTTAACCTTGTCAAAGCGCGCCGTTATTCGGGATGTGGGCATTATGTATCCGTATTGTCGTTGACCCAGGCCGCGTAGGACGCAGAGGCATGGGCACAGGGCAGGGCCACGATGGCTGGCACGTCATAGGGATGGAGCGCGTTGACCAGTGTTTCGATCTGGTTCCAGCGCGATTCCGGCGCCTTCATCCAGAGAACGAATTCGAAAGCGTGTTCGACAACGCCTTTCCAGCGATAGGTCGAAGTGACCGGTCCTTCGAGATTGGCGCAGGCCGCGAAACGCTTTTCGACAGCGGCGTCGGCAATTTCCTCGGCGACGCGGCGCGACGGGCAGGTGATGCGGATGAGGATCAGGTTTGTCATGCTCACATGTCCACGCCCAGCGCCTTGGCGACGCTGAACACGTCCTTGTCGCCACGGCCGCAGAGATTCATGATCAGGAGGCCGTCCTTGTCCATGGTCTCGAGCACGTCGCCAAGGCGGGCGATGGCGTGGGCGGGCTCCAGCGCCGGGATGATGCCCTCAAGTTGGGTACACAACTGGAACGCAGCCAGCGCCTCATCGTCCGTACAGGAGAGATACTCAGCCCGGCCCGTGTCGCGCAGGAAGGCGTGTTCCGGCCCGATGCCCGGATAGTCGAGCCCGGCGCTGATCGAATGCGCATCGAGGATCTGGCCGTCATCGGTCTGCAGCAGGTAGGTGCGGTTGCCGTGCAGGATGCCGGGCCGCCCGCCATTAAGGGCCGCCGCATGCTCGCCGGTCTCGATGCCGTGGCCCGCCGCCTCGACGCCGATCAGGCGCACGCCCTCGTCATCGATAAAGGGATGGAACAGGCCGATCGCGTTCGACCCGCCGCCGATACAGGCCATGACGGCGTCCGGCAGGCGGCCTTCGCGCTCCAGGATCTGCGCGCGGGCCTCGATGCCGATAATGCTCTGGAAGTCGCGGACCATTTCCGGATAGGGGTGCGGGCCCGCCGCCGTGCCGATGCAGTAGAACGTGTCGTCGACATTGGTCACCCAGTCACGCAGGGCCTCATTCATCGCATCTTTCAGCGTGCCGGTGCCGGATGAGACCGGCACGATCTCGGCGCCGAGCAGTTTCATGCGGAACACGTTCGGCTTCTGGCGCTCGACATCGGTCTCGCCCATGAAGACCACGCATTTCAGGCCGAAGCGGGCGCAGATCGTCGCCGTGGCGACGCCGTGCTGGCCGGCACCGGTCTCGGCGATGATACGGGTCTTGCCCATGCGCATGGCAAGCAGGACCTGGCCGAGGCAATTATTGATCTTGTGGGCGCCGGTATGGTTCAGCTCGTCGCGCTTGAAATAGATTTTCGCGCCGCCGAAATGCCCGGTCAGGCGCTCGGCGAAATAGAGCGGCGACGGGCGGCCGACATAATGGGCCCACATGTCGTCCATCTGCGCCTTGAAGGCCGGGTCCAGCTTGGCGGCCCGGTATTCCTTTTCGAGTTCCAGGATCAGCGGCATCAGCGTCTCGGCGACATAGCGCCCGCCGAATTCGCCGAAGCGGCCGTTTGCGTCCGGCCATTTGTCCCAGGTATTGCGAAGATCCATTGCGGTACTCATGCCTCTTTGGCGGCGCGGATGAAGGCCCGCACCAGCTCCCTGTCCTTTAGCCCCCGCACCCGCTCGACGCCAGAGGCGACATCGACGGCAGGCGCACCTGTCGCGGCAATAGCTGTGCTGACATTGTCCGGCGTCAAGCCGCCGGCCAGCATCCAGGGCTTCGGCGCCTGCCAGCCATCAAGGATCGCCCAGTCGAACGTCTGGCCATGCCCGCCGGTACGGGTGGCGCCTTCCGGCGGCCTGGCGTCGATCAGCAATCGGTCGGCCGCCGTGTAGGCACGGGCATCGTCAAGGTGAACACGGGTCGACACGCCCAGCGCCTTCCAGACTTCCAGCCCCGTGCGGGCCTTGATCTCGGCCAGCCGTTCGGGCGTCTCGGCGCCGTGCAATTGCAGGATGGGAAAGCCCACGGCCGTCACCGCGTCGATTTCGGCATCGCTGGCATCGACCAGGAGCGCCACGGGCACGGCCTTGCCGGCCTGCATCAACAGGCTCGCCGCCGCTTCCGGTGTCACCCGCCGGGGGCTGCCCGAGGCAAAGTTGAATCCGATCCAGTCTGCGCCTTCACGGGCCGCAAAGCCCACAAGGTCCGGATCGGTCAGGCCGCAGATCTTCACATATACCATGCAAGCGACGTGATGGATGGCGCCCGCGGCGTCAAGTAAAGTTAAGGCGCGGCAACAAAGTGTGCCGCTTTTGCCACAACAGGCTTCAGCGCACAGGAAGGCCGGAACAGGCGCGTCAGGGACCCGTTACCGCTGCATGTCCCGAATATGTCGGGATGAGCAACACCAAGGATCCTCCCATGAAAAACCTTATGATCGTTTCCTCGTCCGCCATCGCTATTGCGCTTGGCCTGGCCGCACCCGCTGCTGCCCAGACTTACGGCAATGAAGACACCGGCTTCTATGCCGAGGGCGGCTATACCTACCTCAACATCGAGCCTGAAGGTGCCGATTCCGGCGTCGATACGAATGCCATCACGGCCCGTGCGGGTTACCAGTTCACACCGATGTTCTCGATGGAAGCCGACATCACGACCGGCATCGATGACGGCGAGTTCGACTACAATGTCGATGAAGACGAGTTCAATCTCGACGATAATAACGACACGGACCTGAATGACGTGATCGCCGGCTCCGGCGATCTCGGCCTGAACTACATGGTTGGCCTTTATGGCCGCGCCACGGTGCCGCTCACGGAGCGTCTGGATATCTCGGCGCGTGCCGGTTACGCCTTCATCGACGTCGATGCCACAGTCGTGACGCCCGGCGGCACGACGCTGGGTGTGATTGAGGACTCGGCTGATGGCCCGGCCATTGGTGCAGGTCTCAGCTATGACCTGAGCGACAACTGGAATCTTCGCGGCGACTATACCTATTACAACTTCGAAGACACTGACACGGGCGCGGCGACCATCTCGGTCGGCTACAAGTTCTAAACCGAACCTGACGTCCGGATGAAGGCGCCGGTCTCCGCAAGGAGGCCGGCGTTTTCTTTGCGGCGCCGTTCCGGCGTGCTTATTGCGGTTTGGCCGTCTCGGCGATGCGGCGGCGGCCCATCAGGCGCAGCGTCAGGTTGCGGCCTGTACGCAGGACGGGATAGAGGGCGCGCGAGACCCGCGGCGACGCGAACACGCGCGCCATCACGGCATTGAACGGGCCCGCCCCGGTGCTCATCAGGGCAAGCCGGTTCATGCAATCGGCGCCGGAATGGATCTCGCCCTTCATGATCAGCGCCATTTCCTGGTCGAAATCGACGCCCTTCGACACGGCATAGTGTACGGCCGGATGATCCTCGCGCGCATTGACCAGGCTGACGGGGCCAATTGCGTCGCGCAGCCGTAGCAGCTTCACATATTCGGAGCAGAACGGGCAGTCGCCATCATAGATGATGAAGGTTCCAGGATCAGAGAACACTCACATACTCCGTATCTCGCGCGATCACCTTCGTCTCGACATGCCCGCCATTCATCGAATGACAGACCGACTCGATCACCTGCTGGTAACCGACAACGTCTTCGAGCGATAACGCATTGAACTCCTTATATAGGAAGGGATTGCTCGGATGGTGATGGAAGCGGAAATAATAGCTCTGCCGCGCCTGCGTGGGGTCACGGGCCAGCATTTTCTTGTGGTGGGCGATCAGGAACCGGCTGAGCTGCGCCTCACGCACCTCACGCGCTTCAGCGGTTTCCGGTTCCGCGCGCGTGAGCGTCGACGGCGCAACGCACTGGCCGTCCTTTTGCTGTCGTTCCAGTGACGTGCTCGAGGCCAGCGTCGTGTGGTCGTACTGGCCCTCGATCGCCTGGGCGCCGAGATAGGCGTGCGACATGGAATAGGAATGGCTGCTGAAGAAGGCGGACGGCACCTTCACATGACGACCGTCCTTGGTCACGGCCTCGATATAGACCTGCCGGGAGTCGGCCAGATCAAACCATGCCAGCGGCGGCGCGGGATTGATGTGCAGCGCAGGTGCACCAAGCAGGATGGTCGCGATACAGGCCAGCTTGGTATTCCAGCTGAGGCCCTCCTTGGCGGTGCGCGCCGCCCACCACACCGTGAGATTGCTCCAGATCCAGGGCCAGAAGAACAGGCCGCCAAGGATATAGATGCCGATATGCAGCGCTTCGTACATCAGGGACGCGATCTTCAGCCAGCTGACACGCAACACGCAGATCAGGGCAAAGAGCTGGGCAAAGACGATTGCCGCATTCATGGGAATATAGGACAGCTGGAAGCCCTGATAGGCCAGGTCCGTGAGCCAGGGCAGGTGACCGATCGGCAGGATCCCGCTCTCGAGCGTGTAGGGGATCTGGTTGATGGTGGGATTCTCGACCATCCAGTACCAGGGCGTCGGGCCAAGCGTCAGCTTCGCGACACCCGACCACAGATAGTTTGCCAGGTGCAGGCCGAAGACGACGCCGACAATCTCGGTCTGGCGTTCGGGCGCCGCCAGCCATGGATGGATTCTCGGACCCGCCTTGACCACGACAAGGCCGAAGGCAATCAGGTAGAACGCCATGTCCATCATGTAGCGGGTGTCGAGGTACGACATCCACACGCCGGAAATCTGGGCCACCAGCAGGCGCGTCGACATCAGGTAGATCACGACAGGCAGGATAAAGGCCGGCCGGAACCAGCTGAGCACGGACAGGCCCACGGCCAGGTAGAAACCGGTCGCGACATATTGGGCCGCGCGCGTCGCCGTCTCCGGGTCGGCCAGCGTATAGTCTGGGCGCTCGATCAGCAGCAATACGGTCAGCCCGACCGCCGAGGCGCGCAGGATCGCGCTGAGGAGCGGCACGAACGCGGTATATTTCGTCCGGTAGAAGGCGATCGCGATGGCCAGCATGCCCAGCAGGGGCAGGTAGATTTTCGCGCTATTGGGCACCCAATGCGGATAGAAGCGCGGCAACTGGCCCCGGAACACCGACAACGCGACGAGCGTCACCAATACGAACAGGAGGGTTGGTCCAAACCGGCGCACAGGCCCCTCGACGCGCGCGAGGCGCGGCTGCGCAAAATCCCAAAATGACAAGATGACGTCCCCCGAATTCCGTTTGGTCCCGCAGAGTGCAAATATCGGGCGGGATTGTCACCCGGATTCGCCTTCCACGACCCCCGCACAGGCGTTCTCTCGCGACAGCATATACGCACCCTGGCGGTGGCCAGCTGGGCCCGGACCATTGGACTCAATGGTTTCGGCCACCATCTGTCCCCTCTGACAAGGCATTCAGGGAGGTGAGCGACATGGCCAGTGGCTGGGCGCGAGACGGCGCCATTCAGGATCAGATTGACGACAGCATCAATGATGCCGTGCAAAACGCGCGGGCGCGGATGCCTGTGGGCGAAAGCGCAACCCATTGCGACGAATGCGAGGAGCCCATTCCTGCCCGGCGCAGGGAAGCCGTTCCGGGCGTGCGCACATGCGTGACGTGTCAGTCCCGGCGCGACGAACGCACTGTCCATTCCGGTATCAATCGGCGTGGCAGCAAGGACAGCCAGCTGCGCTAGGCGACATCCTGGCTTTCGCTCGGCCGGGCTGGCGGTGAGACAGGGATTCGAACCCTGGAGACTATTGCTAGCCTACACACTTTCCAGGCGTGCGCCTTCGACCACTCGGCCACCTCACCATCGCTCGCGCGAAGCCAAGCCCCTTAGCGGAACGCTTCCATGCTCGCAAGACTGTGATTGCCGTTAAGGCGATACGACCCCATATTCGCCCCAGACAAAGGAGACCGCCACATGTTGTTCTCGAAAAAACCCGCCACGATCCCCGATGCCGCCAGCGCCCTGCCGGGCCGCGCGAACGCCATCCCGACAGCACGCGAGCATTTCGTGTTTCACCGCGAGATCCAGGGTCCGGTGCCGGACGGATTCGAGACCGCCGTGTTCGGACTTGGCTGTTTCTGGGGCGCCGAGCGCAAGTTCTGGCAGCAGGACGGCGTCTGGATGACGGCGGCCGGCTATGCCGGCGGCCCGACCCCGAACCCGACCTATGAAGAAGTCTGCAGCGGCGGCACCGGCCATACAGAGGTCGTGCGCGTCGTCTTCGATCCGGCGAAAATCAGCTATGGCGAGCTCGTGAAACTCTTCCTCGAGAGCCACGACCCGACACAGGGCATGCGCCAGGGCAACGATATCGGCTCGCAATACCGCTCGGCGATCTACACGACGTCCGACGCGCAGGCCCAGACCGCCCGCGACATGGCGGCGGCCTATCAGGGTGCCCTCGCCAGGGCCGGGCACAGCGCCGCGATCACGACCGAAATCGCGCCCCTCGGACCGTTCTATTATGCCGAGGACTATCACCAGCAATACCTCGCCAAGAACCCGGCAGGCTATTGCAGCATTGGCGGTACGGGCGTGTCCTGCCCGGCTGGACTGAACGTCTGAGTGACTAGGACCCGAAATTCATCGAGAACCGCTTGCGGGTCTCGATCATGGTCTGCGCCTTGAACATGGCGTCGGACGCCGTCTGCGCCTTCTGGATCGACGGATCGCCGCGCAGGGCCTCGACGACCTGCGACAGGTGCGAGATGGCTTCCTGCACGATCTTCTGGTCGAACTGCTTTTCGGCGCGCGCCAGCAAGGCCCGGCCAAGGTCCATGCGTGCCTGCGAGACAAGCATCGGCTCGGACGTATTGGTCACCGCATCCAGGTGCGAGCGGCGCAACGCGATCACCCGGTCCAGCGTGCCAAGGTCGCCGGTTGATTCCGCGACATGCACGCCCGAGGCGCAGAAATCGGCTTCGAGTTCGCTGCGCACGACCTGGGACACGGTCTCGCTGTCGGCCAGCATCCGGTCGAGCGCCTCGGCGAGCAGTTTCATCTTTTCCGGCCGGAAGGCCTGCGGATTGGCCAGCGCCGGCTGCAGCTTCTTGGCGAGAAGATAGGCCGCCACCTGCGGCACCTGCCCCGCAAGCGCAGACGACCGTCCGGGCAGGCCGATGCTGAAGGCGCGCGCTTCGTCGGGCCGGAGGCCGCCGCCGCGCGACAGGCCCTGCACGACGAGGCCATTGTCGCCCTTGCCGATGCGGCTGGCCCAGACCAGCATGTCGGCATCGGCGGCTGCGAGGCGGCGACGCGCCTGCGCCAGGGTTTTCTGGTCAGTGTTGCCGGAAATCCGGCCGGTGGCCGCGATACGGAAAGGGGCGCCAAAATTGAATTCCGCGAGGTGGTCACCCAGCGCCGACATCAACCATTTGCCGGTGCGGCCGGAACCCGGTCCGGTCGGGCGGGCAAGCAGGATGCGGTAACCTGGCTCCTTGCTGCGCCGGAATGCGCGTGTGCCGGTGGCATTGCGCAGGCGTGTCATCAGTGCGCGGACGCCGGACAGGAGAAGCAACAGGAGTCCGATGCACAGGAGCACCGCCATCGCGAACCCGAAAGTCGCGAATTCATGGGCGCTGAGCACATGCGTTTCGACCCAGTCTTCTGCCGTCGTGAACCAGCCTGTTTCCAGCATGGCAATTG
The DNA here is from genome assembly GCA_963973995.1 of uncultured Alphaproteobacteria bacterium. Taxonomy (GTDB): domain Bacteria; phylum Pseudomonadota; class Alphaproteobacteria; order Caulobacterales; family Hyphomonadaceae; genus Hyphomonas. Next base: position 749,704 of record CAXBCO010000001.1, read on the forward strand.
ACCTCTCTTGCGCCTTGGCGATACGAGCCTTGAAGATCGCTGGCAACAGGGAATGACTGTTATTACGGGTGATCCCGCGCTAGCATCGGCCATCCGGCTGGCAGGGGAGGGCAGGCGACATGACAGGTTTTGTCACCCGGTTCGCGCCGTCACCGACCGGCCACCTGCATCTCGGGCACGCCGCGTCTGCCTTTCACGTCTGGGATGCCGCACGGGCGGCAGGCGGCAAGGTCCTGTTGCGTATCGAGGATATCGACCAGACGCGCTGCCGCCCGGAATACGAAGCCTCGATCCTGTCAGACCTCACATGGCTCGGCCTCGACTGGTCCGGCCCTGTGCGCCGGCAGTCGGAGCATTTCGACGACTATGCCCGCGTCCTTGAAAACCTGCAGGCGCGCGGCCTGATCTATCGCTGTTTCAAGACCCGGCGGGAGATCGCCGCCGCCCTGCCGGCGGGCGCCGATCCCGATGAGGCGCCCTATGTCGGCAAGCCGGTCCCGCCCGACGCGGAATCTGAGCGTCTCGCGCGCGGCCATGCCTTCGCCTGGCGCCTGTCGCTGTGCGCGGCCCGCGATGCGCTCGGGGCCAGGTACAAGGCCCTGGCCTTCATCGAGGAGACCCCGCAAGGCACCCGGTCCGTGCCCGCAAACCCCGCCGCCTTCGGCGATGTCGTGCTCGCCCGCAAGGACACGCCGGCGAGCTATCACTTGGCTTGCTGCCACGACGACGCCCTGCAAGGCGTGACCCATGTCATTCGCGGCGAGGATATCCGCGACATGACCAGCGTGCATGTCCTGCTGCAGGCCCTGATGGACTGGCCCGCCCCGCTCTACCGGTTCCACCCGCTCCTGCTCGGGCCGGACGGGGAAAAGCTGTCGAAACGGGCCGGCGACAAGGGGCTCCGCGCCTACAAAGAAGAGGGGATGACACCGGGCGATATTCGCGCCATGACGACCGCCGCATGACGTCGTCCCTGGAATCCCCCGCCCCCCTTGTCGCCCCCCCGGTCACGCCCATCGTGCATGACTGGGCCGGGCCGTTGATGGTATTTGGCGGCGGCGTATGTATCGGCTTCGCGCCGATCGGGTTGCGGCTGGGGCTGGACGATCTCGGACCACAGGCGATTGCATTCTGGCGCTACCTGTTCGCGGCTCCCGTCCTGCTGGCGCTCGTTGTCCTGGTCGAACGGCGCGCACCGCGCCCGCCCAATCGGTTCGTCCTGATGGCGGGCACGTTCTTCGCGCTCGACATGGCCCTCTGGCACTGGGGCCTCACCCTGACGACCGTGTCGAACGCCACGTTCATCGTGAATCTCGGCAACATCTCGGTCGGCTTCATGGCCTGGCTGTTCCTGAAGGAGCGTCCGACAAACAAATGGTTCGTGGCCATCGTGCTGGCCGTACTCGGCGCTGCCGCGCTATCGCTCGGCGGCGAAGTCGGCGGCAAGGGCGATATTCGCGGCGACCTGCTGGCGCTGGCAGCCGCCCTGCTCGTGTCAGGCTATATGCTCTGCTCGAAACTTGCCCGCCGCACGCTTGGCGGCCTCGAGACCATCTTTTGGCTGACCCTGGTTGAGATTTGTATCGCAGGTCTCATTGTTGCCGTTTCCGGCGAAGCCTTCCTGCCTGCAGACCTCGACGGATTCCGGGCACCGCTCTTTCTCGCATTGTTGGTGCAGGTTATGGGGCAAGGCCTGATCATTACCGGTCTCGGCCGCACGCCCGCCGCGATTGCCGGCGTGGTGGTGATCGTGCAGCCGGTTGTCGCTGCAGCGATTTCCTGGAGCCTGTTCGACGAGCCCCTCACGGCGCTCCAGGCCGGCGGCGCGGGCGCCATTCTCGCTGGCGTCTGGCTCGCCCAGCGCGGTAAACCGGTGCCCATCGACTGAATTCTCGCCGACTGCATCGAAACTGCCACAAAACTCGTCTATCAAGGCGGCAAATGAATCGCTCGGGAATCCACGACATGCGCACATCCATCGCCGCCCTGCTGACGGGCCTTGCCCTCGCTTCCACCGCCTGCACCACGACCGGGGCGGTCACGCCCGTCGTGCCAGAATCGCTCAGCGTGGAGACGCCGCCCGCGCCTCTGCGTCCGGGTCTCCTGCCAAAACAGGCCGGTGATGCGTCCTATGCGTCCGCCGCAGCAGCGGTTCAGGCGCGCATCGACCAGCGCGGTGTGAAACCGGCGAAGAACGTCATCCTCTTCATCGGCGACGGCATGAGCATCCCGACCATAACCGCCGCCCGCATCTATGCCGGCCAGAAACGCGGCGTCGACGGAGAATCCTACAGGCTGACAATGGAGTCGCTGCCCCACATGGCGCTGTCGAAAACCTACAGCAATGACGCGCAAGTATCCGATTCCGCATCGACCGCCACAGCCATGGTCACGGGCGCCAAGGTCAATTCGCGCACGCTGGGCGTATTGAAGGCGGCCAGCTTCGGCAATTGCGCCAGCACCCAGGGCACGGAAGCCGACTCGCTTTTCGGCCTGGCCGAGCGGGAAGGCCTCGCCACGGGTCTCGTCTCGACGGCCCGCCTCACGCATGCGACGCCCGCATCCGCCTATGCGCATACGCCCAGCCGCGACTGGGAAGACGATGCCGACCTGAAGGGCGGCGATGCCGGTGATTGCAGGGACATTGCCCGCCAGCTGATCGAATGGCCAGAAGGCGACGGGTTTGAAGTGGCGATGGCAGGCGGCCGGGCACCGTTCCTGACCGTGGATGAGGCCGACCCGGAAGACGAAGGCCGCACAGGCAACCGCGAGGATGGCCGCGACCTCGCTGCCGAATGGGTCGCGAAGTCGCCATCCCATGCCTATGTGACCGACCGGGCCGGCTTCGATGCGATCGACTTTGCCTCCGATGCACGGGTGCTGGGCCTGTTCGAGGCCTCGCACATGGAATACGAACTCGACCGCGCGGCGGATACGGCGGGCGAGCCCTCGCTGGTCGAGCTGACCGAGGCGGCAATCACCCGTCTGTCGCAGGATCCGGACGGCTATGTCCTGATGGTTGAAGCGGGCCGGATCGACCACGCGCATCACGGCGTGAATGCCGCGCGCGCGCTCGAGGAAACCGACATGCTGGACCAGGCCGTGGCAGCCGCCCTCGCCATGACCAATGCCGAGGACACGCTGGTCATCGTTACGGCCGACCATTCCCACACGATGACGATTTCAGGCTATCCCAAGCGAGGCAATCCGATCCTCGGCAAGGTCGATACCGGACTTGAAGGCGGAGAACTGAAAGGCCTGGACGGCAAGCCTTACACGACCCTGTCCTATGCCAGCGGCCAGACGGGCTGCCGTCTGGAAGACGGCGAGCCGGACTGTACCCGCGAAGACCTGTCTGACGTCGACACGACCGACAAGGATTTCCGCCAGCCCTCGCTGGTCCCGATGTATTCGGAAACCCATGGCGGCGACGACGTCGCCATCTTCGCCACCGGCCCCGGATCGGAACTGGTCTCGGGCGTGATGGAGCAGAACGAAATCTTCCATGTCATGGGCCGCGCCAGCGGTCTGGTCGCAGCGGAGTAGGCGCGCGTGCCGAAAATCGATCTCGCCAAGGTGCCGGTCCGGACGGGCACCAACTATCCTGATCCCCATGCCGCTGCCGTCAGGGACCGCCGGTGGCAGGGCGTCGGTGATGCCGGCTTCCTGACCGCGCTCGGCGTCAATCTCTGCACGATCCCGCCGGGCGTCTGGTCCAGCCAGATGCATGTCCACACGCATGAAGACGAATTCGTTATCGTTCTCTCGGGCACAGCCCGGGTCGTGACCGATTGCGGCGAGTACACGCTGAGTCCCGGCGAGATGGCCGCCTTCCCGGCCGACGGCGAAGCGCACCACCTGCGCAATGAGGGCACCGAGCCGCTTGTCTTCCTCGTCGCCAGCAGCCGCGATTCCCAGGATGGCTGCGCCTATCCCGGCATCGACATGAAAGTCGGGCCCGACAATATCTATCGCCACGAAGACGGCACGCCCTACTGACCGGGCTTACGTAGGGGCCGGGCTGTTCAAGGCCCGGTCTCTGCGCAATGATGAGAGTCGAGACCGCAGCGCCAGCGAACGAGCGCGCGGCCAACCCGGAGGAACACCCATGAAAGCTGCCGTCATGCGCGCGCCCAATGCGCCGCTCTCGATCGAAGAGGTCACGATATCGAAGCCCGGCCCGCGCGAAGTGCTCGTGCGCCTGAAAGCGGTGGGTGTCTGCCATTCCGACGTGCACTTCTGGGATGGCGCCTTCCCGACCGAGGTGCCGGTCATCCTCGGCCATGAAAGCGCGGGCATCGTCGAACAGGTCGGCTCCATGGTCAGCGCCGTGAAGCCCGGCGACCATGTTGTCTCCATCCTGTCGCCCTTCTGCGGCACCTGCGAATTCTGCCTGACCGGCCACATGTCGGTCTGCCACACGGTAAACGGCGAACAGTTCAAACGCGCGCCCACCGAAGCGCCGCGCCTGTCGATCGGCAAGGAAAAGGTCGCGCAGTTCCTGAACCTGTCCTCCTTTGCCGAACAGATTCTCGTGCACGAGAATACGCTCTGCGTAATCGACAAGGAGATGCCGATGGACCGCGCCTGCCTGATCGGCTGCGGCGTGATTACCGGCGTCGGATCGGTCTTCCATGCCGCCAAGGTCGAGCCGGGCTCGACCGTGGCCATTCTCGGCTGTGGCGGGGTTGGACTGTCGGCCATCAACGGCGCAGCGATCGCTGGCGCGTCGCGCATCATCGCCGTCGACCTGTCGGACGAGAAACTCGCCATGGCGAAAAAATTCGGCGCCACCGACTTCGTCAATCCGAAGAACGGCGACCCGGTCGCCCAGGTCAAGGACCTGACAAATGGTGGCGTGCACTATGCGTTCGAATGCGTCGGCCTGAAACAGACCGCCGAACAGGGCTACATGATGATGCGTCCGCGCGGCGTGATGACCGTGATCGGCATGATCCCGCCCGGCGTGAATATCGAAATTCCCGGCATCGAACTGCTGGTCACTGAAAAGCGCCTGCAGGGCGCCGTCATGGGCTCCAACCGGTTCCGGATCGATTTCCCGCGTCTGGTCACGCTTTACCAACAGGGTCGCCTGCATCTCGACGACCTCGTGTCTGACCGGATCGCCCTCGACGGCCTGACCGGCGCGCTGCAGAATCTGAAGGACAACAAGGGGTCGGTCGCCCGGCAGGTTGTCGTATTTGACTGAACGTCAGACAGCGGGCAGTTTCGTCGTTCGGGCGCCGCCTCGTCCGGCTTCGAAATTGCCTGCTAGAATATTGGAACGAAACGCGTGCCCGTTCATTTCAGACACATGACCCAAGCGCCGCAAATACTTATCGTTGAAGATGAAATCCTGATCGCCATGGATCTCGAAGACATGGTCGTCGAGATGGGCGGCAGGGCGATCGCGTCCGCGCACAATATCCAGACCGCCATAAAGATGGCCGAAACCATCGAAGCCGACGCCGCGATCCTCGACGTCGATGTCGCCGGGCAGCTGGTCTTCCCGGTCGCAGACATTCTCGCGGCCCGGGGTATCCCGTTCCTGTTCAATACCGGGCATTCGGCCGAAGACGTGCTGCGGGCCCGCTATGCCTCAGCCCCGATCTGCCGCAAGCCGACCCTGCCCCGGCAGCTGAAAAAAGCCCTGCGGGCTTTGCTGACGCCGCCCGAAAGCCGCGTTCTCGGAACGCTCGCCTAGTCGCGCAGCAGCTCGTTGACGCCGGTCTTCGACCGCGTCTGGGCATCCACCGTTTTCACGATCACCGCGCAGGCAAGGCTGGGCCCGCCATTCTTGTCGGGCAGCGTGCCCGGCACGACGACGGAATAGGGCGGCACGTGGCCATAGGTGATCGCGCCCGTCTTGCGGTCGACGATCTTGGTCGACTGGGTGATGAACACGCCCATGGCGATCACCGAGCCTTCGCCCACGACAACGCCTTCAACCACTTCGGAGCGTGCGCCGATGAAGCAATTATCCTCAATGATGGTCGGGTTGGCCTGCAGCGGCTCCAGAACACCGCCAATGCCGGTGCCGGCGGAGATGTGGCAGTTGGCGCCGACCTGCGCGCACGAGCCGACGGAGGCCCAGGTGTCGATCATCGTGCCTTCGCCGACATAGGCGCCGATATTCACATAAGACGGCATCAGCACCGCATTTTTCGCGATGAAGGCGCCCCGGCGCACGGCGGCAGGCGGCACGGCGCGGAAACCGGCCTCGCGGAATTCCGTCTCGCCCCAGCCTTCGAACTTCGACGGCACCTTGTCCCACCAGTTGCCGCCGCCCGGCACGCCGGCAATCATGCCATTGGCGTTCAGGCGAAAGGACAGGAGCACGGCCTTCTTCAGCCACTGGTGCACGGTCCAGCTGCCATCGGCTTCCTTGCTGGCAACGCGCGCCTCGCCCCGGTCGAGCAGGTCGAGCGCGGCGTCGACGACTTCGCGCACTTCGCCCCGCGTGTCGGTCGAGAGTGCGTCGCGGCCTTCCCAGGCGCGGTCGATTACGTCGGCAAGGGCGTGTGTCATGTCTGGGTCTCCGGAGGACAGGCAGGCTTGAGTGTTTCCAGCGCCGCTTCAAGGAAAGCAGCGAGGTCGCCCGTCACATAGTCGATGTGACCCAGCCCGTCATCCCCCAGAACGTCCGCAAGGCTTGCAGGACGCGCCTCGATCGGCTCATGGCTCCAGTCTTTTTCCGAATGCACGAGAACCGTGGTGAAACCCGCCTCCTTGGCGGGGGCGAGATTGCGGGCGAGGTCCTCGAAGAAGATCGCCTCGGTCGGCTCGACATCGTGCAGCTTGCTGAAGGCCGCATAGGAGGCTGGCCGGGGCTTCGGCGCATAGGACGCGTCCTCGATTCCGAAGCTGCCATTGAAGACATGGGCCAGGCCCATTTTCTCGGTGACACGCTCGGCATGGCGCCGCGAGCCATTGGTATAGACGAACTTGCGGCCCGGCAGCGATTCCAGCGCGGTGCGCAGCAGCGGCAGGTCCGGCAGCGGCGACAGGTCTATTTCATGGACGTAATGCAGGAAATCCGATGGGTCTATTTTATGAACTTCCATGAGGCCGGACAGGGTCGTGCCATGCTCGGCATAGTATTTTTTCTGGACGATGCGCGCATCTGTCCGGGGCAGGTTGAGCAACCGTGAAACAAAGTCCGTCATCCGCGTGTCGATCTCGGCAAAGAGATCGCACTCAGCCGGATAGAGCGTGTTGTCGAGATCGAACACCCAGTTGCGGACATGCCCGAAACTGCCGAATGGCGTCAGGTGGACGCCGGCACGCCTATCGCTCATTTGTGCTGGCCTTGGCGAAATCGCGTTCGAAGAATTCGAACACCAGTTTACGGTCGACGGGCGGCGGCGTCGCGGCGAACAGGGCGGTGCGATAGGCCGATGCTTCGCAATCGTCACGGCCGACAATCGCGAATTTCGAGCGCCCGACACAAAATGCATCAGATGCCTTGGCCAGCGTGCGCAGCGTATCGCCGTCTTCCATCTCGCCATACACGAAATGGTCCGACCCGCTCAGCGGCCGGTCGATCACGCGGGAACAGCCCCCGGCCTCGAGCAGCCACCAGCCCCGGCTTTCCCAGCCTTCGGAGCCGCGCCGGGCAATGGCGCTCCAGATCCGGTTCTTGGTGCGATTGCACACGGTGAACCCGACGGCGCGGCCACGTTCCTTGGCGACCTGTTCGAGGAAATCGATCAGGTCGGATTCCGATGTCGTCGCCGGCAGGCCGTTCTTTTTCAGGAATTCGGCGATCGCGGCGCGGGTCTTGTGGCCGATATTGCCGTCGATCACGCCGGAGACGACCCCGGCTTCCTCCAGCAGGCGCTGGATACCGGCGGCCCTTGCCCGATTGGAATCGTAATTGTCGATCTCGGTGAAGGGCGTGGACCAGCGGGTCCGCCGCGTGATTTCAACCGCCCGGAACCCCCGCGCCTCGAGCCCCATGGCCCCGCATTCCGGCGGGCTTTCCAGCGAAAAGCTGCCCGTCGGGTCGACGCAGAGATCTGTATGGCCGCCCCATTCGCGCACCCCGCCGCGATGGGCAGACGATGTGCGGGCATAGACGAAGTGGAATTTCGGCTCCAGCGGGCCGGGCAGGGCGAGCTTGCAGCTGCCCGGTTGCAGCTTGATCCAGCCTTCGACCGTGATGCCCGCGCCTTCGGGCCGGCCAATCGCCGCCTCGATGATATAGCTGGTGCGATTGCACAGGGACCAGCCATCCGCATTGTCCTGCGCCTGCGCAGCGCTGCCAAATGCCATGAACGCGCCAAGCACGCCGAGAAGTTTAAGAAACGAGCGTACCTGCGCCATGTTCTGTGAATAGCTCCATGAGGAGAGCGTGCGGCGCACGCCCATCAAGTATCACAGCCGCCCCGACACCATGATTTACGGAATGCGCGGCAGTTTCAAGCTTGGGAATCATACCGCCTGCAGCTGTGCCGTCCGCGATCAGGTCCGGAATGCGCGCCACGGGGATCTCGCGGATCAGGTTTTTCTGCTTGTCCAGCACGCCGGCGACGTCCGTCAGCAGCAACAGGCGGCTCGCCCCCAGCGCTGCCGCCAGGGCCCCGGCCGCCGTATCGGCATTGATATTGTAGCGCGCGCCGTCATGGCCGACACCGACCGGCGCCACGACCGGGATCAGCTGCGCGTCATTGCGCAGGATCGCGTCCAGCACGGTCGTATCGATCGCGCTCGGCTCGCCGACAAAGCCGAGATCGAGCACCTGTTCGATATGGCTGTCAGGGTCCTTGCTTGTCTTGGTCGCCTTTTCGGCGCGGATCAGGTTGCCGTCGGAGCCCGACAGGCCGACCGCCTTGCCGCCCGCCTGGTTGATCGCGCGAACGATGGATTTGTTGATCGGCCCGGACAGGACCATTTCGACGACTTCCATCGTCTCCTCGTCGGTCACCCGCAGGCCGCCCTTGAACTCGGACACAATGCCCAGCTTTTCCAGCAGCTTGCCGATCTGCGGCCCGCCGCCATGCACGATCACCGGATGGATGCCGAGCGCCTTCAGCAGCACGACATCGCGCGCAAACCCCGCCGACAAGGCCGGGTCGACCATGGCATGGCCGCCATATTTGACGACGATGGTCTGGCCCGCATAGCGCTGGATATAGGGCAGGGCCTCGGACAGGGTCTTGGCCGTGAACCGGGCGTGTGCAACAGGGTCTGTCATCGGGACTGGCGCCATCCTTCGCGAGCAATGCGTATGGGCCAGCCTCATAAGGCGCTTTTCAGCCCAGCGAAACCCTTCCAATCGGCACGCGACAGATCGGCGGCGTGGCGCTAGGCTGTCGAAAAAGACCAACTGGCGGGGAAGACACCATGAAACGCATCCTGACGGGCGCTGGCGCCCTCTTGCTCATCGTCCTGATCGGCGCAGGCATCCATCTCTGGGACCCGCTGCCCGCCAACCCGTCCGCCAGCGTGCTGGCCGCCAATGCCGCCAATTACGACGCGGAAGTGATCCGCGACGAATTCGGCGTGCCGCATGTGCATGGCGCGCGCGACACCGACGCCGCCTTCGGCCTCGCCTATGCCCATGCCGAGGATGATTTCGAGACGATCCAGGAAACGGTCGCGGCAGGCCGGGGCGTGATGGCCCATTATCGCGGCAAGGATGCCGCCCCACTCGACTATATCGTCGCCCTGCTCGGCGTCTGGGACACGATGGACGCGCGCTATGCCGCCGACGTGCCGGACGATGTCAAAGCCATGGCCGAGGCCTATGCCACCGGCCTCAACCTCTATGCTGCTGAACACCCCAAGGCGACATGGCGCGGCCTCGCGCCCTTCACCGCCGAGGATGTCGTGGCCGGTTTCGTGTTCAAGACGCCCTTCTTCTACGGTCTCGACGGGACGCTGCTGCACCTGTTCGGCGAAGACTATACGCAGGCCATCGCGCTCGACCCCGCAGCGGGCCGCAAGGCCTTCATGATCGGCCCGAAAACCATGGCCGAGCGCGGCTCGAACGCCATCGCCGTCTCGGCCAGCCGGTCCGGCGACCAGGTCACCCGTCTCGTGATCAATTCCCACCAGCCGCTGGCCGGCCCCGTCGCCTGGTACGAGGCGCAGATTTCCTCCGATCAGGGCCTCGACATTACCGGCGGCATCTTCCCCGGCACGCCGGTCATCCTGCACGGCTTCAACAAGAATCTCGGCTGGGCCAATACGGTCAGCGCGCAGGACCTCGCCGACACCTATGTCCTGACCGTGAACCCGGACAATGCGAACCAGTACAGGCTCGACGGCGAATGGGTGGATTTCGACGAATCCACCGCCACGCTGCACGTCAAACTGGTCGGCCCCTTTGCCCTCAAGGTGAAACGCAAGGTGCTCCGCTCGGCGCATGGCCCGGTCATTGAGGCGAAGCACGGCACCTATGCGGTCCGCTTTTCCGGCATGGGCGAGATCCGCCAGCTCGAACAATATTACCGCCTGAACAAGGCCAATGACATGGACGGCTTCATGACAGCCATGTCGCTGAACGCCCTGCCCAGCATCAATTACATCTATGCCGACAAGGATGCGAACGTCGCCTTCATCCACAATGCGCAATACCCGGCCCGCAATGATGCCTGGGATTGGTCGGGCGACATGCCGGGCGACCGGTCCGACCTGATCTGGCAGGGCTATCGCCCATGGCGTGACGTGCCGAAACTGGTCAATCCCGTGTCCGGCCTCGTCTTCAATTCCAACAACACGCCCTACAGCGCCACGGACGGCCCGGACAATCTCCGCCCGGAAGACTTCCCGCAATCCATGGGCCTGCAGACCAACCAGTCGAACCGCTCGCTGCGCATGATCGAACTGACCGACGGCAAGACCCCGATCAATGAACCGGACCTGCTCGCCCTGAAGTTCGACACCGCCTATGCCAAGGGGTCCGAAGCGGCAGAGCTGATTGCCCGGGTGCTCGAGATCGACTGGAGCCAGGAGCCGGAAATGGCCGAGGCCGCCAGGCGCCTCGCGGCCTGGGACCGGAAGATGAATGCCGACAGTCGGTATGCGGCCCTTGGCGGCCTCACCGTGCTGCGCGAAGTCACCGCGAAATATACCCACCTGCCCGCACCGAAGCCGGAAACCGCGTTCCGCGAGGCGGTCGAATGGCTGACCGTCCACCATGGCCGGATCGACCCGGAATGGGGCGAGGTCAACCGGCTCGTGCGCGGCAAGGCCAGCCTGCCGATCAGCGGCGCCGCCGACACGCTGCGCGCGGTCTATCCCGAAGCCATGGGCGATGATGGCGAACTGCACATGACCGCCGGCGACACATGGATCGCGCTGGTCGAATGGGACGCGTCCGGCCACCAGGCCGCCCGGGTCATCAGCCCCTATGGCAGCGCCACGCTGGACAAGGACTCACCCCACTATGCCGACCAGGCCCCCCTCTTCGCCGCCGAGGAATGGCGCACCGCCCACCTGACGCGCGAGGCGGTCGTCGCCAACGCGACACGGACCTATTATCCGGGCAAGGATTGACCCGGCATCGCCAGCCAAAGGTCTCGCCGCGTTCGGTCCCGGGGAATGTCCGGCCGCGAGGGAAGCGGACGGCGCGCCTGCCTGACTAAAACCTGGTTTTGACAGTAAACCGCGCATTGAAGGGCGCACCGGGGGAGACATTGTTGTCATTGTGGGCTGCCGGGAAATAGTCCTCGTCCAACACATTCTCGATATTCAGCTGCAGCGCCGTGCCATTGTCCATCGTGTAGAAAATGCCCGCATCCACCCGGGTGAAGTCCGGCACAGTCACGGCGTTGCTGGCGGATGCAAACTGTTCGTCCTGATAGGTGAGGCCAAGGCCGAACCCGAGTTGCGACGACACATCATACCGGTTCCAGACCGAGAACATATGTGCCGGCACCTGGCCGCGAGTCGATCCGTCCTCAAGCTCCGCATCGAGATAGCTATACCCGATATCCACACGCCAGCGATCGGTTGCCTGGCCGCCAAGCTGGATTTCGAACCCTTGGGTTTCCGACGTCGTCACAAAGCTGTCTTCACCGTCCGCCGTGCGCTCGGTTGTATCCCGGTCAAGCTTGAACACGGCCGCCGTCAGGCTGAGGCTGGACCGGATATCCCACTTGATGCCAATCTCCTGGTTGTTGAATTCCTCGGGCGCGAGCTGCGAACTTGCATCACTCAATTCCAGGAACTGGTCGCCCGATCGCGGCAGGAATGACTTGCTATAGCTGGCATAGGCCGACACATTTTCCATCGGCTTGTAGATGATGCCAATACGCGGCGAAATCTCTTCATCGGTCCGGCTGAACCGCGCCGTATTTTGAATGTCATTCACATCAATTTCGAACTGGTCGAATCGAACCCCGGCTATCAATTTGAAATGCTCGCCAATATCGATCTGGTCCTGGGCATAGAGGGACAGGACCTGGACATCGGACCGGCGGTTGCGAACCGGGTTCGAAAACGCAAAGGACGGCAAGGCCAGCGGCCGGGTCAGTGCGATTGTGGTCTGATCATCATTGGTGTCGGAAAACACATTGTCATTACGCGCATTGGCGGACTGCTGGTCGGCATATTCGGCCCCTATCAGCAGCGTGTGGACAAGGCCGCCCATCGCAAATTCAGAGACCAGGTTGGTCTGCAGGATCAGGTTCTCGCGTGCCGTTTCATCCTGATACCCGTCCAGGGTCACTGTATCGGCAAGGGCGTCGAAGCGGACAGGATAGATGTTCTGGTACATCTTGTCATAGTCGGCATATTGCAGTGTCGTATTGACCGACAGCGATTCTGAAAAGCGGTGATCCAGGCGCGCTTTGGCGATATTGGCCTGCAGGGTCGTCCGGTTCCGGTCCGGGCTGCCGAAGAAAAAAGTGTCGTAGTCCGCAAGCGGCGCGCCCGATCCGTCCGACGGCACACCCCGGTCGACAACCCGGTCATCATCCACAAACTCATAGGACAAGAGCAAGCTGGTATCCGGGCTCAACCGGGTGGCAAACGTCGGATTGATAGCAAACCGGTCGCCACCGAACTGATCGCGGTGATTGTTAAGCGATTCGGCGAACGCATTCAGCCGAACGGCCGAGGCCGCACCAATCGCGGTATTGTAATCAATGGCGCCTGATATCTCTCCAAACGTATCGGCACTGACGGACAGGCTGGTAATATCGGCATCAAAATCGGGACGCTTGGTCGCGCGGTTCACGACGCCGCCGCCGCCGCCGCGCCCGAAGATCATCGCATTTGATCCGCGCAGGATTTCGACCTGTTCGACATTATACAATGGCCGGAAGTACTGCACATCGTCACGCAAGCCATCGATAAAAAAGTCTGCCGTCGAGTTCTGGCCGCGTATTGTGATCTGGTCGCGGTTGCCTTCGCCCTGGCCAATCGACGCGCCTGGCGTGTACCGCAGGATATCGCCCATATCGGTGAAGGCCTGTTCGGCAATCTGGTCGCTCGTCACCACGGAGAGGCTTTGCGGCACGTCGACAATCGGCGTTTGCGTCTTGGTGCCACTGAATTTCTCATTGGACAGGTAGGTGCCCAGGACAGCAACTGTGTCCATCACCCGGGTTTCATCCACCTCCCTGCCACCCTCGTCTGCCAGGGCAGGAGAAGCTGTGAGGGCAGACAAGGCCAGAGCACCGGCAGTTATAAAACGCATGAGATGGCAAACCTTGCAATTGAGAATGAGTTACATGCGCGCTCATGTCATGATTGAGAATTGCTTGCAAGTTTGGTGAGAATGGTTTGCAATAATGTCGCAGGGCCTGCTCCGCGCCCGGCCCGCAGCGGCGCCTTTATGCGTATCTTCCCTTACTTTCGCGCCGGGTTCGCACTGCTAGGCTTGAAATAAAATGTTCTGGGAGGGACGCATGGAGCCGACGACAACGCATTTGCCGGCCGTTAAAACGATTGGCCTGGCCGCACCGTTCGGCTGGCTCGCTGGCGGCTGGAGTGACTTTCGCAAGGCCCTGTGGCCCTGCCTGGTCTACGGCGCCATCCTTGTGGCGCTCAGCGTCGGACTCACGGCCGCGCTCTATTCCGTGGGTGCGCTGAAGTGGCTGTTCGTGCTGGCGGCCGGTTTCATGCTGGTGGCGCCGATGCTCGCCATGGGGCTGTACAAGACGGGCCGCATGCTGGAGCAGGGCGAACGCCCGCGTGTCGGCGACATCCTGTTCGTGCGCTCAGCCTTCCGGCAAGACCTCATGTATCTCGGGCTCGCGCTGTTCCTGGTCTACTCGTTCTGGGTCGAAGCCTCCCAGATCGTTTATGGCCTGTCGACCTACCGGGTCCACAAGACGCTGCCCGAGTTCGTCACCTTCATGCTGACCGACCCGGACGGCCACACCATGGTCATGGTCGGCACAGCCGTCGGCGGCGTGATCGCCTTCATGGCCTATTCCCTTGTCGTCGTGTCTGCCCCGATGCTGCTGAACGAGAAGACGAATGTCTTCATTGCGACGATCACCAGCGTGCGCACGATCGCGCAGAACTTCCTGCCAATGCTGGTCTGGGCCCTGCTGATCGTGGTCCTCACCGCGCTCGGCATCGCCACCGGTTTTCTCGGCCTGGTCGTCACATTCCCCGTCATCGGCCTCGCCAGCTGGCGCGCCTATCGCGAACTCGTGCCGTCTTCACATGGCGACATGGACGAGGCCGTGTAGACGCAGGCGCCAAAGCGGGTGTGGCGTCGGGTTCCATCAGACGGCAGATTTTCGTCAAAGCCGGTCATCGCCCGCTCCTGGGCGAATGACAGCTTGCGAGCAAGTACGGGAGGTTGCCGAGCGATCCGGATCGAGAATGCATGTCGTCCAATTGTCAGGAAAACGACTTGGAATCCTGCGCTGCACGAACGGCGGCGCGACCTTCTCGCCGCCCGGCACCTGCTGTGCGGCGAATAATGAAGACCGGTTTGCATGCGCCAGACGCCGCTCAAGTATACATTTTTTAGTAATCATGCGCATAGTCACGTGAGAATTGTTCAAAACAGAAGTTGTCGCGATGTTCGGAAAAAAACCTCGTATAAAGCAAGGGCGGATTGATGGAGTCCTCAATCAGCATAAACCGCCCATCGCGCAACCTTCGCCAACCGCAATTAAATTATCGCGCAATGAAAGACTGCAAGCGTGGGCGCCTTGCCTGTTGAGTTGGCCTCCGAATGGAAGCGCAGAAGGCATTTGCATCGACAACTCAAATTCTGGAGCGCGAATCAGGTTCGTTCACAAATTAAGTATTCCAGCTGAGTTCCGGTTTGTCTCTGTACGGCTCGGCATTTCTTGCGACGCGGCGCTTGTCCGGCAGGATGGCTATGATGCGGCAATCGTATTTTTATCAGGAACTACGCCAGGTTAAATCAGCTTGAGCGGGCCGGACCGGCATGGGGGTACAGGCTGCTACGTATCCGCCCCCTCCCGAACCCGGCGTATAATGCGCCGCGATGCCCAGCTTCTCCCTCCTCACCCCGATGCCGGGCCTGCCCTGGTACCTGCTGCCGATCTGGCCGCTGATCTTCTGGCGCATCCAGCGCCTGAAGACATGGTTCCGCGAAGTCGGTGGCCCGGGCAGCCAGATGCTCTGGGGCGTGATGTGGACTGGCCGCGTCGTGGTCCTGCAATTGTCGGACGATCTCTCCGGGCATCGTCCGGGCTTTTTCCGTGCTCCGGTGTCGGACAGGCTGGCCCGCGCTCTGGCTGCCGCCCCACTTCCGTGTTCCCGGCGAACGCCGGGACCTCAGGCCACCCTGTCCGGACGTGCCGCAAGAGATCCCGGCCTGCGCCGGGAATGCGGATTCAATATTCCCGACACCTGACCCGGACTCCCGTACCTGATAACCTAAGCCCAGATCCCAAGCGCCCTCACAGGCGCCGCCGGCGCAGGCCTAGAGCAGCGCGGCGATCTCGGCGCGCAGTTCGGGAATGCCCCAGCCTTTTTCAGCCGAGGTCACGATGGTCAGCGGGTGCGCCGCGCCGTGCTTTTTCAGCTTGGTCTCGATATCGGTCTGCAGCGAGTCGACCTCGCCCTTGGCCAGCTTGTCGACCTTGGTCAGCAGGATCTGGTAGGTCACCGCCGAGCCGTCGAGCATGGCCATGACCTCTTCGTCCGTATCCATCAGGCCGCGTCGCGCATCGACCAGCAGGAAGACACGGCGCAGGGACGGGCGCCCGCGCAGGTAGGACCGCGTCAGCTTCATCCAGGCATCGGCCTGTGTCCGGCTGACCTTGGCATAGCCAAAGCCCGGCAGGTCGACGAGGTAGAGCTGGCCGGGGCCGACATCGAAATAGTTGAGTTCGCGCGTGCGGCCAGGTTCCGACGAGCTGCGCGCCAGCTTGTTGCGCCCGGTCAGCGCATTGATCAGGCTCGACTTGCCGACATTCGACCGGCCGGCAAAGCAGACCTCGGTCCGGTCGGCGGGCGGCAGGCCCTTGAGATCGACGACGCCCATGACGAAGTCGACCGGGCCGGCGAACAAGAGCCGCCCGGTTTCAATCTGGTCTTCGCTCGGGGCGGGGCGCGTGTCCATGATTCAGTCCGCCGGCGCTTTCTCGCGCCCGAGCCAGCGCGAGATGGTCTTGCCGAGTTCGGTGTCGACCCCGTTGCGGCGCATGATGAAATATTGCTGTGCGAAGGACAGGATGTTGCTCCACACCCAGTACATCACGAGGCCGGCCGCAAAGCCGCCGAACACGAACGTGAACACGATCGGCATCGCGCGGATCACCATTTTCTGCGTTGCATCCGTCGGCGCCGGGCTGAGGCTCTGAAGGGCCGCCATCGTGACGCCATAGAGCAGCGGCAGGATGCCGATGCCGATCACGACACCGATCACCGGGATCGCCTTGATATCGGACGCCGCCCAGGGCAGCAGGCCGAACAGGTTGCCGATCGCAGTCGGGTCCGGAGCCGAGAGGTCTTTCAGGAACAGGAACGGCGTGTGGCGCATTTCCAGCGTCACATAGAGCGTCTTGTAGAGCGCATAGAAGATCGGGATGGTGAACAGGATCGGGACGCAGCCGCCAACCGGGTTGGCGCCTTCCTGCTTGTACAGCTTCATGATTTCCTGCTGCTTGCGCTGGGGATCGGCGGCAAAACGCTCGTTCAGCTCCTTCATCGGCTCCTGCAGCTTCTTCATCTTGGCCATCGACTTGTAGCTCTGGTTGAACAGCGGCACGAGCGGCAGCTTGATCAAGACCGTGAAGGCGAGGATCGCCCAGCCAAAGCCGCCGACCACGCCGGACAGCCATTCCAGGGCATAGAAGAAGGGCTTGGTCAGGAAGAAGGCCCAGCCCCAGTCGATGGCATCGACCATGCGCGGGATGCCATCCTTGTTCTGGTAATTCTGCAGCACTTCGAAACGCTTGGCGCCGGCGAAGATGCGGTTCTGGGCGGTCTGGCTCGCGCCCGGCGCAAGCGTGAAAGCCTCGCTCTCGGTGCGCACTTCCAGCGGCCCGTCAGTGGCAATCGATTTCTTGTTGACGATCCCGTTGAACGGCCGGTCCTGCTGGGGCACCAGCGCGCCCATCCAGTATTTGTCCGTCAGGCCCCACCAGCCGCCTTCGGTCGACGGAAACGTGCCTTCGTCCGTTTCCCCGTCAATTTTCTTGAGGGCGAGGAGCGGCTTGTATTTTTTCATCCGCAATTCGCCGTCCACCACGCCCATCAGGCCCATATGGGCCAGGCCGCTGGCGGTCGCCGAGCCCGGGTCGGTCGCTTCGAGGAAGCCTTTGAAGTCGCCATGGCGCTCAACCGAGCCAATGGCGCGAACCGAGCGCGGGGCATCGCCTGTATTGGTCAACGTATCCTCGAACGAGAACATGTAATTCTCGTCGACCGAAACCGTCCGGTCGATGGTCAGGCCCGGCGTTTCAAGCCGCAGCTTGATCGGCGAGGATGTCGTCAGCTTGCCCAGGCCGACCTGGACCCATGGTGAGTTGCGGCCCGCGACGAGCGACGAACCGTCGGCCCAGTAATAGGTCGCGAAATATCCGTATTCACTCGCTTCCGGGCGGAACAGGCGTATTTCCTGCGTCTTCTCCACGGTCAGGTAGTGCTTGCGCAGGCTGAGATCGTCGATCCGCGACCCGGCTAGGCGGATCGACCCGTCAACGGATTCACCATCGAACGTGACCCGGCCCGGCCCCGAAATCGCTTCTTCGACCGTCTTGGTCGCCGCAATCGCCGGAACATTGCTCAGTTCGCTTACGCTCACCCCGGTCTGCTCATCGGCCGTGATCGCAGCCTGCTGGGCCTCAAAGCGTTTCTGCGCCGGCTCCATGAAGACTTTCTGGTAGCCGAACACGAAGGCGACCATCAGCGCCATCGCGATCAGGAAATTGCGCTGATCTTGCTTTTCCATGGAATTTTGTCCCGGAGGTTTCTGGGCGCCAACTCGCAAATCGAGGTGGCGCGGTCAATCAGCGGCGAGGCTTATCAGCGCGCTTTCCATATCGTCAAGCAAACGCGCCCACGCAATGTCAGCGGTGGCGTCCCGCGCGATGAAAACATAGTCGGTTCCCGGGCGCCCCAGCCGGGGCAGCAGCAGGCGGGCGGCTTCCCGCAACCGGCGTTTGGCCCGATTGCGCACGACCGCATTGCCGACCTTCTTGGTGGCCGTAAAGCCCGCGCCGATATGGCTGCCGGAGGCATCGCCAGTGCGCTGCCTCGCCTGAACCACAAGGCATTTGCGCCGTTCGGCCTGGCCGCCGCGCACAAAAAGGAATTGAGGCCGCTTCACCAGGCGAACGACCTCAATCGGACTGTCTTGATTGTCTTGCGGCATCTGCAGCTCCCGGCCTTTCAGGCTGGGGGTAACGTGTCTCGCCTTAAGCGGACAGTTCCTTGCGGCCTTTTGCCCGGCGACGCGCCAGAACCTTGCGGCCATTCTTGGTCGCCATGCGAAGGCGGAAGCCATGGGTACGCTTGCGGCGCAGGTTGCTCGGCTGGAATGTACGTTTCATGGTTCTGCTCTAAGGCTGATGTGTCTCGGAAAGAGGGGCCAATACAGGCGACAGGCACCAAGGTCAAGGCGGGCAAGCACAGTCTGGCCGGGCCGCACCGCATATTTTTCCGGTAGGCGGGGTTCGGCTGAAGCCTCGCCACCTGCTGTCTCTTTACACGACGGGAGAGTCTTGCTCAATCTGCGTCCGGGACGGGCAGTCAGATTCGAAGGATATTCATGCGATTCCTGCGCCCTGCCCTGCTTTGCCTGCTCGCCGCGATCGCGCTGCCAGCCGCCTTCGCCCAGACCATCGATTATGACCGTCTCGACCAGCGCCTGACCCGGCTCGCCGCCGAAGAGGACATGGTCGGCCTCGCGGTGGCGGTGATCGAAGATGGCGAAATCCGCTTTGCCAGGGGCTACGGCTATACCGCCATCGGCGGTGCGCCCGTGACGGACGAAACAGTGTTCCGCTGGGCCTCCCTGTCAAAGGGCGTCGCCGCCAGCCAGGTCGCCATCCTCGCCGGACAGGCCAGGCTCAACCTCTCAGACACGGTGGCGAAATTCAGTACCTCGCTGCGCTTGCCAGGCGGCGGCGAGACGCGGGCAACGCTGGAAGACGTCCTCTCCCACCGGCTGGGCATTGTCTCCAATGCCTATGACACGACGCTGGAGGATGGCCGCGACCCGGCCCAGATTCGCGAGAGCCTGCGCAAGCTCAAACCGATTTGCGCGATCGGCGAATGTCACACCTACCAGAACGTCGCTTTCGACTCAGTGGCGGAAGTCGTCGAACAGGTGACGCAGTCAAAATATGCCGATGCCATCGATGAATCCCTGTTCAAGCCGCTCGGCATGGTGACCGCCAGCATTGGCCGGGTCGGCCTCGAAGCCTCCCCGTCCTGGGCCCGGCCCTATGCCAAGCGCGAAAAGGATTCCGGCCCGCCCCGGCCCAAGACCGTCAATGATGACTATTATCGTGTGCCGGCAGCTGGCGGCGTCAACGGGTCGATCCGCGACCTCGCCCTTTATGCCCGCGCGCAGATGGGGCTGGTGCCGGACGTGCTCAGCGATACGGCGCTGGAGATGATGCAGACCCCGCGCATCTATACGAGCCGCGAACAGTCCGGCCTCTCGCGCCGCTACAAGGGCCATATGCGCGATGCCCGCTATGCCCTCGGCTGGCGCGTCTACAAATATGGCGACGCGGGCACCCGCGTCGTCGGGCACCGCGGCGCCGTTGAAGGCTACCGTTCGCTTATCCTGTTCGACCCGGAGCGGGATACCGGCGTCGTGGCCCTCTGGAATTCAAGCTCGCGCCTGCCGGTCGGCATCGAGTTCGAAGTCATGGACATGGCCTACAACCTGCCGCCCCAGGACTGGATGGAACTCGACACAGGCGCCGCCGCCGGCGGGAACTAGTCCAGTCGACCGTCAGCTCCTTTCTTCGGGCGCCATCTTTTCCAGCCACCAATTATTGTATTGCCAGATCGCCTTTTCCAGCGGCGACAGGCGGCCCTGACGCGTCATCGGGGCGTTCAGGCCATTCCAGACCGTGTCATTCGCACCGATATCCTCCTGATGGATCGCGTCGACCATCTGACTGATCTCGTCTGCGATCTGGTCGAACCCCTCGAACGCGGCATACGCGCCGGGGACACAGATATGGATTTTCAGTTTCAGCTTGCCGGCCGCTTCCGGGAAGACCTGGTACCAGGTGACGACGCTGCCCTGAATGCCCAGCAGGAAATGCGGGTAGAGCGCGCTGGCGAACAGGTCGCGCGCCTGCCAGTCCTCCAGTCCCTCGACCGGCGGCAGGCCGGGTGGCAGCTCGGCATGGGCCGCCGGCATGTGAAGGATGGACCAGGGCCCGTCATTGTCCGGCACGCGGGAATCGCGCGCATGATAGGCGGGCTCGAACGTTTCCGGATGCACACCGATATGGTGGTAGGCTTCCATGAAATTCTCGACGAGGACTTTCCAGTTCCAGTCGCTGTCATATTCAAGCGTGCGCACCACGGCCATGTCCGCGAGCCTGAACTTCTCGAAATAGGTCTCGAAAGTCTTGACCTGCGGGGTAAAGGGCGCGGCATCGGGGTCGAAATTGGCGAGGATGAATCCCTGCCAGATTTCGGTGCGCACCTGCGGCAGCCGGCAATCGGATTCCGCAAATCCGTCTGCGCCCTCCATGAGGGGCGCGCGGACGAGTTGGCCCGCCGTATCATAGCTCCAGGAATGATACGGACAGGTGAAGAGTTTCCGGTTGCCATTGCCCTCGGCGACCTGCGCCGCGCGGTGCAGGCAGGTTCGGGACATGACCCGGATCTCGCCATCCTGACCGTGCACGATCATCACCGGCTGGCCCAGCAAATCCATCGAGAGAAAGTCTCCCGGTTGCGCCACCTGGTCGATACGGGCGAGCGGCAACCAGCTCTTGCGGAATATCCGATCTGTTTCGAGATTGAAGACGTCATCCCGGATATAGGCCGCTGGCGGCAAGGTCTCGGCCTCCGCCAGCGGGCGTGCAACCCGGTCGATTTCGTCGGCGCTGAGGCCCGGCAATTCTTGCGTCATGAAATTCCTCCCAGAGCAAAGTTGACACATGCGTCAACTTTTGTCGACCATGCGACGGCCAACCCGGGGCACCCCTCGACAAAAGATGACGCATGTGTCACCTTTTTGCCACGACAAGAGGAGCTGGCATGACATTTGTGCTGAAGACCATCTTCCAATACGGCGCGCTCGTGTTTGCTTTTGGCTTCATTGCGCCGCTGACCATGCAGATCATCACACGCGCCGGAATCGACCTGCCTTTCGGCCTGTCGCCACTGATGGCCGGCCTCATCCTGGCGGCGCTCTGGGGCGGCATCGCCCAATACCGGGGACGCTGGATATGACTGACGCGCTGCAAGGCACATCCGAGCCCGACCTGATGCGCCAGGAGCGCGAGATCGCCCGGCGCCATATCGGCAAGTTCCCGTGGCTGTCCGTGACGTGGGCTTTCGTGAACCTCGCGGTCTGGCTGTCGCTCTGGCCGCTGGTCCTCACCGGCACGCTGTCAGTCTGGATCGCGTTCCCGATTGCCACGCTGAACGTGATGCTCTGCTACCTGCCCTCTCACGAGGCCCAGCACGACATCATCGCCCGGCCCGGCGACAGGCTGCGCTGGCTGAACGAACTGGTCGGCCATGTCTCGACCATCCCGCTCGTGCTGCCCTATCGCGTTGCCCGCCTGACCCATCTGGAGCACCACAAGCACACCAATGTCCCGGACCTCGACCCGGACTATGGCACCCATGCCTCAGGCCCGCTCGCGGCCATCTGGAACAGTCTCCAGGCCCGCCAGCCCGGCGTACAGAATGCCTATGGCGAGACCCTGCAGCGGATCGGGCGGCCGGACGTCATGCTGGACGCAGCGCTGGCGACATTGGCCTATTACACGATCCTGTTCGTCCTGGCCTGGAGCGGTTACGCGATCGAAGCCACGCTGCTCTGGTGGCTGCCGCGCCATATCGGGCAGACCTATATCGTCTACTATCTCAGCTGGGCGCCGCACCATCCCGCGAAAGAGACTGGCCGGTATCGCAATACGCGCGGATTCCGGGCCGCGTTCGGGAATATCGCGTCGATGGGCATGCAGTATCATATCGTCCACCACCTGCACCCCCGCATCCCGCTGATCCGCACGCCGCGCGCATTCCATGAAATGCGCCACGTGCTGGAGGCGCGCGACTGCCGTCTTGACGGCATCTAGGGTCACACAGCCGATCACGGGCCTTTGATCGGCCCTGCCACAAGCGTTACGGGCATAAATCGCGCTGACAGGATATGTCTCGGTCCTCAATCGAGGACCCGCATTCATGCCGCTATCCAGAGTCTTGCTTGCCGCCGTGCTGATGGCGATGCCGCTTGCCCTGCCTGCGCAGGCAAGGGATGTAGGGTCCGGCATCACGGAAGACGTCAGCATGGCCAAGGCCCAGCACGCCCAATGGACGCGCCTCCTGGCGAAATATGTCCACACATCAGACGATGGCGTCAGCCGGGTCGACTATGGCGCCCTGAAGGCGAATGCCGCCGATCGCACCGCGCTTGATGCCTATATAGGCAAGTTCGCCGGCATGGACCTCTCCGGCACGAATGACGCCGCCTTCGCCGCCTGGGCCAATCTCTACAATGCCGTGACGGTTCGCTACATCGTGGAAAAATACCCCCTTGGCTCGATCAAGGACGGCTATTTCTTCGGCGGGCCGTGGAAAAAGATCACGGTCAGTGTCGGCGGCCGGAACCTCTCCCTCGACGCGATCGAACACAAGATATTGCGCCCCGATTTCGGTGACCCGCGCGTTCACTATGCCATCAACTGCGCCGCGTTCAGCTGCCCGAACCTGATGGCCACGGCCTGGGAACCTGCGACGCTGGACGCCGATCTCGACGCAGCCGCCCGGGCCTATGTCAACAATTCGCGCGGCGTGAGCGTGACCGACAGGGGTCTTGTCCTCTCATCCATCTATGACTGGTTTGCCGCCGATTTCGGCGGTTCGAAACAAGCCGTCATCGACCATTTGCTGAAATATGCCGATACTGGCCTCGCCAAGCAGATCCGGGCCAATCCGAAGATCCGCTCCTATGATTATGACTGGTCCCTCAATGACACCGAATGACGCCCCGGCGCCCAAGCCAACCCCGCTCGCGATCCGCCTCTGGCCGCTCTACGTCATCGCCGGCGGAATTTTCGCCGCATGGGCCCTCGGCCTGTTCGACTATCTCTCGCTCGAAACCCTCCGCACCCAGCAGGACGCCTTGCGCGGTTTCGTCAGCGAACACCTCTTCCTCGCCGTCGCCGCCTATATCCTCATCTATGCCGCCGCGACCCTGTTCATGGTGCCGGGCGCGCTCTGGATCACGATTGCCGGCGGCTTCCTGTTCGGCCTGATCGGCGGCACGCCAGCCACGATCATGGGTGCGACCCTCGGCGCCAGCCTCCTTTTCTTTGCCGCACGGACATCGGTCGGTACCGTGCTGCACGAGCGGGCCGGACCCTTTGTCAAGAAGATGGAGCGCGGCTTTCAGGAGGATGCTTTCTCCTACATGTTCGCCCTGCGCTTCCTGCCGATCGTCCCGTTCCCTGTCGCCAATATTGCGCCGGCCATCCTTGGGGCAAAGTATCGCGACTATGCGATCACCACGGCGTTCGGCATCATTCCCGGCGTGCTCGCCTATACATGGATCGGCGCGGGCCTCGGCGCGACCTTTGCCGCAGGCGAGGATCCGAACATTGCCAGTATCGCGAAAAACATGGTGCCGGCCTTCGCCGCACTCGGCGTGGTGTCGCTGCTCCCGGTCGCGTACAAGAAACTCTTCTCGAAAAAAGCCGCCAAGCTGGAAGGTGCGAGCTGATGCACGATACGAAACGTCAGGTGAAAGACTACAAAGTCGATCTCGTCGTCATCGGCGCCGGGTCTGGCGGCCTCTCCGCCGCAGCAGGCGCCGCCATGTTCGGCCTCAAGGTCGTTCTCTACGAAAAACACGAAATGGGCGGCGATTGCCTGAACTATGGTTGTGTGCCGTCGAAAGCCCTGCTCAGCGCTGCGAAGGCCGCCCAATCGGTCCGCGATGCCGGCAAGTTTGGCGTCACCGCCTCTACCCCGACGACTGACTGGACCGCCGTGAAGGCGCATGTCCGCCACGCTATTGATACGATTGCGCCTGTCGACAGCCAGGAACGGTTCGAAGGCCTCGGCGTCACCGTCATCCGCGAGGCCGCCGGCTTCGCCGATCCGGACACGATCATTTCCGCCACGACCCGCACACGGGCCCGGCGCATTGTTATCGCCACCGGATCGACCGCCTTCATCCCGCCCATCGAAGGCCTCACCGAGGTTCCCTATCTCACCAACGAAACAATCTTCTCGATGCCGGACTTTCCGGCGCACCTGGTCATTCTCGGCGGCGGCTCGATCGGTATGGAAATGGCGCAGGCCTTTACCCGGCTTGGCGCGAAAACCACCGTCATCGAAATGGGCCGTGCGCTCGGCAAGTCCGATCCGGCCCATGCCGCCGTGGCCATCGGCGCCCTGCGCGAGGAGGGCGTGACCCTGCTTGAAGGCCACAAGGCCGTACGCGTCTCGTCCGACGGCGGACGCATCAGGGTTCACGCCGAACACGACGGCGACACCAAGGTGATCGAAGGTAGTCACCTGCTCGTCGCTGTGGGCCGCCGCACCATGCTGGACGGGCTGAACCTCGAAGCGGGCAAAGTCGATTTC
Organism: uncultured Alphaproteobacteria bacterium; assembly: GCA_963973995.1. Lineage (GTDB taxonomy): Bacteria > Pseudomonadota > Alphaproteobacteria > Caulobacterales > Hyphomonadaceae > Hyphomonas. The sequence goes on from CAXBCO010000001.1 coordinate 774,892, forward strand.
GACCGCAAGGGCGTGATTGTCGGCGACAATCTCCGCTCGCGCAGCAATTCACGCGTCTGGGCGCTGGGCGACGCGGCAGGCCGTGAACAATTCACCCATGTCGCCGGATGGCATGCCTCCGTCTTCGCTCGCCGCGCCTTCTTCAAGCAGGGCACCAGGGCCGACAGCCTGCCGATCCCGGCTGTCACCTACACCTCGCCGGAAGTCGCCCAGATCGGCCTCACCGAAGCCGAGGCGCGTGAAAAACATGGCGACGATGTCGCAACTTCCTCCTTCCCGTTCCACGAGAACGATCGCGCGATCGCCGAAGGCAAGACCCTCGGCGAAGCCAAGCTGGTCATTCGCAAGGGCGCAATTCTCGGAGCCTCCATCGTGGGCGAAGGGGCCGGCGACATACTGCAGCTTGTCAGCGTCGCCATGTCGAACGGGCTCAAGGTGAAAGACCTCACCAATTTCATCTCGCCCTATCCGACGCGGGCGGAAATCGTGAAGCGCGCGGCCTCGGCCCACTTCACCGAAGCTCTCACCGGCAAGTCAGCCCGGCGTCTTGTCGGCTTGCTCCAGCGCATCCCGTAAGCTAGTTCAGCGCGGGTGAGCGACGAGACCCGGACCGCCCTTGCACGCGACCTGCCCGCACCCGCGCTCTCGCGCTGGTTCGAGAGCCTGTCCTTTCGCCTGTTCGCGCTGACCATCGTCTCGATCCTGCTGGTTGAAGGCCTGATCTTCGTGCCCAGCGCGTCGGGCTTTCGCAATGCCTGGCTGCAGGAACGCGTTCAGGCGGCCCGGACAGCGGCCCTGGCGCTGGATGCCGCACCGTCGCGCAGCGTGTCGGACGACCTTTCGGACGAACTCCTGATGAGCGCCGAAGTGCTCGCCGTGACAGAGATCGAAGACGACATGCGCGTCCAGCTCCTGCCGGCGCAGACGGCCATTACCGGCCAGATGCACGGAATCGACCTGCGCGGATCGACCATGGTGAGCCGCTCGTTTGCCGCGATGGGCTCATTCTTCGCACCCGACGACCGCATATTGGTCATCCTCGCAGACGGCTCCGCCCCGGGCCGTGTCATGGAAATCGTCGTGCCGCAGGCCCCCCTCAAGGCGGCAATGCAGGCCTATGCCCGCCGGATCGCCGCGCTCTCCCTGCTGATCGCCTTTGTCGCGGCCACGATCATCTATGTCATGCTCCACTTCCTCGTTGTCCGGCCGATGCGGCGTGTCACGCTGAGCGCGGAACAGTTCCGCGACGATCCGGGCGCCTGGACCCGGCGCCTGCCGCCAACCAGCCGGCGTGACGAGATCGGCCGCGCCCAGAACGCCCTCGCCGACATGGAAGAGACCGTCGCAACGAGTTTCCGCAACCGCGCCCACCTTGCCGAACTCGGCACCGCCGTTGCCAAGATCAACCATGACCTGCGCAATTCGCTCGCCTCGGCCCAGCTCGTCTCCGATGTGCTGGCGCGCTCGGAAGACCCGCGTGTCCAGAAGGCCGCGCCGCGCCTCGAGCGCGCGCTCGAACGGGCGATCAGCCTCGCCACGCAAACACTCGATTATGGCAAGGCGACGCCGCAGGCCGCCCGGCTGGAATCGGTCTCGCTCCAAACCGTACTCGACGAAGCCGCCGCCGAGGCGCTGGCGACCCATCCGGGCGTCGGCTGGGACAATCGCGTGCCAGCCAAAGTCAAAGTGAACGCCGACCCGGACCATCTTCATCGCATCATCAGCAATCTCATCCGCAACGCCGCCGAAGCCATGGCGTCGCAAGCCGAGGGCGGTTCACGGATCATCGCCTCCCTGTCACCGCAGGGCCTCGACCTGGCCGATACCGGTCCCGGCCTGCCGGACTCGGCCCGGGAGAACCTGTTCAAACCCTTTGCCGGAAGTTCGCGCAATAGCGGCACCGGCCTCGGCCTCGTAATTGCCCGCGAACTGGCGCAGGGCATGGGCGGCGACCTCGTGCTCGCCAGCACCGGTCCCGACGGAACCGTGTTCCGGCTCAGCCTGCCGGGGCTGGGCGTGTGAGCGTTTACGCGCCGCCGCAAGGCAAGGTCGGCTATATCCATACCGATCCCGACCTGATCGTCATCGACAAGCCGGCCGAGCTGCTCTCCGTGCCCGGACGGGGACCGGAAAAGGCCGACTGCGCGATATCGCGCGTGCAGGCCGACTATCCCGAAGCGCTGACAGTCCACCGGATCGACATGTCGACAAGCGGCCTGCTCGTGTTTGCGCGGTCGAAAGAGGCCCAGCGGCGCCTGGCGATCCAGTTCGAGAAAGGCGTGATCGCGAAATCCTATATCGCGGATGTCTGGGGCACGTCCGTGCCGGGTTCCGGCACCATCGACCTGCCTCTCGGCCAGGACTGGCCCAACCGTCCGCGCCAGAAAGTCGACCATGACGCGGGAAAGCCAAGCCAGACGCAGTACGAGACCATTGGATCACACGATCATGGCGTTCGCCTCGCGCTGACCCCGCTGACCGGTCGTACCCACCAGCTCCGCCTGCACCTGGCGGCCATCGGCCACCCGATCCTGGGCGACGACATCTATGCCCATGCCGAGGCCATGGCGGCGGCGGCCCGCCTGCATTTGCACGCCACACGGCTCGAACTGATCCACCCCACCAGCAATGAACGCCTCCAGTTCGAAAGCGCGTGCCCATTCTGACTGGATGAAGAAGACGATGGGCCTCGAATGGGGCATGGAGTCAGGCCGCCCGAACCAGGTCAGCTTTCCGGAACAAGCCGGACTTCGGTCTTGCGATTGAGCGGTTCATCGTCTCCGCTGGCCGTGACGGCATCCTGCTCGCCATACGCAACAAGGTGCACGCGCTCGGCATCCACGCCGCGCGTCTTCAGGGCTTCAAGCACGGCTTCGGCCCGCGCAGCGGAAATGGCCTGGTTTGTGACCGTGTCTCCGCTGGCATCGGCATGGCCCCTGATTTCCATCTTGTAGAGATCGCAACGCGCATAGGAATTGGAGACCGCATCGACCACAGCGTCGGATTCGTCCGACAGGGCGCTCATGCCTTCCTCGAAATAGATGGCGAAACTTTCTTCCGAACAATCCGGCGCGACAGCCATGTTGTCTTCGGCAACCGACGCGGTCGGCGGAACCGGACGCGACACACACGCGGCCAGCAATAACGGCGCAAAAAGGTAAAGAGCGATTTTCATGATAGCCTCCAGCAACTTGGTTCAATGCCCCATGGACCGATTTGTTCCCGTTCAGAGTCTTTTCTTTGTGCGGCCTTCATGGGCCCGCGCCGTTGCAGGCTGTTCCGGCCAGTCATGCTTGGGATAGCGCGCGCGCATATCCTTCGCCATGTCGCGATAACCATTGTCCCAGAAGCGCGGCAGGTCCTGCGTCGTGGCAGCCGGTTTCATGCCCGGCGAGAGCAGTTCCACCGTCACAGGCACCCGGCCCGAGGCAATCGATGGATGGGTCGCCAGCCCGTAGAAGGCCTGCGCCCGCGCCGAGACAAGCGGCGCACGCGGATCGACATAGTCGACCGAGGCCGTCTGTCCGGATGGCAGCGTCAGCGACCGCGGCGCGTACAGCCGCAACGCATCCTGCAATTGCCAGTCGAAGGACTCGACAAGCGCGTCGCGCACATTGCCGTCGCTTGGCACGCGCGCGCCCTGTCGTTTCAGCAGCGGCATCAGCCAGCCTGCCGCGCTGCCGCGCAGCCCGGATTTCGTCATGCCAGTCGCTTCCACCAGCCCGGCGCGCTCAAGCACACCGACACGCCCGAGCGTCTCGTCTACGACATAGTCCGCGCCAATGGCGTCAAAGCCCTCCGCCATCACGGCATCCAGCATCGCCTTTGCCGCCACTTTCGGGGCAGGCTTCGGCATCGGCGCTTCCGACAGGACAATCGCGCCCATTGCCCTGACACGGCGGGCCGCAAACCGCGCCGTCTTCGGATCGAATTCCGCACGCTCTTCTATTGTCACGCCGCCCCAGGCCAGCGCGTCCGCTTCGCTGAGCGGCGCAGCCAGCGTGATCCGCGCCTGTCCGCTCGCCCCGCCCAGGTCCGCCACGACCAGCCATTCGGATTTGGCGAGGCTGTCCGTCTCCGGCAGGCTGGCCGCCCGGCCCGAGGCCATCAGGTAGACGCCCGGACTGCCGGGACGGGCCCGTGCAATCTGGTCCGGCCAGGCCTCCGACAGCAGCCGCGCTACATCTCCCTGTGGCGCGGCCCCCTTGCCCCAGGCCCTGGCCTGCTGCTGCAGGGTCCGCGCACGCGGAGACCTGTCGGCCCGGAAGCGCGCCAGCCGGTCGCGTATGTCAGCCGAATGGCCACCAATCCCGCGCTCCCCGGCCAGCGCGGCAATCTCGGCCGCCAGCGCGCGTTCCCCCGGCGAACCGGCCCCGGCCACCAGCGCGGCGAGACGCGGCGACAAGGGCAGTCGCGCCATCTCGGCCCCCAGCGCAGTCAGCCCGCCGCCATCGTCCAGCGCACCAAGCTGCAGCAGCATGTCGGTGGCCGCCTTCAGCTTCCCGGCAGGCGGCACATCAAGCCATGTCAAATTTCCGGCATCCCGCTCGCCCCATTCGGCGAGCGCCAGCACGAGGCCTGACAGGTCACTGCTGAGAATTTCCGGTTGCGGCGCGGCCACCAGCCCGCGCGTCGCCGCCTCGTCCCAGAGGCGATAGCAGACGCCCGGCGCCGTGCGCCCTGCCCTGCCTCGCCGCTGGTCCACGGATGCGCGCGAGGCCTTCACCGTGGTCAGGCGTTGGCCGAGGCCGCCTGAATCGTCTTCGGCGACCCGGGCAAGGCCGCTATCGATCACGATGGTCACGCCCTCGATGGTCAGCGCGCTTTCGGCAATATCGGTCGCCAGAACGATCTTGCGCACACCCGCCGGGGCAGGCGAGACGGCCGCGTCCTGTTCGGCAGGCGACAAGGCCCCGAACAGCGGCGCAACAACACAATCAGCTGGCAGGTCTTCCAGCCGTTCGGCGACCCGGGAGATTTCCCGCGCACCGGGCAGGAAGGCCAGCACCGATCCTTTTTCCTCCCGCAGGGCTCGCCGGATCGCAGCGGCCATGCGGTCTTCGATCCGGTCTGTCGACCGCCCGAGATAGCGCGTCTCGACCTCGAACTGGCGTCCGGCGCTTTCAATCACCGGCGCGTCAATCGCCGTCGCGACCCGGTCCGTGTCTAGCGTCGCCGACATGATCAGGATCCGCAGGCTCTCGCTCAGTGCGCCTTGTGCCTCCAGCGCCAGCGCGAGACCGAGATCGGCATTCAGGCGCCGCTCATGGAATTCGTCGAAAATCACGGCCCCGACGCCCTTCAGTTCGGGATCGGACAGGATGCGCCGTGTGAACAGGCCATCCGTGATGACTTCGATACGCGTCGCGGCAGAGACCTTGCGGTCGACCCGCGTCGTCAGGCCCACGGTCTGGCCCAGCGTCTCGCCGAGGCTCTGGGCCATGCGCGTCGCCGCCATGCGGGCTGCCACCCGGCGGGGCTCCAGCAACAGGATGCGCCCGGCGATGATTTCCGGTGTGCCGATCAGGCCCGCCAGCGCCAGCGGAACACGGGTCGTCTTGCCTGCCCCCGGCGGGGCCGCGAGCACCAGGCGGGTGCCGTCGTGCAGCGCCGCGCAGACCTCGGCCAGCACGTCATCTATTGGCAGGGGGGCGATATTGGCGCTCATGGGGCGCAGACATACGGTGCCACGCGCAACAAGGGCAACGACTAATCCATGGGCAGCCTGCCGCCCGGCAAGGCAATCGCTGTCTCGGCATTTGCCTTCCCCGCAAAGCCACCCTACCGTCCCGACTTCAGAATTGATGGGAGTGGCATATGGGCTGGTGGTTTCAAATAGATCTCTGGAAACGGGTCATGGTCGGCCTGGCCCTCGGTGCGGTCACCGGTCTTCTCCTGCGCCAGGCCCTTGGCGCAGAGGCTGCCGGTGCCAACGTCACCGCATGGGCCAAACCGATTGGCGACGCCTTCATCAACCTGATCAAGATGCTGGTCGTGCCGCTGATCTTCACCACGCTTGTCTCTGGCGTTCTGGCCATGGGCGACCCGAAAAAGCTTGGCAGTCTCGGCGGGCGCGCACTGGGCATGTACATGTGCACAACCCTGATCGCGGTCTCGATTGGCCTGCTGATCGGCAGCCTGATCCAGCCCGGCGCCGGGTTTGACACAACAACCGTCGCCACGGCCGACCTTGAGAGCGCGCGCTCGCAGCTTGCCGCAAATCCTCAGCCCGGCAGCGTCGGCGAGCAGTTGATGCACACGATCCTCTCCATCATCCCGACCAATCCTGTTGCCGCCATGGCGCAGGGCGACGTGTTGCCGATCATCTTCTTCGCCATCCTGTTCGGTATCGGCATCCTGATGTCGCGCGATGCGGGCAAACCCCTGGCGAACGTGATGAACAGCGCCGCCGAAGCGATGATGAAACTGACCCTGATTGTCATGGAAACCGCGCCTTTCGGCGTATTCGCCCTGATGGCATGGGTGATGGGCGACCGCGGGCTGACGATCCTTGCGGTGCTCGGCAAGATGACCGCTTCGCTCTATATCGCATGCGGCCTGCACATCCTGATCACCTATGGCTTCGTCATCAAGGGCTTGCTGCGCCTGCCCTTGTTCGACTTCTTCCGGGGCGCGGTCGACGCGCAAGCCGTCGCGTTCTCGACCTCGTCGTCGAATGCGACCCTGCCAATGACCATATCGTGCGCCACAGAAAACCTCGGCATCGGGAAGCCGATTGCCTCATCTGTCCTGCCCCTTGGGGCGACCATCAACATGGACGGCACGGCGCTCTACCAGGGGCTAATCGCCCTCTTTGCAGCGCAGGCGCTCGGCATCGAGATGACCGTCAGCATGTATTTTACCATCGCCCTGATGGCGACGCTCGTCTCCATCGGCACCGCCGGCATTCCGTCTGTCAGCCTTTTCCTCGCCGCGACGACGCTCAGTGTGGTCGGCGTGTCGCCAGACCAGACCGTCCTGATCATCGCGCTCCTCTTCCCGTTCGACCGGATCCTCGACATGATGCGCACCGTGACCAATATCACTGGCGATCTCGCCGTTGCGACAGCGGTCGCGAAATGGGAGGGCGAGCTCGACGAAGTCGTCTTCCGCGCCCGCGACCGTATCTGACGCAGCGCCATGACTCGCACGGCGCGATACGCATTGCCCGCCGCGCTCTGTACCCTCGTCCTCGTCCTGCTCGTGTCCGGGATCAGCGGATACTGGGACATGGACACGCTCGACCGCGCGATGGCCGATCGGGCTTCCGGCCTGCGCTCCCCGGCATTGACCAATGCCATGCTCGCCATCACATCGCTCGGCGATGGTGCCTATCTCAGACCCATGGGCGCACTCGTGGTGATCGCCCTGGCCATGCAGCGGGCGTGGCGTCCCGCCGGAGCCACCGCGACGGCCTTCCTGCTGCTGCCCCTGCTGGTCAATCTCATCAAATCCGGGGTCGCCCGCACGCGCCCGACAATCGATCTCTATGCCGGCGCTGACGGGTTCAGCTTTCCCAGCGGACACGCGGCAAATTCCGCCCTGATCTATGGCGCCATCGCTGTATTGGTGCTCCGGTCGCTGACAGGGCCCACGCGATGGATCGCCACGGCAGCGCTCGCACTGCTCGCCGTCGTGATCGCCGCCTCTCGGGTCTATGTCGGCGCGCACTGGCCAAGTGACGCGCTGGCCGGGCTTGCCCTTGGCGGCCTGCTGCTGACCGGACTTGCCTGGGTCCTGGCACACCCGTCCCACCCCCCTGCCACCCCCCGCACCACATACGTCCTGCTGGCCTGTTTCGCCCTTACCGCTCCGCCTTATGCATGGTACGCACTGCCCTTTGCGCACACGTTTTACGAGGCGCTCTCCTAGGCCCGGAACGCGATGCTCACCCGCCGGAAAATCCTCTCGCTCGCGATTCCCGTCGTGCTCGCCCAGGCTGCCACGGCGACGACCGGTATTGTCGATACCGCCGCCATGGGCCGGTTCGGCGACAAGGCAGACCTCGCCGCCGTCGCCATCGCCGCCGTCGCATACAGCTTTATCTATTGGGGATTCGGCTTCCTGCGCATGTCGACCACCGGCCTCGCGGCGCAAGCCAATGGCCGGGGCGACGGGCCAGAAGTGCGCGCTATCCTGCTGCGCGCCCTGATGCTCGGCGGCGCGATCGGTCTTGGCCTCTTCCTGCTGTCACCCTTGCTCAGATGGCTCACCTTCGCCGCCTTCGCCGGTACAGCCGAAGTCGAATCCCTTGCTGTCGGCTATTTCAACGCCCGCATCTTCGGCGCCCCCGCCTATCTCATGGGTCTGGGCATTACAGGCTGGCTGCTGGGCGCCGGAAAGACCGGGCAGATGCTCGCCGTGCAGATCGTCCTGAACGGTGTGAACGTCATACTGGACGTCTGGTTCGTCGCCGGGCTGGACCTCGGCCCCACCGGTATCGGCGCAGGCACCGCGATTGCCGAGTGGACGGCGCTCGCGGTCGGCCTTGTCCTCGTGCGCAAGGGCTTCCGGGCGCCTGCGCGCCTGATGGATCCGGCCAAGCTGTCTGCGCTGTTTTCCGCCAATCGCGACATCATGATCCGCACGCTGGCCCTGGTTTTCTGTTTCGGCTGGTTCGTCCGTTCCGGCACCCTGATCAGCACGGCTGTCACGGCGGGCAATGAAGTCCTGCTGCAATTCATCACGGTCGCCGCCTTCGTGCTCGACGGATTTGCCTTCGTGGCCGAGAAAGAGGCGGGCGAAGCCTATGGCGCGTCCGACGGCAAACGGCTGGCGCAGGCGATGCGTCTGACATCGGAATTCGCCTTCGCCTTCGGCGCCGTGTTTGCCCTCGCCTATTTCATCGGCGGCGGCTGGGTTATCGAGGCCTTCATCGCAGACCCGGAGGCACGCCGCGCAGCGCTGGATTTCCTGCCCTATTGCGCCGCCGTTCCCTTGCTCGGCGTCACGGCGTGGCAGCTGGATGGACTGTTCCTTGGCACCACGCAGGGCAAGGCGCTGCGCACGGCGGGCGTGATCTCGGCCCTGCTATACCTGGCAACGGACATGCTGCTGCGCCCTTCCTTCGGCAATGCGGGCGTCTGGACGGCGTTCCTGACCATGTATGTCTATCGCGCTGCGGCGCTCGGCTGGTTCGTGCCGGGCCTGTTCAGAGGTCTTTCCCGACCGCCTGTGCCAGCGACGTGAAACCATCCGCCTTGAGCAGGGTGGCCAGTTCACGGTGGATATCCGCCACGAGGCCCGGGCCGGAATAGACCAGCGCCGAGTAGAGCTGCACGGCATGCGCACCGGCCCGAATTTTCGCATAGGCGTCGGCTGCACTGGAAATACCGCCCGCGCCGATCAGGTCGAATTCACCTTTCAGCGCCTTCGCAAAGGCTTTCAGGATCTCGGTCGACGGCGCCATCAGCGGCGCGCCGGACAAGCCGCCAGCCTGACCCCGGTCGCGACTGGTCAGGCTGTCAGGCCGGGCGAGGGTCGTGTTCGACACGATCAGGCCGGACAGCCAGGCCCCCTGGTTGCGCACCACGCCGACGATGCCATTGATCGCCTCGGCATCGAGATCCGGCGCGACCTTGAGGAAGACAGGCTTGCCCGCACGGTCGGCCGCGCCGCAAGCCGTCAGCAGCGCCTCAAGCGAGGCCTTGTCCTGCAAGCCCCGCAATCCGGGCGTATTGGGCGACGAAATATTGACGGTGACGTAAGCGGCATGCGGCGCCACAGCCTCAATACCCTTCACATAGTCGGCAATACGATCCGTGCTGTCCTTGTTGGCACCGACATTCGCGCCGATCGGCACGGGCGCGCGATATTTCGACAGGCGCCGGACGAAATAGGCGAGACCGTAATTGTTGAAGCCCATCCGGTTGATCACGGCCCGGTCCTCGCTGAGGCGGAACAGGCGCGGTTTGGGGTTTCCGGGCTGCGGCAGGGGTGTGACCGTGCCGCATTCGATGAAGCCGAAGCCGAACCGGGCCATGGCTGAGGGCACGTCGCAATTCTTGTCGAAGCCTGCCGCCAGACCGACAGGAGCCGCAAGTTTCAGCCCGGATTTCGGCAGCGTCGTCGCGAGGATGGGATCGAAAATCGGCGCACGCAGGGGCGCGCCGAGTCCTTTCTCCAGCGCACGTATCGTGGCTGTATGGGCCGCTTCAGGGGGCAAGAGCTTGACGAGGCTCACGCCGATATCCGTGAGACCCATCTAGAGATCCTCCGGCAGGACGGGAATGCCATGGGAATCCTGCGCCAGCGTCCACTGACGGCAGGCGTGCTTGATTTCGAGAGCGCCATAGAGATGCGGGAACATGATTCCACCCCGGCTCGGCTCCCATTTCAGGGGCGGCAGGTCGGTGATCGCGAACTCCAGAAGCCGGACGTCCTTTTGCCCTGCATAGTGCAGCCTAGCCGTTTCAGCGACGGAGTTGCGCGCGGAGAGGTGGACGTAACGGTCTTTCCGGTCGAGCGCGGTCGCGGTTGCACCTGTGGCCTTGGCGGCCTCCCAATCGGGCAGCGTCAGCAGCTTGTAGACATGCGTATTGTTCATGACGGGCGTTTCAGCAGGCTTTGAGGCGGACGGCAACTCGCGGCTTGAGTCCCCGACGCGATGTGCGATCCTTTGGCGGCGGTGCCGGAAGGGAATCCAACATGGCCAAGGACATAGCCGATCAGGCCCATCTGAACGTGCGGCTGGAGAATGGGCGGACCGTGGAGGAGGAGCTGCGTCGGCTTGGCGTGTTTTCACGCATGCTGGATTCGCAATTCTCGGTCATGGGCGTCCGGTTCGGTGTGGATTCGCTGCTCGGTCTCATACCTGTCGCGGGCGACGTGGCCACGGGAATCGCGGGAACCTATGCGCTGGCCACGGCGATCCGGCTCAAACTGCACCCGATCGCGGCGGTCCAGATCGGCTGGAACCTGCTGTTCGATACGGTGATCGGCGCGATCCCGGTCCTCGGCGATGTTTTCGACTTCTTCTTCAAGTCAAACACCAAGAATTTCAAGGTCATAGAGAAACACCTGACCCGCAAGGCACAGCGCCATGCCCGCAAGGCCGCGTCGGCCCGGACCTGAAATCAGGAGAGCGGCAGGCCGCTTGTATCCGTCGCCCGCGCGAGAACCCACCCGCCTTCCGGCGCCTGGCATGCCGCGAACCGACCGCGCTCCTGCCCCGGAAAGGCATAGGCGATATCGCGGCACATGACCGAGACTTTCATCGGGACAACATCGGAGACAAGGCGGACGACGGAATCGGTTGGCTGGGCGGTATATTCGATGGTCCGGACCGTCGATTTTCCGGATTCGCGGGTTGTCGAGCGCTCGATGAGGATGGTGAGGTCGCGGCCATCCGGGGTTTTCAGGATCTGGGTGGCGCCGTCGGCCTGGGTGTCGACGAGGCGGAGGAAATCCGTGCGCAGGGCATTTAGCATACTGGAATCAAGGGCTTGTGCTGCCGTGAGCTCAGTGCGCTCAGCCATGAACTCATCCACATTGCGCGCCGTGACGGGGGCGGGAGCAGGGTTGAACGGGCGGACCGTGGGGGTGGCGCGGGTGTAGGACGGGGGTGGCACGGGGCGGGTGACGGGCGCGCTGAGGGAGGCGAGGATGATGCCGGAACCGGCCGGTTTGAGCGTGGCGGGCGGGGGAACGGCACCGGTATGCGCGACCATCTGGCGGGTGCGGCGCGGGGTGGGTGAGGGGGCGGCAAGACCAGGGCTGGCAGCGGGAACCGCAACGCTGACCGTGAGGGCCGCGAGGCGCGTCTCCTCGGCGGCGGCCGCGGCGGCGAGACGCCGTTGCTGGTTTTCGACGGCGAGGGCCGCGAGGCGTTTCTGTTCGGCCCTGGCGTCTGCCTTGGCTTTCAGGTCTGCAAGGCGCCGGGTCTCGGCTTCGGCCTCGGCGAGGCGGCGGGTTTCGAGATCGGCGAGGCGCTTGGCCTCGATGGCGGCAGCGGCGTCCTGTTCGGCCTTGAGGCTGGCGAGGCGGACCTGTTCGGCTTCGGCCACACGGGCCGCTTCGGCTTCAGCGAGCCGGGTCTTTTCAAGCTCGGCAGCGGCGAGGCGCGCCTGCTCGGCTTCGGCATCCTGCGCGGCGGTTTCGGCGACGCGGCGGGCCTCGGCGTCTGCAATGGCGCTGGCAGCCTGCAGCCTGGCCTGTTCCGACTCAGTCGCGGCGGCGTCGCGCTGCGCGGTCTCATAGGCGGCCTTGCTGGCGGCGAGCCGGTCGGCGAGGCCGCGATAGTCGAACCATGCGGTCGGCGCGGCATCGGACGGCGTCGAGGCCGCCGCCATGGCGACGGAGGAGGCCGCCCCGCCACCGGGGGTGAGCGACGGGGGCAGGTCAGCCAGCGGACCGGTATTGCCTTCCGTGCCGCCATGCAGCGCGCTTTCGGCCGCCATGACCGAGAGGCCCGCGAGGCCCAGCACGGCGATGCCGGCAAAGGCGAACTGGGAGATATCGGCAAGGCGATTGCGGCTATCGTCGTCATCGCTTCCACCGCCCGACAGGATGCCGCCCTTGCCGTTCCTGCCAAGCGCGAGGAAGCCCGGATTGGCCGGCACGGCGCGCAGCGGACGGACCGGCCCGCGCGGCGGCGTTGCCGTCTTTGCCCGGGCCTGGTTCTCGATGCCGGAAATGATGGCCAGCGTGGATTGCGGACGCACGCCATCCCGGGCGCGCAGGCGGGCGCGGAACGGCATGTCCAGGTTCGCGCGTTCGGCCTCGCGGCGGCCCGCATCCTGCGCCGCAAGCACGCTGTAGCGAACACTGTCAGGGATCATCGGCCGGACCGGCTGAGGTTTGACGAAGTCCTTGGTGAACATCTGGGCGGTCTGACGCCCCGAAGGACGCTCCTGAATGAAACGGTGTCGGCCATTTATAACGGCTTAGGGCTTCTTTAACCATAGGTAATGGCCCGGGGCCCGGCTTGTCACTGCCCGCTTCTGTCCTTAATGCAACACTGCTTGACCCTATGCACAACAAAGGTGCCCGCCCATGCCCGCCAAAGCCGCCCCGAAGAAAGTTGTCCTCGCCTATTCCGGCGGTCTCGACACGTCGATCATCCTGAAATGGCTGCAGACAGAGTTCGGCGCCGAAGTGGTGACCTTCACGGCTGACCTCGGCCAGGGCGAGGAACTGGAACCGGCCCGGGCCAAGGCGCTGGCCGCGGGCGTGAAGCCGGAAAACATCTTCATCGAGGATGTGCGCGAGGAATTCGTGCGCGATTTCGTGTTCCCGATGTTCCGCGCGAATGCCGTGTATGAGGGCGTCTACCTGCTGGGCACGAGCATCGCCCGGCCGCTGATCGCCAAGCGCCAGATCGAGATCGCCGACATGGTGGGCGCCGACGCCGTCTGTCATGGCGCGACCGGCAAGGGCAATGACCAGGTGCGCTTCGAGCTCGGCTATTATGGCCTGAACCCGGACATCAAGGTGATTGCACCATGGCGCGACTGGGACTTCAAATCCCGCACCGACCTGATGAAATTCGCCGAGTCCCACGGCATCGAGATCGCCAAGGACAAGAAGGGCGACGCGCCGTTCTCGGTCGATGCGAACCTTCTGCACTCCTCGTCCGAGGGCAAGGTGCTGGAAGACCCCGCCGTCGAAGCGCCGGAATTCGTGCACATGCGCACGATCAGCCCGGAAGAGGCGCCCGACAAACCCGAAACGATCACGATCAGTTTCGAGCGCGGCGATGCCTGCGCGATCAATGGCGAGGCCATGAGCCCCGCCACGCTGCTCACGGCGCTGAACGCCTATGGCAAGAAGCATGGCATCGGCCGGCTGGACCTCTTGGAAAACCGGTTCGTCGGCATGAAGTCGCGCGGCATCTATGAGACGCCCGGCGGCACGATCCTGCTGGTGGCGCATCGCGGCATCGAGCAGGCCACGCTCGACCGCGGCGCGGCGCACCTCAAAGACGAGCTGATGCCGAAATATGCCGAGCTGATCTATAACGGCTTCTGGTGGAGCCCGGAGCGCGAGATGCTGCAGGCCGCCATCGACCATTCCCAGCGCTGGGTGACCGGCGACGTGACGATCAAGCTCTACAAGGGCCAGGCCTACCTGACCGGCCGCTCGTCACCTTATTCTCTGTACTCGGAAAAGATCGTCACCTTCGAAGACGATCACGGCGCCTACGACCAGAAAGACGCGGAAGGCTTTATCAAGCTGAATGCGCTCAGGTTGAGATTGCTGGCGGGGCGGGACCGGAAGTTTGGGAAGAACTAGATGTTTCGATTCTAAAGAGAATCGTATAACAATTGAGAATGAAACTCTCGATAGAAACTGCATTTAATGATAATGGCGCGTCGCGTGCGACCCCGCTGCAGCAGCAGTTTTTGTCACAAAGAAAATGGATCATTCTCTCTGCGAGTTTCGTTTTCTTAGTCTCGAATGGACATTTAGCGCTTAATCAAAAATGGCTGCCATTTGAGTTTGGAATCGACTATCGATCTGTTAGCTTACTCCATTCAGTGAGCGCCGCGGGAATTCTGTTCGGGCTATACATGCTCGCATGCGCGTATGCATTTCTTAAAAGGTACAGGCTTGAACAACGGGATGTCTTCGACAAGCTTGAGGTGATTGAGCGCGACAATTATTCCGCCAAGATTGCAGAACTCGAAAAGAACTCTCTAGAACTGAAGCAATCGATCGATATGAAAATCGAGGAACTTGAATCAGACCTTCGACAACAAGCAGAAGCGCAAGAAGCGTCGCAAAGAATTCTCGACGAATTTAAGAAACACAATCCAGATGCGGCCCAAGCACGTCAAACTAATGCGTTGCAAAGCGGCCTTCCAAAACCTGACTTGATGACCAAGGCTTTGACTCCAGAAAACGCGCTCCGCATTGGGGCTGGTCGTCCAGTTCATATACATGGAAATGCTCTAGCTGGAAAAAGTGGCATTGTCCGCGACAACTTCGAGCGCCAGCTCAAAGAGGCCGAACGACTAAACCGAATGCTCGATGGTCAGGTGAAGAGCACAGAAATGGCGATCAAATTCTTCGAAGATGAACTCCAATCTACGGGCGAGCAGTTGACCATCAATCAGCACGGCCGCAGCTTGATGGTCAGCAAAAATGAGTCGGAGTGGAGACTGTTCGTGTTCACACGCTTGGTCGCGGATGGTTTAGCTTTTGTACCCTCGCTCGTAGCTTTTGGTTATTGCATTTGGTTCTCGCTCTACGGTTCATAGGCAAGGTGACCAACAGGCGCGGGGGATTGGAAAACGCCCTACGAACGTGACCTGTCCTTCGATTTCGCCCAGCAAGCGTAGCAACTGTTGTTCCGGGACTCATCCCCTGCGGTAGCAAGCGTAGGGTGGGTTGAGCGTAGCGGCACCCACCATGGGGTCCCGCCGCATGGATCGCCCGGTGGGTACCGCTACACTCAACCCACCCTACGGGCTCGTCCCGATCTCTCCGCGCGCGTCATCCCGGAATTTGCGCGAGCCAGAATCCGGGACCTGATTGGGTGCGGGCGCAGGCGCTGGATCCCGGACAAGCCCTGCGGGCTTTCCGGGATGACGCGAGGGGGGGATAGGGTGAGCCCATGCAATCCCACCAGATCACCTATCGGACAACGCCGCCGGTTTCGATGATGGCGCATTGGGTGCACCGGGCGCTGGATGGCGTTGGAGACGCCGCGCCCGGGACCGGTCGTTCGGAACCGCCTAGCAGCGCCGTTCCAGTTTGATCACTTGCCAAATTTTCCCATCGCTCAAACGCACCCACCGATAGCGCTCTGCGGGCGTTATCCTGAACGTGTCCGAGTCAGAAAAAAAGACAAGCTCATGTTCGGCCACGGCACCCATGTAGTAATAATGATTGGGGTCGGGATTCTGTGAATCGATCAGCGCGCGATACTCGCATGAATCATTGAAGGCAGATCCGCTGCCTGCTTCGTGCCAGCCTCGCAGGCCTGCTTTATCGGTTTGTTGCGCAAGGGCCGGCGCCGCAATTATCATCGCCGACGCAATTCCAGCCATAAGAGTCGTAAGTTTCATAGCATCTCTCCTTTCGTTTGCATGGCGTGGAGAGGTGCCGATCTTTCAATCGGTTCCCACCACGCATGCAGTGTATCGAGCGGCGGGTTTGAGCGATGTGATGGTTGTCACGGTCACTACTCTTTTTGGGACTGATTATAATCGGTCGCGCGGGTTGAGCGGTGAGATGCCAAGCGTCCACTCCCATCGCATTCCCTGCCGCAGAGCGCCCAGAACACGACTGGTTCCATTGTTCGCCCGCCCGGCGGGTTGTGTGCGCAATGCGGGAGCACAGGACCGGGCGAGCCCGATGCCTCCACGCTGCCCGGTCTTCAATTCAGGACACAGACATCCGCGCTCATGACGACTGCCACTGGAATACTCCAGGTCTTGTAGGTCACTGATGCGCTGGGCCCGCTGATGACTGGCGCGCCGAGAGAGACGTAGCCGCAACCATCGCCGCCTTCGCAACGGACCTTAGCGTTGCGATAGAATGCGCCCTTCTGCACCCATTGATCGCCCAATCGCATCTGCAGTGTTTCAACGGGTTGCCTGTCATCCCAGTCCCTGCAGCTGCTTGAACAATGCCGGTTGGGCGTGATGACCCTGGCGGCATCCTGCGTGATGCAGAACACTTCGTGCTTCGTCCCGGCGACTGCCGGTTCCTGTGCGCTGGCGGCGCTCGACGCGAGCGCCAGTGCGCAGGCTGTGAAAATTACCGTCTTCATGGACTTTCTCCTGGTGATCATTTCGGGATTTCGATTCAATCTGCCGCCCCCGGCGGAGGCAGGGTATTGTGCGAGCGCCCCGAAGAGGCCGCTTCAATCCCCTGCCCCCCTGAATACCCGCCTCGGCCTGTCGGGAGGGGCGCCGAAACGGTCCGGGTACCCCCGCCTTAGAAATCGACGCTGATTCCCGCCGACGTAGCCGAATCTTTCATGTTTGCATTTGAATCGACATCGCCGCCGGGATCGAAATTGCTTTCGGACTTGCCGTAAACAGATACGCCGTGGTCGCCGACCTTGCCGACTTCAACGGAATAGGTTTCGGACTTGTATGTCCGGTCGACATTCGTTGTCGTGGTTTTCTCGACGCCAATGTCTCCGAGATTCAGGTCACCCAGGTCTGGCTTTTCCACTGTGGTCAGGGGTTCGGCAAAACCCGGCGCCGCGATGATGATGGCCGACACGATGCCGGCCGCGATTGTCGTGAGTTTCACAAGTTTGCTCCTTCTACTGGCGTTGCGTGGCGAACGGCGTCTCCTTCGGAGCGGCGTCTCCACGTCCAGAAAATATCGGGGTGCGAGATTGAGCGATGTGATGATCGTCACGGACGGCGCATGTATTTTGCCGCGCGCCCATGAATCAGAGGATGGGACATGGGAAGCGGCACGGAGCCCGTCCTTCGACGTCGCTCAAGGCGCGCCGCGCTATCAATGGCCTGAGGCCCCGGCTTTCGCCGGGGGCACGGATAAAACCTATTGCAGGCTTTCGACAATCCTGAGGGCGGATTGCCAGCGGGGGGCATCGTCCGTCGGCGCACTGGCGCGGGCGGCAAGGTCTGCCAGGGCGTTGTCGCGGCCGAGGCGGCGGACGGTGGTGATGGCGGTGGCGAAGCCGTCGGCGTTGCAGAACTCCGACCGGGGCGCGCCGAAGATCCAGGCCGTTCCGGACTTGATTTCCTGTTTGCCGAGGATGCAGCGCTGTTCCGGCTCGAGGCTGAGCCAGGTGATGGCCTGGAAATCAGAGAAGGCGGCACCGAAAATATCCGTATGGCCCAGCGCAAGGCCGCCGGCGGCGCCCTGCGTCGTGTCGACCGTGTTGAGGCCGGCGAGGAGGACAGGCTCGCTGGCATCGCCGGCGCGGCGGCCCGAGCCGTTGAAGCGGCGCGAGGCCTGAAGGGCGCGGTCTTTCGAGCTGGCGTACAGCGTCATGTCATTGGCGAGGCCGTCGACGCGGTTCATCATGGTGATGAATTCCCCGGCATCGACATCCGGCGAGGCGAAGACGACCTGGTCGAAGGGCCTGGGCACGGCGCGCTCGTCATCGGCCATTTCCTGCAGCGCCCGGACGAGGAATTCATTGCCCATGGAATGGGCGACGATATTGACGCGCTCGGCGCCGGTCTGCTCGGTGAGGACGTGGAGGAAATGTTCGAGATCGTCCACCGTCTGCTGCGTGATCTGTTTGCGGTCGGCCTTGTAGCCGAACACGCTGCCGGCGGACGGCCAGGAATAGAGCACCGGCGCGCCGTCAATCTCGAGATCGACCGCGAGCTGGGCAGTGCGCTCAACCGCCGTGGGGAAATCATTGTTGTAGCCGTGGATGAAGATGAAGATTTCGCGGCGCTGGGAGCGGGCCAGCGCGATGCGGACGTTGGCGAGGAATTCCGCCATGCTTGCGTCCACCTGCATGTCGCCGAGGATGACATATTTCGCCGGGTTGGGGCGGCGGTCGAAGGTGAACAGGCCGGGCTTGGGAATTTCGCCCAGCGCGCGGTTGCGCGGCACCGAGACCATGACGCTGCCGGTCTGCAGCGGGGCGAACTTGCCGCCATAATAGGTCTTCGCGTCGAGGACGGGCCGGCCATCGACGCGTTTCAGCTTGCCGCCCTGGGGCGCGCGGTTGGTGCCGAAGAAGACGCGGACAAGGTCGAAGTCCGGCTCGACACCGCCGCGTGTGCCTTCCGTGCTGCTGGCGACGGCGACGGGGCGCTCGCGCGCACGTTCGACGCTCTGGATCAGGGCCGCGTTAACCTGCAGGCCGGTGACGTCGGCGATACGGGCCGTGTCGAGCCCGTTCTCGACGGCAAAGGCGAGGAGCGGGGCGAGGCGCGGATGGTCGGTGCCGAGATGGACGCGCACGAGGCGGGCGGCGCTGGCGATCTCTTCGGTGGCCCGGGCCGTGTCACCGGCCTGCAGGGCGATGTCGGCCATGCGGGCGCGCAGGTCGATCTGGTAGGCATAGTTCGGCGGGGTTTCGGCGCTCGCGGCGGTCAGGACCCGGTGATAGGCCGACAGGGCGGCTTCGGTCTGGCCGGCCTCGGCGAGGATATCACCAAGGTCTGTACGCAGGTCGCCCTTGACGTCCGGATCGGCCAGCAGGGCACGGGCGAGGGCGACTTCCTGCACGGTGTCGCCGGCCGCCTGGGCGTCGCCGAGCAGGACAAGGCGGTCGGGTTCGGGCCTGGACGCGCAAGCTGCGAGCAGGACAAATGCGCCCGCCAGCAAGAGTTTCGCTAATGGCGTACGGATGAAATGGTCTGGCATCGGTCCTGTCCCCTGTTCGACCCATCAGACCCTAGCATGAAGGCAGAAATATGGGACAGGCCCCTGCCTAGGATTTGGGGCCCTTGACCTCCTGCAGCGTGGTTTTCCTGACGTCCCGGCCAAGGCCGACCGCCTTGCGCCCGCCATAGCTGGGCGCGCCGCTGGCGGCGCCGGAGACCGCGCCGCGCACGGTGCGCTCGGTCAGCGGCGGAATGGCCATGGCCTTGGGATTGGGCGCGTTCTCGTCGAACAGGCCGGCCAGCTGCTCGGTCATCGCGCCGCCAAGCTGTTCGGCGTCGACGATGGTGACGGCGCGCTTGTAATAGCGGGTGACGTCATGGCCGATGCCGATGGCGATCAGCTCGATCGGGCTGCGCGTCTCGATTTCCTCGATGACCTGGCGCAGGTGGCGTTCGAGATAGTTGCCGACATTGACGTTGAGCGTGGAATCATCGACCGGCGCACCGTCGGAAATGACCATCAGGATCTTGCGCTGCTCGGTGCGGGCCAGCAGGCGATCATGCGCCCAGAGCAGGGCCTCGCCGTCGATATTCTCTTTCAGCAGGCCTTCACGCATCATCAGGCCGAGATTCTTGCGGGCCCGGCGCCACGGGGCGTCGGCCTGCTTGTAGACGATGTGGCGGATATCGTTGAGACGGCCGGGACCGTTCGGCTTGCCGGCCTTGACCCAGTCTTCCCGCGCCATGCCGCCCTTCCACGCCTTGGTGGTGAAGCCGAGGATCTCGGTCTTCACGCCGCAGCGCTCCAGCGTGCGGGCGAGGATGTCGGCGCACAGGGCCGCGACCA
>CAXBCO010000002.1:0-764269 GCA_963973995.1 uncultured Alphaproteobacteria bacterium
GCCAGGAAGCCGAAGTCAAAGCCTGGCTGAAGCGTGGGTATGATCGGTTCCTCGGAATCGTCGGTGACGGTCGTGGCATGTCCTACGACGAAGTCCATGCCGTCGCTCGCGGTCGCGTCTGGAGTGGCGAAGACGCCATCGACAAGGGACTGGTCGACGAGATCGGTGGTTTTATGGACGCGATCGAGAAGGCCAAGGAACTGGGCGGTATTGATGCCGACGTCACGCCTCGCCTGACATACTACCCGCGCAGGAAGACAGGCTTTGAGGCGCTGGAAACCATGTTTGGTGTCTCCGAAGAAACCGCCCGCGTGGCCTATATGCTGGGCACGGTAGCGAACAACGACCGGATGCAAATCCTGATCGAGGACCTGGCTGCTGCAGATGCCGTCAACGCAGGCCAGATGCTGGCCGTCGGACCACGCCTGCGAGAACACTGAATCGCGACCAGATATTTCATGAAGGCCCGCAGAGGAACTCGCGGGCCTTCATGATCAGCTGCGTGCTTGAGCAATCCCGGACTATACTCAGACCGCTGATATACTGATCGGAACAGTCGCCCTTCCTCGGGTGGAGGGCGTATTACATCCAACCGGAATAACTCTTGAACCCGAGATTGCGCGCGACATCGTCAAAATCCGATGGAATGGAAGCGTTCAATACCAAAACGTCACCTGACGGTCGCCTGACCTCCAACGAAAGCGCGTGCAGCATCAGACGCGGCGCATCCTGCTGTCCACTTCCATAAATGGGATCGCCCAGAATTGGGCAGCCAAGATGTGCCAAGTGAATGCGTATTTGGTGCATGCGCCCCGTTTCGGGAGAAAGCCTCATGGCTGCATAAGTGCCGTTCTCTTCGCGTTTCTCCCAGTCCGTTCTCGCCTGCAGCGCGCCTTTGCGATCCGGTCGAGCTACGATCATTCGCGCCCTTCCCGCCTCCTGGACCTTCACGAGCGATGCATCGATCAATCCCGCGCTTTCCCGGGGAAAGGCGCCGCCGACGATTGCAATATAGGTCTTCTTTGTCCGTCGCTCGGCAAACTCCGCTGACAGGAATGCTGCCGCTGGCTGCGTCTTAGCCACAATGATGAGGCCAGATGTGCCAGCATCAAGCCGGTGGACGAGGCGCGGGCGCTTGCCATTAGATCGCGCGAAGGCCGCCAATAAAGAATCCAGCGACTGATCGATTCCCCGACCGTCCTGTACCGGGAGCCCCGATGGCTTGTTGAATGCAATCATATCATCGTCCTGATGCACAATCAGAGACTTGATGAATGCGTCATCTTCCGGTGATACAAACGGCACTGGCATGTTACGGGTCACGTCTGGTCCCTTCTGCGAGTCCGAATCTCGGCGATCTCTTTGAGCCGTTCTGCAATGGGCCGCTCGCGGCCCTGCCCTTTCGGCCGGTAATATTGACCGGCTTCCAACCCGTCCGGAAAATAGTTTTGTCCGGACACACCGCCCTCGGCATCGTGGTCATATTCGTATCCGGAGCCATACCCCTCATCTTTCATCATCGCAGTGGGTGCGTTCAGAATGTGATTAGGTGGCTTCCGACTGCCGGTGTCCGCGGCGGCGCGTCGAGCGGCTTTGTAGGCGACATAGGCGGCGTTTGATTTTGGCGCAGTTGCCAGATGAATGACAGCATGGGCCAGCGCAAGTTCGCCCTCCGGGCTTCCCAGCCTCTCATAGGTTCGAGCCGCCTCGCCGCAAATCAACAGCGCCGTCGGGTCGGCAAGACCAATATCCTCGCTTGCCATCCTCACCAGCCTCCGTGCAAGAAACAGGGGATCTTCGCCTCCCTCAAGCATCCGGGCGAACCAGTAAAGCGCGGCATCGGGATCTGAGCCTCTGATCGACTTATGCAGGGCAGAAATGAGGTTGTAGTGCTCCTCCCGGTCCTTGTCGTAGGCGGGTGCCCGCTTCTGAACAGCAGCGCTCAACTCCTCGAGCGACAACAGGCGCGGTGCTTCCGCCATCATGAATGCCTGCTCCGCGAGATTCAGCAGGTACCGGCCATCCCCGTCGGCCATATCGATCAGGGCCTTGCGTGCCCGCTCCTCTACCGGCAGCTGACGCCCCTCGAGTGCCTCCGCGCGCTTGAGCAGTGTCTCCATACCGTCGGGCTCTAGTCGCTTCAGCGTGAGGACAGCGCATCTGGACAATAGTGCTCCGTTTATCTCGAAGCTGGGATTTTCAGTCGTCGCCCCCACGAGCGTGACGGCGCCGCTCTCAACATAGGGCAGGAACCCATCCTGCTGAGCCCGGTTGAATCGGTGAATTTCATCAACGAATAACAGAGTCCCTTTCCCGACGTCGCGCCGCGCTGCCGCCTTGTCGAACACAGCTCGCAAGTCTTTCACACCCGAAAAGATTGCACTGATCGCTTCGAACTCAAGGTCGGTTTCAGCCGCCAAGAGACGGGCAATCGTCGTCTTGCCGACACCGGGTGGTCCCCAAAGGATGATCGACGAAAGCCGGCCCGCCTCCAGCATCCGGCTCAATGGCGCTCCGGAACCTATCAGGTGGTCCTGTCCGACGACGTCGGCCAGGCGAGCAGGACGCAAGCGGTCCGCCAGCGGGCGTGGTGCAGAATCAGAGAGGCCGGAGGCAGAAAACAGGTCGGACATACAGCACTCCTATGCGGGAACGGGCATCGTGATAAGATGATCAGGGAGGAAAAAAACATGTCACTTGAGATCAGCCCATCAGGGCAACCCTTCGGGGCGTCAGTTTCTGGCCTGGATCTGTCCAAGCCTGTTTCATCGAGCGTTGTGTCCGAAATCCGTGCAGCCTGGCTGAAACACCACGTTCTGGCATTTCCGGATCAGGCCATCTGTGATGACGACCTCGAAAGATTTACACTGCTATTCGGACCATTCGGCGATGACCCGTTCATCGCTCCTATTCCGGGACGTAAACATATCATTGCCGTGAAACGTGCCGCCGACGAAACCGCTCCGATCTTCGCCGAAAGCTGGCACACGGACTGGAGTTTTCAGGAAACTCCACCAGCAGGCACGTGCCTGTATGGCATCACGATACCGCCTCAAGGTGGCGACACGCTTTTCGTGAACCAGCACCTTGCTCTCGAACACATGCCCGACGAGTTGCGCCAACGTATCGAAGGCAAGCAAGCCATCCACTCAGCCCGCAACGCGTACGCGCCGACAGGGTTTTACGGCGCGGACGACCGCGCTGCCGGCCGATCAATGGACATTCGCCCTTCGGACGAAGCGGAAGCCACGCAACTGCACCCCCTCATCTCCATCCACCCAGAAACCGGCCGCGAAGCGCTTTTCGGATGCGCCGGGTACATCGTCGGGATTGATGGCATGGACCAAGCTGAGTCGTGGGAACTGCTCACCGAGATCTTTCGCTGGCAGACCCAGCCGCAGTTCCAGTATCGCCACAAGTGGCAGCCCAGTATGCTACTGATGTGGGACAATCGTAGCCTCCTGCACATGGCCACAGGGGGTTACAAAGGCTTCGATCGCCTGTTGCACCGCACAACAATCGGTTCGGCCTGACACCTTTCCTACCCGCACATTCGGGCGTAGCGTGCACGCAACAAGAATAAGAACAATGTGGGAGGATAATCTTGGCTGACACGATCCAAACCGTGGGGCCTGACATCCCCAATCCTTGGGACCTGCCGCTGGACACGCTCGACGTCTCCCGCGCGGAACTGTTTCTGCACAACCTGCATGGTGAGTATTTTCGTCGGCTGCGTCAGGAAGACCCGGTCCATTTCTGTCAGGAAAGCCAGTTTGGACCGTTTTGGTCGATCACAAAATACGACGACATCGTTGCTGTGGATTCCAATCACCACGTCTTCTCGTCGAAACGCGACATCGTAATCGGCGATGCGCCAGCCGACTTCGATACACCCATGTTCATTGCGAGCGACCCACCGGTTCATGACGTGCAGCGAAAAGCCGTCCAGCCAGCCGTCGCACCCACTCAATTGAGTGACATTGAATCTCTGATCCGCCAGCGCGTGTGCAATATACTCGACGCCCTGCCGGTCGGCGAAAAAATCGATTGGGTCGAGCATGTCTCGAAAGAATTGACGACCCAAATGCTGGCCACATTGTTCGACTTCCCGTTTGAGGACCGTCACCTCCTGCCCTATTGGTCTGACGTGACGACGACGTCGGAAACGGTCGGCATCGAAGTAGACATGAAGCACCGTGAAGCCGAGCTCCACAAATGCCTCGCCTATTTCAGTGGACTCTGGAAAGAGCGCGCCGATCAGCCTCGCAAGTTCGACTTCATCTCCCTGTTCGCTCATGATCCCGAGACGAAGGACATGATCAACAATCCGATGGAGCTTCTCGGCAATCTCATGCTGCTCATCGTGGGCGGGAACGATACGACCCGGAATTCCATTTCGGGCGGCGTCGTCGCACTGAACGAATTTCCGGAGCAATACGCAAAACTGAAGGCCAATCCTGAATTGATTCCGAACATGGTTTCCGAGATTATCCGCTGGCAAACGCCGCTCGGGCACATGCGTCGAACCGTCAAGGAAGACTTCGAATTTCGCGGCAAGCAGATGCGTAAGGGCGACAAGGTCGTGATGTGGTATGCGTCGGGCAATCGGGACGAGACGGTGATCAGGGATCCCGATCAGTTCCTTATCGACCGCGAGAATGCCCGCAGGCACCTGTCATTCGGCTTTGGCATTCACCGCTGCATGGGCAACCGTGTCGCGGAAATGCAGCTTCGTATCCTGTGGGAAGAAATTCTCGACCGCTTCGAACACATTGAAGTGGCTGGGGAACCCACGCGTGTTCTGTCGAATTTCGTGCTCGGCTTCGAGACTGTGCCGGTTATCGTTCACGCAAAATAGCCTGGACTAGAGGGCTACAGTCCCCTTGATTACGCGCCCGTTGCGCTCAAGTTCGATGTTCCAGCTGCGGATTCCTGGTTTCAGCGATTTCTTCAGGTCTTTCACGGTCTTTGTCGACACTCCGTTGACGGACCGGATTATATCGCCGGGCCTGAAGTAATTGCGTGCAACGGACCGGCGAAGCACGGAGTGGATGTAGATGCCCGATCCTTTCTGGAAGGGATCCAGGCCGTTCTCTTCAGCAAGCCGTGGTGATAATTCCACCACGCGCGCACCCGAAAATACCGTCGCGCCGTCGAGCAGGACAACGTCCGCCTCGGTTGCTCCGGGCGGCGGCGCCAGTGTCACCGTCCTTGTTTGAGATTTGCCGCCCCTGAGCAAGCTCAGCTCGCTCGTCTCGCCCGGGCTCTTGATCGCGGCCAGAAACTTCAGGCCCTTCTCATCGAACACTTCGCGTCCATCGATGTCGGTAATCAGGTCTCCCCGCCGCAGGCCCGCACGATCCGCAGGGCCGCCCTCGTAGACTTCCGTCACCATCACGCCGACAGGACGCGAAAGCCCCTGTGCCTTGGCTATGTCATAGCTGACGGCTTGTCCCGTAAGGCCGAGCCATGGTCGTACGAATGTGCCTTCATTGATTGCCGCATTCACCACGCGTTTGACCATCTCCGCCGGAATGGCAAAGCCAATGCCGTTTGAGCCGCCAGATCGGGAAAAGATCGCGGTATTCACGCCAACCAGTTCTCCCTTGGTATTGACCAGCGCGCCGCCTGAATTTCCTGGGTTCACTGCCGCATCGGTCTGAAGAAAGAACGCATAGTCGGAGATGCCTACGTCCGTTCGCGCAGTGGCTGACAGGATACCGCTCGTGACAGTTTGGCCGATACCGAAAGGATTGCCGATTGCAAGGACAAGATCCCCGACCTCTGATCCACGCGTATCAGCGTAGGGCAACGTTGGAAGCCGGGCCCCCTCCGTGTCGATTTTCAAGACAGCCAAATCTGTGCGCTCGTCAGCCAAGACAAGCTCCGCTGGGAACTCCCTGCGGTCGCTGAGCACGACGCGAAATGACTCGGCCCCTTCGACGACGTGATTGTTGGTCACGATCACGCCATCTGCTCCGACGATCACGCCAGAGCCGAGCGAGTTCTGCACGCGTTCCTGCGGGGCGACACCGCCCGAAAAGAACTGCTCCATTGGGGAGATGCGCGATGTAACGCGCTTCTGCGTGTAGACGTTCACGACTGAAGGCGATGTCTGCTTAACAAGCGGGGCGAACGAAAGCTCCATCTCGGCGCGGCTTTGGGGTACGTCCTGAGCCTCTGAAAACAGCGGCAAGACAGCGACGATCAGGAGCGCCAGAACTGCCAGCCCTGCGACAGCCAGCAGCTTCGAAATGTGTTTTGTCATGGGTATTATGTGCATCATGACTATGGCTCTATTGCGGCGTCGCGCAGGTGGCAATTCGTCTGTTTATGACAATTCAGTCAGAATTTGAACCAGGGGCATTCTGTGCTGCGCGCTCCGCGAGCGCCAGCAGATTGGCCTCATGTCCTTCGCGGCTGATCCTGTAGAATGAAACGCAAAGGATCATGAGCATCCAGATAGTGAGCAACGAAGCCGCATACCCGATTCCCAGCAATTGGAGCTGGGCGTCCGGCACCATGCCCGGCCGCATTCCCGGCGTGATTGAAGCTACGGAAAGAACGATCGCCGCAAGCATGACGCCCGACCCCTGGGCAAGCTTTCGAATGAAGCTGATACCAGCAAAGAAAATGCCTTCCGACCGCCGCCCCGTCGCCAGTTCACTATCCTCCACGATATCGGCGATCATGGAGCCCATCAGCATCTGCGTCACGATTATCAGTGCCAGATCGAAGATCGTTATCGATATGACAATATTGAACAGCAAGTCGGTTCCATTCGGCGGCATAAGTCCAAGCACCCGCGCCAGCACGGGGGCTGGCGCGATGGAAAAGGCGAGGACGCCGATGATGATCGCACCGCGTTTCTTGCCGAGCGTCTTGCCGATGATTGGCGCAACGATCAGGGCAATCACAGCAGAGACATAGACGGCCACCGTCAGGAGGGCTGTCTGGTCAGTTGTAAAGCCCCAGAAAAGTCCGTTGATGTACTGGTTGAGCGAGGCCGAGATACCGGATGCCAGCAACCCGAAAAGAGTTGCCAGGAATAGCGCCCTGAACGACGGATTGGACACTGTTTCTAGTATCTCTTTGAAGATCCTACCGAGCGTGAGCTTACGCTGTGGCGGAGGTGATTTCAGATGCGGGATATGGCTGTGCGTACCCGCCGTTGTGGCGAGCACAGCGAAGAAAATGACCACCGACGCCCACAATCCGTAAGTGTGCCAGCCTTCCGTATTGAAAAAGCCTGACGGGTCCGCTTCGGTCGGCCGCAACAGCAGCGCCAGCAGCGCTATCTGAATGCTCAACCCACCAACCCAGCCGAAAAAGTAACGATATGACATCAGCGACGTTCGTGCGTCATAGTCGCTGGTCAGTTCCGCCGCCAAAGCGTTTTGCGGCACCTCGTAGATGGTGAAGAGAAGCCGCACGGAGATCGTGAGCGCAACAAGCCACGGAAAGAGCTCACTTCCCGTCAGTCCCGCGGGAGGATTCCATGCAAAATAGTAAGCGATCGCAACCGGCAACATAGCGGCATACATGAACGGGTGCCGTCGCCCCAGCCGCGACCGGAAATTGTCTGACCAATACCCAACGACCGGGTCGGAGACGGCATCGACGACAAGGGCGATGAACAGCGCAGTCGCGACATGCGCCGCCGGCACGCCGAGCACCTGGCTGTAGAAGAACAGTAGAAAATAGTCGAAGCCGTTATTCTTGACGCCATCGGCGATACCACCGACGCCAAACGCGAGGCGCGTCAAAATGCTGGGCTTGCCCTGAGAACCTGTCGCCATGCTGTACCCTCTCTGGGTCTTGCCAGTTACAGGCCCAGAACCATCTTCGCCATGATATTGCGCTGGATCTCGTTCGAGCCGGCATAGATCGACGTCTTGCGATAGTTGAAATAGCTCGGGGTCACGGGCACCGCATAATCCGGCATTGGCAGGTCGGCATTCGCCCCCTGGCGCGCGATTGCGAGGCTGTCTCGCACGAACGGCGCTCCATAGGCGCCAACCGCTTCAACGAGCAGTTCCGTGATTTCCTGTTGCGTCTCCGAGCCCTGGCATTTCAGCATCGAACTTTCGGGTCCAACCGCCTGCCCGGCAGACAGCGAAGAAAATATCCTCTGCTCAGTCGCATCCATACTGTCGATCTTCATTTCAAGTGCAGCAACCTTGCGGGCGAAATCGGCGTCCCGGATCAGCGGCTCCCCGTACGCCTGTTCCGCGCTGGCAATCTTTTTCGCCTTCTTCAGCATGTTGCGCAGCCCTGGCGCATAGGAATTGCCGCGTTCGAACTGGAGCAGGTACTTCGCATAGGTCCAGCCTTCATTCTCCTTGCCGACCAGCGAGCCCTCGATGGGCACCCGGACATCCTCGAAGAAGACCTGGTTGACTTCCTGCTGGCCCTCGACCGGCATGTCGAGCGTCGGCAGTGCGGAGACAGAGATGCCGGGCAATGTCATCGGGAAGATGATGAAGCTGATGCCTTCCTGAGCTTTGACGCCCTTTTTCGTGCGCACGAGGCAGAATATCCAGTCGGCCCACTGCGCATGCGTCGTCCAAATCTTGGAACCATTCAGAATGTAGTCGTCACCGTCTCGCACGGCGCTCATCTGGAGCGATGCGAGGTCAGACCCAGCCCCCGGTTCGGAATAGCCCTGGCACCACCAAACGTCTGACGCGAGAATAGGCGGAAGATGTTGCTTCTTCTGCTCCTCGGATCCAAACGCCATGATGACCGGCGCGACCATCGAGAAGCCCATCGGACTGACGGTCGGCGTACCGGCCGCGGAGAGTTCCATGTTCAGGATATAGCGCTCTGACGGGCTAAGCCCCGGGCCACCATGCTCTTCCGGCCAATTTGGCGCGGCCCAGCCTTTTTCGTTCAGCTTTCGCTGCCAGGCGACCTGACCTTCCTTGTCGAGATAGCCATTTTTGGACATGGCCATCTTGGCGCGGAGGTCGGGCGAATAAGCGCTGGCGATCCACGCTCGCACCTCTTGCTGGAATGCGGCGTCCTCAGCCGTGAATGACAGGTCCATCTTTCGGCGCCCGTCTATTCGACGATATCGAAATATTGCACCTGTGGGGCGCCAGCGAGGCAGGCGCCGAGCTTCGGCCCAGCGGCCTTGAAGTATTCGGTTTGGCCATGCGCCTTCAGGTCATCAGGCGTCGCATACTGTTCCATGAAGATGTAATCGGTATCCGAGCCCTTTTCCTTGTAGAGCTGGTAGGTCAGGCAACCTGGTTCATTGGCCTTCACCTTGGCCATAAGGTCTTTTCCAGCCTGTTCGAAATCAGCCTGCTTGCCATCCTGGATCTTGAGCTTCGCTACGACACCGATCATTGATTCTCTCCCATGTATTCGAGTTGTTTTCGCCACACTATGGGCTTCCGGGCTCTGGGCAAGCTTGACCTAAGGGAGAGTGGGCAAAAAAGGAGGACACTGCAGATAGCGGCCCTCCAATCGACAAGAAGGCTCAGACTGCGGCTGGCCCCTCCCCCATTGATGCTTCAAATTTCGCCTGCCTGGTGCAAAATGGAACGAGACTTGCTGTTACAGGCTGCTAGTAATCGAACACGCAGGAAATACAGTGGACACCAACGCCCAAGCTCTTGAAAAGACGGTCGAAACCCTCGACCCCGCGTGGGTGTTTGCTGTTATCCCTGCATTGAACGAAGCCCGCCATATCGAGGCCTGCATTCGTTCGCTCATGACGGGCGATGAGTGGGCGCGACGCGTTCCGCTTGTTATTGCTGACGGCGGCAGCACCGATGGCACGATTGAGATCGTTACATCGCTTGCTCGGGAGTTCCCCAATCTTCGCCTCGTGCACAACAGCAAAAAGCTCCAGTCGGCCGCAATCAACCACGCCGTGGCTGAATGCGCCGGTGACAGTGCAAGGTTCCTCGTGCGTTGCGATGCCCATTCCGTTTTCCCGGCAGGCTTTATCAAGTCAGTCGCCTCTGCCCTCCTGAAGACCCAAGCCGCCTCGGTCGTGATTCCCATGGACGCACAGGGCGAGACCTGCTTCGAAAAAGCCAATGCCTGGATCGTCGATACACCGCTCGGATCGGGCGGGTCAGCACACCGTGGCGGAACGCGTTCGGGTTATGTCGACCATGGCCACCACGCAGGATTCGACCTGTCGGTCTTCCGTTCTGTCGGCGGATACGATGAGACATTCTCGCATAATGAAGACGCTGAATATGACGAGCGCGTCGTCCAGGCAGGGGGCCGCATCTTCCTGGATGCAACGATCCGCAAAATCTATATCCCACGCGGCTCTGTCGCTGCCCTCGCACGGCAATATTACAATTACGGAAAGGGCCGGTCGCGAACCGTTTTCAAGCACCGCCAGAGACCGAAGGTCCGTCAGATGCTTCCCATATTCGCCTTGCTGGGCAGTCTCACTGGATTGCTTGCCGCCCCCTTTTACCCGCCCGCCATTTTACTTCCAGCGGGCTACCTCACGATCCTTACCGCCGCCTCTGTCTATGTGGCTGTGGTGAAGAAGTCTGCGTGTGGCCTCCTCGCGGGCCTGGCATCAGGCACGATGCACATGAGCTGGGCTGCTGGATTCATCATGCAATCCCTTACAGGGCCTCGATAAATCCATGATGCAAGAAATTGGTTTTTACTACAAAACGCTATACAGAGGGACTATTCAGAAAGCCGCCATGTCCAGATTGCCACAACTCTTGCAAAGGTCTTTCCTGGATCAGTTCGGGCGCCTGACCCGTTCAGCAACGTCTTTGCGTGCGCGCATTCGCGAACGAGTTGGGCAATCCCATAATGACGCGCCCGTTATTGCCACGCCTGAACAAAGCGAAGTCACCCGAGTCACGTGTGCGCCAGATGGCGAATGCATCTATGCGATCGGGGATATTCATGGACGGCATGATTTGCTCGAACGCCTGATCGTCGAGATCGAAGCAGATGCAAATGACCTGCCCGTGGACACGCGCGTCACTATCGTGTTTCTCGGTGACTATATTGACCGTGGCTTGCAGTCGCGAGACGTGATCGAGCTCTTCCTAAGCGACCGTTTGGACAAGTTCGAAACGGTATTCCTGATGGGCAACCACGAAGAGGCTCTCTTGAAGTTCCTGGAGGACGAATCCTTTGGCAGCCAATGGGTGCGGTATGGTGGCGGTGAAACGCTCTATTCCTATGGATTCCAGCCACCCAACACGCGGGGCAGCCTGGGCTCGCATGAAGCCATGGCGGCGGCGCGCGCGGCATGGACCACTCTTTGGAGCGCTTTCCGCGAACGCCTGCCGCAAGCGCACCTCGACTTTTATCGTTCGCTGAAGCCTTACCATTCCGCTGGCGACTACCTGTTCGTCCACGCCGGGCTGAGGCCCGATATATCAATTTCCGAGCAGAGTACGCGTGACATGCTCTGGATCCGAGACGAGTTCCTTGACGACACGAGGCAATTTTCGCATCTCATAGTCCATGGACACACTCCCGCCGAAGACGTTTTCCAGGATAATCGCCGCATTGGCCTGGACACTGGCGCCTTCCTTAGCGGCAAACTGTCTGCGGCTCGATTTTTCGGTGAGGAAATCATCTTCCTGACCACGTGAGTGTGTCAGACTGAAACAGTTTGGCCGCGTTTCGTCGCCATCACTTGGAGATTTATCTATGTCGCTATTTCGCTCAATCATCCTCATGGCAACGCTCGCCATGTTTATGTTCGCAACAGCCTGCCAGTCGGCCGGCCCGGTCAGCCGCCAAGTCACGGATCCGTCGACTCCGGCCCAAACCCAGTCGAATATTGCCTATACTTTGGGCACGGGCGACAAGCTACGCATCAATGTGTTCGGTCAACCTGAGCTGTCCGGCGAGTTCGTGGTCGATGGAACAGGCGCGATCTCGCTTCCATTGATTGGCCAAGTCACAGCAATCGGCCTGAGCACTCAGGAACTTGAGACGACGATCGCGGCCAATCTCTCCAATGGATTTCTGCTTGAGCCCCGTGTCAGTGCCGAAGTTATCAACTACCGACCGTTTTACATCCTCGGCGAAGTCGGCCGACCTGGCGAATATCCCTTCAACTCCGGACTTACCGTGCTGAATGCTGTAGCGGCTGCAGGCGGGTTCACATATCGCGCCAACAAGAAAGTGGTCTTTATCAAGAGCGCAGATGGAAATCAGGAGGTGCCATTCGAGCTCGATACCAACACGGTCGTCAAGCCGGGCGACACGCTTCGAATTGGCGAACGCATCTTTTAAGTTCCTCGCGAATCACTTCATCTCGCCAAAGTTATTTGCGCCCGCGACGTTCGATACCGAACTTCGCGGGCGTGTTCGTTTTGTGCCAACATTTTCGCCGGTCTGTCTCGTATCGATACACGAAATTCAGGGAAAAGCCGAATATGAATGAATATTTATCCAATACTTCGCCCGACAGGGGAAAATGTATTCCAAGAGTTAATTATTTGCGAAAATCGCGGTATAAGGATTGCAAAGGTTGGGGCGAACGCAATAAGCGTTGATCCCAGATGCGGCAGGAAAATTGCAATTGGGTCGAGTGGACGCGGCTTGGTTAGCAATACCGCAAGTAGAATACAGGGGACCAGAATGGGCTTGAGATTGAGTAACTCGTCGCGGCGGGCAGAAGCCACCGCTTATGCAGCAGCTCGGATGAGCCAAGCGCTTGATCACGACCACACTCAGTTCAAACGCCTGTTCGACATAATCGTCGCCGGCACAGCCCTGTTGTTTGTCGCCCCCCTGATCCTCGTTGTTGCGATCATCATTCGTCTGCAAGACGGTGGACGCGCTTTCTATTCCCAAAAGCGCTATGGACTGGATGGGGAAACCTTCAACTGCTTCAAGCTACGTTCGATGGTTCCGAACGCCAAGGAACAGCTCGACCAGCTCCTCGCAAACGATCCTGTTGCCCGGAAGGAATGGGATGAAACCCAGAAGCTCACCAACGACCCGCGTATCACGCCTATCGGGAGCTTCATCCGCAAGACATCAATCGATGAATTGCCGCAACTATACAACGTACTGCGTGGCGACATGTCGCTTGTAGGTCCGCGTCCCATCGTCGAGAACGAGATCTCCAAGTATGGCGACAGCTTCCGTCACTACTGCGCTGTCCGCCCTGGCATCACCGGCCTCTGGCAAGTCAGCGGTCGTAGTGACACATCCTACCCACAACGAGTTGCGGCCGACGTCGAATATGTGCGCAGCCGTTCGTTCTGGGGAGATATCAAGATTGTGCTGATGACCGTACCAGCTGTTCTCAACTCCAAAGGCGCACGTTGATACATCCGGACTCGGACCATATTGCGGACCTCACATTCGGGATTTCTTAGGCTGTGAATCCGTCCAGACGCGCCACTGCAATTTTAATCCTTCTGGCGCTCTTGATCGCCATCGGAGTCGCAGCTTACATTTGGTCCCATCCAAAATACAAAATCGTTCCTGATCGTGGAGACGGAAAATCCTTCAATCTGTCGTTTAGTGACGGATTTGAAGAGGCGGACTGGTACATCTCAGACTTTACCTTCCGGTCCCTCTTCTATCGGGCCGGTTGGGTCGCAGAAAACGTTCATTTCGAGAACCCAAGTATTTCACTCGAGATCAATCGCAAGCCCGTGGATCATCAGCCCTATTCCGGCGCCGAGGTTCAAAAGCGCGGATATTACGGCTTTGGACGCTACGAAGTCGTGATGCAGGCCGCGCCTGGTTCCGGGACGGTATCGTCGTTTTTTACGCACACGGATGCCACCTTCGGCGACCCGCACGACGAAATTGACTTTGAATTCCTTGGCAACAATACGCGGCAAATCCATGCCAATGTCTTTGCCGATGGAGTAACCACAGGGTCGATCTATATCGATCTTCCTTTCGATGCCGCTGAGGAAGTCCATCTCTATGCTTTCGACTGGCAGCCCGACGCCGTAACGTGGTTTGTCGATGGAGTAGCGGTAAAAACAGTGACATCTGTCGAGCGGCCAATCCCGCAGAATCCGGGCCGGATAATTATGAATATCTGGACCGGAACGGATGACCAATATGCTTGGCATGGACCTCCGGAATTTGAAGATGGCGCCCGCGCGACATATTACTGCGTCAGCTTTCGCGCCCTGGGTGATGACACGCGGCAATGCTCGGACAGCTACACGCGCTGAGCGTCGATCAGCCCATCCAGACACGACCGCAGGGTCCCTGATATCAGCCGAATAGAGCCATCATACCGGAGATGATGCCAGCCCAAAGAAGCGCACTGAGTCCAACGATCACCAGTAACCGCGCCCAAACAGGCCACTTACCGTCCGGTGAATCAGCAAAGTGCCCCGACTCGCTACGGGTCTGTGCCCCGAGCGAATAGTCGACGGCAGTCCTGCGGGACGGAATGGCTGGATTTGGCGTCATCATCATGTATTTTGAACAACCAACTTTAACGACTGCTTAAAATGCTTTCACGTGCTCAGCGCCTGACCGCTCAAACCATGAGGGCAAAATCGGGCAGGATTACGTCCTCAACGCAGTTGGCCTGCATCTGGTTCCCAGCGCACCAATGTCAGAACGTCAAAGTGGGATACAACGCGGCTGGCGGATCCAGGCCAGCGCTTGCTGACGAGCTTCAGGACGTTTCTCGGACCGTGATAGGCACCCTGCCCTCAAACTTTCGTTCGCCGGCGCCCAGCGTCGTTATGGCGCCAAAATAGAACAGGTTCACCAGTGTGTTAAACGTACCCCAGAGGTAGGATTCAGTGAACGTCGACGTAAAAATGATCACGGCTGTAATAAGAAGCGCTGAACTATCCATTGTGGGTGCCCTGAACCACGCAAGAACAGTTCGGTACAAACACCAGCCGAGTATCAACAGGAAAAGGGCATAGCCGATATAACCAAGGTGCACCCGGACTTCCCAAAAAGAGTTGTGGAAGGTCAGCTTGGTCCCGAATGGCTTGAAATCATTCTCATTGATTGTTTGTGCGGCGCCGACGTCATATTGCCAGAAACCCTCAAGACCGACT
This sequence comes from uncultured Alphaproteobacteria bacterium, assembly GCA_963973995.1. Classification (GTDB taxonomy): domain Bacteria; phylum Pseudomonadota; class Alphaproteobacteria; order Caulobacterales; family Hyphomonadaceae; genus Hyphomonas. Next base: position 15,015 of record CAXBCO010000002.1, read on the forward strand.
CCGGCGATGGGATGCTCGTGGCTCAGGAGTTCGGCCTGCCGCCAGATCGCCGAGCGGCCAGAGAAGGTTCCGTCCTTTCCCAGCAATCCCAGGAAATCGTCCATAATCGTGTTTTCGGGCATGCTTAGAAACACGATGGCACCCGTCAATGCGATGCCGACGGAGGCCATCAGCAGCGACGTACGCAAGTACCGTATCTGACCGAGTCCCATCCAGAAATAGCGCACCCCTAGCAAGCCGATGATGCCGACCACAGCAAAGACCAGAGACGTCGCCGAATGCGCCATATACTGGAATACGAAGCAGACCGGCACAAAAGGCAATGCCAACAATCGAACCCACAAGAACTCCTTTGGGTTGAGCGCGGTGGCCAGGCTGAGGAGCATCGCGAACAGCATTTGGATTGCGAACAGGTTCTTCGCACCATTGCCATAAGGCCCGCCCTGGCTGAACGTACTGAAAGTTGGAATGGCAAAGATGGTTGTAATCATGCCAGCAAACATCAAACAGCGTAACGCCTGCCTTGTGTTTAACCGGGCACCAACGACGACGATCGTCAGCGGTGTCAGCAGCAGCAGTACACCGGCCCGGATAGCGTCGGACGGGTAATCGGACCACATGAATGACAATAGTCCGAATATGGGCAACAGGAACAAGGGCCAAGACTTCAGGATCACTGGAGCGACGTCGCGATAGTACATCGCTGTAATTCCAAGGAAATACAGGACGAGCAAATAGCGGATCGGCGTCACGCCATCGAGTGGAAGGTAGGTTACGAAGAACCAAACCGTCACAAGCGCCTGCTCCCACACAGGCGCTTTACGGCCGGTGCGGTAGAGGTTCGCGAACCCCAGCGTCTCTTTCTCATTGACCTGAATGGGCTTGACCATGTTCATTTCGAGCGGCTCCCGGCGAGTGCGCGCTCCAATACCTCCGAGAAAAACCCCTTCGGCTCGATAAACACCTCATTCGTCATGGCAAGCAACCGGTTGCGGCAGGTTTCCAACGCAGCATCATTCCGCATGACATCGCCAATCATGGCGGGAAGTGTGTCTGCCAGCGGTTCGGCAATCGTGAACCCGCAGGCATGCCGCTCGATCCAGTCCCCTGTCTCGGTGCCGACCGGGGCTATAGCCGGGGTCGCATAGTACCCGCCTTCATAAAGCCGATTCGGCAACAGCCAGTCGGAATTGTACCCGGCCTCCATGAAATCCCCTGCCCAGACCAGGTCCAGCCCCGCATAGATTGTCGCAAGATCTTCCGGTGAACGGTAGCGCCCGGCAAACGACATGTTGGCGCGCTTGTTGATCTCGGGTTCGAAGACGGGGATCTCAGTCCGCGCGGGCTGGCCATGCAGCTTTATCTCGATCCTGTCCGGATAGTGGTCTGCGAGTGCGCACAAGAGGTCAAAAGACCTCTGGCACCGCAAGTTCCCGACCCACCCGAGTCTCAATCGCTCCTCCGCACCCGATCCGACTTGCCCCGGCGCGCTAGGCTCAGGACGTGGTCCGAAATCGCTGCCTGCCGCCAGTCGATTCTCAACCAGAAACGGCACGTAATGTCCCCGATAATGCTTCTCGAAATGATTGCGCAGGAAACCGGGCGAACTCACGACCAGTCCAACTGTTCGCCGCAGCATACTCTTCTCAACCCATCGCATGGCCTTGCCCACGACATCCGTTCGGGTGAGCAACCTGTGCACATCCAGGCTTTCATAGACCACCGGCGTGTCGAGCCTGGCAATGCGTTTGGCCAGAAAGGCACATGCCAGCATGTCGAGATTGCGCGCATAGATTACATCGGCATCGGACAACGCATCCTTGGCGTCAGCTGCGACGCGTGCGCCAGAAAATATGCGGGCCACACGCTGGGCAAAAGCCCCGTCGCGAGTCTGGCCGAGGTCGATATTGTCCCATTCGGTCGCAACACGATCCTGACGGCGCATCATGAAGCCGCGAACTGACACGCCGTCGTCCTGCATGGCGCGAACACGACGACGCACGGCGGCGTCTCCTGAATCATGACCAAAAAAAGCAACCCTGATCATTGCCGCCACCTTTGCTTCACCACTTTCAGTCCCGACGCCGACGAGCGTCACGCCATCCGGATGTCCGGCGTGCAGCATGGTCAGTGCGTAGAGACTTCTTTGGATGTCGCAGCACGGATGCGTGCCTCACTCGGGCTGGCTTGCGTCGACATGGACTTCACGGAAGATGACATCGATCCGGGCTTCGGCGCCTTGTTCCAACCAAAGATCGAGCGCTTGGTCTCCATCGAATAGTACTTGCTGTAGGCTTTGTACGTCGAGCCCGGATCCTTGTGATGACGACGGCGGGACAAGTCGACCATATTGAGCGAGATGCCCAGGAGGTCAGCATTGAACGTCTTCAGCAAATGCAGCGACTGGCGCACGGCTGAGCGCAGTGACCGGCGCCAGCGAATGACAAGGATCGTCTTGTCCACCTTGCCAGCGACGACACGGGCTTCCGCCATCAATAGCAAAGGTCCGGTATCGATCAGGATGAGGTCATACATGGAACGCAGTCGCGCCAGCAGGTCGTCAAATGCCCGCGTTCCAAACACATCATGTGGCACGTGTCCGGATTTCGTCAGCGGCAGGATGTCCAGCATGCTGCGGTGATCTTTGCAGATCGCGTCCGACAGCTGGCCGGCGCCGAACAGGTGTTCGATGAACCCGATCTCTGGTGACAGACCCGCGGCGTCTGTCAACTGACGGCGACGGAAGTCTCCGTCTATCACCAATGTGCGCGAGCCTGACATCGCAGACATGCGGCCAAGGCTCAAAGTCAGGCTCGTCTTGCCTTCATCCGGCAAGGACGAGGTAACCGCAACGGTTTTCGTTTCGCTGTCGATATCCGAGAATGCAATCGCGGCGCGCAGGTAGCGAATACTCTCCGAGAACGCCGACAGCGGATTATCCACGAGAAAGTCAGCCGGATTGACCTGCGAAAACGGCAAAAGGCTCGTATTGCGGATCAACGGTACCGACCCGATCGAGTTCACGCCGAGCTTACGTTCGACATCTTCGGCCGAACTGATCTTCATATCGAAAATCTCGGCGAGCAGCGCCAATCCGCCCCCGATGAGGCCACCAAGCAGCCCGCCAATGATCAGGTTAAGCATCTTCCTCGGTGAGCTGGGGCGACCAGGAACGGACGCCGTCGACAGGATATTCGCGTCGGCCTGGACGAGGTCGTCCTGTTCGCGCGTTTCCTTCGATCGGCTGATAAATTCCTCGTAGAGCACTCGGCTCGTCTCGGCATCGCGCTCCAGTTCACGCAAGCGAACAAGATTGATATTGTTGCCGCGAAGCTGGGCCGTCGACTGGCTGATGTTTGAGTTGATGCTGTCGATCTGCGCTTGGGCAACCTTCAGCTCGCTATCAAGATTGGTCGCAATCCGGTTCACTTCCGTCGTGATTTGACGTTCGATATCTGCGGCTTCGTTGCGGGCACCAATAAGTTCAGGGTGAGCGGGGCCGAGCGTGGTTTCGAGTTCGGCGACACGCCGGAGGATCTGGGCGCGCTGGGTCTTGAGGCTCGAGATTACCGGCGAATCGAGAACTTCAGCGATGGCATCGATGCCTGCGCCGCTGTCGATCTGGCGTCTCATGCTCTGATAGCGTGCGCGGGCACGGCTCAACTGCGCTTCGAGCACGCTTTTTTGATTCGTATTATAGGCGATCTGTTGCTCGGTGAGCGTCGCCCCCTGGGCGGACAACAATCCGGTTTCAGCGCGGAATTCCTCGACACGCTGCTCCTTCGCTTCCACTTCATCGCGCAGGCCCGCGACACGCTCTGACAGCCATGCCGTTGCGCGACGTGTCGCTTCCAGTTTGGAATCGAGTTGCTGGACGCGGTATTGGTCAGCTACCGCGTCGGCAATTCGCGCCGCTGTCTCAGGCGAGACGCTCGTCACTTCGACATTGATGAGATAGGTCGTGCCGATCCGGCTGATATGAACCTTATACATCAAAGTCTGAACAACGGATTCGAGAATCGCGGCCTCACGCGCTTCTGCGCTCAGATTCGCGTACGGGACTTCCTTTATCTCCTTTTGCCCGGTCCATGACCGGATCTGCGTCTTGAGTTGCGCCAGCAGGCCAGGCTTCTTCTCCACCAGAGTCCAGTTGAACTCAGGGTCTTCAGCCAGTTTCAGCTTTTTTGCGACTTTCGTCAGAAGCGACTTCGACCCCATCACGCGGACTTCGGTGTCGATCGTCGCTGTACTGGCGGCCAGGCCACCCAGCACGCTACCGAGATCGATGACATTTTCCTTGTTCGTATCCAGTTGCAGGATCGAGTTCGCCTTGTAGATCGGCGTCTGCGTAAACGTCATGTAGGCGACCAGGAAAAAGGTCACGAGAAATCCGGTCACAATAATCCAGAACCGGCGATACACAGTGCCGACCAGTGCCTTGAAATCAATAGGCATGTCGTCACGTCCGTCACCGCCCAGCGAGGGACCCTGAGAAGGGATTTCAAGACTGTAAGTCTTAGTCAAAGCACTACACCAATTCGCAATTGTCGCAGCCCGAAGTTCGGGCGGGGAAGATATCAGGGATAGAATTTCAGGCCGACGCCCACGAGATTGACGTCATAGGAGGGATCGCCGAATACGCCGGTTCCGCTCGAATCGCGGTTTATGTGACGCGCGAATGTTTCGAAGTGCACGCGCTTGTTCATCTTGTAGGCGGCCGTCAGGGACAGATCGTTTACATCGTCGGTCCGGTCGATCTCCTGATAGTCATAGCTGACAATATTTGCAGATGCCGACAGAATGATATTCCGACGAAGCTCGTGATCGATACTTGCCCCAAACGACGTCTGGAGCGCGCTTGGCGAGTCGAAAACGCCGATATCGACAACCCGGCGACCGGCTCTGAAGCCGACAGTCGTCAAACGTGTTGGGAACCATTCCATGCGACCATCCACTGACAGGCCATCAACGTCTTCAAAGAAATCGTCTTCCTTGTCTTCGCTGAAATAACCTATGGCGATGTCACCGCGCACAAGTGAGGTAAGCTCGAAATCCACACCGGCTGAAACGGTGTAGCCGCTCGAGTCACGCGATCGGACATTGCCGGTCAGAACTTGGTTCTGGTCATATGAGAGTTCGCGGATCGTGCCTTGTGTGAATACGGCGAGATTCGGCGACACGGCATAAGACAGCCGCGAACGGGCAAAGGTTACGCTATTGTCGCGATAGTCCTGATCGATTGGCGTGCCGGTTCCTGTCTGGCGACCATCTTCGAAATCTTCCTCGGACAGTTCGACCAGGTTCTCCCAGCGAAACCGGTCGCTGTAGTAATTCGCGTCAAAGGCCGCGCCCACGCGGGTGTGCTCCACCGGACGGTCGAGGCCAACCGAGTTGGCTAGATCCGTGCGAGGTTCGGCAAGGTCTTCGGCAAACACGGCGGCACCTAGCGACACATTCCGGTTCACATCCAGACGTCCGCGCAAACGCGCACGCAAGTCGTTTGTCGATTCATCGCCGATATCGAGATACTCGTTCCGGTAGGCGGAAACCCGAAGGCCAACCTCGTGCACATTCCAGTTTGTGCGCGCGGCCACTTCTATGCCGATCCGGGCGATCGTATCGGAAATCTTGTTGCTGTTCGTGGCCTGCACGTTGTCGATATAAGTCGCGGAGGCACTGGCGTGCGAATTGACTAGGAACGCCCCGAGGCGAATCGGCTCGGGATCAAAATCTTCCTGACGGCGGTCGAGCACGGACTCGTATTTGTCACGGCTGTAATAGTTCTCGCCCTGCGCCACGGCGTTGGTGGTCACCAGCCCTCCGGCAGCCACGCTCAGTAGGCAAACACGCTTGAAATTCGACATTTATGCAATCCCCTTGGATAATTCTCGTTGTGTGCCGGTCCTGATCAACTTGGTGTGCGTTGCAAACTCGGGACCATATTCATGGGTATTCTATAGTTTCCATGCACAATGGGATTCCCGAAAAGAAACAACGGGCAGAACAATCGTGCGTGGTGTGAATCTGTGAGCACTCTATGCGCTAAGCGAATGAAAATGTGCTGAATTGGATAGAACAAATTGTGGGTAATGCCCTGAAAGGAAAATACAACACCGTTGTTTAGCAACCGTTTTGCGTGCCTTTGCCCGACCGCAGAAGCATGGAGAGCAAACAGAATATTTCGCAACTTGTGAATCAATGACATCCCCCCACCCATCTTCTATGCGTCGCGGATGGCCCAAACATTCCCGTAAAGACCTTGCCTTAACGATTGGTACGCGCCTGCGCCAAAGCAGCGAGGCAAAAGAACTGATCCCAATTCATTGTTGCCTGTTTCGGAAGCCAATACGCCTTCAAAGCCCGGTAAAGCTACACCTTTGATGGTTAACTGTCACCCTGCGACTATCCCCAAAACCGGACATCGACGACGTGGGCGGGCGGTGTTGCCCGTACTCCACACACCTGCTGTGAAACACATGTGGTCCGGCCGTATTTCAACGCTGGTAGCCGATCCGCGAATGCGCCAAAGTGGCACGCGGCTGGCATCGGTGCCGCCCATGTTCAGGTTTGAGTGGCCGCCCATGAATCCACCCTGTCACTTCCCGTGGCGAAACGGCTCCAATGCGACACGGCCCAAGCATGACTGAAGTCGATGCGATTGTGATCGGTGCGGGCGCGGTCGGCCTTGCCTGCGCCGCCGAACTTGCTCGTCGCGGTCACGAAACCTATGTTCTGGAAGCCGCACGCGACATCGGCACCGGCACATCCTCGCGCAATAGCGAAGTGATACATGCGGGCCTTTATTATCCGACCAACAGCCTGCGCCGCCGAATGTGCGTAACCGGGCGTCGAAAGCTCTATGACTACCTGAACGGGCATGGTGTGCCGCATAAACGTACCGGCAAACTGATCGTCGCAACCGGTGAAAGCCAGGTCGCCATGCTGGAATCGCTACTCGCGCAAGGCCACCGTAATGGGGTCGAAGGCCTCCGGATACTTAGCGCCGCCGACGCTACGGCGCTCGAACCCAGCCTGCGCTGCGTGGCGGCCCTGCTGTCGGAAGAAACAGGCCTGATCGACAGCCACAGCTACATGACCACGCTTCACCATGATCTTGAGGATCATGGTGGTGCAGTCCTGCTGGATGCGCCGGTCCTCGGCACACGCATCCTTCCCGACGGCCGTTTTCGGGTGAGAGTGGGCGGACGTGAGCCTTACGAAATCACGACTCGCAGCCTTATCAACAGCGCTGGCCTGTACGCACACCGCCTGGCCAGGGGCATGGAACAGTATGACGGCAACCTCCTGCCCACGTTCTCACTCGCCAAGGGCAACTATTTCAGCTGCCAGACGCCGCCAGCTTTTTCGCGACTGATCTATCCGGTGCCTGTTTCCGGCGGGCTGGGGGTCCATGTGACACTCGATCTGGCAGGTCAGATGCGCTTCGGTCCGGATGTCGAATGGCTGGATCATGACGACCCGGATAAAGTCGACTACCGCGTCGACCCGGCACGGTCGGAGTCCTTCTACGAAACTGTCCGCACGTATTGGCCCGCACTGCCCGACGGCGCCATTGTCCCGGCCTATTCAGGCTGCCGCCCAAAACTCGCCGGCCCCGCCGAACCTGCCGCCGACTTCCGAATCGACGGTCCCGCCCTGCACGGTCATGCAGGGCTCGTGCACCTCTTCGGCATCGAGTCTCCCGGCCTCACCAGTTCGCTGGCAATCGCAGACTATGTCGCCGACCAGATCGGCACCTGATAGGCAATTCCGCGGTTCAAGCCACCCGCAACTGCTCGAAAAACCCGATCAGTTCCCGGTTGGAAAGCCGTTCCGGCGTTTGCGAGAGACCACGAACCGAGAGGCGCTTTCGCGCGTCGGCATCAGACAAGAGTTCGACCAGCCGGTCGGCATAGGCCTGCGGCCCCTCCGCAATGACCACCAGATCGTCGAGAACATCCAGAAAGCCTTCCAGCGCCACCGGATAGACCACGCAGGGCATGCCCAGCATCAGGTATTCCGCCACCTTGATACTGACACCGCTGGCGATCCGCGTCGGCGCGAGTCCAATCGCCGGACTTCCCGAAATACTCTCAAGGCTCTGGACCCGTCCAAGCAACTCCACCCCCCGGGTCGTGGCCTGCGCCGGCGTGAGGTCAGCGCAGATGGACCCGGCCACCTTCAACATAGCATCCGAGCGCTGCGCCAGAACCAGCGGCCAGATATCATCCACAAGATGCTTCAGGGCGTCGATATTGCCCGCATGGCGCGTCCCGAGAAATACGGCGTGGGCTGGCACATCCGTTTCCTGCACTGCATGAACCGGAGGTTCCGGTCGCAGCCAGATTGACTGTGCCTCGGGCAGCAGCGGGCTCAGGACGTGGAGTTCATTGTTCGACGCATAGAAATTCACGGTCGATGCGCCACACCGCGCCGCTTCTTCGGCCCGAGTGACCTCGGTGAAGTCAGGCGCCAGCCCGTTGGCCCGGAACTGCTCTGCTCGCACCGAGAACAGGTCGTGCAACAGCACAGAGCGATGAGGAACGTCGTTCAGGTGATCGAGCAGTGGCCCAAGTGATGAGTATTCGGCCACCGCAATATCGGGCGCGCCGCGTTTCACGAGGGCGGCAACTTCCTTTGCCTCCCGGCTCTTGAGAGGGTCCCCAAGATAGGAGTGGATCTTGATATCGGCGCCGAGTTTCCCGCCAAGGGCTTTGGCAGCCCGGATGACGAAACGTCCCCAGACCTGCGGGGACAAGGACCAGTACCGTCCGCCAATCCGAATGCTGGCAGGCACGACCAGCTCGTCCGAAAGCTCCAGGAATTCAGGGTGAACGGACATCCACGGCCGGTTTCCGAACGACCGCATGGGTGCAAACACGATGCGGACCTGCGTCCCGGCAGCCTTCACGGCACGCAGGAAAATGGCGAGATAAGCCGAGTTTCCCGTCGTCATCACGTCGAGCTGGCGCTGAACGATCATGTCCATTCGGGGGGGGCGGGTCTCTGCCATCAGTAACTCCTCGCAATGCCCATTAAGGGAATTTCCTGCGCGTGTCCTGCAAGCCGGACGCCAGAATCGGAAGCGGCGGCCGGTTTCCCAGCCGCCGCTACAATGTCTCTCAGGCTCGGCCTGTCTTACTCGGCAGCGACCGGCAGGTCGATAGCCGACAAGTCAGTGTAGCGCTTCAGGTGATGGTCGACATTGCCGAATTCGGCGTCGATCATGGTCAGGCGCTTGAAATAGTGGCCGACGGCCAGTTCGTCCGTCATGCCCATACCGCCATGGATCTGGATCGCCTGCTGTCCGACGAAACGACCGCCTTGGCCGATCCGCACCTTGGCCGCTGAAGCCGCCTTCTTGCGGGTGACTTCGTCTTCATCCAGCTTCAGCGTCGCCATGTAGGTCATCGAGACCGATTGCTCGTGCTCCATGAACATGTCGACCATCCGGTGCTGCAGCACCTGGAATTTGCCGATCGCCGTACCGAACTGCTTCCGGTTACGTGAATATTCGACGGTCATCTCGTGAGCCACTTTCATTGCACCGCAGGCTTCGGCGCAAAGGGCGGCAATCGCTTCGTCCGTCACCAGTTCGACCAGTGGCAGGCCATTGTCGACGTCGCCGATTACGGCATCTGCGCTGACCGACACGTTCTCGAAATAGACTTCCGAGGCGCGGCGACCGTCGACCGTTGGGTAGTCGCGTGTCGAGACGCCCTTGGCATCCTTGGCGACGACGAACACCGTCACGCCCTTGGCGTCGCTGCGTCCGCCCGACGTACGGGCTGTCACAACAAAATGGGTCGCCCATGGCGCGCCGATCACGACGGCCTTGTGGCCGTTGATCGAGAAGCCCGCGCCGTCTTTCTTGGCGGTGGTTTCGAGGTCCGCAAGATTGTAACGTCCACGGGGCTCGGCATAGGCGAAGGCAAATATCTGCTCGCCCGACATGATACCAGCCAGGTGCTCGGCCTTCTGGGCATCGCTACCGCGCTTCAGGAAGCCGCCGCCGCAAACGACGCTTGACAGGTAGGGCTCGACAACGAGCCCTTTCCCGAATTCTTCCATCACGACCATCGCGTCGATCGGACCGCCGCCGAGGCCGCCGTCTTCTTCACTGAATGGCGCCATGAGCAGGCCGAGTTCGGCGAACTGGGCCCACATGGCCGGGCGCCAACCCTCTTTCGACGCCACAACCTTGCGGCGTGTGTCGAAATCATACTGCTCGCGGATCAGCCGCGAGAGGCTGTCGCGGATCATGCCCTGTTCTTCGGTAAAATTGAAATCCATGAAATATCTCCCTGTCCCGGTGCCTTAAAGGCCGAGGATCATTTTGCTGATAATGTTACGCTGGATCTCATTCGATCCCCCATAGATCGACGTCTTGCGCATATTGAAATACGTTTCTGCCGTGAAGTTGGAGTGGTCCGGGCCCACGCCGCGTTCGTTGGAACCATCGGGCTCCATGCCTGCCGTGTAAGGAGCGGCATAGCTGCCGACGGCCTCAAGCGTAAGTTCCGTCAAGCGCTGCTGGATCTCGGTACCCTTGATCTTGAGGATCGAGCTTTCAGGTCCGGGACCCTTGCCCGCAGATTCCGCCGCCAATGTGCGGAGCTCAGTGAATTCCAGCGCCGTGAGGTCGATTTCCAATTGGCTGATCTTGCGCGCAAAATCGCCGGACTGGATCAGCGGCTTGCCGTCAACCAGTTCCTCGCTTGCAATGGCACGGAGTTTCTCCACGCCGCGCTTCGACCGGGCGACGCCCGCAATGCCCGAGCGTTCGTGGGCCAGCAGGAACTTGGCACAGGTCCAGCCTTCGTTTTCCTTGCCGACGAGATTGCCAACCGGCACGCGTACGTCCGTCAGCCACGTCTCGTTCACTTCATGGCCGCCATCGATCAGTTTGATCGGACGCACTTCGACGCCCGGCGTCTTCATGTTCACGAGGATGAAGCTGATGCCTTCCTGCGGCTTCTTGGCCGTCGGGTCGGTGCGGCAGAGGAAGAAACCCCAGTCGGCAAATTGCGCCAGCGTGGTCCAGGTTTTCTGGCCGTTGATCACCCACTCATCGCCGTCGCGTACGGCCGTCGTCTTGACGCTTGCGAGGTCCGATCCTGCGCCGGGCTCGGAATAGCCCTGGCACCACCACACATCACCTGACCGGATGCCCGGCAGGTATTCCTTTTTCTGCTCTTCAGTGCCGAAAGTGTAGATAACAGGCGCCACCATCGATACGCCGAACGGCAACGGCATGATCGCGTCGACGCGCGCATTTTCCTCTGACCAGATATAGCGCTGGGTCGATGTCCAGCCCGTACCGCCATACTTCTCGGGCCACGCGGGTACGGACCAGCCTTTTTTACCCAAAATCTTGTGCCAGGCGAGGAATTCATCTCGCGTCAGGTCTTCGCGCGTTCCGACGCCAGCGAGTTCCTTCGGGTAATTTTCGGTGATGAAGGTGCGAACTTCATCGCGAAAGGCGACTTCCTCAGGGGAAAAATCAAGATTCATGAGCGTGGAACTCCTCCGGGCAGATTATTTTAGGGCTGACTTGAACTCTCTATGTCAGTCAAACAGGTCTCGTGGCAAGGTTACGCGCACGTAAACGTAAACTTTGCCGCAGGTTTTCCATGCGTTTCCGCAGGGTTCGCATGCGGATTCAGGATGTCGCAGGCTCGGCGATGAAGGGCGCGCAGGCTGTTTTGAGCACGCCAATCGCTGTTGCCGAACCGAGACCGCCCCCCGTCTGGAACTCAAGCTGCATCAGCGGCTTCAGTCCTAGTCGTTCCAGTGCTGCCTCATGCGCGGGCCGTTGTGTGCAGTGCGATGCGATGCAGTGGCTTATCGCGGCAGGATCAATGGCATGAACGATCCCTGCCGCGATTGTCGTCGCGAATCCGTCGAGCACCACAGGTACGCCTTCATGCCGTGCCGCAATGATGGCACCGACACACGCCGCAAGTTCGCGACCGCCAAGGCACCGCAATGCTTCAAGGGGATCGGACAGATGGCCGCGATGCAGTGTCAGCGCCCGGCTGACCAGCTCGACCCGCCGTTTGGACAGAGCCGGTGGCGTCAAATTGCTCGGTCGAACCCAATAGTCCGGCGACCCGCCATAAAGCGCGCAGGCCACGGCTGCAGCAGCTGTTCCGACCCCTGCCCCTGACACAGCGAGCGCCAAAAGATCCGGTTTGTCTTCGATTGCCTCGAACCCGAAAGCGATCGTCGCGGCACATTCCCGTTCGCTCATGGCGGCCGTTTCGGCAATGCTGGGTGTTGGATTGTCTAATGCGAGTTCAAACACGCGAATATTGGCACCGGCCTGAGTGGCAATCGCCGACAAGGGAGCCCGCCCCTCCCTGAGGGCGTCGACATGCGCGCGGGTATCGGTATTCGTCGAAAGTGAAACGCCCTCATCGACCAAGCCGTGCGACCCGGCAAAGATCGCGAGGACGGGCTTCTCGATGCGCGGCGGATAACGTTGCTGCCAGTTTGCCAGCCATTCCGCCGCTTCGCCAAGGCGGCCGAAATCGCCTTCCCGGCCCATTGTAAGCAGAGCGGCACGGACCCGCGCTCCAGGCGCGGTGTCAAGTGGAATCGGCTTATGGACAAGCGCCCGAACATCGTCGAGAGGGGCAGTGTTGTTGGCAGGCTCAGTCACGTCAGTCAGTCTCCCGGTCCTCCACATTTGGGGACAGTGCGCTTTTATCAGAGAAATCGGCCAGCGCACGACAAGGATTTGTTACCTTGCGCCGTGCCACACTTGCCCATCCTGCTCCATGGATTACGCTGTATATTGATGACTGACCAACCGATAAAGACCCCTTGCATAAAAGTCTGCGCAATAGACGCCACTACAGGTTGGTGTCTGGGGTGCGGACGGACTTTACCCGAAATCGGGCGCTGGGTGGCCATGGGCGGCGATGCGCGCGACGAGGTGACCGGCTCCCTGCCGGGGCGGATTTCCGAACTCAAGGCCATGGGGAAGAGGTAAGTTTGAACGGGCCGCTGGGAAAAACTGTTTCGATGGTTGCTGCCGCCGCAATGATTGCGACGGCGCTCGCTGTCTTCGTCGTGCCGAAGCTAAACAATCGCGAGGCTGCAGACAGCGTGCCGACCGTTGCTTCCGTCGCCGCCCCGAAACCGCAGGCAAGCTTCGCCAATGCTGCCATCATCGACCGGGAAGGCGACGGCCATTACTGGACACGCGCCGATGTCGACGGAACCGCCGTGAAATTCATGGTGGATACAGGCGCGAGCACCGTAGCGATCACATTTCGCGATGCCCAACGGATCGGCCTCAAACCTGAAGACCTCGATTATAAATGGGAAATACGCACCGCAGGCGGGATCGTGCACGGCGCCGCCGTCACGCTGGAAAAGATCAGCATCGGCCAGGTTAAAGTTGAAAATGTCGAGGCAATGGTCCTGCGCGAAGGCCTCGAACAGTCACTGCTCGGCATGACGTTTCTGGGCGAACTCTATTCCTACGAGTTCCGCAAGAGCCAACTGGTCATACGCCAGTAACCGGCGCGCCGTCCTGCCCCCGGCCGATACCAATCTCCCAGGCGAACCGCGTTTCATCCCCGGCCCATCGCGCATAGGCAACGCGCCCCTGCAGGCCGGCGGCGTTCATCAGGTCCCGGTACCATGTGTCTTCACCGGCATTCAGGCGCTGCGGGTGCACGCCCCACAACAGGCAGGCCTGGCGTAGGCGTTGGTCATCAAGAGAACCGTACAGGATCGGCGCCGCGCCGCGCACGCGCGAAAAGCGGGCCAACCGGTCAAATGCACCGGTTCGCAAGGCCAGCGCCGTTGCGCCTTCTGACGCTGCCATGGCCTGCGCTGTTTCGGCGACCACGTCGATCGCATTGGTACTGATGCCGTCGCCATCGAATTCGGCGATCGACCGGCGATAGTCTTCAGAGCGCTCTGTGGCCCGAATGATCCGGGACATGATGGCCACAGCCGTGGCGGGGTGGCGCCCGACTGCTGTCTCGGCGGACAGCATGACCGCATCGGCGCCCTGATAAATTGCTGTCGCCACATCGCTCGCTTCCGCCCGCGTAGGTGCCGCATTCTCGATCATGGATTCCAGCATTTGCGTCGCCACGATCACGGGCCTTCCCGCAGCGCGCGCTGCCCGCACGATCCGCCGCTGGATAACCGGCACGTCTTCGGGCGCAAACTCCACGCCGAGGTCGCCGCGCGCCACCATCACGGCATCGGCTGCTTCCACAATGGCCAACAGGTTCGTAATCGCAGCCGGCTTTTCCAGTTTCGCGACCAAGGGCGCCCGGCCCGCGATAATCGCCTTGGCTTCGAGAACATCCTCGACTGTCTGGACGAATGACAGCGCAACGATATCGACACCGATCTCCAGTGCGAAGGCGAGGTCCTTGCGATCCTTGTCCGTCAGCGCCTGAACCGGCAAAGCCTTACCGCGAACCGTGAAGCCTTTCTTGTCACCCAGCGTGCCGGGCACTTCCGCGCGCACACGCGGCTGGTCACCCGCTTGGGTCACGGTCAGGATCAGCTTTCCGTCGTCGACCAGGATCGTGTCCCCGACTTCAAGCATGGCAACAATTTCAGCATGTGGAACCGGGATCACATCGTCCCGGTTGGTCTCATCCGCCGCGACCAGGGCATACTCGGCGCGGAAGCCCAGCCGCATCGTGCCGCCGGGAAATTGGCCCACACGCACCTTGGGACCCTGCAGGTCCGCCAGCGTGGCCAGCGGCTGGCCAAGCGCTGCTTCGGCCGCTCGTACGGCTTCGAGTGCCTCGCGATGCGCCTCATGTTCGCCATGACTGAAATTCAGCCGGAAGACATCCACCCCCGCTTCGGCGAGCGCGCGGATTTCCTTGCGCGAGCGGCTGCCCGGGCCCAGCGTCGCAACAATCTTGGCGTTCTCGCCGCGAAGTCTGTTCTGGCTCATCCTGATTCTCCAATGACGCTGGGTGCGCAGCTCGTCATAGGCGACTCGGGGTCAGGTCGCCAGTGCTGATGATAGCGATACCATTTTCGTATTTGAGCGAATTTCCGCGAAAGTGCATCCAAAAGCGGGTCGCGGCACATCCGAGAGTCACCGTTTCAGGCGAATACCAAGCCGATAAAACAGGTTGCAGGCACGCTGACCGAGAGTCGACGCTGCAAGCTACGCTTCGCGCTTGTCGAGCCCCTGCCCTATCTCGATAACTAGGCGACCGCGTCAGCTTTTACCGCAAACGGATCATAGTTGAGGACGGGCGCCAGCCACCGCTCGGCCGTGCGCATGTCCCAGCCTTTACGAGCAGCATAATCCTCGACCTGGTCGCGTTCGATCCGTCCCACGGCGAAATAAACGCTCCCCGGATGCGCGAAATACATGCCTGATACGCTGGAGGCAGGCGTCATGGCGCAGCTGGATGTCAGCGACACGCCAATCCTGTTCTCGGCATCCAGCAGTTTGAACAGGGTCTCCTTTTCGGTGTGCTCCGGCTGGCTCGGATATCCCGGAGCTGGACGAATACCGCGGTATTTTTCACCGATCAGGTCGGTGGGATTTAGGGCCTCATCCGGCGCGTAGGCCCACAATTCGCGGCGAACGCGTTCGTGCATGTACTCAGCCATGGCTTCCGCAAACCTGTCGGCCAGGGCTTTCGCCATGATTGAGGAATAATCGTCCCCCTTTGCGGCGAAGTCGGCGGAAATGGCTTCGACTTCGGGTCCGGCTGTCACGCAGAAACCTCCGATCCAGTCTTCTCCTTCCGGTGCGATGAAATCAGAGAGTGCAAAATTCGCCCGTTCATTGTCTTTCACCATCTGCTGGCGCAGCGTGTGGAACGTGTCGCCGGTTTCCAGCAGGATATCGTCAACCCGGCTGTTGGCGCGCCAGAAGCCCACCACAGCCCTTGGCTTGAACCAGGCTTCACCGACCAGGCGCTGCATCATGACTTCCGTATCGCGCCAAAGCCCGCTTGCGGCCTCGCCGACAATCTTGTCCGTCAGGATCGCCGGGTATTTCCCCGCAAGATCCCAGGCCGAGAAGTAAGGCGTCCAGTCGATGTAACGGGCCAAGGTCGCGAGATCGATATCCTCGAACGTGCGCACGCCGGAATAGGTCGGCGCCGGGCGCTCATAGGCGTCCCAGTCGAGCTTCAGGGCCGCCGCGCGGGCTTCGGCAATCGACAGGCGCGGCTTGGGCGGCCCGTCCTTGCGGGATTCCCGCATCCGCTGGTAACGGGCCTGAGTCTGCGCAACGAGCGCCGGCTTGTCTTCGGCATTCAGCAGTGAACTCACGATCCCGACAGCCCGGCTCGCATCGGAGACATGGATCACGGGCGCGCACTGGATCACCGGGTCGACTTTCACCGCGGTGTGCGCCGGGCTGGTCGTCGCGCCACCGATCATCAGCGGCTGCGTCATGCCTCGCCGCTGCATTTCGGACGCTACATAGACCATTTCGTCGAGGCTCGGCGTGATCAGGCCCGACAGGCCGATGATGTCCACATTCTGCTCGATGGCCGTGTCGAGGATTTTCTCGGCGGCGACCATCACGCCGAGATCGACGATCTCGTAGCCGTTGCAGGCGAGCACAACGCCGACAATATTCTTGCCGATATCGTGCACGTCGCCCTTGACGGTGGCCATCAGCACCTTGCCGTTGGACACGTCGACCGTGCCTAGCCGGATCTTCTCTTCCTGAAGATAAGGCTCGAGATAGGCGACGGCGGCTTTCATGACACGGGCAGACTTCACGACCTGCGGCAGGAACATCTTGCCCGAACCGAACAGGTCGCCAACGACATTCATGCCGTCCATCAGCGGGCCTTCGATCACATGAAGCGGCCGCTCGACAGACTGGCGCGCCTCTTCCGTGTCCACTTCAATGAATTCCGTAATTCCGTGGACGAGGCTGTGTTCGATCCGTTTGGCGACCGGCGCTTCGCGCCAGCGCGTGTCCTTTTCCTGCACCTTGCCCTTCTGGCCCCGGAAGGATTCGGCAAGGTCGACCAGTCTCTCGGTCGCATCGGCGCGGCGGTTCAGGATGACATCCTCGACCCGCTCCCGCAGTTCCGGTTCGATATCGTCATAGATATCGAGCTGGCCAGCATTGACGATACCCATGTCCATGCCGGCTGGGATGGCATAGTAGAGGAAGACCGAGTGCATCGCCCGGCGCACCGGTTCGTTGCCCCGGAAACTGAACGACACGTTCGAGAGGCCGCCGGATATATGGCAGCCCGGGCACGTCTCCCGGATCACCTTGGTGGCCTCGATGAAGTCGACAGCGTAATTGTTGTGTTCCTCGATCCCGGTCGCCACGGCAAACACGTTCGGGTCAAAAATGATGTCCTCCGGCGGGAAGCCGACCTCTTCGGTGAGAATCTTGTAAGCGCGCTGGCAAATCTCGATCTTGCGGGCAGCGGTATCGGCCTGGCCCGCTTCGTCGAACGCCATGACAACGACGGCAGCGCCGTAAGCCAGGCAGGCGCGCGCATTCTTGCGAAAGGCATCCTCGCCCTCCTTCATGGAGATCGAGTTCACAACGGCCTTGCCCTGCACGCACTTCAGGCCGGCTTCGATGACCTCCCATTTGGAACTGTCAATCATCACCGGCACGCGGGCGATATCCGGCTCTGCCGCGATGAGGTTGAGGAAGGTGCGCATTGCCTCGACCCCATCCAGCATGCCTTCGTCCATGTTGACGTCAATGATCTGCGCGCCGTTCTCGACCTGGTTGCGGGCGACCTCGACGGCCGCCGGATAGTCGCCAGCCGTAATCATCTTGCGGAACACAGCGGAGCCGGTGACATTGGTACGCTCGCCAATATTGACGAAGTTGGAAGAAGCCTTGGTCATGATACCTGTCTAGCTTTTGGGCCGAACGATGCCGGGGAGGCCATCGATACTTTCGGCGTTTTTCTGGAAACAGCTTTCGGTCCAGTCGTCGACCGCCTTGTTGCCGATATATCGCGTCAGCTGGTCACGCTCGCCCTTGAACTCGTAGAACGGCACACCCCAGCCGCAGCTGTCGGCGATGCGGTGAATCTTGATGACGATCACAGCGCGGGCACGATCAAAACCGGGAAACAGAGCCAGCATTTCAGGATAGCGGGGATTGCCGACATCGATGGCTTCGCCCTGGCCATACAGGCGCAGGATATTGGCAGGCCCCTCAAACGCACAGAACATGATCGTGATACGCCCGTTTTCCTGCACGTGCGCCTGGGTCTCGATGCCGGAACCGCCAAGATCGAGATAAGCGACGGTCATGTCGTCGATGACCTTGAACGCGTCATAGCCCTTGGGCGACAGATTGATGTGGCCGTCAGCGCCTAAAGGCGCAGTGGCGACGAAGAACAGTTTCTGGGCCTCAATGAAGCGGATCAGCTTGTCGTCGAGCTTTTCGTAGGTCTTACCCATGCTTGCGCGCCCCTCCTGCATCCAGCGGCCAGTTGCCGCCGGTGATTTCATCATAGCCCTCTGTAGGCTGATTGTACCAGTATATCCACGCCTCGACGCCAGTCGGCGTAAAATCATCATCCAGCAACGGTATCTTCGTTCTCACATAGAGCGAAGTTGCCGGATCATCGGTGACATCCTCGAACGCGTCCATCGCCCCGATGAGCGACGCATCCATCAGTTGATACCGCACGCCGTGGCACAGCGTGTCGCCATCGACGACGCCCGGAAAGCCACCGAGGTCCAGCAACTTTCCCCGGAACCGGCAGGGTCCGAGAAACGTGCCCGAGGCCTCTAGCGGCAGGTCAGCCGGCATGCCTGCCGCGCCCTGTTTCAACAGGCCGTAGAACACGAACTGGTCGCCTGATCTGACCGGCCCGCCGGTCATGATGCCAGCACGAATGGTTCCAGCCCTGAAAGACGCATGTCGTGCGAGGTCGGCACCGGGTCACGCGGCTTCACGCCATCGACCGCCTTGGCAATGGCCGCGATATGCTCCGGCGTCGTTCCGCAGCAACCGCCCAGAATATTCACAATGCCGTCTTTCGCCCAGGCACCGACGGAGTTCGACGTCTCGTCCGGCGTCTCGTCATACTGGCCCATCTCGTTTGGCAGGCCGGCATTCGGATAGGCCGCGACCAGCGTGTCGGCGATACGCGACAGCGACGCGATGTGTGGCCGCATCAGGTCGGCGCCCAGGGCGCAGTTGAACCCGATTGCGAACGGCTTGGCATGACGCACGGAATTCCAGAAGGCCTCGACCGTCTGGCCAGACAGCGTACGGCCCGACCGGTCTGTGATCGTCCCCGAAATCCAGATCGGCAACTTGTCCATGCCTTCGGCTTCCAGGTCCATGATCGCCTTGATCGCCGCCTTGCAGTTCAGCGTGTCGGTAATCGTCTCGATCAGGTAGAGATCGACGCCGCCTTCATTGAGGGCCTGCACCTGCATACGGTAGGCGTCATAGACTTCATCGAACGTCACCGCGCGGTGGCCCGGATCATTCACGTTGGACGACATCGACAGCATCTTGTTGAGCGGGCCGATCGAACCGGCGGCGAAGCGCGGCTTGTCCGGCGTCTTGGCCGTCCACGCGTCGGCGGCAGCCCGCGCCAGCTTCGCGCCCTCGAGATTGATGTCGCGAACAGCTTCCGCATCCAGCTTATAGTCATCCTGTGCAATCGTCGTCGCCGAGAAGGTGTTGGTCTCGGAAATGTCGGCACCGGCCTCGAAATAGGCATTGTGCAGGTCGGTCACGATATCCGGCCGCGTCAGGCAGAGGATGTCATTGTTGCCTTTCATCTGGCCTTCATGGCCGACGAAGCGGTCGCCGAGGAAATCGGCTTCGTCGAGGCCACGTCGCTGGATCATCACACCCCACGATCCATCGAGGATCAGGATACGTTCCCTTGCGGCGGCCTTCAGGGCAGCGATGCGTTCAGTGCGGTTCATGTCAGTGCCTCATGCAGCCTGGGCAGGTTTCGGTTTCATGCCAAGCAGGCGGCATGTCGACAGTGCCAGCCCGGCCCGGTTCAGTGTGTAAAAGTGGAATGTATCGACGCCCTCATCGGCCAGCTTGTGGCAAAGCTCGGCCGCCACGTTGGCCGTGACGAGGTCGCGTGTTTCTTCGTCATCGTCGAGCCCCTCATAGAGACCATGCAGCCAGTCCGGCAGGCTTGCGCCGCACAGGGCTGAAATGCGCTTCAGGCCCTTGAAATTGGGCTGCAGCATGATCCCCGGTATGATCGGCATGGTGACGCCGCCTGCCCGCGCCCGCTCGAGAAAGCGCAGATAGGTATCGGGCTCGAAGAAGAATTGCGAAATTGCGCGGTCCGCGCCGGCATCCTGCTTGGCTTTCAGGAACGCGATGTCCTGGTCCCAGCCAAGGCTATCGGGATGCTGTTCCGGATAGCAGGATACGGAAATCTCGAATTGCTTGCCCAGCTCGGGCCGGTGCTCCCGCAGGCCCGCGATCAGTTCGACCGAGTCGCGAAACCCGCCCGGGTGCTGCTGGAACGCGGCACCCATGCCTTCGGTCGCATCGCCGCGCAACGCAACAATATGCCGAATGCCGGCATCCCAGTAGCCGTCGGCCACGTCGAGCACTTCAGCCTTCGTCGCAGACACGCAGGTCAGGTGCGCGGCGGGTAGCAGCTTCGTACTGCCGGCAATCCGCTTGACGGTGTCGTGCGTGCGCTCGCGGGTGGACCCGCCTGCCCCGTAAGTGACGGACACAAAGTCGGGCGCCATCGGCTCAAGCCGCTGCACGGTCTGCCAAAGGCGTTCAGCCATGGCGTCGCTCTTCGGGGGGAAGAATTCGAACGAAACGGACGGCGCGGAATCGGATTGGCGATCAGCGATCGACAGGGTGCTCATGCGTTGGCCTCCTCAGGCAGAGCCAGCTTTTCGGCGACCCAGATATTGACAACAAGTCCCGGGCTGGATGCATGGGGCGGGTCGAAAGAACGCGGTTCGGACAGCTTGAGCTTTGCGTCGGCGGCCCAGCTTGCCATATTGTCGTCTCGCATCCCGAGCCGGTGATGGCCATGCTCTTCGCGCAAGAATTCCAGGTCGTGGGCGGCGAAATCGACAACCAGCAAACGGCCTCCCGGCTTCAGCACGCGGCTGGCTTCGGCAATCACCTTGCCCGGGGCGTCCATGAAGTGAAGCACCTGATGGATGATGACGAGATCTGCCGAATTACTGTCAAACGGCACGGCGGTCACATCACCCTGACGGACGCGTGCGTCGACAATGCCCGCATGCTCGAGATTCGCCCTGGCGACAGTCAGCATGTGATGGCTGAGATCGATGCCCTCGGCCTCGCGCGCGCGAGGCGCGAACAGAACCAGCATGCGGCCCGTGCCGGTGCCAAAATCGATCACCCGATCGAAAGGGCCCGGCCCTGCAAGCTCAAGCAGGGCATCCTCGATGGATTCATTCGGATAGTGCAATGACCGGATCGTGTCCCAGGTGCCGGCAATTCCGGAAAAGAAGGATTCAGCAGATGCCGCCCGAACGGCCGACACTTCTGCGAGTTGCGCCGCATCCCTGCGCAGGGTCGGGGCTTCGATGAGGTCCTGCGTGAACAGCGAGTCGAGAAAAAGGCGACTCTCCCCCCGACTTGCGGCGCGGTAGAAGACGAATGAGCCTTCGGGCATCCGCTCGACCAGGCCGGCTCCGGTCAGCGCTTTCAGGTGGTGCGACAGTCTCGGTTGCGATTGTGCCAGCACCTGAACGAGTTCACCGACAGACAGGTCGCGCTGGCGAAGCAACGCCAGAATTCGCAAGCGGGTCGGTTCGCCTGCGGCGCGGAGACGGTCTATTGTGGAGGCGATATCTGGCTGCATATTGGCATATAAACATTAGTTTATATGTTTTGCAAGATTGCACGCACGACACAGTGCACATGAATTTACCAATTAGTCAGTTGATGCGCCCCTATTGAGCCTCCATTTACCGCCTTGAACCAGATACCGGGACCATTCTCATGCAATTTCGTTCTTTCGGTGCCGCGCTGATACTCGGCCTCAGCGCCTGCGCGTCGACGCCCCCGACTGAAACAGGCGCTGTCGCGGACCCGTATGAAGGGTTCAACCGACAGATGTTTGCATTCAACAACGGAGTCGACCGGTATGCGCTGGCCCCTGCGGCCTCGGCGTACGAGACGGTGACCCCCGCATTTGCCCGCGACCGTGTCGGCGACTTCCTTGGAAATCTCAAATCGCCGGCCATTTTTGTCAACGACGTGCTGCAGGCGGAACCCAACCGCGCAAGTGACACGTTCATTCGCTTCACGATCAACACAACGATCGGCCTGGTTGGCCTCTGGGACGCGGCAGAATATTTCGGAATTGACGGACATTCGGAAGATTTCGGCCAGACCCTCGCCGTCTGGGGAGTCGGAAGCGGCCCCTATCTCGTGATGCCTCTCCTGGGGCCGACCAACCCGCGTGACCTGTTCGGGTCCGGGGTCAACAGGGCGTTCGATCCTCTCACCTGGACCGAATTTGCCGGTCAGCCGGACCTGGATGACCAGATCGCCTTGGGCCGCGGGGTGCTGGGCGGCCTGAACGCAAGGGTCGCACTGGACGACCAGATCACGACCCTGAACGAACAACCGGAACCTTATGTGGCGCTCCGCCGTATTTATTCATCTCAGCGTCAGGCTGCCATTCGTAATGGTCAGGTCGTCGACGAATCGGAAGCCTATGATGATCTCCCTGATTTTGACGAATTTGAATATTAACCAGACCCTGATGACACAAACAGGAGCAGTTTATTGAACCGGATCACAATCACCGCCATGGCCGCGGCCGGACTCGCCCTGTGTGCCTTGCCGGCCGCCGCTGACGCCAAGACCGAAGCCTATGTCCAGGCGAATGCCAGCGAGGTCCTGGCGTCGCTGAACGACCCGGCCCTGACCGCTGACCAGCGCACCAGCGCATTCAGCACCTATATGGACAAATTTACCGACCTCGATGCCGTCTCGAACTTCGTGATCGGCAAGTACAGCCGCCGGTTCACACCGGACGAACTGGCAGCCTACCGCAAGGCATTCCGCACCTATGCGCTGGCCGTGTATGAGGCCCAGCTGGACGCCTATCGCGGCAAGGCGGTGATCGTGAAAGATTCCGTGGATCGGTCTGAAACCGATTCGATCGTGAATACCGTGATCGAGCGCCAGGATGGCCAGAACATGGACGTGCGCTGGCGCGTCCTGACCCGGGATGGCAAATACCAGGTCGTCGATGTTGCGCTCAATCTCGATGGCAACCTGATCTGGCTTGGCATCGAGCAACGGGCCCAGTTCATTGCTCTTCTGGATCGCGCAAACGGATCTGCAGATGCCTTGATTGCCAAGATTGAGAGCATGACGTCCGAGCTGAAAGCGTCGAAGCGAACCTGATCTGACAAAAATTAAGTGTTTTCCGGAGCTTGCAATCGCCTCTTGGAAGAATTTGGTTAAATTGTCACAGACTTCGTATATAAAGTGAAACCAAGGGCAACCAGAAGGCACAAGCCTTCTGGGTTTTTGCCTTGCCCGTTTCGGGCGTTCGGCACCGGATTACATCCGGATTGGTTTCAAGGTCCTAATGAGAGTTTCGGTCTACAGGGACAGATATCCAACCTCGTTTGTGGTGCCCCGGCGCAGCGGGCACCAGATCGACAGCCGCCTGTTTTTGCCTTTCGACAAGATATACGGCCGACTTGACGGTGTCGCGCTGCTCGCCCCCTTCCACAATGCCGATCTTGTCCATGCCTTCAACCGGGTACCGATCGGCGAGAAAAAGTACGTTATCTCGTTCGAGAGCCATCTGCCGCGTCGCTTCGGATTCGAGCGTGACAATTCCTACACCGACTGGATGATACGGGAATTGTCCGGTCGTCATTGCCGCCGGATCATTGCGCTGTCGCACTATGCCTGCAACCAGTTCATCAATCAGACAAAGGACCTCGATTCAGCCGGCGACCTGCTGGACAAGCTCATGGTGCGTCACCCGAACGTGCTCCTGGGCCTCAGGGAGGATGCGCTCGCCGACGATCTCGAGCACGGCCGCATGGATGATCTGGTGATCACCTTTGTCGGCGCGCATTTCGGACGCAAGGGCGGCTGCGTTGCAGCGCTAATGGCGCAAAAGGCGCATGCGCAAAACCTGCCCCTGCGCATCCAGGTCGTCTCGTCGCTCAAGGTCGGGGCCGTCACGTGGACCGATCCGACGAGCGACGGGTTTTTCGCGCCCTATATGGAGATGCTCAAGCTTCCCAATGTCAGGCTGTTCAGCGGCCTGCCGAACGGTGATGTCCGGCAGATGCTGCGCCGGTCGCACTTCGGCTTCCTGCCCACCTTTTCCGATACGTTCGGCTATTCGATTATCGAGGCCATGGCCGAGCACGTGCCGTCAATCGCGACCCCGGTACAGGCCATTCCGGAATTCCTGCAGGACGGGGTCAACGGACTGATGCTGCCCCTCGACGTGGATGAACTGGGTCATTGGGTCCAGCCGCCGGGCAACCAGCGGCACACAGAATCCTATGCCCGTTTCTATGAAGACGAGATCGAAAAGCTGGCAGACCATGCTCTGGACGCACTCCGCCCCTATTTCGACGCTCCCGACAAAATGCTGCCGCTGCGCCGCAATGCCCGGCTGACAGCCGAGAAAATGTTCTCGCCGACCGTATCGGGGGCGTTTTACGATCCGTTCTATGAACGCGTCGCCGCCGAAAGCCTGTCCAGCCGGCCCGAACGGGGGCCGCTCGACGTGTGCTCGCCGACCATTGCCGAATTGGCCGACCAGCTGGCCTGACGTCCGGTTCACCGCATACATTCGGAACCCTCGCAGGGCTCAGGCTTTATATGGCCTGAGGCTGACGCGGGATGGCAATATACGAATGGTGACACGATGGAACCTGCTCCGGCTTGTGTGTGTGCTGGCCCTGTGGGCGTTGCCGGTCCTTCAGGGCACCGGCCAGACCCCCGATCCGGCCACCCAACAGCTGGTCCAGACCCGGGCCGATGCGCCTGACGACCAGGCCATCGAAAATCGCATCTCGGCCATTTTCTCGGAAATCGACTCCCTCGCCCATGTCGAGGTCGAGGTGCGCCAGGGCGTGGTATCACTGACGGGCACCGTATCAAACTCCGCGACGGCGCTGCGCGCCACCGATATTGCCGGACGTTTGGAGGGCGTTGTTACGGTCGAGGACAAGATCGACCGGACACTTGATATCGAGGGCAACGTTTCGCCACTCGTCGACAATTTCAATGCCAGACTGAAAAGCTATTACCGCGCCCTGCCGCTTCTCGGACTGGGACTGGCCCTCTTCCTGACCATCAGCCTTGCCGGGCACCTGCTGGCGAACTGGATGTGGCTGTGGCGCCGTGTGCTGCGTAACCCTTTCCTCGCCGAGCTTGTCTCGCAGGCGGTGCGCGTCGCCTCAATTGCGGTCGCGCTGGTGCTGGCGCTGAGCCTGGTCGGGGCGACCGCCCTGATGGGGACCATAATCGGCGGCGTCGGTGTGCTGGGCATCGCCATCGGTTTTGCCGTGCGGGACAGTCTTGAGAACTATATCTCCTCGATCATGCTGAGCTTGCGCCAGCCGTTCCGTGCCAACGAGCATGTTGTGATCGGCGATCAGGAGGGCAAGGTGGTGCGCCTGACGTCGCGTGCAACGGTGCTGATGACGCTGGACGGAAACCACCTGCGCATCCCGAACGCAACCGTGTTCAAGGCCATAATCCTGAACTATAGCCGCAACCCCGAGCGCCGCTTCGAGTTCGACCTTGGCGTGGACGCGAATGATGATCCGGTGGCCGCGATGACGCTTGGCCTGGACACGCTGGACGCCCTGCCCTTTGTCCTGAAGCAGCCTGACGCGACGGCGTTCATCCTGACCGTGGGCGATTCCAATATCGTGCTCCGGTTCCAGGGGTGGGTGAACCAGACGGACAGTGACTTCAACAAGGCGCGGGGCCTCGCCATCAGCGCGACCAAGGACGCGCTGGAAACCGGCGGCTTCACATTGCCTGAGCCGATCTACCGGCTTCGGTTCGATGGCGCCGTCGATGCGGATGCCATCAGCCGCGCACTGGGGACCGGCGAGCCGGACCGCCGCAAACCGGCAAAGCCGCCGATCCCAGAAGGTTCAGACGCCCTGAATGTCGCGCCAGACCACCATATCGAACAGAAGGTGGACGAAGAACGCGCCGAAGCCATGGAGACGGATCTCCTGGATTCCGAGCGACCGGTGGAATAGGCGTTAGCGCGCGAACTTCTTGAACTTCAGGCGCTTCGGATTCACCGCGTCTTCGCCGAGACGGCGCTTCTTGTCTTCGAGATAGGATGAGAAGTCGCCTTCGAACCATTCGACATGGCTGTTTCCCTCGAACGCGAGGATGTGCGTGGCCATGCGGTCAAGGAACCAGCGGTCGTGCGAGATGATAACGGCGCAGCCCGGGAAATTGTCGAGGCCTTCTTCGAGGGCCTGCAGCGTTTCCACGTCGAGATCGTTGGTCGGTTCATCGAGCAGGAGCAGGTTGTGGCTGCCCTTCAGCATCTTGGCCAGGTGGACGCGGTTGCGTTCACCGCCCGAGAGCAGGCCGACTTTCTTCTGCTGGTCGGTGCCCTTGAAGTTGAAGGCGCCGACATAGGCGCGTGACATGACTTCCACGCCGCCAAGGTCGATCACATCGGTGCCGCCGGAGATTTCCTCCCAGACGTTCTTGTTCGGGTCGAGCTTGTCGCGGCTCTGGTCGACATAGCCAATCTTGACGGTCTCACCGACGCGCAGGGTGCCGGAGTCTGGCTCTTCCTGCTTGAGGATCATCTTGAACAGGGTCGACTTACCGGCGCCGTTCGGGCCGATCACGCCGACAATACCGCCGGGCGGCAGCTTGAAGCTGAGGTCTTCGATCAGGAGGTTGTCGCCAAACGCCTTGCGCAGATGCTCGGCCTCCAGAACCACGCCGCCGAGACGCGGGCCCGGGGGGATGCGGATCTGCGCGGTCATGACCTTCTCGCGTTCGGCCTGGGACGCCATGTCTTCATAGGCGCTGATACGGGCCTTGGATTTCGCCTGGCGGGCTTTCTGGCCGGAGCGGACCCATTCGAGTTCCTTGGCCAGCGTGCGCTTGCGGCCGGTGTCCTCACGGGCTTCCTGCTCCATCCGCTTGGCCTTCTGCTCGATCCAGGCGGAATAATTGCCCTGATACGGGATGCCGCGGCCACGATCGAGTTCGAGGATCCAGTTGGTGATGTCATCGAGGAAATAGCGGTCGTGGGTCACGAGGATGACGCAGCCGGGGAAGTTGATCAGGTAGTTCTGCAGCCAGGCGACGGTTTCGGCGTCGAGGTGGTTGGTCGGTTCATCCATCAGGATCATGTCGGGCTTCGACAGCAGCAGCTGGCAGATAGCGACGCGGCGGGCTTCGCCGCCTGACAGGCTGGCGACGTCGGCATCATTCTCCGGACAGCCCAGAGCGGTCAGCGCCATGTCGATCTTGGAGTCGATGTCCCAGGCATCTGCCGCGTCGATCTGCTCCTGCAGCGTGGTCATCTCTTCCATCAGTTCGTCGGAATAGTCCTCGCCGAGCTTTTCCGAAATGCCGTTGAACTGATCCAGCATCTGCTTTTCGGGGCATTTCGAGGCGACGTTCTCGAACACGCTCATCGTCGGATCCAGCTTTGGCTCCTGCGGCAGGTAGCCGACCTTGACGCCTTCGGCCGCCCAGGCCTCGCCCTGGAAATCCTTGTCTTCGCCGGCCATGATCCGCAGCAGGGTCGACTTACCCGAACCGTTGACGCCGACGACGCCGATCTTGGCATCGGGCAGGAAATTCAGGTGGATGTTCTCGAACACCTTCTTGCCGCCAGCATAGGCCTTGGTCAGGCCTTGCATTTGGAAAACGTATTGGGGACCGGCCATGGCGGGGTATTCCTGTGCAAACGGGTATGGGACGCGCTGTACTTGCGCGCGCGCCGCGGAAAATCAAGCGGTCAATGGCAATGCTAGTCCGCAAAGCCCCAGGTGATCCGCCCCTCTTCCGAAAGCTTTCCGAGCCAAATGCGATCATGGCTGGGAAATACGGTCAGCTGCGGGTTGGCCTGCATCAGGTCGTGAATGGCCCGTATCTGCTGCCGGATGGCGGCACGGTCTTCGTCCGGATCGAACACGATGAATTGCGTGAAAACCGGACGCATCGTCAATTCCTCAATGGATGACATCGACCAGACCGTGTCACCGATCATCAGGTATTCATGGCCGTTCTGCAGCGTGATGAAAAACAGCTGGGCGCCGGGTGTGTGTCCGGCCATCGGGATCGCCACCACGCCGGGCGCGACCAGTTGGACCGTTCCGTCCAGGCGGGGCGGCAGGTCGCGCAGCACGGCAGGCAGGTCGCCATCTGCGAATTGCGGCAGGGTCGCCAATTGCGGCGCGTTCAGCCAGAGACGTGGCGCGATGACGTCTGGCTGCGGGTGCCGCGCAATCGCCATGACATGGTCGAGGTGCTCATGCGTCATCAGGACCTTGTCGGCCTCCAGCATTGCAGCGACGACCGTTCGATAGGCCGCATCGTCGAAGACCCAGTCTTCCGGCGCCTGAACCATGCCCTCGGAAGTCGCCCGGTCGAGCGCGCCGCCGATGACCAGCGTGCTGCCCGGAAAGACGATCTGGACGGAATTGTAACTGGTGAGCCATTGGCCGGTAAAAGCGCCCGCGCGGGCCGCGAGCATGGGCGCCGAGTCGTGACCGACTTCCAGCACACGAATTTCTGTCGGCAGGTCACCCCCCGCGTCGCGGATCATGCTGCGCCATTGATCAATGTCCAACAGTCCCGGCGCCGCGCCGGGCGCCTTGCTGAATCCGGCAAAAAGCCACCATCCGGCAGCGATGACAAACACGGCCAAAGCCGCAACCAGTCTCACGATCCATTTCAGCATTGCGACACTCCCCTTTTTGCCACGCTAGCAGTATCGTGAACAAATTGCAATTTGTTCAGCGTTCACGCAGCATGACTGGCGGCGGCGACAGGCGTGTCCTAGCGGCTATTGCAAGCGATCACGGCGGCCTGATCATCGTCCGACATGACAATGTCCAGGCGTGCGAGCTCTGCCGCTGCCCCATCGTTGCCCAAGCGTTCTGCCTGCTTGAACCAGTACCATGCGGCCACGAAATTCACGTCGCCCGCATGGCCGCCCGCATGGGCAATACCGAGGTTGAAGGCGCACCGGCTGTCGCCGAGGTCGACGCCCCGGGCCCACCAGCCGAGCGCGGCGTCGAAGTCCCGCGGGCCGCCAGAACCAGTCATCATCATGGCACCAAGATGGGTGATGGCATCAAGTTCGCCGTCTTCGGCCGCGAGCAGGAACAGGGTGCGGGCCCGCGCCTCGTCCTTTTCGCCGCCCAGCCCGCGCACGAGCATGAAGCCGAGATTGAAACGCGCGGCCGGCAGGCCGGTCTCGGCGGCCTGGTGATAGTAGGCTCTTGCGGCGGTCAGGTCCTGGTGGACTCCCCGGCCATGGTGCAGCATTGTGCCGAACGTATTGGCGGCGGCGGCATGGCCGTCATTGGCGGCCTTGCGCATGGCTTCGACCGCTTTCAGGAGCGATTCCCCGCCTTCGCTGCCGTCTAGCAGCGTCTGCATTCGTTCATAATTGAAGGTCCCCACATCCATGCCGATACCTTAAATAAGGCTTGCTCGCTGGCTAGTCGGAAAACACAGTTTTGCCACAATAAATCAATCAGTGCGCGATTATTCAGCAGCGGGATGACAGGCGCACATTCGACGCTAGTGTGCGCGCTAGAGCCAGCGGAGAGCCGAATTGCCTGATTCCACAACAGTACTGACGCCGGAGCGGCTGTACGCCTCCCCTTCCCTGTCGGGCCCGGCTCCAAGGGGCGTGAAGTTTTCCCCGGACGGCAAGCGGGTGACCTTCCTGAAAGGACGCCCGGATGATCAGGATCGGCTGGATCTCTGGCAGTTCGACGTCCAAACAGGCATTCAGAGCCTTCTGATCAATTCGCAGCTGTTGCAACCTCACGACGCAGAGCTCTCCGAAGCGGAGAAGGCTCTGCGCGAGCGCAAGCGGATTGCAGGCGCCAAGGGCATTGTCGATTACAGCTGGGGCACGGCGGACACGATACTGGTGCCGCTGGGGGGTGACCTGTACCTGGTAAGCCTGGGCGAAGGGGAACCGCAGGTCCGCCAGCTGACCGATACGGATGCATTCGAGACCGACGCGAAAGTGTCGCCGAAGGGGCGTTATGCCAGCTTTGTGCGCGAGGGCGCGCTGTATGCGATCGACCTTGAAAACGGCAACGAGACCCGCCTGTCGCCAGCGGCGGAGCCGGACAAGGCCATCTCGTATGGCGTTGCCGAGTTCGTTGCGCAGGAAGAGATGCATCGTTTCACCGGATACTGGTGGAGCCCGGACGACCATTATGTCGCCTATACGCGCGTGGATGAATCCACGGTCGATATCATACCACGCTTCGACATAGAGGCGGACAAGGTGACGGTCATCGAACAGCGATACCCGCGCGCCGGACGGCCAAATGCGGTGGTGGACCTGTTCGTGCGGGACATGGCGACGGGGGAAACTGCCGAGATCAACTGGCGGAGAGACGACTGGGGCGCAGCGACGGACCAATATTTGGCGAGGGTCAACTGGTTGCCGGATGACGCCCTCGTCGTACAGGGCGTCGACCGAAACCAGACCCGCCTCCGCCGCACCGTGTTCAGCGTTCCGGACGGAACACCCGCCGCGATGGGCGAAGAAGACCAGCCCTGCTGGATCAATCTCGACACTGATTTCATCGCCTTCTCACCGGAAGCGCATGGTCGTGACAGCGTCCAGCCGGTGCACGTTCTCACAACGACCGAAGCGTCTGGCTTTCGTCATGTCGCCTGCCTGAACCGGCGCGGCGAAGGCCACGCCGTCACAACCGGACCCTGGGCCGTCGACAAGGTGCTTGCCGTCCTGCCCGAGGATGAAGCGGTGCTGTTCACGGGCCATGCCGATACCCCGCTCGAGCGCCACCTCTATACGGTGCCGCTGTCGGGCGGTGAGCCTCAGCGCATCACGGCGCCCGGAAGGTCATGGGCAATCACGATGGCTGCGGACGGCAAGTCCTTTGTCGGCACAAGCGCGTCGCCGGGCCAGCCGCCGCAGGTCGGGCTCTACAGGGCCGACGGGTCGCTGATCGCGTGGATCGAGGAGAACGCGCTGGATGAGACGCATCCCTATGCGCCGTTCCTGTCTGATCATGCCGAACCGGAATTCGGGACGCTGAAGGCGGAAGACGGACAGGACCTCTACTATTCCATCCTGAAGCCGCCGCGCTTTGACCCCACCAAGACATATCCCGTGATCGTCGAGGTCTATGGCGGGCCGCATGTGCAGACGGTCGTCAATGAATGGGGCCGGGTGTCGGACCAGTTCTATGCCCGCGCGGGATACATCCTGTTCCGGCTGGACAATCGCGGCAGCGCAAACCGGGGCAAGGCCTTCGAGGACGTCATCTATCGCCGCACGGGCGGGCCGGAAGTGCGCGACCAGCTGGCCGGCGTCGACTGGCTGAAGGCGCAGCCCTACGTGGACGGGACCCGCATTGCGATACAGGGCTGGTCCTATGGCGGCTACATGACTTTGATGACCGTGCTGCAGGCGCCGGAGGGCACGTTCGCGGCGGCAGCCGCCGGCGCGCCTGTGACCGATTGGCGGCTCTACGACACGTTCTATACCGAGCGCTACATGGACACGCCGGAAGACAATCCGGACGGCTACGAGGCCTCCAGCGTCTTCCCCTATGTCGACAATCTCACCACGCCCCTGCTGCTGATGCACGGCATGGCGGATGACAACGTGACCTTCGACAATACGACGCGGCTGATGGCGGCGCTGCAGGAGAAGGGCAAGCCTTTCGAGCTGATGACCTATCCCGGCCAGCGCCACGGCATTCGCGGCGAGGCGCTGCAGGTGCATTTGATGAAGACGCGGATGGCGTTCCTGGAGCGCCACCTCAAGACTGATCCGCGGAAACCATCATGATGGATAATCTCGACCGGATCCCGCTCATCTTTATCATCTTCGCCTGTCTCTCCCTCGGGCTCGCTCCGTTCATGCCGGAACCGCATATCTGGGAGAAACTGAAAATGCTGGCTGCGGGCACGCTGCGCCGGCCAGCTGACATTTTCGACTTGTTCTTTCATGCCTGGCCCTGGGTGTTGCTGGTCGCAAAGCTGGCGCGCATGGCGGTGGTGAAATGATGATCAAGCCCTGGAAGACCACCGCGAGCCACCAGACATTCAAGGACAGGTACCTGTCGGTGCGGACCGACCAGTGCGAGCGCGAGGACGGCCATGTCGTGCCGACGTATCATGTCATCGAGCAGACCGAGTGGGTAACGCTCATTCCGGTTACGGATGAAGGCAATGTCGTTCTGATCCGCGAGTATCGCCATGCGGGCGGCGTCGTCCTGCTGGGCGTGCCGGGCGGCGTGATGGATCCGGGCGAAACGGACGCGGAGGCCGCCGGACGCCGCGAGCTGCAGGAAGAGACCGGCTATACGGCGCGCGAAATGATCCCTGTCGGCACCTGTTACGCCAATCCCGCGATTCAGGACAATCGGGTACATTATTTCCTCGCCACCGGCTGTACGAAAACCCACGCGCAAGCGCTGGACCCGAACGAGGAGATCGAGGTGCTGGAAATGCCCTATCAGGAATTTCTCGCCTATGAGGAGCTGGACGTGCAACACGGCCTTCACGCGGCGGCCTTGTTTTACACCGAGCGCTTTTTCAGCAAGCATCCGGAGAAGCGCCCATAGCGGCGAATCCATACGAGGAAACGACCATGCCTGCCTTCCAGCCAACCGCCGACCAGTTCCGCGCCTTTCGCGACGATCCGTATGACGGGCCCGTCGCGCAGGTGAACCTGCTGAAGTTTCGCGTGAAGGCGGCATATGCCGAGGGCGACCCGGAGCACGGCGAAGCGATCAGCGGCGAGGCCGCCTACCAGCGATACTCGGAAGCCTTCTCTGTCGCGGCGGCGGAAGTCGGCGGCACGACCCTGCTGCTGGCATCGACCGAGCGCTATTTCATCGGCGGGGGCGACTGGGACGGCGTGCTGGTCAACCATTTCCCGACGCGGCAGGCTTTCATCGCCACGCTGAACCATAAGGACTACAAGTCCATGTCGCGCCATCGCGACGCGGGCCTCCTGTGCCAGGAACTGATCGTGACCCGACCGAGCTGGGTGAGCGAAGAGAAGCTGTGACGGCCTATATCGCCCTTCTGAAAGCGGTCAATATCGGCGGCACGGGCCGGTTGCCGATGGCCGATCTTGTGAAGCTTTGCGAAGAGGCAGGCTTCAAAAAGGTAAAGACCTATATCGCCAGCGGCAACGCCATCTTCACAAGCCCGAAAAGCGCAAAGCAGGTGGAATCCGTACTCGAACAAAAGGTTGAAGAATATTTCGGCAAGCCTGTGCCAGTCATGGTTCGGACCGTCGCGGAACTGGAAACAGCCCTCAAGGCCAGCCCCTTCCATGAGATGCCCGGCAACAAGGCCGCCATCTGCTTCCTTGATGCACCACCACCGGAAGATTTGTTCGCCGGCGCGCGGCACCAGACAAATGAAGAAGCCGTTGCGGGCAAACGAGAGATATATCTCTATTATCCGGATGGCGCTGGCCAGTCGAAATTCGTACTGCCCGCGGCGAGGAAAGGCACGGCCAGAAACATGAACACGATTAATAAACTGGTTGAACTGGCGAGCGCGCTCTAGACACGCCGCAATGGGAGAAAAGCCAGCATGAGTCATTACGAAGTCTATGGAGGGCTCGGATCACCCTATTCCATGAAGGTGCACCCGGCGCTGCGGGCGAAACGCCTGCCGCAAATGCCTCGAGGCCCTGCGCACGGAATGGGCCGGGCTGGACAAGGCGGCCAAAGCGGCGCTGAAGGAGTCCATTGGCGAAGGAGCGTCCCTGCTTGACTGACACATTTTCCCCGATCAGCCGCCTGCTGCATCACCGCACCCAGGGCCTCGTCAAGGGCGATCCGGTGTCGTTGCCGATCATCGCATCCTCGACATTCCACCTGCCGGGCGAGCCGGACGGCAGCCATTTCTATGGTCGCAACGGCAACCCGACGGTCGAGGCGGTAGAGGCCGAGATCGGCATCCTGGAAGACGCGGACGTGGTCTGCTTCCCGTCGGGCATGGCGGCGATTGCCTCGATTTTCTATTCGGTGCTGCGGCCCGGCGACACGGTGCTGGTGCCGTCGGACGGCTATTACAATGTGCGCAACCTGCTGGCTGCGCAATTCGAACCGATGGGCGTGGCCATGCGCACCTGCCCGACGGCGGACATGGCCGAGGCGGACATGACCGGCTGCAGGCTGGTGCTGATCGAGTCGCCGTCCAACCCGGGGCTGGCCGTGTGCGACATTGCGAAAACCGCGCAGCGCGCGAAAGCGGCGGGCGCGCTGGTAATGGCCGACAATACGACCGCCACGCCGCTATGCCAGCAACCGCTGGACCTGGGCGCCGATTTCAGCGTGCTGTCGGATACCAAGGCCATGGCCGGCCATTCGGACGTGCTATGCGGCCATGTGGCGACGCGGGATGCCAAATTGTACGAAGGCGTGAAGACATGGCGGCGGCTGGCGGGCGCGATCGTCGGGCCGTTCGATGCCTATTTGCTGCACCGGGGGCTCGAGACGCTGGAGGTGCGTCTTGGCCGCATGAATGCCAATGCGCTGGCCGTGGCCGAAGCCGTACAAGGACATAAGGCGGTTCTGGCCGTGAACTATCCCGGATTGGGCAATGACCCGTTTCATCAGACAGCACGGCGGCAAATGCGTGGTTTCGGGCCGATTGTCAGCTTCACACTCTCCAGCCAGGCGAATGCGGACGGGTTCATTTCCGCCTGCCCCCTCCTCTCTCCGGCGACGAGCTTCGGCGGCGTGCATTCGAGCGCGGAGCGCCGGGCGCGCTGGGGGGACTCGATTCCGGAGGGATTCGTGCGATTCGCCGCAGGAATCGAGCCGACGCGCGACCTTGTTGCCGCTGTGACACAGGCGCTCGATACACTGTCCTGAGACGGAGCGGTCGTCGTGACATATCCCGGAATCTGGTATAGTTCT
Organism: uncultured Alphaproteobacteria bacterium; assembly: GCA_963973995.1. Lineage (GTDB taxonomy): Bacteria > Pseudomonadota > Alphaproteobacteria > Caulobacterales > Hyphomonadaceae > Hyphomonas. Next base: position 50,115 of record CAXBCO010000002.1, read on the forward strand.
TGCTGATTATGGGCGGGACCCACGCCATGAAACGATTGAGTATAGTTCTTTTTTTTGCCCTGGCCGGGGGATTGGCCTGGGGCTGGTTCAAGCTGAACCAGCCGGCTGAGCCTATGGAGATGTCGGAACCGCTGCGCATCGAGCAGGGCGTGGTGATCGGCGGCATCGACCATGACAACCCGGACATCAAGGTCTTCAACGGCCTGCCCTACGCGACAGCCCGGCGCTGGTCGGCCCCCGATACCGCCCCTCAATGGGGCGCGATTCCGCGCGATTCCCGCAGGTTTGGCGCAGAATGCCTGCAGCCGCGCGCGGGCCTTGGCGGGTTCGTCAATGACATCGTGGAAGGTGTCGGCCTGCCCTGGTGGAAGCGCATCCTGGCCGAGAAATACCTCGCCGCCCAGCCGCGCCCGCTGGAATCCGAGACCTGCCTTTTCCTCAACGTGCGCACCGGAAACCTGGACGGCGATACGCCTGTTCCGGTGATGGTGTGGATCCATGGCGGCTCGCACCAGGCGGGGGCCGGCTCGACCAGCATCTACCAGTCGAACGGACTTGTCGAAAAAGGCGTTGTCCTGGTGACGATCAATTACCGGCTTGGCCCGCTCGGCTATCTCGCCCACCCCGCACTGACGGAAGCCGATGGCACATCCGGCAATTACGGCCTGCTGGACCAGATGGCGGCGCTGAGCTGGGTCCGCCGGAATATTGCGAGCTTTGGCGGAGACCCGAACAATATTACCGTATTCGGAGAAAGCGCGGGCGCACAATCGGTCAGCGAACTGATGGCCTCGCCCTATTCTGCCGGCCTGTTCGACAAGGTGATCCTCGAGAGCGGATCGAGCAGCTATAATGCACTGCACCTGAAAAAGTCACCGCTGGCCAGCGTGCGCAGCGCCGAGGATGTCGGCACCGAGTTCCTGTCGACACTCGTCCCGCCCGCTGCGGTTGCGGCTGACCTGCGGGCCATTCCCGCTGCGGCCATCATCTCGCGGGCCGAAGCGCGCAGCGACCTGGTCGGCTATTTCCTGCCCAATGTGGACGGCAAGGTGTTGCCGGAAATGATCGGCAAGGCGATCCGCGACGGTAACGTGCCGCACCTGCCGATGCTAGCCGGGTACAATGCCGACGAGGGTTCGCTCTTCTATGACGATATCCGGTCGCCCACGGTCCTGTCGAAGCAGATCACCGGTTCGCTGGAGGAACGCGAGGACGCGCTGGCCGATGTGTTCGGCATGAACCCGGCAAAGGCCCTGCAGTCTCTGTATGGGATGGAAAGCCTGGAAACCTGGGACCGAGGCGCCGCCGACATGCTGGGCGACGACATGTTCGGCGTGCACATGCGCTTTATCGGCAAGCAGAATGCCGATGCCGGACAGCCGACCTGGATGTACATGTTCTCGCGAACCTGGCCGTCCCGGCACCAGACCATCGGGGCCTATCACTCGGCCGAAATCCCGTTCGTGTTCGACAGCCATTCGCCCCTGCTGCCGGTATCGCATGCGGATGGCAAACTGACCGACATCATGACCAGCTACTGGACGAATTTCGCCCGCACGGGAAACCCGAACGCGGAGGGCCTTCCGGAATGGCCTACATACACGTCCGAGACCGACACCTGGAACGAACTGCACTATCCAGTCGAGCCGCACCGGGAACTGCGGGCGCGCAAACTGGACATCCTGGAAGAGAACCTGATCGCCCGGATCGAGGCGGTCACCGAGGTGGTCGCGCCGCTCGACATGGCGCTGAACACGGAGCCAGGTGTCCTGTCAGGCGACGAGGAGGCTGTTGCAGATAGCAACTAGGCCTTCGAGATCGGCCGCATCGAACGCGTCGAGTTCAGTGGAATCCACGTCCAGTACAGCCGCCAGTTCGCCTTCAGCGCTGAACACCGGCACAACGACTTCCGAATTCGACGCCGAATCGCAGGCAATATGGCCCGGGAATGCGTGCACGTCCGGCACCAGGATCGGTTCGCCGGTGGCTGCGACATGGCCGCAGACGCCCTTGCCGAACGGGATTCGCAGACAGCCGAGCGTGCCCTGATAGGGCCCGACCACAAGTTCACGGGGCTTCAGCGGGTCAACGATATAGAATCCGGTCCAGAAAAAGCGCGGCGCCATGGCCTGGGACAGGATGCAGGCGGCGGTCGCATAGCGTGCCGTGACAGAGGTTTCGCCGGAAACGACACTGTCGATTTCCGCTTTCAGGTCGCGATAGTGCTCAGCCTTGTCCATGTTCCGCCTCATCTCTGCCGTGGAGCGGCTATATCGGGTGGACCGGGCCGCGGGGCAATAGGGCGTTGAAGCAACGCGCAACCTCTGGAATAGTCTGCGAAACGGGCAGGCAGCCGGGGCGCCTGAGGCAGGAGGGTCGAAACGTGAGCTTGCCGATCCGGATGGGAGCGCTGTGCGCGCTCGCCTGCGCGCTGGCGTCGCCTGTGGGCTGGACGCAGCACACGATGGAACCGATCAGCGTTCACGATGACGACTATGACGCGGATGAAGACTACGGCCCGCGGACCGATCTGGAGGCTCTGGATGCGGCCCATGCCGCCTATCTGGAAAAACCTGACCTACAATTGAAGCGACCAGAGTATGACGCCCCGCCACCGGATTTCGATCCACCGAAACCGCCGCCGCGCTGGCTGACAGCCATTTTCGATTTCCTTGGCCATCTCGGGCCGCTGCTTCAGGTCCTGTTCTGGGCGGCGATTGCGGCGGTGGTTGCAGGCGTTCTCTATTTCCTGTTCGGCGAGGCGATCCGCGTGCGGTTCGGCAAGTCCGGCAAGGGCAAGGTGGACAATCCCGACGATGTACTGCTCGACCTGCGGCCGGATGCCCATGCAGCACGCTCGTTGCTGGACGAGGCCGACGCGCTGGCGCGGGCAGGCAAGTTCGCCGAGGCCGTGCACCTGCTGCTGTTCCGGTCGATCGACGATATCCAGCAGCGGCTGGAAGGCGGTGTGCCGCGTTCGCTTACGGCGCGCGAAATTGGCGGGCTGGGTAACCTGCCGGAACGGGCCAAACGCGGCCTCGGCCCGATCATCACGATCGTCGAGCACAGTTTCTTCGGCGGACGCGACGTGGATGAGACCGGCTGGAGGACAGCGCGCAATTCCTATGAACAGTTTGCCTTCGGCGAGGCCTGGGCATGAGCGACAAGACCGGCAACTCGCCCTTTGCGGCGCGGACAGTGGCCGTATTGCTGACGATTGCAATTGTGTCCTTCGGCGCGGTGATTGTTCTCGCCGGATGGGCGCCGGAACTGCGCGACCGCAACCATGCGGGCGACCATCCGTTTTCCACTTCGGCGCTCGGGTTCAACGGTATCGTGCAGCTGCTGGACGACCAAGGTTACCCGGTCGACGTCTCTCGGCTGGAACACCGGCTTGAAGGCCGCGACTGGGGCCTAATGGTTGTCACCCTGTCGCCTTGGGGCATGGGCAGCAAACTGCAGGACATCACGCTGCAACCGACGACACTGATCGTCTTGCCGAAATGGATCGGGCAGACCGATCCGTTCAATGCAAGGCGACAGCGCGATACGCGATTCATACAGGCGCGCAGCCTGAACGACCTCCTGGACGACCTGAATATTGATGGAGAGATCGGCCGGATCGATGTGCCGGACCGGACCGACACGCCGTTCGGCGGCATGGCGCTGAGGCCGGACCTGAAGATGCAGGTCATCCGCTCAGAGTCGCTGGTGCCAATTGCGGGGACGGATGACGGAATCCTGCTGGGCAAGCTGGACGATCGGGACATCTATGTGCTGGCCGATCCCGACATGCTGAACACGTTCGGCCTGGCCGAACGGGAGAATGCGCGCTTCGCCGTCCAGCTGATGGACTGGCTGCGCTATGACGAGGCCGAACCGATCATTTTCGACGCGACGCTGCATGGCTTTATCCGGTCTGAAAACCTGTTGCAGATGATGTTCGACATTCCTTTTGTCGGCGCGACGCTGGCCGCGCTGGCTGCTGCCTTCCTGCTCGGCTGGGCGGCGCTGGTCCGGTTCGGCCCGACAGCGCGGGAGACCCGTGTGATCGCGCTGGGCAAGCAGGCGCTGGTCGACAATTCGGCGGGCCTGTTCACGATGGCACGGCGGGAGACGCACCTTGCGCCGGGCTACCTGACAATGATCCGGCGGCGGGTGGCGCGCGAGATCGCCGCGCCGAAAACGATGACCGAAGCCCAGCTGTCCGCCCTGTTCGACCGGCTGGGGCCGGAAGAGCAATCGGGAAAAACATTTTCACAAATCGAACGCGGCCTTCGTACGGCATCTGCCAGTCGCGAAGAGCTGATGACCAAGGCCCGCGAACTGTATCGCTGGCGACGCGACATTCTCAGGAGAAGCACGCATGAACGTAAGTGACATCAAGGCGCTGGCCGGGAGCATCCGCAGCGAAGTGCGCAAGGCGGTGATCGGCCAGGACACGACGGTCGACATATTGCTGACGGCGCTGTTTTCGTCCGGACACGTCTTGCTGGAAGGCCCGCCGGGGACAGCCAAGACGCTGCTGGCGCAATGCTTCGCCAAATCGATCTCGCTGGATTTCGGGCGTATCCAGTTCACGCCGGACCTTATGCCGGGCGATGTGCTGGGCACCAACCTGTTCAATTTCCAGACAAACGAATTCAGCCTGACCAAGGGACCGATCTTCACCGACCTGCTGCTGGCCGACGAGATCAACCGGACCCCGCCGAAGACTCAGGCCGCCCTTCTGGAAGCGATGCAGGAGCGGAAGGTGACGATTGACGGGGAAGCCTATCCGCTGAACCCGCGCTTCACCGTGATCGCGACGCAGAACCCGATCGAGCAGCAGGGCACCTATCCCCTGCCCGAGGCGCAGCTGGACCGGTTCCTGTTCAAGCATACGCTGGACTATCCGAGCCGCGAGGAAGAATTCGCCATCGTCGCGCAGCACGGCACGCGGACGGGCATGAACACGCCGGCTTCATTCGGCATCGAGTCGGCGATCTCTGCTGCAGACCTGGACACGGCGGTCGGGGTCGTCTCGCAGATCACGCTGAAGGACGACATCATCTCCTATATTGTCGACCTGATCCGGGCGACGCGGGAAACCCCGGCGCTGGAAACCGGCGCAAGCCCGCGGGCCGCGGCGGCGCTGGCCACGGCAGCACGAGCCAAGGCCGCGATTGACGGGCGCGACTTTGTCATACCGGACGATGTGAAGACGCTGGCCCTGCCGGCGCTGCGCCACCGCATCCTGCTGTCACCGGCTGCCGAGATTGAAGGCAAGACGACGGATGAAACACTGGCAGGCATCATCGAACAGACGGCGGCGCCACGGTGATTTCGCCGACGCCTCGTGCGGTCTTCCTGATGCTGCTCGGCGCGCCGTTGATGCTGGCCATCGCGCTGATGGCCCCGGCGCTGTGGATCGTGTCGGCCGGATGGATTGTCGGTATTGGAGCGCTGATCCTGCTGGATGCGATGATGGGCGCCTCGCTGCGCGCCTACGACGTGACGCTCAAGCCGCCCGCCCTTCTCTATGTCGGCGGAAGCGACCCCTTGCCGGTCGTTCTGGGATTCGCAGCGGGGACCCTGCCGCAACGCCTGCAGGTGCAGCTGGAGACCAATGACTTGCTGGAAGACATTCAGGCCAAGGGCCTGCGCGGCTGGGAAGGCCGGAAGCGGACGTACGCATTCACGCTGACGCCAACCCGGCGCGGCACGGCGAATCTGGTGCGCCTGTGGAGCCGCTGGAACGGGCCGCTGGGCCTCGTGCAGAAGCGGCATATTGCCGAACTGGACCATGAGATTGCGGTGACGCCGAACATTCGCTGGGTGAAGGATGAGGCGATCCGCCTGTTCTCACGCGACGCCGCCTTTGGCATCAAGACGCAGATCGAGCGCGGCGATGGCAGCGAGTTTGATGCGCTGCGCGAATTTTCCAGCGGCATGGACCGGCGGGCCATCGACTGGAAACATTCGGCCCGTCACCGCAGCCTGCTGGCCAAGGAATTCCGCACCGAGCGCAATCACAATATCGTCTTCGCCTTCGATACGGGGCGGCTGATGAGCGAGCCGCTGGGCGGGGTGCCGAAGATCGACCGGGCGATCAATGCCGGGCTGCTGCTGTCCTTTGTCTCGCTGCGCCAGGGCGACCGGACCATGTTTTACGGGTTCGACTCGCGGCCCGGGCTGACAACCGGATTCCTGAGCGGACCGCGCGGCTTTCCCAAAGTGCAAAGCATGGCGGCCAATCTCGATTATTCGACCGAGGAGACGAATTACACGCTGGCCTTGTCGACCCTGGCCAGTCGGCTGGAGCGGCGCAGCCTGATCATCATCTTTTCCGATTTCGTCGATACGATCTCGGCCGAGCTTATGCTGGAAAACGTGAAGCGCCTGACAGACCGGCACCTGGTCCTGTTCGCCACGTTCGAGGACGAGGCCCTGTCGGGCCTGGTGGATGCACCGCCGGAAACGACCGAAGACGTGACCCGCGCGGTGATCGCCGACGGCATGCTGGCCGAACGCGACGTGGTGCTGCGCCGCCTGCAGCGGATGGGGGTGCAGATCGTCGAGACACGGCCCGAGGCCTTTGGCGGGGCGCTGATCTCGCGCTACCTTCAGATCAAGCAGAGGGACATGCTGTGAAGCGCGACATGCTGAAATCCTACCGCTTCCGGGAAGAGCGCGAGGCCGACTGGCGCAAGCTGGACCTGATCCTGACGCGGGCGGAGAACAGGGGCGTCAAAGGCCTGAGCGATGACGAGATGACCGCCCTGCCGCGATTGTACCGGCAGGCGGTGAGTTCGCTGTCGGTCGCGAAATCGATCTCGCTGGACCAGAACGTGATCATCTACCTGGAGAGCCTGTGCACGCGCGCCTATTTCTTCGTGTACGGCGCACGGACGTCGCTGGGCGAGCGGATCATGGATTTCCTGCGGCGCGGCTGGCCGCAGGCGGTGCGCGGCGCGGTAGGCCCGACGCTGCTATCCTTCCTGTTCTTCTTTGGCGGGATCGGGCTGGCCTTCTTTCTCTGCCTGCAGGACATGGACTGGTTCTGGACCTTCCATGGCGAGAACATGATGGACGGGCGCAACCCGGATGCGACCGTGGAATACCTGCTTTCGACGATCTACACCGATCCCGACGATCACGGGCAGAGCGAACTGGCCGCCTTTGCCGGATTCCTGTTCAACAATAATGCGCAAATCTCGCTGTTTGCCTTCGCGCTCGGCTTTGCGTTCGGTGTGCCGACGGCGTGGCTGTTGCTGTATAATGGCGTCTCGCTGGGCTCGATGTATGCCGTGTTCTGGCAGAAGGGGCTGGGATACGAGTTCACCGGCTGGCTGATGATTCATGGCGTAACCGAACTGTTCGCGATCATGCTGGCCGGGGCAGCCGGTTTCGTGATCGGCGGCGCGGTGGCGTTTCCGGGCCGGAAAACACGGATCGCCTCTGCCCGGGCGTCCGGCAAGCAGGCCGCCACGATGGCGATGGGCTGTGTGATCATGCTGATAATCGCAGCCCTGCTGGAAGGGTTCGGGCGGCAGATGATCAATTCCGATACGGTGCGCTATGTCATTGCCGGGACCAGCCTGGTGCTGTGGTGCGGGTATTTCTACCTGCCGCGCGCGGAGCACCGCGTATGACCAAAGCGCCGGCCCCTGCCCGTCCGGGCATCAGCATGGAAGCGGCGCAGCGCCGCCGGGCGCGCCTCGCCGAACAGATGCGCGTCGGCAAGATGACGCGCACGCTGGTGACGCCTGAGGGGGCGAAGATCCGGCTCAAGCTGGCCAGCGTGGCCGAACGCGCCGGGGCATTCGCAATCGATGTGGCGATCCAGTGGGCCATCGTGATCGGCACGCTGCTAGCACTCGGCTACACGATGCGGGCGATGGGCTATGACAATGCCAATGTCGCGTTTGCTTTCTGGATGGTTTTCTATTTTTTCGTCCGCAACTTCTATTTCATCTTCTTCGAGATCGGCCGGAAGGCGGCCACCCCGGGCAAGCGCGCGCTGGGCCTGCGAGTGGCGTCACGCGATGGCGGGCGGTTGACGGCGGACGCCGTGCTGGCGCGCAATTTCATGCGGGAAGTCGAGATCGGCCTGCCGCTGCAATTCCTGTTCATGGGCGGCGACCAGGTGTCGGCATGGATCGGCTTGCTGGGACTGGTCTGGTCGGGCGTGTTCATGCTGTTCCCGCTGTTCAACAAGGACAAGATGCGGGTCGGTGACCTGCTGGCCGGAACCTGGGTGATCAAAGCGCCGAAGGCGCAGCTGATGCAGGACATCGTGTCGGCGGTGACATCGCCTGAACTGGGCGCGCGCTTTGCCTTCACGCCGCAGCAGGTGGATGCTTATGGCATCCATGAACTGCATGTCCTTGAGGACGTGCTGAGGCAGTCGGCCCCCGAGGTGAAGCAACAAGTGGCGGCGCGCATCCGCGCCAAGGTGGGCTGGGAGCGCGGCACCGGCGAGACCGATCTTGCTTTCCTCGAGGCGTATTACGCGGCCCTGCGCAAACGGCTCGAACAGCGCATGTTGCTGGGCGAGCGCAAGAGCGACAAATATGACGTGAAGGGGTGATACCCTAGCCCGGTTCGGGCGGGGGCTGGAGTTTGTAGAAGGCGGCCTCGTTGAAGAAGCGCAGGTCGGCTTTGACCTCAGGCAGGAGCCGCTTGCGGTTGATGCCGGGGATTTTCAGGAAAGCGAACGCGACCGGGCGCGGATGGCCTTTGGCCTTGCGCCTTGCGATCCAGCGGGCGAAGCGTTTGGCATGCTTGTCGGGCTGGTCGATGACCGCCTGGAGGGCGCGGATGCGGGCGAGCAGCGGCGCGCCGGTTTTCGGCGGGGGCACGCGCACGGGTTTTGGCGGCCTCGGCGGTTCGTTGAAGAAACGGATGCGCGGGCCGTTATTTTTCGGGCCGGGGCCGAGGGGTTCGGTGAAGCGGAACCTTGGAATCGCGGCTCCCGCCTTCGCAGGAGATGCGGGAGATGGGTGTGCCGGGATCAACTGGCCTGAGGCCCCGGCTTTCGCCGGGGACACGGAAAGCGTCATGTCGGGCGCCATCAGGTAGAGCAGGCGCCGTGCCATGGCTTCGGCGGGCTTGAGGACGAGGAGCGCCCTGGCGGCGAGGCCGCGCGGCAGGGGGATCGCGTCGAGCCCCAGGATGTGCCGCGCCATGGCCACGAGGCTGGCAATGCGCAGCCAGCCTTCCGGCGCGAGATGGTCGATATCCTGTTGGTCGAGCGGGAACATGGCCCCCATCATGCCACAGATCTGGCGGGGGCGGAGAGGCGGGCCTCTTTCCTACAGCTTGTCCTGCGCCCAGTCGCGGGTGAGGAAGCCGTCGATCATGTCGCAGACGAGGCCGAGCTCGACGAGGGCGGTGGCGAAACGGTCCGGATCGGCGAGGGGTTTGAAGATGGAGCCGGCCTCGAACTGGTTGGGCGCCTCCAAGGCGATGGTCATGTGGCCGTCCTCGAATATGCCGCGCAGCTTTCCCCCGGAAAAGTGGCGTTCGAGCGCGATCAGCCGCTCCATCCGGTCGGGTGTCAACAGGGCGCGGGCCTCGACCTGGTCGGTCGAATAGACGGTGAAGGCCCGGTCGAGTTCTGCGGAGACGAGGCTGACCTTCTGCAATTCTTTCGCCGCCTTGCCGCGCTTCCACCAGCGCGAACGGGCCATCAGCGTACGGCCGTGGAAGCGATCCGGGTACTGGACATGGAAAAGGAGGCCCTGGAACACCGTAGTGCCATTCTCGCCCGTCGTCTCCAGCCTGGCCTCGACCAGCGAGAAGGCGGCCCCTGCCCGCTCGCCCTTGATCAGGTCTTCGAAATGGCGGGACTCATGGCCCGGCAGGAGGCTGGCATCCTCGAGCACGTCATAGGCGGGGGTCGGGCATTCCGGGCCGGACGCATCGGACGCGCCGAAACTGGCGCTGCCGAAGGGCGTGGTGATGCGGGTCTGGCCGCGCCGCCTGCGCTTGCGCTTGCCGGTCCTGGCGCCGGGCGGGCCATGGCGGGCCTGATGCGCCCTGGCGGCGGCGATCAGGCTGCGATAATCGGTGACCCGGGACACGTCGGGCGCGAGCGTTTCGTAGGTGAAGCCGAAACACTGGCAGGCCGCGCCGAGCACGAGTTCCTTGGTGGCAGACTTCATGGCGTAGACGCGTAGCCAGTCCATGCCGGCAATCAGGATGATCGCAATCGGCGTCCCGAAGGCCAGGACGATCGCCCATGCCCCGAACAGGAACGGATTCATCACGCCGAAGACGAGCAGGAGCAGCCACGGAATCACGGCCGCCACGGCTGTCTTGCGCCAGACCTTGCGGAAGGTCTCGCGGCGCTCGGATTCACGCGCGCGGAGGGCGGGCGCAAGCGTTTCGGCCCAGATGCGCGGGCCGTGGGCGAATTCCGGGCGTTTCGAGGCAATCGCCTCAAGGCCCGGCACGTTCACGGGTTTCCCCATTGCGTCATATTCGATTCGAGTCATGCCGCGTCCCTAATTGCCTGATTTCATAGCATTGACGGCCGCTTGGTGAACAAAAAATTCACGGTCCGCCTGTTGACGGAGCCCCTTGCCACTCCTATTTCCGCTCCAACGTTAGCAGTCTGGGCAGATGAGTGCCAAAGGCCTCCCCTCTCCCGCTGCCAGCGCGACCCATTCAACCCAGAACCTACGTAGAAAAGCGAGAGGCTCAATCATGAAACTTCGTCCCCTCCACGACCGCGTCGTCGTGCGCCGCGTCAAGGAAGAAGAAAAGTCCAAGGGCGGGATCATCATTCCCGACACCGCCAAGGAAAAACCCCAGGAAGGCGTCGTCATCGCCGTTGGCGCAGGCCTCCTCGATGATGCCGGCAAGCGCATCCCGCTCGACGTGAAAGCGAAAGACCGCGTCCTGTTCGGCAAATGGTCCGGCACGGAAGTCACGATCGACGGCGAAGAGCTGCTCATCATGAAAGAAAGCGACATCATGGGCGTCCTGGCGAGCTAGTCTCCCGCCCCGTCGCAATTTCCTGAATTTTTAAACTATTCAAAGAGGTAACTCACTATGGCTGCCAAACACGTTGTTTTCGGCTCCGAAGCCCGCGAGAAGATGCTCAAGGGCGTCGACACGCTCGCCAACGCAGTGAAAGTCACGCTCGGCCCGAAAGGCCGTAACGTGGTGATCGAGAAGTCCTTCGGCGCACCGCGCTCCACGAAGGACGGCGTCACCGTCGCAAAAGAAATCGAACTTGAAGACAAGCTGGAGAACATGGGCGCACAAATGCTGCGCGAAGTGGCCTCCAAGGCAAACGACGTCGCCGGCGACGGCACGACGACGGCCACGGTTCTCGCCCAGGCCATCGTTCGCGAAGGCATGAAGCGCGTCGCTGCGGGCATGAACCCGATGGACCTGAAGCGCGGCATCGAGAAAGCCTCCGCTGAAGTCGTCAAGGACCTCGCCCACCACGCCAAGAAAGTGAAAACCAACGAAGAGATCGCCCAGGTCGGCACGATCTCGGCAAATGGTGACACTGAAGTCGGCGCGATGATCGCTGAAGCCATGGCGAAAGTCGGCAATGAAGGCGTCATCACGGTCGAAGAAGCCAAGTCGCTGGAAACCGAACTCGATGTCGTCGAAGGCATGCAGTTCGACCGCGGTTACCTGTCGCCTTACTTCATCACCAATGCCGACAAGATGAACGTCGAACTCGAAGACGTCCTCATCCTGCTTCACGAGTCGAAACTGTCGAGCCTGCAGCCCATGCTGCCGATCCTCGAATCGGTTGTCCAGTCGCAGAAGCCTCTCCTGATCATCGCTGAAGACGTTGACGGCGAAGCCCTTGCCACGCTGGTCGTGAACAAGCTGCGCGGCGGCCTCAAGATCGCTGCCGTGAAAGCACCGGGCTTTGGCGACCGTCGCAAGGCCATGCTGCAGGACATCGCTGTCCTGACAGGCGGCCAGGTCATCTCCGAAGACCTCGGCATCAAGCTGGAAAACGTCGGCATGGAAATGCTCGGCAAAGCCAAGCGCGTGTCGATCACGAAAGACGACACGACCATCGTCGACGGTGGCGGCAAGAAGAAAGACATCGAAGCACGCGTCTCGCAGATCCGTGCCCAGATCGAAGACACCACGTCGGACTATGACCGTGAGAAACTGCAGGAACGCCTGGCGAAACTCGCTGGCGGTGTTGCCGTGATCAAGGTTGGCGGTGCGACCGAAGTCGAAGTGAAAGAGAAGAAGGACCGTGTCGACGACGCGCTGAACGCAACGCGCGCAGCTGTTGAAGAAGGCATTGTTCCTGGTGGCGGCGTGGCCCTGCTGCGTGCGTCCAAGAACATCGACGTTGTTGGCCTCAATGACGACGAAAAAGCCGGCATCGACATCGTCCGCAAGGCGCTGGAAGCCCCGCTTCGCCAGATCGTCGAGAATGCCGGTGTTGAAGGTTCGGTTGTCGTCAACACGATCCTCTCGAACAAGTCGCGTTCGTACGGCTTCAACGCCCAGACCGAAGAATATGGCGACCTGGTTGCCATGGGCGTTATCGACCCCGTGAAAGTGGTTCGCTCTGCCCTGCAGAACGCATCCTCGGTTGCAGCCCTGTTGATCACGACAGAAGCCGCAATTTCCGAAGCACCGAAGAAGGATTCGGGCGGCGGCGGCGGCATGCCAGGCGGCATGGGCGGCATGGGCGATATGGGCTTCTAGTCCAGGCACCCAGCCAACCCAAAGAACAGACGGCCCTCCGGAAACGGGGGGCCGTCTTTCGTTGTGAACATGTTGCGATGCGTTGCAGCCGTTACAGGATCGGGTGATGGCGGTCCGGTCCGGGACGAGCGTGCGAGACATTTGGAAAAAATCGTTCCATAAAAGACCCTACGGGTGTTTCGTGGGGGAACGAGAGTGGGACGATTTCGATTCACAGCGCACGGCGTGGCGGCATGAAGCGGCCCGCATTCCTGTCGCGCGTCCGGCTTCCGGGCGCTGCCAAGGCAGGCGCGCCTGATCCGGTGATCGTGCCTGCGCCGGTGGAAGCCCCGCCTGCGCGCAGCCGCACCGAACGGCTGAACCAGTGGCTGGCGCTGGGTGCCAATATCGGCGTGCTGCTTGGCCTGATCATCCTGATCGTGGAAGTGCGCCAGAACGCGGCGCTGACCCGTGCGGTGATGGAGCAGCAGAAGAACGATTTTCTCGCCGAAATCGAGTTCAATGTCGCCAAGCCGGAAATTTCGGAGGTCTGGATCAAGTCAATTCGGCACCCGGAAGACCTGACCGAGCCTGAAATCCGCACAATGGACGGCATTCTGGTCGCGCTGATGCTGCAATGGGACCATCGCTTCCAGATGGAAGCGGCAGGACTGGTAAACCGGGAAGAGGCGCGCCAGCACGTGCTCAATTCGGCTCCCTATTATTTCGGCAGCCGCTTTGCCAAGCACTGGTGGTCGCTTCAGGTCGCCGGCTGGGAAGGCACGCCCATGATGGAAGTGGCCGGCCCCATCGTCGAGGCGACCGATGAAAACTTCCTCACCAGCTACTATGACAGCCTCAGACTTGCCCCAGTCGAGCCGGCGCCAGCCGAGGAGCCTGCCCCATGATCCTCCGCCGCCTGACAAAACACGTGAAAGACCAGAACTGGTTCGCGGTGGGGCTCGACTTCCTGATCGTCGTCGCGGGTGTTTTCCTCGGTATCCAGATCGGCAACTGGAATGCAGGCCGCGCGGATGATGCGCGTGCGACAGCCTATCTGGAACGCCTTAGCAGCGACATAAACACAGACCTCATGAATGCCCGGCGCAAACTCGAGTTTTGGTCGCGCGTTTCAGACTATGGCAGTCGGGGTCTTGATTACGCTGAAACAGGCCATGCCAATGGACAATCCGATTGGCAATTACTGCTCGCCTATTTCCAGGCCAGTCAGCTGGATGAGTTCATCGTGACCGATACAACGTATCAGGAAATGAAAAGCGCTGGTGAATTGTCGCTTATAAAGGATGAAACCCTGCGTGAAACGCTTGGCAACTATTACGCCCTCAGTGGCAACTATGTGCTGACTGAGCGCCCCCGCTACCGCGAGCAAGTGCGCGGCATAATTCCTTTGCGCATGCAGTCTTATATCTGGACCAATTGCTACGCCACAGACGCAGTCGGCCAACAGACGATGCTGGACTGTGAAGCCTCGTTCAATGCTGAAGACGTCAAGCGCGTTGTCGAGACCCTTTCGGGAGACGAAGCCTTGATGGCGCAATTGCGGTACTGGATATCGACTCTCCAGATTGCGTCGATCATCAGCCAGGACAGCATAAACAGCGCGCAAAGTGCAAGTGCGCTGATCGATTCAGCACTCAGCCGAGGCACGCCATGATCCTCCGCCGCATCTCCACCGCCTTCCGCAAGCAGGACTGGTTCACGGTGGCAGTGGAAACGCTGATCGTGGTGTTCGGCGTGTTTATTGGTCTGCAGGTAAATAACTGGAATGCGGAGCGGGTCGAGCGTAACAGCGAGCAGGTCCTGCTATTGCGCCTGCAGGAGGAAACCCGCTCGCTTCTGGACACACAGGAAGAAGAGCTGGCGGTACAACGCCCTCGCATTGAGCTGCTCACAGACGCTCATTCCGTCATGTTCTCGCTCGCGCCGTCACGGCCGCTGACCAATGATGAGTGCTGGGCCCTGGTCGTCTCACACTGGCTGCCCTCGCCCACCGAAGAATTGTCGAGCCTTGATGAGCTCATTTCATCCGGCCGCTTTGACCTCATTTCCAATCCCTCCGTGAAGGCGGCCCTCCGGGATTATGCGGTGGTAAAGGAACGCTCCCGTGGTGCGCGGGCCGAAGCGGTCAGCGAACTTTTCCGGCTTCACACCCGTCATCCGGACGCCGTCTGGCTCGAAGTGGGGCGTGCCGAGGATACAGACTACTTTCCCCCAACTGCGCCCCTCGACAGCGAAGGCCTGATGTGGCGATATCGATGCGACATTGGCCAAATTCGCGGGAACAAGGGCTTCCTCAGCGAATACAGCGACAATACTGCACGGTTGAATTCATACCTCCAACGCTACGAAGACCGCATCGCGGTCCTGACAGTGCTGGATGCTGAACTGACGAAGGAACTGGGCGCGTCAGGCTCGCGGCGCGAGAGCGATGCGGCCCCATGATCCTCCGCCGTATCTCCACCGCATTCCGCAAGCAGGACTGGTTCACCGTTGCGGTGGAAACGCTGATCGTGGTGTTCGGCGTGTTTATTGGTCTGCAAGTCAACAACTGGAACGCGGCGCGGGTCTCGCGCAGTGATGCAGCGGACCTGTCGTCGCGGCTGCGCATTGAGGCAGAAGAAACGCGCGCCGAGATCGCCGTCTATCTTGCGCTGAACGAATTAATCCTGACCGACGCAAAGCGTCTCGCTGTCCGGCTGGGCGACAGCGAAACCTGTCTTACCATGGATGATGAGACGAAGGCGCTGATCCTGGGCATCGGAGATTTTCCGCCGCCCCGATTTTCGTTGTCATCGGCAAATGAGGCGCTCGAGACGGGGCGGCTATCGCTGATCGGGTCGCCCGAAATCCGCGACAGTGTCCGCGAAATGGCAGACCAGATGGCGTTCATGGACAACCAGTGGCAGCGCTATGTCCGCGTCAAGCAGGAGACCGAGAAAGCCGCTTACACAGCGGCGGGCTTCCGCCTGATGACCGAGGATAACCTGGAGGTTCGCCCCGGAGTGAACATCGTGGCCGGTCTGGATCAGTACCAGATAACCACACCGGAGCGTGTTTGCGGCAACACCGAAGTTATCGCGCTGGTCAGCAATGCGGCGGTCACCCAGCACCTCTACTCGATCTACGTTGCCCAGGTCGCCGACAGGCTCGACGCCTATACAGTCGCTCTTTCCGGCACGAAGGCGCAACCATGATCCTGCGTCGTATCTCCACAGCCTTCCGCAAGCAGGACTGGTTCACCGTCGCGGTGGAAACCCTGATCGTCGTGCTCGGCGTGTTTCTCGGTATCCAGCTTGGCAACTGGAATGACGCCCGCGCGCTGAGGGCGCAGGAGACCGAACTGCTTCAGGAGCTCCGGCAGGAAATCGAGACCTCCATCCGCGTCACGGACCAGAAGGCTGATGCAATCGGCCAGGTGGTGGACGCGGGCGAGCGCTCGCTGGATTTCATGGCGAGCGACGGCGATTGCGGCGCAGACTGCTGGCCCGTCCTGGTCGACTTCTTCCATGCCTCGCAGTGGCAACCCATAGACGTCAACCAGTCGACCTATAGCGAAATGCGCCGGCAGGGCTTTCCGCGCGCGCGCGATGTCATCGACGCGGTGGAAGCGTATCTCTCGCAGAACGCGACGCTAACCAGCACGCAGGTGATCCCGGCCTACCGCTCCCGCGTGCGCCAGCTGATCCCTTTCGATGCCCAGGCCCATTACTGGTCGAATTGCTATGACCTCAATGACGGCGCCGAAACCTATGTGCTGGATTGTCCGAAGGGGGTTAGTGACGAAGTGGCGGCGGAGACAGTCTCGAAAATTGCCGGTAATCCTGACATCGAGCCCCTTCTCACAGAGTGGGCCGGGCTGATGTATTCCACGCCTTCAGACCTCGCCGAACAGAATGAATCCGCAAGGCGCGCGATCGCCGTCATTGACGCGGAACTGGAGCAGCGTCGATGATCCTGCGCCGTATCGCCACCGCCTTTCGAAAACAGGACTGGTTTACCGTCGCTGTCGAGACAATGATCGTTGTGCTAGGCGTGTTCCTCGGCCTGCAGGCACAGGGCTGGTCTGTCGAGCGAGAACGCCAGAGCAATGAGCGCGACTATCTCGCGCGGCTGCATGGCGAGGTCGTGCTGCTCATTGAAAGCCGCGCCAGTTACGATGAGTCTCGAAAGAATTTCTCCGAAGGCCTTCTTGGCGCGCTAGCTGTGCTCAAGGACCCGGCGGGCGCAGAGGCCATATCAGTGGAACAGTGCGACGCCATTGCCGGTTCGGCACATACGACAGTACCGCCCGCCGAATTGCCCACTATCATGGAGCTATTGACGACCGGGCGGCTTGACCAGCTCACCTCGGCGCCGGTGCGCACCGCAATTCTCAATTACACACAGGAGGCCGCGCGCGCCCGCGATCTCATTCTCGTCATCACGGAATCCGGACGCGATCTCGGCAAGCAATATCCACATCTGATCACGCATAATGTCGGCCCGGCGCGCGTTGGTCTGCCGGACAGCGTCTGGCTCAATCCGGAATGCAATACGCATGCGATGCGCGCGAACCCGGTCTTCCTCAATGAGCTGGGTGAAAACGCATATATGTATAATGTGTATGCCGAGCGCGCCGTCTTTCCCGTAAGCGCGCAACTGGCGACGCTGCACGCGGTTCTTGATGACGAAATAGGCGCCAATCATGCCAGCGAAGGACAGCAGACGCCATGATCCTGCGCCGAGGCGTAAACGTCACGACGCCGGACGCGCCGTGACGTGCCGGTTGCCTAGAGCAGGTCGCCGCCCGCAGCGGCGGCCGTGGTGCCATCCTTCTTGAAGGCGCGGATGACGTTCTTGCCGGTGATCCACTTGTGCACTTCGTCCGGCCCGTCGACGAGACGCTGGGAGCGGATGTGGGTGTACCAGGCGGCGAGCGGCGTATCGAGGCTGTAGCCGAGCGCGCCGTGGAGCTGGATGGCGGTGTCGACGACCTTGTGCACCATGTTGGCGAGGAAGACCTTGGCGATGCCGTTCTCCTGGCGCAGGTCCATGCCGTTCTCGGCCTTGTAGGCGATATGCATGAGCATCAGGCGGGCGATGTAGAGTTCGCTGGCGCATTCGGCGAGCATGAACTGGACGCCCTGGCGGTCTTCGAGACCCTTGCCGAAGGTGGAACGCTTGGTGACATGTTCCGTGGCCAGATCCAGCGCGCGCTGGGCCATGGCAACATTGTGCATGCCGTGGCGCAGGCGGCCATAAGCAAGACGGTGCTGGCCCATGGAGAAGCCGCCGCCCTCGCCGCCGAGCAGGTTTTCTTCCGGCACGATGAGGTTTTCGATCTTCACCTCGGCATGACCGCCGCCCATTTCTTCATAATGGGCGCCATGGACGGCCATGGTCGGGATGTCGCGGATGATCTTGTAGCCGGGGTTTGGCAGCTCGACGATGAAGGTCGAGTATTGCTGGTGGCGCGGCGCGTCCGGATTGGTCTTGGCCATGACGACGGCGATATCGGCGGCGCTGGCCGCGCTGGAGAACCATTTCTCGCCGTTGAGGACATAGTTGCCCTTGCCGTCTTTTACGGCTGTCGTCTGCATGCCGGTGGCGTCGGCGCCGGCAGCCTTTTCGGTCATCGAGTAGCAGATGCGCTTTTCGCCATTGAACAGCGGCTTGAGATATTTCTCTTTCTGGAAGTCGGTGCCGTGGGCGAGCAGCGTGAGCATGGTCGCGTCATCGGGGCCCTGCGAATTCATCGAGAGGGCGCCGAGATGGCTCTGGCCGAGTTCCATCTGGACCAGCGCATTGGCGAGGGGGCCGAGGCCCATGCCGCCATGCTCGGTGGGGATGAAAGGCAGCCAGAGGCCCTGGGCACGGGCCTTCTTGCGCAATTCGGCCAGCACGGTCTTGTAGGCCTTGCCGGCAGCCATTTCCTTTTCGGCGGGGATGCATTCATCCTGCACCCATTGACGGACGCGTTCGCGGACTTCTTTTGCATCATCCGGAATGGTGAAATCGATAGCCATTGGTGTTTTCTCCCTGTTCTGTTGGGATCAAGCTAAGCGTGAACCGGGCCTTTGCCCAGAGCTGCCGCATGGTCAGGCTTTCCCAGCAGGCCCGGCCGGGTCTACAAATTCGGCAAAACATAATCCGGAGGAGAGAAACCCATGCAGATCAGTAAAACCACGCCGCTCGTTGTCACCGGCGGTGCGTCCGGCCTGGGACAGGCCACGGCCGAAGCCTTTGCCAAGGCGGGTGCCCCCGTCGCGATTTTCGACATCAATGAGGAAAAGGGCGAGGCCGTCGCCAAGGCGATCGGCGGCCTGTTCTGCAAGGTGAACATCCTTGACGAGCAATCCGTGCTCGACGGCTTCGAGAAGGCCCGTGCGGCCCACGGACAGGAACGCGTCACAGTGCACTGCGCGATGACGGCCAAGGGCGGCAAGACGCTGCGCTTCGACAAGGAGAGCCACGCCTTCAAGCGCCTGCCGACCGAGGATTACGAATTCGGCGCACAGGGCATTCTTGTGGCCTCCTATCGCGTGGCGTCGATCTCGGCGCTGGGCATGGCGAATGCCGAACCGATCACCGAGGATGGCGAGCGCGGCGTGATCACGCTGACGGCTTCGGTTGCCGCCATGGACGCGCAGATCGGGCAGGTGGTCTACGGGTCGTGCAAGGCCGGCGTGAACGGGCTGGTCCTGCCGCTGGCGCGTGACCTGATGGATCTTGGCATCCGCGTCAACTCGATCATGCCGGGCATCTTCGCCACGCCACTGATGCTGGGCGCGCCGCAAAAGGTGCTCGACAGCCTTGCCGCATCGGTGCCCTTCCCCAAGCGCCTCGGCAAGCCGGAAGAGTTCGCCTCGCTGGCCATGCAGTTCGCGACCAACGGCTATTTCAACGGCCAGACAATCCGCCTCGACGGCGCGATCCGGATGGCGCCGCGCTGATCTGACGGACGACGCAGCGTCCGCTTGCGTTTCTGGCTTTGCTGCCCTCGCGGCAAGGCCTTACACTTGCAGAAAATATAATCAGGGAGAGATACACCGTGGCCAAGGCTTTTGACTGGAATTTCGGGGACATGCTGGATGCGCTGGGCGAGGTGCTGGGCGATGATGCCCCGGCCCTGATCCATGGCGACCGGGTGATCTCGTGGCCCGAGATGACCGCGCGGTCGAACCGGCTGGCGCGGAACCTGCGCGAGATGGGCGCCAAGACCGGCGACAAGGCCGGCTTCTACTTGCGCAACCAGCCGGAATATACCGAAGCGCTGGCGGCCTGTTTCAAGGCCCGGCTGACGCATGTGAATGTCAATTACCGCTATCTCGACGACGAGCTGGTCTACATTTTCGACAATTCGGATTCGACCGTTGTGTTCTACGACATTGAGTTCATCGAGCAGGTGGAGCGCGTGCGCGGGCGCCTGCCGGGCGTTATCGCCTGGGTGCAGATCGGCGGCGACAGCGTACCGGACTTTGCGGTGGCCTATGAAGACCTCGCCAGCAAGGGCGATGCCTCGCCGCTGGGCATTGAACGGTCTGGCGACGACCTCTTGTTCCTCTACACGGGTGGCACGACGGGCATGCCGAAGGGCGTGATGTGGTCACACGGCATCTGGCGTCAGGCGGGCATGGATGGCGTGGCCAAGGCGGGCGGCGTTGTGCCGAAGGACCTGGAGGCGCATGTCGCCAATGCGCTCGAACTCGGCCGGCACGCGCGGATCATTCCGGCCTGCCCGCTGATGCACGGCACCGGCCTGTTCACGGCCATGGGCGTGATGCTGAATGGCGGCACGGTGGTGACGCTGACCGAAAACAAGAATTTCAGCCCGCAGAACCTGTGGGAGACGGTCGAGAAGAATGGTGTCACCAATATGGCCATCGTGGGCGACGCGTTCGGCAAGCCGATGCTGAAGGAACTGGAAGAGAACCCCGGCAAGTATGACTTGTCGACGGTGGTGGCCATCGTGTCGTCCGGCGTGATGTGGTCGGTCGAGATCAAGCGCGGCCTGCTGAAGCATATGCCGCAGGCGGCGATGATGGACAGTTTCGGCGCGTCTGAGGCGGTGGGCTTCGGCTCCTCCGCGATGACGGCGGATGGCGAGGTGAAGACCTCCAAGTTCGAACTCGGCCCGAACTGCAAGGTGTTCAGCGAGGATCATCGCGAGATACAGCCGGGCAGCGGTGAGGCGGGCTTTGTGGCGCGCGGCGGCGCGGTGCCGCTGGGCTATTACAAGGACCCGGAGAAGACGGCGAAGACCTTCCCGACGATCAATGGCATGCGCTATTCCATCCCCGGCGACTGGTGCACGGTGGAGGCCGATGGCTCGATGACGCTGCTGGGGCGCGGCTCGAACTGCATCAACACCGCAGGCGAGAAGGTTTATCCCGAAGAGGTGGAAGAGGCGCTGAAGCTGCATGATGCGGTGATTGATGCGCTGGTTGTCGGCTTGCCGGACGACAAGTGGGGCCAGGCCGTGACGGCGGTTGTGTCGACTGACGGTAACGTCAGCGAGGATGAGCTGCGCGCATTCGTGGCGACCAAGATTGCCCGCTTCAAGGCACCCAAGCGCATCTTCTTCAAGCCGGACCTTGGCCGCGCCGTGAATGGCAAGGCGGATTACAAGACGATCAAGGAGTTCGCCGTCCAGCAGGCCGAGAAGGCTTGAGGCCGACGGCGCGCTTGTTGTGGCGTGAGCGAATGCGCTAAAGGCAGGCATGACCGATACACCGAAACCGAATGGGCCCCTGCATGGCCTGCGCGTCGTGGAGATGGGCCAGCTGATTGCAGGCCCGTTCTGCGGCCAGCTGCTGGGCGACATGGGCGCGGAAGTCGTCAAGATCGAGCCGCCCGGCAAGGGCGACCCGATGCGCGAATGGGGTCAGGGCGACAAGCCCGCCTGGTGGCGCGTGATCGGACGCAACAAGTATTCGGTCGAGGTGAATTTGCGGACCGAGGAAGGCCAGCAGCTGGCCCGGGACCTGATCGCTGAAGCCGATGTGCTGGTCGAGAACTTCCGTCCGGGGGCGCTCGAGAAATGGGGGCTTGATCCGCTGAAGCTGCGCGAGGCCAATCCGGGGCTGATCGTGGCGCGGATGTCGGGCTATGGACAAACCGGGCCCTATGCGGACCGGCCGGGGTTTGGCCTGATTGGCGAGGGCTTTGGCGGACTGCGCGGGATTACCGGCGAGCCGGACCGGATGCCGTCACGCGTGGGCATTTCGATCGGGGATACGCTGGCGGCCTCCTATGGCGCCATGGGCATTCTCGCGGCGCTGCACCACAGGGACAAGACCGGTGAAGGACAGATCATCGACGTGGCGCTGTATGAGAGCGTGCTGCAGGTGATGGAAAGCTATGTGGCGGATTATTCGACGAGCGGCTTCATGCGGACGCGAACTGGCGCGATATTGCCGAAGATTGCACCATCGAATGTCTATCCGTGCAAGGATGGAGAGTTCCTGATCGGTGGCAACCAGAATCCGATCTTCAAGCGACTGTGCGATGCGATGGGACGTTCGGACCTTGCGACGGATGTACGCTACGCGACGCACCTGGCACGCGGTGAGCATCAGGCGGAGCTGGACGGGATCATCAGTGACTGGACGCGCACGCTGACCGTGGCAGAGCTTGAAACACTGTTGCTCGAACACGCGGTACCGTCGGGCAAGATCTATACGGCTGCCGACATGGTGAACGATCCGCACTATGCGGCGCGCGAAGCGATTGTGACGGTGGACGACCCGGAGCTAGGCCCGGTGAAGATGCAGAACACGTTCCCGAAATTCTCGGCGACGCCGGGATCAATCCGCAAGCAGGCACCGCGGAGTGTCGGCGAGGATACGACGGACATTCTTGAGCGCTGGTTGGGGCGGCCTGCCTAAAGCACACGGCCCTTTGCTGCCGACTGGGCATACTCGACTAGATCAGCAGGACACTTTCCCGCTGCAATGTATTGTTCGACGATCTGAACCGCGCGGGGATAGCTGCGTGCAGAATGCCCAAGGCCGTGAAGTCCACTTTCAATCACTGCCATGTTCGGGATCGTCAGGCAGGATTCCATTACATCGATGCAGGCTTCAGCAATTGGCCGGGACGGCGAAAATGGCAAAGGACATGTCTCCCAAAACATGTAGCACTTATTGTTGATATCTTTCTGCACGCCAGCCCCACCCTCGTATTCCCACTCTGCATGCAGTTTGAACGTGTCGGCAAAGACGTTTCGCAGCCCCCTTACGACGGCCACACGCCTTTCGATATCAAGCCGTTCGTCAGAAAAGAGAGAGACATGGGGTGACAGGATGGAGTCCAACAGGAACGACGTTCCCATGGCTATTTGCCAAGGTGAATAGGGGGCGAGATATGTCTCGAAGTGAACAAATGCCGCCTCCAGAATATCGAAGGATTTTGGTTCAACCGGCACTCCGGCCGCAATACGATCTGCTGCATCTTCCCAGTGCCAGTCTACACCCTCAGGATGATCGAAAATAAGGGCGACCTTCTCGGTGAGTTCCGGGTCTCGATCTACCTTCTTTTCAGACTTGTTTTGCCAATTGTTGCGCAAGAGGATTCTCCCGGAATAACCGCATTATATTGCCAGAACGCGATCCGAGCACGAGCCGAAAAGCGGCCTAAGCGGGGACGGGCACCGGCGGGCCGGGAAATTTCGCGGCATTGGCGAGGACGTCATCGGGCGTCTTCAGCATGGCCTGGTACATTTCCGGCGGGTAGACCATGTGCGGCTTGGCGGGATCGTAAGGCGGCTGTGGCTCGTTGCCCTTGCCGGTATAAGGTGCAGGCGCCTTGTAGCTTTCCGCTTCTGCGGCAGAGATGCCGGCCTTTTCGAGCACTGTGGGATCTATCCATTGTTTCGGGTCGACGGGCGTTGCGGGCGCGGCGACTTCGAGCGTCATCTGATCTGGCCCGGCGAAATAGATCGACTTGCAGAAGCCGTGATCGAGGGGGCCGATGACGTTGATGCCTTGGCTGCGCAGGCGATCGCGCATGCCGAGGAGGCCTTCTTCATCGTCAGCGCGGAAGGCGAGGTGCTGCATCGTACCGGCGGCGCTGGGCAGCGCGCCATTGCCGGAATGGGTGACGCCAAGCGTGACCGGTATCTTGTCGACATCGGGCAGCTGGACGATCGAGAAGAAGCTGTGATCGTTCATGCGCAGGAAGGCGTGCAGGCCGCCGGGCACGCCGTGCATGTCGAAAAGCGCGACGAGCGGGAAGTTCATGACCTCCGAAAAGAAGGCGATATGCTTCTTGATGTCGGACGACATGATGGCGATGTGATGTATGCCGCTTGGCTGCGGCCGGGACTGTTCAGTCATTCCTCGGGCCTTTCCTGCTTTCCCCTGATCGTTCTTTCGGCAAGTATGCGCCTGAGAAAAAACAAGGGCAAGGAACGCAAGATGGCTATCGCAAGGGAACCCTACGGATTTGTTCACGCAGATACGGGACGGCTGAAAGAGACCTATGGCGGCCCGGCAGGACAGGTGTTCGTGGAATGCATGCGCATCCGTCCCGATAATGTGGACGCGAAGACTGTCATCATTTTCAGCCATCCGATTGGCGGCGGCAGTTTCCTGCCGCTGGTGACGTCTCTGGCGCATGCCGGGCACCATGTCATCTATTGCAACCCGCGCTACCGGGGCAACGACACCGCGCTGATCATGGAGAAATGCGTGCTGGACCTCGGCGCGTGCATCGCCGACGCGAAGAAGCGGTTCGGCTATAACAAGGTGGTGCTGGGGGGGTGGTCCGGGGGTGGTTCGCTGTCCCTCTTCTACCAGGACCAGGCCGAACATCCGACGATCACCGAAACCCCGGCGGGCGACCCGGCAGACCTCGCGGGCGCCGGGTTGATCCCTGCCGACGCCATCCTGTTGCTGGCGGCGCATATCAGCCGGTCGCACACGATGACGGAATGGATCGACCCGTCGATCCTGGACGAGGACAAGCCGTTCGAGCGGGATACCGAACTCAATATCTATGCGCCGGACTGCCCGAACCAGCCGCCGTACACGCCGGAATTCGTTGCCCGCTTCCGGGCGGCGCAGGTGGCGCGAAACCGTCGCATCACGGACAGGGTGATGGCCCAGCTGGCGGAGATCAAGGCAAGCGGCGAGCCGGATGCAGAGCGCTGTTTCGTGGTGCAGGGCACGATGAGCGACGTGCGCTGGCTGGACCCGACGCAGGACCCGTCCGATCGCACGCCGGGCACGTGCTACCTGGGCGACCCGAAGATTGCCAATGACGGCCCGGTGGGACTGGGGCGGTTCACCACGCTGCGCTCATGGCTGTCGCAGTGGAGCTATGACAAGAGCCGGGCCGACGGGACGGGCAACGCGTCGCGCATCTCCTGCCCCGTGCTCGTGATCAGCAATTCGGCCGACCTCGCCTGCACGCCGAGTCATGCGCAGAGGCTGTTTGACGCGGTCGGCTCGGAGGACAAGCAGATGGTGACGATCAAGGACGCTGACCACTATTACATCGAGCGCGCTGACCTGTTGCCGACAGCCGTGAAGACTGTGTCGGACTGGTTGAGGGCCCGCCGACTGTTCCGGGGAACCGTGCCGTCCTGATCCTGAGCCGGGAGGCTGGGGTCACGCTGTCGCGTTTCGCTCCGGGATGCGGACCATCAGGCGCTGGTATCCCTTCACGAAGGGGGACGGCACGTAGACCGGCTCTTCGACGACCTCGATGACCGGGAAGCGCTTCAGGATTTCTTCCCATATGACCCTGAGCTGCATTTCGGCGAGGCGATTGCCGACACAGCGGTGGATGCCGAAACCGAAGGACAGGTGCTGGCGCGCCCGTTCCCGGTCGATGATATAGTTGTCGGGATCCTTGATGACCGCGTCGTCGCGGTTGCCCGATACGTACCACATGATGACCTTGTCGCCCTTGTGAATCGTCTTGCCGCCAATTTCCACGTCCTGCATGGCGGTGCGTCGCATGTGAGCCAGAGGCGTTTGCCAGCGGATGGTTTCCGACACCATGTTCGGGATCAGGTCCGGATTTGCGCGCAGCTTGGCGTACTCTTCCGGAAACTGGTTGAGCGCCACGACACTGCCGGTCATGCTGTTGCGGGTCGTGTCGTTACCGCCAACGATCAGCAGGACGATGTTGCCGAGGTATTCTTCCGGGCTCATGTCGCGGGTGGCCTCGCCATGCGCGAGCATGGATATGAGGTCTCCCTGCGGCGGCGCGTTGACCCGCTCGTTCCAGAGCTCTGTAAATGACGCGAGGCATTCCATCAGCTCGGCCCGCTTTTCCTCACGGGTCTCCACGAGCTCACCGGGTCCCGGAATAGTGGTGGCCACATCAGACCAATGGGTCAGTTCGCGGCGGCGCTCGAATGGATAATCGAACAGGGTTGCCAGCATTTGCGTGGTCAGTTCGATGGAGACACGGTCAACCCAGTCGAAGGTTTCCCTAACCGGCAGCTCGTCAAGAATGCGTGCGGCGCGCTCGCGGATCAACGGCTCCATGACTGACAGGTTCATCGGCGAGACGATCGGGCTGACGGTCTTGCGCTGGACGTCATGTTTGGGCGGATCCATGGCGATAAACATGGGCAGCGGGATATCGGCATCCTGATCGAGGATTGTAATGCCGCCGAGCCCCGACTCGGATGAGAAAACCTGATGGTTCGTGTCGACAGCCATGATGTCGTTGAAACGGGTGATCGACCAATACGGCCCAAACATGCTTTCTCGACAGTAATGCACGGGTGCATCGCGTCGCAGGCGCTCGAAATAAGGCCAGAAACTGTTGGTCCGCCAAAGCTCTATATTGCTGACGTCCATGTCTTCGAGCGGCATGGTCATCGGATCTGTGTCGACAGGGGTGCTGGTGGCAAGGTCAGTCATTTAGTATCTCCCTCAACGGGCCTGGTCCTCGGGGGCCGCCCTTGCCGCCATTAAAACAGATCGGTGACAGAACGCCATAGCGGCGATCTATCAGGTTCTATCCGATGAACAGCAGAGCCCTCAGGGCATAGGCTACCGCCGCGACCACCAGCATCGAGATAATGGCAATGCCGACGAACCAAGCGACGCGTTTGGCGAGCGGGCCTTCGGGTGCACCCTCTGGAAGCGGTTCGACCGGGCGGAAGACGGGGTCAGGCATGGTAGCCATCGCCCGGCTTTACCTTGCCCCAGAACAGGGAATAGACATAAGCCGTATACAGAAGGATGATTGGCAGCATGATCCCTGCCCCGACCAGCATGAAGGCCAGGGAATTGTCGCGGGCCGCCGCTTCCCAGATCGTGAATTCGAACGGTACGATATAGGGATAGAGGCTGAATCCCAGGCCAACATAGCCGCTGAGGAAGATGGCCACGGCGAGCAGGTAGGGCCGCCAGTCAGGTGCATCACCCGGACCGATTGGCAGAGACAGGTCACGCCAGAGCCATGCACAGAAGACCATGCCGGCCAGCGGCGCCGGCGACAGCGGCAAGAGGCGCGCGAAGTCGATCTGCGTCATCGAGAAGCCCCAACGTTCACCTACCGAGGGATCAATTGCGAGCGTGGCGAGACTGACGGCGAGGAAGCAGATGGCGACACCGGCCAGCGCGAGGCGGGCCCATTTGCGCGCGCGCAAGAATAGCTCGCCTTCGGTCTTCAGCACGAGCCAGCAGGCGCCCAGCATCAGGTAACCGATGATGACGGAGATGCCGACGAGCAGTGAGAAAGGCGTCAGCCAGTCGAATGCACCACCCGCAAAGGCGCCGCCCTCGACAGAGATGCCCTGGATCATGCCGCCCAGCATCAGGCCTTGCGAGAAGGCTGCTATGGCGGACCCGCCGAAGAAGGCGCCGTTCCAGAACCTGCGCGTTGTTGGGCGCACAGCCTTGTGGCGGAATTCAAACGCGACACCGCGAAAGATCAGCGCGGCCAGCATGACCAGGACCGGCAGGTAGAAAGCTGGCATGATGATGGCGTAGGCCGTGGGGAAGGCCGCGAAGAGCCCACCCCCGCCAATGATGAGCCATGTCTCGTTGCCGTCCCAGACGGGTTCGATCGTGGCCGTCATCATGTTGCGCTCTTCATCGCTGCGGGCGACGAAGGTGAGCATGCCGATGCCGAGGTCAAAGCCGTCGAGCAGGACATACATGAAGACCCCGACGGCGAGAATGAAGCCCCAGATCAGTGGAAGGTCGAGTGCCATCTGTTCTCTCCTAGTCCGCTGCTACAATATCTTCGCCGGTCTCGGCGGGCTCGTCGACGGCGCCGAGCGGCGAGCCCGGCGCGCGACGCTCGCGTGAAGGCTTGCCCATCGGATCGTCGTCAAAGCCGCGTGTGGCGATGCGCGCCATATAGACGGTACCGGCGGTGAAGATGATCGCATACGTGACCATGAAGACGAGCAACGAGGTGGCGACCTGCGCGGTGGACACGGGCGAGACGCTGTCGACCGTGCGCAGGGCGCCGTAGACCGTGTAGGGCTGGCGGCCGACTTCGGCGACGATCCAGCCGGTGATGACCGCGATGAATCCGAGCGACCCGCCAGGCACAGCCAGCCAGTGGAAAATGCCCTTCTGATCAAGGCGTCCGCGCCACCACAGGAAGCACCCCCAGAGACCGATTCCGAGCATCGCCATGCCGGCGGCGAACATGATGCGGAAGCTGTAGAAGACGAGCCAGACAGGCGGCGTATCTTCCGCTGCGAAGGCGTCGAGGCCTTTCAGGTCTTCCCCCTTGGGCGCATTGGGGAACAGGTAGGGGCTGGTGCCGGGGATGGTAATGCCGTCATGGCCGCATTCATTGTCGGCCGGCCAGGCGAACAGCATCGTGCCCTGAACCGGAGCGCTTTCGCACCAGCCCTCGGCGGCGGCGATCTTGGCGGGCTGGTATTCATGCGCGACTTCGCCGGACTTGTGACCGGCCATGATCTGGATCGGCATGAGGAGGGCGAGCGTGCCGGCCGCCATGCGCATCTGCCAGCGGGTGGGCGTGGTGACGCGGCCGCAGATGACCTGCCAGGCCCCAGCGGCCATGACGACGGCGGCTGTCGTGATATAGGCCGCGAGCAGCATGTGGACGAGGCGCGTCGGGAAGCTGGGATTGAAGATGACCTTGATCCAGTCGGTGGCGTAGAAATTGCCCGTTGCAGGATCAATGGCGAAGCCATCCGGTGTCTGCATCCAGCTATTGGCCGACAGTATCCAGAACGCGGAAATGGTCGTGCCAATTGCGACGGCGCAGGTGGCCACGAAGTGGAGCTTGCGGCCGACCTTGTTCCAGCCGAACAGCATCACACCGAGGAATGTGGCCTCAAGGAAGAATGCGGTGAGCACTTCATAGCCCAGCAGCGGCCCGATCACGCTGCCGGCGATTTCGGAAAAGACGCTCCAGTTCGTGCCGAACTGGTAGCTCATGACCACGCCAGAGACGACTCCCATGGCGAAGGCGAGCGCGAAGATCTTCACCCAGTGCAGGTAAAGCCGCTTGAAGACTTCGTTTCCGGTTTTCAGCCAGAGACCCTCACAGACAGCCAGGAAGGCCGCCAAGCCGATGGTGAAGGCCGGAAACATGATGTGAAAGGCGATGACGAACGCAAACTGGATGCGCGACAGGAGAAGGGCGTCAAATTCCATTGGTGTCTTACCCCCAGGAACAACTCATCCTGAACGGGATAACATAGTTCACGCTGGCGCGCGCCCCCAGCGTTGTCACGCGCCAACCTGCCTCATGTGGTGCGCCGCCGCAGGGAGCGGAAAACGGCATCGGCGCGGGCAGCAAGATGGCCATTGGCTTTGACAAGACGCGCCCGGACATGGACGAGATCGCCGTCCACGGCTGTGACTTCGGGATGCGCCTCAAGCCACGTCCCCTCGGGCACGATGTCCATGAATTCGAGGGTCAGCTTGATGGTGACGGACATGCGGCCCGTCGAGCTCCAGACGGCCCAGGCCAGGGCGCTGTCGGAGAAAGCCGAGATCATGCCGCCGTGCAGGAAACCCATGCCGTTGCAGTGGCGGTCGAGCACCCACATGCCGGTGCGGATGTCGCCGTCAGCCGTGGCCCGGTATGTCGGGCCGTTGTGCAAGGTGAACTTGCCGCGCGACGGGGTCGGCGCAAAGCCCGGCGGTGGCGGATTCATGACGCCTTGCGGATCATTCGCTGACGTTCCCGAACAGGGCGTGCTGGACGATATCACCCGGCTCGATGCCGAGGGCTTCGCAGCGACCGCCGTTCAGTTCGAGAACGGCCTTGACCGGCACGCCGGGACCGATCGTGCGCAAAGAACCGGGAACGGCGTTGCGGGCGATGGCGATCACCTTTCCGTCCGGCGCGACAAACAGCATGTCCAGCGGGATCAGCGTGTTTTTCATCCACATGCTGGCTTCACGGGGCTGGCCGAAATCGAACAGCATGCCGGCATTCGGCGCCATTTCCGCGCGGTTCATCAGGCCGGTGCGAATCTCTTCGGCATCATCGGCCAGTTCGACCGTGAAACGATGGACGGAGTCACCTGTATCAATGACGAGGGGGCTGGTTTCCAGCTGGGCGAAAGCGCCCTGAACGAGGAAAAACGCGGTGGCGAAAAGGCTGGCGATCAATCGGGTCATGCGAGCTGGTTTAGCCGCGCATTCGGGGGTCGGCAAGCGCTCTTGCTGCTCAGCGGCCTGCCCTCAGCCAGGTTTCACGAACGTGACATGTTCGCCCTTGGATCCGTTCTCGATGACGACGTCCAGCAGGGTGCCCGGTTCGATATCGTCATAGCCCGCCTTTTTCAGGATCACGGCATGCACGAAGATGTCGATCTCCACACCGTCACGATGCACGAAGCCGTAACCGCGCGTGCGGTTGAACCATTTCAGCGTCACGGGCGTGTAGTCAGGCTCCTCGCCCGTCTCGCGCGCCACGGCGGCACGCGGCCGCTCCATTTCGATAATATGGGCAGTCTGCCACCCGCGTTCGCGCTTGACCGCGTCGCAGACAATGCGGGCATCTTCGTCGGCATAGGTTTCGCCATAATCGCGCAGGCAGGAAACGTGCAGCATGACATCGCCCTCAAGCGAGGCGTCGGACGTGGATTCCGCGATGATAAATCCATAGCCCTTGGCACCGTCGAACCATTTCACACGGCCGATCACGCGCACCACAGGCTCAGCGCCCGGCATGTCTGATTCGGATTTCGCCACAGCTCTCGTCATCAACCCAAATTCCCCAAGGGAGTAACCTAAAATGTGAGAGCGCGCTTGTCACGCGATCTTCACATCAAAAACAGGAAGTTTCAGACTCCACGGACCAAGCCCATGATTGCGGAGAAAAAACCTGGCAGTCCCTAGGGGAGTCGAACCCCTCTTTTCAGGTTGAAAACCTGACGTCCTAACCGATAGACGAAGGGACCGCACCGGTTTTGAGAAGTGGCGATATAGCGGCTGTTTCCAGCGAGGGCAACCCGTGAAGCAGCGACATATGCAGAATGTTCAGTCGGCGGCCGCGTCGCCCACGTCCAGCTGCACGCGGCGCCGCCCGTTCCACTCGTCAGCCTTGAGTTTCCCGGTGAGATGCACGCGGGCGCCATTTGTCAGAACCTGGCCGAGCGGCGTGTCGGCAGCCCGCCAGGCGATGCATTCGAGGCGCCCGCCAGCGTCTTCGGCGATAAAGCGGACATGGTTGGCGCCAACCTGCCGGACGCCCGTGACATGGACAGATTGCAGCGCAAAGACCGGTTCGGGCGAGCCGATGCCGAACGGGCCGATCTGGGCGACCTGGTCGACAAGGGCCGGACTGGCGGCACCCGGCGCCAGCACGGCATCGATCCTGAGTTCCAGCGCCGCCGTGCGCTCGGCCGAGAATTGCGCCATGTGCGCCACCATCCAGGCGTCGAAAGCCGGGACCTGTTCAGGCTCGAGGCTGAGGCCGCCCGCCATGGCATGCCCGCCACCGGAGAGGATAATGCCTTCGCGCGCCGCCATGGTGATGGCATCGCCAATGTTCACGCCTGTCACCGAGCGGCCAGACCCCTTGGCGACGGGGCCAAGCCCCTGCCCCCAGCCGATAACGATGCTGGGCAGGTGGTAGCGTTCCTTGAGGCGCCCGGCGACGATGCCGATGACGCCGGGATGCCAGCCCTCGCCGCTGGCAATGAGGATGCCGCGTTCGGGATTGCGCGCCAGCGCCTGTTCGGCCTGCGCCATGGCGAGGTCGAGGATGGCGCTCTCGACGGCCTTGCGCTCCTCGTTGAGCGCATGGAGGCGTTCGGCGAGCTCGACGGCTTCCTGCCGGTTATCGGTGGCGAGCAGCCTGGCGGCGATCCACGGGTCACCCACACGTCCGCCCGCATTGAGACGCGGACCCAGCATGAAAGTGGCGTGATAGACGGTTTCGGTCTTGCCGATTCCGGCGACGTCCGCGAGCGCGCGTAGACCGGGGTTCTGGTCGCGGGCCATGGTGGTGAGGCCCTGACGCACGAAGGCGCGATTGACGCCGTGCAGCGGAGCCATGTCGCACAGCGTGCCGAGGGCGCAGAGGTCGAGAAAGGGCATGATGTCCGGCAGGCCGTCAGTGGGCGCCAGGCCGCGTTGGCGGGCCAGCCGGTTGAGCGCGGCGACAAAGACGAAGACGACACCAGCGGCGGCGAGATGGCCGCAGCCGGACGTGTCGTCGGGCCTGTTGGGGTTCACGAGGGCTGCCGAGGGGGGATGCTCGCCCGACATGAGGTGGTGATCGATGACAACGACCGGCAGGCCGATGGACTCGGCCTCGTTCAGGGCGAGCGTCGCAGCGGCGCCGCAATCGACCGTGATGACGAGTTCGGACCCCGTGTCCTTCAGGTGGCGGAAGGCGGCGGGTGAAGGGCCGTAGCCCTCCTCGAGCCTGTCCGGCACGTAGAGACCGAGATCCTGGCCCCAGGCGCGGAAATAGCGGGCCAGAATGGCCGAGGACGTGCCGCCGTCGACATCATAGTCGGCAAAGACGGTGACGCGCTTCTTTTCAACAATGGCGTCGAGGACGATGGCGGCGGCCTTGTCCATGTCGGCAAAGCTGGACGGGTTCGGGAAATAGTCGCGGAGTGTCGGTGCGAGGTAGCTGGCGGCCTCAGCGGGGTCGACGCCGCGCGAG
Organism: uncultured Alphaproteobacteria bacterium; assembly: GCA_963973995.1. Classification (GTDB taxonomy): domain Bacteria; phylum Pseudomonadota; class Alphaproteobacteria; order Caulobacterales; family Hyphomonadaceae; genus Hyphomonas. The sequence continues at coordinate 82,866 of CAXBCO010000002.1, forward strand.
GCCAGGAGCCGGGCGAGGAGGTCTGACCCGCCGACACTGGGGGCAAGGCGCCGGACGAGTGCTTCGTCGGCCTCTGCGAGCGTCCAGAACCGGCCCGTGGCGGACTGGTCCACCTGGAAAAGGCGGGAACTGGACTGGCGCGCGGCTTGGGCCATGGCGGAATGAGCTTCCTCTCAGAGAATCGGGAAGCCCATCCTAGCCCAGAAATCGGCAGCTGTGACCTGCCCGTGCAGTGCTCAAGCCTTCCGGTCGGAGCGGACGTGACGGACCATGCCGTCGGTGGAGGTCATGACCAATGTGTGGGTGTGGACACGGCCAGCGCCGTGCTTCACGCCATCGAGCAGGCTGCCATTGGTGACGCCAGTGGCACAGAACACGGTTTCGCCGGACGCCAGCTCGTTAAGTGAATAGGTGCGGCCGAAATCGGTGATGCCGACCCGGGTCGCACGCTTTTTCTCGTCGTCATTGCGGAAGACGAGGCGGGCATACATCTGGCCCCCGACGCATTTCAGGGCCGCTGCCGCAAGAACGCCTTCCGGCGCGCCGCCGGAGCCGACATAGAAATCGATGCCGGTCTGCGGATCGGTCGTTGCGATGATGCCGGCGACGTCACCGTCAGTGATCAGGGCGATGCGTGCGCCGACGCCGCGCAGGCTGGCAATGATCTCTTCATGGCGCGGGCGGTCGAGCACGCAGGCGGTCATTTCCGAGACCGGCACGCCCTTGTGCTTAGCGAGCGCGGTGATGTTCTCGGCCGGGGTCGCATCGAGGCTGATAATGCCTTCCGGGTAGCCCGGGCCGACGGCGACCTTGTCCATATAGGTGTCAGGCGCGTGCAGCAGGCCGCCGCGCGGGGCGATGGCCAGGACGGCGAGGGCATTGGCCATCGCCTTGGCGGTCAGCGTCGTGCCTTCGAGCGGATCGAGCGCAATGTCGATCTCCGGCCCGTTATTGGTGCCGACTTCCTCGCCGATATAGAGCATCGGCGCTTCGTCGCGCTCGCCTTCGCCGATGACGACGCGGCCCTTGAAGTCGACGGCATTGAAGGCCGTGCGCATCGCATCAACTGCAGCAGCATCCGCCTTTTTTTCGTCGCCGCGGCCGACTTCCTTGGCCGCCGCAATGGCTGCGAGCTCGGTCACACGGACCATCGCGTCAGCAAGTCCCGGCGTCAGAACGTTGTTTTTCATGGCTTTTTATCCCCTGTCGCACTTTTCCAATTATAGCGCGATTTGTTAGAGCAATTAGCTTGCCGTTTCGATTCGGATCAGGCGCGGCGCGTCCATTAGCACGGTCAGTATCCCAAGTCTCGCGAGGGCTGCCGTCATGTGCGAGCGCGCGCACCGGTGTGTGACGATGGCCACCGGGCTGGCACCGGATTCGTCAGCCGAATCCTGCAGCAGCTGGTTCACGGACACACCTTCTGCGGCCAGCGCTTCGGTGAGGGCAGCCAGCGCGCCGGGCTTGTCGGCCAGGCGGACACGCAGAAAGAAGGCCGACGTCTCGTCGCCCGACGCCGCCACGAAGGGACGCTCCACATGGTGTTCGGCGCGGCCAAAGGCTGGCCGGATGGCCGGGCGAAAGAGCTTGGCGACATCGCCCATGACGGCGCTGGCCGTGGGGCCGGCTCCGGCACCGGGACCGGTCAGCGTGATGGCACCCACCGGGTCGCCTTCGATGCGGACGGTGTTCAGAGAGCCATTGACGCGCGCAAGCGGGTGATTGGCCGACAGGGCCATTGGCTCGACGCGGCAGACGACGCCGTTCTCGGTGAGCACGCCTTCGGCGATGAGCTTGATACGCAGGCCGAGACGGTCGGCCAGTTTCAGGTCCAGCAGGTCGATCTGGTCGACACCGGATACGCTGACTTTGGAAAAGTCGAGATCGGCGGAAAAGGCAATGGCGGAGAGGATGGCGGCCTTGTGGGCAGCGTCCATGCCGGACACGTCGAGCGCCGGGTCGGCTTCGGCATAGCCTAGCTTCTGGGCCTCGGCGAGGACCTCGTCATAGGACCGCCCCGTTTCCAGCATGGTCGTGGTCAGGAAGTTGCAGGTGCCGTTGAGAATGCCCGCGACGCGCTTGATCTCGACGCCGGCAAGGCTGTCGCGCAGGACGCGCACGACGGGGATGCCGCCCGCAACGGCGGCTTCGAACAGGAGGTCGACGCCCTTTTCCTGGGCAAGTGCGGCGAGCGCCATACCGTGCTTGGCCATCAGGGCCTTGTTCGCCGTGACGACGTGTTTTCCGGCCTTGAGAGCGCTCTCCACGGCAAACTTGGCCGGGCCATCGGATCCACCAATGAGTTCTATGAAGACATCAACATCGGGATCTTCGGCCAGCGTCGCCGCATCGTCGAACCAGCGATACTTGTCGGTATCGACGGGGCGGTTACGGCTTTTGCTACGCGCGCTGACACCCGTGATTTCGACCTTTCCGGGCAAGCGCAATTTGTCTTGGCGCTCAACCAGCTCAATCAATCCGCAGCCGACATGGCCGAGTCCTGCTATTCCAATTTTCAATGGCCCCACGAATGGCCCTCCGGTTCATATCGGGCGGTGGATAGACCAGTTGCACGCAAATGCGAAGGGCCTATGGGGCAATTGCAGCAGGCTGTGGCCTTGTGCCACCGGATTACTCCGCTGCAGCTGACGACAATTCCTTGACGCCATGCCTGGACATGAACTTGCGAATGTTGCGCGCGGCCTGACGGATGCGCTGTTCATTCTCGACCAAAGCAATGCGGACGTGACCGTCGCCATGTTCACCGAAACCGGCGCCGGGCGCCACGGCGACGTGGGCTTCGTTCATCAGCATCAGCGCGAATTCCAGGCTGCCCATGTCGCGGAACGGTTCGGGGATGGGCGCCCAGGCAAACATCGACGCTTTCGGGCTGGGGATGGCCCATCCTGCCCGGCCGAAACTCTCGACGAGTACATCCCGGCGATGCTTGTAAATCTGGCGGAACTCTTCGACGCAGTCCTGCGGACCATCCAGCGCGGCGACAGCCGCCACCTGGATCGGCGTGTAGGCACCGTAGTCGAGGTAGGACTTCACGCGCGCGAGCGCGGCGATCAGCGTTTCATTGCCTGCGACGAAACCCATGCGCCAACCGGCCATGGAATAGGTCTTGGACATGGTGGTGAATTCGACCGCGATGTCTTTTGCCCCGTCGACCTGCAGGATCGAGGGCGTCGGCTCCTCGAAATAGATTTCATTGTAGGCGAGGTCGGACAGGATCCAGAGATCGTGCTTCTTCGCGAACTTGACGGCGTCCTTGTAGAATTCGAGGTCACACACGTCCGCCGTCGGGTTCGACGGGTAGCAGAGCACCATGGCTGTCGGCGGCGGAACACAGTGTTTCACGGCCTTTTCAAGGTTGCGAAGGTAATCCTCTGGCGACGGCGCTGGCACGGCGCGGATCGAGGCACCAGCAATGATAAAGCCGAACGAGTGCAGCGGATAGGACGGGTCGGGCGAGAGAATGACGTCGCCGGGCGCAGAGATGGCCTGTGCAAGGTTGGCGAAGCCCTCCTTGGAGCCCAGCGTGACGATGACTTCCTTGTTCTTGTCGAGCGTGACGTCGAAACGGCGCTTGTAATAGTCGGTGACGGCGCGGCGCAGGCCCGGAATGCCGCGCGAGGCGGAATAGCCATTCACGTCCGGCTTGCGGGCGGTCTCGACCAGTTTGTCGACAATGTGTTTCGGGGTCGGTAGGTCCGGGTTGCCCATGCCGAGATCGATGATGTCGGCCCCTTCCGCACGGAGGGCTGCCTTGCTCCTGTTCACTTGCTCGAAAACATATGGAGGAAGGCGCCTGATCTTGTGAAATTCGGTGTTCATCTCTGGCCTTTCAGACCCTGGGTGACGCGCGGGACATTAAAGCTGTTCCTGATTGCAGCGATCTCGTCGTCAGTAAGAAAGTTCGAGGACTCGTCCAGCCCGGCAAATTGCTGGCGGATCTCAGCCCCGACGGCGGCGATTTCGGCCGGCCCATTGGCCGGCAATTCCGCTCGCGCGGTTTCTGCAAATTGTGCCGCCAGAGCGGAAACGCGCTTGGCTGACGCCGGCAATGTCTTGCCGGGCAATTCACCAGGCGCGATCGTGGGAACTTCAGCCAGTTCCGGATACCCTTCGCCACGGATTTCCTGACGACGGGTCTCGTACCAGTCCGGCGCCTGATTGACAGCATCGCGGACTTTCGTGAACGAGTTGGTGCACCCAACTAATAGCAGGCATGACACGCCTATGAGGGGAATCACCGTGTTTTTCATGGTTAAACTCATTAAATCACAAACATTCTGATGAATAGTAACGCATCAACAAACAGGCGATATTGGGACCGATGAGCAGCAAAAACACAGAAAAAGCTGCACTTCCTTCGCTCGGCTCCCTGATTGCCGAGCAAAATCCGCTGCAAATGCAGGTGTTAATGACAACGCTTGCATTGGCCAATACGGAATCGCAGGCGCTGATCAACGACGTGCTGATGGGATCAGGGCCGATCGGCACCGTGGCGCAGGGCGACCCGATGGGCGCTGGCGACGCCTTCCGCGCCGTCGGCATGAGCCTCGCCAAGAACCCGATGGCCCTGATGAACGCCAACCTGGAACTGATGAAGGGCTGGATGAACCTGTGGCAGGAGATGGCCACCGAAGTGATCGGCACCGAACCGCCGAAAGAAACCGACAAGCGCTTTGCCGACCCGGAATGGCATACCAATCCGGGCTTCAAGTTCATCCGCAAGGCCTATGACGTGAACCGCAACTGGCTAATGGGCCTTGCCGACCATGCGCCGGACCTGCCGGACAATATCCACCTGCGCGCCAAGTTCTTCACCCAGCAGCTGGTCGACACCCTGTCGCCGACCAATTATCTCGGCACCAACCCGCAAGCCCTGCGCGCCTTCATGGAGAGCGGCGGCGAGAGCGTGCTGAACGGCATTCGCCTTGCCCGCGCCGACGTGAAGAAGGCGGGCGGCAAGCTGAACATCAGCCAGACCGACGAAACTCCGTTCGAGATTGGCAAGAACATTGCCACCGCACCGGGCAAGGTGGTGTTCCGCAATGACCTGATCGAACTGATCCAGTATGCGCCGACGCAGGAAACCGTGTATTCGCGACCGTTGCTGATCTTCCCGCCCTGGATCAACAAATTCTACATTCTCGACCTGCGCGAAGAAAATTCCATGATCCGCTGGCTGGTCGACAAGGGCCTGACCGTGTTCGTCGTGTCGTGGCGCTCTGCGGATGAGGTGACCAAGGACTATACCTGGGACGATTACAGCAAATACGGTGTCTATGCGGCGGTCGAGGCCGCGCTTCAGGCATCCGGCTCGAAAAAGCTGAACGCTGTCGGCTATTGCATCGGCGGCACGTTGCTGTCGGGCACACTGGCGCACATGGCCGCGCATGATGATGACCGCATCGCGTCGGCCACCTTCTTTGCCTCGCAATCCGACTTCGAACTGGCCGGCGACCTGAAAGTCTTTACCGACGGCCCCGGCCGCGCCTATCTGGAAAGCGTCATCGACGAGAATGGCGGCGTGATGCCCGGCGCGATGATGTACGAGACTTTCAACTGGTTGCGCCCGATCGACCTGGTGTGGCGCTACGTGATCGACCAATACATGCTGGGCAAGTCTCCGCGTCCGTTCGACCTGCTCTACTGGAACGCCGACCAGACCAATATTCCGGGCGAAGTGCACAAGCGCTACCTGAAAGATTGCTATTCCGACAACAAACTGTCCAGCGGCGATTTCGACCTGCTGGGCGAAAAGATCGACCTCAAGAATGTCAAGATCCCGGTCATGGTGCAGGCCAGCCGCGATGACCATATCTGCCCGTTCGAGAGCGTGTATCGCACCGCTACCGTCTTCGGCGGCGACACCAAATTCGTCCTGTCTGGCTCCGGCCATATTGCCGGCGTGGTGAACCACCCGGACTCACGGAAATACCAGCACTGGACCGGCGGCAAGATCACGCCAACCGGCGCGGAATGGCTGGAGACCGCCGAGGAGCACCCGGGTTCCTGGTGGCCGTATTGGTGGGAGTGGCTGCGGCCGAAATCCGGCAAGAGGAAGGACGCTGTCGAACCGAAGGATATGGGCCTTGGCGCCGCGCCCGGCTCATACGTGCGTGTACGTCTCCAGGATATCAAACTGCCGTTGAAATAGCGTTCGGACGAAGGGCCGGTGACCAAGGCCAGGCCCCCTGCCCGGCCTTCACACCGCCGACGGCCATGACAACGCCTTGCAAAGCGATGTATTCCATTCATAGTTGATAACTGGTTTGTCGGCTGGAGGCGGAACATGGCGCAGAGCGGCGCAGACACTCATTCGGCATGGGCCGCATTTTGCGACTTGCCGAATGATCACCCCGCGCCTGTTTCCCTGACGCAGGCCAGCCGCCTGAAATCCTATTCAGCGTCTGAAACGATTATTCATCAGGGCGAACCCGATACGGCGCTCTACCTGATCGTCACCGGCAGCCTTCGCGCTGTAAAATATTCGCAGAATGGTCACGAAATCTGGCTTTCCAGCATGGCGCCCGGCGAGCTGGTCGGGGAACTCGGGTGCCTGACAGGCGGAAACCGGACGTCATCTGTCACCGCTGAAGACGACGCGACGCTCCTGGCGATCCCCAGCCCACAGTTCCTGCTGCTGATGAGTCAGCATGCTGACCTGGCTGTCGCCGTATCGCGCCTGCTGGCGCGGCGACTGGCCAAGACATCGGACCAGTTGACCGAACTCACCGCCCTGCCGGTTTCGACGCGGCTGCACCAAGAGCTGATACGCGTGGGCATTCCGGATCCGCACGATTCCGAGGTCATGACGATCGCGTCGCCACCCACCATTTCGGAACTCGCGAAGCGCATCCACACCAGCCGGGAAACGGCCTCGCGCGCGTTCGGTTCGCTGGAACACAAGGGACTGCTGAAACGCAACAAGGGCGAAGTCCAGGTGATCAATCCGCGGTTTTCATAATCGACGCACGAGGCGCGCCGATGACACCGTCATCAACCAATGCTAGTATCAGCTTGGGTGGAGATGATGGATTGTGCAACAAGAACGGACATACCGGGCATTTATCAGCTATAGCCACGGTGATGCAAAACATGCCCGGCGGATATATCGAAAACTGTCGACATACAGGCTTCCAGCCGCACTCCAGAAAGGCGGCCCGGGCAAGCTGGGCACCTTTTTCATGGACCGCGAAGCGCTGGCAGCCGCCCGTGACCTCAGCCAGGAAATCCTCTCTTCACTGAGCCAATCGCAGGCGATGATTGTCGTGTGCTCTCCTGCAGCGGCTGGATCGATATGGGTGTCGAAGGAGATAACGGCCTTCAAGGCCCTGCATCCGGACGCTCCCATCCTGGCGGCGATAATCTCCGGGGACCCGAATGGTGCGTCAGGCCAATCGGCATGCTTCCCTGCCGTCTTGCAGCAGGACGGAGAGCCTCTCGCTGCCGATTTCAGGAAGACCGCCGACGGCCCACGGCTCGCCCAGCTGAAGCTGGTGGCGGGGCTCACACACATTCCTCTCGAAGACCTCCTGCGCCGGGAAGAGCATCGCCGGACCCGGCGCGTGATGGCCGTCACAGCCGGCACCTCGCTGATTGCCCTAGTCATGAGCGGGTTAGCCATCACCGCAGTGTCAGCCAGCCAGCTTGCACAGCAAAGACAAAGGGAGGCGGAGGGCATGGTCGATTTCATGTTGGGCGATTTGCGAGACCGTCTCGAACCGGTCGGACGTCTGGACGCACTTTCAGGCGTCGCGCAAAAGGCGCTCGACTATTATGCCGGACAGGACGAGACCAGGCTCGACTGCGATGCCGCCGGACGCAAGGCAACGGCCCTGCAACTGGCCGCCCGGGTTGCCATTGATGCGGGGGACCGGGAGGCGTCGTTCGGCTATGCCGGCGCATCAAAGCGGCTGACTGATCGCCTCATAGAAACCTGTGTCAATGACCCCCTCACCTTGTACAATTCCGCCCAGGCCGAGTTCTGGGCCGGAGAAGCGCAGCGGCGCCAGTGGCGGTCTGCCGGCGCCGATGCTGACGCGCCGGAGCTGAACCTGGTGCGAGCCCACTGGCTGGCCTATTACAACCTGTCGCAGACGCTTTTTACTCTTGATCCGGACAATCCGGATTACAGGCTGGAACTGGCCTTTGCGCGCAGCAATCTGGGGACGGTCGAGCTGAACGCCGGAAAGACCGAAGCCGCTCTGGCCTGGTTCAGGCTTGCAGAAGATGACTTTCGGAAGATCGCCGAAGAAAACCCTAACGATACCAAGCTGCAACTGGAATATGCCGACGCGATATCGTGGACCAGCACGGCGCTCATACATCTCGCGCGGTTCGATGAATCGCTGGATGCGCGCCAGCGCCACTGGGATTTGCTTGAACGGCTCGACAAACAGGCGGCCAATCCGGACTGGCGTGTTCGCCGGGATATCGTGACGGCCCACCTGCGGACCATCCAGGCGCTGATCGCGATACAGGATATTGACGCAGCGCGGAGCGGCATTGCCACTGTGCGCCCCCTAATTGAACAACTTCGGGTCCACGATCCGGAAAATTCCGACTGGCGGGATGCTGAGGTTTTCCTGACGGGTCATGAGCAGAGCCTGAGCGCGCTGATCAGACAGAACAATCAACCATAGAAGAAAGGAACCGGGCTGATGGGAAGTGCTGTAGACTATATTACCAACAACTATTTTAGGCCGACCACAAACAATGACATTTACAACCGGGACACTACGGTCGCAAGCGGGACAGAATGCATCAAGTACTACAATGTATCCATCAATGATCGCGGCGGAATTGATGTGACGAAGAAAAGCAGGGATAATTCGTCAAATCTTGGTTCTGATGTAATCGTTTCGGACTTTTTGGAGTCTGGTTGGCGTGACAATTCCGCTTCCAAAAGTGGTGATGCCGACTCGAAATCTGTAAGTACCGAGAGCATTTCATTGATCGACATATTATCTAAGAGCCAATGGTTGCGAGGCGATTCAACATCAAAGAAGGATCAGTCCATTTTTGATATCGATGTGGACGGACCACACGTTTATTGCCTGGAATTGGATATAGGAAACATCTATGTGGATCCGAAAGTTCTATCATTCGCAGAGTTCGGAGGAAAATTTGATCACCTCAAGTTCTACAGAAACTGCGGCGCGAACCAAACAACGCTCAGGAGACTGGCATTCTCGCTGATCGGAAGTCCAGACCATCGAGCATCTATGCGCAGGCCTGATGGCGAAAATGGCAGTATCGGTCACAAATTCAATTTGCATTTCATACTCACCGACTCTCGTGACGTTGACGACGAAGATAGAAAGACGACTGAAATCATATTCGACCCAAAAGCCAGAGACGGTGGCTCACCGCCTCCACCACCTCCTCCGCCTGGACCGTGAGTGATCGGAGCTGTCGGAAATCAATGACTCTATCGGAAGCGGCATCGGGCTCAGGTTCGGGCCGCTTCCCTATTTTGGTACGGTGGCGGTAATCCCGGCCGGGTCAGTGAGCGCGTAGAGACGGGCGTCGGTCGGGGCGTGTTTCAACCGGTGACGCCCGACATAGGATACGGTGGCCCTGCTATCAGACGACAGGGCGAGGCGGGCTGCGAAGGCATCGCTGACCAGGATTGATCCGGGAACGGCAACCGGTTCGATGCGCGCAGCATAGGCAATTTGCGAGCCGAACGGCGCCTGCCGACCCGTCAGGGAATCCGTCGCAAACGAGACCGGCCCGTAATGCCCGCCAATCCGAAGGGCTAGCGTCTCCGGAAGCCCGAGCGCCGCAAGATCCATTGAGCGCAGACGCGCTTGCATGGCAATCGCGGCATCGGCCGCGATTGCGACCGAACTGAACATGGCGAATATCCCGTCGCCCCAGCTGTTGAGGTGCAGGAGATCGCCGCCCCAGCCATGCAGAACGTCAGCCAGTACAGGCAGGACATCGTGCACCACGGTTGCAACCTGGCGATCAGCCAATTGGCCGAAGCCTGCGAAATCGGCAAACAGCATCGCTGCCAGCTGGCGGTGGTCTTCCGCCAATTCGATTCCCGGCAGATCGTCGTCGACCGGCCAATCAAGGTCGTTTCCAAGGATCAGGGTTTTCAACTGCAGTCCTGACGCATTCCATGTGTCATGCGATTGTCGCGTGTGGCCGCGATCCGACGGCGCAAGCAGGACCTGCACCGCGCTGGTGGCAAGGCTGTCGGCACAGACAACCGCGCGCCCCATGGCAAGTTCTGCGGCGAGCTGGACCGCAACGCGGCCCATCAGGGATGTGTCATTGGTGGCAATGTCGATGCTTTCGGCGCGCGCGAGGCAGCGGACATATCGTTCCCGCCAAGCCGGACCGAATGGCAGGACCGAATGGGTCTGGAAGGCTTCGGCTGCGCAGGGCAGAATGACACGGAGCGCGCAGCCGGCATCAAGGAAGGCCTCCGCCAGAATGATGTCGCTGCCAGCGGCGAGTGCGCCATATGCGACTCCGATCCGGTTGGTCCGGACTGCGGTCGCCGCGGCTGCCCTGATCTGTATTTCGTTGCCCTGGTCGCCTGGGTCAAAGCCCTGAATGCGACCGGCATAACAGGCGATGGCCGGAGGGCGAAAGGCGTCCAGCCATGCAGTAGGCAGGGACTTGAATTCCAGGATGCGGACAAACTGCCTGAGTGTCGACGCATGGGCGGGATAGTTCTCGGGATCAACCGCAATGGCGTTGGCCAGGGCTGTTTCAGCTGCGCCGGGACGGTCCAGAAGCAATTGCGCTTCGGCGATTGTGGCCATCCGGAAATACTGCGCCTCAGACGGGCCTGCCTGCGACAGGCGCTGCAAGGAATCCAGAACGTCCTGCGCCAGGGATTGTGAACGGACGCCCTGCCCCGATAGCAGGAAAAGCGTTGCCGCATTGATTCCCGAATACGACCCCCGCGTGATCTGGTAGGCTTTGTAATAGGCGTCTGCGCTGGCCTGAAGATCGGCGCGCCCGCGGGCTGCCCCCTTCATCAGGCCGGTGTCTTTCAGCAGGCGCCCTCGTAACGACAGGGCGTCCTCGTCGGTGGCATCGTCGAGTCCGAAAGCGGTGTATTTCTGGAGGGCCAGCTGGGTCGCACCGCCCCGCGCGAGCGCCAGAACGGCGGCCCGCTTGTTCGCTGCAACGGCGTCGCCCTTTTCAATCGCCGCCAGCGCCCTTTCGTAGATTTCGAGAAAGTCGGGCCCGTGCATGAATACAGATCATCCCTTGCGTTGAAACTGGCGCTCTTCCCACCGTGAGTTGGATACCGGATCGCGACAATGATTGCCACATTGCGGCGCGCGTTCTCGTTCCAACGTCCTCGTTCGCTACGGCAAGTGTTGCCTAGAAATTAGCTGATCACCGTGACGACGGTCACACGGTCATCGGCGATCGCGGAACTATTGTGAAAAGCGTGAGCCCTGATGGTGGGGGATGCACTGCGCGGGAGGGGCATTTTCGAGGGAGGACTGATCTCCTTCGGCAATGCCCCGGGACGCAAGGCAAGCACGGGAGGTGACGCGGCTTCGTCGGCCAGTTCCCGCACATGTGTTTGGACGAAGCAGATATAGGGAAGCACAATCAAATGGATCATCGTTCGCTATTTTCACACGCAAGTTCAATCGCCGCGCTCGCCGCCGCAGGATCAATCCTTGCAGGCTGTACCACGATAAAAAGCGAGAAACGTGTGCAACCCGCGTTCGAGCAAGAGTCGGCCGCAGGGCTTACCTACTTCCTGCCGCAGAAGTTCGTGACAATCGACATCAAACCCAAAATGATCGATCCGGGCAATATCAAAAAGGAGCTAAAAAAAGCGCAGGACGCCCTTGGCAAGGCACTTGAAGAAAAAGCAAGCGCCGACAAGGAGGCAACGCGGCTGGAAGCGCTTGTTACGGGCCTGGCTTCTGAATCAGCGGCGAAAGACAAGCTACAGCAGGAATGGTCGATAGCAAAAGTGCGGGTGACAATTAGCGAAAAGGAAGCCAAACGGCTGGACCAGATCGTCAAAGAGCTCGAAGCCGAGATCGAAATGGCAAGATCAGGTTCTGAGGCGTGCAAGTTTGAAGTGAGCGCAACACTGTCGGCGTCTTACCCCGATCCCACAAACAGGATGCTGGCGCGCCCGGTCCATCAGGCGCTACGTGATGATACTGCAAAAATAGCAGTGTCTCCGGGCGGCCTGTTATCGTCCGCGAACGCTGTCGCCGTGGACCAGTCCGGACAGATCCTCGCTGAAATTGCTGGCGCTGTTTCAGCGATGGGTTCCCGGAATGCGTTTGAAGCGAAAATAGGGCCGCCCTCGACTGCGACCAGGAAGTGCGCGGATCTGATTCCGATCAAATACACATTCAATCCCCTTGAAGAGGATCATTTAACGGAACTGAGCGGTTACCTCGGGAGCTACGGCTTGCGGATAAAGTTCGACAAGTTGGGCAGCTCGTTCCTGGAGACAAATTCCGCTATCTCCGGTCAGAGCGGCCTGGACGATCCGCTTAAACAAGTCACGACGCTCGACCCTGTGAACAACGCGATTGTCGATGGATTGTTCTATCGTTCATCAGCGCCGGTATTGATGCTCGTGGAACAGAAGTCGACTGACAGCACATGGCTGCCGGCCGATGCATCTATCCTGATGCTGCCGCAAGCTGGCCCGGTGAGCTATATTCCCTTCCGGTCATCCGCATTCGTCAAGACGGTGGACGATGTGGAATTCGTCAATGGCGAGATCAAGAGCTGGTCTACGGACCGCCCGAGTGAAGTGCTCGAAGTCGTGCGGCTGCCGGTCAAGATCCTGAAATCGATCGTGAGCATTCCCGCCGAAATCCTCAGCATCAAGGTCGACTACTCATCCGATGCAAACCAGCTTGCCCAGAACCAGGCACTGTTTCTCCAGCAGGAAAAAATCAACAGCGCCTATCTCAATTGCCTGAACGATTCAGCCGGAGATCTGGAGAGCGTCAATCAATGCACCGAGATCATCAACTAGAAGCCTGAAATGTCCGGAGGGACTACCATGTTTAATGACTGTATTCAGAAGTTTCTGGCCTGCTCGGCCCTGTGCATGATAGTTGCGGCTCAGGCCAGCGGACAGACAACGACCGACAACCTCGAGAGAATTGGCCGAACAATTGATCGGGCACCGTATCCTGATGAAGTACAAGAATACTTCCTGCGCTCGTCAGACATTGCGGAGGACCATCGGGCGGCCGTCAAACTGGGGCCCGACGGAACGAGCCGAAAGGCACTTTTCGCCAAGGATTCAGTTGTCTTGCGGCTGGCGCCAGATCTGGACGAGACGGCGATCCGGGAGCTGCTGGAGAAATATTCCCTGGACGTGGTCGAGATTTATCCGGAGATCCAGACGATCCATGTTCGTGCTGACCTAAAGCCCTTCTTTTGGTACGAGCTGGGAGACGAGACGGTGAACGATCAGTATTTCAGAGGTTTGTCGGACGCCCGGATCGCGTTTGAAGAAGATCCTCGAATACTGGTCGCTGCGCCTGATTTGATCGTGACCGAACAGCAGGCCGCAACGACGACCGGCCCTGCGAGCAATCTCGTGACACCCGAAGTCTTTGTCGTCGCCTCGGCGTCGGAAAGAGTCGATTGGGGCATTGCGAATACGGAGTCCGACCAATTGTGGGGGCTGAAGGGCGCCCATGACGGTGTCATGCTCGGCGTACTGGATACCGGCTTCGCGCGGCATGAGGATCTTACTTTTTCTCAGCCTGCAATCAATTTCAAGTCCAGCGATCATGGCAATCATGTTTCCGGGATCGCGTGCGCACGGCATAACGGCATCGGCGTTCGTGGCGTGCTGCCCAATTGTTTCGTGGTTCCCCGGGCCAGAGAATATTATACGTATCCCAACAGCGTATCGAGCATCGCCCACTTCAATCGAAATTTCAGCCAGATCATGGGCGAAATGTTGAAGGAAATATCGAGCGACCAGGGTGTCGACGTCTACAATGTCAGTCTTGCTTATAACTGGATGTCCAATTTCGGAATCAATCCCGATGATCCAAATCAGAGGGAGGCGAGATCCCTGATCGAGTCCCAGGGAGAAATACTGGTCGCTGTACTCGGTATAGCGGCACAAAAAGACAAGGTGATCTATTCCGCTGCGGGAAATGACAGCCCCGGCCTCGCGACCCCAATAGACGCCATCTATTCAAGTCCCTTCAACTGGGCGGCAAAGACATCGTTCAAGCGCACCAGGGTCAGAAGTGGCGTTGTCGTCGAGGCCCACGACAAGAACGGCAACAAGGCGGCTTTTTCAAACAAGAATGGCGATCTGTCCTGCCCCGGCGTCGACATCCAAAGCGTGCTCGCATTCGATGCCCAGAAGAATCCATCGAACAATTCCTACGGCATCATGAGCGGCACCTCGATGGCGTCCCCCTATTGCGCCGCAGGGCACCTGCTCTTCAAACTCGTCCGTCCGGACTATAGCGATCTTGAGACCGTGGAATGCCTGCTGCATTCCGACCAGAACTCAAGCAGTGGAACAGTCATGCTGAAACTGACAAAAGCGTTGGAGGCTTGTCCGCCACGGGCAAACTGACGAAACAGGTTTTGGGCCAGGCATTCAGTGCGACATCAAAAGCGGGACCTTCGATTTGCGAAGTAACGTACGGGTGACCCCCGGCAAAACGGTTTGCTGAAGACGTGAGTGCCGGTATCCGCCAAGAACGATCAGGTCCGCGTCCAAGGACGTCGCGACATCCAGAAGCACGTTTGGAACGGAGCGACCCGCACTGTCCTCGTTGCGAACCTCGACCTGGTAGCCATGCCGGGAGAAGTGCGCACCGATATCCCAACCCGGGACTTGACCGTAACCTGTTTCACCCGGGTTCGCATCGACAGTCGCCACGCAGACTTTCGCGTCATCTGACAGAACCAGCATGCTGTCATGCAGGGCGCGGGCCGATTCACGACTGGCGTCCCAAGCCACGACCGCACGATCACCGACAGTCTCGCCGGTCCAGCCCACCGGAAGAACCAGAACGGGGCGACCGCCTCCCATCAATACGCCTTCGAGCATGTCGGCATGGGGCTGAGCGTCCGATTCATCGGGGGCGCGCACGATGACGAGATCGGCATGACGTGCATTCATGGCGGACAGCGCTTCAACACGATTCGAAAACGTCTCGAAGTGACGCATTTCCACGGCCGGTTCTTTGCCTGCCTGCTTTTTCTCAAACTTGTCCCAAGCGGCGATCATCGCGTTCCGCGCTTCCTGAAGGATGGACGCATAGACTTCACCCGCACCGCCAATGCCATAGCCCGCGAACATGGGCGGCAGAATCGTGAAGGCGGCACAACTGAGGTGGGCATTGCGCGACTCGGCAAAGGTGCGCGCGAACTCGAACGCCTTCATGTCGTCTTCGGGCGACGCCATGCATACACTAATGTCTTTGATTTTCATGGTTTCCTCGAGCTTTTGATAGCACCCGTTTACACGCAGACAAGCGCCGGCATTTGATCCGGCTCAATAAGTGCCCGGCGCGCGCAGATTTCCCAGGGCATTTTCAATGTCCATCAGGTCATCAGTCCCAGCGCCAGAAGCGTCAGGGTCGCGAGGGCGCCACACCAGGGCACCCAATGGGGCACGATAAACGTGCCCTCCGGTGCCGGATCGTTCCGACGCTTGATCCGGGCCAGCGCCAGACAGACGAGGACGAAGATCACCAGCGTGATCACAGATGTCCACTCGGCCAGGGCTGTTATCGTAAACCCCAGTGCCAGGGTCATCACGATGAGTGTGGACAATGTCGTGGCGATGACGGGTGTGCGGGTGCGCGCACTGACCCGCGCCAGGACGCCAGGCAGCGCCCCCTCATTTGCCAGCCCATAGATAACGCGGCCAGCCATGATGATCTGCACGATAATGCCGTTCACCGTCGCGAGAATGGCGATCAGCGAAATGCTGATCGGCGACAGGCCGGTCGTGCGATCAAACACGAGGGCGAGCGGTGCGCGGCTTTCCGACAACTCACTGACCGGAACCGTCGCCAGCGCCGCCAGCACAACAAGCGTGTAAAGTACGAGCGTCAGCCCGAGAGTCAGGAATATTCCCCGCGCGAGCGTCTTCTGCGGATTCACCGTTTCCTCGGCAATCGAGTCGATATCCTCGAAACCGATGAAGGCGAAGAAGGACAGGAGGCCCGAAGCGAATATGCCTGACCAGAGCACGGGCGAAAATGAGGTCGGCACGGATTTAACGGCCTGCTCCCCAAGATCCGCGCCCGACCAGATTGCGCCCAGGACCAGGATAACAAGCCCGCCAACCTCGATCAATGTCAGGGCACCTGCGAACAGGATCGACTCGCGGATGCCGAAACATGCGACAATGCCTGTCATCGCGATGACGGCGGCCAGTACCAGCATGTAGGGCACGTCAATCAGTTCCACGATGTACCCCGCTGCGCCGTGTGCAATGGCGGATGACGAGACGATGCCTACAGCAGCGACCCCCAGCCCAACGGCAAGGAAAAGCGTCGGCGAATTGAACCCGGCCTTCACGAAGTGCGCTTCAGCTGCCGCATACGGCATCCGTCCCGTCAGCTCTGCAAAGCACGCCGCAGGCAGCAACATCACGAGGCTGGCGATCAGAAACGAAATCGGGGCGTGATCGCCCGACAATGCAATGACTTCGCCGACCAGGACATAAATTCCCGCGCCAATTGTTACGCCAAGTCCGTACAGGACGACGTAAGGGAGTGTCAGCGCGCGTTTGAGGCGGGGTCGGGCGGTAGGTGGTTGTGTCATCGGGCCTGCGTCGGGGTTGCTTGAGGAATACTGTCAAAAGGAGCAAACAGGGAATGCCTCCTGACATCCGGACGCCATGCTTTTCGGCCTTTGCGCCCTGGAATGCTCTGGCGTCCCGACAAAGGCAGGACACCATATCGTCCGTGCGGACGCTCGGGAGGCTGTCTGCGTCCAGCGCTCCCTTCGGAAGTTCAGGGCACGAGCAAGGCCGCGATACGCGGTTGATCGACGACGTATTCAGTCATGCTGCCATAGACCAACCGATGCGCCCGCGAATGCAGGCAAGCCCCCATAACAACGAGGTCGCAATTTCGCTCCAGGGCAGCATCGATGATCGCTGGGCCGGGGCGCTGGTCGCCAGGTTTGACGTGAGAACTGCCTGCTTCCAGCCCGTGCCATTCCAGATACTCGACCATGTCTGCCGGGTCGGGATCATCTTTCCCGCCCTCGTCACAGCTGAACACAATTATCTCCCGCGCCTTGCACAGAAACGGCATTGCCGCCGCGGCGGCCCGCGCCGATGCAGCCGAACCATCCCATGCGATTGCAACAGTCTCTCCGATCGCCTTTGCGCCGTCTTTCGGCACGACCAGAAGCGGCTTGCCGGCATCACGAAGGATTTCTTCCACGAGAGGCGAGAACGGGCCCATCCAGTTTGTATCCGCTGACGAGGTGACGATCAGGTCGGCAAGCCGGCATATGGGGCCGAGCATCACCACGACTTCACCGATCTGCTCGGTGAAATGTGCCGTGAAGCCCGGTGTTGGACTATCCGTCTGCAAGGGCTGCGGGTCCTGCGCGCTGACAACGGCGTTGTATTGAGCGACGGCATTTTTGCGACGCTTTTCACTGACCTCATCAATCCAGTCCAGTAGCTCTCCTGCACCGCCACTGGGCCACCAGATCGGCCATTTCCTTGATGATGCCGGTGGCTGGTCAATCAGCGATACGACTTTGACATGCGCCTCGAACCGACGCGCGAGGTCAAAACCTGCGTCCAGTGCCAACCGTTCCACTTCGAGCGGATTTTCCAGATCGTGTTGCCCGATAAGCGGCACCAATATCGTCTTCATCGAGGTCTCCCAAAACATCCAATCTACAGTCGCTCGGCGTTCAGTTGTTGTTCTCAATCAATTCCAAACTTCGTGACGAACACAGACCAGCCTGTTTTATTGCGGACGTCCAGATATCAAGTGAAAGGACCCACGGACCAACTGCGAGCGATTGGGTCGTTCCCGATTCCGAATGCCCGATTGCGTCATCAGTTATTCATCGACGGACTCATCCTGCTGGACCTCGGGCTCGATGAGCAGAATTGGTACACCCAGACGCAGAGTCATTCGCGACACAATAGCAGGATCATCCAGCTGTTCATCCCGCGTCTTGACGATCATCGTTGGCGGGCGCGCGCGGCCAGCCGCCCATATCGGGCCGAGTTTATCCAAACGGCTTTCGCCCGCGCGCACCACCGGCTCTCCGACAACACGACCGATCTGTTCGGCCAGGATGATCGCGGGGTCTCCTTCTCCTTTCGCCAACACCAATATGCCGTTCGATTCGACGGGTAGATGCGGCGGTGCAAACAGGATCGACGCGCGCGCAGACAGGGCTGCATGACGCAACTCGGTGAACGGGCGAGACTGACGCGCGAGCGGGTCAGCGGGCTGGACCAGAATCAGCAAGCTTTCCCTGGGCGTGGCTTTCAGGTCGGCAAGCGCCTGCCCGGCTTCAAGCACGGAGATGTCGGCCTCAACGCCCACCGATCTTGCCATATCCGAGAGGTGCTGGATTTGTTGCCGCGACCGGTTGGGGGACCTGGGGACGTCAACGACCTGGCGCAAGTCGCGCCATTGCCCCGTCACGACATCCAGAACGTGACCGAATGTCACTCGCGCGGAAACAACCAAGTCTTCATTGGTGACGAGGATGGCCCGGCACGTCGAACCGAAACGCTTCGCAATCGCCAGCGCAGCCGTTTCGCTGGACGCGCTGGCGACAGCCGCAATACTGACAACCGTACATTTCGCAAATCGAGCCTGCACCTCAGTCATCGGATTCCTTTGAAACAGATGACCGGCTCGGCGGGGCGCGAGGCGGTTCGCTTGGCGGGTTTTCCGGCGGAGCCCCCGGCGGCTCTGATGGAGGGACGTTTGCAGAAACGGGACTGGCTGGGTCTCCTACGTCACTGCCCCCAGACTTCGAAATCACCTGCGCAAAAGCCGACAGTGCGGCATCGACCTTTCCGTGAAAGACCTCGGAAGAGACGTCCGTCAGAAGCGTGACCGCTTCGTCGACGCAGCGAACGGGATACACTGCAAAGTGACCCTTTCGGCATGCTTCAACCACATCGTCGTTCAACATCAGGTGCTGAACATTGCTTTCGGGGATGATCACACCCTGATCACCGGTCAGGCCACGCGCATTGCAAATGTCGAAAAAGCCTTCGATCTTTTCATTGACCCCGCCGATCGCCTGGACTTCCCCACGCTGGTTGATCGACCCGGTTATGCCGAGAGACTGCTTGAGCGGCATGCCTGCCAACGCAGACAGAAGCGCGCAAAGCTCGCCCAGGGACGCGCTGTCACCTTCGACACCGCCATATGACTGTTCGAAAACCAGACTCGCGTTTAGCGACATCGCCTTATCAGCCGCATAACGCCCAGCCATGTAGCCCGTCAGGATCATCACGCCCTTGGAATGAATGGGTCCGCCGAGACTCGCTTCCCGCTCGATGTCGATGATCCGGCCGCTGCCGGGGCGCACGCGCGCCGTCACCCGGGTTGGCTTTCCAAACAGAAAACCGCCGATCTGGAACAGGCTGAGGCAGTTGGCCTGGCCTTCAGTCGAGCCATCCGTGTCGATCAATGCGATGTCCCGGAGAATACCGTCTTGCATCCGGTCACTGATCCTGCCCAGGCGGCGTCGCCTTGAAGAGATCGATTCAGCGACATCACGGCGAGTGATCGAGCCTCTTTTCGCCACACTGGCGCGGTGCGATGCCTCAACCATGAGATCGCGGATATCGCTTGAAACGAGTGAAAGCCTGTCTGCATCACCGGTTGAGCGTGCGGCCTCCTCGACCAAGCGCTCGAGCGCAGTATTGTCAGGCGGCAAAAGGCCATCCTGTGCGGCATGCGCAGACAGCTTCGCCGCGTATGCCGCCTCGGAACCTTCCGACCTAGGCGCATCTGTTTCGAAATCAGCGAGCAGTTTGAAGTGAACGGAGAAATCTGGATCGTAAGCAGCCAGAACATGGTGCATCCAGGCGTCGCCCACCAGAATAACCCGCAAGTCGATCGGTATAAGCTCCGGATCCAGCGTAATCGTTGTCGAGAGATTGAGCACTTCACCGAGACTCTCAATCTTAACCCCCGACTGCCGAAGGCTCCGCTTGAGCGCATCCCAGGCCAGCGGCTCGCGGAAAAGGCTACGGGCATCGAGAATCAAATATCCGCCATTGGCCAAATGAAGCGCACCAGGCTTGATCAACATGAAGCTTGTGGTGAGCACGCCAGCTTCGGCCCTGTGTTCAACCCGGCCGACAAGGTTGGCGAGCGTCGGATGGACCTCCTCCACCACAGGGACACCTCCACCCGCTTCGTCATGAGAGACGAATACGTTCACATCATAGCGCTCCAGGGGACCAAGCGACCCGTTGGGAGAAATGGGGCCGGCGTCAGATTCCCGGCTTTGTGCCGCAAAATTCGAGAAAAGGATGATATTTTCCACAAGGTCGCGATGCATCGCGTCCAGATGCGCGACCGCATTGGGGAATTCACTGAGTGAGGCCTTTGTCTCCTCGATGGATTGCTTGATGGCCGCCTCGGCTGTTTCACGCTCTACGTCCCTGAGGCTTTGCCGTGTCTCGCGTTCCCATCTCGGCAAGTTCCGGAGCGCGTCGGCCAGCAAGTCCTGGACTTCCTTGAGCTGGCCCTGCCGCCGTTTCTGCTCACGTTTGGGAAGCGCATTGAATGTCTTCGGATCGAGAACGTCACCGTCTTTCAGGGAGGCAAGGGAGAAACCCATTGGGGTCTGGATTATGGCAACGTCGCGTTTGCGTCCTTCCTCTCCAAGCTTCTCGAACATATCTTCCTTGCGATTCGAGAACGCATCCTGGAGGGCCTCTTTCCGCGCCTGAAATTCCGGTTTCTCAAATGCGGCGGGCACGGCAGCAATCAGGTCGATAAGGAGTTCACGCACCTCATCCCGAAACTTCGTGGCGCTTCCCGGCGGCAAACGAAGCGCCCTGGGTTTGTAAGGCATTTCAAAATTGAACACATAAGCCCAATCATCCGGACTTTTACGTCCAGTCGTAGCATCCTCAAGCAGCGCTTTCGTTGCGGCCGATGCATCGGCCCCCGGGGGCGCGGCGACAAAAAGATTAAATCCTTTCGCCGACATTCCCGTGGCAAGCTGAATCGCCTCTCGCGCGCGGTCCTGGCCAAAAAACCCATCAAACTCGACAGTCGATGATTGTACCGGCTCAGTCTCGGCGAGGTGTGTCTTTCTGCGAAGCCGGTTCGCAGGCAGCGGGTCGATGGTGCCCGCTTTGTCGCTTGATGCCAACTGCACCTCCATGTCCTACAGACATCGTCGCATCAAGTTCGCGTTTGTGCCAGTATGTGCTTTGGTTGGAAAATCTAACATTGCGCGGGCCGAATGAACTAGGGGTATTTCCCAGGGTGCTAGTGACGAACTCCGTCTGACGTGCCCCCGCCTCCCCCAATCTCGTGACTGCTGTTCTTGTGCAACAAGCAGGATATGCCTTGCTCGAACGGCGGCATTGAGCGACCGCCCGGACCTGCTTTCCCGTTCAATAGCCCTCTGTGGGTTGGCGTGATTGTGTGCTGATGAATGTGTCGATGCGCGTTCGTACCAATCGTGCATTCGCCGGCTCATGGCAGGGGCGTAATTCTACCACCTTTCGTTTGACAGGAGGCCTTGGAAAATTTGTATGGCATGGAAGCGACATCGTTCAGAGCGGCGACGACACCCGCAACCAGGACACTCCCAAATGGAATTGAAGCTGAGCATACGCCTTGATACGCCAACGGGAGGCCGGTTCGGCCCGGGAAAGGCCGCCTTGCTCGAAGCAATACAATCGTCCGGCTCGATTGCAGGGGGAGCGCGCGCACTTGGCATGTCCTATCCCCGCGCGCTCAAGCTGGTCGAGAGCATGAATGTGTTGTTTCGCTCGTCCCTGATTGAATCGAGCCATGGCGGGAAGGATGGCGGCGGCGCCGTGCTTACCGAACAGGGGCTGAAAGTGCTCGCATCGTATCACGCGCTCTGCGAACAGGCGGATGCGGCGACAAAATCGAGTCGGCGCGAGATAGCCGCGATGATTCAGCCCTCCAGGGACTAGTATCGATATAAATCACCATTTAGAACGATTAAATGCGTTCAGCCTCGCCCCTGGCAACACATGAGCACCCCCAGGACGTGCTCGGCGCAGCGCTCGGCTTCGCGAAATCCGGCGCCGCAGTCGCGCTTGTCATCGTCACGGCGACCGAGGGCGGCGCGGTGCGGACTCCCGGCGCCCTGATGGCCGTGTCCGAGACGGGCGAGTCCGCAGGCTATGTCTCAGGCGGTTGTATCGATGCCGATGTCCGCCTGAACGCCGTGGAAGCGTTGAATTCCGGTCAATTGCGTAAACTCCGTTACGGCACGGGGTCGCCTTTCCTCGATATTCGCCTGCCCTGCGGCGGCGCCATCGATGTCGTGATTGTTCCGAATGTCGCGCCGGATACGATCTCCAGGATATACGAAAGGCTCGACAACAGGGAGACTGTGCGGTTCGCCTTGCTGGCCACGGGAGATATCCAGTTCAACGTCGCCCCCGGTGAAGCACCCCTGTTCCAGACGGCCTACAAACCAAAACTGTCACTGAGGATTGCTGGCCGCGGCGCCGACTGCCTCGCGCTGGCGCGGCTCGCGTCTGCCAGCGGGTTTGCGTTGAGCTTGCAGCTACCAGACGAAGCTGACGTCGAAGCTGTTCGATCTGCAGGAATCGGGCGCGCAGAGCGCCTCACGACCCCTTGCAGCCTCGCACCTGTCCTAGATGACGCTTCGACAGCGTTCGTGTTGATGTTCCATGATGTCCACTGGGAAACGGCCTTGCTCAAGCAGGCGCTGGATGGGCCGGCCTTCTTCATTGGTGCTGTCGGGAGTGCAAAGACCCATGCCAAGAGATGTGAAAGCCTGAGACAAGCCGGGACGTCCGAGCATGACATCAAGCGGATACGGGGCCCCATAGGTCTCGTGCCATCCATGCGCGATGCGTCGATGCTCGCCATTTCCACGCTTGCCGAGATTGTTGACGCCTTCCACTCGAAGGAGGCCGTCCGTGTTTGATCGCACCGCAATCCTGCTCCTCGCGAGCGGCCTGTCTTCCCGGTTCGGCGCAGGTGACAAGTTGATGGCCAATCTTAATGGCCGCCCCATTCTCGCGCGCGCTGCCGGCGCGCTCGCCAACCGCCCCGTTGCCAAGCGCGTCGCCGTGGTCGGCAAGGACCAGACCGCACGCAAGGCCTGTCTTGAAGCCCTGGGCTTCGAGATCGTTCTCAATCCGGCACCTGAGGACGGCCAAGGGCGCACACTTGCGATCGGCAGCCAATATGTCCGCGACGCAACAGAGGCCGACAGCGTGTTGATCCTGCTTGGCGACATGCCGTTCGTGACCGACACGCATCTTGAAGGAATGGCGCAAGCCCTTTCGCAGGGCGCCAGTGCGGTGATGTCGGAAACCGGAGGAAGGCTTTCGCCCCCTGCCCTGTTCCGTCGTGATCATTTCGGCCAGCTGGCGGCTGTTACGGGCGACAGAGGAGCTCGCCAGATTTTTGCCGGTATCCCGGCGCGACACGTCGTGGCGGCCGCCCCGGACTTGTTGATGGACATTGATGACGGCCTCGACCTTCAACGCGCAGAGGAGCAGCTGAATGGCTGACGGATTGGCACTTCCGGTGAAGATGCCGCTGATTGACCGCTATGGGCGGCAGGTCACTTATTTACGCCTGTCCGTGACGGATCGCTGTGACCTGCGCTGCACCTACTGCATGTCCGAAATCATGAAATTCCTGCCGAAGGCAGAGCTTCTCTCGCTAGACGAACTGGACCGGGTTGCGACGGCTTTCGTTGAACGGGGCGTTCGCAAAATCCGGCTGACGGGCGGAGAGCCGCTTGTTCGCAGGGACATCGGACACCTGATCGAGCGACTGGGACGGCTCATGGATCAGGGGCTGGACGAACTGACCCTGACGACAAACGGCACGCTTCTGGCTGACCATGCCGACGGCCTGATGCGCGCAGGCGTGCGCCGGGTGAATGTCTCGCTGGACTCCCTGGACCCGGAGAACTTTGCGAAGATTACCCGGCGCGGCGACCTGTCAAAGGTCCTGAATGGCATCGATGCAGCGCTTGAATCCGGCCTCAAGATCAAGATCAATACGGTCGCGCTGAAACACCAGAATGCCTCCGAAATCCCGGACATGGTCGAATGGGCCCATGCGCGCGGCATGGACATGACGCTGATCGAGGTCATGCCGCTAGGCGACACCGGCGAAGACCGCATCGACCAATATATTCCACTGCCGATGATCCGCGATGACCTGGAAACGCGCTGGACCCTTGCCGAGGAAACCAGCCGCGACCCGATTGCCGGTCCATCCCGCTATGTGCGCGTAAAGGAAACCGGTGGCCGGCTCGGCTTTATTACTCCGCTAACCAATAATTTCTGTGCAGGCTGCAACCGGGTCCGTGTCACGTGCACGGGCCGCATCTACATGTGCCTCGGACAGGATGATCATGTTGACCTGCGCGCCGCCCTGCGCGAGGCGCCAGATCCGGCTGTTGCGCTTGATGCCGCACTCGACAAGGCGCTTTTCGCCAAGCCGGAAAAGCATGATTTCGAAATCAAACGCCGTGGAAGCGCGCCGGCGCTTCCGCGCCACATGTCCACGACGGGAGGGTAAGCGATGGCACGTCTGCTCTATTTTGGACGCCTCATGGATACGTTGGGCACCAGCGTCGAAACGCTCGCCCTGCCCGCCGGCGTCGCTGACACATCGGCTCTCAGGTCCTGGCTGGACAAAGACCGCCAGCTGGGCGGCATGCTTATGGAAAAGACCATACGGGTCGCGATAAACGACACGATCGTGCCTGAGCCATGGCCCATTGCGGACAGTGACGACATAGCGTTCCTGCCACCGGTTGGTGGAGGGTGAGCATGATCACAGTCACCGACCAGCCTTTCGATCCTGCCGAGGCCCTTTGCGACTTCGAGAAACGCGCGGCGGGCGCCGGCGCGATTGTGAGCTTTACCGGCCTCGTCCGGGGCACCAGCAATCTCGGCAAGGTGAAGACGCTCCATCTGCAGGCCTACGCCCCTATGACTGAGCACGGCATCGCCAAGGCGGCAGCAGACGCGAACGCGCAATGGCCGCTTGATGCGCTAATGGTCATCCATCGCGTTGGCGACCTCGCACCAGGAGAGCCCATCGTGTTGGTGGCAACTGCCTCGGCACACCGGCGCGCCGCTTTCGAGGCTGCCGATTTCCTGATGGATTACCTCAAGACCGAAGCCGTTTTCTGGAAAAAAGAAACGACGGACTCCGGCGCACACTGGGTCGAACCGCGACCTGAAGATTATGCAGACCGCGACCGCTGGTCGAACACAGGAACCTGACTCATGCATGGCATCAATGAATCACTCGAATTCGTCCCGGTGCGGATCGCCGTCCTCATTGTCAGCGACACGCGAACGGTCGAGACCGACACATCCGGCACTTTGCTGGCCAATCGCATCCGGTCGGCGGGCCATGAAGTGGCCGACCATCGTATCGTGGCCGACGATGTGACCGCCATCCGCGGCGCGGTCTCGGCATGGATCGCCGATCCCGAGGTCGACGTTGTCATTTCCAGCGGCGGGACAGGCCTCACGGGGCGCGACGTCACGCCCGAAGCGGTCACGCCCTTGTTTGAAAAGACCATCGACGGTTTTTCCGTCATCTTCCATCAGGTCAGCTTCCAGAGCGTCGGGCTCTCGACGCTGCAATCGCGGGCTGTCGCGGGGCTTGCGGGCGGAACATTCATCTTCTGCCTCCCCGGCTCGAATGGCGCGGTCAAGGATGGCTGGGACAAGGTCATCTCATTCCAGCTCGACAGCCGCCACAAGCCCTGCAACCTCGTCGAACTCATGCCGCGCCTGCAGGAGCGTTGAACGATATGAACGACCTGTCGCATATTGGCCCCGATGGCCGCGCCCGCATGGTGGACATTGGCAGCAAGGTGGAGACCGAGCGCACCGCAATTGCGGCCGGACGGGTGCGCATGGCACCGGACACCTTGCAGCGCGCTCTCGACCGCGACACCAAGAAAGGCGATCCGATTGCCATTGCCGAACTGGCAGGCATCATGGGGGCCAAGCGCACCTCGGACCTGATCCCTCTTTGCCACCCCCTGCCTCTGACCAGCGTGACGGTATCCATCGAACGCGACGGGGATGCGGAGGCCTTGCGCGTGATCGCCACGGCGAAGACGACCGGCAGGACGGGCGTCGAAATGGAAGCGCTGACTGCCGTGTCCGTCGCGTGCCTCACCCTCTATGACATGCTGAAAGCCGTCGACAAGGCGATGGTCATCGACGGCATCGAACTGATCGAAAAGACCGGCGGAAAATCGGGCGACTACCGGAAACCGGCGTCATGAGCGGATTGATCAGCGTCGACAAGGCGCTGGCGCTTCTGGCGCAGCATGCCCTCACCCTTCCGGTCCAGACAGTGCCCCTGGCTGCTGCGCTCGGCGCGACGCTGGCCGCCCCTGTTACGGCAAAGGTCTCGCGGCCGCCTGCTGCCGTGTCGGCGATGGACGGCTATGCCGTACAGCTGTCCGATGTCGGCGTGCCTAGCGCGCGATTGCGCGTCATCGGCGATGCGCCGGCTGGCCGACCTTTCGAAGGCGCGGTCGGAAAGGGCGAAGCCCTGCGCATCTTCACCGGCTCCGTCATTCCCGAAGGTGCCGACCATGTTGTTATCCAGGAAGATGCAGACCGAAACGACGATACGCTTGTCTGTCGAAAGGCCTATGATGAAGCGCAATTCATCCGCGCTGTGGGCATCGACTTTGCCGAAGGCGACGTTTTGCTCAACGCAGGTGATTTGGTCAGTGCCGCGGGGCTCTCCATTGCAGCAGCGGCCAATCGTGGCACGCTCAACATCTATCGGCGTCCCCGCGTGGGCATCCTCGCGAATGGTGACGAACTTCGCGCGCCCGGATCCGTGCTTGAGCCGGGACAGATCGTCAATTCCAATCCCGAAGGGCTGGGCGCGCTTGTCCGGCAATGGGGCGGCGAACCGGTCGACCTGGGAGTCGCCGACGACACGATGGACTCGATACGCGCCAGGATCGACGCGGCACTGGAAATCGACATTTTCCTGCCGGTCGGCGGCGCGTCTGTTGGCGATCATGACCTGATGCGGCCGGCTTTCGCAGACGCTGGCTTCACGCCCGTCTTCGAGAAGGTTGCCGTGAAGCCTGGCAAGCCGACGTGGTTTTCCACGCGCGGTGACCAGCGCGTCCTCGGTCTTCCCGGCAATCCGGCGTCAGCCTTCGTATGTACCCACCTGTTCCTGAAGCCATTGATCGAAGGCGGCAAGCGACGCGCGCTTGTCAATGCGCGATCCGTCAGCGCATTGCCGGGTCCGGGGCGCAGAGAGACCTATTTACGCGCGCACGTGCATGCCGACGCAGATGGCGTGCTCAGGGTGGAGGCTGCCGTCAATCAGGACAGCTCGCTCATTCGTCCGTTCCTGAAGGCCAATGGCCTGATCCGCAGGCTGGCCGATGCGCCGCCTGCCGCCGCAGGCGATCCGGTTCAGGTGCTGATGATCGCTCCGCTCGAATAGGACCCGCCCCTTGCCCGTCCTGCTAGCGATCCTGTTTTTCATAACGGCTGCGTTCTATGCAGCAGTCGGTTTCGGCGGCGGGTCGACCTATAATGCCCTGCTCGTCCTGAACGGAACAGATTACCGAATCCTCCCGTCGATCGCGCTGGGCTGCAATATTATCGTCGTCGCGGGCGGGGCCATTCGATTCTGGCAGGCTGGGCACCTGCGGATCGCGCGTCTTGTCCCCTTCCTTGCCGCGTCCGTTCCTGCGGCCTGGCTGGGCGGGCGCCTGCCCGTTTCGGAGACGATGTTTGTCGGCCTGCTCGGTGGTGCGCTCTTGCTGTCAGGCCTGCACCTTGTGTTCCAATCCGCCCCGGATGAAGCGTCCGATTGCGAGGAAAAAAAATCCTCCGCCATCATCGGTCTAGCCGTCGGCGGGAGCATCGGCCTTGTGTCGGGTCTGGTCGGCATCGGCGGGGGCATCTTCCTGGCACCGGTACTGTACATGCTGAAATGGGGGCCGCCACGCCAGATTGCGGCCGCCTGCAGCCTCTTCATCCTCGCCAATTCGTTTTCCGGTCTCACCGGGCAGATCATGAAGCTTCAGGACACCAATGTGCTTTCGCTTGCATTGCCTTACTGGCCGCTGCTGCCTGCGGTGCTGGTCGGCGGACAGATCGGCTCATGGTTCGCTGCCCAAGGCCTCCAGGTGAATTGGATCAAGCGCCTTACGGCGGTTTTGATTCTCTATGTCGCTTGCCGCCTAATCCTGCGTTGGATCAGCCTTGCAGGCCTCATTGGCTAGACGTTTCAAAAGCCCGCCCTGAGCGGCGTTTCAAACCGTTCCAAACAATCACTTATTCGAAATCACGCGATTTTAAATCGCAATTCGCGACGCGTGCGCTATAGTTAAACGTGGCAAAGCGCGCCCGCGGCAGAGGAAAGTGTGGACATGGCAAATCTCAAGGTGAACGGCAAAACGCATACCGTTGATGTGGAAGAGGACACTCCGCTCCTTTGGGTGCTGCGAGACCATATCGGCCTGACCGGCGCAAAGTATGGCTGCGGGATCGCGCAATGCGGCTCCTGCACAGTGCATATCGACGGCGTTGCTGTGCGATCCTGCGTTTATCCCCTCGGCGCGCTGTCGGGCGAAGAAGAAATCACGACGATTGAGGGTTTGTCCGAAGGGGCCAGTCATCCGGTCCAGCAGGCCTGGGCAGAACTGGACGTGCCGCAATGCGGCTATTGCCAGCCCGGCATGATCATGGCCGTTGCAGGCATGCTCAATACCAATCCGAACCCGACCGACGAAGACATCGACGCCGAGATCACCAATATCTGCCGTTGCGGAACTTTCGTCCGCGTACGCGAAGGCATTCACCTCGCCAAGACCAAGAAAGCGTGAGGCAGAAACCATGACAGAGCAACTCAACCTTTCCCGCCGCAAGTTCATCATCGCCACCGGCGCTACCGGTCTTGCTATCGGTGTCCTCGCCGCCTGCTCAAAGAAGCCGGGTGAGCCTGACTATTCGGACATGGAGCCGAACCCGGAAGTCAACGCCTGGGTCCATATCGGCCATGACGACACGGTCACGGTTCGCATTGCGCGCTCAGAAATGGGTCAGGGCACACTGACCGGCCTCGCTCAACTGGTCGCCGAGGAGCTTGAATGCGACTGGGCGAAGGTCACGACTGAATACCCGACGCCTGGCCAGAACCTTGCCCGTGACCGCGTCTGGGGCGATTTCTCCACCGGCGGCAGCAGCGGCATTCGCCGCTCGCATCAATACGTCCGCGAAGGCGCGGCCGCGGCCCGCATCATGCTGGTCGAAGCCGCCGCCAAGGAGTGGGGCGTTCCGGTCGCCGAATGCACTGTGTCCAAGGGCGTGGTCTCGCTCAAGGGATCCAAGAAGACGCTTACCTACGGCAAGCTCGCCTCTGCAGCGGCACAACTCGCGCCGCCGCTCGAGGTAACCCTCAAGGATCCGAAGGACTGGACGATCATCGGCCAGCCCAAGCTGCGCCTCGACACCGCCGACAAGCTCACAGGCGCACAGATCTACGGCTCCGATGTCAAACTCGACGGCATGTTGACGGCCTCCATCCGGCAGTCACCCCAGATTGGCGGCAAGGTGAAGAGCTTTGACGCGTCGGCTGTCACGTCCATGCCCGGCGTGAAGAAGGTCGTACAGGTGGGCGACGATGCTGTCGCCGTCATCGCCGACACATGGTGGCGCGCCAACAAGGCTGTCCTCGCCCTGCCGGTTGAATGGGACGGCGGCGTGGCATTCTCCAGCGCCGAATTCGAGACGGAACTCGATGACGGCCTGACATCCGACGATGCCTTCACAGGTAACAAGGTGGGCGACATCGCCCCGGCCTTTGCAAGCGCGGCCAAGATCATCGAAGCCACCTATAACATGCCCTTCCAGAATCACGCGCCCATGGAGCCGATGAACGCCACCGCGGTCTGGACTCCCGAGAAGTGCGAAGTCTGGTGCCCCACCCAGAATGGCGAAGCAGCGCTTGCCGCGGCGGCCGATGCTGCCGGTCTCCCGATTGAACAGTGCGACGTTTACAAGCTTCACCTCGGCGGCGGCTTCGGCCGGCGCGGCATGTCGGACTATGTCACCCAGGCCGTAAAAATCGCAAAACAGATGCCCGGCACGCCTGTAAAGCTGCAATGGTCTCGCGAAGAGGACATGCTTCACGGCTTCTTCCACCCGACGACGAAAGCAAAGGCACGAGGCGCTCTCGATGCTGACGGCAATCTTACAGGATTGCATATCCGCATCTCGGGCCAGTCCATCCTGGCCGCACTCATGCCACAGGCGCTTGCCAACGGCATGGACTATGCCACTTTCCAGGGACTCCTGCCGTCCGGCGTTGATGCCCGTGTCGAAGACCAGACGCTCAAGTACACGTTTGACACTCTCCTGGTCGACCACGCCATGCGCAATCCACCCGTGCGTCCGGGGTTCTGGCGCGGCGTGAATGCCAACCAGAATGCGATCTACCTGGAATGCTTCATGGACGAACTGGCCCATGCAGCAGGCCGCGATCCGCTGGAATTCCGTCTCGCCCACCTGAAGGACAGCCCCAATTCGCAGGCTGTGCTCAAGGCCGTCGCCGAGAAGTCGGGCTGGGGGGCGGATGACGGGAAGTCGCGCGGCCTCTGTAACTTCTACTCCTTCGGCTCCTATACCGCCGCCTGCGCCGAGGTGACCGTCGACGACGACGGAAACCTCAAGATCGACCGGATCGTCGCGGCGACGGATCCCGGCTATGCGGTCAACCCGCAACAGGTCGAAGCACAGGTGCAGGGATCGTTCGTCTACGGCCTGTCGGCGATGCTCTACGGCGAGATCACCTTCGAAAATGGCGTTGCCGAGCAAAAGAATTTCGACACGTTCAACTCCATGCGCATTTCCGAAATGCCCAAGGTCGAAACACTCGTCATGCCGTCCGGTGGATTCTGGGGTGGTGTCGGCGAGCCGACCATCGCCGTGGCGGCCCCGGCCGTGCTCAACGCGATCTATGCGGCGACCGGCAAGCGTGTCCGCCAACTGCCCATCAAGGACCAGAACCTGCGGGACGCCTGATATTGATGTTCGCACGATCATGCCTGCTGGCCGCCCCGCTGCTTCTCGCCGCGGCGTGCCAGCAGGCCCCTGCTCTCCCCTCGCCTGAACAGCCAGTTGCCGACGCAGGCCAGCTGACCGAGGCGGCCACTCTCGCCGCAACGTGTTCAGGGTGTCATGCCGGACCCGGTACCAGCGTGCCGAGCCTCGACCGAATGGATGACGGAACGCTTTCGGCACGACTTGCCTTCTACAAGACCGACGCAGACGGCACGACCGTGATGCACCGCATTGCGCGCGGCTATTCAGATGGGCAAGTCGAAGCCATCAGCCACTATCTCGACGCTGAGGCCGGCAATGAGTGAGCCTGGCTTTCCGGTTGATCGAAGACGCCTCATGGCGGGCATCGGCGCACTTGCCGGGACGAGCCTCCTGCCTTTGTCCGCATTTGCGAAAACTCGCGCCCGTGTCGTTATCGTCGGTGGCGGTTTTGGCGGCGCCACAGCGGCACGCATGCTGCGCAATCTCCTTCCATCGGCCACCATCACATTGCTGGAACCCAATGCCGCCTATACGGCCTGCCCCTTCAGCAACCTGGTGATCGGCGGCACACGCGCGATTACCGAACAGACCTTCTCCTATGATGCGCTTGCCGGTTCCGGGATCGCCGTCATCGCCGAGCAAGCAACGGACGTTGATCCGGTTGCCAGGGTCGTCACCTGCGGCGATGGGCGCACGCTTGCCTACGACCGGCTTATCCTCTCACCCGGTATCGACTTCCGCTGGAACGCGATTGACGGCTATGACGCGGCGGCCGTGGACCGTATGCCCCATGCCTGGAAGGCCGGATCGGGCACGCTGCACCTGCGCGACCAGCTCGTGGCGATGGACGATGGCGGCCTCGTCGTGATGTCTGTTCCCGCGCCCCCCTTTCGCTGCCCGCCCGGCCCCTACGAACGCGCCAGCCTCATCGCGAACTACCTCAAAAAACACAAGCCGAACTCCAAGCTTCTCATCCTCGACAGCCAGGACACGTTCTCCAAGATGCCCCTCTTCCGGGAGGCATGGGAAAGGCACTATCCCAAACATCTGGAATGGCGCGCGGCGTCGCAGGACGGGCGGGTCGTCCGCGTCACGCCTGATACACTCACCCTGTCGACAGATTTCGAGGACATTCATGCCGATGTGGCCAATGTCATCCCACCACAGAAGGCGGGCGAGATTGCAGCTCGCGCAGGCGTTGCCGACGCTACCGGCTGGTGCCCGATTGACGCAACGAGCTTCGAGTCGACGCTTCAGCCCGGCATCCACGTCATCGGCGACGCAACCATTGCCGCCCCGATGCCGAAATCGGCCTTCTCGGCAAACCTGCAAGCCAAGGTTTGCGCCATCGCTGTTGCGCGGCTCCTGTCCGAAATGGACGCCCAACCGACCACGCTAGCCAACACTTGCTATTCCTTCATCACCCCGGACGAAGCCGTCTCCATTGCCGGCGTCTACTCAAACAAGGGCGGCAAGTTTACAAATATTGACGGTGCGGGCGGTCTGAGTCCGCTCGGCGCAGGCGTCGATGTCCGCATGGCTGAAGCTGCACAGGCGGACGCCTGGTTCACCGCCATCACCGGAGAGGCCTTCGGATGATACGGTCTCGCTCGCGTGCGGTTCTCGCTTGCCTGCTCACCGTCGCGTGCACGCCGGACAGCCCGAACCTCGTTTCACCGAGCCAGATTGAGGGCGATTCGATCCCCCTTCCGCTTGCAGACACGGTCGCTGATGCCGCGCACGGCGAGGCCCTGTTCGTCTCCCGCGACAGGGGGCATTGCGTGCTCTGCCACCAGGTTGCCGGACTTGATGCAGAGTTCCAGGGGAACGTCGGCCCAGCCCTCACCGGAATCGGTTCACGGTTCTCGTCCGGCCAGCTACGCTTGCGCGTGGTTGACTATGAGCAGGTGCGGCCCGGTGTGTTGATGCCTTCCTACTACCGCACGCACGCCCTATATCAGGTGTCAAATGCCCATGAAGCCAAGCCGATCCTCTCCGCAGAGGATGTGGAAGACGTCGTCGCCTACCTGTCGTCGCTAAAGGAACCCGATGCCTGACCATCCCGCCCAGCCAGAGACGATGCTCAGCCGCCGCGCCCTCATCCGGCTTGGCGCGGGCAGCGTGCTGATCGCCGTTACGCCGCTGCCTGCCTTTGCGACACCTGACCAGGTGAAAGCCGCCCAGCTGGAATTGTTCGGCAACCGCATCATTCGCGAGGGCCGCGTCACGCTCAAGCTCCCCGCCATTGCCGAGAACGGCTATTCGGTTCCGTTCTCGGTCGAGGTCGACAGCCCGATGACGGAAGATGATCATGTGCGCCAGATCGCCGTCTTCTCGCCGCGCAACCCTATTGCCAATGTCGCCCGGTTCCAGCTTGGCCCCCGCACCGGACGGGCAGCCGTCGCCACGCGCATCCGGCTTGGCGGCACGCAGGCCGTTCAGGCTGTTGCCGAGATGAGCGATGGCAGCCTCTGGTCCGGCAGCGCGCAGACCGTCGTCACGCTGGCCGCCTGCGTGGTGCTCTGATGGCCAGCATCCGCCTCTCCGTCCCGAAGACCGCCATCAAGGGCGAAATCATCGAGCTCAAGGCGCTGATCCAGCACCCGATGGAGAGCGGCTATCGGCGTGGTTCGCGCGGCGAGCAGATTCCGCGCAATATCATCACACGGTTCGAATGCGTGTATGATGGTGAAGTGGTCTTCTCGGCCGACTTCCACCCGGCCATTGCCGCTGACCCCTTTCTCACATTCTACACGCGAGCGGTTCGGTCCGGAATACTGGCGTTCCGCTGGACCGACCAACACGGCGAAATGTGGAGCGATACCGCAACCCTGACGGTCACATGAGCCGGCTCGCTCTTGCCCTGGCTCTTGCCGCTTTGATTGCAGCGTGCAGCCCGTCGGCAACCCAGACTGCAGAGACGGACCTGCCCGCTGCCGATGTCCGGTCCGGCTACACCTTCCTCACCGCCGAAACACAGGCCATGCAGGATGACAGCTTCGCCAATCCGGGCTTTCTCTGGGTCGACCGGGGGGCCGCTCTCTTCGAAGACCAGTCGGGCAACGCGCCGTCCTGCGCCTCATGCCACAGTGCGGGCCTTGCAGGGGTCGCTGCCACCTATCCCGCCATCGACGGGACCACCGGTGACTTGCTCAACCTGGAAGGCCGCATCAACCAATGCCGCATCCGCCACCAGAGCTTGCCGGCGCTGGACTATGAAAGCGACGACCTGCTCGCCCTGACAGCCTTCGTTGCAAACCAGTCTGCCGGCATGCCGATTGCGGTCTCCGTTGATGGCGCTGCTGGCGCACATTACAGGAATGGCCGAAACTATTTCTACACCCGTCGGGGACAGTTCAACCTGTCCTGCCACCAGTGCCATGACGAAAATTGGGGCAAGCGCCTGCGCGGCGACACGATCAGCCAGGGCCACGGCAATGGCTTTCCGGCCTATCGCCTGGAATGGCAGACTCTCGGCTCGCTACAGAGGCGCATTCGCGATTGCGATGCCGGTGTACGCGCCGAACCCAGGGCATTCGGAGACCCCGCTTATATCGATCTCGAACTGTACCTGAGCTCGAGAGCCAGTGGCCTGGATATGGAAAGTCCGGCTATCCGCCGTTGAAGCGTGCCCGACAGTCCAGACGGCAGGGCATGATTTTTGAGAATTCTCCCGACACCATCAAGCTGGAATTGCTGTAACGCCGGGCCTAGGATGCATCTCCCATTGGCAATAGCTCAAACGGCAGAAGTGGATTGACCATGAAACATCCTTCTCCGGTGCCAGCCGGGCTCAAACGCGAGGTGTTTCATGTTCGGTAACAGCTTCCTCCTGTTCAAACTGTTCGGTATCGAGATCAGGATCAATCCGGGCTGGGCCGTGATTGCCACGCTGGTGGCGTGGTCACTAGCGCAAGGCATATTCCCGGAACTCTATGCGGGCCTTGATACAAGCGCCTACTGGGCAATGGCTATTGTCGCGGTCGTCGGCCTCGGCGTATCCATTGTCGTGCATGAGCTGGCACATTCCCTTGTCGCAGCAAGGTATGGTACCCCGGTTTCCAGCATCACGCTGTTCATGTTCGGAGGTGTCGCGGCCCTGGAACAGGAACCAAAGGCCCCGATTCCGGAACTTTTGATGGCACTGGCCGGCCCGGCCATGAGCCTTCTCCTGGCCGGGCTGTTCTTCGGCGGGAGCATCGCCTTGGGCGGCGTCGAACAGTATCCCGTACGCGCGGGCGTGTTTCACTATCTGGCACTGCTCAACATGGTGCTCGCCATCTTCAACCTTGTCCCGGCCTTTCCGATGGATGGCGGCCGAGCACTTCGTGCAACGATCTGGGCCGTGACCGGAGATATCAGGACGGCTACGCGGCGAGCCTCGATTGTTGGCAAATATATTGGGACAGGATTCATGCTGGCCGGTGTACTCGCCGTCGTCACCGGCAACCTGGTCGGCGGCATATGGTGGATGCTGATCGGGGGCTTTATCCGTGCATCAGCCATAGGATCGTTCATGAACACCCGTATCGAAAGCGTTCTGGAGGGGCTCCCCGTCAGCCGTTTCATGACCGCTAATCCCGATACAATTACGACTGACCTCTCGCTCGCAGACTTCGTCGAAAATCATCTCTACAGATTCGGCCACGACATGTTTCCTGTCCTGAAAGACGGGCGCCCCGCAGGCACGATCGGCCTTGGCGAGGTCCGAAAGGTTCCGAAAGATGCGTGGCACCAAACCCTGACCGGCGACATCATGACTCCGCTTGTGCCGGTAAAAACCATCGCTGGCGACGAGACCGCCCTGAACGCCCTGCTACAAATGCAAAAGAATGGCCTGAACCGCCTGCTCGTCATTGATGGTGGAACGCTCCTCGGCGTGATCGTCCTGAAGGACCTGATGGAGCTGCTCTCCATGAAACTGGCCTTGGAACCTGCAAGCGAAGATACGTGACCGACAATGTCAGTCGAAAGACATGGGTGTGCTGAAATCTGGCGCCTTGCCCAGCCGTCTCAATTGCAGGCCACGTCCATGTCATCATGCTCGCTCGAAATGATGGCGCGCGCACTCTCATAAACTTCAGGCGTCATCAACGCTTTCAGTTCGCAGGCATTGAATCCTTCCGGGTCAAACATGGACACGTATCGGCGCGCCTCACGAGAGATGTCTTCGTTTCCTACTTGTTCTGCAGCCAGCGCCCGAACAAGTTCGTTCCAGGCGAACAGGCCAGTTTTTTCGACCTTGATCGCGTGGTTTAACGCCCCTTCAAAGTCGCCATCACGCAGGTAAGTGAACCCCTTGTTTTCGGCGGAACCGCTCTGCTGGTTCTCGGTCTGTCCAAGTGCAACTCTCAGGGCGATCGCCTTGTCGAGGCAAGCGCGCGTGAGTTTCATCAAGTGCGATCCTTCGCCAGTATCGCCCGCCTCGCATACGCGCTCTGCAAGCGCCCGTGCGGATTCGATGTCGGCATCCGGCGGCAAGTCCGCGGTTGTGATCAATACTGTCCCCAGCCCGTGAAAGGCGTTCATTTGTATCGTCTGTTCCGCAGGATCTGGCGTGTCGTCGGCAGATGGATCGACCCGGTTGAGAGCCAGGGAATAATCGCTGAGCGCTTCCCGCGTCCGGCCCAGTTTTCGATTGCACTGGGCCCGCCAGTAGAGAGGCTGAAGACCAAGTTCATCATCGCTGCCAATTTGGCCCACCATTGCATCTACGGTCTGGCAATCAGCCAGTGTGTAACTCGAACGCGCCGACGATGCGTCGATAAAGCTGATCCAGGCCAGCCCGGTCTGAGCTAGGGAGCGCAAAGCCGGATCGGCCAGCGCGGATTTGAACGAGTCCTGTGCCGATTGGAGCTGTTCAGGCAAACCGGTATCACCCTTCTTTATTTGGGCGCCGCTTCGTTCCCATACCAGCAAGCCAGCCGCACCTTTCAGCAGGGCGCCTTCGGCACTGTTACCTGGTTTCGCGGCCTGTATCTCGATCAAGCGCTCATCAGCGAGTGAGTGGCGTCCGCGCTCAAGGAAACCCATGACGGCAGGCAGCGCTTTGTCGATCGCTTGCCCACCCACGGAACCGCCATACATCTGGCGCATTTCGTCATAGGCGCGGCGGATGGCGGCTTCCTGAGCTGCCACGCGATTGTTTTGCTGGTCGATATCTCGGCGCATGTTGAATGCATGTTTTTCGAGCCGATCGGAATCGGCTGTCAGGCGCGCCGATTTCTCAGACAGGTCCTGCGCGACAACATAGTAGTAAACGCCCAGCCCCGCAGACATCATGACCACGAGCACAAGCGTGGTAATGCCAGCGATGAGGATGTGCTTCAGGCCGCGTTGTTCACGCGATACAAGATCTATCAATTGCCGTTCGGCGGAGTCCGACATGGTGTTTGTCCTAAGCTACGATTGAACCAACCATGTCCAATAAAAGGCTACGCTTTTTCTTGCTCGCGCACTGGAGTTCGCGGACGAAGCCTTCGAAGAGCTTGTATCGTTTCGCCTGCGCCGCGTAGAGCGAGCGATCGATTGAATTGATGCAGTTATGCGCCGCACACCAGCTGGCAAAGAAACCGATCATTGCGGCCGATAGCGGCGCCAAGACCTGGAGGATCATGGGGGAGGCCTTTTCGCCCCCGCCCTGCGCACCGACTATGAAGGAGAAGCCGATAACGCCCATCGTGCCGAGCAGAAGCACGAAGCTGAACACGAACATGCCGAAGCAAAGGGACCGGATACGACAATGCCCCTTGCGCTCCTGCTGCAGGATCGCTGCCAGGACTTCGATGTCCCCTTCTTCCGCATCATGTCCGCTCGACGCTGGTATCATCCTTGTTTACCCAATCAGGTGCGCTTCAATTCGATGTCGCCCGTTCGCTCCACTACTGTCCTCGCGCTTCAGTAACGGTTTTTCAGCATGACAACGGTCAACACCTGTTTCGCCTTATCGGCATCCAGGCGCAGCAATGACGTAATCTTGTTCAGGAAATCCGCCTCCGACTGGCGGAGTTCACCGTCGGCCAGGACAATGTCCACACAGTGCGCAAAGACTGAAAGACGCATATCGCTGGGTAGCGAATTGCAGGCTTCCTTGAGGCCGTCCGGACGGGACTGGAGGCGTTCGTTGACGAGCGCATTGACCTTTGCGAGTTCGGCCTGATCGAGCCGCTTCATGGTGCGCGACCGCATCACCAGCGCAGCAATTTCCTGCCGCTCTTCCGGAGCGAGTTCGCCGTCGGCGAATGCCGCAGATAGAATGAGCGCCATATAGGCTTCGGGAATATTCCAGTCCGTGTTTGTCTGGAAGTCCCGCGCGAGCTCGTCGAGATCGAGCGGCGTCGACTTTTCTGTCGTTGTCGGCGAGAAGATGATTTGTACGTCGCTCATGTCGGTCTGTCCTGATTGTTGCGCTTCAGCCATCGCCAGAGTGCTCCTTGCTGATTGGTCTGTCTATTTTATTGCGGCGTACCGGAAATGGTACCTTCGACCGGCTTGGGTTTCACGGGGCGCGGACCGATGACTTTCACCTTGTGCGCCCTGAGCGCGTCAACGTGCTTCTGAAGAATCTCAACGGCTGCGTCGTCCCATGTGTCCGGAATGGTCTTGAGGTTGGCAGGTATCGGCGGGCCGCCCTTGCGCTGGTCGGCCAGGAGTTCTTCGATTTCAGTGATCAGGGTGGCACTCTCGCCGACCAGTCGGCCGATGTTCTCGTTAAACATTTGCTGACTGTCGCCGATGGTTTCGACCTCGATCCTGAGCGCGTCCCGGTCAGCGGTAAGCGCAGCGATCTTCGCGTTCAGATCGGCGGTCACGGCGTCATTGCCCTTGGCCTCCATATCATCAAGCTGGGTTTGAAGCTGTTGCACTTGATCCGTGCTTTGCCAAACGAGATAGCCAAGCCCGACGCACGGAACCAGCATGAACAGGAAAATCAGCAGGGGCACGACGGACCCGCTACGGTTCTTGGAAAACTGCGCATCGATGACCGGCGGCGGAAAGAGTGTCCTCTCCTCAAATACGGCCGGCATGGCGCCGCGTGGAAGCCCGTCAGACTTAACAATGTCCATTTTTGTTCACTCCTGAAATTTCCTGCACTAACGCGTGCATGCCCCAACCTGGAAAAAATCGAACTGGCTCGAGGCGGCGCTGATATCGGCTGGCGACAAGGCCAGGTTCACCGACGCCCCGTTGCATGCGATGGCCTTTGCCCTGCCGACTTCAAGCAATGTCGCAATCGACATCGAAGCGGGCGCGTTGGGCCAATCGCTTGCGAATACCGGACCGGCCCCAGCTGTCTGCGGCACAAGGCCCTTGCCTTGTATAAAGGCGCTCTGGGCTTCGTCCCGCAATGCGTTGCGCCTCGACGCCGGTGCCGTTTGTGCAATACGAAGATAATACATCCCGAGCAGAAGCTGACCATCAGCGCCGCCGATGCCGGAACACCAGCTCGCATTGCCCGGATCCTCTGCCGTCGGCTTGAACGTCGCGATATAGGACAGGCAAGCCGCCTTTTTGTAGCGTGGCTCGGCGCCGTCCAGTGAAAATGCCTCCCGCGCATATTTGACACCGGCTGCGCTCGTCTGGGCTCGCATACTCGTGCTGCTTTTCAGTGCTTCTGCACGGCCAAGTTCATAGAAAGCTTCAGCGCGTTCTTTCTGGCGACCAACCGCTGGCGGGCCGTTCGGCCCACCGGTTGCGTTCACCACGCTCAAGAATGCTGCATTGGCCGCTGTCGGGTTTGTTGGTGGCATAAGATGCAGCCGACCCACTTTCAGCGAAGCCTCGATCAGCGAAGGCTGGGCGGCCAGTGCCGCATTGAGAAGGCTGAGGGAAACATCCTTGCGCAACCCGTTGGATGCTGACCGGATTTCGTAAAGGGCCATGATGGCGCCTGCGACGCTGCGCCGATCGTCGATGTCGGAAACCGCATTCACCTTCTGTTGGAACAACGGCCCTACGGGCGATTGCCAGTCTGCGGCAATCCAGTCCGGATAGGCCAGTTCCATCGCAACATATTGCCTGTAAGCCTCACTCGCGCGGTCCGGCTGGGTCGCCTTCAGCGCATTCGCGAGCGAGAGCTGGGCCTTCGCATTTCCGCCGCTGCCACTCGCGGCCTGTGCGTAGGCGTCAACGGACCCCTGTTTATAAAGCAGAATGTTCCCGTCGCCCGGGTTCACCTTGGCAAGCTCAGCGGCCGCGACCGAGAGCGACTCCCCGAGGCCCAACAGGACCAAAGTCTGATCGGCGCCAGCAAGCCCCTTGGCGGCCTCGAACGCAGTCCGCGCGGACAGGCAATCGGTTACGCGCTGGGCCGGCGTCGTGGTCCCCTCGCGGCAAAGCTGCAAATAGGACTGGCCCAAGCCTTCTTGTGCCCGCCCGCTATCGGGCCTGGCGCCCAGCGCGACGGAATAATACTTGATAGCCTGGCTGAGAGACATCCCGCCCCGCACGCGATTTTCGTCGGCCACTGCCAGCGCCAGCGTTTCAACTGCTTGTGCGGCTTCTGCTTTGCGTTCGGAGCGGCGGCTAGCCAGGACCTTATTGTAATTATCGATCGCAATATCCGTATCCGCCAACTGGCCACGGGCCTGATGAAGGGCGCCACGCCGATAATAGAACTCGTTGTAGCGCCAGTCGCCTTGTGACGACCCACGCGGCGCAAATGGCGCCGCAACTTCTTCATCTGACAACCGTGCGAGCGCCTTGCTCAGGCAATCTGGCTTGCTCGAACACATGGTCGTTGCAACGAAAGGCACCGTATTGGCCAACCCCTCCAATGCGCTGGCATAGGCCAATGACCGATCATAGCGGAAGCCCGTAAGCGGTGCCTTCTGCCACTTTCTCCATTCCCTCTTGCTGAACCCAAGTGTCCCGCGGTCAGAACTCATCAGCGCGGCATCCGACAGCCGGTTGAACGAAGTGTTCATCAATTCGGCCGCTTTGACGAACTGGCTGGAGGAATTACTCGTGCCGGATGCTTGGCCGAGATAAGCCCGGGCTGCATTGAATGCAGCGATTCCCGCCTCATAGCCCTTCAGGCCAGGACTCGCGGCGACCGTCTCACATTGCAGGCTGATTTTCGATTCAGGCGCCGCTAAATCAAGGCAGCCTGCCGTGGACGGCGCAGCATGGACAGGCGCAGCAAGCGCGAACAATAGTCCGAGCGTCGCCAGTCCATTTTTGAATCGTCCCAAATTTCGTCCGCATGTGGTCACCGGAAATCCCCCTCTGGCTAACCTTGCATTAATCATAATGGCCCAGCGCGCACCAAGGTCAACGCAAAATTCCGATTGCGAGGGAAACTGCACCCGCCTGCCTCATCAGGCTAATACCGGGCTCTCATTGCCGCATTTCATCCAGCGCATTTGGGCCAATTCGAAGCAACCACAGCAGCATGCGGACGCGCCGCCACCTGTCTACAAGAGAAATGTTGCCGCCCGCTGCGCCGACACATTTCGGGGTGAATGATGGCTCACTTCCCACAGGGCAATGCGCTACCCTGCAGGTTCATGCCCGACGCGCATGACCATATATGTCAGGCATCAACGCAGACTTGTCTCTGTTGCCCCAGCCCATCAATGCCAAGCGTCACGACGTCGCCGGAACGCAGGAAACGCGGCGGCGTCATGGAGAGCCCGACGCCGGGCGGCGTACCGGTAGAAATCACGTCGCCCGGTTGTAGGCTCATGTACTTCGACAGGTAACTCACGAGATGGGCGACGCCAAAGACCATCGTCGAGGTCGCGCCTCGCTGCATCGCCTCACCATTGACATCGAGCCACATTGTCAGGTTTTGCGGGTCTTTGATTTCGTCGCGCGTAACGAGCCAGGGGCCGATCGGACCAAATGTGTCGGCGCTTTTGCCTTTGACCCATTGGCCGGTGCCTTCAAGTTGGAAGGCCCGCTCGGAGACGTCGTGAACAATGCAGTACCCTGCAATATGGTCCAGCGCCTCATCTTCGGAAATGTACTTCGCCTGCTTCCCTATGACGATACCGAGTTCAACTTCCCAATCGGTTTTCCGGGAACGACGCGGTATCTCCAAATTGTCATTCGGACCACAGATCGCGCTGGTGGCCTTGAAGAACACTACGGGCTCTTCAGGCACGTCGGCCCCGGTTTCTGCTGCGTGATCAGCATAGTTCAGACCGATACAGATGAACTTGCCGACGTCTGCGACGCAGGGTCCGATTCGAGCTTTCGGATCCAGATGCGGCAGGGTTGTGAGGTCAAGCCGTCGAAGCTGCGCAAGCACAGCGTCTGACATGGCAAGACCGTCCCAGTCATCCACAAGCTCGCTGACATCACGGATGTCTCCATTTGCATCCAGAACGCCGGGCTTTTCCCGACCGCGCGGACCGACCCTTACAAGCCTCATCTCTTCAACTCCTAATTTGTCCAGCCGCCGTCAACGACATGAATTGCCCCAGTGGTGAAAGACGCTTCGTCAGAGACAAGATACAGCGCCAGGCTTGCGACTTCCTCAGCCGTTCCGAGGCGCCCCATCGGCTGGCGCGCCACGAACATCTGTCGTGCCTTTTCGTAATCTCCCTGCGCTGCCATCCGACCATGCAGAGACGGAGTATCCACCGTTCCCGGACAAATCGCGTTGCAGCGGATATTTTTGTCCACATAGTCTGCCGCAATTGCCTTGGTCAGCCCGATAACGCCGGCCTTCGACGCGCCATATGCGAAGCGATTGGGCGCGCCGGTCACGCTGGACGCAACGGAACTCATGTTCAGGATGACACCGCCACCCTTTTTTACCATGTTCGGCAATACAGCGCGGGACAATTCATACATCGATGTCAGGTTGATCAGAAGCGACCGATCCCAGTCGGCACGTTCGCAGGTTTCAATAGTCCCATGATGAACCCACCCGGCCACATTGAACAAAATGTCGAGACCTGTGTGGCGTGCGCAGAGCGCCGCAATCGCGTCCCGGTCTGTCACGTCCAGGATTTCCGTCGAGATGCGAGCCGTCTGCTGAAGGGTCTCCAGCGCGCCCGGATCAATATCCGTTGCAATTACGCTTGCGCCTTCACGCGCAAATGCTTCTGCAGCGGCACGTCCAATTCCGGCGCCTGCGGCCGTCACCAGTGCTGTTTTTCCTTCGAGCCTACCCACCTCAAACTCCCGTTCTATCCAAATAAATTCGTTCAGCATTGCCTGCCCAGATCGCGCGCTCATGACCAGGAAGGTGTTTGCCGATCAGGCGCTCGCTCTGGCTCGCCCATTTCGAATACGATCCCGCCATATTCAGGACCGGCCAGTCACTCCCCCACAGAAGACGGTTCGGACCAAAACAATCCGCAAGATGCTCCACTATTTCACCGATGCCTACGTCGTCAGAATACGGACCGGCCTCGGTCAGAAGGCCTGACAATTTGCACGCCACGTTTTTC
This sequence comes from uncultured Alphaproteobacteria bacterium, assembly GCA_963973995.1. Classification (GTDB taxonomy): domain Bacteria; phylum Pseudomonadota; class Alphaproteobacteria; order Caulobacterales; family Hyphomonadaceae; genus Hyphomonas. The sequence continues at coordinate 126,576 of CAXBCO010000002.1, forward strand.
TGGCGGGCCAATGTCGAAATATCCCGCCGCCACGCATCAAGCTGGCGTGACGCAATCGGCGGCTTGCCGCCATGATTGAGGACGATCTGAAGGTCCGGGTACCGCGTGGCGAGTGATGTCATCACATTCACCAGGTCCGGACGTGCATGCGCATCGAAAACGAGACCATTCACCAGCATGGCTTCAAGGGCTGAAGTGAATTCATCCCCAAGAATCCAGTGTGGATCCGGAATGTCTGCAATCATCGGGCGAAGGCCGACGATGCGCTTGTCCTTTGCCCGTCGGGCGATTTGGGCTGCGGCATCGGGTGCCTCGAAATCAACCCAGCCGACGACCCCGGCGACACGCTGGTCCGTCGTGGCCAAGCCAAGCAGGTAATCGGTTTCGACGGCACTGGCGGCGGCCTGGACAAGGATGGTCCGCGATACGCCCGCATCAGCGGCTTCGTTCCAGACATCATCGATTTCAAAGTCGCGATAGATGGTGCCGAGATCAGGCGTAAGCCAATCATAGTCTCCCCGATGGAGCTGCCAAACATGCATATGTGCATCCAGCTTCTCCATCAGCACACCGGTGCATCGCGTGAAATCAGATCGCGATCCTTGAGCGCTTCCCATATGCCTGGGTCAATCTCCATCTGCGTCCAGCCAGCAATCTGCCGGACCTGCGCAGCGGATTTGGCGCCGGGAATGACGCTTGCAACCGCCGGATGCGAACCGCAAAATTGAAGTGCCACAGCTGGCAGGGGCGTATTGAAAGTCTCGCAAACTGCGCGGAGCTGCCCTGCTCGCTCAACCGCCCATGGGGGCGCCTCAACGTAATCATAATAGAGCGGTTCTTCGCCCGTCGAGGCGAGCAGGCCGGAATTGAATGCGCCACCGATAATAACCTTTACGCCACGGCGGTGACATTCGCCGAGGAATGAAAGGGACTCGGCGTGCTCCAGCAACGTGTAGCGCCCTGCAATCAGCAGGACGTCGAGATCTACATGCTCGAGCACCTGCCGACACACGTCAATCTCATTGACGCCAAGACCCATCCACTTGGTTTTCGCTTCGGCCTTCATCGCCGCCATCTCAGGCAGCGCTTCCTCTAAAGCTTGCGCCAGAATGCCCTCATGGGCGCGCCCATGCACCATCTCGCCAATGTCATGGAGCAGTAGAATGTCAACGGCCTCGACACCAAGCCGCTGCTGGCTGCCTGCGAAAGCCTCCCTGATCCCCCTCGCCGAATAGTCGAACTTTGGAATGAACGGTGCAGGGGATTCAAAACCATTGTCCGGGATGTCTGCCCGTCCGGCCGGCTCCAGCCTCCGCCCCACTTTGGTGGAAATCACAGGCCGAGATTCCGACGAAGCCAAATAAGCGCCAATCCGCTGTTCGCTCAGTCCATGCCCATAATAGGGCGCCGTATCAAACAGGTTCAGCTGCGCCTCGTTCGCGGCTTCAAGCGTTGCCTGCGCCTCCTCATCGGAAATCGCCGTATACAAGTTGCCCAGTCCGGCCGCACCGAAACCGTAAGCTGGCAAGTTCAGAGAGGCGGACTGATTCATACTTCAGGTTCCGGACAGGAGAGTCCCAGTTCGAGAATCTGTACGGCGTCATCAGCCCAGGCGCTGACATCGACACGGAGCGTGTTCTTGTCGCACGACCAGCCAGAGACCTCCCCGCCGATCTGGCGCAGGGTTTCGATCGCGCCCACATCAGCGGGCAGCTCGACTTCCAGCGTGCCGGTGGATGGCTTGCCCAGAATATGGATATAGAGCGCATCGGGTGTTCGGGTTGCACCGATATTGATGCTGCCGATGCTGGTCTGAGGCAGAGCGACAGCGCGCGTGTCCTGGATAGCCGGCCCCGTTTTCGAGAGCCAGTCTCCGGTTGCTTCGAGACGGGCCGCCTGCGCCGGATCAATCTGCGCGTCCCCGCGTGGCCCGACATTGAGCAGCAAGTTTCCATTGAAGCAGGACGCACTCGCCAGCATCGTCGCGATCTCACTTGGGGAGAGATAATCGGAATCTGTTTCTGCTCGATTGAATGCGAATGAGTGCCCCAGGCCACGCGTAGTCTCCCACTGGAATGGCAGGATTCTGTCGAACATGCCGTATTCCGGTGTGCGGGCATCCCAGACGGGTGGCTTGGGCGGGATGATACCCGTCAGGCCGTCCGGTTTCTCGAACGCCTCGGCCGAAAACTCACCGTCCGGAGCCATCCAGCGGTCATTAGTCAAACCGTCAGGCACCGTATTGTAGTATTTTGCGAGAATGTCGAAGGAAGCCTGCTGGCTCGGATAGCCAATATCGTTCCATAGGTAATCCGGCTCATAGCGCTCAATCAATTCATTATAGTGCGCATTGGCATAATCGATATATCCCTCCGCCGCGCCCGGCATGGCCATGAGGTCTGCGAACGAGTCGATCCGCGCATCCTTGAACGTCCAATCGATACCCCCGGAATAGTAGACTCCGAACTTCAGGCCTTCGGCCCGCGCTGCCGCTGCAAGTTCACCCACGACATCCCGCTTGGTGCCCCAGTTGGTCTTGTGGGGATTGGGCGTGGCGCTCGGCCACAGGAGGAACCCGTCATGGTGCTTGGTGACAAGCACGACATAGCGCGCCCCGGAACGCTTGAAGAGTTTCGCCCAAACGACAGGATCCCAGTTTTCCAGAGATGCGTTGAATGCCTCGCCGAACCGGTCATAGGAATAATCTTCGCCATAGGTTTCGCGGTGGAATGCCGCCGTGGCGCCATCCTCGAATTTCATCGTGTTGAGATACCACTCCGCATAGGGCACATCCGCGAACGTCTGCGTGGCGCCCGATCCGGATACATCACCTATCTGCGCGTGATGCGGCGCGAAGGCCGGGATCGAATAGGGCCCCCAGTGGATGAATATGCCGAATTTCGCGTCACGGAACCAGCCCGGAACGCGATGCTGCTGCAGGCTGTCTGCAGACGCGGTGTAGGTCACTGGCCTGTCGTTCGCGCCGGTCTTATTGGGAACACTCATATCGCAGCCACCTTTGCCCATTCCTTACCGGTCGGATACTCATGGTCGGCCATGCTATCGGGCCACAAGTCGACCGAATAGCCCGGCGCCGTCGGGGCCATGTAGCGGCCTTGCTGGATCTCGATCGGATTGCGGAAATGCTGGTGAAGATGAGCAGCGTGCTCGATGACGCGCCCTTCCATCGTCCCCGATATAGCCACAAAGTCGATCATCGAGAGGTGCTGGACATATTCGCATAACCCAACCCCGCCCGCATGGGGGCAGACAGGGATTCCGGCCTTGTCGGCCATCAGCATAACAGCGATGACTTCATTCACACCTGCCAGCCTGCACGCATCAATCTGACAAAATCCGATCGCTTCGGCCTGCAGGAATTGTTTGAACATGACTCGATTGTGCGCGTGCTCCCCGGTCGCGAGCAGGATCGGGGCGACCTGCTCAGCAATTGCCTTGTGTCCCAGAATGTCATCCGGGCTTGTGGGCTCTTCGACCCAGTAAATGTCGTACTCCGCCATTGCCTTAATCGCCTTTACGGCATCAGCCACATCCCATACCTGGTTGGCGTCGACACTCAGGCGAACGTCGTGACCGAGCGTGTCGCGGAACAGCTTACAGCGTCTCAGATCGCCCGCGAGATCACCGCCGACCTTGATCTTGAAGTGGCGCCAGCCCCCAGCATAAGCCGCCTTCAGGCGACGCACGATCTCGGCGTCAGTATATCCGATCCAGCCGGCAGATGTCGTATAGGCCGGGTATCCATCGCGTATCAATTGTTCAATGCGGGCTACTTTCCCAGCCGCCTGCTCGGTCAGGCGGGCCAACGCCGCCTCCTGCGACAGGTAGTCGCTGACATGCCGGAAATCGACGGCCGAGACGATACGCTCCGGGGACATGTCGCTGACATATCGCCACAGCGGCTTTCCGGCGCGTTTTGCGAGGGCGTCCCAGACCGCATTGATAATCGCGGCGGCGGCGAGGTGAACCACACCTTTTTCCGGCCCGAGCCATCGATACTGGCTGTCATTGAGCAGAAGGCGCGAAACGAGACCGAGGTCTTCCTCAAATTCGTCGAGACTGCGGCCAATCAGATTCTGGCCGAGGCCTTTGATCGCCGCGACGCACAAATCGTTCCCCCGTCCGATCGTGAAGGTCAGGCCGTTCCCGCTTTGCTCACCGCCGCTCATCAGCAGGCTGACATAGGCGCACGAATAGTCCGGATCAGGATTCATCGCATCCGATCCGTGACTATGCCGGGACGTGGGAAACCGGATATCGCGCGCATCAAGACCAACGATCATGCCGGCAGCTCCAACGCGAGGACCTGCACCGCGCTGTCAGCCCACGCAGGCACCGTTGCCGTCAATTTCCCATCGTCCACCGACCATTCGGTGAGGTCGCCGCCAAGCTGCCGCGCCGCAATGACATCGCTCACCCCATCAGGCAGCTCCACCGTGATCGACTTCCCTGTCGGCACACCGAAGAGATGGATGTACAAATTACTGCCGTTTTGTGTCGCGCCGATTGCGATCCCGTCGACATCACGCTCTGCCAGTTGGACCGATCGCGTATCCTGGACCGCAACACCGGCAACCCCCAGCCACTCGCCCACGGCTTCGAGCCGGCACGCCTGTCCTGGTGGAATGATCGTGTCGCCGCGCGGGCCAACGTTCAGCAGGACATTTCCGTTGAAACAAGCAGACCGGGCCAGCATGGCAACGATGCCATCGCGGCTGATATAGTCCTCGTCTGTCTCGTTCCGGTTATAGGCAAATGAATGGCCCATCCCGCGCGTCGATTCCCAGAGGAACGGCAGAATGCGGTCGAACATCCCGTATTCAGGCGTGCGCGTATCCCAGACCTGGGGCATGGGCGGCAGCAAGCCCGTCAGGCCTTCCGGCTTGTCGAATGCGCCTTCGGGAAGCTGGCCATCTGGTGTGATCCAGCGGTCGTTCGTCAATCCATCCGGGACGGTGTTGTAATATTTGGCAATGATATCGAACGAATCCTGAGCGTGTGGATAGGCAATATCATTCCATAGATAATCTGGCTGGTAGCGTTCGATCAGCTCCTCATATTGCGCATTGGCATAGGCCGAATAGCCCTCGGCGTCTCCTGGCATGCTGGTCATGAAGTCGACAAAGCTCTCAATGCGCTTGTGTTTGAAGGTCCAGTCGACTCCTCCTGAATAGTAGACGCCGAATTTAAGCCCTTCGGCGCGCACGGCCGCGGCCAGTTCGCCAACGACATCGCGCGTAGTGTGCCAGCCCGGCTTGTTGGGATTTGGCACGTCACTTGGCCAGAGGGCAAATCCATCATGGTGCTTCGTGACGAGAACCACATATCGCGCCCCCGAACTCTTGAAGAGGCGTGCCCAGGATACCGGGTCCCAGGCGTCCAGCGCGTCATTGAAGGCCTGACCGAAATGGTCATAGGAATAATCTTCGCCAAACGTCTCCCGGTGATAGGCCGCTGTCGGACTTTCTTCGAACAGCATCGTGTTCTGATACCATGCGGCATAAGGCGTGTTGGCAAATCCGTGACGCTCATCGGATGCGTCCAATTCGTCGATTTGCGAATGCTTGGGCGCGAAGGCCGGGATCGAATAAGGCCCCCAGTGAATGAATATGCCGAATTTCGCATCGCGAAACCATTCCGGCGCTTCGTGCGAGCTGAGACTTTCCGCTGTAGCTGAATACTTTGTCTTCTTAGCCGCCACGGTATTCACCGCTGCGGGAATCCGGGCGATTGGCGCCACCCGCACAAAATGCGCACGCTCCAGGTCTCATTCTTTTCCTCCCGTGAGTTGCCTCTAGACGAGCAACTCCATGTCCGTTAATTACATACTGAGTGTTTCATATGCAAGTTCTTAGTTCGCATATAAACGATCCGCAGCAGAATGGATGGACTCATTCGCCGCCGGGAGCTTCAACGATTGGCGACGAGATGACGGGTTGGTCAGGAGAACGGCATGGAACGAAAAGCGTGGATGATCCGGCTCAACGCCGAGAAGGTCGAAGAGTACAAGCAGCTGCATGCGAACGCCTGGCCTACCATTCTGGACCAGATCTCCGCCTGTAATATTCGCAATTACAGCATATTCCTGCGAGAGCCGGAAAACCTGCTCGTCGGCATTTACGAGTACTACGGCGATGATCTTGATGCGGATATGAAGCGAATGGGCGAGGACGCCGACACCCGCAAATGGTGGGCTTTGACTGACCCGTGCCAGACACCGCTAGAGTCGGCCGATGAAGGCGAATGGTGGGTGCCGATGGAAGAAGTCTTCCACCTCGACTAGGTCGCCCCCTGCCCCGCATAGCCCAGCGTCGCGGATATTTTCAACGCTGATTCGGCAACCAGATGCGGCGCTTCTTCAACCGTCACGCCCGCGCGGCGAGTCACCACGAACGGCACCGTCAAACTTGCAACTGCGCCGGTCCCGGCTGAATCAAATATTGGCGCACCAATATCAGTAACACCATCGACCATTCTCGATGGCATGCAAACAAATCCGAGGCGCCGAATCTCGTCAGTCTGCGCTTCCAAAGCGTTGATATCCGCAGCTTCGGCACCACCAGTTTTCAGGTCTCTTAGAATCTTTGCTTTTTGTAGTGGTGACGCAAAGGCGAACAGGACCAGACCGGACGCAGATTTCATGATCGAACGTCGATGACCGAGCCGCACACTGAACCCGACATCGTCGGGGCTCTCAGTGCGAGCGATGACAACAATCTGATCGGAACTTACGACGGCAAGCTGAATCGATTGCATCATGCTTGATGCAAGTGCCGACATTTCCGGAAGTGCGGCATCATGGAGATTCATCTTGGGCGGCGACCGCATCCCGATCTCGAACAGCCGATTGGACAATTGCAGCTTTTCCGGATCTTCCGTACGCTCGACATATCCCCGCGCCTCGAGCACCACCACCATTCGATAAATCTCGCTGCGCGACCGCCCAAGGTTGCGGGCTATATCGGAAATCGACTGTGGCACCCGAACGCCGGCAAGGCTTTCCAGTATATCCAGCCCTTTTTCGAGGGCCGGTGCCTTGTAGGGAATTTCCGTCATCGCGCTTCACCCAACATGATCCGAGCACTTGTTTCACGATGGTTCATGCCGTCGCAATCCTAAATATTGGAATAAGCTGAAGCAACTCCACGCGCCTGACCGAATCTATTCACTAGTGTCCAATGACAGCATTTTCCGCGCTGCGGTTTCGGCGATCTGAAGGCACGCGTCGACTTCTGCCTCGAGGCTAAGTTTTCCCGGAGCGCGGCTCCATTTCTTGTGTGCCAGAATGATGCTCGAAAGCACGAGCGAAACGATCAGGTCTGGCCGGTAATCGTTCGCACGATCGATTCCATATTCCGAAGCAATGAATTCCGCGTAGATATTTCTTTGCTCCCGCTCGAACGCCGTCCAGGCAAAGGCAAGTTCGTTATCGCCTCGCTGGGTATTCCAGAACATCAAACCCGGCTGCGCAGAGGATTTCAGAGCGTCGACCAGCGTACGGACCTCGCGCCGGAAATACTCGAAAAAGCCGACTTCGCCCCTCGCATTCGCGGCTCGCCCACGCAGTTCGTCCGCAGCAGTCGTTACAATGCTCAGCGCAAGATCACTCTTGCTATTGAAGTGCATGAACAATGTCGTGACGTGAATATCCGCCTCATCGGCGATAGACTGCATTGTCGTGGGGCCGTATCCGCCGTCGCTGAATTGCTGCGCAGCGACTTTCAGGATTTTCGCTCTGGTGCGTTTTCGACGCTCCGTCCGGCGCGGATACTTGATTTCCGCAACCTGTGCATCATCCCCACTTCCAGCGGGCGTAGTTGTTTTTGGTTTGGGGCGTTTGACCATTGTGTTTCTCTTAGCACGACCTCATCCCGCCGCGCGCCTGATAATAAGTGGAAAGTTAGATTACCTGACCTTCCGATCAATATACTGGAGCAATATGTGTTTGAGGCCCCCTCAAGCTGCTGAAATATAGACGGATTTCGTGATCATGGTCATATTTTCTGAGTCAACTCTCTGCAGCCCGTTGCCGTGCGATCTCCTCTACCGCGTTCCGATGATCATCTTCGGTGACGGGGTAAAAGCTCATTATGACCAGGGCGATGCTCGTAAAGACCAGCGTCGCCAGAGCGAACCAGAATGCGAGATCGTGAACAATGGCGATATCTACCGCCCCCGGTTTGGCGCCCTCGGGAAAGCCAACAAGCGTCAGGATAAGACCAGACACCAGGACTCCCATGCCTGAAACCGTCTTTCCAACGAATGTGGTCGCCGAAAAAATCAGGCCCTCGGACTGGCGTCCGGTCTTGAGCAATATCTGGTCTGTCACGTCTGCCACCATTGAGGCGACCAGAATGGAAGCCGTGACGACAGCCATCGCCACAACCGTCATGAAGGCGAAGAGAATCGGCACGAGTACAGGACTTCCATTGTCGGGAAACAGTCCCACCAGTCGCAGGATAACAGGCGCCACGACGCCAACAAGCGTAACGGTATACAGCGCTAGCGTGGTCCGCTTTTTGCCAAACATTTTCGAAACAGGCAGCACGACGACGAAAGCGAGCGCGACACCCAGGAGGCCGCTTGCCGCCAACAGGGCAATCATGTCGGCCGTCAGTTCCCAGAAATATGTCTGCATGTAAATCGTCAGAGCAGCGTTCAGGCCGCCCGCCATCGAACCGAATATGCTGCCGACAAGGATCGGGGCATTGGTGCGATCAAATAGTGTCGACGCCATTTCCTTGACCGTGCGCCAGAAGTTCTGACGCACGACGGGGGGTGGCTCAACCAGCGAAGAAATCCGGCCATGCGTGCCGATTGTCGACACGAAGATTGCCAACGCCATCAGGGGGGCCGCGATCGCAGCGTACTCAAGATATCCTGAGGCATCCAGAATGCCGCCCGGACTCGCAGGGTCATTAGAGAAGATGACGGTAAAAACGAAGATGCCCATCAATATCCCGCCAACGACACCGAAGAAGAACCGGTACGCAACGAGTTCCGTGCGCTCGTGATAGTCTTTGGTGAATTCGGCGAGGAGCGCTGTGGACGGAATCTCGTAGACTCCAATGACGATACGCGTCGCGCTGGTCATCAGCAGGAGATAGGCAAACAACATCCCGTCGGTAGCCCCGACCGGGGGCTGCCACAGCATGAAGTAGAAAATGGCGACGGGAATGACAGCCGCATACATGAACGGATGGCGCCGTCCCCATTTCGTCCGCAAACTGTCTGACCATTGGCCAATGACCGGATCGAGCGCAGCATCCGCAGCCATGGCAAGCATGATCGCCGCCCCTACCCAGGCCGCCGGAAGACCGACGACCTGATTGTAGTAGATCATCAACAGGGCGTTGAAGCCGTTATCCTTGATCCCGAAAGCGACGGTCCCCAGCCCGTAGACGAGCTTTGTCGTCCACGGGAGCTTGCCTGTCTTCGCCTGCACTGATTGCGTCATACGGCCGACGTTCAGAAATGCATCTGAAGCTGGACACCAAACGTTCTCGGCGCAGTGAGGTAATATGTCTGCGACACACCGAACGGCACATAGCTCGCTGTGCCCGTCGATCCATCGAAGCCTTGTTCGTCAAACAGGTTCTTGACATACCCGACGACGCGATAGGCCTCTTCGCTACTGGTCCAGACACCAATCAGGTCAACCTGGTCGGACGACGGGGTTTGTGTGTAGGACCGATTGAAGACGCCATGATACGTGTCATCGAGCCAGGAATAGTTGCCTGACAAGGTCAGGTCGCCATTTTCGCCGAGCGGGATGTCATAGCTGACGTTCAGGCCGAACTTGTTCGGCACCGTTCGCGGCAGCATCTGGCCCTCGAGACTTTGGTACTGGTTTCCGCTCGCATCGGACTGTCCCACAGGATTCGCATCCGGCTGGAGAGCGAACGGATCAGCGACGTCCACGAAGCAGCACCCATCCTCAACTTCCGAGTCGTTGTACGCATAGCTAAACATGACACGCAGCGCGTCGGTCGGGCTCCAGACCGTTTCGAGTTCAAAACCCTGCGCGCTCGAGTCGGCGAGGTTGAAGAACCGGGTCAGACGCACGCCGTTTTCCTCAACGTCGAGCGGAACCTGCAGGCCATCATAGGAATAGTGATACGCCGTGGCGTTCACCTGCAGATTGCCTCCGAAAGACTTCTTGGCGCCAATTTCAAATGCATCCAGCAGCTCTTCGCCCGTCTGGGGGAACTGACTGATTCCGCCAGCGTTGAAACCACCTGATTTATAGCCGCGGCTATAGCGAAGGAAATAGTTTGTATCGTCGTTCGGTTGCCATTGGATCCCGGCCACACCTGACAGTGCATTCCATTCATTCTCGAGATCACGCGTCGCAAGCCCGGTCGCGGGATCGATGGTGACCGCGCTCGCAACACCGGCAGCGGACGCGTAAGACACCGACGCAGCTGTCAGATCAAGTGCCGGAGTCGCGGCGCCAGACCCGCCGATCGTAAAGCCTGGTATGATGCCGTAGGAGATAATCCGGAGCCATTCGCTGCCAGACTTCTTGTCCATCGAGTAGCGCAAACCGCCTGTCAGCGTGACGGTGTCTGTCAGGGCGTAGTCCGCTTGTCCGAACAAGGCATAGGACGTTGTTTCCATGTCGGAGATCGCCGTCACGAAATCGCCACTCGGATTAGGCGCTGCGGCCAATGGAGCGGAGATTTCCGGCTGCGCCTTGTTACCGAAATGGGATTCCTGCCGGAAATCTTCGTCATACATATAGGCGCCGACGATCCACCAGAAATCTGAGTCATCCGACGACTGGGCCGTCAGTTCATGACTGAAGAACGACTTGTCTTCACTGTATTCGAAGGTGCGTTGGGGAAAGACTGTCGCCGCGGCGCAGACCGGACCGACATTTTCCAGATACCACCGGCAGTTTGGCCCACCCAGCAGAACTTCCCCGGCTGCCGGAGAGGCGGCATCCAGCGGGAATGTGTATGAGAGCATGCTCGTGCCGTCATCGTCACGGAACGAATCGTAGAAGTAGGTCCGGTAGCCCCCGAGATACTTGATGTCGATATTGTCGAGGTTCCATGTTGCTACGGCAGACAAACCGTAATTGTCGTCCAGCTTGGACGTCGTCGGCGTATCGACGCTGAATTTCCGGATATCGTTCACGCCGGGATTGCTGGTGGCGGTGCCTTCCTGCGTGAAGCCGGGCTGAAAGTAGCCGAATGCCGGCCCGGGCGTGAGGAACCCTGCCGGGATGGGTGCCAGGTCGTAGGGGCTGGCGCTGTTTGTCGTCCGGTTATTGAACCGTCCGTTTTGTGTGTCGGCCTTCAGCCAAAGCGAGAAATTCTCCGAGAGATCGACGTCGAGCTGGGCTTCGAAATAGGCGTATTCACCGGCGCCAGCTTCAGAGGGCCCGCCCGCGACATTGTCAAAGTAGCCCTCGTCCTGGTTCCGATAAGAACCGGCGAGCTTGCCGCGCAGGCCCTTGGCCATCGGACCGGCGACGCTCGCCTGCACTTCCGAGGTTTCAAAATTCCCGATGGAGAGCCGCGCCTCTCCCTCGAATGTATCCGTCGGGCGCTTGGAAAGGACATTGATCGCGCCGCCAATGGAGTTACGGCCATAGAGCGTGCCCTGAGGTCCACGGAGCACTTCGACGCGCTCAACGAAGAAATCGCTCTTGGACACCGCCGTTGTCGATGAATCGTAAATGCCGTCGGCATAGGTTGCGACGCCAGGATCGGATCCGTTCGTGTTGGTCTGACGGCCGACGCCGCGAATGAAGACCCGGTCATCACCGGCTGAGAAAGCCAGGCTAGGCGTGAAACGCGCGAAGTCCGAGAGGCTGTCGAGCCCCAGTTCCTCACGAAGATCTGCCGTGAAGGCTGTGACCGCCACAGGCACATCATTCAGATCCTGTTCGCGCTTGACGGCCGTTACGGTAACCCGATCCAGTTTTCGAACGCCGTCCGGTTCCTCTTGAACCTGGGCAAAACCCTGACCGCTTGCAGCGATTGCGAACGCGCTGACGGCCGCCAGCATGGATGCTTTTCTCATTGTCCTAAATCCTCCCGATTATTTTCGATCCTGAGTCTCCGCCCGGATTTCAGGCAAGTGTAAGATCGATTAATCTATTTGCATAGAGTTAAATTGAGTGACCGTGATGAATGCGTGAAACGCCGCCCGATGACGTAAACCAGCGTCTGGCATGCATGGGAAAATCGTAACTGGGTCACAAGGAAAGAGCTGTCAGTCCGGTGCGATCCGGCCGCCGCGTTTCGCGAAACAGCAGAAACTGCGCGACAAAAAGTGCCGACGGGCGGCGTCTCACAATGTTTTGAAGCGACCGCAGCATAACGCAGGTGGCGTATGGGTTGGATATGGTGGGGGAGAGAGGCGGTTGGCGGAAACCGCCTGCATTACGGTTTCCCGCTTTCGACCGAATCCATCAGCAATGCCTTCCGGCGCCAGCCTCCAAAGCGGTAGTAAAGAAGGGCGAGCAAAGCGGACGAGATCGTCCCCACCGGAAAGCTCCACCAGATGGACGCCTGCCCCAGGAAAGGCTCGAAAAAATGGGCGAAGGGCACGCGGAAGCCCCACATGGTCAACGCGAAAACGATGGTTGGCGGAATCATCACGCCGTTCGCTCGCACGATCGACAGCAGACCGGCCGTGATCGCCAGAACAGACCAGCTCCACAATACGGTGCGATTGATATCGTGGGCGATGTCGAGAGAGGCACTGCCTTGCGGCAGGAACAGGCGGAGCGGCAGGTCTCCCAAAGCCAGCACCAGGATGGCAGTCAGAGCGGTGATTGCAAAACTGAGCAGGCAACCGCGCAGGGCAATCTGATCGACCCTGTGCCACAGGTTTGCACCAATGTTCTGGGCCGCCATCGCCGACAAGGAGGCCGCCAGCGCCATCGCCGGCATCTGGACATATCCCCACAACTGAGCAGCGCCCGCATAGGCTGCAGCCGTGACGACGCCGTAGGCGTTGACCATGACGAGGAGGACAAAATAGGCGCCTTGCACAATGATCGTTTCAGCGCCCATCGGCAGGCCGCGCTTGATCAGCATTGCGAGCAATGCCGGGTCCGGACGCAAGAAACGCAGTTCTTCACCGTGCAGGGCGATAGGCAAGTCGCGGTGATAGATGTGTCGCACCATGGCGATGAGCGCAACGCCGACGCCGATCAGGTTGCCGAGCGCGATCCCTGCAATGCCGAGCCTCGGGAAGATTCCGTAACCGGTGAGGAAAAGCGGTCCTAGCAGGAGCGCCAGTCCGATCCAGACAACAGAGTACCTGAATGGCGTTCGCGAATCCCCGCATCCACGCAGCATCATCATCAGGAAGATGAAGACGAACAGGCAAGGCATGACCAGGCATGTCATACGCAGGAAGACGATGGCAAATTCGCGCGATGCCTGCGGCAGCCGAATGACATCGACGAGCCAGGGCGCAAACACGACGCCCAGAATCGCGATGAGCGTCGCCGCGATGGCCGCGAATGCCAGCGACGATCCCGCGATTTTCTTGACGTGCAGCATATTCCCCCGGCCAACCGACTGGGCGATTGCGATGCCGGATGCTGCGCCCACGCCGATGATCATCCCCATCATCATGAAGAAGAATACATTGGTGTTGACGACCGCTACCAGCGCCCCTTCCCCCAGCACACGACTGACCCATATCGCTGCCCAGGTTCCGGCAATCGAATGCAGGAAATTGGTCATCAGCAGGGGCATCGAAAACATCAGGAGCGCAGGCACGATCGGCCCGTCGGTCAGGCTGCGTGGCGCATTGATCCACCGCGCAAGCGCTGCTGGCGGCCCGGTATGGAATCCGCCAAGTCTCATGCAGGCATTATCAACGGAGGCAAATCAGGCGGTCTCTTCTTGACCCGTCACCCGTGTTTCAGGTGCACAGGCCTGTGGCAGCTAAGGCGCGAAGACCAGCGAGTGGAAACAATCCGCCCATGGGTACTAGCAATATCGTTTCCTTTGACAAGGCCCGGGATCGGACTTGCCGTTGATCGATCTGGGACGCCACTCACGAAGCGCCGCTTCCGGCGCGGCAAGACGCCGCCCATTTGAAAAAGAAACGGCCGCGATCAATACAGATCGCGGCCGTGGTGCCGAGGGGAGGAAACGCGTGCCGGTGCTAGTACCGGTACGTGAGAGAGGCACCATAGGTTCGCGGCATGCCGGCAAACCGCAGGACGACGTTGGCGTTCGACGTGATCTGCTGCCAGTAATATTCGTCCGTCAGGTTCTTGCCCCAGACCGAGAGGTCCCAATGGTCATCAAGGGAATAGATACCGATCGACCCGTTGAGCAGGCCATAAGAGTCGATGTCATAGAGCGGATCGTCCGGTGTGCCGGCGGTGGATTCACTCTGCCACCGTCCGCTAAGCGAGGCGCGGACTCCAAGGTCTGCCGAGATCGGACGGTCATAGAGCAGCGCTAGGCTGGCGACTGTTTCAGGACTGTAGAGGAAGGGGTCGCCCTGACGGTTCACCGGTAGGCCGAAACCGTCAACCGTGTCGAAGTCGCCGATTTCCGTGTGCAGCAAGGTGAGGCCACCGACGGCGGTCAGCTCCTCGCTAATCAGGTAGGTAACTTCGGCGTCGAGGCCATAAGCTTCAGCTGTCGGAATGTTCTGCAGGCGCGAGAGCGCCTTGTAGATAGGGTCCGGGAAGAAGGCGGCTAGCTGCTTGTCCTCGTAGTCGTAATAGAAGAGCGCGGCGTTGGCCTGCATGCGCTGGTCGAACAGGCTGGCCTTCACGCCGAGTTCATAGGCGAGCAGGCTTTCCTGGGTTGCCGGCGCATTCTGCTCGGATTTCGAGGCCGCGTTCACCGGTGTCGAAGCGGACTTGTAGCCCTGGGTCACCGATGCAAACAGGACGAGATTGTCCTGCGGCGTCCAGTTGCCGACAACGCGCCAGGAGACGTTGTCTTCCTTGGTACTGGACGTCACGGCGCCGAAGGAATTGGTCGCCACGTCAAACGTGTTGCACCCGTTCTCGAGCAGGGGCGCCGCAGGTGGTGTGGCATAGATCAAGGAAAAATAGGTGCGGTTGAACACGTTGACGTTCGGCTGCATGGACCCGTTCACGTCCCCCGAGCAGCCGACATAATCCTGGCGGTCGTCAGTGTAGCGAATCCCGGTCGTCAGGCTGAATTCCGGCGTCAGCTGCCAGTCGGCATTGGCGAAGACGCTCCATGTCTTGGTTTCGAATTCGCCGATATCGTAGTATGTCTGGAACGAATTGAGCAGCTCGAGCACGGTATACGGCACACCCGTTTCCGGATCGACGTTCAGCGGCGAGGCAGCAAGTGACGCGGCAACGGTGCTGACAAAATTCGAGTTGGCGTTGTCCGGCAGCAATGTGCGGTTGGAATCGGTTGCTTCATCCTTGCCGTAATAGGCGCCGACCAGCCAGTTCGCCTTGCCGGTCTCACCTTCCAGACGGAGCTCCTGGCTGAACGACTTGATTTCGCCGTCAATGTCCTGAAGCAGGACGGCAAAGGGCGCGCCCGACCAGTCGAGGATCGCTTCACGCTCAAGCTTGTTATATCCGGTCAGCGAGACGAGATTCAGGCCATTGTCAAAGCCATAGCGGATACCAAGCTTCAGGGCGTCGAACTTCGAATCTTCCTCGAGCGGACCGTCGACACCGTTGATGCCAATACCGTCGGTTGTGCGGGCATAGTTCGGTGCCCAGTCGGCCTGCTCGGCGCTGGTCGGGAAGTTGCTATTGATGAAATTCACAAGGCTGAGGCCCGTGACCGGGTCAACCGCGTTGAAGAGAGATGTCGTCGAAGGGCCACTTGTTCCCGGCACCGTGAAGGTCGGATCCGTATTGGGCGTCAGCCCAATCGCCTGTCCACCAGTGGTGTCCGACGTGTTGCGCCAGCCATTATAGGAGACATCAATGTCAAGGTTTTCGGTCGGCTGGAGGGCCAGCGCGGCGCGAAATCCGAGCTTGTCCTTGGTGCCGCGATCTTCTCCGCGCGTGATCGATTCCTGCCAGCCTTCATCGCTGTTCTCGCTGCGAATGGCGAAACGGGCCTGTGCCTTGTCGGACAGCGGCAGGTTGAGCATGCCTTCGAGATTCCAGGTGTCATAATTGCCGACGTCAGCCGATACCTGCGCCTCGAATTCGTCAGACGGCTTGTTGGTGACCATGTTGATCAGGCCTGCCGTCGTGTTGCGGCCGAACAGCGTGCCTTGCGGACCTTTGAGCACTTCGATGCGCTCGACATCGAAGACCGGACCGGAATTCATGAAGGGAAAGGGATAGGCGACTTCGTCAACATAGGTGCCGACAGTCGATGTGGCCGACAGGTTGATCGTATTGAATCCGATGCCGCGCAGCGTATAGGTCGGCACGCCCTGATAGCTTTGCGAGACCGAGAAGCTGGGCACGACGGTCTGCAGGTCGTCGACGCTGTCCACGCGCAATGCGTCGAGCGTGTCTTCACCAAAGGCCTGGATGCTCATCGGGACATCGTTGATCGATTCCTCGCGGCGCTGGGCGGTCACAACGATGGAACCGAGCTTGAGCGAGCTGTCTGCGGCAGGCGCCTCTTCGGCTTCCTGCGCAACTGTCGGCATCTGCGACGCCAGCGCGCAGAGGGAAGCGCCCAACAGGGCATAACGGCGGATTCGGGGCGTGGGTTTCATAGAATATCTCCTCCCGGCAGCGTCCTCTGGATGGGACCCGTCCAATGGAGGGGACATACTGAAATCGGCGCGACCGGGACAAGCTATCGGAAGTAACAGGGTCGCGTCAGAGCCCCAGGACGAGTTTCGCCATGATGTTGCGCTGGACCTCGTTCGAGCCGCCATAGATCGAACCGGCCCGGTTGTTGAGATAGCGTGGCATAAGGGTCAGCAAGTCGGGCGGGCCGACGGGGTCGACATTGGCGCCCGGCTGGCGCGCCTCGATCTGCTCGACACAGGCATAGGCGCCGCCGAGTTCGATGCCGAGCGTATCGATCCGCTGCATCATCTCGGTGCGCTGGACCTTCAGCATGGACGCAGCCGGTCCCGGATTGGACCCGCTCGACAGCGCGGACGAGACCCTCTGCTCGGTAATCTTGATCGCCTCGAGGGCGACCTCGGTCGCAGCAAGGTCGCGGGCAAAGGCAGGATCACCTGCCAGCAGTCCATTCTTTCCGGCCAGCGCCCGGATGCGCGCCACATTGACTTCCAGCCCGGCCGACGAGCCGCCACCGCGTTCGAATTCGAGCAGGTATTTTGCGACGGTCCAGCCGTCATTCTCGGCACCGAGCCGGCCCGCCTTGGGCACGCGGACATCGTCAAAGAAGACCTGGTTGACTTCATGCTCGCCAGCGAGGGTGATGATCGGATCCACCTTGATGCCGGGCAGGTTCATGTCGAGCAGGACGAACGTGATGCCTTCCTGCAGCTTGCCTTCGACGCGCGTGCGCACGAGACAGAACATGCGATTGGCGTGGTGCGCATGTGTTGTCCAAATCTTGGTGCCGTTGAGAATGTAATCGTCGCCATCGGATACGGCCTTGAGGCTGAGGCTCGCGAGATCGGAGCCCGACCCCGGCTCGGAATAGCCCTGGCACCAATAGTCCTCGCCCGACAGGATGCGCGGCAAGTAGTAAGCCTTCTGTTCGGGCGTGCCGTGCCCGATGATGCAGGGGCCGACCATGCTGAGGCCCATCGGCGAGAGGCCCGGCGCGCCGGCGCGGGCGCATTCGGAGGCGAAGATATAGCGCTGCATCTCGCTCCAGCCAGTGCCACCGTACTCGACCGGCCAGGACGGCGCCGCCCAGCCGCGCGCGTGCAATATCTTCTGCCATGGCAGGCTGAATTCGGGTTCGATGAAGACGCTGGTGACCAATCGCCCGGCAATCGCCAGATCATCGGTCAGATTGTCCTTGAGGAATGCTCGCACTTCGTCGCGAAAATCACTATCTTCCGGGGTGAGGTCGAGATTCATTTTAAGCCTCCAGGTTCGCACGATGCCGGTATCATGCGCTGCGTGCGGGCGACACTGGCAGGACGAAGCACGGTCAGGCAACCTGCTCAATACGATAGGGTTGAATTTATTGACGGATATATCGGACAAGCAGGACGGCTCGGGAGATGCCGCCCGGATGGTCATGGACCTCGCGCGCGACGTCGCCGCGATCGGCGAAGCCATGGACCTGCCCTATATCGCGGTCAGCGCCGATATCGGCAGCCCTGACCCCATGTGCGATGCCAAAGGCCAGCCGCTTGCCGAGACGCTGTTCCGCTGGATCGACCCTGATCTCGCCTATTGGAAGGATCGCGCCTTCGCCCTGAGATCGGGATTCGTCCGCGGTGCCCGCACGTGCGCCGAGCCCTTCTATTGCTCGAAGGGACAGATCGGCAGCTGGCGGCATGTCGCTGCGCTCGACGGCCTTGCCGAGACCATGAATACGGATGCATTCGATATTGGCGGCGCGATCATATCGCCCTGCCATCTTCCGTCCGGCGTCATCGGCGCAATCGTCTGGGCAACTCCGGACCGGACCCTGGATGTGGCCGGCGTGTTCGACGCGCGGGCCGCCGAGTTGCACGTGCTCACCCTGAAACTCATGGCGACCTATCATGACTTCAAGCGGGCGAGCCCCACGGATCTCGCCGTTGCACTGACACGCCGCGAGATACAGTGCCTGAAATGGGCAGCGGCCGGCAAGACAGACCACGAGATCGCGACAATCATCGGTATCTCGCAGCCGACGGTGCGGTTCCACATCACGAACTCGAGCCGCAAACTCGGTGTCTCGGGGCGATCGCAGGCCGTCCACCGCGCCACCACGCTCGGCTATATCGGCGGGGGTTCGACCTGAGATGTATTGGACTGAGGCGCAATTCCGGAGACCGCGCATGCACCTGCATCCGCGCACTCCGCAGAATGCCCGGCCACTGGTCTGACAAGCCTGTCGGACTCAGCTTGAATTGTCCCACGTCTCCAGCGCGGCGTTCAGCATCCCCGGCAGGGCCGTGGCGATGGCGCCGAGTTCGGGGCGCAACCGGTAGGCCGATGCCATGGGCAGGGCGACGGGCTTCGGATCGCCACGCTTGCGCTGGCGTTCAAGGCTTCGCGCGAGCCGTTTGGCGTAGACGTCAGGCGCTTCCAGCACCTTGTAGAGCGCAGAGACGCGCGCGAGGAACGGCGCCGCTGGCACGGGGCCGGATGCCCGGACACACCCCGGAAACAGCCCGGAGGCGTCGGGGTCCACGTCCCGCTGCACCCTTCCCGACAGGGCGAAGCGGTACGGGGCCGGGAAGCTGACAATCTCGGTGCCCTCGGGGAGCGGCACGGGGGTGGCAGGGGTGAGGCCGGTCCGCGGGCGGACCGCTGGCAGGGTGAGCGCCAGCGCCATCAGGGTGAGCAACCGCCGCACGATGATCTCGAGCTGCTTAAGCCGCCCGGAGGCGCGCCGCTTCAAGCTGCGCTTGAGCGTCAGCGGGCGCAGCTGCGCGTTGGTCATGTTGATCACTGCCCACAGCGCGTAACGCGCCTGTTCGAGGCCGTGATGGATCAAGTCGGGCGAATGGCTCATGCGGCGCAGTATAGCGCAGGCGGCGTATGGGTTGGACAAGGGGGTGGAGAGAGGGGGGCTGGCATCGGTCGATGCGCCGACTCAATTCCGGTCGCGCCAACTTCATGCGTCCGGTGATGGCCGCCTGCGTATGGTCACCCCCGCGTCGCCGGGCTATTCTTTCGTCTGGCAAACCGATTCAAGGCGGAACACATGCCTGAGCCTTTACGCGAACTCTCCCCGGTAGCCATCGTGATGGGCGTGTCCGGCAGCGGCAAGAGTACGCTTGGCCGTGCGCTCGCCGCGCGACTTGGCTGGGCCTTTATCGAAGGTGACGACTTCCACAGCGCGGCCAATACGGCAAAGATGGCCGCCGGCCAGCCGCTGGACAATGCTGACCGTCGCGACTGGATTACTGCGCTCACCCAAAGCGTGCGCATGCGCAGAGAGCCCTGCATTGTTTCCTGCTCTGCCCTGAACGCCGTGGTGCGCGACTGGATTGCGGTCGGCCTCGGCTTCGCCCCGGCTTACATCCTCCTCGACGGACCGGCTGCCCTGCTGCAAGAACGGCTCGTCGCGCGTCGCGATCATTTCTTCGACCCTGCCCTGCTCGACAGCCAGATCGACGCTCTCGAGCGGCCGGACGATGCCACCCGCATCGACATTGCCCTGCCAACCGAGCAGCAGCTTCGGCTCGCACTCGCGGCCCTTGCCAGCGTATCCTAGACGAAAAGCGACAAGACCAGCGCCGTCGCGAGCCCGACCAGCCCGACCAACGTTGCTGTCACCGTCCAGCTGCGCAGTGTCTGCGCTTCTGACAGGCCAAGATACCGGCTGACGAGCCAGAATCCGCTGTCATTGACGTGGCTGAGCACAGTTGCCCCGGATGCAATCGCCAATACCATCAGCGCCGTGCCGCCCGGACTGAGCCCGGCCAGTTCCACGACAGGCGCCGCGATTCCTGCCGCCGTCAGCATGGCAACGGTTGCCGAGCCTTGCGCCACCCGGATGATCGCCGCCACGGCAAAGCCAAACAGCAAGGGCGACATGCCGGTGGCCGTCAGCGTCTCCGCCAGCGCCGCACCCGCTTCGGAATCCACGAGGATCTGCTTGAAGGCCCCGCCTGCCCCGGTGATCAACACGACGACACCTGCAGGCTCCAGCGATTTCACCATCGCTGCTGTAAGTGTTTTTGCAGGCATGCCGTGTATTTGCCCGCATATACCCCAGGCCAGACCGCAGGCGATCATCAGTGCAATGAACGGATGCCCGGCAAACATGACGAAGCGCGTAACGACCGGCGGCAATTCCAGCATGCCTGCCTTGCCCAGGGAGCTCACAAGCGTCCCCGCAAGGATCAGCACAAGCGGCACCAGAACGATGCCGAGCGCAGTCAGGAATCCCAGCCCTCCGCTGACGGAATCGGCGTCCTGCCCCTCCGGAATCCCGCCCTGGAACGTCGGTTGCCGCTCCAGCCAGCGGGCGAACAGGGGCCCGGCCACCAGCATCGCCGGTAGTCCTGCGAGCGCCCCGAATGCAATCACCAGCCCAAGGTCCGCGCCGAGAATATCTGCCACCGCTATCGGACCCGGCGTCGGCGGGATGAAAGCATGTGACACGGCAAGGCCCGCAAGGAGGGGAATCGCAAACACCACGATCGGGCGACCGGTCCTACGCGTCAGGCCATAGAGCACCGGCGCGAGAATGATCAGCGCGACATCGAGGAATACGGGTATTGCAACCACAAACCCGACAAATCCGAGTGCCAGCGGCGCCCGCTTTTCACCGAAGACGTCCAGCATGCCCGAGGACAGGGCACGCACACCGCCCGAGACTTCGAGCAGCGCGCCCAGCATCGCACCAAGCCCCACCACGACAGCGACGAAGCCCAGCGTGCCGCCCATGCCCGTCTGAATCGAGCGAATGATCGCCGCCGGGTCCATGCCATAGACGGTGCCAAAGCCTGCACTGACGAGAAGCAAGGCGAGGAAGGCCGGAATGCGCGCACGCAGGATCAGTCCCAGAAGCGCTGCGATGCTCGCGGCGACAATGACCAGGGCGTAGGCAGACTCCCCCACGGCCGTCAGTCCTGGAAGCCGAGACCGGTTGCCTTCAGCCGCACGCGCGCGAGGAAAGATGCCGATGTCAGGTAAAGCGTGCGACCGTCATCACCGAATGCACAGTTCGCCACCGGCGTTCCCGTCGCAATCCGGGCGACCGGCGTGCCATCCGGCAGGAATACATGCACACCGCCGGGCCCTGTCACATAGAGGCGTCCGTCGGCGTCAACCGCCATACCGTCCGACAGGCCCGGATAGTCCTGCCCGACCATCGCTGTCAGGTCGGCAAACACGCGCCGCTTCATGGCGAGTCCATCCGCTCCAAGCGTATAGGCGTAGACACGCGCCGCATCCGGATCAGACACTGCCACATAGAGCGTTCCGCCATCTGGCGAGCGCACGATGCCGTTTGGCCGTGTCAGGCTGTCATCGATCACGCGGACCGAGCCGCCGTCTTCATCCGGCCGCCAGAGGTAGACGCCGTTGAAAGCCATTTCCCTGAACGGCGAGGCGTCCAATTCCCTGAGGCCATAAGGGGGATCGGTAAAGTAGATAGCCCCCTCTTCGGCCAGCACGAGATCATTGGGGCTTGAGAAGCGCTTGCCGTCGAAACGTGTCGCCAGGAAGGTCTTCTCTTTCGTCTCGAGGTCGAGCCGCGCGATTCCCCGGTTGCCATGGTCGGCCAACAGGATCGCGCCAGGCATGTCGCCGGGAATCAGGCCGTTGGCGCCGGGTTCCCGGAACACGCCTTCAGTATCCTCCCCGACAAGGCCTGACGGCTGGAGGAATGTTTCCAGACCGGCATCTTCGCTCCACTTGTGGATCGTATTTCCGGGCACATCCGTAAACAGGAGATATCCGCCGTCCCGGATCCAGACCGGGCCTTCGGACCAGCCGAACAGGTCCTCCGTCAGCTTCTCGACCTGCGCACCCTCGGCGAACACCTCGGTTGCGAGGCCAGCGTCGAGAACCACGATCCCGGCCCCCTCGGGTTGTTCATAGGCGAGGCTTGCGTGCGGCAGTGGCGAAGCCGGGTCGGGCTCCGCCGGCTGGCAGCCCGCAGTCACCATCAGTCCGGCAAGGGCAATTGCCCCGGACATGCGCCGTAAACACTCCATTCAATCCTCCAAAATCGAAACAGGCGTTGCCAGCGCAGCCGCCGGGCCGTCTGCGATCACCGGCGCCGTCATGCGGAAATGCCCTGTCAGGCGAATGTCGGCTGATCCCGCGCCGATGCCGAAATCGATTCGTCCCGTATCCGCTTCGAACTGGCCGGACGGCGCAAAATAGGCGAACTGCTCGGGCCGCAGCGTAAACGCCACACGTTTGGTCTTCCCCGCTGCAATCGATACCCGCGTGAAGCCGCGCAGCTCCTGTTGCGGCCTTGCGACCTGGGCGACCGGGTCGCGTACATAGAGCTGCACCACTTCATCGGCATCGGCTTGCGACGTGTTCGTGATGTCGGCGCTGATCGTCAGCGAGTCGCCGGGCGAGAGCGTCTCGCCCGACAGCTGCAGATTACCATATTCGAACGCCGCATAGCTGAGCCCGTGACCGAAGGCATAGGCTGGGGCGATCGGGATATCCATGTAGCGCGCACTATCCTTCGACAGGTCTTCATCTGCGGGCCGTCCCGTCGGATAGTGCCCGATGAAAGCGGGCGACTGACCGGTCCGGCGCGGGAAGGATGCGGGCAGACGCCCCGCCGGCGCCACGTCGCCGAACAGCACGTTCGCAACGGCTGGCCCGGCCTCGATTCCGGGAAACCAGGCCACAAGGATGGCAGCGCCGTCCCGGTCCAGCGGGCCAAGGTCCAGCGGGCGCCCGGTCATCAGGATTGTGACGACCGGCTTGCCTGTCGCCAGAACGGCTTCGGCCAGAACCTGTTGCGGCGCCGGGAGGCCGATATCGGAGCGCGAGCGCGCCTCGCCCGAAAGATTATGGTCCTCGCCCGCCACAAGGATCACGACGTCTGCCGCTTCAGCCGCCGCCACCGCCCGCGCGATCGCCGCCGGATCGGCTGGGTCGCGCGTGCCCGCTCCAGGCTCATAGACGACACGCGCGTCGCCGAGCCGCGTGCGCAGCGCGTCGACCACCGTGATCACGTCTTCTTCCCGCCCCTGCGCCTTCCAGGAGCCGATCATGGAGCGCGCATCGCCGGCGAGCGCGCCAATGACCGCCACATTGCCCGGGGCCGGCTTGAGCGGCAGCAGCCCCGCATCATTGCGGAGCAGCACCATCGAACGTTCCGCCACACGCCTGGCCGCCGCCCGGTGGTCCGGCGTCAGCATGACAGCCGCCTCCCGGGCCGGGTCGCTATAGGCATAGGGATGATCGAACAGGCCGAGGCGCTCCTTGGCCATGAGCACGCGCCGGGCCGAGGCGTCCAGCGCCACCTGCAGCGCGGGCGAGGCCTCCACTGCGGCCAGCATGTCGGCGGCATAGATACCGCTGGTCATCTCCATGTCGACACTCGCGAGGAGCGCCAGCGCACCTGCTTCCGTGCGCGTTTCCGCAACGCCGTGATTGACCAGCTCGAGCACGGCGTTCCAGTCGCTGACCACAAGCCCGTCATAATCCCAATTGCCCCTGAGCAGCTCGTTCACGAGCGCCTTGTTCGCCGTCGTCGGCACGCCGCCAATGTCGTTGAAGGCCACCATGAAGCTTCCCGCGCCTTCCTCTGCGGCGGCATGGAACGGCGGAAGATAGACATCCATCAGCGTCCGCTGGGAAATGTCGGCGCTGTCATAGTCGCGTCCGCCCGTGCCTGCGCCGTATGCGCCGAAATGCTTGGCGGTGGCGATGATCGTGTCGGCCCGCGTCAGGTCTGCACCCTGGTAGCCGCGCACCTGCGCCCGTGCCATCGCCGATCCGAAGAAGGGTTCTTCGCCCGCTCCTTCGACGATACGCCCCCAACGGGCGTCGCGCGCAATGTCCAGCATCGGCGCGAAGGTCCAGTGCAATCCTGCGCCGGACGCCTCCACCGCCGCCACGCGCGCCGCGCGTTCCGCATCGGCAGTATCGAATGTCGCCGCGATGCCGAGCGGCACAGGAAAGATCGTGCGGTAGCCATGCACGACATCCATCGCGAACAGGAGCGGAATGCCATGCCGGCCCTCCTCCACCGCGACACGCTGAAGCCCGCCCAGGAATTCCGCACCGGCGACATGCAGGTAGGAGCCGACGCCGCCCGCTCGCACCCGGTCATATTCCGCATCCGTGATCCGGGAATTGAGCGCAATCTGGCGACCGCCCGCCATCTGGTTCAGCTGCCCGAGCTTCTCCCCGGCCGTCATCCGCTTGAGGATGAAATCCACGCGCTCTGCCCCGCGAAGGCCATTGGCCGTCGCCTGACCAGCCGTGGTCGTGCCCGCCTCGACCCGCGCCTCCGTCAGAGGCGCTGACGCCCCTATTTGCGCACAGCCCGACACTGCGATGAGCAGGCTCGCGATAGCTGCTTTTGCGAAACATGGCCGCCAGGGCCGTTTGCCGAGCGACGCCCTGCGGGGATTTTGCATCCCGTCCTCCACGAATTTTCTTCTTTTTTGTTA
Source organism: uncultured Alphaproteobacteria bacterium (assembly GCA_963973995.1). GTDB lineage: Bacteria > Pseudomonadota > Alphaproteobacteria > Caulobacterales > Hyphomonadaceae > Hyphomonas. The sequence goes on from CAXBCO010000002.1 coordinate 151,740, forward strand.
GCGCTAGCAAAGCTGGCACCAGAAGCCGCCCGAGTCAAACATTTGGTGCCCGGGGCGGAGTCGGTCCAATGCGTACCCGTCTCCATTATTCGCGGACGAGCAGGTCCAAGGCGACGAGAAGGTCGCGCCATTCGCGAAGCGCGGCGTCTCGTTATTGCCTGAACCGGATTCCGGGGTTGATGTTACTTCCAAAGCTGAAGTGATTGTGCACTGACGAACGGATTGAAACGAATTCCTGCAGGCTTCGCAACCCGGCAAGGTCTGCCGTAATGTCCGCAAGTGAAAAGGTTATGACTTGCGTTGACCGCTTGTCGGAATCTCCTTGAACGGAATACCCTTGTCGACCCGGATGTCGCCGGGAAGCCCGAGCACCCGTTCGCCGATGATGTTGCGCAGGATTTCATCCGAGCCACCCTCGATGCGCGTTGCAGGCGAGCGCATCAGCATCGCCTGAAACCGGCCGTTCTGGGGGCTGTTCTCGTCCCACAGGACACCGGCCTGTCCCTGAAGGTCGAGCGCATAGATGGCCAGATCCTGCATGGTCGCGCCTGCCACCAGTTTGCCGATCGAATTTTCCGGACCGGGAGTCTCTCCTTTCGACAGGGCGGTGATGGCCCGCATGCCGGTATATTTGAGACCGCTTTGACGGACGGCAAACTGGGCCAGCCTGGAACGGACAGCAGAGTCTTCGATGGCCGGGCGCCCGTCGACCTCCGCCTCCATGCAGAAACGAAACAGTTCCGGAAAGCCGGTGGACATGCCTGATCCGATCGAGAGGCGTTCGTTCATGAGCGTGGTCAGCGACACTTCCCAACCCTGACCCACAGCGCCAAGACGCTGGGAATCCGGAATGCGAACATCCGTGAAATAGACCTCGTTGAAACCCGACGCGCCATTCGCTTGCTTGATCGGCCGGACATCCACGCCCGGTGTTTTCATCGAGAGGAAAAACATGGTGAGCCCTTTGTGCTTGGGCACATCCGGGTCTGTCCGCGTGATCAGCAGCCCCCAGTCCGAATGCTGGGCACCGCTGGTCCAAATCTTCTGGCCATTGATGATCCAGTCGCCTGATCCGTCGTCCGCCCTGACGGCGCGGGTGCGCAAACCGGCGAGATCGGATCCCCCGGCTGGCTCGGAAAAGAGCTGGCACCAGATCTCCTCGCCGCTGGCAAGCGGCGGCAGAAGTTCCCGTTTCTGTTCTTCATTTGCCCAAGTCATAACTGTTGGGCCGCACATGCCGTGGCCGATGACGAACGGACCGGACAGGGCGCCATAAGGCCCCTCTTCTTGGCCCCAGATCACGCGTTCGATCGGGGTCCGAGCGCCGCCTCCATATTCCTTCGGCCAGTGAAGGCAGGCCCAGCCGGCGTCGGCCTTCTTCCTCTGCCACGCCTTTCCAGCCGTGACCGGATCCTCGCTCACAACGCCGTTCGAGCCGAAATTCGCACGGCGCAGTTCGGCTTCGAGATGCTTCGGCGCGTTGGCATCAATCCATACGCGCACTTCCTTTCGGAAAGCTGCTTCTTCGGGTGTATCCTTGAAATCCATGTCCCTGCCCTTTCCCTAGGCTGCCGTTTCGACGTTACCGGCGCTCATTCGCTCGATCAGCTGACTTTCCCACGCCGACAGCGAACCGAGCGCCAGCGCGAGCGCATTTGACCGCCGGTAATACAGGTGGCAGTCGAACGCCCAGGTGAATCCCATGCCGCCGTGCACCTGGATGTTGTTCTTCGAACATAGCTGGAAGGCGGTCGTGGCCGACACGCGCGCGGTGGCAGCAGCGGCGGGCAGCTCGGCGGCTCCTGAACCGAGCGCCCACGCGCCATAATAGCAGTTCGAACGCGCGAGTGTGGCGGACACATACATGTCGGCCAACATGTGCTTGATCGCCTGGAACGAGCCGATGGGTCGCCCGAAAGCCATGCGCTCCAGCGCATAGTCCCTGGCCATTTCCAGCGCGCGGTCGGCACCGCCAAGTTGCTCGAAAGCCATCAGGACTGCCGCCCTGTCCAAAACCTGCGTCGCCACATGCCAACCCTGACCGGGACTGCCCAGCAGTTCGGCCGGCGCCTTGTCGAAGGTGATACGGGCCTGTCCGCGCGTAGGGTCGATCGTTTCGAGTTCTTCGCGGCTCACCCCTTCACCTGTGAGGGAAACGATATAAAGGGAAACACCTTCTTTTTCGTCCCGTGCCGCCACGATAGCGAAATCCGCATCGCAGCCATCAGCCACCGGCGTTTTCACACCCGAAAGCCGACCGCCCGACACGCGCGCCGAAATACTATCGGGCCTGGCCCGGCCCGGCCCCTCAACGAGCGCAAATGTTCCGATCGCTTCGCCAGATGCCAGCTTCGGCAGCCATTTCGATTTCTGGCTTTCCGTCCCCGCGAGCAAAAGAAACTCGGCCGCAAGGTAAATCGAAGACGCCATGGGAACAGGCGCCATGACGCGGCCCAGCTCTTCTGCGACGACGCAGAGTTCGAGATGTCCGAGTCCCACGCCGCCATACTCTTCCGGGATCGCGGCCCCCAGAACGCCCAATTCGGCAAGTCCGGAATAGAGTCCCTTGTCGTAACGATCGCCGCCTTCAAGGATCGCGCGGACCGCAGCCGGCGGGCATTGCTCGCTCAGGAAGCGGCGCACCTGTTCGCGCAACTGCTTCTGTTCGTCGGAAAAATCCAGGTTCACGCCTTACCTCCCATGAGTGTGTCTTGGCCCAAGTGTCAAAGTCCTGCCGCCGCGGGTCAATCCATTCCGCGAAGACACCCCGGAAGGATTTTTTCGAGGTCTAAAGGTCAGGCGTAGTTGGGCTTGCGCTTTTCGAAAAAGGCCGCAATGCCTTCGGCGAAATTGGGGTCGTTCGCCGTCAGTATCTGATTTCGGTCCTCAATCGCCATCGCGGCTTCAAGACCGCTCACGTCGACGGCAATGTTCAGGCCATCCTTGGTCAGGCGCAGGCCAAGCGGTGTTGCATTCAGCATATCTTCGACGAAACCGTCGGCCTCATTGCGCATTGCGGAAGCCGGAACCACCCGGTTGGCAAGGCCGATCTCCATGGCACGCTGGGCGGAGATGAAACGGCCCGTCAGCATGTATTCACTTGCCAGCGACATGCCCACCATGCGTGGCAGGAAGTAGGAAACCCCCATATCGCAGGACGAGAGACCTATGCGAATGAAGGCGGCATTCATCCGGGCGTCTTCCGACAGGATTCGAATGTCAGACGCCAAGGCAAGCGCAAAGCCCCCGCCGCTGGCCGCTCCCTGTACCAGACTGATGATGGGCTGGGGGCATCGCCGCATTGCGACGTAAATCTCGGCGATCGAGCGCTGGTTATCCAGTCCCTGCTCGATTGAACGCTTGCCCTGGCCGCCGGCGGTCTCCTTCAGGTCCAGTCCGGCGCAGAAGGCCCGGCCAGCGCCTTCCAGCACGACAACGCGCACGGTACGGTCGAAATAGAGCGACTGGAACACCTCCCTCAGCTCAGAAACGAGCTGCGGATTGAGCGCGTTCAAGCGCTCCGGCCGGTTCATTCTGATATTCAGAACCTCGCCAGCTTGCTCGAGGATGAGCGCCTGAAAGTCGGGCTTCATGATGTCTTTTCTCCGGGTTTCGTACCGGAATTCTGGGGCGTTCGCACACCATTGCGCAAGACCTTTCCCAACGGAAGGACGCTCCGGAGGCCCGCTTTATCCGAAGCCGGATCGTCGCGAACTGAGATGCCGCTACGGCAAACCGTCATTCCATTTCCTCAGCGACAACTCCGATGGAAAAGACTTGTGAAACCGGACGGAGCCCCCCTAAGTTCCTCTCAAACTCCGCGCGTTACGCGTAGCTCTTGCATGTCGCCCAACAAAGAACGGAACACGACGAACCCCATGACCGCCACGCAAACAAAATACCCCCGCCTCTTCTCTCCGCTTCAGGTTGGTAAGGTGACGTTAAAAAATCGCTCGATCATGGGATCCATGCACACTGGCCTTGAAGAGCTCGACGATGGCCACATCCGCATGGCGGAGTTTTTTGCCGAAAGAGCGCGAGGCGGGATCGGACTCATCATTACTGGTGGGATATCGCCAAACGAGGAAGGCGGCCTCGGCGCCAAACTCTCCAACAAGGAGGAAGTGGCACGCCACAAAGTCATCACCGATGCGGTTCACGCGGCCGATCCTGACGTTCGTATCTGCATGCAGGTTCTTCATACCGGCCCGCTTGCCCCGCATGACAAATGCGTTGCGCCCTCGCCCGTGCGTTCGCCGATCGCACGCCATGTTCCGAACGAGCTCGACGAAATCGGCATCGAAAAGCAACTCTCGGATTTTGCCAATTGTGCCAGATGCGCGAAAGACGCCGGGTATGATGGCGTCGAGATCATTGGCTCAGCAGGCTACCTTCTGTCCACGTTCCTTGTTCAGAGAACCAATCTCCGAACGGACAAATGGGGTGGTTCTTACGAGAACCGCATGCGCTTCCCGCTCGAAGTGGTGCGCAGGGTGCGCGCAGCCGTCGGCGACGATTTCATCGTCATCTTCAGAATAGCCGCAATGGACATGCTTCAGGGCGGCATGTCATGGGACGAAATCGTGCAACTCGCCCAAGAGCTGGAAAAGGCCGGCGTCTCCATCATCTCGACACACTTCACCTGGCACGAGTCCGCCGTACCGACGATTGCGACCATGGTCCCGCGGGCGGCGTTTACCAGCGTTACCGGGCGCCTGAAAAAACTGGTCAGCGTCCCTGTGATTACAAGCAATCGCATCAATATGCCTGATGTCGCCGAAGCGGTCCTTGCCCGCGGCGACGCCGACCTCGTTTCCATGGCTCGGCCTATGCTCGCGGACTCGCAACTGATGAAGAAGGCCGCTGAAGGGCGCGAAGACGAGATCAACACGTGCATCGCCTGCAACCAGGCCTGCCTGGATCATACTTTTGGCGGCAACCAGGAGGTCAGCTGCCTGGTCAATCCGCGCGCATGCCATGAAACCCAGCTGGTTTACAAACCGACTGCGGCACCAAAGCGTATTGCCGTGGTCGGAGCCGGTCCGGCGGGGCTTGCCTATTCGACGATAGCAGCAGAACGCGGACACACCGTCGACCTATTCGACCAGTCTGATGAAATCGGCGGCCAGTTCAACCTTGCCAAGCGAATTCCGGGCAAGGAGGAGTTCCACGAGACACTGCGTTACTTCAAGCGACAGCTTGAGGTCACTGGCGTCAGGGTCTCGCTCGGCCAGCTCGTCGATGCAGATTTTCTCAGGTCCGGCGGATATGACGAGATTGTCATCGCAACCGGTATTCGTCCAAGGGTTCCGGACATCGAAGGCATCGATCATCCGAGCGTGATCGGATACATCGACGCCATCAAGGGCACCAAGCCTGTTGGCGACCGCGTCGCCATCATTGGCGCGGGCGGCATCGGATTTGACGTGGCGGAACTGATCACCCATGCAGGCAAGTCGTCAGCGCTCGACATCGACACGTTTGCGAAGGAATGGGGCATCGATTTCGCCAATCACCCCCGCGGGGGTGTTACAGGCGTAGAGCCGGTCGTCGAGGCATCGCCGCGCGAAGTCTGGCTGCTGCAGCGTAAATCCAGCAGAGTCGGCCGGGGACTAGGGAAAACGACCGGATGGACTCACCGGCTGACGCTCAACCGCAAAGGTGTTCGCATGATCCCCAGCGTGTCCTACCAGCGCATCGATGATGATGGCCTTCACTGCCTGATCGATGGCGAACCCAAGACGCTGGAAGTGGATACGATCATCCTGTGCGCGGGCCAGGCCCCCCTGCGAGACCTGCACGATGAACTGGTGAACGATTCGGCACATGTTTCACTGGTGGGCGGGGCTTTCGAGGCTGCCGAACTCGACGCCAAGCGAGCAATCAACCAGGCAGCCTATCTCGCCGCCGAGGTGTAGTGCCGATTTTTTCAGTGGCATCACTCCAATGCGAACCCGTCTCCGTTTTTCGCGACACAGCAGGTATCAGGCGGCGACAAGGCCGCGCCATTCGCGAAGCGCGACATCTCGTTTCTGTTTGAACCTTATCCAGGAGTTGATGTGCCTTTCTAGATTGAAGTGATTGTACACTGACGAATGGACTGGAACGAATTCTTGAAGACTTCGCATGCGCTTGAAACGCGACATCGCACGCTCTCGCCTTCGGAACGATAAGTGCGAATTCTCGACCTGATTGTTGAGGTGGCACCCGGTTTTCTGGCGAATTTCATTTCCGATAACCTTCATGGCAGCCTTATAGGACGGGCCCCGTTCCTTGACGACCGCTTGCGGATTCCCACACCACTTCGTTGCTTTCCTTAGGAATTTCAGCGCCGCGGCATTATCACGTTTCTTCGTGACATAGGATTCCAGAACTTCGCCCTCGTGGTCGACGGCCTGCCAAAGGTAATGCCGCTTGCCTCTGATGTGGGCGATGCCTGCCTTCGGCTGACGAATACCTCGTCCAGATGCCACTGCCATTGCGGGCTTCTCCGCATCGATTCCGACCTGCGCTTCCGGATCTTGTGGGCGAAGCAGGTGCCGAAGCGATCGATCCAGAGACGGGCACTCTCGTGGCAAATGTCAGTTCCTCGCTCATGCAACATGTCTTCGACGTTTCGAAGCGAGAGCGGAAATCTGATGTAAATCATCACATCGGGCTGGATGATCTCAGGCAATGTCTTCGAAGTAGCGGAACGGATTTTTCGACATCAATTGAAGCTAAACGCCCCTACGCTACGCCTCATTGCCGTTTGCGCTGACAATGCCGAACATTGCGCGCCTTAGTCCAGTGCTTTCGGATAACGCCCGCGGCGCCCGGGAGCATTCAGGCCAAAAATAGCCACTGTTGCGCCTTCCCGACTGACAGGCGTATTATAATTATCTGAAATGGGGGCAACACGGTGAATCAAACAGACGTGCCCGAGGGAAATGATAGCCGTCTAACGACTGTCTTTTTCAGTTATTCCCGCGAAGACCGTGCCCGCGTCCTTCCATTCATTCAATCCCTGGAGGCGGCCGGATACCACGTGTGGTGGGACGGCGTCCTGGAAGGCGGTACACGTTACATCGAAACAACAGAGGAGGCGCTGACAAGCGCCGCTGCTGTCATCGTGCTATGGTCGAAACATTCGATCAATTCCCACTGGGTGCAAGACGAAGCGATGAGCGGGCGAGAACGCGGCTGCCTCATCCCGCTTTCCCTGGATGGTGCCGAGCCACCGCTGGGCTTCCGTCAGTTTCAGGTGATCGATATTACCCGCTCCTACGGACGACCCGATGACCCTGAAGTTGTCAACTTGATACGGGCCGCCGCTGCACTGCATGGCCGCCAGGTTCCGGATCGCCCCGCGCCGAAGACTCCCCTCCTGTTTGCCATCCGCCGCCGCCGGCTCCTTTTCGGCGGAACGGCCGCTGCTGCAGCCCTGCTCGGCGGATATGCGATTTCACGTATCATGCAATCGGGCGCGGGCGGCGCGCGTGACAGCAGCATCGTGGTATATCCGTTCGACAATATTAGCGGGCAGCCCGAGCAGGACTATCTCTCCGCGGGCCTATCAGCTGAAATCCGCGCCACCCTGGCGCGTAATTCCGCCCTGAAAGTTGTAGCGCAATCCTCGTCTGAAGCCCTGAAGAAGCAGGCGATGGACGCCGTCTCGACGGCGCGGCAGCTCGGTGTTTCCTATTTACTGGACGGCACGGTTCGTCAAACTGACTCATCCATTCGCATTTCGGCAGAGCTGATTGATGGAAAAACTGGCTTCAGCCGCTGGTCCAAGACCTTCGATCAATCTATCGATGACCTGTTACGGGTTGAAACTGAAATCGCCAATGCCGTCACGACCGCCCTGTCCGTTGAAATGTCCCAGAATGCCGGAGGGGCGCAGATTGGCGCGACCAGTAATGTCGCCGCGTTCAACGAGTATCTGAAAGGCAACGACCTCTACACCGCAGCGATCAGTAATGAAACGGACTTGCAGGCGCTTTCCCACTTCGATGCGGCGATCGCGCTGGATCCGAAATTCGCCGCCGCACACTCAGCGCGCGCACGTGTGCTGACGGTTATCGGAAACTCCAGCGACAGCGCCGAGAAGGCGCAGCTCTATTATGAATCGGCTGAAAAGGCGGCTTATCACGGAACGGAACTTGGTCCCGACCTGGCGGATTCGCATTCAACTTTGGGCTTCGTCCTGTTTCAGGCACGCCTGCGCATAAAGGATGCGCGCAAGCCCTACGACCATTCAAGGGAACTGGGTAATGGCGATGCCGCCGTGCTCGCGCGGTTCGCAGGTTATGCCGCAGCGACAGGACAGGACAGCGTCGCCCTGACCGCCATCGAGCGGGCGAGAGACCTCGACCCGCTGAATCCCACAATACACCGCGCTCTGGGATTTGTGCACTACGCGGCCGGCCGGTATGAGCGATCGATACAGTCTGTCGAGCAGGCCTTGTCCCTGAACCCCCAGCTAAGTGACTCCGATGCCAGAATCGGGAGTGCCCTGATCCATCTTGGACGCCTGGAGGAGGCCCTCTCGGTTTGCGCAAAGGAGCGCTTTGGGCTTGTCCGTTACCCCTGTCTTGCCGTCGCCAACTGGAAACTGGGCAACACGGCAGAAGCCGGTAAGGCCCAGGCTGCTTTGATTGATGCGTATGGTGATGGCAGCCTCTACCAGCAAGCCCAGATCCTTGCGCAGACTGGCGAACCCGATCGGGCGATGGAGACGCTCTACCAAGCACTGAAAGCGGGCGATTCCGGCTTGACTTACCTATATATCGATCCGATGCTTTCTTCGTTGCGCGAAAGAACCGATTACAAACAATTACTGGCGCAGCTCGGTTTTGTGTAAGGCCGAGCACGAAAACACATAAGGGGATTTAGTGATGAAACGAAGTGTAGTGTCCGTTCTTCTCGCTGCGGCATTCCTGTCAGCATGTGCAACAGTTGCGCCGGCTGATGAAACCACGGCAGCGCCGGCCGCGGCGGACGCTGCTGCTGCAGCGACAGCCGAACCTGAAGCGGACGAAGGCCAAGGCGGTGGCGAGCGCGTCGGCAACTAGCGACGGCTTTGCTTCCGATATTTTCAAGCTCCGGATGCGGCGCCAAACCTAGGGATTGGCGCCGCATTGGATTCACTGCCTATCGCTGGCCGCATCCTGAAAGGGGTTCGCGGTCATGGTGCGCGCCGAATCTGATCCGTTCAGAACGCTCTTAATCCAGTCTGTATACTGAGACACATCCGTATAAATGCTGGGCATGCCGCTCGTGGCGCAGGCCGACTTGCCCCAGCTCACGATCCCGACCAGCGTATTTCCCCTTACAACGGGGCCGCCGCTGTCGCCGCGGCATGTCTTCGAACTGGCATTCCGGGCGCAAAATACCTTCTCCGTCACTTGCCGATCATCCCATCCGCCGAGGGTCCGGCAGGATGCCGTATCAATCACGGCGAGGTCCACGACCTGCAATACGGCGCTGGGCTTCTCTCCCGGCACATTTGCGGCCTTGCCCCAGCCGAAGGCCTCCACCCGGTCACCGTCCGCAAGGCTGTCATCGGTCATCTCAAAACCGATATAGCCGATATTGATGCCAGTCGGTGTCGCATGATCCAGCGTCTCAAGCGGCTGTCCTGTTTGCAGGCTCCAAAACGTCACTTTGCCATCGGCAGTCCACGACAGAAGCGACTCGCCATCGTTCTCGACTTTGACACCCTGCAAGTAATTTCCGAGTTTGAGGCTCTTGATCTGCTCCCCCGTCTCAAGGCTCCACACGCGCGCAAGTCCGTTCGGGCTCCAGGTCAGCGTGGCGGAGCGCTTTTCGAGGAACTCGGCCCCCGCCACGAAACCGCCCTGCTCAAGGCTCAGGAGATTGCGGCCATCACGCGCATCCCAGATGCGTGCCGTTTCATCCATCCCCCAGGTGACGACACGCGAGCCTTCCGCAAACTGCGTGGCGCCGACGATAAAGTCACCATGATCCACGTTCAAAGCCAGTCCGCCATCCAGCGTCCGGCACGTCAGGGTCGCCCCATCTACAATGGACACATCGCAGGGGCCACCCAGGACCGATTGCGCCAATTTCAAATTGAACGGCTTGGCGGTGAATGCGGGCGAGACTTCGATGTCCGGCCCGCGCTTCGTCATCGTGACGAGATCGATGACACTCAGCCAACGAGCCGGGCCCGTTTCACTCAGCACAATTGCGAACGTGCCGTCAGCTGAAACTGAGAGATCAGCGATCCGGTGTCCCATATCCAGTGTTGCGGAGACAGCCCCCGTCTCGGCAGACATGACCTTTAGCAGGGCTGAGTCACTTCCCCACAGCAAGAACCCGGTTTCGCTTTGACCGAATTTCACTCCGGCAACGTCCCCGGCTGCCTCCGGGGGCCATGTCACAGCGCTGTCGTTGCCTGTGTCAAAGATTTTTAAGCCTCGCCCCCAGCTGACGATACGGCGCGAGTCCGGCGAGAATAACGCGCCCTTGAGAAAGCTGCCGTGGTCCAGCGTCGAGACCAGTTCGCCCGTTGCGGCATTCCACAGACGGATCGTGCCATCCTGACTCCATGACATGATCCGCTTCTTGTCAGGCGACAGCTCTGCACCCCGAACCATGACCGCAGATTGCTCGCCTGCGATCTCGGTCAGGTTGCCGGATCCGGGAAGATTGCCGTCCGACACATCCGACTCGAGGCGGATCAAGGCGATATCATGCTCGTAGATGACTGCGCCTGGCGCCGGCATCACGAAGTCAGGATAGTATTTGATCTCAGCGATCTTGAACACACGCCCGTCAGTTGACGAAATATCACCGGCGCCGAGGCGTATGCCATATCCCCGGCGCATAAGGTCGGCGTCAATGCAATGGGCGGCGGTGAGAACCCAATTTCTGGCAATCAGCGCACCGCCGCAATAGTGGCGGACTTCCCAGTCGGCCTTTTTCGCCGCGGCCAGCATCGCTTCGTCTCTCGCGCTGAACTGCCCCCCGAAATATATCTGTGCCTGAAAGGGCGCGGCAAAGATCGGCACGAGACGTGCGTTCACGGCGCGATAGGGACAAGGCATGTCAGGATTCGCTTCGCACCACTGTGCGCGCTGCCAGTTTTCATCGCGCTGCTCGGCGGTGAGTTCAGCATCTGAGACAACAGGTTCCACGATCTCGATGGCTGCGGGTGGCAAGCGGACAGACAAGTCCGCCAGCTCTTGCACGGGCCGTGTTTGCTGACAGGCAACGAGCGCGGTCAACAGTCCGATCTGGAGCCATTTGCTGAACATCATCCACCTATAATTCCACACGCTGCAAAACTCTAGCATGTTCCGAGGCCGCGTCTGCCGCCCATCTCGTGCTTGACATCGCCGCCCCCGTGCTGATGGCTTATCATCACTGAACTGATGAGGTTTGAAATGACCCACACAAGATGTTTTCCCCTAAAAGCGCTCATGCTCCTTGTACTCGTTTCAGGCTTCTCGGCCTGTGCCCAGGTCGGTGCGCAGGATCAGCCGGACCTGGCCCCTGCTGCAGGGCCACTTGACGATCCGGAGTGGACGGAGACGCTGACGCCTGTTTCCCGCGTGAATGACAAAATGGTGGGGGGAACGCGGGCCCAGCTAGGCGAGTGGCCATCTCTCGGAACGCTGAGGGGAACAACGACCAGACGCACAACGCATTTTTGCGGCGCAACAGCCATCAGCCCACATTGGGCGCTGACGGCCGCTCACTGCCTGCCCGGCATAACCCGGGATGCCAGTGGCAACATTGTGCACCCAAGCTACGGGCGCCTTGATCTTGTACTCGGCGTCCAGGACCTGGCCCGGACAGACCAGAAGAACATTTTCAGGGTCGTAGAAGTCATCATTCCGGACGATTACAGGCCCGCCAACAATGCCCAGACGGTTCAGGAGTATCGCGGCCCCAGATCGGATATCGCCCTGGTAAGGTTTTCCGGCACATGGACCGGCCCCCTTGCCCGCCTGTCCCGCAGCGCCGAGGCCGATACCGACCGCTACTATGGGCGTAGCTTCGTGGCCGGGTTCGGCCTGCAATCTGACGAGGGCTCCATCGTTCCATTCATCTATACGCGGAGTGGCACCGATGGCTTTGCGGGCTCGCAGTACATGCAGCACGCCATGGTGCCCATGAAGTCTCCCGAGGCATGCGCCGCCAAATTCGCAGGCATGGCCTATGATCCAGCCGATCAGATCTGCGCTGGCTTCGAGGAAGGAGGCATCGATTCCTGCCAGGGCGATTCAGGCGGCCCGATGGCGGCTTTGGACGACAGAGGCCGCGCCTACCAAATCGCGGTCGTCAGCTTCGGTTTCGGCTGTGCCCAGGCGGGAGAGCCGGGCGTCTACACGCGGGTCTCAAATCACGTTGACTGGATCCGGTCGCATGTTCCGGATGCAAAATTCGTGAACGCCCGTCCTGAAACCGCCATTTCGATTACCCAGGATTCGATGCAGGCGATCTACAGCCTGTTTGATGAGACGCAGGACCAGGTCAAAATCAGCACTAGCCCGGCCGGCAGGATACAGGCCGGTCAGGTCATGCAGATCTCTGTTACCTCGAACATCGCAGGACGCCTGTGGGTGCTGGACAAGGGCGCCGATGGTACCCTGACACCGCTCTATCCAAACAGGTTCATCCAAGCCAGCGACACGCTCGTTTCTGCCGGACAAACTGTGCTGATCCCCGACCCGTCATACAGGGCCCAGTTCAACCTCACGGCCGGCTTGTCGGACCCTGCCACGACAAGTGAGCGCAACGAGCTGTTTGCGATCATCCTGCCGCCCTCTGTCGAACTGATTGGCGATTCCATGCCCCAGATGAACAAGACAATCGAAGTGCGCGCGCAAAAGACCGACTATGCACTCAGGCTGCAACAGCAGATCACATCGGCGACACGGACGAGCACGGGCACGCAGAACTGGTCATCCGGCCGCGTGGAATATGAGATCGTCAAATAGAGGCGCGCGGCCAGGCGGTAACGCTTAGTTCACTGCCGCCTGAATATGCCGCCTGAGAATCGCCTTGGCATTGCCCTCGCCTTCCAGATAATCGTACCAGCCGTTTCCGGATTGCGAGAGATAGAACAGCATGTCCCGCGTCGCCTGGTATCCGTCCTGCGAATAGATTCGCCTCAGGTCCGAGGTCGGCAGGAGGTATTCGATCGTGTCGTTACTGATCGATTCCATCATGTGGGTCTTGCCGTCTTTTCCGCCAGCGACCGCCGCCTGGCAGCTGCCTTCATCCCAGACCGTTGCCGGATTGCAGCCCCTGCGCGAGAAATCGATGTCGCCGACAGCCTTGGACGCGCTGCCGCCGGAAATGGCCTGGAAATAAGCCCTGCCAATGGCCGGAGAATCCCAAATCTGGAGATATTCCCGCAGCAATTGCTTGGCCTTGCCTGCGCCTTCATGCTGCGTGTACCAGCCGTTGCCGGGCGTGCTGAGATGCTGAAGCATGACCCATGTGTCTTTGTAGGCAGGATCGGAGGCGATCCGGACAAGATCGCGCCGCGGCAGGAGCTGGTCGAGATTCTCAGGCCTGATTTGCGACATGAGGAATGACTTGCCGTCCTTCCCGTCGAGCACGATCTTCTGGCAGCTGGCCTCATCCCAGACTCTCGACGGTCCACACCCGAGTTGGTTGAAGTCGACAATTCCGTTGGCTTTTGGCCCGCTGCCACCGGTAATCGCCTGCACATAGGCTTTCGCGATGCCCATTGGGTCGCCCAGTTTCAACCTCTCCCGCAGCAATTGCTTGGCCTGGCCTTCACCTTCCAGCCAGCCGAACCATCCATTGCCGGGGGCACTCATGTAGCCCAGCATCTGCCGCACCGGTTCATAGGTCGGATCAGCGAGGTCTGAATAGATCCGCTTCAGGTCTGCCAGCGGCAACAGCCTGTCTATATTGTCCTTTGTCAGCGAGGCCATGAGGTGGCCCTTGCCGTCATTGCCCTTCGCAACGATCGCCTGACAGCTATCATCATCCCAGACGGTGGACGGGCCGCAGCCAAGGGCCGCAAAATTCACGTCCCCCGCCGTGCGGGACCCGCTACCTCCTGTAATGGCCTGAAAATATGCACGGCCGATATCCTCTGCCAGGGACAGTTCCTGGGGAGACTCAATCGCAACCTGCTTGGTTCCGTTGGATGTGGACATGGAAACGGCGCTGGCAACGGCGTCACAACCGGCAAAGCAGATGCGCTTGTAGATCTTGTTGTCGGTCCAGGGGCGCTGCTTTTCGCCGCTCTGCTGGGCAACAAGCAATTGCGTGTTCAGGAACACCTGGCCCGATGTGCTCAAAGGGCGCTTCAGTTCGCTGGCGAGGATTGGCGCATACAGGCCTTCCTCTGCGACATCGCCTGCGTCTGTTGCGTAGGCGATCAACATGTTTGTCTGCGCGCTCGTGACCGAAAGTCCTTTCATGCCGGACTTGAACCCCGGCAGGGACGGCACGTTCCGGCATGCGTCGAACACCATGAAGACGGCTTTCGCGCCGGTTGCCGCGTACAGGGTGCGCTGCATGTCGAGACTGACGCCGTAGCGTATCAAATCAGATGGAACTTCAATATCCGCGTCGATCCCCAAGAGGTAGCTTTCCTTTGTGTCCGGCTGTTGGACGCCATGGCCCGTATAATAAACAAAGCCGACAGCATCAGAGCCGGCCCGGTCCAGTTTCTTGCGGAAATCGTCCATCGCGATATCGAGCTGGGCTTTGCTAAGGTTTCTTACTCTGGTGACCTCAAACCCGATGGAGCGCAGGGCTCCCTCAATATCATCGGCCTCTTTCTCAGCAGAGCTAACGCGCGATAACGAGGCGCTGTGATATTCAGTCTGATTAATAACAAGCGCGACACGTGTCTCCGCGAAGGCGTTTGCACTCAAAAAAAGGAACAGCAGAGATGTCCAAATTATGCGCATTTTCAGTCTCCCACCTTACGATATCCAGTGAAGCATAATCATGCAGCTGGCGGAAGTCTCAGCAAAATCATTAGCGGATTTCTCAAGCGCCCGTTCTTCGCTTCCGCTCAGCACAAGCCCTTTAATGGTGGTGTCAGCCCAGCACCTGGCCCCTAAGGGACGATAAGGTTGCGCCCCTCATTGCCGACGGCCTTCATGGCGGTCTGCCAAAAAGGGCACCTGTCCGTGACGACCACTTGCGGATTCCCGCATCGCCTCATTGCTTTCTTTGGGAATTTCAGAGCTGCGGCTTTGTCATGTTTCTTTGTAACGAACGATTACAGAACTTCGCCTTCGTGGTCGACAGCCCGCCAAAGATAGGGCCGCTCTCGTCGTATCTACACGAAGACCTCATCCAGGTGCCACAGCCATTGCGGGCATCGACGCATGGCTTCGGATCGCCGCTTCCGGATTTTGTGCGCGAAGTGTGTGCCGAACCGGCCGCCCCAGAGACCGACGGTCTCATGGCAGACATTAATGCCGCGCTCGTGAAGCAGGTCCTCTACGTACCGAAGCGGGAGCGGAAATCGGACATGCATCAGCACGCCAAGCTGGATGATCTCGGGCGACGTCTTGAAGTAGCGAAACGGGTTCTTTGTCATTTCCCAAGGCTAAACGCCAGAATTGGTCACCTTGAGTCCGGTTCCGCTGACAGTGCCGTCATGCCGTCTCAAGCCCGGTTGCCTTGACAACGAGGCCCGCCAGTTCGGTCACGACGCGGCGACCGATGCCATCCGCGGATACCCGTCGGCACGGCAAGCGAACCAAAGCACCGCCGCGCCCGTTACTGCGGACAGGACAGACCCGGACAGCACGCCGAGCCTCACCTGATCGAGAAGCGCGTCTGTTTCGAATGCGAGCGTTCCGATAAAGAGGCTCATTGTGAATCCGACTCCGGTCAGGCAAGCGATCCCATAGAGTTGGGCCCAGGAGGTCCCTTTTGGTCGCTTCGCAATGCCCGTTTTGACCGCGAGGAGTGTGGCGCCAAATACGCCGAGCTGTTTGCCAAAGAAAAGACCAAGCGCGATTCCGAGCGGCAACGGCGCCAAGAGGTCTGCAAAACCAATACCTGAGAGAGAAACGCCCGCATTGCCGAAAGCGAAGACTGGCAGGATGCCAAAGGCTACCCACGGGTGCAGGTCATGCTCCAGCTTATGCAGCGGGGATTGTTCTTCAGCCGTCCGACCCTGTATCGGGATCAGGAGTGCGGTTACCACGCCAGCCAGCGTTGCATGGACACCTGACTTGAGAACGCAAACCCAGATAACCAAGCCTATCAACAAATACGGCGTGGTGGCCTTCACACCCGATCGGTTCAATCCGATCAAGGCGACGACACCAACTGCGGCAAGCCCGAGCGCCAAAAGTGACAGGTTGGACGTATAGAACATCGCGATTATCAGGATGGCCCCAAGGTCATCAATGATCGCGATCGCGAGCAGGAAGATCTTCAGCGAAACAGGAACCCGGCTGCCAAGGAGCATCAGGATACCCAGCGCAAACGCGATATCGGTCGCGGCCGGAATGGCCCAGCCTCGCAGCGACTCCGGGCTGCCCATGTTTATGCCCAGATACACCATGGCAGGCACCGCCATTCCCCCGATCGCCGCGACGATAGGCAGGGCAGCCTTGTCCAGACTGGAGAGTTCTCCCTGAAGAACCTCGCGCTTTATCTCCAGACCAATCAGGAGGAAGAAGATCGCCATCAAGCCGTCATTGATCCACAGGATCAAAGGCTTTGCGATCTCAAGGCCGCCGACCTGAACTGAAACGGGCGTTTGCAACAACCCCTTGTAATGATCGAGGAGGAAGGAATTGCTGGCGACGAGTGCCGCAAGCGCGGCAAGGATCAGCAGTATTCCAGCTGACGACTCCAGTTTCATAAAGTTCTGTATACGGGAAATTACGAAGGTCATATCATATCACTTTGAAGGAATGGGGGGATTGCGCAGAAAAGGCGCAATCAGGATTTACGGCGGGAACGGTCCGCCGCGAATCCGTCAGATGAAACTAATTTCCGGGATGATCTCACCCGAGTTTAATCCCATTCGAAAGAGTCCTCTCGCCGGCGACGCCGGGATTTTGACCTTTCGATCCGACTGGCGCGATCGTATTTGCCGAATGCGTTGTCCCGTCGGTCGTCCTGGCTTCGGACCCGGCGAGGCTCTCGCCGGTCATAGCCCTTCATGGCTTGCGAGAGCTCCGAAAACATGTCGTCCAACCAGTTCATTCCAATGTCTCCTCATGCAAATCCAGAACTGGAGATCGCCCGTGGTTGGCATTGTTTCAAATTCATTGTTTTCATCGACTCCATAGCTTTTTACTATCTCTAACGGTTCGCCGCAGCCACGGCCTGAAAATGAGCCGAAACTAACGCTTCCGCCGCGCAGGCACCTTGTGAAGAATTGAGCCGGCCGCCTCCCGAAGCTCCCCGGCCAGCAAACGCAGGCGGCTGGCCAGAGGCGAGGTCTTGCGCCAGATCAGAGAAATCTGCCTGCTGGCACGCACGTCATTGATGCGCCGGACGATAAGATCGGGATCCCGGCGCGCTTCCGTCAGAGCATACAGGCTGGGGAAAACGGCGATGCCGACACCCATTTCTGCCATTTGCCGGATCGCATCGAGACTTGTGCCCTCATACTCCGAGTTCACGTGCGCGCCCGAGACCTCCGCCAGCGCCTGAATGATCAGATTGAGACGATGGCCATAGCCCAGCGTGAGCAGGGTGCGCCCTTCGAGATCCGCAAGGGACACATCACCCGTCTTTTGAGCCAGTGGATCGTCCGGCGCAGCACAGACCCACAGATCTTCCTGAAACAGGAATTCGTGATCGACGTCCGCATGGTCTTCAACCGTTGAAATCACCGCATCAAAATGCCCGTCATGCAAATGACGCTCAAGATCGATTGTCCGCTCTTCGCGCACGATCAGGCGCAAATCGGGGTGCTCTGAGTGAAGATGGCGCGTCACTGAGGGCAAAAGATAGGCGCCAATTGTTGGCAGGACACCAAGCCGGATGCGCCCCGTCAGATCCTGCGCATCGGCACGGACCACCGACTTCAGGTCCTCGGCGTCCCTCAAGAGCAGCCGGGCGCGGCGGACAACTTCCTCACCGATCGGCGTCAGGAATGCCTGCTGGCGGCCGCGCTCGATCAGCACAGCGCCGAGCTGGGCTTCCATTTCCGCAATCTGGGCCGACATGCTCGGCTGACTGACATTGGTGAGCTTGGCAGCTTCACCAAACTTGCCGGTGTCGGCGATCGCAACCAGGTACTGCATCTGTCTGAGCGTTGGGCGCACAATATAGTCTTTCTCTATTAACTCGAACGAATAGTAATATTGGAACTAATGCCGAATTCTGTCTATTTCAATCCTGAACCGAATAGACGGTTCGAAAAAAGGAGACCGAAAATGACACGCAAAGCCCCTCCCTCCCGACCCACCGGGCAAGGTGGCTACACAGAGAATATTCTCATGCTCGCTGCGTCCCCCAGGAGCGAGGATTGCGCCAAGCGTATGGATCGTCGTCACTGGCGCGCCCGCCGCAAAAGGCGTTATGCCCAACCGCTCGGCGCATAAGGACGTTCCCATGCTGTCTGACGCAGACTTTGTGATGTTGTTTTCGGCTGTTCCCCAAAAGGATCCGCGGAGCCGGGCGAAACTCCCCCAGAGGCAGTCCAGGGCTGTCGTCTCGCCCAAACCGATGGAGCCCAAACCGGTTTTGCGCCGCTAGGCGCAGGACGCACCACTCACTCCTCCGGCAGGCCATCACGTGCCTGCCGGTTTTTTTTGAGAGATAATTTCAAAGGCTAGTGGTGAGGGAGGACCGGACAGAACGCGACTCTGCCGATCATCCGTACGTATGCGATACAATTTCCTGAGGCATCCCACCTCAATCCGGACAGCTGGGAATACGGTCCTGCCACACCCTGCAAACGCCCCATTCCGGTCAACACCACTTTCCTGTCTCCAGTCCGCGTCGTCCAACTCAACACGCAATTCGTTGGGCACAATCGCTGAACGCGGCGCCATCAATGGCACGTAACCAGACCAGCAACTTGTGGTTCGCGGAAACCGGCCCCACTGGGGCCGGCGGCGGATCAGGGCTGCGTGTCGGTATCCCCATGCGCCAAACTGGCAAACAGAGGGTTGCAGCATACCCGAGACGACACTGACGTTTCGATTCCCGAACACGGCAGGCGTCACTACTCCAGGAAAAGTGTGCGGGCAGGTCGACTGACCTGCCCGCTCGTGAAGGGTATCCGACGAACTACTCGATCTGCGACAACAGTTCGGGTGCGGTCACAAGCGCGCGCACACCGTGAGACCTGGTCTCGTTGAATACATTGCCCCTGGATGCCCACTCATTGAGGGAACTGATGTCGACGCGGGCACACATGGGGCGAACGCTCCAGGTCACTTGCAAGGGTGAGCATGTCGACTGATCGTAGCTTGGGCCCGTTGTGGATCCGCGGAAGACAACCGGCGTTCCCGTTCCCGCTGGCAAGGTCTTCGGCTGGTGAAACCCATCAACGACCGTATTCTCGTACACATAGTCATTGAAATCGATTGCCGATGCGTCGTTGACGACGAGAAACGCCTGCGCTTCGACGCGCAAAGTTGGGTTTTCGCATGCGTCGCTCAGACACGATCCCAATCCCTCGCCTGGAGCCACATCGCATGATGAATACACCCAATGCACTTCAATCGTGTCACCTGGCTTCACGCCCTTGAACGCTCCCTCACCGTTGGCAGGATCAACCAGTTCGGCCTCTGTGAGCTCATCTGTTTCGTTGCACCGGTAGCCGCCCGTTGGTCCATCGCCCGCATACACGTTAAAGCCCGGAGCTTTGTGCTCTGCATTGGTATGCGTGTGAATATTACAGAGGTTCAGTGCCTCAGGCTGTGGCGCGATTGCAAACTTGATCGGGTTGATACCGTAAGCGCTTGCAATATCCCGGGGCGTTTGCGGCCCTGACGCCAGACACAGGTCCGCCGCTGCAGGCGCGACGTCATTCATCGCCATTGTTGGCGCCGCCTCATTCATGTCGACCAAGACCGCCTCCGACTGAGATGCCTCGACGTCCCGCGGGGAGGGAGTGGTGCAGCCTGCGACCGCTAGCGCCAGCAAACTCGAGGCGCCGCCCATATACGTCGAACGAGTTGTCAAAATTCGCATTGAAAATACCCATGAAGAGCGGACGAGCCGCCTGTTGTTGATGGTCAATAAATGGACCGCCGGCGCCATGCTTCAAATCGTATGATTTGATCGTCTCGATACAAATTTACTATATCCAGACAGACGTGTTCCGCTCGCGAAACTGTCTGCGCCCAACCGGCACCCGCAGCAGAAACCGCCTAAAAGCGATCAGGCCTCAGGACCTCAACCCGAGATATATCCAGGATGCCGATATGCTGATCGAGCAGTTCGTGGAGTTCCAACAAGACATTCCGGATCGGTGATTCATCGCTAATGGAAATGATCACGACCATGTCCTGACTGGCCGATAAATCCCTGTCGCGTTGCCATCGGCTGCCTCGGCCATACCCGGAAACTGCTGGCAGCACAGTATAGCCAGAGACGCCTGCCGTTTCGAGAATTCGGCAAGCTCGCTTGAGCGCCATGCGCTCGATGATCAATTCCAGTCGGATTTTTTCGTGCACGTTGTCATCCTCAGCCTTGAATCAGGTTCGCAAAATAGAGGTAGAGCGGTATCCCGACCGCCAGGTTGAACGGAAAGGTCACCCCAAGCGACAGTGTAAGATAAATCGATGGTTTGGCCTTGGGCATCGCAAGCCGCATAGCGGCCGGAACCGCGATATAGGACGCCGAGGCCGCCAGCACCATGAGCAGCGCCGTATCGCCGGCCGGTATTCCGAGGCTCCAGGCGATCGCTCCGCCAAGGGCCGCTGACACGAGCGGCATGTATAAACCAAATGCAACGGCGCTGAAATCCAACTGGCGCCAGCCCTGCCGCAGTCCCCTGCCTGCAGACAGCCCCATGTCCAGAAGGAAGAGGCAGAGAACGCCCTGGAAGGGATCAACGAAGAAGGGTGAAATCCGCTCCATGCCCGAGTCTCCCGTCACCCATCCTATGGCCAGCGCACCAACCAGAACCACGATCGACGCATTGAGGAGGACTTCACGATAAAGCTCGCCCGATTCCGAGCCCGCCACCGAAGGCGCCTTCTTCTGGCCGCGCTGCGCCAAAATCAACGCTGTGATGATCGCGGGCGCCTCCATGAGTGCAGCAACTGCAACCATGTACCCCGAACTTTCGAGCCCGGCCGACTTTATAAATTGTGTCGCCGCGACAAACGTGACGATCGAAATGGATCCATAATGAGCCGCGGTTGCAGCAGCATCAATCCGATCCATCTTGCTGGTCCGGCGCAGAAACGCAAAGGCAATGACAGGCAAGCTGAAGGACAGGACGATCCCCGCAGCCAGGACGGCCCAAACCTGAAGAGAGAAGTCGCTCATCGACATCTCCACGCCGCCTTTGAGGCCAATCGCCATCATCAGGTAGATCGCGAGCCCTTTTGCAAAAGCTTCAGGAATTGTCATCTGTGATCTGAGCAGCGCTGCCGCAAGCCCCAGCACAAAGAACAATACCATGGGCGACAACAAGGTGGCCAGCATCAGGTCCATTGGGTTTTCATGCTCCAGTGTGCGCTCAAAAAAGGACCTCGCTTGGCGGCGCGCCAAGTGAGGCCAATGACTTTTTTGATATTGGGTGTTTCGGGTCCCGCTCTCGGGTCTGCGTTCGTTCGTACCCTGCAGGTACTCGTATCAGGTTCGATAGGAGTCGGTCGCGAGCGACGGCCTCAGAACACGTGCCAATCTGTCAGGCGGGCGACAGCAACATGAAAGCTGCGAACAAGGTTTTCCTTTTCGCGCTCAGGACCGAAATACCTGAACCTGCAAGCCACCAGTCGATGGTCGCGCGCATCTACAAAAGACTCTGAAATAGCGGTGAGTTCGAACGGACCCCAGCTTATCAATGACTCGATATGATACTGCAGGGCCTCAATGGAGCCGTCCCATGCGGCAATCATGTCCCATACGTTGGAGTCCCCCAAGCCGATCGACTCTCGCGCGGCGGCCCCTTTTTGATCCGGACCGGCCGCGCTCCTGGTCGCGGACGTCCCGGATCGGAAAACTGACGGGTCGCGGCCCCGGTGAGGCTTGGCAAGCTGATCTTGCGGAGGCAACTGGAATACATCTGTAGCGAATATCGTCATGATTGGATCTCCTGTTCGGCTCCTTCAGTGAACAGGATATCCAGAAATGCAGATAATAATATTCGAATTATTGTGTGGTCTTCATAGGGTTTTCTTATATCGATGCGGCGCATTTGGGCTGCCGACCGCCAGGACAAAAGCTTTTGGACCGTTGTCCCGATCGCGCAGCATCGGAATAATATTCTCAGCCGGCAATATTACTTTTCAACAGCTTGAACACGGCAACATCTCGCAGCGCCTAGGTTAGATGCACATTGCTGTACGGTTCTTGGAGCGAATACCACTTCATGTCGCACCAACCGCAGGATACCTTTTTCCTATCAACGCGAGATATTTGTTCAATTTGAAAAATGGTTTCGTCGCCCTCAAGTCGATTTGGTCATCACTATTGGAGGAGCAGATGTCCCGCTTTGAAAAGCAACGTGAACCCAGCCGCTCTCTGAAGACCTGGATCGGTGGCTTCCGCGTACCGGGCCTTGTCGCACAGCACAATGCAAAGCCTATGAATCCCCCAGCCACTTTTGCAAATCCGAAACGCGATCGCTCACACCGCCGCGAAACGGGCACGTGACCATTTCCTGCGGCTAAACGCCTGGATTGATCACCTCCACTTCAGTTCACCTTGAAATGCCGCTCAGAGGGCGTTTCCAGCCCACTTTGTTAGTTTGTCAGCGCGTCGATGATGCTCGTGAGTGCATTTTTTGCCTTGGTTCGCATTTCATCATCCGTAGCGTCCTGGATAGGATGTGGGACGAGGACATAGCGGGCGTCTTCCATGCCAAGAGCACTGCGCTGAAAATTGGCAGCTTCCTCGAACTCGGACGAAGCGATGGAGACCGACGGGATTCCCTGGATTTCAAACCAGACTGTGTCGTGCAGACTGCACGTCGTACAGGAACCTCAATCGGCCAGTGCTTCGATGACATAGTCCACTTCGCTTGCAATTTCGCGCCGCAGGTCATCCGGACACGGCTTGGTGAAGGTTGGCTTGGAATAGCGTTTCACCGTGATACCGGGTACGGCGTCCGCAAGCTGGCGCTCAAGCTCATCGAGCAAGACATTGCCGCGGGGCTTGCGGATGTCGAGCAGGCCGACCTTACCCGAGAGCGTCCCCGCTCGCGGCGTGATCTGACGCACGACCGGCTTTCGCTCGTCAGTGGGATCAAGAATTGTTGTCATTTTCCATCCTTCTTCTGCTCGCGTGTTTTTTTTTCATCATATACGTTAGGCAATCTGACTCTAGCCTAAATCGATCTTGCGCGACACCGATTGCGAACCGATTTCACCGGTCGCCCACCCATGGAAGGCAGAGCTGAACTTGCCTGCATCCGATCCCGCGACGACAATGTGGATATATTCCGGACCCGCGAATTTCGGCACTTCAGTCTTGAGCTTCGCCGCGCCCATTTTTTCGGCGGTTGCCAAGGGGATGCCTGCGCCGGACATTTCGTCGGCAACCATCTCGCTCAAGGGACGCCTGGTCACTTCCTGTATCCGGGCGCGCAATCGATCCTTGGTGTAATCTCCTTCACTCATGAGCGTGTCGATGTGCTCCGGGCAGACAACGAGAAGTGCGTCGATTGGCAGGTTTCTCAATTTGGGCAGAAACACCCCTTCCAGTCCCAAGCCGATAGACCCGGCGACCTGTTCGGGCTTGCGCGATTCCTGGTCAACGATATGGACCGGGCCGCCTGTCATGGCGAAGACCGTGACGACCGAATCCTCTTTCTTGAAACCGCGCTCGACGTGGAGCGGCGGCCACGGAGAGCGTTCTTCGTTTTCCGCAAAGCACATCGTGTATTTCATCGGATTGCCAAGCGTTGAGCGTTCGACGCCACCCGGCTTGCCGCCGCCCACATTGCCGACGATGAGGCGCAAGGAACGCCCGATTGTCGCGTTGGCGCGGTTGCCGGACCCGAGCGCCCCCAGGCCCTTGTTCATGCCGATCCTGTCACGGATCGGACCATTGACCACGATCACCGGCGCTGCGCCCATGGTGGTGGCCGTGACGCCATGAATATTGAATGCATCGGTGCAGACGGCCTCCAGCGCAGCGATGATGACAGGCATGTATTCCGGCTTGCATCCCGCCATGACCGCATTGATGGCAATCTTTTCGACGGTCGCTTCTCCCATATTGGGCGGGACGGTGGCGACAAGGTCTTGCGCAGGGCGGTGCGTGCCCTCGATCATTCGCAGGACCCGTTCGGGCGTTGGCGGCACGAGCGGCAGACCATCGGAAAAGCCCTGGTCGAACATGAACTCGATCACGTCGTCCGCAGGGGCAATATCGATGCGGCGCGCCCGAATCACACTGCCCTCTGCGCTTGCGCGGAGCTTGTCGTAAATTTCAGGATAAAGATGTTTGGAGCCGCATCCGGGACGCCACGCCGGGAGGCTTGCCCAGTCGATCTGCGCTTGAGGAAGATCCAGGCTTTGGGCCAAATCTGCGCTCAGCTTCTCCCACTCTTCGCGAACGAACCCCTCGAAATGGGTTTGCACTGTGCCATCGGCGTCCATCCAGAATACGGAAGGCACGATCTCGATTTCCCAGTCGAACGAAACCTGACACGTCGCATCATCCAGGATCGGAAGCGTGAGATGATGGCGGTCTTTGAGGACCGCATTGTCCGCCCCGGATTGCCCCACCATCAGGACGCGCAACTTGTCACCGTACGCCTTGTAGAAGGCCTCTACGACCGGCGCGGCCGTATTGCAGGTTTCGCAGTCTTCCTTGACGAAAACGACGAGGTGCGGGCCGTCGCCCGGAAACGTATGGGTCTCGCCGGAGAGAGATTTCAGAGAGAAGCTCGGTTTGGTTTCCGTCATGGACTCGCTCCTCATTGCTCCATGCCATATTGGGGAGGAGAGACATGTTTTGTCTAGGGTGACGCCGGGGCTGGCGGAGGTGGATGGGAATCGAACCCACCACACGTCTTGTCGACGCGTCCATGGTTTTGAAGACCAGGGAAGCCACCAGACTCCAGTCACCTCCATGAGCGCCTGACAGTAGCGGCAGCCAGCCGTTCGTCAAACATCAGCCATATAGCGCGTGTCGCCAATACGGGTCGTGGTGCCTTGTGAGTCGAGATGCTCGAGAATGGGTACGATAAACTTGCGGGTCGTATTCAGGGTCGAACGCGCCTCCCCGGTGGTAAAGGCGGCCTGCCCCGGAAAGCTGGACCTGAGTGTACTGGCCGCAGCGGCAATGGCCTCGGAGTGAAACACGAGAGACTGCTTGAGCGAGACATTATGCAGGCGAATGGCCGTGCCTTCGTGAATGAGAAGGGCGAGCAGGTCGGCATCGTCCGGACCTGCGACGAGCGTTTCCGGCGCAGGCGGCGCAAGCCCCGATTCCTTCAGTTTTGCGGCCATGCAGGCCATGCGTTCTTGTTGTTGTGCTGTCAGGTATTGGAGCGGAGCATGAGTCGGCAAGGCCACGTCAGTACCGGAAATGACCAGTTTTCCCTCCAAGGCGAGCACCGCCTCGACAAACTCGATCAGCGCTTGTGCCACGTGCGGAGCATGCATGTGGACACGCGGCGCGAGTGGCTTGAGCGGGCATGCCGCATGATAGGATTGAAGGCGCGCGATATAGCTTTCTTTGACCTCTTCAACAGTGGATGACACCGCGACAAGCGTGTCTGTGACGTCCATAAACAGCGCTCCCAACTCCGCGCGCACGCTTGCCGCAGGACTGCGTGCAAGGCGGCAGATGTCGGCGATACGCGCAATCCCCCGATTTTCGCCCGCGAGAGCCGCCGCGATCCTGGTTGTGTCGCCAAGCTGTGCCGCTTTCAGGGTCTCGAGCCGTCGCTTTTTATTGGCCTTGTCCGGGGGCGCCACGGGATCGAGTATTATCGCTCCACCGATCGTCTCGGCGGGCGAAAGGCTGCGGACGATCGCGCGCTGGCCGGCGAAGGTGGTGATGGCCGCAGGGAAGCGAAGCCGGGCGAAAGCCGACTCGCCTGGGTTCAATTGCTTGCCCTCAAATAGGCGGAGGCTCGCGACAGCATGGGCGGTGCCATACAGGACACGGACCTGCTGCATGTGCTTGACGGGACGGCTGGCGCGGGGGGACAGGCTGATTGAAACATCACATTGAATGGACGGGACGCATGCGTCCGGCGCATGCAAGATATCACCCGGTTTTATTTGATTGGCGGAGATACCTCGCAGGTTCAGCGCGGTACGCTGGCCCGGATTGGCCTGAGACGATTCCTGGCCGCGCACCTGTATCCCGCGGATGGTTATGGATTGTCCTTTGGAGGCAAGGACAAGGGCATCATCTACCTGTATCGATCCGCCATGCAGTGTCCCCGTTACAATTGTGCCAAGCCCTTGCGCAACGAAGACACGGTCGACAGGAAGGAAGGCCGCGAAAACGGGTTCGGTGCCGGTTGACCGGAGGCCAAGGTGTCCCAGTGCATCGCCAAGCGCGCCTATCCCCTGCCCCGTTGTGGACGAGCAGAAAATGATTGGCGCGTCGCAAAACCGAGTGCCTGACAACGCGGCGCGCAGCCCGGCTTCCCGGGCAGCGTGTTCAGTCTCGGAAACCCGGTCTGACTTGGTGACGGCGACAATGCCCTCATGGATGCCGAGGGATTCCACAATTTGAATATGTTCCAGGGTTTGTGCCTGGATGCCATCTGCTGCGGATATGACAAGAAGTGCTGCGCGGGCACCAGACGCGCCGGAGACCATGGCGCGGACGAAGTCTTCATGACCGGGGGCGTCGATGAAGTCGACCATGACATCGCCGCACTGCCGGTAGGCAAAGCCTGGCGTGATGGAGAGCCCGCGTGCCTTTTCCTCCGGCAACCTGTCGGTATCCATGCCTGTAAGCGCGCGCACCAGTGACGTTTTCCCATGGTCGACATGCCCAATCACAATGACAGGGCACGTCTTCATCGGGCGCGCAAACCGCGAAACGCATGCAGAACAATGGGCAGGTCTTCATCGTTGAGAGTGCGGGCATCCATGACGAAGCGGTCATTCCTGATGAGACCGATGATTGGAGTCTCGGCGCCGCGCAGGGCAGCGACAAGCGCATCAGCGGTATAAGGCGGCGCTGATACGGAAACGGCATAGCTTTCCAGATCTTGCTGGGGGAGAGAGCCTCCTCCGACATAGGCTGCGCTCTTGGCAACGGTCACGTCTTCGAGACCTGATGCAATGAGCGCGTCGGCAAGCCGATCGGCTCGCGCACGAACTTCACCGACGGTTTGTGCGATGGCCCGTAGTACAGGCACGCTTTTGAGAGGGTCGTGAGGATCCCGGTAGAGCCGGAGTGTAGCCTCGAGCGCCGCGAGCGAGAGCTTGTCAATGCGCACGGCCCGGCATAGCGGGTGAGACTTCAGGCTGCCCACCAGATCGGCGCGTCCGGCAATGATACCTGACTGGGGACCGCCGAGGAGTTTGTCACCCGAAAACATGACAAGGTCGACGCCTGATTTAAGGATGTCAGACACGACAGGTTCGTCGCGCAAACCAAAGGCGGACAGGTCTATCAGAACACCACTGCCGAGGTCTTCCATGAGGATGATGTTTGAATTGCGCGCAAGCAGGGCGAGGTCTTCTCGCTTGGGCGCAGAGGTGAATCCGACGATGCGGAAATTGCTTGTGTGGCTTTTCAAGAGGACAGCCGTTTCGCTGTCTATGGCACGCTCATAGTCCGAGGCACGGGTCTTGTTTGTAGAGCCGACTTCCTTGAGGATCGCACCACTTTGTTCGATGACGTCAGGCAGGCGGAATGCGCCGCCGATTTCGATCAGCTCACCACGTGACGCGATGACTTTCTTCCCCTGCGCAGTTGCCATCAGGCTGAGCAAGACAGCTGCAGCGCAATTGTTCACGACGAGAGCGGATTCAGCACCCGTCAGTTCACAGATGAGCTCTTCGACATGGGCGTAACGGGAGCCACGCCTTCCGGTATGGAGGTCGAGCTCGAGGTTTGAGTAATTTGCGCCAACCACCTGCATCGCGGCCAGTGCTTCGGGCGCGAGGCGGGCCCGGCCGAGATTGGTATGGATGATGATGCCAGTCGCATTGACAACCGGGCGCAGATTCGGTTGACGCGTCGCTTCGATCGAACTGATCAGGCTGGCGGCAAAGGTTTCGCTCTCGAAGTCAGGGAGGCTGGTCATGTCGCCCGACCGAACGCTGCCACGCAGGACTTGAAGTGACGAACGAAGAGCCCGCGTAACCTCCGGGCGCGTATAGGTTTGAAGTAGCGCCGCGATGTGCGCTGTTTCGAGGAGCGTTTGCACCTGTGGCAATTGTCTCAATAGGTTATCCACGTGCTTTGCCCCTGCTGACTTGTGCTAGTGTAGACAGCGACTGGGGCCATTCAAGTTGAAACGCCAGTTGCGAGTTCGAGAGGAGTGAGTTTTTCCGGACCAACCGCTTCCGCACGATTTCGGCGGCCCAAGCTGCCGCTGCGGTGCCGAGAGGATTTTTGGGTAGGCCGGGCAGTCGAACCAGCATCTCCGGTAAACCTCCCCCCAACCCCGAAGCTATCAGTGCTGTAAGTCCAATGCGAACCGGTCGCCATTATACGCGAACAAGCAGGTGCCAGGCGACGAGAAGGTCGTGCCATTCGCGAAGGGGAACGTCTCGATTCTGTTTAAACCGAACTCGGGAGTTTATATGTCTTCTGGAGTTGAAGTGATTGCACACTGACGAATGGATCGGCGCGAACTTCTGCAGACTTCGCATCCGCCTGAACCGGGACATGATCCACCCCTGCCCGGGTCGTAGCCTGCGCGGTTGCGCTGCACCTTTCTCTCCGCACGCCCATCCGCGCACTCCGCAGAATGCCCGGCTACCAGTCTGACAAGCCTGTCGGACTCAGCTTGAATTGTCCCACTTTTCCAGCGCGGCGTTGAGCAATCCCGGCAGGGCCGTGGCAATTGCGCCGAGTTCGGGGCGCAACCGGTAAGCGCTGGCCATGGGCAGGGCGACAGGTCTCGGGTCGCCGCGCTTTTGCTGGCGGGCCAGGCTGCGCGCGAGGCGTCTGGCGTAGAGCTCGGGCGCTTCGAGCACCTTGTAGAGTGCGCTGACGCGGGCGAGGAAGGGCGCAGCAGGCACGGGGCCGGATGCCCGGAGACTGCCCGGAAACAGCCCGGAGGCTTCGGGGTCCACGTCCGGCTGCACCCGGCCCGAGAGGGCGAAACGGTACGGGGCCGGGAAGGTGACGATCTCGGTGCCCTCGGGGAGCGGTGCGGGGGTGGCAGGGGTGAGGCCGGTCCGTGGGCGAACCGCTGGCAGGGAGAGGGAAAGCGCCATCAGGGTGAGCAGGCGCCGCACGATGATTTCGAGTTGTTTCAACCGCCCGGAGGCGCGCCGCTTCAGGCTGCGCCGCAAGGTGGGCGGGCGCAGGTGGGCATTGGTCATGTTGATCACTGCCAACAGGGCAAGCCGCGCCTGCTCAAGGCCGTGACGGATCAAGTCGGGCGGATGGCTCATGCGGCGCAGTATAGCGCGAGCGGGGTACCGGTTGGACAAGGGGGGAGAGACACGGGGGCCTGACGCCCAGGACCAGCGTCCCAAGCCCGGCCTGCCTGCTCAATGCCCGGTTATGGGGTTCCAACTCAGGAGACCCGGAATTCAGCCAATCCCGGAAGACTGGCTGGCGGTGCTGTCAGTCTAATGCGAACCCGTCTCCGTTATTCGCGGACCAGCAGGTCCTAGGCGACGAGAAGGTCGCGTTGCTTGCGCAGGACGCCCTGCCTGAGTCTCAAATTCCGCCAGTAAGGCGGACGTGTGGATCCGGGCTTCCGCACGCACAGGGCGTATCTGTCAGTGCGCCAGGAAGTCCGGTTTTCAAACCGCTGACAGGATCGATCCGGTATTGGCGCGACGAAAGAACCAACTCTTCCCCCTCGACGGTCACGTCCCATTCCCGACCGTCAATGTGCAGGCCACCCTTGGCGCATTCAAGCGCAAGCGCGGGGCCGACAAGGACGACTCGCCGTGCCGCCACGCCCGGCATCGCCTTAACAGCGTCATAGGCATCGGGCCGCGCCCACACAGTCCGGCCCTTGAACACAGCCGCTGCGTCGTGGCCCATCATCTTGAGCCCCTCCAGCACTTCGTTGCCGACACCGCAGATTGCCACCGGATCGAACTGCCGCGCGAGCGATTCCACGCGCCCGGCATCGAACGGGCTGAGGTCGGCATTTGTGCCATACAGTCCCAACAGCTGGAGCGCGAACTCGAACGGCGCGAACTGAACGACTTCCTGCACAACCGACACGGTCAGCACATACGATCCCGGCTTGAAGGCAAAACTGCGAAGGGTGCGCGCCATCTGCACGCCAGCGCGGTCGAGCTCGGTCCGTTTGACGGAATGGAAGTGCGTCTTTCCGTGTACAGTATAGCAGCCTATTTGGTCTGGATGAGATGTCGTCATTTCTTTGTCACCCTTGGAATTTTGTGAGGCGGGCCGAGCTTCAGCAGTTCCTGCTCGTCGATAAGCTCCAGAACCAGCGGCACCTCAATCGCGACGGATATTCGCTCATATAACCGCAGTCTCAAGGCATCCTCAGAATCCTTGAGCCGCGTGACGTCATAGCCGATGCGTAACTTTAGCTCGTCCATCTCCCGGTCTGCCCGGACGATCTGGAACAGGTTCGCCCGTGTCTCGTCATGCTTTTCGACGAGACCCATGATCTCGCGCGGCAGGATGCTGCGGCCCTGCACCAGGATCTGGTCCGTTGCCCGGCCAAGAAGCTTGAACCGCGCATGGGTGCGTCCGCATCCGCAAGGCGAGCGGTCAATCGCAACGAGGTCTCCCGTGCGATAACGAACGAGCGGGCTGAGCCGGTCGACGAGGCTCGTGACAACGAGCTCGCCAATCTCGCCGTCAGCAACCGGTTCTGCCGTGATCGGGTCGACCGCTTCGATATAGGCAATGTCCTCATAGGCATGAAATCCGTTGTGCTCCCGGCACTCGCAAGCACCCGCGACATCCCCTAGACTGGTCGTCTCGAACAGTTCGAGCCCCCAGGACTTGGTGAGCGCCTTCTGGCGGTCACCCAGCGGTTCGCCGCCGAAGATCGCACCCTTGTACGATTTGAAAACGTCGACAGGGTCTTCACCTGTCTTCTCGAAATACTGTTCGAACGCATTGATCAGCGGATTCGGGAAGATACTCATCGAAGTCGGACGGAAGCGCTTCGACGCCTCCACGATCCGCGGAATTTCGAAGGGTGAGATGCTGAAGCATATTTCGGCAATGCCGAGTTCACTCAAGCTGCGACGCCGGTGTCCGCCCCGGAACGTGAACAGCATGTGGCAAACATGGTCACCGGGCCGAACGCCTATGTGCCAATGGTCGCGCGCGTACGTATCCTCGGCCGGCGTGCGGCGCCAATTCGGCACGGGCGTTGGGTCGCCTGTCGTGCCGGATGTCGTGCCGACCGAAACGGTCTGGCCTGGACTGTCAACGCTCATCCCACCCGTGGGATCATTGTGCGCATCGCGGTAGGCGCGAATGTCATCCTTAGTGAGGAAGGGGGCCTTCTCGCGAAAGTCTGCCACAGATTTTATATCGCCCGGCTTCACGCCTGCGTCTGCCCAGACCTTGCGAATGAGCGGCGCATTCGCGACCGCGTGTTCGCACATCACGGCAAGCGAGGCTTCCTGGTGACGATCAAGGTATTCACGGGTGGCCGACTCGATAGGATCGAGCACATCCGGATAGACAATTGCATTTGACGCCATTTTTGGTCGTCTCCTCCCTGATTGGCCGGCTAGCCGACGCTTGGATACCCTCCGCCACCGAACAATCTATCGACAGCCTCCCGGTCGACAAATCCTACAGCGCTACGCGGCAGGCTTTCGGTGAATTCAACGATTTTCGGCTTTTTGTAGGATGCCAGCTGGGCACGGCAATGCTCGATCAGCTTGGTCGCCTCAGCGGCGGCACCGGGTTTGAGCACGATCACTGCCTTGACGTTCTGGTCCCAAGTCGGATCAGGAACACCGATGACGCAGACGTCAGCAACATCCTCATGCTGGCGCAGGCATGCCTCGACTTCAGCCGGATAGATGTTCTCGACGCCTGACTTGATCATCGTCGTCTTGGGGCCGACGAAAACGAGCGACCCGTCCTCCAGACGTTTGCCAAGGTCATTGGTACGGTGCCAGCCATCGACGACGCGCCGCGCATTTTCTTCCGGTCTGTTCCAGTAGCCGCACATCACCAGCGGTCCGCGCGCAAAAATTTCTCCGGCTTCACCGACGGGCAGTTCCACACCGTCGTCACTCGCGATTTTTACCTGGAGGAAGGGCGAAGGGCGCCCGGCAGCGGCGCCTCCCATCCATGTTGCGATCGTCAGGCCACCAATCTCCGTCTGTCCGTAGCCGCCCGGCGCCTGCATCATCGGCGCCGACGCAGGCATCACCATGGGCATGCGATAGTCAGACATGCCTGAATCCGCAAACAGGCTCGACGTGTCATACTTGCCATCAGCGTTCAGCTCCCGCATCTGCGCGATCGTCGGCGCGGCGATGAAGGCATGCGTGAGTTTCTCGTCCGAGATCATTTCAAGCAGCTGCTGTGCGTCGACCCGGGAAACGAAGGCATTGCGCCCGCCCGCCATGAATGTCGCCAGCGTGCCCATCAGAACGCCAAGATGGAACATCGGGCCCGAGACGAGATAACCGGACTTTTCCGTGACACCCTGCGCGACCTGGCTGAGCCAGGCGACGATCAACAGGGATTCGTGACTGAGCAATGCCGCGCCAGGTCGACCGCTGAATCCTGCCGTATAAATGGCCAGAAGCGGAGTCGACGGTTCAACAGGCGCAAAATCTGTCGCAGGCTGAACTGACGCGATCAGGCCTTCATAAGTGTCACCGTCCGTGCAGCCATCGTGACAGATCCAGTTGGAATCCGGTCGCCACGCCTTGCGTGCACCGCGATTGATCTCGCCAATTTCCGCCTCCTGCCAGAACACGACTTTCGGATTGAAGTCATCCAGCGCGAAGGCGATCTCATCCGGCGACCAGCGCCAGTTCGCCGGGCACAGGATCGCGCCGACACGCGCGCTAGCGAGCAGCGCTTCCAGCACGCGGAAACTGTTCTGGCCGAGCCAAAGAATACGGTCGCCCCGCTCGACACCGCGCGCTCGCAATACGGCGGCCAGCTTGTTCACGCGATCATCGAGCTGCGCATAGGTGAACCGGTGATCGCCGTCGATAACGGCCGGCATTTTCGGCCGGCTACGGGCCTGCTCATGCAGCAGGTCGCCAAGGCCATAGGCATGGACACCGAGATAGGGGGAGAGTGCATCGTGTTGTTTCATTGCATCAGGCCTTGTGGAAGATCGGCAGTTTCCAACCGTCCTGGATTTCGTTCCACTCGACTGCCACTTTCATGCCGATCGTGACGTCTTCGGCTGGCATGCCGACAAGATTTGAAACGAGCCTCGCCCCGGGCGCACCATCGAGATCCACAACGATCGGGACATAGACGAAATCCGGAACATCCGGGAAAGGGGAGCGCGTGCAGATCGCAAAGCTGAAGACAGTGGCTGTTCCCGGCAGTGTCGGCCACTTCACATCCTGGCTCTGGCATTCCGGGCAGAACGCGGTCGGCGGCATTCGGAAATGTCCGCACTTCCCGCATTGGCATGCGGTCAGGCGCTCTTCCTTGGCCGCCTGCCAGTACGATTCGGTCCACGTGTCCGTCGTTATCTGTATATGATCGCCCGGAACGGCCCGCGCCACGCCATACTTGATTCCCGACATCACGAATCCCTCCGAAGAATACAGCCCGACACAGGCAACGAGGCCGGTCCGCCGGTGACGAGTGCGAATTCTGCGTCTTTCACCTGGTTGATCGCTACGCCGCGCAACTGCTCAACGGCTTCGCGAGTATGCGTTGCGCCAATGATATACGCTTCCGACAACTGGCCACCATGCGTGTTCACCGGGGTCGAGCCGCCCTTGTACCGTATGGCCCCGCTCTCTACGAACTCGCCACCTTCGCCCTTCTTGCAGAAGCCATAATCCTCAAGCTGCATCACGACCATGGCGCTGAAATGGTCGTAGATAAGCGCCACGTCTATATCCGACGGCGCCAGGCCGGATTGTTGCCACAGGCGATCGCCAATCGGCTTGTGCCCCGACGATCCGAAGTCCGGATCCGGCATGCCCATCCAGGCAAACGCCCTGCCCCAGTTGCGTGAGCCGCCATGGGCAGCAGCGTGTATGAGAACCGGCTTTTGTTTCAGGTCTCTGGCACGCTCGGTCGAGGTAGTGATCCACGCCACAGCACCATCGGTTTCGAGACAGAAGTCGAGCCGGCACAGCGGGTCGGCCAGCATTGGACTGGCGAAATACTCGTCGAGCGTCAGCTCGTTCCTTCGAATGGCCTGCGGCCGGTTCATCGCATTGAGGCGCTGGCTGATGACCACTTCAGCAAATGCTTCACGGCGTGTTCCGTAGAGATGCATGTGACGCCGCGCCAAAACACTCATCAGGTGGCCCGGGCCGACCAGGCCTGATGGTTGCAGAAATGAATTTTCAGGGCTGGGCGCAGACGCGCCGAATACAGTTCCGAGCCGCTGGCGATACTGCTGGAGCGCCATGACCGTGACGACGTAGTTTGCGTCCTCGTTCTGGATGGCCGCCGTCGCCAGCCCGACCGCACCGGCCGCGCCGCCGCCGCCGCTCGTCAGTGCTGCTGTAAAACCGACTTCCTCAATCCCCAGCATTTCCATGAGCGAGGCGGTATCGACCTTGTCGCCATAGCCCATCTGCGCGCCTGAATAATAGGCGAATCCGTCAATCTGCTTGACGTTGATCCCCGCATCGTCGCACGCCTTGAGGATGGCTTCGCCAACCATCTCATTGATGGTTCGCGGATAGCTTTTGCCCCGGATGTAATAGTCCGTCGCGCCGACGCCAGCGATGGCGCATTTGTCCTGATTGACCCAGACCAAAACAGTCCTCCCATTCCTCTGGCGCCACGCACCAGATATATAACTAGGTTATAATGCGCTTCTTTCAGCAGTGTCCAGACCTGACTGCGGAAAACACGCCGCTAACTGATACTCAGGCAAAGTGAAGGCGCCGGTACTTGCCTTTGAAATAGAGCAAGGGGTCGCGGCGCGGCTCATACTTCGCGCGCTCCACCTTTCCGACAAGGATGACATGATCGCCGCCATCGTGCAGGGCATGCCGCGAACATTCAAAATTCACCAGCGCGCCCCCGATCAGCGGCACGTCCTTCTGGCCACGCTGCCAGGGCGTCTTGGCGAAGCGGTCCTCACCCGGCCGCGCGAATGCATTCGACACAGGCTGCTGACCGATGTGAAGCACGTTCACCCCGAAATGCTCGGCTTCCTCGATCACTTTCAGGCTGCCGGATGTCTTGGCGATGCAGACCAGGAGCAAGGGCGGGTCGAGCGACACCGATGTGAACGAGTTGGCGGTGAGGCCCACCGGTTCGCCAGACGAACTCATGGCAGTGACGATTGTCACGCCGGTCGCGAAGCAACCCAGCGCGTCGCGGAGTGTACGGGCATCGGAGCCAGACTTGTAATCGGGCATGAAGCGCGGCACCCGGCGCTCCAGGAAATCAAGCAGCGTGGCGTTAAACAGGTCCGACCGGTCGAAGGCAACCATGTGGCCCGCCTCCCTGATCTCCGCAAATTCGGCATTCTCGAACTTCTTCACATAGCGCCCGGCCGCATCTGCTGGCGTGAGTTCGCTCAGCGCCCCCCGCACGAACAGGACCGGCAGCTTGATGTTTTCGGCTGCTGCGGACACCCGGCGCGTCGCTGCCTCAAGATCCATGCCCTTCAGGAATTTCGGATCCCAATCTTTCTTCGTGTCTGTACGCTCGGCATACTTGCGCAAGGATTCGCTGACCTTGTGCGCTGCGGCGGCGTCTATTTCGGGAGGCGCATCGACGAGAACCAGTCCGGCAGCAAGATGCCCACCATCCTCGCCAATCGCCGCAGCTGCTATCCAGCCACCGAGAGAGGCCGCAACAATAACGGGTCGCGACGGCAATTGTGCCAGCACACATTTCAGGTCCTTAACGAATGCGTCGAGATCGTACCTGGCATCCTGCGGCCATTCACTGGTCCCGTGTCCACGCAGGTCGAGATTGATGACCTGCCGGCCAGCCGTAACCAGCGACGCTGCCACATCGCCCCAGACTTGCCGTGTCTGGCCACCGCCATGAAGCAGGAGAACGGCCGGGTCGTCGGGAGAGCCGCTGACTTCAGCGCGAAGCGTAATGCCACCAAAGCCCTTAAATTCCTGTTCGGCCATCGGCCATTCCTCCCTCGGTCATCTTATGATTCTTTGGTCAGCCACTCGACGATCATGGCGGTGCGGCGCGCCATCAACAGGCGGGCGATCTCGGGATCGCCTGCGAGAATCGCATCACAAAGCTGAACCTGGAGGACGCGCGAGCGCTCCCGGTCTTCCGCCTGCTGGTAAAACCGGATGCTCTGCTCTTCACGGCCGAACGTGTAGCCAATCTCCATGAAGAGGCCGATCGCGGGGTTGCCGCTCATCTCGGACAGGAGGCGCGCGAGACGGGTCTCCTGTAGGATCGTTGATTCCGGCGTGTCATCCGCTCCGGTTATCGCGGCCAGCGCGTCCCGGTGTGCGCGAAGCGCCTCTCGCAAACCGTCCTCCTTGCACGCAGCGGCAAGAGCCGCCGCCTCAGTGGCGATCAGGCGCGTGACCACATGCACATCCATGAGTGTGGCACCGTTGAGTCGCAGGTATCTGGCGGGGGCGCGGATCACGTCGGCCGCCGAAGGCCTTGTCGCAAAGAAGCCGCCACCCTGCCCC
The DNA here is from genome assembly GCA_963973995.1 of uncultured Alphaproteobacteria bacterium. Taxonomy (GTDB): domain Bacteria; phylum Pseudomonadota; class Alphaproteobacteria; order Caulobacterales; family Hyphomonadaceae; genus Hyphomonas. The sequence continues at coordinate 188,759 of CAXBCO010000002.1, forward strand.
TTGCGAACGGAAATCAGCCGGTCACTTTCCACGATCTTGGCCGCCTGGCGCAGGGTTGGACGGCTGACGCCGAGACGTTCCAGCAGTTCGACTTCGGCGCCGAGATGGTCGCCCTCATCTGCCGCGAGAGACAGGTCGGCGAGCCGCCGCGCCGTCTCCGAGACCCGGCTGCGTGGGGAAACTCCCGGCTCGACTGTTTCGTAAGGCATGGTGCACTCCTGATCTTATTAGTTACCTATTTTGGTAATTTTGGTCAACAACCTAGTTGTATAACTCGCATTTTTGAATTATTAGTTACCTATTATAAGCCCAAAATGACAGACAACGCTACCGGGAGACACTCCATGCAGAATTTCGTTTTCAGTGCCGACGCCCATGTGGTCGAACCACCCACGCTCTTCCTGGACGGCCTTCCCGCCTCCCTGAAGGATCACGCCATCCATGCCCGCAAGGAAGGCGACTATCTGATCACTGGAACCAAGGACAAGACGATCTACCGCCTCCGCGTCGGCGCCAAGGGCGACAAGGAGCTAGGCGATCGCGAGCGCCGCGGCGTGCGGGAAATTCCGGGACGCCTGCTGGACATGGAACTGGACGGCATCAATGCAGAGATCGTCTTTCCGTCGCTCGGGCTTTGGCTCTACTGCCTCGACGATGCCGAAGCCGAAGCCGCATCCTGCAAGGTCTACAATGACTGGAACAACAATTACTTCAGCGGCAATCTCGACAAGTTCGTGCGTTGCGGCGTCCTGCCGGTTCAGGACTTCTCCAACACGCTTGAGGAAATGAAACGGCTCGCCAAGCTCGGTTTTACCGCCGCCATGCTGCCGGCCGTCACCCCTCCGGACATTCCGAAATACAATGACGAAGCCTGGGACCCGGTCTTTGCCCTCGGGGGCGAGCTCGGCATCGTCTTTGTCCTGCACACCGGCACCGGACTTGAAACGGTTGTTCACGAACGCGGCCCCGGCGCTGCTGTAATCAACTATTCCAACCAGATGGGCGACGCGATCAACTCGTGCCAATATCTCGTGGCGGGCGGCGTGCTCGATCGCAACCCGAAAGCAAAGGTCGCCTTCATCGAGAGCGGTGCAAGCTGGCTCTCCGCCATCGCCGAGCGCATGGACGAAGTCTATGTCGCCCACCACATGTTCGTGCGTCCGAAACTCTCGATGATGCCGAGCGAGGTCATTAAACGCCAGGTGTTCGTATCCTTCCAGCACGACCGCGCCTGCATCCTTCATCGCAACGAGATCGGTGTCGAAAACTATATGTGGGCGTCTGACTACCCGCACGCAGAGGGCACGTTCCCCAAGTCGAAAGATATTGTCGAAGGTCTCTTCGCCGGTGTCGACATCACGGAGAAGGACAAGCGCCTGATCCTCGGCGGAAACGCCGCGCGCCTGTTCCGCCTCAACAATCCCGCTGTGGCGGATCTCGTCACAGCCTGACTCCCGGCTCCTCCAGCTGGATCGACTTGCCCTCTCAGTCAGCCATGACTGGGAGGGTTTCTTTTTGAACTGCCTCGTCGCGCCCCACGGTTCTAGCAGCCATGAAAGCGCCGAACGCGCCGACCAGGAGGCCGACCGTAATCGTCGCCAATGCATACCGTATCGACTGTTCTCCGAACGCCCCGGCATAAGCATCGCTCAATGCGCCTGCCAGAAATGTCCCGAAACCGATGCCGCTGAGAATGATCAGCAGGTTGATCAACGCACTGACTGTCGCCCGCATGCCCGCCGGAACGATCGCGAATGCCATTGTCGTGACCGGCGCGACCCAGAGTGTCATGAGGAACTTGAGAAGGACGAAACTTATAAGCGCTCCAACTGACCCGGGCAGGAAAACGAATGCCAGCGTAAACGGAAAGGCTGCCAGCAAGCTCCATCCCGCAAGCTTCGCATTGAAGCTCAGATTGTGGGTCCCGAACTTGTCACCCAGCCAGCCTGCCACAAGATTGCCCGTCACAAGTCCGGCAAGGATCGCATAACCCAGGTATTGCAGGTCCGCCTTCTCGAAATCATGCACGCGCAACAGGAACGACGCCCCCCACATCAACAGGCCAAATCCAGTGATCGGGACGGAGACGCAGATCAGGGCCACCCACCTGAGTGTGGGACGGTCCGCGACGATCCGAACCACCTCCGAGAGAGGGACGAATGGACTTCGTTCCGCACTGGCAATTCCGTCTCGTGCACGTCTCGGCTCGACAACGAGCAACCATACGACCAGGGCTAGGGCGAGACCCGGCAAACCCAGAACGAGAAATACATGACGCCATTCCATCCGGGCGGACAACAGGCCGGCTACGATCACACCGAGCGACAGCCCCGTCGAACTAGCCGCCTGCATGAAACCGATAACCCGCGTGCGCTGTTCTTCGGGGAAAATATCTGTCAGCAGGCTGAAGCCTGCGGGGCCGGCACCGCTTTCGCCAACGGCCAGTGTCATTCGGGCGACCAGCATCTGCCAAGCATTGCCGACCAGGCCACACGCAGCTGTCGCCAGACTCCAGAGGCCGAGACTCAACCCAATCACGCGTGGTCGGTCTGAGCCGTCAGCATAGCGCGCAATAGGCAGTGCGGACAATGCAAACACGACTGCAAAGCCCGGGCCCGCAAGAAGGCTGAGCATCGTGTCGGAAAGCGCGAACTCCGCCTTGATATCATCCTGGACAACCGAAAACGCCTGCCGGTCGACATAGTTCAGCACTGACACAAGACCCAGTAGGCCAAGCGCGGCGTAGCGACGTCCTGCCGAAATTGAAGGTGTCAATCGAGCGATCCTTTGCGGACGATCTGGGAAATAAGGCCAGCGACATCATGGTCGATCAGCGCGCCCGCGAGTGTCTGGCTGGACCGCACCCGGCTTTCCGGCATGTGGCCGTATCCGCCGAAGACATAGCCCTTCATGTGGGCATCCCACTGTTCGAGAATGAACAGGCCATAGTCGCGCCACGCCCGTTCCGGATCCACCGTAACGCCGCCCGCACCGAGCCCTGCGACATAGCGGTCGAAGAGTGCCCGCGCATCGGACTGGCGCATGTCGTTCGGAATGGCGGAATTGAGGAAATAGGCGAGATCACGCAGGCCGTGGCCACGGAACATGACCTGCCAGTCGAACAGGCCAGCCGTGCCATCCGGCGCACTGTATGTGTTGCCAAGATGCGAGTCGCCGTGAAGCACCGTCGGCGTCAGCGTCGCCCAGTAGCGATAGACTGCCTCATCGTTCTCGCTCCAGTATTTCAGCAGCTTGCGAATGGCTTCGGGCTGCGCCGCACCGAGCTCCGTCTCGGGATATCTCCTGCGCGCTTCGATGTACGACTTGCGATGCCATTTCCGTCCGAACTTCTGGAGGCGCGGGCGCAACCAGGCGAGATCTCCCGCGAACCGGTCCGAATTCCAATACGTCGCGTGCAGGTGCGCCAGCGCGTCGACCACGGCACCGGCATGATCCACCGAACACTCATGGTGCGCCCAATACGGTGTCAGTCCCTTTGCCTCCAGGTCCTCCATGATCAGCAGGAACCGCCCGCCCGGATAGAACTCGGCATGGAAGGCCTTCGGTGCAATCGTGGAGACTTCCGGCTGCAGCTGGGAATAGAAGCGCATCTCGTTCTCGGCCATGTGCAGCATGGCCAGCGTCTCGCGTAGGTAGGGCCCGTGCGGCGTTGCCTTGGCAAATACCGATGGCGGCAGGCCGGCGGCAAGCCCGGCATCGTTCCATGTCAGTTTCCAGCGGCGCCGGTCGGTCATGCCGTCATGCCCGTCGACGATTTCGGCATGCTCCAGTTTTGCCCCGGGTACGCCTGCCCCGATGAGCTCGCCAAGCCACTCGCTTGTGACATCCGCCGCCGTATGCGGCGCCTCGATCTTCAGGCCTTCGGCATGGGCAAGGGCCATGTCGGCCGCCTCGAGGGCATCGAGCGCGTATTCGGCAAGTGCCACTTCGGTACTCATTGTCATGATCAAATCCTCAATCAGGAAGGGCGGGACCTTTCAGTCCCGCCCTCCAGGAGTGGTTTCAAACACGGGACGCCTGCACTATTTGGCGCCGAAACGGTAGGTGCCCGTGATCCCGTATGTTGCCGGCTCACGGCTCTGGCCACTCACATAGCCGAAGTTCGAGAGGTACAAGGCCGTCCGGTTGTCACGATTGTCGAGCACGTTGCGGCCCCAAACGGCGAGTTCGAATCCGTTCCCGAAGTCGATCCCGACCCGGGCGTTGAGGGCGCCGCTTGCTGGCGAGGTAATCGCATCCTGCAACGCGTCCGAACCTGTCGACACTTCGCTGTTGAAGTATTCGTCGCGCCAGGCGTAGTCGAGCCGTCCGGTGAGTTGACCGAGTTCGATAGGCGCGCTGTAGACGGCGGCCAGGTTGAATTCGGATTCCGGGATGGCAATGAAGTGCCGGTCTGAGACGTCAATGCCTGCATCCAAGTATTCATCATACTCGGAATCGATGACCGAGGCGCCAGCCTGGATGCTGAAATAGTCATTCAGGATGGCCGTCAGTTCCACTTCGACGCCGCTATTCTTTACCTTCGCCGCATTCTGGACGACGGTCGCATTGGCGCCGCCGACAGCAATGATGACCGAACGCTGGGCGTCGTCGATCTCGTTGGTAAACGCTGCCACGTTCAGGCGCAGCCGGTTGTCGAGAAGATCTCCCTTGAAGCCTGCTTCGATTTCCTTCACGATTTCCGGATCGAAGTCGAGGTCGCCTGTGCCATTCAGGCGCAGGTTCTGGCCACCCGAACGATAGCCGCGGCTATACTTGGTATAGACGAGAACATTGTCAGTCAGCTTGTAATCGACCCCGAGCGTATACGACACGTCATCGAACGTATCAGAATAGGTTTCCTCGCAATTCGGCGGTGTCTGGCCCCCAAGGCAGAAGAACACAACACCGCTCGGGACGAACGAGCGCGAATTGTTCGTCGTGACGCCCTTTTCGTCTTCGGAATAACGGACACCGGCCGTCACTGCGAGTTTTTCAGTCAGATCATACGTGCCCTGCGCGTAGACACCGACACTCGTATTGTCGATGTCGCCGCGATAGTTGAGTTCGAACGGACCGGCACCCGGGACGGCAAACAGCAGCGTCCGCGTATTGGTCTTGTCGAACCCGGTTTCCTCGAAATAGGTCGCTCCGACAACATAGTTCAACCGATCTTCCAGCAGGCTGCCAGCATACTGGCCTTCAATGGACGATTGTTCGAGGCTGATGCCGGAACCTGTCGCATGCATGGACGTCAGATCGGTACCGCCGAAGGAACCGCCATCGAGATCAAGCACACCCGTCGATTTCACTTTGCGCTGGCCGGCAATCAGCTTGAACTGGCCGCTTCCAACATCCCACGTAAGCGTGCCGTTATACGTCTGGCTGCTTGCCCGCAGGAATGGGTTTGCATCAAGCGCGACATCGTCGCCATCCGAGCCTTTCACCACGTTTACATAGTCGGGAATAACGACTGGAAACGGCGTCCCCGGCGCTGCCAGAGGATTGATCCCCGCAAGGAACGCCCCCGTCAAACCAGCAGCATAGATCGTGCCGCCGCCAGGTCCATTCATGTTCTGGTCGAACCATTCACCGGACAGCACGATCCGGAGCGTGTCGGTCGGCGTGTACAATACTTTCGCCCGCGCGTTGCTGATATCACGATCATTGTAGTCTTCGCCCGTCACGAGATCATTGATGTATCCATCGCGCGAACTCATCTGGATCGCACCGCGGACGGCCAGCTTGTCGTCGACCACGGGCACGTTCACAATGCCCTTGTACGTTTGTGCACTGAGGTTCCCAAGCGATGCTTCGAGCGTACCTGACATACCGTCAAAATTCGGATCAGCCGTTGTGATGAGAATTGCACCACCGGTCGTGTTCCGACCAAACAGGGTTCCCTGCGGGCCTTTGAGTACTTGAACGCCCTCAACATCCAAAAGGTCTATATTCAGGCCATAGGCGCGCGCCCAGTAATGACCATCGACATAGGTTCCGACCGACGGATCAAGCGTTGCGAGAACGTCATTCTGGATCTGGCCACGCATCGAGAAGTTCGGGGCCGTGGGATTGGAGCTTGCTTCGCGGATCGTCAGGCCGGGCGTGAAGGCTGCGAGATCATTGACCTGCACAACTCCCTTCTCGGCCAGTTCGGCGCCAGTGAAGGCCGTGACAGCAACTGGAACGTCCTGGAGGTTTTCTTCAACCTTCCGTGCGGTAACGGTAACGGTTCCAAGCCGGCGTGCTGTCGTTTCTGCGTCGGCCGCGTCCTGCGCGACAGCGGGCAGACCGATGATCGCGGCACCCAGAGCCGCCGCAGAGACACCGAGAATATTGAATTTATAAGCCTGCACGCCGGATGGCGACTGGACGGAGCTGTGGTTCGTATTGAATCTCTTTGTCATATTATTTCCTCCCACGAACCCACGTCATGGGGCTCTGTTTTACTTGTATAACTAGGTGCACTGTGAATGACAAGACGTTAGGGAACCCGGTAATCCACGCAGGCTCAACTGTGACTTTCGAGCATCAGTGCGAGATGCGGAACATCAGCCAATGCCCGCAGGACATCATTGAGGTGCGTGCAGCCGAGTGTCCCGGGAAACCGGTCGAGCACTTCATTCCGGAAATCCTTCAGTGGCGTCCCGATCAATCGGTTGATATTCTCAGCCGCGGCAGGGCATTCTCGGTATGGCAGTATCCGCGGGTCTGCAGTTACTGAACGCAGGACCATTCCCTCCAAATCGGCTGTTGCCGAGACGCGGTACTCGTGAACGGCGTCCCGTCCGCCATGCGGCGCGGTTGAACTGTCCTGGAAACCGGCTTCGATCCGGATCACTTCCGTGTCCGTCCAGATGTCGATCCAGCGCGCCCGGCGCATGCCCACGCCTTCCTGCGCTGCAAGCGGGTGCCACCCGGCCAGGTCGTCCGGATTGACCAGAGACCCCACCCGTGCGCTCGACTGGATGTCGTGGCGGGGGCGCCCGTGGTCATCCAGCGATGTGGCACCCGGTCGGAACCCGGCACAAATGCCCTCCATCTTGGGAAAGTTCCGGCGCGCCGAATCGCTGGCGCCAGCAGGCTCGGCCCAATCGTCGGTCCAGCGCGACCAGGCCCATCCAGCGACGAGACTCGCGCCGGCAAAATCGTCGAGCAGCAGGTGCAACGGCGTACCGATCGCCTCCATGCCGCCAAGTTGAGTTACTATCGCGGTCCGCGACTGACCCCCTCCCCGCACACCTATCAGGCTAACGGGATCGGGAAGGCGCGGCGCTGTCTCAATCGCCCTGATCTCTCGCCCCATTGTCGAAATGATGTCGAACGCCCCTCTGGCAACGGTCGAACAATCCGCGAGATCCAGGGCCGTCACGACATCGCGCGCCCGGCCCGACATGGCCATCGGCCCGCCGCGCCCTTCGGGCCAGGACGAGTCGATCGTACTGGTCCGGCGCACGGAGTTCGGACGCCGCACCGGCGCGGGTCCGGCGGAAGTGCTGGGGGCGTGGTCGGGATCGGCCATCAAGCAGGTCCTGTCACCGGGGCGGCATCCTGATGGCGCCGTCGAGCCGGATATTCTGACCATTGAAGTAGGTGTTGCGCACGAACTCAAGTACGAGCGAAGCAAACTCCGGTGGGTTGCCGAGCCGCTTCGGGAACGGTACCGAAGCAGCAAGGCTTTCAAGAACCTTTTCCGGCACGCCCATCATTGGCGGTGTCGCAAAAATTCCGGGCATGATCGAGTTGATACGGATGCCTTCGTTCATCAGGTCGCGCGCGATCGGCAGGACCAGCCCATTGATCCCCGCCTTCGATGAACCATACGCTACCTGGCCAATTTGGCCGTCCTGCGCCGCTACCGAAGCCGTCAGCGTAATCACGCCCCGCTCGCCATCTTCCAGCGGATCGAGCGACAACATCCCCTCGGCCGTCATCGCGGAGCACCTGTAGGATGCCACAAGGTTCAGCTGCACGATCCTGTCGAATTCCTTCGTCGGGTAGCGCTTGATCGCGCCGGTCTCCCTGTTCCGCGAGACGATCTTGCTCGCGCTGCCGCCGCCGGCACAGCCAACGAAGATGCGCTCCTGCCCGTTCGCGGCACGCGCTTTGGCAAAGCCCGCTTCGCAGCTCTCTTCGTCCATCACGTTGACCTGGCAGAACACAGCGCCGATCTCCTTGGCCGCTGCCTCGCCCTTCTCGGCATTGATATCTAAAATCGCCACTTTGGCGCCGGCATCAGCCAGCGCTTTCGCGGTCGCCTTGCCCAGTCCGCTTGCGCCGCCTGTCACGATGGCGGCGGTGTCCTTGGTGATGATCATGAATAGCTCCGTCTAATGCTCGGTATGGATTTTCAGCTTGTTTCAAAAAGCTTCCGGATCTGCACGACAGCCGGCTTCATCGACGCAGTGCGTGGCAGGTCATCGACCGCCTTGAACTGAACCGGGGTCTGGTATGGCAGCAGCTTGTCCTTCACGAAGGTTTTCAGCTCAGTCTCGTCAGGCAGCGCTGCCCCGTCCGCCAGGATAATCACCGCGACCGGAACTTCGCCTAGCCGCGGGTCCGGAATACCCACCACTGCGGCTTCACGAATGGCTGGATGCTGTTCCAGCACACGCACAACATCGTCTGGATGAATCTTGAAGCCACCACGCACAATGGCATTGTCGGCCCGCCCTTTGATGAACAGGAACCGGTCTGCGTCCAGAACCGCCCGGTCCGTCGTGCGCCGCCAGGAGTCTGCATCGCCGAGTTGCGGTGCCTTCAGCTCTAGCAAGCCCTCGACACCCGGCGCCACAGGCTCACCCGACTCCGCGTCCACGATCCTCGCTGTCACATCGTGATGCAGCTTCCCCGCCGCGCCGCGCTTTTCGTTCCAATGCAGGCGGAAATCCTTCAGGGACCATCCCGCGATCGCTCCGGCGAACTCTGTCGCGCCATAATTGCCCAGAATCGGCAGGTCGTAGCGCGTGAGGAATTCATCCACGACTGCTGGGTCCAGCGGCGCCGTACCGCTGATAATCGCCGACAGGCTCGAGAACGTATCCGCCGGCAGGTTCGCTTCCAGTATCATGCGCAGCGCGGCAGGTACGCCCGGCGCCACCCTAGGCCTGTGCCGGACAACGGCATTGGCCCAGTTCTCCACCGAGAACCGCTCCACAAGGCAAATCCGGCGCCCCGCCATCAGCGCGCCGATGACACCGTAGATCCCGCCAATATGAGTCACCGGATTGATGATCAGGGTCGTATTGTCCCGCAGCTTCACTTGTGGCGTCAGCTCACGCGACTTTTCGTATTTTGCCACGGCCGCGAAGCTGGCATCGAACGCGGCGCGCGTCAGCGGCACGCGCTTGGGCTTGCCGGTCGTCCCGCTTGTCAGCATTTCGATGGCGATCGCACGAGACCCTGACTCGTTTGGCAGCTCGTCGCGGTCCTTCGTCTTGAGGACTGTTCCGCCCAGCAAGGCATCAACCTCGATGACCGCCGCGCCAGACGCCTCAAGCGCCGCCCGTATTCCTGGGCGCGCGAGATCGGCCGCCTCACCGATGACGACAGGCACGGCGAGACTTGCGATGTCGGCGCCGAGTGTCTCGTCGGGATAGAGCGGGTTCAATGTCACAAGGCACCGGTCCGATGCCAGCACGGACAGGATCGCCGCCACATGACCCGGTCGGTTATGCAGTAGCACGCCGACGCGCCCGCCCACGGGAACGTCCAGCCCGGCCAGCAATCCACTGATCGCATTCACCTGCGCGTTCAGCTCGCCCCAAGTGTACCAGACATCCTTGTGATCAATGACGGGCGCAGTCTCATCGAGCGCCATGACGGCGCGTAGCGTGTCTGTGATGATGGCCATGGCGCCGCCTCCCGGAATCCAGAGCAGCGCCTGGTCGCTACTTATATAACTTGGTTATACTCTCAGAAGGAAGCAATGCAATACGCGACGCCGCGTCAGTCGGTGTCGATGATCATCTGCAGGGACCGCGCAAGCCAGGTTCGGACCTCGGGCGAAACCTCGCCTTCGAAAGGCGCCAGCGGCAACACGAGCCTGTAAGTGAAGAACCCTGTCGCAATCGCCATGACCTGCGCAGCGCGGGCTTCCGCATCATGCCCACCGATCCATGCCTCGAGCGGCTCCAGCGTCTTTTCTCGCAAGAGACGCACGGCAATGGCCTGTGTGCCTTTGTCGGCCGCCGCAAAGACGAGCATGGGCAGGGGATTGATCCGTCCCTCCGGATAAGACGTGAACAGCCTCGCCACTGCCTGACCGAAAGATTCCCGCGGCACGCCCGTCAGCAAGCCGGAATCGAGCACTTCACCCAGCGCTTCCTCGAACAGTTTTTCCTTCGATCCGAAATAACGGCTCACAAGGGCCGGGTTCGCTCCAGCCTGCGCGGTGATCTCCTTGAGCGAGGCTTCACCATAGGGCCGCGTCGAGAAGACGTTCTGAGCCGCAACAAGAATGGCTCCACGCGTCCGCGCAGCATCTCGTTTCCTGATTTCCTGAACGTCGCTCATGCACTTGGTTATATATGTGTTGACTGTTTTGTAAATCGTGATTTACTTAACAAAAATAGCCGGGAGAGCAAACACATGTCAGCCGTCGCAGCCCCAGACCACGTCGCGCCCGATCGGATTGTCGACTTCGACTATCACGACGATCCGCGCCTCGCAGCCGATATCCATGACGGCCTCCTCGCCCTCAAGGCCGAGGCACCCGGCATCTTCTGGACGCCTGCAAACGGCGGGCACTGGGTTGTCTCCGACTCCGACCTCATGTCGAAAATCCTCAAGACGCCCGCGCTCTTCTCCAGCAGGCAATTGCAGATTCCCCCACGCGACGACGCCCCGCGCATGATCCCCGAATCGCTCGACCCGCCCGAACACCTCCTCTATCGCCGCCTGATGATGGAGTATTTCGAACGCTCCCGCATTTCCCACCTCCAGGAACGCATCGACCACTGGACGGACCGGGTCCTGGCAGACCTGAAAGGCAAACCCGGCTGTGAATTCGTAGACGCTGTCGCCTCGCGGCTGCCGGTCTATGTCTTCATGGAATTTGCCGGCTTCCCGCTGGATCGCGCTGAAGATTTCCGGGAACTCGTCGACGGTATGTTCCGCTCGACGGACCCGGTGAAGCGCCAAGAATACGCTATGCGCATCATGGGCGAGCTGCAACAGATCATCTCCGCCAAGATGGAGGCCCCCAAGGGTGACATTCTCAGCAAGCTGATCCTGGCCGATTTCCAGGGCCGCAAGCTCACCTTCGAGGAACTGATGTCGATCGGCTTCCTCATGTTCCTGGCCGGCCTCGACACAGTCACCAACGCAATGACTTTCGGCATTCGCCACATGGCGCGCGACGTGGACTTTCGCCGCAAGCTCGCCGCAAACCCTGAGCGCATTCCCGAGGCTGTTGAGGAATTGATGCGCCGCTACACCTTCCCGACCCTTCCGCGTCAGGTCAGCGAAGACATGGAGTTCGGCGGCGTCACGATGAAGGCCGGCGACATGGTGCTTTGCCTGATCGCGCTTGTCGGCATCGACGAAGACATCAATCCCGATGCGCTCAAGGTCGATCTCGACCGCAAAAAGCGCACGCATTTCGGCTTCGGCACCGGCGGGCATACCTGCCTCGGTCGCCACCTTGCCAAGATGGAACTGGAAACGCTCTACCGCCGCTGGCTGGAAGATTATCCGGATTTTGAAATCGACCCGACACACACCCCTGCCACGCCGCGAGGCGGCGCTGTCATGGGCATACCGGAGCTCTGGCTCCGCTGGAACGCTTGAACCCTGGGAGAACAAGAATATGGCCGAGACAACTCTGCCCGACGTAAAGATTTGGATCGGCCACAAGGGCCTTGGCAAGGGCTCAGGCGGCACGCACGCCCACCTCAACCCCGTTACCGGTGAGAAACAGGCCGACATCCCGCTCGCAGGCAAGGCCGAGATCGACCAGGCCGTCGAGACGGCTGCCGAGGCGTTCAAGACCTGGCGCATGACCCGGCCTGAACAGCGCCGCGACATCCTCAACCGCTTCGCCGACCTGATCGACCAGCACAAGGACGAGTTCGCCGCGCTCGCCGCCAGGGATGGCGGTACGCCCCTGATGGGCGGCATGGGCATGGCCATGCTATCGGTCCAATGGACAAAATATTATGCTGGCTGGTGCGACAAGCTCGATGGCGACCTCTATTCCACCTATGACACGCGCGGCGAGTTCGCCTATTCCGTACCCGAACCGCTCGGCGTCGTCGGTATCATCATCACATGGAACGGCCCACTCATCTCTCTGTCGATGAAAGTCGCTCCCGCGCTGGCAGCCGGCAATTGCGTCGTCGTCAAGCCTGCTGAGATCACGCCCTTCGCACCAGACCTCTATGCCCGACTCGCAAAAGAAGCCGGCATTCCGGACGGCGTCCTCTCAATCATCCCCGGCGGGGTCGAAGCTGGCGAAGCCCTCGTCACCCATCCGAAAATCGAGAAACTCAGCTTCACGGGCGGCCCCATCGCGGCCCGCAAGATCATGGCCGCCTGCGCCGAGAACATCAAACCCTCGGTCATGGAACTCGGCGGCAAGTCGGCCAGCCTGATGTTCCCTGATGCCGACATTGACGCCGCCTGCGCCCGCGCCATCCAGTGGAGCATCGGCGTCATGGCTGGCCAGGGCTGCGCCCTGCCGACCCGTCTCCTCGTCCACAAGGACATCTATGAGGAAGTCTGCGAGAAGCTCGTCGCCATCGCCTCGCAATACAAGGTCGGCGACCCGTTCGAGGAAGGCGTCGCCGTCGGCCCGGTCATCAACCGCGCCGCCTGCGACCGGATTGTCGGCATGCTCGACCGCGCCAAGGCTGAAAAGTCAGGCCGCATCCTGATGGGCGGCAATCATTGCGGCGGCAAGCTCACCAAAGGCAATTTCGTCGAGCCGACGATCATCGTCGACGTCGATCCCAAGAGCGAGATCGCCCAGATCGAAATCTTTGGCCCCGTCCTCCTTGTCTTCAAGTTCGAAACCGAAGACGAAGCCGTCGCCCTCGCCAATGACACGGAATATGGCCTCGCGGCTTATATCCAGTCGAACGACATCAAGCGCATCCACCGTGTGGCCGAGCGCCTGAAGGCAGGCGGCGTCTACGTCAACGGCGCCGTCCAGATCAATCCGCATACGCCCTTTGGCGGCCTGGGCCTTTCCGGCTTCGGCAAGGAAGGCGGCCGCGCCGGAATCGACGAATTCCTTCGCTACAAGACCGTCGCCATCGCTTAAGCCTCAAGGACACATGACATGACATTCTCAATCGACCAGTTCCGCCTCGACGGCAAAGTGGCCATCGTTACCGGCGCCGGCGGACGCGGTAATTCGATCGGCCGCGCCTATGCCTTGGGCCTCGCGGCAGCCGGCGCCTCCGTTGTCGTTGCCGACATCAATGAAGACGGCGCCAAGGCCGTCGCCGCAGAAATCGCTTCCGCTGGCGGAAAGGCGCTCGGTCTTCGCACCGACATCACGGACCAGGCCTCCGTCGCCGCCATGACCGCTGCCGCCGAGACCGAATTCGGCGGTGTCGACATCCTCGTCAACAATGCCGCGCTCATGGTCGAGATCGTCGCCACCCCGGCGATCCAGCACACGACCGAACAATGGAACCGCGCCTTCGCGGTCAATGTCACCGGTGCCCTCAACTGTTCGCAGGCTGTCGTGCCGCTGATGGCCAAGCGTGGCGGCGGCAAGATCATCAACCAGGTCTCCGGCGGCGCGTTCCCGGCATCCACCGTCTACGGCATCACCAAGATCGCCCTTGTCGGCCTCACCACCACGCTCGCCCGCGAACTCGGCGGCCAGAACATCAACGTCAATGCCATCGCCCCCGGCAACACAATGTCCGACGCAGGCGCCATGCTGACACCGCCCGACTCGCCTTTCATCACGGCACTCGAAGCAAGCATCGCCATGCGCATGCGGGGCGAACCGGACGAACTTGTCGGCCCGCTCCTCCTCCTCTGCTCGCCAGCAGGCGCATGGATGACCGGACAGGTCCTCCATGTCGATGGCGGCTGGATCATTCGTCCATGACCCGCCCCATGATCTGGATCCTCCGCGCCGCCCTGCTTGCCGCCTGGATCGCCATGCTTTTCGTCAGCGTCCGCGCCATTACCGGCCTCGGCGCTGATACGGCGGGGGATATTTTCTTCGCAGATTTCGCCCATCCGTGGCGCGCCCAGTTCAATACAGACCTGATCCTCCATCTCGGCTTGGTCGGAGGCTGGATCGTCTGGCGAGAAAAACGGCTTGTGACAGGCATCCCGTTCGCCATCCTTTCCGTAATGCTCGGCGGCGTCTTCACCTTCGCCTACCTCCTCGTGCGGACCTTCACGAAGGCGCGCCGCATTGGACGCTAGGGGCGGCAGGTGCATGGTCACTTGCACCTGATGCGTCTCCGTACTCCCGCCTGCGGTGCAGGCTTCCACCGTCACCCCTTGTCCTTCTCGGCAACCGACCGCAGTGCCGCATTCGCGTCCTCGCCCTTCGGGCGCGGTGGATTGAGGTTCACGCGACCGCCGTCCACCAGAATGGTTTCGCCCGTCACATAAGACCCCGCCCGGGAAGCAAGGAAGACAACCGCTCCGGCCACATCTTCAGGCTCCCCCGGTCTCTGCAACGGAATGCCACTAACAATCTGCGCCAGCGCGTCAGGCCGCGCGAAGACCGGCCCGGACGACTCGCTGCGAATGAATCCCGGTGACACACAGTTCACGCGAATACCGTCAGCCGCAAACTCGTCCGCCAGGATGCGGCTCATATGCGCGACGCCGGCCTTCGACACCGAATAGGCCAGCAGGCCGGGATTGACCGAATGCCCGGCCAGCGAGCCAATCAGGATCATGCTGCCGCCACCCTGTTCCGCAATCGCCGGACGGAACGCCTGGCACAGCCGAAAATTATTGTGGATATTGGTCTGCAACAGCCGGTCGAACCGCTCAGGCGGCGTGCTCACTGACGGCCCGATAAAGGACAGCGCCGCCGCATTGCAGACAAGGATATCCACCCGCCCGAAACAGGCTGTCGCTGTCTCGGCAAACGGATCGATCCCGTCCCGGTCATCCAGGTCGAACGGCACGGCCTTGGCAACCGTCTCGCCCGGCCGTCCCAGCGTCCGGTTGATCGCCTCGGCGGCTGCGTCGCAGCGGTCCGCATTGCGGCTCGAGACGACCACATTGGCCCCCTGCCGCACCAACTGTTCGGCAATGCCCCGTCCGATCCCCTGCGTGGACCCGGTCACCACCGCCGTCTTGCCCGAGAGATCAAACAGACTCATATGACGCGCCTCATGTGGTTGCGCCCGGCGCGGCGAAATCATCCACGCCAATCCCGGTCATGCTGCCCGTCACATAGGCCGCAAAGTCGCTGACAAGGTAAGACGCCAGCGCGCCAAGCGAGCGCAGCTCCTCCTTCGAGCCACCGTCAACGACACGGCTCGCAATCGTATTGACGCGAATGCCGTCGCGCGCCCATTCCACGGCCAGCGTCTTGGTCAGGTTGCCCAGCGCGCCGGCGGCTGCCGCCTGCACCGCGCCGCCTGCGCCTTCCTGTACATCAAGGAACAGGATCGATCCTGTCAGCCCCTGTGCGATCAGGCTTTTGGCCAGTTCCGCCGCATAGAAGAACCGGCTGTCGAGCCCGGCCTGCATGCCCGCCCGCCATGCCGCCAGGTCCAGCTTCTCCGCGCTGACGGCCGAGACTGGCCCACCTGCATGTACCAACAGCGTCACCGGGTCCCGCGCCGCGGCACTTGCCGCCGCTATCGCTGCGGCGGCCACAGCATGGCTCTCGGCCACGGGCCCGCGCGCAATCGTCGCCCCTGCCGCCGCCAATTCGTGCGCCACGGCTTCCACGCCCTCGCCCTCACCGATGACAATCGCCACCGGGTCTTCCAGCCAGCTCGGCACGGTACGGCTCATGCGGAATACCCCCAGACATTGGATCGCTGGTTCGGCGGCACAAAGTCCGGCGACATCAGCGCCCGCCTCAGGCTCTCGCCGCCATCAATCATCATCACCTGCCCGGTAATCGCGGAGGCGAACGGCGAACAGAGGAACGCCGCCGCCCAGCCGAATTCTTGCATCCGCCCCGTGCGGCCCGCCGGAATCATCCGCCCAAGGTTTTCGACGAGGTCCGGATCATCGCCATTGGTCGATGCGCCATGCGGAAAGAAGCCCGCCGCGACGCAGTTCACGCGGATGCGGCTCGCTTTCCAGTCCTTCGCCATCGCCCGTGTCATCGTCGCCACGGCTGTCTTCGCCGCAGCCGAGTGCGCATCACCCGGAAACCCGGTCCAGATATATTGCGCGCTATTGTTGATGATGGCGCCCGGCGCGCCCATCGCCATGCGCCGCCGCGCAAACTCGGTCGAGAACAGGAACGTGCCGTCAATCGCAATCCGGGTGATCGCGTTCCATGCATTGGTCGACAGCGCCTCGGCCAGCGCGGGGAAGTTGCCGCCCGCATTGTTCGCCAGGATGCTCACCGGCCCCAGCGCCGCTTCGGTCGCATCGAACGCCGCACTCACCGCTGCCGGGTCACGCACGTCCGCGCTCACCGCCAGTGCCGTCTCGCCCATCGCCTTGATTTCGGCCACCACGCCTTGCGCCTTTTCAATATCCCGCCCGACGATTGCCAGCTTCGCACCGCCTTGGGCAAAGGCCAGCGCCATGCCGCGCCCCATGCCCGAACTGCCACCCGTCACCATGACGACATCTTCCGAAAACACCGCCTCTGGAAGGAACGAGCGCTCCGCAAAGGGCGGCTCCACGATCCGGTCTGGTCTCTTGGTCGCCATCAGGCGCCTCCCTCGATTGTGTATCTCTTGCGCCGCTGCGCGGCATCATGCCATTGATCTATAACCTGGTAATCGAAGAGGCCACGCCCATGCCCCACGCTGAACACGCCGAACGCGCCGCCATCGCCCAGCTCATGGCGCGCTACACGATCAATGGCGACCGGGGCGACGTCAAAAGCCTCGCCGCCTGTTTTGCGCATGACGGTGTGCTGGAATTCCCGGGTGCGCGCGCCGAAGGCCCGGATGACATTATCGAAGCGCTCACGGGCAATCCCCGCGACCCGGCGCTCAGCCTCGTGCGCCACCATCTCACATCGTCCCTGGTCCAGCTCGAGGGACCGTCCAGCGCGACCGGCCGCACCTATTTCCAGGTCTTCTCCAATACCGGCCTTGATCATGCCGGCGTCTATGTCGATCGTTTCGTTCGCCTTCCCGGCGGCTGGTATTTCAGCCACCGCCAGGTCCGGATCGACTGGCAGTCGCCCGACTCCCTTTTCCGCAAGTTCGAGACGCGTCACTAGAGCCCCCGTGCGATCAGCACTTTCATGATCTCGTTCGACCCGCCATAGATCCGCTGTATACGCGAGTTCTTCCACTGCTTGGCAATCGGGAACTCGTTCACATAGCCATAGCCGCCGTGCAGCTGCAGGCAGGCATCCATGATCTCCCATTCGGTGTCAGTCACCCACATCTTGGCGATGGCCGATGTGTCATTGTCCAGCGTGCCGTTGCAGGCCTTCTCGATACAGTCATTGACGAAGGTCCGCGCCACAACGGCCTTCGCCTTGCAGGCAGCAAGCTGGAACTGCGTGTTCTGGAATTCGAAGACTGACTGGCCGAACGCCTTGCGATCCTTGGTATAATCGAGGGTCCAGTTGATCGCCTTCTCCATCGCAATCACGGAATTGACCGCAATGATCAGGCGCTCGCGCGGCAGCTCCGCCATCAGCTGGAAGAAGCCCTTGCCCTCGACACCGCCCAGCAGGTTCTCGGCCGGGATATAGACGTTATCGAAGAACAGTTCCGACGTGTCCTGCGCCTCATGCCCGATCTTGTCGAGCTTGTTGCCCCGCCGGAAGCCCTCAACCTTGTCTGTCTCCACGACCAGCAGCGACACGCCCCGCGCGCCCTTGCTCGGGTCAGTCTTCGCGACGACGACAATGAAGTCGGCAATCTGCCCGTTGGAAATGAATGTCTTCGACCCGTTGATCCGGTAGCCGTCGCCATCCTTCAGCGCCGTCGTGCGGATCGCCTGCAGGTCGGACCCTGCGCCCGGCTCGCTCATCGCAATCGCGCAGACACGTTCGCCTGACACCAGTTTCGGCAGCCAGCGCTGCTTCTGCTCCTCGGTGCCGTGCAGCTGGATATAGGGCGACACGATTACATTGTGCAGCGTGATGGCAAAGCCGTCGAGGCCCAGCCGCGCGCACGTCTCGCACAGGACGATATCGTGCCGGAAATCGCCGCCGGGACCACCATATTCCTCTGGCAGGCTGACGCCAAGGAATCCGGCCTCGCCAACTTCGGTCCAGAACTCGCGTTCGACCTGCCCGTCATCGACCCATTTCTGAATCCGTTCGGGCGGCGCGGCCCGCGAGAAGAAGCGCTGCGCCGCATCGGCGAACATGCGCAATTCCTCGTCCTGCATGAAGTCGGGTTGGGGCAGCGTGAGCGTGGACATGGGCGGCAAACCTCGCGGTCAAAGGGTCAATGCCCGCATGCGGGCTACGAACCTTAAAAGCACACCTAGTTATATAACTCAATGCCCGGCGGCGCGCGCCCTCAAGTCCGCCTTCAACACTTTGCCCGTCGCGTTGCGTGGCAACGCCGCAATCAGCTCAACCACTTCCGGCGTCTTCTGCTTCGCGATGCCGAGCGCCACGAAATGCGCCTTCACGTCTTCGAGCGAAGGGGCGGCACCATCGGTCATTTCCACATAGACTTTCACCCGCTCACCCAGCCGCTCGTCCGGCATGGCCACCGCGGCTGCGTCAACAATGCCTGGCATGCGCCGCATGGCATCCTCCACTTCGCGGGAGGAAATATTTTCGCCGCCGCGGATGATGATGTCCTTCTTGCGGTCCGTGATGTGCAGGTACCCGTCTGCATCCATATGCCCGACATCGCCGGTGCGATACCAGCCGCCCGTCAGGAAGGCTCCTTGGTTGAGGCGCGTATCGAAATAACCGAGAAACAGTTCCGGTCCGCGTGTCACGATCTCGCCGTCGCCGGTCTCCAATACCTTGTCATCCTCATCCACGATCAGAATTTCTGACCCCGGCATCAACTGCCCCTCGGTGTTGAGCCGCGACTCTAGGGAATCCTCCGCCTTGCCCATCGT
The DNA here is from genome assembly GCA_963973995.1 of uncultured Alphaproteobacteria bacterium. Taxonomy (GTDB): domain Bacteria; phylum Pseudomonadota; class Alphaproteobacteria; order Caulobacterales; family Hyphomonadaceae; genus Hyphomonas. The sequence continues at coordinate 207,932 of CAXBCO010000002.1, forward strand.
CACCGTCGGGTGTTCGCTCGAGCCATACGCATGCACGACACTGATTCCGAGATCGACGCAGCGCTGCACCAGAGCGGCCGGCACTGGCGCCGCGCCCAGTACGTAATTCTGCAGACTCGACAGGTCGCGCCCGTCTGCCGCTGCCGCATCCAGCAGGCCGCTCATGTGGAACGGCGTGCCCGACGAGGCCGTGATCCGGTAGGTATCGACCAGCCGTGCTGCCTCATGCGCATTCCATTGGTCCATCGCCACGACCGGTATGCCGTTTGCGATGAACCGCAACAATTGCAGGGCACCGGCCACGTGCCCCGGTGGCCATGGCGACAAATAGGTCTCGCCCTCGACAGGGCCTCGCGCCTCGGCCTGCGCATCGAGTTCCGCCAGCAGCGTTGCGCCCGAATGCATTACGCCTTTCGGATCGGCCGTCGTCCCAGACGTGTAGACAAGGAATGCAAATGCTTCCGGCGCAACGCGCACGGGCTCGGTCCCGACCGGGCCTTGCTCCAGCGCCGAATATGAATCGCCCACAGTGAGATGATGTTTCATGTCCGGCAGGTCGCCGCACTCGGCCAGCAGTGCCGCAAAGTCCATGCCCCGAAAATCCTGCGGCGTGATGATCGCCTTTGCCCGCGACTGGCGCAGCACGAAGGCCAGCTCTTTCGCCTTGTAGATTGTCACGATCGGCAGGAACACGGCGCCCGCATAGGCCGCGCCGACCAGCGCTGTCAGCCACTCGCTCCAGGCCGGCAGCATGACCGCCACGACATCGCCTTTGCCAATGCCCATTTCCCGGAAACGCGCACCGACCGCTTCGCCGCGACGAAACACTTCAGCCAGCGTGGTCGTCTCCGGTCGCACGTCAGAATGCACGACGAACCGCGCCTCCGGATGCTCACTTGCCGCCCGCGCAAACGCATCATGGAAACTTGAGGGAATAGCCATGTCGCGTCCTGTCCGGTCTGAATGGCGTCAAGGCTTTCACAGTCTGCCGGGCGCGACAAGCCCGGCAGGTTAGACGTTCAGCGAGTCCACGATCCGGTCGCCTTCGCCAGGGCCCGCCCAGCGCGCATGCGCGTTCTTGAGGTGCAGGCGCCAGTGCGCAACCGCAGCTTCTTCTTCGTGCGCCTCAATCAGCTTGATCAGCTTGTGGTAGGATTTCATCGCGCCGAGCAAGCGCTTCTTGCGGACATCCCCTTCCACCACGTCGCGCCGCATGACCCCGGCCTTGTGGTTCACCATTAGGTCGTTCAGCAAATGGCTGACGAAGGTCAGCGTGTTGTTGCCGGTCAGCTTCACCAGCAGCATGTGGAACTCGGCAACACCGCGCGTGAACTCGTCAATCTTGGCCGTCTCCACCAGGCTCGACAAGTATTCGACATGCTCGTTCAGCGTCCGAACGGCATCGGCATTGTTCTTCATCCGGCAAAGCGTGCGAACCACATAGGGCTCCAGCGCCATTTGCGAGGCGTACAGGTCGGCAATGGTCGTGCCCTGCGACTGCAGCACGTATCCGGCATAGCGCGAGGCGACCTCTTCACGTGGCCGGTGGACCTGCGCGCCCGAGCGCGAACCGCGAGTCACGGAAATCAGGTTCTCGGCCTCAAGGATGCGATAGGCTTCGCGCAGTGTCGGGCGTGAGACGCCCAGCGTCTCCATCAACTGGCCTTCCGGCGGCAGCGTATCACCCTCTTTCAGCTCACCGCGCACGATCTGGCCACGGATCTGGTCGGCAACGACTTCAGACGTTTTCGGCGTGCGGATACGCTGGGGCGCGCCTGTTTTGGCGCGCAGGTCGTCTCGTGTCACCTTCGTTTTCGTCACCATGTCAGTCCAACTTTCTGTTGCGCTCTGGATCCGGCGCATTACCTCGTCCAGTAGATTAAAATAGTTTACCTAGTGTAACATCTCAGCAAAAACTCCGCCAGATCACTCGATTTTCGGCGCAACATGACGGAACATTCCATGCCTCACCCTCGCCTGCATGCAAGCTCTGCGCCGGAAAAACCCGCCGTGATCGTCGCGGAAACAGGTGAAATTCTCTCTTATGGCGATTTGGAGCGCGCGGCAAACAAGGGGGCCCACCTCCTGCGTCGCCTCGGACTGCAGTCCGGCGACACGATCGCCCTCTGGCTGCCGAATCTCCCAGCCTATTTCACCCTCTACTGGGCGGCCCAGCGCGCCGGGCTCTATATCGCCCCCGTCGCCACCGCGCTCACCGCCGAGGAAGCCGCCTATATCCTCTCCGACAGCGGCGCAAAGCTCCTGGTCACACATCAGGCCGTGAAGTCCGCAGCCGAGCTCCTGTCCGGCCACCTTCCGCCCTCCGTCGCGCATGTCTACCAGGCCGGGCCGGGCCTCGACGGCATCGCCGACTGGAACACGGCCATCGCCGCCGAGCCCGACACGCCCATTCCTGACGAAGCGCCCGGCTTCCACATGGTCTACTCTTCCGGCACGACCGGACGGCCCAAGGGCATCCGCCAGCCGCTCGCTACCGGCGCCGCGACCGCCCCCCATCCCCTCGCCGAGCGCATGCGCGCCGCCTATAGCATGGGCGAGGCCAGCGTCTACCTCTCCCCGGCGCCCCTCTACCATACCGCGCCTCTCGCCTTTTCCACCTCCTGCCACCGCCTCGGCGCCACCGTGGTGATGATGCAGAAATTCGATCCGCAGCGCGCCCTGAAGGCCATCGAGGCCTACAAGGTCACGATCAGCCAGATGGTCCCCACCATGTTCGTGCGGCTCCTCCGCCTGCCCGACGTGATACGCCTCGCCTATGACATCTCGAGCCTGAAGACGCTCATCCATGCCGCCGCGCCCTGCCCGGTCGACATAAAGCACCAGATGATCGACTGGCTCGGCCCCATCCTGCTCGAATATTATGGCGGATCGGAAGGCAATGGCGCCACCAATATCACTTCGCAAGAGTGGCTGCAGAAACCCGGCTCCGTCGGCAAGGCCAGCGTCGGCATCCTCCATATCTGCGACGAAGCCGGACGCGAGCTCGCCCCGGGCGAACCGGGCATTGTCTATTTCGAAGGTGCCTCCGACTTCCACTATCACAATGATCCCGAAAAGACGCGCAAGTCACGCCATCCGGATCACGCCACCTGGTCCACGCTCGGCGACATCGGTTATCTCGACACGGACGGGTATCTCTTCCTCACAGACCGCAAGAGCTTCATGATCATCTCGGGCGGCGTGAATATCTATCCGCAGGAGGCTGAGAACGTGCTCGTCTCGCATCCCGCCGTCATGGACGCTGCCGTGATCGGCGTGCCCGACCCGGAAATGGGCGAACAGGTGAAAGCCGTGGTCCAGCCGGCCGACCCGAAGGATGCCACGCCCGAATTCGCCGCCGAACTCATGGCCTGGTGTCGGTCCAGGCTCTCGCCGGTCAAATGCCCCAAAAGCGTCGACTTCGACCCCGACCTGCCCCGCGGCGACAATGGCAAGCTCTACAAGCGCCAGATCCGCGACCGCTACTGGCCAGCCCGTACCGGCACCTGATACCCTGGCCCCGGGAGACACAAGCATGACCGACACACCCATCCACCCCGCCCTCACCCCGGGCCGCTTGGCCGTAGTCACCGGCGGCGCCAGTGGCATCGGCCTTGCCGCCGCGCACCGCTTCAGGGATCTCGGCCTCAGCGCGTGCATCCTCGATCGCAATCTCTCGTCGATTGGCGTCGAGGGCCACGATTTCATCGGTCACGAAATTGATATTTCGGACGCAAAAGCGGTTCATGCGCTCGCCGCATCCCTCGTCGCCGAACATGGGCCGCCCGCCGTCCTGATGAACAATGCCGGCATCGGCGGCGGCGGCAATATCCTCGGCGACCTCGATGCATGGGAGGCCGTCATCGGCACCAACCTCATGGGCATGGTCTATGGCCTGAAAGCTTTCCTGCCCGCCATGCTGGAGAGCGACCAGCCCGGCCTCATCATCAACACAGGCTCCAAGCAGGGCATTACCCAGCCGCCTGGCAATACAGCCTACAATGTCAGCAAGTCCGGCGTGAAAGCCCTCACCGAAGGCCTCGCCCACACGCTGCGGGAAAAGGCAGGCAACCGCATTACTGCCCACCTCCTGATCCCAGGCTTCACCTATACGGGCATGATCGCCCGGCACATTCCGACCCAGCCACCCGGCGCCTGGTCGTCGGAACAGGTCGTCTATTTCATGATGGAATCGCTTGCCCGTGGCGACTTCTACATTCTCTGCCCCGACAATGACACGCCACGCGAAACAGACGAGAAACGCATCCTCTGGACCGCTGGCGACATCGTCGAGAACCGCCCGGCCCTGTCACGCTGGCACCCGGACTACAAGGACGCCTTCGACGCCTTCATGGCGGACTGACGTCCCAAGAACGCACACGCCCGCACAAGTGGCGGGCGTGGCGTCTTCTGGTATTTGTCTGGCGCCTGTTCCTCAGGCCGTTGCCAGCGCACGGGCCCGTTCAGCCACTTTGGCCTCCAAGTTTGCGTGCTTGAACAGTTTGGCCGCATTGCCGCCAAGGATGGCCACGAAGTCGTCCATCGTGGCATCGGCATTTTCCGCCATCATCCGGTCGACAACCTTGGCAGAGAACGGGAACGTGCCTTCCGAGTGCGGATAGTCCGTCGCAAAAAGCAGCGCGCCAACGCCGACACCCTTGCGGGTCGCAACCGACCCGACATCGTTCTGCAAGGCACAGTGAACCTGGTCGCGAATGATCTGGCTCGGCAGGCGCGACAGTTTCGGATGGATGATCGGCGCATGGCCGTGATAGATTTCATCCATCCGTTCGGCCAGTCCCCACAGCCAGCCTGCGGAATGTTCGGCGAACAGGATATGCGCCTTCGGGTTGCGATCCAGCACGCCGCCGCCCACCAGCTGCGTGATGATGTCCACCGCGTCATTCATCTGGCGCGTATAGTTGAATATCCCCGACCCCGGTCCTTTGAGGGCACGGATATTCACTTCGCCGACACCGGTATGGAATACGAGCGGGATGCTGTTTTCACCAGCGAACGCAAAGATCGGATCCCAGCGGTCATCATTGTAATTGTTGAGCCCCTCCCACAGGCAGAAGGCGGCATAGCCCATTGCCGCAGTCCGCTTGCACTCGGCCAGCGCATCGTCGAAATCAACGCACGGGATCATCGCTGCGGGCACCAAGCGGCCCTCGGATGCCTGGCAATAGTCCCAAGCCCAATCATTGTAGACTTGGCAGGCCACACGCTGGCCCTCCCGGTCGGCAATGCGCGGCAACATCAAACCCAGAGACGGGAAGACAAGCTCTGCGTCGACACCGTCACGGTCCATGTCCTGGAAACGCAACTCAAGGTCGCGTGCGCCAAGACGCCGCGTATCCACGACACAATCGCTCTGGAAATTGTCCTTGGCGTCCGTGCAGGACCGGTCTTGGGCCACATCGGCCTGAGCCGAGAAGGCAGAATCGTTCTGCCCGGTCTTGTGGGTGTGGAAATTTGTCTTCACCTTCAGGATTACCTGGTCCCCGATACTTACGGTCCGATAGTCGCCGTCCTTTTCGCCATGAATGGCAAACTGGCTGAGATGCGCCGGCATGTTCTTCGTAAAAAGGTCTGAGGGCTCGGCGATATGAGCATCGCAGCTGAATATAAATGGTTTCATGGCGTCCTCCCTGAAGGCGTCTTGCTGGTTCAAAGTCCAGTCACAACGCTACAGGCAGGAAACACTCAGAACCATCCGGTAGATTACTTATTAGGTACCTTTTTTAGGGTTTTTGCTAGTTTTTATCGCGGATCAGAACGTTTTTTATCCATAATAGGAACCCGTTATGCTCTCGTGCGCATGCCCGCCAGCCGCTTGTCCAGGATCGCATCGGCCTCACTTATGATCCGGTCGATCAGGTCCTGGCAGGTCGGAATATCGTGGATCAGGCCCTGCACCATGCTGGCCCAGAACACGCCCTTCGAGAGGTCACCGGTCTGCAGCAGTTCCCGCCCTGCCGTGCCGGCCACCAGCTCCGCCACGTCCCTGAACTTGGCATCCGGTTCGGCCAGCCGCCGCGCCACTTCGTCGGAGACCTCGCTCTTGCCGACCCGCGCCGTATTCTTGAAATTGCGGAAGATCAGGTGCGTGCCGCGCTCGTCATTGTCGACATAGGCCTGTTTCACATTCGGGTGTATCTGCGCTTCCTGCGTGGCGCAAAAGCGCGTGCCCATATTGATTCCCTCGGCGCCCAGCGCCAGTGCCGCGACGAGGCCGCGTCCATCGCCGAAACCGCCCGAAGCGATCATCGGAATCTTCACCTGGTCCGCTGCGCACGGGATCAGCACGAGGCCCGGAATGTCGTCCTCACCCGGGTGGCCGGCACATTCGAACCCGTCGATCGAGATCGCGTCGACGCCCCTGCGCTCGGCCGATACCGAATGACGTACCGACGTGCACTTGTGCAGGATGCGGATGCCGTGCGGCTTCATCATTTCCCAGAATTCAGCCACGGCCGACGTCCCGGCCGTTTCGACAATCGTGATCCCGCCATCGATGATCGCTTTCACATACCCGGCATAGTCCGGTGAGTTCATCGTCGGGAACACGGTCAGGTTCACGCCGAACGGCTTGTCCGTCATGCTACGGCAGCGCTCGATCTCCTCGCGCAGGGCCTGCGGCGAAGGCTGAGTCAGGGCCGTCAACAGGCCCAGTCCGCCCGCATTCGACACAGCCGAGGCCAGCTCGGCAACGCCAACGCTCTGCATGCCGCCCTGGACAATCGGATGCTCGATATCCAGCAATTCGGTGATACGTGTCTTGAAGGCCATGAGCGACTTCCCTTTTGATCTGATCTAGTTATTATACTTGGTTATATACTTGATCTGCGAAAGAGGCGAGGCCTTGTCAACCAGGATCGACCGTTTCGGCCTCCGGCTGCCCCTCATGGCCGCGCCCATGTCCATTGCCTCGAACGTGGCTCTCGTCGCTGCCTCCTCGCGCGCCGGAATCATCGGCTGCTTTCCCACCCACAATGCCGCACGCGCTGGCGGGCTCGCAAGCTGGATCAATGGCATAGAAACTGCCCGCAGCATCCATGCGGATCAGGGCGGCAATCCCGCCCCCTTCGCCGTCAACATCAACGTCTCCCGCCACAAGCCGCCGGAAACGCTGGCCGCCGAACTCGCCGCCTGCCGCGTCGCCCGCCTCCCGCTCATCACCACCAATGCCGGCAACCCTTCGGAACTCGTCAAACAGGTTCATGACTGGGGCGGCCTTGTCATTCATGACGCCACCACAGTCGAACAGGCCGAGAAGGCGGTCGCGGCGGGCGTCGATGGTCTCATGCTGGTCTGCGCCGGTGCCGGCGGTCTAGGCGGCCTTCTCAGCCCTTTCGCCTTCGTCCCCACGGTCCGCAAATTCTTCGACGGCATCATCCAGCTCGCGGGCGGCGTCGCCAGTGGCGAAGGAATCGCCGCAGCTGAACTCCTCGGCGCCGACATGGTCTGCATGGGCACGCGCTTCATCGCCACCGACGAGTCGGGCGTCGTCCCAGGCCACAAGCAGATGCTCACGGACGTGTCTCTGAGCGATGTGCTCTGGACCGACGCCATCTGCGGTATCAATGCCAACTTCCTACGTCCCTCCATCGTGGCGAACCACCTTGATCCCGACCACCTGCCACCCCTCTCCCCCACCGGTCACCCCACCCTTCCCACACACGTCAAACCCTGGAGCATGGTTTGGTCCGGCGGCCACAGCGCCGCCCTGATCGATAGCGTGCCGAGCGTCGCAGGCCTCGTGGACGAACTGGAACGGGACTATCTCGCCGCCCGGAAAAGCTGGACAAGATAAACTTGTCCCACCCTTGGCCTGCTGTCGGATAATGGACGCATGTCAGATGCGCCGCCCGATCCCCTGTTCACCCGCGTGACCGCCATGGTCACAGAATTCATCGACTGGATCGGCGGCCGCACAATTCTCACCATGCCCCGCTATTTCTAAAGGAAAGCCAACCGGCACCTTCGCCTCATAGAGGATATGGTGCGCGGTGCGCTCTATATTCTCTCGCTCGACCTCATGATCGAACCGCAGGCACCCAAACCGGTCGCACCGAAGCCCGGCACACCCGAACCGAGCCCGCCTCTCCTCCGTAAAGCCGCCGCAAGGATTGGCCTGTTCAATATCCGTCCGGCGTCTGATTCCGTGCCGCCGCCTCCGCCCTGCGGGCCGCGCTGCGTGGCGCTCAGTCCCCGCCCGCTAAAGCCCGACCGGACAACCGAGGCCTTCCTGCGCCGTATCGCACGGATCGAGGCCGCCCTCGCCGAACCGCTCGCCCACGCACGGCGCATGGCGCTTTTCCTGGCGAAACCCGAAGCACCGCCGAAACCTCCGGCACGTCCTAAAGGGCCGCCGCGACCGCCATCGTTTCGCATTGCCGTGGCCCCGCGCAGCATCCTGTCGCTGCAGCCGGACTGGCCACCCGGCTAGGCGCATTTGAAATCGAATGGAAAAACTGCCGCCATGTCCCGCATGCGCGGTTGGACGTGCTGGCCGAAACAAGCGTGGGGTCTGGCTACCAGCCGCCCATGTCAGCTGCCCGCGCACGGTGCACCGCCGGGCTGCCCAGTACGGCGCGATCGAACACCGACCGCCGGAACCAGACATTCAGTCCGTACTCCCATGTATACCCAATACCGCCATGCGCCGCGATCGCATCGCGCGCTACCTGCGCAAACCGATCGCAGACATGCGCCTTGGCTATCGCTGCGGCCCGCGAGGCGTCCGGCAACTCACTGTCCCACGCATAGGCTGCATACCAGAGCAGGCCGCGTGACGGTTCCACGTTCAGGGCCATCGTCGCCAGCTGGTGTTTCAGCGCCTGGAAGCGCGCAATCTGCTGGCCGAATTGCTGGCGCTCCTGCGCATACTCCACAGACAGGTCGGTGCAATACTGCGCGCCTCCCAGGGCATCGGCCGCCACCAATACGAGAGCCGCATCGAAGATGCGCTGCACCATCGGGTCGCCAGCCTCAAACAGGATGTCCGCCTTCGCGCCCTTGAACACGACGCTGGATGCCGGACGTGTCCGGTCGGTGGAGGCGATTGGAGTCACCTCCACCCCGTCGCCCGGTTGCACCAGAGCCAGCTCGCCGCCTTTCAAACCGACGAGAAGCGCTCCCACACTCCCCGCCGACGGCACGAACCGAACCTCACCATTGGCCTTTCCGTCCCGGACCTCGACCGTCCAGCTCTCCGGTAACCAGTCGCCACCGAAAGCAAAACTCGCCACCGTCTCGCCGCTCGCAACGCCTGGCAGCATCGCCTCGCGCACGACTGCATTTCCTGTCTTCGACAGGGCCAGCGCCGTCAGCATCTGACCGATCACCGGCCCCGGCGCCGCGCCGCGCCCGAGGGCTTCGACCGAGATTGCTGCCTCCAGCAGGCCGAGCCCACTGCCACCGGATTCCTCGTCCAGCATCAGCCCGGCCAGGCCGAGTTCCATCAGGGCCTTCCAGCTCTTCGGTTCGAAATCATTTTCATCATCCAGGAACGCCATCAACGCCTCGCGAGGCAACGCAGCCTGCAACGCACCAAAAACCGTGTCCTGAATGGCTATCTGGTCGCTATCGAGATGGAACCTCATTTGCCCTTCTCCATCGCCAGGTCACGCGGCAGGCCGAGGCCCCGTTCCGCAATGATATTGCGCTGGATATTCGTCGTTCCCCCGGCAATCGAATTGCCAAGCGAGCCCATGATCTGGTCCAGCCATTTCTCCGGCCCGCGCCCGCGTGTGCCCGCCGGGGCCGGCTCGATCAGCGCCTCGTCGCCGAGAATGTCCTGCGCCGTCAGGGCCATGTCGTGGCCGATTTCGGTCAGCAGCAGCTTCATCATCAGCGTAATGTTCCCGGCATTGTCTCCGGAAATCGCATTCGACATGATCCGGTAACTTGAATAGCGATGCGCCATCACCCAGCCTTCAATCTTGCCGAGCGCCTCACGGATCAGAGGGTCTTCGATGGCCGGCTTGCCATTGCGCTGAACGTCCTTGGCCAGTTCGACCAGTTTTTCGAACTGGCTGCCGAGGCCAGCCGCCGAACCAATGCTCGCCCGCTCATGCTTCAGCGTCGTACGCGAGACATTCCAGCCTTCGCCGCGTTCGCCGACAATCCAGTCGGCCGGCGTTTCGGCATTGTCGAAGAAGAATTCGAAGAACCCGCTCTCGCCCGTCATCTGGCGGATCGGGCGGCGCGTGATACCGGGCTGGTCCAGATCGATCAGCAGGTAGGAAATGCCGTCATGCTTGCCCGCGTCCGGCTCGGTGCGGATGAGGGCGAACATGTGCGTCGCCTTGCCGCCCTGGCTCGTCCATATCTTCTGGCCATTGATGATCCACTTGCCGTCCTTAAGTTCGCCCCTCGTGCGGACCGAGGCGAGGTCAGACCCGGTGTCCGGCTCGGAATAGCCCTGCCCCCAGACATACTCGCCCGCCATGGTCGGCCGGATGAACAGGTCTTTCTGCCTCTGCGTCCCGCGCTCCAGCAGGGTCGGCACCAGCATGTTCATGCCATTGCCGCTTACTTCCATCGGCGCATAGGCGCGGGCAAATTCCTCTCGGATCACCTGCGCCGTGATCACGTCTGGCGCCTGCTCCGAACCGCCGAATTCCTTCGGGATACCGCGATAGAGATAGCCCGCTTCTGTCGCCTTCAGGCGGAATGCCGAGACATAGGCGCCCATGGCTCCGCGCTCGACGCCCTTCGGCGCCCAGTTCTCCTTCAGGAAGGCCCGCACATGCTTGCGGAAGGCTTCCGCCTCTGCGCCATAAGTCAGGTCCATCCGCTCAACCCTCGCCCTTGTCTTTCATCGCCTTGTAGATGCGGCCCGCGGCCTGCGTGGAGAGGCCCATGTAAAGGCTCTCCTGGTCGAGGTGCTGTTCGAACATTCCGTCCTCGGCATTATTGAGATTGGCTTTCATGTAGCGCCAGCCCATGCGCGGCCCCGCCGCGAGGCGTTTCGCCACTTTCAGCGTCTCATCCCGCAAAGTCTCGTCAGGGAACAGGCGCGTATACAGCCCGAACGCCAGCGCTGCTTTCGCATCCAGCTTTTCGCCCATGAAGAACAATTCGCGCGCCTTGGCCGTGCCGAGGATTTTCGTCCAGAACCAGGTCGAGCCAAAATCTCCGCTGCCGCCGATCCGGTCGAACGCCGACAGAAAGGTTGCGGATTCGCCAGCCAGTCGCAGGTCGCATGCCCCGGCAATACCAATGCCCGCGCCCGCCACCGGCCCGTTGACCATGGCAATGGTCGGCTTGCCCATCTCGTGCAAAAGGCGCGCAGTCTCCATGTGGGAGCGGAGCCGAACATGGCCCTGCTCGGTCGGTCCGCCCACTTCCGGCGTTACCTCTGCGGGCGCGCGATTGCCTTTCAGGTCACCGCCGGAGCAGAAACCCCGGCCTGCGCCCGTCACGACGACACAGCCGACCGTCTCATCCGTCGCCGCATCCGCCACGGCCACTGCGAGAGGTGCCATGATGGAATCATTGAGTGCGTTCAGCCGGTCCGGCCGGTTCAGCGTGATGATCCGGACACCGCCGGTATCCTCGACAAGGACGGTCGCTTCCTCGCTCATTTCTTCGACAGTTCCCAGTGGCGCGCCATCATGCGCGCTGCTTCCTCGGCAAGTTCTGCCGGCACTTCTGGATACATCGCCAGGCGGCCCTTCTTCGGCAGAGCGATGGTCGCCGTCCCTTTCACCGTCACTTCGTCGCGCTGGTTCATGAACTGGACCATGACATCTACCAGGTATTGACCGTTCTCTTCGCGCTTGCCGACAACTTCGCCGGTCACGAACTGCGTATCGCCCATATAGTTGAACTTGCGGATTTCATCATGCACGTGGGTGACAATGCCGTCATCGCCCGCCCAGTCCTGCAGGTAGTGGAACAGGTAATTTTCGCGCATTACCCCATAATCATAGGCCATCGGGTTGCCGATGGCCTGCGCCCATTTCGGGTCCCAGTGAAGGCGCTGCGCCACGTCCGGAATGCCTTGCTCGTTCTTCACGTAGAACGGCGCGATCCGCTTGCGGTTCTTGTGGGCCAGGCGCCCCACGGTCGGCGCATAGGGCACAAAGCCATAACCGCCCGAATGGAAACAGATCACGTCGGTGACCGTCAGCGGCCCTTTGGCCATGTTGCCCAGCGACTCGCCGACCTTGACGTCGTCGAAATAGCGCGTCTCGGCGCCGCGCACGGTTTCGGCGGCATAGATCGCCTCGATCTTTTCGAAATCCTCGTCTGTATAGGTCGCCGGCTGGATGGCAGAATACTTACCCTTCTTGGCGGCTGTCTTGCGCTCGGTCAGGATGCGCAGGATTCGGTAGACCGCGACCACTTCGCCGCGCTGGTTCACCTTGACATCCTTGCGGGTGCAGATCACGGACCGGCCACCAAACTCGGACGATTTTACGTCGCAGGTCTCGTCGCCATTATAGGAATAGATCGTGTCGCCCGGGCGCATCGGACGGTAGAAATCCCAGGTCGATCCCGACACGAACACATGGATCCCGCGGAATAGGGACTTGCGCAGCTTCTTGATCTCGTCAGGCGTCGGGTCGCCCTTCATCGGTGAGTTGACCGAGCCGATCATCATGCCCGGCGCAATCACCCCGCCCCAGCGTGTGCCCGCCGCATAGTCAGGGTCGCAGAAAACCGGATTGTCGTCACCGCAGCCGTGCGACCAGTTGCGGATATTGTCCACGGTGGCCGTCTGATTGTACTCGCGGTGCTTGGACGGCGACATATGCCCCAACAGCTTCATCTGCCGTTCGATATCTTCGTCTGTGATCGCATAATCGACCGCTTTTTTCCACTCGTCGCTCTCAAGAATGTCGTCCTTGGCCTCGGCCATAATGTGCTCTCCTTTGGGTCCGCGCTCAGGCGGTGGCTTGTATTGGGTCTTCGAACAGGGCGCGCACGTCTGCGAGCGCAGGTTTCAGCGACGGGGTGCGCGGCACGTCGTCGACAAACAGGAATTTCACGGGCACCTGGTAGGCGATAAGATGCGCGCGGGCATAGGCCTTGAGTTCGTCGGCGCCTGGCTCGGCAACGCCGCTCTTTAACATGATCGCCGCGACAGGCACCGCGCCGAGGCGTCTATCGGGAATGCCAACCACGACCGCTTCACGCACGGCCGGATGGCCTTCCAGCACCTTGTTGACATCATCCGGATGAACCTTGAACCCACCGCGCAGGATGGCATTGTCGGCACGCCCCTTGATGAACAGGAAGTCGTCCTCATCGATCACTGCCCGGTCGGTCGTCCGCAACCAGGCACCCTCATTGCCGAACTGACGCGCTTTCATTTCCAGAACGCCCTCTTCGCCGCGCGGCAACTCTTCACCTGTCTCGGCATTGACGACGCGGCCTTTCACGCCGGGCTGGAACTTGCCAACACTGCCGGGCTTGGATGCGTAGAATTTGCGGAAATCTCCGAGCGACCATCCTGCCACCGCACCGGAAAACTCCGTTGCGCCATAGTTCTGCAGAACCGGCAGGTCATAGCGGTCGAGGAATTCCTGCGTGATCGCCGGGTCCAGCGGCTGGGCACCCGTGCGCAGGGCCACGAGGCTCGCCAGGTCTTCACGTGGCAGGTTCGCATCAAGGATCATGCGCAGGCCAGTCGGCACCGCCCCGGCTACTTTCGGCCGGTGGCGCACGATCGCATCGCGCCAGACGTCGACTGAAAACTTCTCGATGATGCACGCCTTGCGACCCGCCAGGATGGTCGACAGCGCATGCCAGAGTCCGCCGATATGGGCCATGGGCCCGCCCAGCAATTGCACGCCGCTGCGCAGGCGCGGCGGATCGTCCGGGCTGCGGTCGGATTCATAGGACATTGCCGACTTGAAGCTCTGCAGGAAAGCGTCGCGCTGCAGTGGAATACGCTTCGGCGTACCCGTCGTACCGCTGGTCAGCATCTCGATAATGACGCCCGGCTGCTCGCGGCGAATGTTTGCACCGGTGATTTTCTCGAAGCCGGGACGCAGGCGCGCGCCCTTCAACACTGGCTGCGTCTCGATGACTGCCGTGCCGGCTGCCTTTAGCGTATCGAGCAGGCCGGGCCGCGCGAAATCCTCGTCGATCCCGATCACGACTGGCAGATCGAGCCGTTCAAGGTCGGCGCGCAGCTTGTCTTCCGGCAGCATGTGATTGATCGACACCATTGTGCCATCGACGCTCACCGCGCTCAGGATTGCCGCGACCACGTCCGGATGGTTGCGAATCATGACGCCTATCCGCGCCCCTTCACCAAGGCCAAGCTCAGCCAGGGCGGCCTTTATGGCGTCGATCGACCGCTTCAAATCCCCCCATGTCGACCATGTGTTATGATAGTCGATCACATCAGCCGATGGATCGATTTCCAGCACACCGTTCAGAAGGTCGGAAAGAAAGGACATGCGTAGGGCTCCCAGCAGCTGCAGCGTCTCGCTGCAATTTTTCCTCTTATATAACTAAGTTGTCTATCTGGAAAGGGCGGATGCGCGATTGCCTACCTCAATTCGCTGAAAGGCACGCCCTTGTCGGCCCGCATTTCGCCCGGCATTCCCAGCACGCGCTCGGCGATCTGGTTGCGCAGCACTTCGTCGGCGCCGCCCGCGATCCGCAAGGCCGACGCCCAGATGTAGTCGTGCCAAATCTCGCCCGTGATGGAATCACCGGCCTCGATCGCCAGCGCGCCAGCGCCGCGAATCTCCATCGCCAGGGCAGATGTCTTTTGAAGGCGGCTCGCATAGGACAGCTTCATCATCGCTGCGAGTGCGCCGGGGCTCTCCCCGCGCGACACCATGGTCCGCAACCGCGCCTGCAGGTAATTCTGCGCCTGCTCCTCGGCATAGGCTGTCGCCAGCGCCAGCTTTACAGATGCATCGTCCAGCTGTGTGCCTGCGCTCGTCGGTGTGTCGGCCGCATAGTCCATCAGGCTCGCGATCTTGCCCTCCTCGCCCTGATTCAAACGCTCACCCATCAGCACGGTCATGCAACAGGCCCAGCCCTCGCCGACGCCGCCGATCATGTCGGTTTCGGGAATGCGCACGTCAGTCAGGAAGGTTTCGTTGAAATCCGACGCGCCGGAAATCTGGCGGATCGGACGCACCTCGATGCCGGGCGACTTCATGTCGACCACGAAAAACGTCAGCCCCTTGTGCTTGACCACGCCCGGATCCGTGCGCACCACGAGGATGCCCCAGTCGGAATGATGCGCCCAGCTCGACCAGACCTTCTGGCCGTTGACCACCCAGTCGTCGCCATCCTTCACCGCCCGCGTCCGCACGGCCGCAAGGTCGGAGCCTGCCGACGGTTCTGAGAACAGCTGGCACCAGGTCAGCTCACCCTTCAGAGTTGCCTCGACAAATTTTTCGATCTGCTGCGGCGTGCCATGCTTGCCAATCACCGGCAGCGCCATGCCAAGCCCGATCCCGATATAGGGTCCCTTCGGCAGGTGGTAGCGCCCCTCTTCCTCGTCGAAAACAACCGCCTCGATGATCGTGCCGCCGCGGCCGCCAAGCGTCTTGGGCAGCGTGATCCCGGCATAGCCGCCATCATATTTCTCGCGCTGCCAGGCCTTGCCGCGTGCCACCTGGTCGGCGTCCGACAGGACTTGTCCCGGTGCAATGGCATGCTTCGGCGCATGCGCCGCCAGCCAGGCTTTCACTTCGGCGCGGAAGGCCGCTTCTTCTTTGGTGTCGTTGAAATCCATGGTCCTACGCCGCCTCGCCGTCATGTGTCCGCACTGCCGTGACCAGCTGGTCCGCCCAATAGCCCTTCGGCCCCAGGGTCAGCGCCAGTGTCCGTTCGCGGCGATAATAGAAATGGCAATTGGCTTCGAACGTGTAGCCGATGCCGCCATGCACTTGCAGGTTTTCCCGCGCCGCCGCGCCAAAGGCGTCAAGCGAACTGAGACGCGCCGCCGCAGCGGCTAGCGGCAGGTCACCCGGCGCATCGTTTGCTGCCCAGCCCGCATAGTAGGCATTCGACCGGGCGAGCTCCGTCGCCATTAGGATATCCGCCAGCTTGTGCTTGATGGCCTGGTAGCTTGCGAGCGGTCTGCCAAACATCTGGCGGTCCATGGTATAATCCCGCCCCATGTGGACACACGCCTCAGCCGCGCCAACCGCCTCGAACGCCGCCTGCACGGCGGCGCGGTTCAGCACACCGTCAATCACTGCAGCATCGGCGCCGTCAAGCAGCTCGGCATCGGCGCCGTCAAAGTCGATCCTGTAATGCGTGCGCAACTCATCGAAACTGTCGAGCTTGGTTCGCGTCACCTTGGCCCCGTCCAGTTTGACCAGTGCGAGAGCCTCACGCTCGTCATGCGCGCACACGACAATGGCGACATCCGCAATCCCCGCATCAGCCACCGGAGACTTGGACCCGGTCAGCTTGCCATCAGCGAATGCGACGCTGGGCTTCGCTGGGCGCCATCCGTCTTTGCCTTCAGCACTCGCAAACGCGGCAACAACCTCGCCGCTCGCCAGCAAAGGCAACCAAGCCGCCTTTTGCGCTTCGCTTCCAGCTATCGTCAGCGCATCTGCCGTACACACGATCGACGAGAAGAACGGCACAGCGCAGTTTGCCCGGCCAAGCTCTTCGCTGATTACACCAAGGTCGAGGTCGGACAGGCCCAGCCCGCCATATGCTTCCGGAATGCGCGCGCCAAGGAATCCCATCTCTGCCAGCTCGCGCCACAGCGGCTCGTCCCATTCAGCGCCTGCATCGACAAGCGCCCGCAACCGGTCATAGGGTGCTCTTTCGGCCAGTAGGCCCCGTGCCTGCTCGGCCAGCATTTTCTGCTCGTCGGAAAGATCGAAATTCATGAAATCCTCGCCCGTATTTTCTTTTGCCTACAATATCGACTTATATAACTAGGTCAATTAGCACTGGTGACATGCCGCTGCGCCAAGTAGTATGCCCGAAACACTAACACCACCCGGAAGGAAACCCATGACCTACGAGACAATCATCCTCGACATCTCGGGCCATATCGCAACGATCACATTGAACCGTCCCGATGCCATGAACTCCTTCACAAAGCGGATGATGGACGAATGCGCACATGCCTGGCGCCACATCGCCGAGACCGACGACATCCATTGTGCGGTCCTGCGCGCCGCCCCGGGCCGGGCCTTTTCCACCGGTGTGGACGTGAAGGCCGCCATGCAGCCCGGCGGCTCGGTCATGCATGAAAATATCTGGACGGCTGAGGATCCGGGCGAGAAGCTTGGTCCCAAATCCAACCGCTGCTGGAAGCCGGTGATCTGCGCCGTGCACGGCATGGCGGCTGGTGGGGCCTTCTACTGGATCAACGAGGCCGACATCGTTATCTGCTCCGAGGACGCCACATTCTTCGATCCCCACGTGACCTATGGCATGACCGCCGCTCTCGAGCCGATTGGGGCAACCTATCGCATGCCCCTCGGCGACGTGCTGCGCATGGCCCTCCTCGGCAACGACGAACGCATCTCAGCGATGACAGCCCTGCGCCTCGGCCTGGTCACGGAAGTGGTGGAGAATGACAAGCTGTGGGACAGCGCCCAGGCGCTCGCCGAAATCGTCGCCGCAAAGCCGCCTGCCGCCACTGCCGGCACCGTCAAGGCGATCTGGGAATCCCTCGACATGCCACGGTCCGTTGCCCTTCGGACAGCACTCAAATATTGCCAGATCGGCAATCCGGTCGGCACGGCACAGGTCGATCGTGCCGCGCTCATGGGCACGAAACAGGGCTACACAGTCCGCTAGGATGCTTGCGGAAAACACTCACTTATGTAACTAGGTCATATAATTGTACAGCTGCTTGCAGCTGCCCCCTAATCGCATCAGGAGAGACTTCCCATGGCTGACGCCTATATCATCGACGCCGTTCGCACGCCCCGTGGCATCGGCAAGGTTGGCAAGGGCGCCCTTGCCCACCTCCATCCCCAGCACCTCGGCGCGACCGTCCTGCGGGCACTTCGGGAACGCAACAATATCAAGACCGAGGAAGTCGACGACATCATCTGGGGCTGCGCTACGCAGGCTGGCAAGCAAGGAGCAGACCTTGGCCGCATGTCTGCCCTCCTGGCAGGTTATGACGTCAAGGCGTCCGGCGTCACGCTCGACCGCTTTTGCGGCTCGGGCATCACCACCACCGCCTTCGCTGCCGGCCAGATCATGTCCGGCATGGAAGACCTGGTCATTGCCGGCGGCACGGACATGATGAGCTACACGTCCACGCTCGGCGACGGCAAGACCCTCCCTCTCATGGACCGCGACAACCTGGCCCTGCGCGAAATCCACCCGCAATCGAATCAGGGCGTCTGCGCCGACGCCATCGCTTCGATGGAAGGCATTTCCCGCGAGGCCACCGAAGCCCTCGCCGTCGAAAGCCAGCGCCGTGCCGCCCGCGCCATTTCGGAAGACCGCTTCTCGAAGTCGCTCGTCACAGTCTACAATGAAGACGGATCGGTCGCCCTCGACCATGAGGAATTCCCGCGCCCCCAGACCACAGCCGAAAGCCTCGCCGCGCTGAAGCCCTCTTTCGCCATGCTGGCCGACCTGCCCATCAATGAAGACGGCATCACCTACCGCTCGTTGGTCAACAAGGTCTACCCGGACGTCAAGATCGAACACATCCACCATGCCGGCAACTCGTCCGGCGTCGTTGACGGCTCCGCCGCGATCCTGCTCGCCTCGCCCGAATATGCGAAGAAGCAGGGCTGGAAGCCACGCGCCCGGATCGTCGCCGTCGCGAACATGGGCGACTGCCCGACCCTGATGCTCAACGCGCCGGTTCCCGCCGCGAAGAAGGTTCTGGAAAAAGCCGGTCTCACGACGGGCGACATCGACGTCTGGGAAATCAACGAGGCCTTTGCTGTCGTTGCCGAGAAATTCATTCGCGACCTCAAGCTCGACCGTGAGAAGGTCAATGTGAATGGCGGCGCCATGGCGCTCGGCCACCCAATCGGCGCCACAGGCGCCATGCTGATCGGTACGGCCCTCGACGAACTCGAGCGGACGGGTGGGCGCTACGGCCTCGTGACCATGTGCGCAGCAGGTGGCATGGCCCCGGCGATCATCATTGAACGCATGTAAATCTGAAAGAGAGTCCGGCCATGCCGTATGAAAATGTGCTGCTAAATATTTCCGGCGGCGTGGCCCACCTCACTCTGAACCGGCCGGACGCGGCCAATGCGATGAACCTAGACCTCCTCCGGGAACTCGCCGAAGCCCTTCTCGAATGCGATGAGTCGTCCGACGTACGCGCCGTTGTCCTCACCGGCAAAGGCCGCTTCTTTTCCGCTGGCGGCGACCTCGCAGCCTTCGCTGGCGACCTCGACCGCCTGCCCTTCCTCCTGAAGCAGCTGACACTGCACCTCCACGCGGCGGTCTCCCGCATTGCCCGCATGCGCCAGCCCGTCATCGCCGCCGTGAACGGCCCTGCCGCAGGTGCCGGCATGGCCCTTGCCGCGGCCTGTGACCATGTCATCGCCGTCGACACGGCCAGCTTCACCATCGCCTATACCGCTGCTGGCCTGTCGCCCGACGGATCCAGTACCTGGGCCCTGCCCCGCCGCATCGGCCCCGGCCGCACCCGCGAACTCATGCTCACCAACCGCCGCCTGTCGGCCGCCGAAGCCCTCGACTGGGGCCTCGCCAATGAAGTGGTCCCCGCAGCCGACCTCGTCGCCCGCACCAATGCCCTCGCCGCCCAATTCGCCGCCGGGCCAACCGCCGCCTATGGCCGCGTCAAGGAGCTCCTCGCGGCCTCCGCCACCAACAATATCGAAACTCAGATGGAACTCGAAGCCCGCGCCATTGCAGACTCCGCCCGCACAACCGATGCGCGAGAAGGCATCGACGCCTTCCTGGGGAAGCGGAAGCCGGTCTTCCGGGGCAATTGATCAGGCTGCCTCTGTCGCTTCCTGCACCGTTGCGCTGTCACTCATCGTCGCCACAAGCGGCAGGTGAAACAGGTATTCGAACCGATCGTCTCCACTCGGACTTCCCGCACGCAGTATCCGAAATTGCGACGAGTACGGTGTAGGAACAGCGGTTCCTATGACACCGATATTCGAACGCTCGGTACGTTTCCGCTCAGACTTTTGCTTGGCACTTCGGCAATCAGATCGACTGCATCAACTCCGCCAAGGACACCTCAAGCGCCCTCGCCAGTCGCTCCAGCACGGACAGCGTCAGGTTCCTGACGCCCCTCTCGACGGCTGAAACATAGGTTCTGTGGAGTCCTGCCCTATCGGCCAGCTCCTCCTGCGACCAACCTTGCGCTTCTCTGAGCTTTCGCAACCGGGAGCAGACCTAAACTGTTCGCCCCTGGGGGGCGCAGCCAACATGTGAAACGGATTGATTTCTCTATGCGCCCCAGCGCCGACCTTTCGGTCCGCCGCTTCCCAGAAGAGTGACCGAGCTGCCCATGCGATAGCACGACCATTGGCTGACGTTCAACTTATGCTGTCCTCCATAGACGTCTCGATACGTCAATGTCCCGACTATCTGCACCTTTGCCGGTGAACCAGCCCCTTCCATTATTCCCGTGCCTGTAGAGCGCGCATGGCTTCCGCTTTCTGCGTATTTCGGAATCCTGCGAACCGAGTGCCATTCGTCGAGCGTACTCTCTATGCGGTCTTCTGAGTTCGCGGGCACTTCCCCGGTGCTGGCGGTAAACTCCACGATTTGCTGTTGGTATTCCTGACCTTCAGGAATGTCATCATTGCTGCGAAGTTCACCTCGAAATTGAACATCGGTCGCGGGAGTTTGGCCGGTATTTAGAATTATCAAATGGTACAAGAGCCCATAGGTGCCGTGGAAATGGAGCTCACCCTGACCGACCGCCAAGTACGCGCGGGATTCAGCTTGGGACATGCTGCGAGTAGCCGACAATGTCCAAATCAACGCCACAAGGCCCGCGCCGGTGAACGCTCCGATCCAAAGCGTCCAATAGGCGATCCGCTCTTGAGCTAGCAGTTCAGCGGTCTGAAGTTGATTGGAACCGATTGTGGACGCCAAGTTGGGCTCGAACCACCACGCGGTCAGTCCGATGATCAGGAAAAGCACCATCGAAAACGGAACTAGGAAATCTTGCCATCGCATAAAGTCTAGGTAAGAAACTATGCGCAAACTTTCATCCTCCTAATTGCACGGGAAACAGTTTTGGTTTCCTATTGATAGGGAGTATTTCAAAAAGCGCGGTTTTTGTCCGCTAGTAGGCCAATGAATTAGCCAAGCTCGTTTCGACCGCTTTCGGGATTTTTCAGACCAAGTCATTTTGCAGCGTGGACTTCAGACGCGACCTGAGCCCAAGTACGTCATATGGACCAAATCGACGAAATCAGTCGGACACTCGTTCTCGTGCTCGGAAAAACATAAGACGCGCACGAGCAATCCGTTGAAGCTCATATCCCTAACCTTCCGGACACAGATCGACTGACCGCCATTATCGAGTTGCGAACCATCCTGGACGCAGCCATGGGCCACTGCCGTCAGGCTGAAGCCACTCTTCGCAACTATCTCAACAATTCGTCCAGATAGGACTGGACTGCGCGCGCACGTCGAGCATTGGTGGTCATGCGGAGGGAACTGCTGAGGCCGCCCACCGGACACCCGCATGACCACCGGGCCTTGAGGTCGTGGAAGCACTGATTGCTTCCCAACAATCTCAAGGAGCTCCAGATGCCCAAACGAAAAACAAACCTGCGCCCAGCCGTAGCGCCGCCAAAAACAACCAAATCCGATCAGCTTAAAACCCTCCTGGCGAAGCCCGGCGGCGTCACGGTCGCGGATCTCTCTGAAAAGCTCAGCTGGCAGTCGCACACTACGCGCGCTGCACTGACCAGGCTCAAGCAATCGGGCCTGCCTGTCGAACGGCTCGATCCGAAGGAGGGCTCGCGGCAATCGCGCTACCGGATCGCGGGAGCGAAAAAATGAGCGCGATCGAATCTGTCCGCGATCTGCACCGCAGCAAACTAGTTGAAAGACACAAGGAGCTCTTCTCGGACCCGCCACCAAGAGGCATCAGCCAACCCCTGCTTGCCCGCATTGTCGCTTACCAGACTCAGGCGACCATCCATAGCGGCTTGCCGCTTCGCACGCGCAAATGCCTGCAATCCATCGTTCAAGACCAAGCACTTCCTAAGTCGGCCACAAGGCTCAAAAAGGACGCGAGGCTCGTTCGCGACTGGAACGGCGTATCGCACGTCGTCGATGTTGTCCCCGGCGGTTTCGCCTACCGGGACAAAACCTATCGGTCTCTCTCGGCGATTGCGCGCGAGATTACCGGAGCCCGTTGGTCAGGCCCCCGCTTCTTTGGCCTGCAGGACAAATCGTAATGTCTCCCTCATCCAGCGAGAAACGGACGATCCGCTGCGCGATCTATACGCGTAAGTCGAGCGATGAAGGCCTCGACCAGACCTTCAATTCCCTCGATGCGCAGCGAGAGGCGTGTGAGAACTACATTTCGAGCCAACGTCACGAAGGCTGGAAACTGGCTCAGAACCGATATGACGATGGCGGCCTCTCAGGCGGAACACTCGAGCGCCCTGCTCTTCGATGTCTGCTCGACGATATTGAGGCAGACAAGATCGACTTGATCGTCGTCTACAAGATCGACCGACTGACACGGTCCCTCTCGGATTTTGCAAAACTGGTAGACCAGTTCGATGTGGCAAACTGCTCGTTCGTCTCGGTGACCCAATCCTTCAATACCTCAACGAGCATGGGACGGCTGACGCTCAACGTTCTGCTCTCATTCGCGCAGTTCGAACGCGAAGTGACCGCTGAGCGCATCCGGGACAAGATCGCGGCCTCGAAGAAGAAAGGCTACTGGATGGGCGGGCTTCTGCCCCTTGGTTATGACAGCCATCCTGATCCGAAAGTCCGCTCGCTTGTGATCAACGAAACAGAAGCAGAAACCGTGCGAGCAATATTTACGCTGTACCGTGACGAGGGCTGTCTGCGGACGGTCAGGCAGGCAGCTTCTGACCGAGGCTATCGATCAAAGCATCGGATCTACGAGAATGGCAAGGTGACCGGATCCGGACCGCTGCGCCGTGGGCAGATCCAGTTCATCTTGAGAAATCCGGTCTATATCGGACGAATCCGGCACAAGACGGAGAGCTACGAAGGCCTCCACTCCCCCATCATCGACCAGGCACTTTGGGACGAAGTACAGGGCATGCTGGATAGCAAGAGCCGGAAGCGATCGCTGCGAACAGCTCCGAGCAAGGCTACCCTCACAGGCTGCATATTCGACGAGACCGGAGATCGGTTGACGCCAACCCATTCAAAGAAGGGCTCCCGGAGACACCGCTACTATATTTCCAGCCGGTTGCTTTCGACCGGCGCGGCAGACGCAGCCGGCTGGCGGTTGCCGGCCAGGCAGTTGGAACAGTCAGTCGCAGACGCTGTGTTGCAGCATCTCAGCAGTCGCTTGCCTTACCTGCCGAAGGCCCCCTCGCCAGTTATCATCAATCAGCTGAAGTCTGCGCTGGACGATCTGACGGCCCGAAGCGCTCTCAGCATGATCGAGAAGACTATCGTGTCGCCCGGCACACTTCAGATCACCCTATGTCCAGATACGCTTTCCGCACACGCAGGCTTCGATCGCTCTTCACTTGACGGCGACCAGCTGAAGTTTGCCGTGCCATTCCAGCTGAAGCGGCGCGGCGTTGAGACCCGGATCATCATGGGCGCCGACAAAGGCCAACAGGATGCTCGGCTCATTCGCATGCTTGCACTGGCACATGCCTGGCTGGGCGAGATCAGGTCGGGGACATTGGTCAAGGAAATAGCGGCCCGTCATGGTTGGCAGAGCGCGATGGTTCGCCAGAGGATCCAGCTGGCCTTTCTTTCTCCCCGCATCGTCGCGGCCATCCTCGAGGGACGCCAACCCACCGAACTGACGCTCACCCGGCTGATCGCGTCCGACATTCCGTCGGATTGGGATGAGCAATGGGCTGCGCTCGGGTTTGACGCGGCTGCCTGATACGCCGCAAATCATTCCCTGTTTGCTCGGAATAATTCCCTGCTAGCATCAGAATGATTCCCTGTTCCTGTAGTAGGGAATTTTGCTGCAAGGCACTGAATACACGTCGCTTTCTTGGGCCACATCATGGACTTTCCCTGATAATTTCACGAATTTCCCTGTAAAATGGGCTGTAACAGGGAATTTGCGCCTAACGGTACTGTTGCCTTTGGAGAACAGAGGCTTGGGCCTAAATAACCGCCGGAAAATACGCTGATCCTGAAACGGAGACGCAAGTCAGCCGCAAAGCCCCGCTAACCGCGGGGCATTTGGGCAGATACTCGATCTTTATGATATTCAGCCGACTGGCTGGCGGAGAGACAGGGATTCGAACCCTGGGAACCCTTGCGAGCTCACTAGTTTTCGAGACTAGCCTATTCAACCACTCTAGCATCTCTCCGCGCCCCGGTGGGAAGCGTGGTGACCTATACTGGCTGGGCGAGGATTTCAACCACCTGAAATCGTCTGAAGATGACATTTGACAGCCGGTCCGCTTTGGTGTTTACCCCCGGTTCAGGCGCGGACCGGCGACGGTTTCGCGCATATTTCATTTCGATTTCATGCCGGAAGGATGAGACCCATGTTCGCGGTCATCAAGACAGGTGGTAAGCAGTACAAAGTTTCCGAGGGCGACACGATCGTCATCGAGAAGCTGGATGCTGAAGCCGGTAACGACGTGACGTTTGATAACGTCCTGATGCTGGGAAGCGGTGAGTCCGTTACGGTTGGCGCGCCCCTCGTGGCCGGTGCAACCGTTTCCGCCGAAATTTCCGAGCATATGCGCGGTCCCAAGCTGATCACGCGCAAAAAGCGCCAGCGCCAGACATATCGCCGTACAATCGGCCACAAGCAGCACCTGACGACCGTGACAATCACGTCGATCAATGCTGACGGCGCCAAGCCAGCCAAAAAAGCCGCGCCAAAGAAAGCCGCTGCTCCGAAAGCTGAAGCTGCTGCGCCCAAGGCTGAAACCGCTGCTGCCGAGGCCCCGAAGGCCACGCCAGCAGCAGCTGATTCAGCGACAGCCGACAATCTGAAAAAGATGACCGGTGTCGGCCCAGCCCTCGAAAAGAAGCTGAATGCTGCCGGCATCACGACGTTTGCGCAGATCGCGGCTCTGACAGCTGCTCAGATCACCGAACTCGAAGAACAGCTGAGCCTCACAGGCCGTTTCGAAAAAGACGGTTGGGTCGCTCAGGCCCAAGAATTCGCCAAGGACGCATAAGGGCGCTATAAGCCCTTCAGACAGGACAGGAGCAGAGTATGGCTCATAAAAAATCAGGCGGCTCGTCACGTAACGGTCGCGACTCGAACCCGAAATACCTTGGCGTCAAGAAATATGGCGGCGAGCATGTCGTTCCGGGCAATATCATCGTGCGCCAGCGCGGCACCCAGAAATATCCCGGCAAAGGCGTCGGCATGGGCCGCGATCACACGCTTTATGCGCTGACCGAAGGCAATATCGAGTTCGCCAAGAAGACCGGCGGCCGCATGTATGTGAATATCGTACCGCTCGCCAACGCAGCAGAATAGCGGCTGACAGCGCGGCCGCGGGAACGTGGCCGGATCGTATGTCGATCATTCCGAAGGGGAGGCAGGCCACTGCTTCCCCTTTTTCTTTGCCCTCCCCTGACCTTGTCCTGCCCCGAGGAGGCGATGATGAGCGAAGAGATCAGGACCGCGAGATTATTGCTTCGCCGGGTAAGGCCCATGGATGCGGGCCCGATCACCGCCATTATCCAGGATCCGCGTGTGCACAGGATGCTGGCGCGGGTGGCACCCAACCAGTCCAAGGCGCAAACCCTGGCCTGGATCGCGAGGCATGATGCAGGCGCCGCCCGGGATACCGATCATGTCCGGGCGATCGAGCTGGACGGTGAGCTGGTGGGCGTGACGGGCGCGAATCGCAGCGACGCCGGTTCGCCCTTCGAGATCGGATACTGGCTGGCGCCCCACGCCTGGGGCAAGGGCCTGATGACGGAGGCAGCCGGCGCCCTGCTGGAATGGCTGGAGCAGCGCGGCGAACGGGCCTTTGTGTCCGGCCATTTCGCGGACAACCCGGGTTCGGGACGCGTGCTGCAGAAACTGGGCTTCATGAATGCCGGACGCAATCCGGTGTTCTGCCTCGGCCGAGGCGAAATGGTAGATCACTTGTACATGGCGCGGATCGCGCGAAACGCGTAAGAGAACCCGATGAAATTTCTTGACCAAGCCAAAGTCTATATCAAGTCCGGTGGCGGCGGCGCGGGCTGTGTCTCGTTCCGGCGCGAGAAGTATGTCGAATATGGCGGCCCTGACGGGGGTGACGGCGGTCGTGGGGGCGATGTCTGGGCGGAAGCCGTGGACGGCCTGAACACGCTGATCGACTATCGCTACCAGCAGCATCACAAGGCCAAGCGCGGCGGCCATGGCATGGGCAAGCAGCGTACCGGCGCCAAGGGCGATGACGTGATTCTGAAATTGCCCGTCGGCACGCAGATATTCGAGGATGACCAGGAAACGCTGATCGCCGACCTGACCGAAGTGGGCCAGCGCGTGTTGCTGGCCACCGGCGGCAATGGCGGCTGGGGCAACCTGCGATTCAAGTCATCGACCAACCAGGCCCCGAGGCGGGCGAATGCGGGCGAGGAAGGCGAAGAGCGCTGGCTCTGGCTGCGCCTGAAGCTGATCGCGGACGCGGGCCTTGTCGGCCTGCCTAATGCCGGCAAGTCGACCTTCCTGAGCGCCGTGACGGCGGCCAATCCCAAGATTGCCGACTATCCGTTCACGACGCTGGACCCCGGTCTTGGTGTCGTGGATCTGGGCCCGAACACGCGCTTTGTCCTGGCTGACATTCCCGGCCTGATCGAAGGCGCGGCAGAGGGCGCAGGGCTGGGACACCGGTTCCTGGGACATGTCGAACGCTGCAAGGTGCTGCTGCATCTGATCGACTGCACGCAGGACGATCCGGCAGGCGCCTATCGCACCATCCGCAAGGAACTTGAGGATTACAGCCCGGAACTCGCCGAACGGCCGGAAATCGTCGCGCTCAACAAGATTGACGCGCTGAATCCGGAACTCGTCGCCGAACAGGCCAAGCAACTGAAAAAGGCCTACAAGGGCAAGCCGCTGCTGATGTCCGGCGCCACGGGCGCCGGCGTGCGTGAAGCCCTGTTCGAAATCGTGAAACAACTCGGCATGCAAGCCGAGATGGACGCCTCCGGAGACGACGAGTCATGGGCGCCCTGACCGGCAGACCGGGTCAGCTAGTGATGATGGTGCGGCTCTGTATTCAGCCGCCCGCACTTGCCGCATTTCACGACGACACCGTGCGCATCATGGTGCCCGACATTGACCAGGAGCTTGGTCTTGCAGCCGCCGCAGCGATAGGTCTCGTCCCCGCCGCCTTCGCGCACGGGCGTGCCGGCGGTGTGTTCAAGAATATCCGCGCCAGCTGCGGCTTCGGGCGAAATCTGGATCATGTCGAATTGGGGCATGGAACGGGCCTTGTCGAAAAAGGGGCTGGATTGACGGCCCACACAGCACAAGGCGACGAAAATTGCCAGCACAGGATTGGTGGCAGCACATGACAGACAGTCCTTTCCAGACAGCCAGGCGTATTGTCGTCAAGACCGGCTCGGCGTTGATCGCCGACGGCGGCGCCGCGCGGACGGAATGGCTGGCACGGCTCGCTTCGGACATTGCGGACCTGAGGGCACGGGGCAAGCAGGTGATTCTCGTGTCATCCGGCGCGGTGGCCCTCGGCCGGGCCGATCTCGGGTCTCCCTCCCCTGCCCGGCTGGACCAGAAGCAGGCTGCCGCCGCGATTGGCCAGCCGCGCCTCATGGCGGCCATGGCAGGCGCATTCTCGCCGCATGGCATCACGGTTGGACAGGCGTTGCTGACCCTCAGCGACACGGAAATCCGGCGACGCTGGCTGAATGCACGGGCCACGCTGGATACTTTGCTGGATGCTGGCATTGTTCCGGTGATCAACGAGAATGACACGGTCGCAACAGACGAGATTCGCTATGGCGACAATGACCGGCTGGCGGCGCGGGTCGCACAGATGATGGGGGCTGACCTGCTGGTCCTGCTGTCAGACATAGACGGGCTCTACACAGCCGACCCGAACTCGGACCCGGACGCGACACATATCCCTGTTTTGACATCACTTTCAGCCGAGCATGACGCGATGGCGACGGGCGCCAATGCGACTGCCGGCGTCGGCTCGGGCGGCATGGTGACCAAGCTGGCGGCAGCGCGGATCGCACATGCGGCGGGGTGTTCGACGATCATCACGCGGGGCAACCGGGACCACCCGTTGCGGGCCATCGAGGATGGCGCACTGGCAACGCTGATCGTTGCAGACATTACACCTGCGCGGGCCCGCGAGGCCTGGCTGATGGGTCATTTGAAGCCTGAAGGCACGATTCGGGTGGATGCCGGCGCGGCGCGGGCGTTGCAGGGGGGCGCCAGCCTTTTGGCGGTAGGCGTGACGGGTGTGGATGGGGTGTTCGAGCGGGGCGCTGCGGTGACGGTAAGGCGCGATGGCGGCGACGTCATCGCCAAGGGCGTGACGTCTTATGGTTCTGCCGACATCCTGCGCATTGTCGGCCTCCAGAGCGAGGATGTGGAAGCGGCCCTCGGGTATCGCGGCCGTCCGGCCGTGATCCACCGGGACGATATGGTGCGCGTATGAGCGATGCTGAACCGGTGAGAATCCGGCTGGCAGCGGCGGACGACCTGGATGGACTGGTCCGACTCGAAGAGGCGTTTCCGGAAGAAGACCGGTTCCCGCGGCGCACCTGGCGGCGCTTGCTGGGCGGCCATACGGTGGCGCATGTTGCGGTGTCAGGCGGAACCCTTGTCGGGGCAGCGGTGTTGCTGTTCAGGACGGGCAGCCGGGTGGCCCGGCTGTACACGCTGTCAGTGGCCCCAGACTTGAGGGGCAAGGGCATCGCCCGGCAGTTGCTGGCAGCCGGTGAAGTCGCCGCTGCCGAGAAAGGCTGTGACCGAATGCGACTGGAAGCGCGCGAATCGAACCAGCATGCTATTCTGCTTTACGAGCGCAGCGGATATCGCGTAATTGCGCGCGTCGCTGGCTATTACCCGAATGGAGAGACCGCAGTGCGGATGGAGAAGCCCCTGGGCAGTTCGGTGAGTTCGGGCCGATGACCGACTGGGTCATACTCGTCGAATCGGCGAGCGATATTTCGCAGGCCGAGACACCCCACAAAGTGCTGCGCGTGAGTGATTACATCTCCAAGCCGGCCCTGTTTGCCGGTCGGCGGCCCTATATCCTCAACCTGTCGCGCTCCTATTCCTACCAGTCCGAAGGCTATTACGCGTCGTTGCTCGGCGAAGCGCGCGGTCACAGGGTGAGCCCGAGCGTGCAGACCATGGTCGAACTCTCGGCGAAAGGCCTCTATGCGCACGCCCTGCCCGACCTTGGCGAACGCTTGCGCGAGGCGCGGGCCAAGGGCGCGCCGGAATTAAGCAGCCTGTTCGTCGCGTTCTCCAAATCCGAAGTGCCCGGCTATGAACGCCTGGCGCGGGAAGTGTCGGACTGGTTCCGGACCCCTGCCCTGGAAGTGGAGTTCGATGACAGTGCGCCCAGCGGCATTTCGCGGATACGCATGGTGTCGCCGCACAAGCTGAAGGATGCGCGGCGCAATTTCTTCCTTGAGTCCATGGCGACCTATACGAGCGGCCGAATCAGTACCCCGAAGACCAAGGCCCCGGCCAAATGGTCGCTCGCCGTTCTGGTCGACCCGAAAGAACAACATGCGCCGTCCAAACCGGCCTCGATCAAGCGGCTGGCCGACGTGGCCGCCAAGATGGGCGTGGAAGTCGAGATCATCGAGCCGTCGGACCTGACGAGCCTGGCCGAGTTCGATGCGCTGTTCATTCGCGCGACCACCTCGATCGACAATTTCACTTACCGGTTCGCGCGCCGCGCCGAGCAGGAAGGCATGCCGGTCATCGACGACACGCACTCGATGATCCGATGCACGAACAAGGTTTACCTGAAAGAAATACTCGAGAAGGCCGGCCTGCCCATTCCCCGGACGGAAATCCTCGACGAGAAAACCGACCTTGCCGTCGTGTTTGAGCGGCTGGGGTCTCCCGTGATCCTGAAAACGCCGGACGGCTCTTTCGGCAATCATATGGTCAAGGCGACATCACTGGACGAGCTGAAGACGGCGGTGAAAGGCATGTTCGACGACACGGCACTGGTCATCGCGCAGGAGTTCATGCCGACCAAGTTTGACTGGCGGATCGGCGTGCTGAATGGCGAGCCGCTCTATGCCTGCCAGTATCGCATGGCGCGCGGCCACTGGCAGATCGTCAAGCACGCGCCGGGCGGCAAGACCACGGAAGGCGGCTTCACCACGATGCCCGTGGAAGATGCGCCACCCGATGTGGTTGATGTGGCCGTGCGCGCCGCGCGCCTGATTGGCGACGGGCTCTACGGTGTGGACCTGAAGGAAACCGACAAGGGCGTCGTGATCATCGAGATCAATGACAATCCCAGCATCGACCATGATGTCGAAGGCGCGGTGATGAAGGACGAAATCTGGCGCCGCATCATCTCATGGTTTTCCACACGCCTTGAACAGCGCATGGGCCGCACCTGACAAGCGTCAGAACTTGAACGCGCCAGAACGCAGCGAGTCAAACCGGTCGTGCGTGAACGGCACGTATTCCTTGCGCTCGGGATGATACATCCAGATCGGATCTGTCACCTGCTCCAGGTCGTAGCCTTCCTTCACCAGTTCGACCTTGCGGTACTTGAACGTGCCGGTCGTTTCGGCATCACGCTGCACACGGATAAAAACCGGTATGGCATAGGGAGGCAGCTTCTCGTCGAGCGCCTTGTACAGGCCTTCATAGTCTACGTCGCTATCGACCGTTATCGCCGCCATGCCTGCCTTGCCATCATATCCCTGAATGGCGACGCCATAGACATTGGCCGTGGCGATTCCCGGCATGGCGGACAGGGCCTCGCCGACTTCATTGGTCGAAACATTCTCGCCTTTCCAGCGGAACGTATCGCCAATCCGGTCGACAAAATAGATATATCCGTCCTTGTCCTTGCGCATCAGGTCGCCGGTACGGAACCACATGTCGCCCTTTTCGAACACGTCGCGCAGGATCTTCTTCTTCGTCGCCTGCTCGTCATTGTAGCCTTCGAACCGGTTGCGCACGTCTTCGCCAATCAGCCCCAGCGCTTCCCCAGCTTCGTCCACATCCGTACGGATGCAGAAGCCGTCGGCATCGCGGACGGGTTCTTCGGTCTCGATGTCAAACTTGACGAATGCAATGTTCGCAAACTGCTTTTCGAGCCAGCCCGGTATGCGACCGACAGCGCCGACCTTGCCGTCAAAGTTCAGGAAACTGACATTGCCCTCGGTCGAACCGTAAAACTCGCAAAGATGCGGAATGTTGAAGCGTTCGAGGAATTCGGCCCAGACTTCCGGGCGCAGGCCGTTGCCGAATCCGGTGCGGATCTTGTGGGCGCGCTCTTTCGGATGGGGCGGCTGGTTCAGCAAATAGCGGCAAAGCTCTCCGATATAGACGATACTGGTTGCGCCCTCGTCGGTAGCCTCATCCCAGAAAGCGCTGGCCGAAAACTTGCGCCGCAGGATCAGCGAGGCTCCCGTCATGAGCGCCTGGCCGACGCCGCAGAGACCACCTGTGCCGTGATAGAGCGGCAGTGTGAGGTAAATACGGTCGCGCTCGGTGATGTGACACGGCGAGATGAAGCTGCGCATCATGCCCTGGGTGCGGGCATTGGTGAGCCTCGCAGCCTTGGGCAGGCCGGTCGTGCCGGACGTATAGACATAGAGGCAAAGATCGCGGCCGCGCAGGGCGGCGCGATGCTCATGCGGGGGGCGCGAGACCGGCACGCCCGCCAGTGCGGCTTCGAGGTCGTTTCCCTCGCCGCCGCCCAGCGTCCAGACTGGTGGCCTGGCGGTGAACAGGCCTTGGGAACTGCGGATCACGTCGTCCTGCTCAGTGCCTGTAATGATGAATTTGGCCTCGGAAATATTGATGCAATGAGCGAGCGATTCGTCTTCGAGATTCGTATTGATCAGCGCAACGACGACGCCAATCTTGGACATTCCGTACCAGACGGCGACATAGTCGGGCCGGTTCTCCATGAACAGCGCGACGCAATCTCCGGCCGCCAGTCCCTGTTCCAGCGCCCAATTGGCGATACGATTCGCGCGGGCATCGAACTCGTCATAGGTGGTGATCGTGCCCTCGAACCGGAAAGCGACATTGGCGCCATGCCTGTCGACCACCGCTTCGATATCGTCTGCAACGAGATTTTTCGAGTCCGGGCTGATATCGCCAGTCCATTTCGCAAGACCGCGAACAGCAAGGTAATATTTGAATTCGCGGGAGAGCATGGAGACGAAATTCATGTAGGAGACATCCTCGGATCAGGTCAGGCGGTTCATTTCCTATGAAAACCGCCGCCTGACAAGGTGAATGCGGGATCACCGGGATTGTCAAAGGGCGTTCGATAGCCGGCACGCAAAGACGGGTTTGCAGGTTGTGGCGTCTCTGGTAGTTGCTGCGGATGCGAAGCGGAGGGTGCGCAATGTCTGATCCTGTTGGAAATCTTTTGGAATTGCTGGACATCGAGCGCCTGGAACATGACCTGTTCCGCGGCCAAAGCCCGGACGAACGGGCGAACCAGCGTGTCTTCGGCGGCCAGGTGATCGCGCAGGCCCTCGTGGCGGCCCAGCGTACTGTGTCAGATGACCGGACGTGCCACTCGCTTCATGCTTATTTTATCCGGCCAGGCGACCCGAAAGTGCCGATCATCTACCAGGTCGACCATGCCCGTGACGGCGGCAGCTTCACGACACGACGCGTCGTGGCGATCCAGCACGGCAAGCAGATATTCAACCTGGCCGCCAGTTTCCAGGTGCCCGAGGATAGCTGGGAACACCAGCACGACATGCCGCAAGTGCCCCCTCCCGAGGCGTTGAAAGGCCTGCGCGAGCGCCGAATTGAAATCGCCGACAACGTACCGGAAAAACTGCGCCATGAGTTTACGCGCGAGCGTGATATCGAGATGCGCGACGTCACCCCGCTGGACCTGTTCCATCCGGAACCCGCCAGCGACGTACATCAGGTCTGGTTCCGGGTGGCCCGCGAAGTCGGCGACGACCCCGCGCTGCATCTATGCCTGCTGGCCTATGCCTCCGACATGAGCCTGCTGGGCACCGGCAATCGCCCCCACGGCCTGACATGGTTCGATCCGAAACTGATGTCAGCGAGCCTGGATCATGCGATATGGTTCCACGCGCCGGTCAAGTTTTCCGACTGGCACCTGTATGCGATGGACAGCCCCTTTGCGGGCAGCGGACGAAGCTTCAACCGGGGCAGCATCTACAATCAGGACGGCAAACTGGTCGCCAGCGTTGCGCAGGAAGGCCTGATGCGCCGTAAAAAGCCGAAGAGCTGAGGTAATCAGCCGTTGCGCCTGTGAATAATGCCCTGTTTGAGCGGGATTTTCGGGTTCGCAGCAAATCTGTTGCGAATAACAGCTGAAAAGGGCTTGCGCCCGGCGGCGCTCCCATTATTACGGGACTCCGGAGCGTAGCGCA
Organism: uncultured Alphaproteobacteria bacterium; assembly: GCA_963973995.1. Taxonomy (GTDB): domain Bacteria; phylum Pseudomonadota; class Alphaproteobacteria; order Caulobacterales; family Hyphomonadaceae; genus Hyphomonas. The sequence continues at coordinate 241,574 of CAXBCO010000002.1, forward strand.
GCCTGGTAGCGCATCTGGTTTGGGACCAGAGGGTCGGAGGTTCGAATCCTCTCGCTCCGACCAAAAACTTTCTCGAAGAGACGAGGCTGGCAGATGGACGCGCGGATCTACAAACCCCACAAGAGCGCGATGACGTCTGGCCGTGGCAACACCAAAGCCTGGATCCTCGAATTCGTGAATCCGGATGCCCGGCGCAGCGCCGACCCGGTGATGGGCTGGACCAGTATTGACGATACGTCCGGACAGGTCCGCCTTGAATTCGATACGCAGGAACAAGCTGTCGAGTACGCCCAGCGCGAAGGCATGACATTCCGCGTCGAAGAAGCGCGCGAGCGCAAGCGCCTGGTGAAATCGTACAGCGAGAATTTCGCGTTTGACCGCAAGCAACCATGGACGCACTAAGGCGCGTCACTGGCGTGGCCCCTTAGCTCAACTGGATAGAGCACCGGACTTCTAATCCGACGGTTGCAGGTTCAAGTCCTGCAGGGGTCACCATCAGAGCCCTGCCCTAACGTTTCCCATTTGAACAAGCCAAGGACCGGAGCTTTCACCCCGGTCCCCTGAATTCGATTGCGTGACTGGTTTTCAGGCGGAAACTACTTCCGGCAAGGCCTTGCAGAAGCGTTCGACATCTTCGATCCTGCCCATCGAGACACGCGTCCATTCATTGTAGTCCATGTACTGGCCACGGATGTAGACGCCTTTTTCCTTCATCGCCTGCTGGACGGCGTTGGCCTCCTTGCCGGACTTGAAGTAGACAAAATTTGTCTGCGACGGCAGCGACTCGAGGCCGAGCACGCCGGTGGTCGCCAGGACCATTTCCCGCGCCTCGACGACCTTTCCCTTGGAAAAGTCGAGGAAGGCCGTGTCATCATAGCTGCCGATGGCCGCTGCGAGTCCCACGCCGGAAATCCACGACATCGCCGTGCTCTGGATCTTTGCGGCAGTCTCAGGCGACGAAATCGTATAGCCGACGCGGATGCCGGCCATCCCGTAAATCTTCGAGAACGTGCGCGATACGATCACGTCGTGGCCTTCCTTTATCAGGCCGATACAGGTGTTGCCTTCCGGATCGTTGGCGAGCTCCATATAAGCCTCATCGACGAGGACCGTCGTGACAGCCGACATGCGCTTCACCGCCGCCTTCAAAGTATCCGAGTCCAGTACCATGCCGGTCGGGTTATTCGGGTTGCAGAGCTGAACGAGCCCGGTTTCGCTTGTGACTTTCGCTTCGATGGTCGGCAGATCGATGCTCATGTCAGCGGCCAGCGGCACACGGTCGATCGCAGCCATGCCCAGATTGACAGCATAGAGCGCCGTTGTGTCCCAGAACAGGCGCGGCGCCACGATCGGACCCTTCTGGCCGTAGATCAGCGCAATGGCACAAAGCGCCTCGCCTGACCCGGTCGTGATGGCGATCATGTCGGACGTCACGCCGTGACGCTCGGCAATCATCTCCGCGAGCTTCTTGCCGGCGATGTCGGGATAATAGGCGCCCTTCTTGCCGGCATATTCGATCATCTTGAGGGCAGACGGCGCCGGCCCGTACGGGTTCTCGTTCCGCGACAAGAGCGCCACGCCGCCGCGTGGGCCGAGCAATTCAGGTTCTGCCGACGGCGCGTCAGCGGGAAACGCCGCCTGGGCCGCCGCCGGACCGGATGTAGTGCATGCGGTTGCGCACGCGACCGAAGCACCGACTGCGCCCGTCAGGACCCAGCGTCGTGAAATATCAAATGCCATTGTGTGTTCCCCAGTCATTGGTTGGAAGGTGATGGGGCCAGGACCCCGAGTGACAGGTCCGGACCTCCCTGGTCAGGAAGTGAATGAATTGTACAAAACGATCGCGGACGTTGCGACGAGATAAATCCCGAATACGCGCTTCAGGGCTACGGCGTTGAGACTGTGCGCGGCCCGCGCCCCAAGGGGCGCGGTCAGGAAAGACATAGCAGTAATTGCCAGAACGGCAATCACGTTGACATAGCCGATCGAGCCGAACGGAAGGCCCGGCTGGCCAAGCCCGAGAATGGCAAAGCCGATTGCTCCGGGTACGGCTATAAGGACGCCAAACCCGGCCGCCGTGGCAACGGCCTGGTGGATGGCCCGGCCGCATGCGGTCATGACGAGAACGGCAATCGTGCCGCCGCCGATCCCGAGGAGCGCGGAGAAGGCGCCGAGGAACGTGGCGATCCCCGCCAAGACGGGCCCTGCCGGCATCTCCTTCGCGATTGCCTTCTTAGGCTGAAGGACGGGAGCAATGAAATGCACACCCATCAGGAAGACGCCAATCGAGAATATCCATTTCAGTGAGCGGCCATCCATGTAGCGCGCGACAATGATGCCGAGCACCGCGCCGACAATGAGCCAGAGGGCCCAGTCGCGTATGACCTTGAAGTCCACGGCGCCCCGTTTGTTGTGCGCATGGACCGAGCGCGACGAGGTGACGATAATGGTCGCGAGCGACGTGCCGATCGCGAGGTGAGCAATGATGTCGCTTTCGACATTGAAAACGCTGAATGTGAGCAGAAGGGCGGGCACGACTACAAAGCCGCCGCCTATTCCAAAGAGCCCCGCGACAAACCCGGCGACGATGCCGGCTGCAAGCAAGACTGCGATCAACTGGCTGACATGAGCCAGGTCGAGTTCAGTTAGTGACATATTTGGGTGCTTCTAGGTTTTGATGGCTCGTACGGCGACACGCAAGGCGCAGTCCCCGCAACGACGCAGGGAGTGAGCGACCTCACCCCCTGCTGTTCCACAACCTGTCCAAGCAACGGCCAGGTTGCGCGTGGTTTCATCAGAAGCTCTTGGATGCTTTCAGATAGACGAAGCCCCCCTGCCAATCGACGATCGAGTCAGAACGGTAGATCCGGCCGTTGCCGGTTTCCCGCAGGAGCGGATAGTCTGCTTCGTCCGGGTATTCGTCGGTCACGTTCCGGGCGCCGATGGTGAACTTTGTCGTATCGTCATACGCGTAGCTCGCCTCGACATCGAACAGGACCTTGCCGCCAAACTCCTCGGTGATCAGGCCGCCCGGACAGCTGAAGCCATCCGTGTCGGCGCCCGTAAAGCACTGCGACGCCGTGGACGAGCCGAAATAGTTCGCCCGTCCCATGAACGTGTAGGCCCCGATGGAATGCGACGCCGTGAATGTCGCCCTGAATTGCGGCGTGCCGTTCTCGAAATCGTAGACGTCCTCTTCGAGGAACAGTCCGTCAATATTCACCTTTTCAACCGAGAACGTATTGTAGTTGGCGCTCAGTGTCAGGCCGGTCGAGCCTGCGCTGCCCCAATCGGCGAGATAGGTGACGACGAGATCGACGCCTTCAGTCGATGAGTCGAAGGCATTCTGGAAGAACTGGACCGCTCCGATCGTGTCGGCGCCCGGCACGTTCGCAGCCAGCAATTCGGTCCGGATATCGTCGGTGACAGTGATCGACCGAGACGCGTAGAACTGGTCCGAAATGTCGATCTTGTAGAAATCCAGCGTCACGCCGAGAGGCCCGAAGCTTCCGGTTGCACCGAGTGAGTAGTTCGTCGACTCTTCCGGCTTGAGCTCCTGGGCGCCAAGGAACAGCGAAACCGGATTGGAAGCCGGGAAGAGGCCTGACGCAACCGGTTCGCCGGCCGGGAAGCGGGTCGACACGTTGGTTGTCGACAGCTGGCCCGGCGTGGGTGCCCGAAAGCCGGTTCCGACCGAGCCGCGCAGGTTGATGCTCGGTGTGACCGACCAGCGCGCCGCGATCTTGCCATTGGTGGTTTCTCCGAAGTCCGAGTAATTCTCGAACCGTCCGGCGACCTCCACAAACAGCGCTTCCGTGACGTCAGCCGATGCGCCGGCATAAATGCCATAGCTGTCTCGGTTGAAAGACCCGGAATAGTCCGGCGAGTATCCCGGGAAGCCGTTCGAACCAACGCCGTTGACCTGGTAGACCGGATCGGAAGAATCCGAGCAGTCCAGAGTCGAGCCGTTGGCAATCACACTCAGCCCTGCCGCCGTTGGCGCCATTGCATCGCAAAAGCCCCAGGGATCCGCAAAGCCGTAAATACCAGCAATGTAGGATTGCTCGTCGCCGGGCACGGCTTCATAGCCTTCGTCGCGCCATTCGGCCCCGAAGCTGAGATCGACCGGGCTGGCGAACGAGGCCACCTTGTATTCGTAGACGAAATCGGCAGCGACCGCGACTTCATCCGAAATCAGGTCACCCGGATGAAACGTGTTCGGCGAGCCATCGCCGAGAGACGGGTTCACGGTATCCGTCAGCTTGTAATTGATCTGGTTCTTCCCGTAGCGAGCCGAGAAGTCATAGCTAAATCCAGGCGAGAACTCGCCCTTGATTCCGCCGGTTGCCGAATAGTCGACAACATTGCCGAAGAAGCGCGGCACAAAGCCAGCCGGGAACCGTTCGTCGAAGCTGTAGGTCGACCCGTCCTCGAGGCGAATCTGGGGACCGTTCACCGAGTTGCCTGGATAGCGGTAGTTGAAGTCGCCGTCCCCGGACGAGTTCGAATAGTTCGCGAAGCCGTACAGTTCCTGACCGCCTGCGAGCGTGTAGCCCATATTGATGAACGACCGGAACGCCTCCGCCTCGGGCTGCCCCCAGAGCTGGACGTTGCTCGTATCGAAATCGCCGCCTGGACCGTACAGGTAGGCCTTGTCCGGATTCGCCGCGACATAGGCCGCGACGTCGAACGAGGTTGTCGAATCCCACTGCTTGCCTCGGTTGGTGGGCTGAGATGACGTCCCTTCAAGGCTGATATTGATGAAACCGTTGTCGCCAAGGCCGAGGCCGATGTTGCCGGCGATCAGAAGATCTTCTCCGTCGCCTTCATAGTACTGACCGCCCTGCACGGTCAGTGAGGCACCATCGGCTGAATCCTTCAGGATGAAGTTGATCACGCCGGCAATTGCGTCAGAACCGTATTGTGCGGCAGCGCCATCTCTCAGTATCTCGACTGTTTTCAGAGCCGATGCCGGGATGGTTGCGACATCGGGACCCTGGGTTCCCGAACCACCGATGGAGACGAGGGCAGCCCGATGACGGCGCTTCGAGTTCACGAGCACGAGCGTCTTGTCGGATGAGAGCCCCCGCAAGGCCGCAGGCCGGATGAATGTCGATCCGTCCGAAATCGGCTCGCGGCCGATCGTGTAGGACGGGACCAGCGTCTTGAGCACGTCATTGGTGTCGGTGAAAGACACGTCGTTGATCGTGGCTTCATCGAGAACGTCAATCGGGACGGCGGAATCGGCTATCGTGCGCGGCTTGCCGCGCGAGCCCGTGACCGTGATGGTCTGCTGGACGGACACTGAATCCGTTACGGCCAGCTGCTGAGTCATTGCGGCTTCCTGTGCGGTCGCCGTCAGGCAGCCGGCCGCGAGGACCACGCCTGACATCAGATATGTGCGAAACGAAAGTTTCATTGAAATTACCCCATATTATTGCGCTGCTTTCAGGCAATGCGACCCCATCCGCCGAGACGGATATGTGAACCCTCCCCAGACTGATGATCGCCGCGCGATTCGCCGGAGGAGCCGATGCGGGAGAGCTGAACTCCCGCTTTGAATTTTGAGAATTCGCCGAAGGCGAAGCACATGACCGACCCGCCGCTGGGTCGCTTCTTGGGTTCAGCTTTGAACTTGAATCCAGCAGACCCAGTGAACGCCCGCGTTCAAACCAAAAACTTGGGGTTGCGTTGAAATAGACTGAGCATCGCCCACAAATGATGCACCGCAGCAATCGGGCCGCTCAATGCGGCAGCACATCAGGGAGCAGCAATCGTGCTCGGGCCTGCCGCAAAAGCAGGAACGCCGGCATCGGTTCAGGGGAGAATGTTGGAAATGGCCACGATTGTCTCGGCGATCTCACGCATTGGCTTGCCTCGAGCCATTGCCATCTTGCGCAATGCTTCATAGGCCGCGTGCTCGCTCAGGCCGCGCTGCTCCATGAGCAGACCCTTAGCCTTCTCAATCAGCTTGCGGGACTCAAGGTCGCTTTTCGACCTCGAGAGTTCCTTCAGCAAGGCGTCCGTCAATCTGAAACGCTCGATGGCAACATCCACGACTGTTGCGACCCGGTCAGCGGCAAGTCCCTTGACAATGTACCCGCTTGCACCGGCGCGTATGGCGCGGCGCGCGAGATCGTCTTGCTCCGTCTCGACGAATACTGCGACCGGCATGGGCCTGACACGCGCCAGCTCTTCGATCGTCTTGATCATCGCGCTGTCGGGCGATTGCCGGCTGATGATCAGGATGTCGACCGTTTGCGCATCGGTGGCCGCGAGCACCGCGGCCGTGGTCAGTTCACTGATCCGATGCAGGCTGGCTTTGCCCGAGAGGCCCGCGTCGAATATTTCCACGCGCGTGTCGTTGTTGTCCACCAGAAGAATTTCGAGGGGCAATGTCGGCTGCGCCTTTTCACGCGAATTCATCATGGCTCCGAGTACATTGTCTGACGATGCACGCCGTCCTGGTGTCGCAATTTGCCATGATCGTGAGTCCCGCCCGCTGGAAGATCGTTGAATGATCACGATTTTCGGCGTCGCTCGCAGAGGAATACAAGGCGTTTCGTCACTAAAAAGGGAAAGTTGCCGCTTTCAGATGCACGCTTGTGCATCTTGACCCGTCGCGTGCCAACAACTTGGCTATCCCGGCCTCAAGCGTGCCGCGCCAAGCGCGTCCTTGACGCCGGGCCGCGCCTATTCCGCCGGCGCTACGGCCAGGTCTGCCTCTTCCGATTCCCGTTCAAGCTTGCGAGCCACGTCGCCGGGTGAGCCCGACTTGCGCGCGAACAGCGCATAGGCCGTCGGAACGAACAGGACCGTGATGAAAGCAGCGGTGATGACGCCGAACAATATCACCACACCAATCGCCTGACGGGTCTCGGCCCCTGCGCCTTCGGACAGGATGAGGGGAAGCGATCCTGCAGCCGTCGTCAGGCCGGTCATAATGATGGGGCGGAAGCGCGCCAAGGAAGCTTCGCGCAAGGCTGCGTCGAACTCCATGCCTTCGTCACGAAGCTGATTGGCAAATTCGACGATCAGGATGCCATTTTTCGCGGCCAGGCCAACCAGCATGATGAGGCCGATCTGCGTGTAGATATTGATCGTGTTGCCCGTCAGCCAGAGGCCGAGCAGGCCTCCGGCAATCGTCGCAGGCACACAAAGCATGATGATGATCGGGTGCCGATAGCTTTCGAACTGTGCCGCGAGAACGAGGAAGACGATGACCAGGCCAATGGCGAAGACAAACAGGATCGAAGACCCTGACGACTTGAAGTCGAGCGACTGGCCTTTGAAGTCGATCTGGGCTTCAGGAGGCAGCACCTCGCGCGCCACCCGCTCCATGCCGCTCAAGGCCGTCCCGAGGGATACGCCGGGGGCCAGTCCCGCCTCGATGGTGATGGAGCGGACGCGATTGTACCGGTTAAGGCTTGGACTGTCGGCAATCGACCTGATCGTGGTCAGGCTGGATAGGGGGATGAGTTGGCCGGAGCGCGATGACCGAACATAGATGTTCTGGATATCCATCGGCGTGTTCTGGTCTGATCGCAGGCCTTCGAGGATGACGTCATACTCTTCGCCATTGTCCGTATAGGTTGTGACGCGCCGTGATCCGAGCATCGTCTGCAACGTGCTGCCAACCTCCGACACGGTGACTCCGAGATCGGCGGCGCGCTCATAATCTATGGAAATCCGGAACTGCGGCTGCGTTTCCTTATAGTCCCAATCGATGTCGACCAACCCGGGATTATCCGTTTCCAACGCCGCTACGAACGTATCGCGCCACTGGGTCAGGTCTTCGTAGGAGGGCCCGCCTATGACGAACTGGATAGGCTTTCCATTTCCGCCGCCAAGCCCCTGCCGCATGATGGCGAAGGCGCGGATGCCCGGAAGATCGGAGAGTTTTCCGTTGATCTCCTGGATGATCGTGTCGGCTGGCCGACGATTGGCCCAATCGTCAAGGACGACAATGACAAACCCTTCATTGAACCCCGACGTCCCAAACCCCGGCGCACGCAGCAACAGGCGCGTGGCTTCGCCCGACTCCGAATAAGGCAGCAACCGGCGCTCGATCTCGTCCAGATAGGTGGACATGTAGTCGAAGGATGCCCCTTCCTCGCCCCTGATGCTGATAAAAAAGCTGCCGCGATCCTCGCGCGGGACATACTCTTCGTCGATATGCTGGAACAGCCAGACGGCACCGCCGAAAATGCCGCAAAGCATGATCGCCACGAGGATGGGACGGTGAATCAGCCGGTCGAGAATCCAGCCATAGCCGGCCTTCAAAACGCCGAACGCACCATTGATCACGTAAGGTATGAACCTGAGAAGTCCGGTCGTTGCTTTCGGCTTCAGCAGCTTTGACGCCAACATCGGCACCAGCGTAAGCGATAGAATGCTTGAGAATGCGACGGCCGCCGCCATGGTCAGCGCGAACTCGGTGAACAACCGCCCGACATTGCCCTCAAGAAAGGTGATCGGGATGAATACCGAAATCAGCACCAGCGTCGTGGCGATGACTGCAAAGCCGACCTGGCGCGTGCCGCGATAGGACGCAACGAGCGGGGATTCGCCCAACTCATCCATTCGGCGGTGTATGTTCTCAAGCACGACAATCGCGTCATCAACGACCAGGCCAATCGCCAGCACGAGCGCCAGCAGGGTCAGCAGGTTGATCGACAGCCCGAGGGCGAAAAGGACGATGAAGGTCGAGATGATCGAGATCGGGACGGTTATGGCCGGAATGATCGTGGAGCGCACGCTTCCGAGAAAGAGGAAGATGACAAGCGTTACCAGACCGACTGCGATGAAGAGCGTATTGTAGACCTCGCGAATGGAGGCGTCGATGAACACGGACGAGTCGAAACTCTGCGCGATAACCATGCCTTCCGGCAGTGTCTCGTTCAACTCGGCGGCCAGTTCGCGCGCGCCCCGGGCCACGTCCACGGTGTTTGCCGTCGATTGCTTGATGATACCCATTCCCACCATCGGAACGCCGTTGCCGCGGAACGTGTTGCGATCTTCAGCGGTGCCGCGCTCTACGCGGGCGACGTCTCCCAGCCGGACCAGGTAGCCATCATCCCCTTGTGCAATGACAAGGCCGGCAAAGTCTTCCGGGGTCCGGAACGCCCGTTCGATACGGACGGTGAATGTGCGGGAATCGGACTCAAGGCTGCCTGCCGGCGCCTCGATATTCTCGCTGCGCAGGGCCCGTTCGATATCGCTGACGGCGAGATTGCGCGAAGCGAGCGCGCGCCGGTCTATCCAGATTCGCAAAGCGTAGTCGCGCGCTCCGCCGACCCGCACTCGCGCGACACCGTCCAGCGCAGAAAACCGGTCGACGAGAAAGCGGTCTGCATAGTCGGAGAGCTCCGGCGTGGTCAGGTTTTCGCTCGCCAGGTTCAGCCATATAATGACATCATCATTGGCATCTGCCTTTTCGATTTCGGGTGGGTCTGCCTCCGGAGGCAATTGGTCAAGCACGCCCGAAACCCTGTCGCGAATATCATTGGCAGCCGCATCAATGTCCTGGTCGATGCTGAATTCGATACTGATGCGAGACCGGCCATCCGTCGAATTGGAATTGATGAACCTGATGCCGGACACGCCGGCAATGCGATCCTCGATCACGCGTGTGATACGGGTTTCAACCACGTTCGCCGAGGCCCCAGGATAGCGGGTGTCGATCGACACGATCGGGGCATCGATGTCGGGATATTCGCGCAGTGGCAGCCGGTTATAGGCGACCAGGCCGAATATGATGAGGATGAGCGACAGGACCGATGCGAAGACCGGGCGCTTCACCGAGATGTCAGACAGCAGCATCCGGGTTAATCCGCGTTGGCCGCAGCGCCGTTGCCGGATGCACCCGGCAAGATGGCTGAGCGGTCGCGGACAATGATTTCAGCCCCTTCGCGCACGCGGATAGCACCTTCGGTGATAATGCGCTCACCTTCTTCGAGGCCGGACAGGACCTCGACATTGCCGCCCTGGCGCAAGCCGATCTCGACCTTGCGCTGCCGCGCGATCATCCTGTCGCCATCGTTGACAGCAACCAGAACAAAATTGTCGGGCCCGAGCGGCTGGATCGCGCCTTCAGGAATGGACAGCGCGGTGCGCGCATCGGCAGAGATGGTCACGCGCATGAACATGCCGGCTTTGAGTGTTTTGTCAGGATTGGGCAGGATCGCGCGGACGCGCACGGACCGCGTCACCGGATCGATGGAATTGTCGACGCTGTCGATCGTGCCTGAAAAATCCATCCCGGGCAGGTCGTCCGTGGCAGCTGTCACCGCCACACCGGCCTTCAGCGACCGGAGGAAGGTCGACGGCACCAAGAAGTCGAGCTTCATCTGGCTATCGTCCACGAGTGTCGCAACCACGTCACCGGGCCGAACGTAAGAGCCGACACTGACCATGCGGAACCCGAGCACACCATCGAAGGGTGCGACAAGGACGCGATCTTTCTGACGGACCTGTACCGCACGGAGCTGGGCGTTGGCATTTTCGAGATCTCGGCGGGCTGCATCCAGCGACGTCTGCGCGATGGCGTCCTGCTCTGCGAGCTGGATGGCGCGCTGGTACTGGCGGCGCGCTTCGTCTGAATTGGCTTCCGCAGCCTCGACAAGTGCGACCTGTTCGCGCTGAGCGAGTGACAACAGCGTCTTGCCCGCCACCACGCGCTCACCGTCATCAAAATACAGGGCTGTCACGCGGTCGGCGACGTTGAGTGTCAGGTCGACACGCTCATTCGCCTTGAGCGTGCCCAGGGCCTCGATCCGCATCGCGAAGTCCTGTTTGCCCACGTCCGCGACGAAGACGCTTGCCGGTCCCCGCGCCTGGGCGGATGCAGGCAGGCCCGGGATCAACACGGCAAATACAACAGCCGCCAAGCCGAGCGGCCGGAAAAGTCTCCAGGAGCTACCAGTATGTGCCATTCAGTTGCCTTGTGATGTTCAGGCCTGCGCCTCCGAACACCTTAAAATTAGCTGGAAACACCAGTTTATATAAATCCAGCCTCCGATACATCACGATATAGGGCGCAACGGCCGGAAGCCAACACTCGTGCTTTCTGCCAATTATCGCACCGAAAACCCAATGATTTCGCAACAATAACGGAAAATTGACCCGCTATGGTCATGCGTCAGGCGTCCACGTCTGGTTTCGAAGCGTCTTCCAGACCGAGTTCCGCGAGCACCTCATCTGTGTGCTGGCCGATGAGCGGCGCGGGACGGATCGGACGGCGTGTTTCGCCCCGGAAAATGACCGGTGGCTGGGTTTCCCAATAGTCGCCTTCGGTTGGATGGGTGCGTTTCTGGAAGAAGCCGACCGCCTGGAGGTGCGGATCGTCGCGCAATTCGCTGATATCATTGACGCGTGCAGCCGGAATATCGGCGGCCGTGAAAGCATCCAGCCAGAACTGCGTCGGTTTGGCAGTGAGAAAGGCCTGAACGCGCTCCATCATGTAGGGCATGTTGTGATACCGGCCCCGGCGGTCGTTGAGGCGCTCGTCCTGCAGTTCCTGGGGTGCTTCGAGCACGTCGAACAAGCGGATCCAGCGCGCGTCGACATAGGGCGCGATCGTTATCCAGCCGTCGGCGGTCTGGAGCGGCTGGCGGGACGGATCGACCTGGCGCTGGTAGCAGGCCGGGCCATTGGGCGGATCGAATGTCTCGCCATAGAGATGCTCTTCCAGCAGGAAGTGAGTCACGCATTCAAACATCGGCACTTCGACATGGACCGCTTCACCGGTGCGGTCGCGCTGGCGCAAGGCCGCCAGCGTCGCGTAGACCGCGTGCAGCCCGGACACTTTGTCCGCGATCGCCATTGGCAGGAATCGGGGCGCCGGATTGCCATCGACCCGCGGCAGGAGGCTCGCCGTGCCTGACAGGCCCTGGATAAGGTCATCGTAAGCTGGCCGACCCGCATAGGGGCCCTCCGAGCCGAACCCGGTGCAGTGGACATAGACAATGTCAGGCTTGATCGCCTTGACCTCGTCAAAGGTCAGGCCAATCCGGGCCACGGCGTCTTCGCGAACGTTGTGAATGAACACGTCGCTCTGCTGGATCAGTTTTGTGATCGCGGCCCTGCCCGCGTCCGATTTCAGGTCCCAGACAACCGAGCGCTTGCCGCGATTGATCGTGAGGTGACACGGGCCCATGCTGCGCGTGTTCACGGGCTTGCCGACATTCCGGAAATCGTCTCCCGCCGCTGGCTCAACCTTCACGACTTCAGCGCCCATATCGGCCAGCGTTTGCGTGCAATACGGCCCGAAAATCACCGTTGTCATGTCTGCGATGCGAATGTCGGAAAGGACGTTTGTGCCGGGCATGTCAGGCTTCGCTCCGTATGTATCTTCTTGGGTGCCCGCCGGGCAGCTGGTGGGTTTGGTACGGGTTTCGAAGACGTATATCAATGTCATGGCAGCCGACTTCCGGGTTTGCCCAGCGTCAACGAAAGCATGTTCCGCAACGTCAATCGCCCGGGACTTTTGACTTCGGTCGGCACGATGCCCAAGTGGAGTGAACGGGCGTGCCCATGCAGACCCTCCCCCTACGCGCCGCCGCCTTCAGGAGTCCATCATGACCAAGCTTTCCATTCTCGACCTGGTCCGCGTTACACAGGGCACGGATGCGCGCACGGCCATGGACAATGCACGCGACCTGGCGGCGCATGCCGAGGAGTGGGACTACAATCGTATCTGGGTCGCCGAGCACCACAACATGGCGGGGATCGCCAGCGCAGCCACGTCGCTGGTGATCGCGCACATTGCTGCCGGTTCGAAGAAGATCCGCGTCGGCGCCGGTGGCATCATGTTGCCGAACCATGCCCCGATCGTGATTGCGGAACAGTTTGGCACCCTCGAACGCCTGTTCCCCGGGCGTATAGACCTCGGGCTGGGCCGTGCGCCCGGCACCGACCAGATCACCCTTCGCGCGCTGAGAACAACAGCTGAAGCGGCAGAGCGATTTCCGCAGGATGTCATGGAGCTGCAGGCCTTCCTCGGGCCCTTGCAGCCGGGCCAGCGCGTGCAGGCCGTCCCGGCCGCCGGAACGAACGTGCCGCTCTGGATTCTCGGGTCGAGCCATTTCGGGGCCATGCTGGCAGCGGAACTCGGCCTGCCCTACGCTTTCGCCTCGCATTTCGCGCCGGCGCACCTCATGTCCGCACTGCAAATTTATCGTACGCGTTTCAAGCCGTCCGAGCAGTTGCAGGAGCCCTACGCAATGGTCGGCGTGAACATCATTGCTGCGGACAGTGACGCCGAGGCGACGCGGCTCTCGACCACCCAGAAGATGTCGTTCGCCAACCTGCTGCGCGGCACCCGCAGCCTCAGCCAGCCGCCGATTGAAGACATCGACACCTATTGGACCGCTGCGGAAAAAGCTCAGGCGCAGAACATGTTGGCACGCTCGATTGTCGGGTCCCCGGATACGGTGCGTGCGGGTATCGCGGCGCTAACGGACGAGACCGGCGCGGACGAACTCATCATTGTGTCGGATGTGTACGATCACGCAGCGCGTCTGCGTTCGTTCGAACTCATCGCATCAACACAGAGCTAGTCAACATAGAAACCGAGAGGAAACGGGATGGGACAAGGCGATACAGACTTCACCGGCAAACGCGTGCTGGTCGTGGGTGGATCCAGCGGCATTGGCAATGGCATTGCCCAGGCGTTCCGCGCGCGCGGTGCGGAGGTTCACGTCTGGGGTACTCGCGCGAACGCCAGCGACTATGATCCTGCCGACGGCAGCGACCTCGACGGGCTGGCCTATCAACAGGTGGATGTTGGTGATCCCGACGCCATCGAAGCGGCGCATGTCGACTTCGACACGCTGGATTCGCTCGTCCTCTGCCAAGGAACGGTCGTATACAAACGCGGCGAGTTTGAACGCGCAGGCTGGGGCCGTGTAATGGCCGTCAACCTGGACAGCCTGATGCATTGCGCCAACAAACTGAAACCGATGCTGGCGAAGGCGCATGGCTCCATCATCATCGTCAGTTCGATCTCCGGATATTCAGCCAATGTCGGCAATCCGGCCTACGCAGCCTCCAAGGCGGGCGCCATAAGCCTGACCAAGACGCTGGGCCAGGCATGGGCACCCGAGGGCATTCGCGTGAATGGGCTCGCGCCAGGACTGGTCGACACCAAGCTGACAAAAGTGACGACAGAGAACCCCAAGCGGCTGGAAGGCGCGCTTCGGGCGATTCCCGTGGGACGCATGGGCCTGCCCGGCGACATGGCCGGAGCCGCGATCTTCCTCGCAAGCCCCCTGGCAGCCTATGTCTGCGGCCAGACCTTGATCGTGGACGGCGGCTTGTCGCTCTGACGCGGTATGCGCCGTGGGAAACATGTACCTGAATCGCGAACGGGCCGGGGAAAACCCCGGCCCGTTCGACGATATTCGGTCAAGAATACTGGAAAATGGCGCGAGTGACGGGACTTGAACCCGCGACCTCCGGCGTGACAGGCCGGCACTCTAACCGACTGAGCTACACCCGCGTATTTCCTGCTGCCGCTAAGCAGCGAGCCGCCTCTCTAATCAAGGGGGCTATGGCGGTCAAGCAAGGAACGACAGACCATGTTCGATTATATGCATTTCAGGCGACATTCATCAGACACAATGTACATATACTAGGCAGGTACACAGGAATCAGGACCCTTCCATGAAACGCATTTTGCTCATTGTTGCGGGTATCGTCGGCTTTCTCGTGGTCGCCGCGATGGTCGTGCCCTTTCTGGTGCCCCGCGAAGTCTACAAGACCCAGATCGAGAAGGCCGCAACAGATGCGCTGCAACGTGACGTAAAACTGACCGGCGACGTGAAAATCTCGGTGTTCCCGCGGATTTCTGCGAGCATTGGCGGAGTCACCGTCGCCAATCCCGCAGGATTCGACCGGCCCAACATGATCGAGGCTGGTGAATTGCGCGGGTCGGTCAAATGGCTGCCCCTCCTGTCCCGCCGGGTCGATGTCCAGGAGATTTCCTTCGTGGACGCCAATGTGGACCTTCACCGCATGGCCAACGGCACGGCCAACTGGGAATTCGGGACGCAGGCCGGCGACGAATCCGGTTCTGACGGTTCAAGCGGCGGATTCGATGCGGGCATTGAGTCGGCCCGGCTGAAGAACGCGAATCTCACCTATCGCGATGACGTGGCAGGCTCGGCCTATGACGTGAAGGAACTGGACCTTCAGGCCTCGCTCCAGGCACTCGACAAGCCGCTCAAGGCCAAAGCGTCCGGCCTCTTCCAGGGCGAGCAGTTTGATGTCGACCTTCGGCTTGATTCACCGGACGCCCTGACGACAGGCGCGCAGGCCGCCATAACATTCGCATTGGACTCGACGCTCGGCAAAGCAGGGTATGACGGCAGCGTTACGCTCGGCGACGCGCCTGCCCTGACCGGCGCGTTCTCAGCGAGTTCAGACGCGTTGGCGAAATTCTCGGCCTTCGCGGGCGTCGAGCTTCCGATGGACCTCTCGCGTCTTGGAAAGATCGATACAAAGGGCAACGTGTCCGGCCCCTTCTCGGCGCTGACCATCGATATCGTTAGCTTCACCCAGTCGTCGGGCATGGCGAAGACGGATTTCACGGGCCAGATCGTGCTCGCCGAAGCACCCACAATCACAGGCAACCTGGCCCTGTCAGCGCCGAGCATTTCTGACCTCGCGGCATTTTCGGGTATGGAGATGCCAATGAACCTTGCGCCCCTTGGCGGGGTTTCGGCCAAGGCCAGCCTGTCCGGTGCGCTGACCGAACCAGCGATCCGATTCGAAACCCTGTCGATCAAGGGCAGCCAGATTGACGCGAGCTATACCGGTGCCCTCACACTTGGCGAAAAGCCCGCACTCGATGGCTCCATCTCGGCCGTGTTGCCGCAGGCAGGCGACCTTGCGACCCAAATCGGTCTCGACCTTCCTGCACGCAACGCCCTCGAACGGGTGGAACTGAAGGGAACGATCAAGGGCCCCGCCGATGCGCTCAATCTGAACAATCTGGACGTGAAACATTCGGGCGCACTGCTGAACGCGACCTATACAGGCGCCGTCGGCCTCGCGGGCGAAGGGCGTATCAATGGCAAGATTGCAGCATCCAGCAATGAGCTGCGCGCCCTGCTGAAGGCGGCTGACGTCGAGATGGCCCCTGGTGAAACGCTCAAGACATTCAATGTGGCCAGCGCGATTACCGGCAGCTTCAAGACTTTATCCCTGACCAATCTCACGCTCGTGCTCGACGACATCACGGGCAAGGGCACCGCAGGTATTGATCTCACCGGCGACCGCCCGAAGATCACCGGCAACCTGGACATGGGACCGCTGGACCTGTCGCCATTCCTTGGAGACTCTGATCAGGCGGCGAATCCGAAACAGACCGGCGCGGGCTGGAGCAAGGAACCGCTGGATCTTGCGGGCCTCAAAGCCGTGGACGCCGATGTGCAGATCACCACGAGCGCACTGACAGTCGGCAAGGTGAAGCTCACTGACGCGGCCCTCGCCACCAAGCTCAACCAAGGCGTGCTCACGGCCGACCTGTCCAGGTTTAAAGCGTTCGGTGGCGACTGGAGCGGCAAGCTGGGCGTTAACGCACAGGGCGCAACGCCCGCCCTCGACTTCACGATGAATGGCAATGGCGTCGGCATGTCGAGCCTGCTCGGCACGCTCGCGGGATTTGACAAGCTCAGCGGCACAGGCGGCTTCCAGGTGACGGGCGCGGCCACAGGCAACTCGATCAACGACATCATGAACGCTCTGGACGGCAAGGTGACGACCAACCTGAAAGACGGAGCGCTGAAGGGACTGAACGTGGCTCAACTCGTGCGTAGCGCGCAGTCCCTGCAGCAAGCCCTGGCGACCGGTAGTCTGACGAACCTCGACTTTTCGTCAGCCCTGTCGCCCTCTGCGTCGACTGATTTTTCAAGCTTCGATACTGTCCTCACGATCAATGATGGTGTGGCCAATGTCGACCTGATGAAGCTGGTCAATCCGGTGCTGGGCATCGACGGATCCGGCCAGATTAATCTCGGTGGGCAGGCGCTGGACCTGCGCCTCGCAACCAGTATCGACAAGTCCGGTCAGGGAACGGGAAGCGTCGTGCAGCTGAACGGCATCCCCGTGCCGGTGCGCATTTCAGGATCATGGAACAAGCTGAAAGTGTCGCCGGATACGTCAGGCATTCAGTCGGCCCTGAAAGCCGAACTGGGCAGCAAGCTGAAGGACCAGCTATCCGACAAGATCGGCGGCGAGGCCGGTACGATTCTCGGCAATGTGCTCGGTGTACCTGCCACCCCTGCACCCACCCCGGAGCCCGCACCTGCCACCCCCGACGGCACTACGCCCGAGACTGCGCAGCCGGAGGCGAAAGCACCCGTCACGCTTGAGAGCGCAGCGGAGCAAGCTGCGAGGGACGCGCTGGGCGACCTGTTCAAGAAGAAAAACAAGGTCGAACCAGCGCCTGAAGAACCGGAATAGGCTGGCTGTGGCCTAGAAGGGTTTGGTCAGGACGTATTCAATGAGCTGGCCACGCGCCTCGAAGGCGAGTTTCACCCAGCGGCCCTGCGCGTCATACCAGAGATCGACGTCTATATCGGAATTCATCAGGTAGCGGTTCGCCTCTACCGTTGTGTCTCCGACACTCACGGTGTCGCGCCCCTTGTCCACGACATTGATCTCGATCAGTTCGCCATCCTCCGAGGAGAGCAGCTGGCTTGCCCGAGTCTGTGCCACATTCCAGTGGCTGGACGGGAGGATGCCGAACGGGATCCTGCCCGTGTATTCCGTTCCGGTGACGTCGAGCACGTTGCCGACACGCATAGCGCTCACTGAGCCGTCATCGCCATTGTCATTGACGGCGCCTTTCAGGGCGACCAGCTGGCCGTCTTTCCACGTTTCGGTGGCATCCAAGGCGTATCGAAACAGCGTAATCGGGCCCAGGCCAGCCTTCAGGCGGACGTCGGTCGTCGCCTTCAGCGTGCCGTCGGGCGCGACGTCGAACGACACCGTATGGGTACCAAATGGTTTGCCCTCGCGAAGCACCCGGAAGCTGATTTCATCACCGTCTTTCGGGGTCCAGGCCGGGGGTGGCGTGGGGGTGGCAAGGGTGGGGCTGGGGGCACTGTCGGCCATCGCGGGGGGCGCGAGCAGGACCCAGGAAAGAGCGGCAAGCGTGCGACGTATCATCGGAACAGGCTCCAGATCGGGTTGCTGGTTTCGGCGACGAAACAGATACAGGGCTCGTCGCCCACGGCGGCAGGCTTGTGCCGCATGCCCGGTTCACCCAGCACCAGGTCTCCACGGGAATAAACGCCATGCCCGTCGCTGAAACGCCCCTGGAGAACGACGGTTGCCTCCAGTGCGCCATGACCATGGGTCGGTGCTGACTGTCCCGGCTCGAGTTTCATGAACTTGGCACCACGGGTGGCCGTGTTTGCATAGGACACCCCTGACAGACCCCGCTTCCACGGCAATGGCGCGCTGTCTGACAATGCCAGCAACTCTCTGGCCGTCGTGGTATCCCTGTTGGATCGCAAGCGGCGTTTCGGCCGGGTACCGGGACGCCCGGCAGGTCTCTGGTCCTTTTCGAGCAGAGCACCGCCGACAATCGACCAGAGCCTGGCCGTTTCGGACCCCGTCGGGCTGAGCAATATGTGCAGGTCGCCAGCAAGCGTCATGGCGTCGGCATGGTTTCCGGCGGCATGGTCCATCATGAAGGACGCGTATGAATCCTGATTATGCAAGGGCGGGTCCCTGTCCGGTTGGTGTGTTCAATGAACTGGTCTACGGCGCCGAGGACCAAATGGATCACCTGGCAATGCGCCATAGACGCTGTTGTGCATTGCCGCGCTGCACCCTAGCTTGGCCTGACAAGACCTCCCAAACTGAACCGGACTGACTGCATGACTACTTACCGCTCCGTTGTTGACCTGATTGGCAACACGCCCCTTCTCCGCCTCAACGCGGTATCTGACGAAACCGGATGCGAAATCCTCGGAAAATGCGAATTCCTGAACCCCGGCCAATCGGTCAAGGACCGTCCGGCACTGGGGATCGTGCGCGATGCCGAGGCGGCAGGCCAATTGAAGCCCGGCGGCACGATTGTCGAAGGCACAGCCGGCAATACCGGTATCGGGCTGGCGCTTGTCGGCGCAGCGCTCGGCTATCGCGTCGTGATCGTGATGCCGCGTACCCAGAGCCAGGAGAAGAAGGACGCAATACGGCTGCTCGGCGCAGAGCTCATCGAGGTCGACGCCGTGCCGTACGCCAACCCGAACAATTACATCAAGTTTTCAGGACGCCTCGCCGAGGACCTCGCGAAATCGGAACCGAATGGCGCGATCTGGGCCAACCAGTTCGACAATGTCTCCAACCGCAAGGCCCATTATGAGACGACGGGTCAGGAAATATGGAAACAGACGGACGGCAAGCTCGACGCGTTCATTTGCGCCGTCGGATCCGGCGGCACGCTTGGCGGCGTTTCGATGGCGCTGAAAGAGAAACGCAAGTCAGTGCAGATCGGCCTCGCCGATCCCGGCGGCGCGGCGATGTACGAATATTTCACGAGCGGCGAACTGAAGTCGGAGGGGACGTCGATCACCGAAGGGATTGGGCAAGGCCGCATCACGGCCAATCTCGAAGGCATTGAAGTGGACCGCGCCTATCGCTGCACCGATACCGAGGCATTGAACGTGCTGTTCGCACTGGTTCAGAAGGAAGGCCTTTGCCTTGGCGGCTCAGCCGGAATCAATGTGGCCGGCGCGGTCAAGATGGCGCGCGACCTGGGCCCGGGCCATACGATCGTGACGATGCTGTGCGACTATGGCAATCGTTACCAATCGAAACTGTACAATCCGGATTTCCTGAGATCGAAGGACCTGCCGGTGCCGCCTTGGATGGAGACATAAATCGATGGAATCGGGAGACCCGCTTGTCAGTGCCGACTGGCTGAAAGAACATATCTCGGCGCCGGATATCCGCATCATTGATGCAACCTGGTTCGCGCCATTTACGAACCCGGCCCAGACGGGCCGGCAGGCCTATATGGCCGGGCACATTCCCGGCGCGCATTTTTTTGACATCGACGCGATTGCCCGCCAGGACACCGATCTTCCGCACATGCTGCCGGATCCGGTGATGTTCTCCTCGCGCGTGCGCAAGCTGGGCATCGGCGATGGCAACCGGATCATCGTTTACGACCAGAACGGATTCTTCGCTTCGGCGCGGGTTTGGTGGATGCTGCGCGTGATGGGCCATCAAGATGTGAAAGTCCTGGATGGCGGATATGCCGCCTGGCTGGCAGCGGGAGGGGAAGTGGAAGACTTGCCGCCGGTCGCCGTGGAGCGCCATTTTACCGCGCGGGTGCGTAGCGATCTCGTGAAGGATGCAGCGCAGGTGCACGCGATTTCCGCGAGCGGTTCCCACAAATTGATCGATGCGCGGGCGGCGGACCGGTTCAGCGGCGAAGCACCGGAACCACGCGAGGGCCTGTCCTCCGGGCATATTCCCGGCAGTGTGTGCGTGCCGTGCAGCAAGTTGATGAACGCCGACGGCACAATGAAATCCGCAGCCGACCTCGCGCCACTTTTCGATAATCCCATGGCGGCAATTGTTGCCACATGTGGTTCAGGTGTCTCCGCGGCCGTCACGGCGCTGGCGCTTGCCCGGCTCGGCAACTGGGACGTCGCCGTCTACGACGGGTCCTGGACCGAATGGGCGTCTGATCCGTCCCGCCCGATCGCGACGGGCGCATAATGAAACGACCGGAAACGCGGCTCATTCACACGCGTAAGGAGCGACTGGGACGGGCGACCGTGAACCCGCCTGTGGAGCGTGCGTCGACGGTTCTGTTCTCGACCGAAGAGAGCCTTTACGGGCCAAAACCGACCTATGGCCGGATGGGCCTGACGGTTCATCGTGAACTGGAAGCAGCAATGAACGCGCTGGAAGGCGCGACCTATACCCGCCTCGCAGCCAACGGATTGCAGGCCTGCGCGCTGGCCATTGCAGCATGCGTGCGGAACGGGGACCATCTGCTCTTCCCGGATTGCGCCTACGGACCGACGGCGAGGTTCTGCGAGCGGCGGCTGCCTGCCATGGGCGTGAAGGCGACGCGCTTTGATCCGCGCATCGGCGCCGGGATGGCCGACCTGATACAAGACAATACGAAAGCCATATTCCTGGAGTCGCCCGGTTCGCTGACTTTCGAGATCAGCGATACGCCTGCCATCGTCGAGATTGCCAAGGCACGCGGCATTCGCACCATCATGGACAATACGTGGGGCGCCGGCCTGCATCACCAGCCTCTGTCACTCGGTGTCGACTTATCGGTGCAGGCGCTGACGAAATATGCGGCAGGCCATTCCGACGCTTTTGGCGGCGCCGTGATGACAAGCACGCCCGGCATGGCCGGGCGGCTGGAGGCGCTTTCGGAAGACTGGGGCATCAGCCTGTCGCCGGACGACGCCTATTTGTGCTTGCGCGGCTTGCGGACGCTCAAGACGCGCCTTCAGGCGCACGAGGCCGCCGGGCTGGAGATTGCCCACTGGCTGGACGCGCGCCCGGAAGTTTCCGAGGTGCTTCACCCTGCCCT
This sequence comes from uncultured Alphaproteobacteria bacterium, assembly GCA_963973995.1. Taxonomy (GTDB): domain Bacteria; phylum Pseudomonadota; class Alphaproteobacteria; order Caulobacterales; family Hyphomonadaceae; genus Hyphomonas. The sequence continues at coordinate 263,154 of CAXBCO010000002.1, forward strand.
GCCGTCATCTCCGGACCATGCTTTGTGGCAACGCGACTTCAGCGGGTCGAACGGCCTGTTCGGTGTCGTGCTCAATCCTATACCGGAGCGCGGCATGGAACGCTTCCTCGGCGCCATGGACCTGTTCGCGATGGGATTCTCGTGGGGCGGGTTCGAGAGCCTGATCATTCCGTGCGACGAACAACTCACGCGCATGAAGGGAAGCTGGACCGACGCTCGTGCCGGCCCGCTATTGCGCGTGCATGTGGGCCTGGAAGCGGTGAGCGATCTCGTTGCCGATCTTGAAGCAGGTTTCAAGGCCATGGCGGGGAGCTGACGGGGGCATGGGGGCACAAAAAATCGGATTGGTGCTGGGGCCGGTTGCAGCCGGGCTCATGCTGTTACTCGGGCCGCCGGACGGCCTGAATCCTGCGGCATGGGGCACGGCAGCGCTTATGATGCTGATGGCAACCTGGTGGGCGACCGAGGCAATCCCGATTCCGGCGACATCCCTTTTGCCGCTTGTCGTACTGCCGCTGATCGAGGCAGGCACGCCCCGAGAGGTCGGAGCTTCGTATGCAGATCATATTGTCCTGCTCCTGTTGGGCGGCTTCATCGTCGCACTGGGGATTGAGCGCTGGGACCTGCACAAGCGTATCGCATTGAATGTCGTAAGCCGGGTCGGAACGGCGCCGCGGGCCCTGATCTTCGGGTTCATGCTGGCCACAGCCCTCCTATCGATGTGGATATCCAATACTGCGACGACGTTGATGATGATGCCCATAGCGCTGTCGGCTTCAACGGCCATTGGCGGCGGCCAGAAACAGTTCACGACCGCACTTTTGCTCGGCATCTGCTATGCCGCATCGATCGGCGGTGTCGCCACGCCCATCGGCACGCCAACCAACCTGATCGCAACCAGTTGGCTGGAAAAGGAAGCGGGCGCCAGTATCGGCTTTGCCAACTGGATGGCTTTCGGCATTCCCGCAGCTATACTGCTTGTGCCCGCCGCATGGTGGAGTGTTACGCGCGGCCTTCCGAGAATTGGCAACAGCATGGATGCACTGGCCAGCGTGCGCAGCCAGAAACTTTCGCTCGGAAAGATCAGCGTTCCGGAATCGCGCGTTGCGATGATTTTCGGCGTGGTCGCATTCCTGTGGGTTTTCAGGCTGCCGATCTCGACCGGACTGGCTGACCTCGGCTGGCCGCTGCTTCAGAGCTACAAGGGCCAGGCTGACATGATGATCGCCATATTTGGCGCTTTGCTCATGTTTCTGGTGCCAGCCGGAGCCGGCGAAGGCCGCGCGATCCTGAACTGGGAGGAAGCCGTGCGCCTGCCATGGGGCGTCCTGGTCCTGTTCGGTGGCGGAATAGCGCTTGGAGAAGCCGTGTCACGGACAGGCTTGTCGAAATGGATCGGTGACAATCTCGATGCGCTTAATGCCCTGCCTCCGCTATTTTTCATCATCGTCGTCGTGGCGCTGGTTCTGTTCCTGACAGAACTGACGTCCAATGTGGCGACTATGACAACTCTGGCCCCGATCCTGGGTGCGTTGGCGATCACCGTTGGAGTTGCCCCTGCGTCACTGCTTGGGCCAGCGGCTGTTGCCGCATCCTGTGCCTTCATGCTGCCTGTGGCGACCGCACCCAATGCGATTGTTTATGCTACCAACCACGTGACCATCCGGGAGATGATGCGTGCCGGCCTGCGACTGAACCTTATCGGCATCGCGATCATTTCCATCATCGGATATTTTATCGCCCCCCTCGTTCTCTGAGCCGTCGTCCGCGCGCAAGTCCCCCACTCCAAGGGGGGAAGGAGAGTGGGGGACACCGCTGCGGGTCAGGGGGAGGGTTTGGAGGTACCAACAGCGGGAACGCGAGTAGATGTGATGCCCACCCGGCGAGAAGCCCTGCCGACATCACATCAGTTCAACGCGCGCCCGCTGCTTTCCCGTCGCTGGAAATGCGTGAATTTTCGTGTCTTTTTTGTCATGAACAAATCGCCAGGTCCTGCTGCACGCACAACAGGACCCGGCAACCCATTCAGTTCGGTTCATCGCTGACCTGCACGACGAGTTTGCCAAGGTTCTTGCCCTCGAAAAGGCGCGACAGGCTGGCCGGGGCATTCTCGAGGCCCTGGACCACATCTGTCTCGAACTTCAGTTTTCCCTCCATCAGCCATTGGGCCATTTGCTGAATGCCTTCGGCGAAGCGGGGATAATAGTCGATGACGATGAAGCCCTTCAGGAGCGTGCGCCGCATGAGCAGGTTCTCGAAATTGAACGGCCCGGGCACCGGCTCCGTCGCATTATAGGTCGAGATCAGGCCGCAAAGCGGCATGCGCGAGAAATCGTTCAGCCGCGCAATGACGGTGTCCATGATCTCGCCACCGACATTCTCGAAATTGATGTCGATGCCGTCCGGGCAATGCTTGTCGAGCGCCGCGCCGACATCTTCCTTCTTGTAGTTGATGGCGGCATCGAAACCGGCTGTCTCAAGCAGCCATTTGCACTTCTCATCCGAGCCCGCGATGCCGACAACGCGGCAGCCCTGGATCTTGGCGATCTGCCCAACCATGGACCCGACCGCACCCGCCGCAGCCGAGACGACGACGGTTTCGCCCGCCTTGGGCTTGGCAATGTCCATGAGGCCGAAATAGGCGGTCATGCCAGTGGCGCCGATGGGGCCCATGAAGGCCGTCAAGGGCACGCCCGGAAGCTGGGGCATCTTGGCGAGCGTGGCACCTGGCAACGTATTGTAGAGCGCCCAATGGGCGAGCCCGGTATTCACGATATCGCCCGGCTCAAGCCCGTCAAAGCGGCTTTCGGTGACAAGGCTGAGGCCACCGCCGCGCATGGGTTCACCGAGGGCGACCGGCGGAAGGTAGGCATCCTTGTCGCTCATCCAGATACGGTTGGTCGGATCGAGCGAGAGATAGATCGTGCGCGCACGCACCTCGCCGTCCTGAAGCGGCGCAAGCGGCGCCTCGACGAGTTCAAGGTCGGTTTCCTTGACGTCGCCAACAGGGCGGTGGCGCAGCACCCAGGTCTTGTTCATCTCTGTCATCGTCTTCTCCCATTTTCAGGGAGGCTACGATGAATCAGGCTCAGCGCAAGACATCCCGCCGGGAAAGCCACCAAGCATAGAACGCAAAAATAGCCGCGATGAGAACGATTATTGCGCTCATGACGCCTGCACCTTCCATGCGCGGCGCATTCTTGTCGAGCGTTCCGACCAGCATGCTGATCGCGGCAGCGAGAAAGGATGCGCTGAACAGGGGAAAGGCGAGCTTCCGGCGCAGCAGCAGCATGACGCTGCCAAAAAATCCGCCGAACACGCCAATTGCCCACAGAGCCCAGACCCATACCGGCATCGCAAACCAGTAGGCCAGCATTTCGGCCGGATAGGAACTCAAATAGGCTTCGTTGCGTGTCGCCGTCATCGTGAAGTCGAAACAGCCAAAGCTGTTCCAGAGCAGGCTGACGACGCCCACAGCCCATAAATGCCACGGTGTTCCGGCGTGTGCGGGTTCCATTTCGTCCGACATATCAACTCCCTCCCCGGTTTGTATTTCAGATGCCTATATTACTACGAGTTGGGCCAGGACAGAACATCCGGCCCGAATGACGAAACGGGGCGGGTGACGGACCTGCCGCAAGCGGCTAAACCAGCGGCCAGCAAAGGATTCCCCGCTCATGGCCACTGCCCCCGTCACCAAGGACAGCCACCTCTATCTCATCGATGCGAGCGCCTATATTTTCCGGGCGTTCCATGCCCTGCCGCCCTTGACGCGGGCGTCGGACGGGCTGCCCATCGGCGCGGTGGCGGGCTTCTGCAACATGTTGTTCAAGCTGCTTGAAGAGTTGAAGGGGCCGGACCGGCCGACGCATTTTGCGTGCATTTTCGATGCGTCCTCGCACACGTTCCGCAATGACATGTACGACTTGTACAAGGCGAACCGGTCTGAACCGCCGGAGGAGCTGCGGCCGCAATTCCCGCTGGTCCGCCGGGCCGCCATCGCGTTTGCGGCCCACGCGCTGGAACTGGAAGGGTACGAGGCCGACGACCTGATCGCGACCTATGCGCGGCAGGCCGAGGCCAAGGGCGCGCGGGTGACGATCGTGTCGTCCGACAAGGACCTGATGCAACTCGTCTCCGACCGCGTAGTGATGCTGGACACGATGAAGAACAAGACGATGGGCGTGGACGAAGTGTTCGAGAAGTTCGGCGTGGGGCCGGAGCGCGTCGTCGATGTGCAGTCGCTGGCTGGCGACAGCGTCGACAATGTGCCGGGCGCGCCCGGCATCGGCATCAAGACGGCGGCGCAGCTGATCAACGAATATGGCGATGTCGAAACGCTGCTGGAACGGGCCAGCGAAATCAAGCAGCCGAAGCGCCGCGAATCCCTGATCGAAAATGCCGAACAGATACGCCTGTCGAAACAGCTGGTGACGCTGAAGGATGATGTCCCGGTGACGCTGGAACTGGACGGCCTGGCCGTGGCCGATCCCGACCCTGACACCCTGATCGCCTTCCTTGAAGAGATGGAGTTCCGCACGATCACGCGGCGCGTACGCGAGATGATGGAAATGGAAGGCGCGATCGAAGCCGCACCGCCCGCCGAAGATCCGATCGACCGGACGAAGTATGAGACCGTACGCGACTTCGAACGGCTGGAAGACTGGGTCGCACGGGCCGTGGCGCAGGGCTATGTTGCGGTGGACACCGAGACTGACAGCCTTGATTCCGTTGCGGCCAACCTGGTGGGTGTGTCGCTGGCGCTGTCGCCGGGTGAGGCGTGTTACATCCCGCTGGCGCATGTCGATCCGAACGGGGCCGGCGATGGCGACATGTTCGGCGCCGACCCGCCGCGGCAGATCCGCATGAAGGATGCCATGCGCGCGCTGAAGCCGATGCTGGAAGATGCCTCGGTGCTGAAGATTGGCCAGAACATCAAGTATGACGACAGCATCTTCGCGACGCAGGGCATTCGCGTGGCGCCCATCGATGACACGATGCTGTTGTCCTATGTGCTGAATGCCGGCAAGCACAGCCATGGCATGGATGCCCTGTCGCAGCGCTATCTCGAGCATACGCCGATTTCCTACAAGGACGTGGCGGGTACGGGCAAGGCGCAGGTGAGTTTTGATCGCGTCGCGCTGGACAAGGCGACCGAATACGCCGCCGAGGACGCCGACGTGACGCTGCGCCTGTGGCAGACGTTCAAGCCAAAACTCCACACTGAGAAAGTCACCACCGTTTACGAGACGCTGGAACGGCCGCTCGTGCCTGTGCTGGCGCAGATGGAACGTGAAGGTATCAAGGTCGACGGGGACCAGCTTTCGCGCCTGTCGTCTGACTTTGCCCAACGCATGGCCGCGCTGGAGGCCGAAGCCGAGGAACAGGCGGGCCGCGCGTTCAATATTGGCAGCCCGAAACAGCTCGGCGAAATCCTGTTCGACGAGATGGGGCTGGAAGGCGGCAAGAAGACCAAGACCGGCGCATGGGTGACCGATGCCGACGTGCTGGAAGGCCTTGCCGCAGAGGGCCATGCCCTGCCCCGCACGATTGTCGACTGGCGGACGCTATCCAAGCTGCGGTCGACTTATACCGAGGCACTGCAGGCTGCGATCAATCCGAAGACCGGCCGCGTGCATACGAGCTTTGCCATGGCGGTGGCGCAGACAGGGCGATTGTCATCCTCCGACCCGAACCTGCAGAACATCCCGGTCCGGACGGAAGAAGGCCGCAAGATTCGCGAAGCCTTCATTGCCGATGAAGGTAATGTCCTGGTCAGCGCCGACTATAGCCAGATCGAGTTGCGCATCCTGGCTCATATGGCGGACATACCGGCGCTGAAGGATGCCTTCCAAAAGGGCCTCGACATTCACGCCATGACGGCGAGCGAAATGTTCGGCGTTCCGATCGAAGGCATGGACCCGATGGTGCGCCGGCAGGCCAAGGCGATCAATTTCGGGATCATCTATGGCATCTCGGGCTTTGGCCTCGCGCGCCAGCTCGGCATCCCGCAAGGTGAGGCGGCCGAGTACATCAAGACCTATTTCAAACGCTTCCCCGGCATTCGTGCCTACATGGACGAGACCAAGGCCTTCGCGAAGGAGACGGGTTACGTGCAGACTGCGTTCGGGCGGAAGATCCATCTGGAGGCGATCAGGTCAAAAGGCCCGGCAAAGGCCTTTGCCGAACGCCAGGCGATTAATGCCCCGATCCAGGGCAGCGCCGCTGACGTGATCAAGCGCGCCATGATCCGCATGCCGGAGGCACTGGCGAAAGCGGGACTGAAGGCGCACATGTTGTTGCAAGTGCACGACGAACTCGTGTTCGAATGCCCGGCAGACGAGGCGGAGACGCTAATCCGGGTCGCGCAGGACACGATGCAAGGCGCGGCACTGCCAGCGTTGCACCTGTCCGTGCCGCTGGTGGTGGATGCGCGCGCTGCGAGCAACTGGGCTGAGGCGCACTGATCGCGCGTTCACAAACATGGCGGCCCGCCATCTTGTTTCGTTAAAAGGCCGTAATGTGAGCGCTTGCTTGCCCTAGTCTGCTGTTTTCATTGGGACAGCACCGAAGGAGGGCTTTTGTCATGTCGCGAACCGTGGTTGAACACCATAATGCAAAACGGCCAGACCCCGTGATGGGGTACAGTCTGGTTGAGAAGGATCGAGCAATGACAACTCTGGCACTGGTAGATGACGACGAGAACATCGTCGCCTCGCTGAAAATGTTCTTTGAGGCTGAAGGCTATAATGTCCGTACCTATCATGACGGCGAATCCGCTCTGCCCGCGTTGACGGAGACACCTCCCGACATTGCCATCCTTGACGTGAAGATGCCGAAGATGGACGGCATGGAATTGCTGCGGCGCCTGCGCCAGACCAGCGAACTGCCGGTGATCTTCCTGACCTCGAAAGACGAAGAGATCGACGAGGTGATCGGCTTCAATATCGGCGCCGACGATTTCGTGAGGAAGCCTTGCTCAAACCGCCTGCTGGCCGAACGTGTGAAAGCCGTCCTGCGGCGCGCACGCGGCGGTGTGGCCGGGCCCGAAGAAGGCGACCACAAGCCGATCGTTCGCGGCAAGCTGACACTCGACCCGAACCGCCATGCCTGCACGTGGGACGGCCATCCCGTGCGCCTGACGGTGACCGAATTCCTGATCCTGCAGGCGCTCGCCTCGCGGCCCGGATACGTCAAGAGCCGCGACCAGTTGATGGACGCGGCCTATGATGACCAGATTTATGTCGACGACCGCACCATTGACAGCCACATCAAGCGCCTTCGCAAGAAGTTCCGTGAAGTGACGGACGAGTTCGATTCAATCGAAACCCTCTATGGCGTCGGGTATCGTTATACCGAATAGGCCGGAACCATCCGGCCCGGGGGTCGCCGAGATATATATCGGGGGCGCCGCAGACGGCCAGTCGCGGATTGTTGCCAGCTTTGTGACAGCGCGCCAACGCCACCTGTTCGAGAGTGGCAACCGGCATGGCCGGACGGCAGCATGGTTTGCGCACTATGATGTCGATGGCGCCACCGTTCACTGCCTGGCGGCCCTGTCTCGCGGAAACGACATCGCACTGGTCGGGCACAGTTGGGGCAGCGATGCGGCCCTGCGCGTTGCGCACCAGGTAAATGGCAGGATTGGCTTGCTGGCAGGCGTCGACCCTGTAATGCGCCCGGGAAGCGTATTCTCTCGCGCGAGCCGCAGGCCGAACAATGCGGCGCTTGTCGTGCATGTCGATGCCAGGCCGCGGCGGATCGACCAGTCAGACATCGTCAAGGCGACCGGCGTCGTCCTGGGTGGCGGTTTGGCTGATGCCTATCGCAGCGCAGACGTCATGATCCGCACGGAGCTGAACCATTGGGCATTTGCCGACATGATGGCCGCACCGGGACTGGATGGCGTGTCGCTCGGTGAGCGTATCGGCCGGGCCGACTGGGGTGCCCCTAAAGTCCGAGCAGGCTGATCCGCCATGCCCAATTGGGCATCGCCAGGGTGAGCCCGAGAAAGGCAAGACCGATCAGGGCGCACAATGGTGAATAGAAGCGCCGATTGAGACGGAGAAAGGGTTGTTCCGGCAGCGCGCGCTCGAACGTCGGCATGACGCCAATGACGCCCCGGAACAGGAAGACGCCTGCGAGGGCCAGGCCGCCGAGGGCGACCAGCCAGTCAGACACGGGCACGGTGATGACCCGTCCCAGCAAAAGTGCCCAGGAAGACGCTGCCAACAGGCAGAATGCGACAAAGGCCGACGCGGCCATGGACGGCATGCGCGTGATTCCCCGGCGCCCGACGACAGCCCGCGCCAGAGCCTGCTGATTGGCGTAGGGAAACGTGCTGCCAAAGGCCCATGCCAGATGAACCAGGCCAGCCAGTGCGAGAACTCCGGAGAGCAGGATTGAAAGTGAATTTGCAATCATGAGCGAAGGCGTCCTGATATGATACACAGACAATAACACGGCTGTTGGGCTTGCCGCCATCGTCTTCATTCAATAGCCAGTCTTAAACCCGAGCCAATTATAAGGAATTTTTGATGAGCGACCTTGAAAACACACTACTTCTTGAAACCTCCAAAGGCCCCGTGAAGATCGAACTGCGTCCCGACCTCGCACCTGGCCATGTCGAGCGTATCAAGGAACTCGCCCGTGAAGAGTTTTATGACGGCATCGTCTTCCACCGCGTGATCCCCGGCTTCATGGCGCAGGTTGGCTGCCCGAAAGGCAATGGTACCGGCGGATCGAGCAAGCCGGACATCAAAGCCGAATTCAATGCAGAGCCACATGTTCGCGGCACGTGCTCAATGGCGCGCACCGCGGCGCCCAATTCCGCCAACAGCCAGTTCTTCATCTGCTTCGACGATGCCAGCTTCCTTGACCGCCAATACACCGTCTGGGGCAAGGTCACTGAAGGCATGGATGTGATCGATCAGCTTGCGAAAGGTGAGCCGCCGCGCAATCCTGACAAGATTGTAAGCATGCGCGTTGCGGCAGACGCCTAAGAATCGCCGCAGCCCGGAAACAGGGTGAACGGGATGGGCGAGTCCAAACGCATCAGGCTGCCAGGTTCAAGGCGCGGATCCATGTTCCTGGGTTCGCGCATCGCCCGGCTGATCTTTGCGTCGAACCTCGCCGGTCTCGCCGTTCTCATCATCGGCGCGATGGTGCTGAACGAGATGCGCGCCGGGTTCGTTGTTTCCAAGAAGCAGGACCTTGTTGCGCAGGCCCAGATTTTCACCAGCCTGCTGGGTGAAGACGCGACCACGCCCGAACCCAGCCTGGATGTCGACGCCGCCCGGCAGACGATCGTCAGGCTGAACCTGCCGGAGCGCGTTCGCGCACGCATTTATTCTCCGGAAGGCGAATTGATTGGCGACAGTTTCTATCTATCAGAGCGGGTCGATATCGATGCCCTGCCCCCGCTGAAGGAACCGAGCCGCATTGCCCGCATGGGCGCAGCGATGTCCGAGTGGGCGGCACGCGTGTTCGGACCGATCATGCCTCGCCGAAGTTCCGAAGCGGTGCGTACACAGAGTTTCGAGGAAGAATTCGACATCGCCGCGCTGGGCGACATCGCGGCAAGCCAGCGCTTTTCCGACCGGGGCCAGCGCGTCATTTCCGTGTCCATGCCCATCCAGCGCGTGTCAGCCGTGGTGGGCGTGTTGACGCTCGAGGCCAGTGACATCGACGAGATCATCCGGTCTGAACGCGCCGCGCTCGTTCCCTTCATTGGTGTCGCAGTATTGGTGGCGTTCATCACGTCATTCTTCCTGACGCTTGGAATTGCCCGCCCCATGCGGCGCCTGTCGCTGGCTGCCGACCGCATCCGTTCCGGCGCTTCTGACCGTATCGACATCCCGGCGCTGACACGCCGCAAGGACGAGATCGGCAACCTCGCGTCATCGATGCAGGGCATGACCGAAGCCCTGCTGGAGCGGATCGAAGCCAATGAACAATTCGCGGCCGATGTGGCGCACGAATTAAAGAACCCGCTAACGTCGATCCGGTCTGCCATCGAGACTGCTGAGCGTGTGCAGGACGACCCTGTCGCCAGCGAGCGGTTGCGCGAAGTGATTGCATCAGACGTGAAACGCCTCGACCGCCTGATTACCGATATTTCGAATGCCTCTCGTATTGAGGCGGAAATGACCCGCGTGCCGAGCGAACAGATCGACATTGCGCGGTTCGCCCGCGATGTAGTGCGCACCTATGAGGCGATGAGCGATGGTCCTGAGGCGGTTTCGGTTGTGTTCGAAGACGCGACCATGGGCGCGCGCTTGCTGGTCCGTGCGCGGGAAGGCCCGCTTGGCCAGGTGATCCGCAACCTCATCGACAATGCGCGCTCGTTCTCCCCCCCCGGCAGCAGCGTGCGCGTGACACTGGAACAGACAAATCGCGGTCCCCAGACGATCGCGCGACTGCGCGTGGAAGATTCCGGCCCCGGTATTCCAGCCGACAAGCTGGAAGAAATTTTCAACCGATTCTACACGGACCGACCGAAGGGCACGGCCTTCGGCAACAATTCCGGCCTGGGCCTGTCGATCGTGAAGCAGATCATCGCCACGCACCGCGGCAGCGTCCTCGCCGAGAACCGCGAAGAAGGCGGTGCCCGGTTCACTGTGGACCTGCCAGCGATCTAGCGATTTTGCCGGTGTTCGATCAGGTCGTTCACGACGTCAGGATCAGCCAGCGTTGACGTGTCACCCAGGTTCGAGAATTCGTTTTCGGCGATCTTGCGAAGTATGCGGCGCATGATCTTGCCTGAGCGTGTCTTGGGCAGACCGGGTGCAAACTGGATGAGGTCCGGTGACGCGATCGGGCCGATCTCGCTGCGAACGTGCTGGACGAGGTTCTTTCGCAGATCATCGTCGACCTCCACACCCGTTCGAACAGTCACATAGGCATAGATGCCCTGACCCTTGATGTCGTGCGGATAGCCGACGACGGCCGCCTCTGCCACCGCGTCATGGCTGACCAGCGCGCTTTCGACTTCCGCCGTGCCCATGCGGTGGCCGGAGACGTTGATGACATCGTCGACGCGGCCGGTGATCCAGTAAAATCCATCCTCGTCGCGCCGGCAGCCGTCGCCCGTGAAGTAAGTGCCGGGATAGGCGGTGAAATAGGTGTCGATGAAGCGCTGATGGTCTCCATATACCGTGCGCATCTGTCCGGGCCAGCTGTCGGTAATGAGCAGGTTGCCATCTGCGGGGCCTTCAAGCTGGTTGCCCTCCGCATCAACAAGCACCGGCTTGATGCCGAAGAAGGGATGGCTGCCAGCACCCGGCTTCATGTCGGTCGTGCCGGGCAGCGGCACGATCATGGTGGCGCCGGTTTCGGTCTGCCACCATGTATCGACGATCGGGCAGCGGGCTTCGCCCACGACATGGAAATACCATTCCCAGGCTTCCGGGTTGATCGGCTCGCCAACCGTGCCGAGCAGGCGGATCGATTTACGCGATGTTGCATTCACCGGGCCTTCGCCTTCGCGCATCAGGGCGCGGATAGCTGTCGGTGCGGTGTAGAAAATGGTCACCTGATGCTTGTCGCAGGCCTGCCAGAAGCGGCTGGCATCGGGATAAGTCGGCACGCCCTCGAACAGGACGCTGGTGGCGCCGTTCGCCAGCGGACCGTAGACGATATAGGTGTGTCCTGTGACCCAGCCGACATCGGCCGAGCACCAGAACACGTCGTCTTCCTTGAGATCGAACACGTATTCATGGGTCATTGACGCCCAGACGAGATAGCCGCCGGTCGTGTGCAGTACGCCCTTGGGCTGGCCGGTCGAGCCGGACGTGTAGAGGATGAACAGCGGGTCTTCGGCGCTCATCGGTTCGGGCGGGCAATCGGCCGATACGCTGGCGCCGATCTCGTGCAGCCAGTGGTCGCGGCCTTCGGTCATTGCCACGTCAGCGCCAGTGCGGCGCACAACGAGCATTTTCTTGACCATGCCCTTGGCGATGGCGGCTGCCGCGTCTGCATTGACCTTGAGCGGCACCTTGCGGCCACCCCGGAGACCTTCGTCGGCTGTGATCAGAACCTCCGACTCGCAGTCGATGATGCGACCGGCGAGCGCTTCCGGCGAGAAACCGCCAAAGACGACGGAGTGTACGGCCCCGATGCGCGCGCAGGCCAGCATGGCATAGGTCGCCTCCAGGATCATCGGCATGTAGATGGTGACGCGGTCACCCTTCCTGACGCCGAGCTCCTTCAATACATTGGCGAACTTGCTGACGGCGATGTGGAGCTGTTTGTAGGTGACGGTGTAAGTGTCTGCCGGGTCATCGCCTTCCCAGATGAAGGCGGCCTTGTCGCCGCGTGTGGCCAGGTGCCGGTCGATACAATTGGCAGAGACATTGAGGACCCCGTCCGAATACCATTTCACGTGCAGGTCGCCGGTCTCCCACGAGACATCCTTCACAACCGTGTATGGCGTCATCCAGTCGAGCCGCTTGCCGTGCTCGCCCCAGAAGGCCTCAGGGTCCGCGATTGAGGCGGCGTACATCTCCCGATATTTCTCCGGCGTGAGGTTTGCCTTGGCGGCAAAGTCGGCGGGAACGGGATAGGTCTTGCTGGCATCACTCATCACGGGTGTCCTGTATTGTGCACTTCAGCGATCCTAACAGACTGCAGACTTGATTGAGAAGGCGCGGGTTAAAAGAGTTTCGCCCAGCCCCGGCTTTTTTTAGGCACCCCGATCCCAGCGAATGACGGGGAACGACCATTGCGGACCAAACTCGCGTGACAGGCGAACCCGCCTGCCCGGACCGCTTGCCAGCGCCTGCCTGATCGCCTATAGGCGCCGACTGGAAACGACGGCGCAAGGCCGTGCGTGTCAGGCTGTCACCGTCCGGATGTCCGGCGGCGGACTTCAGGGCGAAAGGAAAACAAATGTCCAAGAAACAAATTTCATTCAATGTCGAAGTGCGTGAGCGCATCGGTACCGGCGGCGCGCGTGAAGCCCGCAACAATGGCTTCGTCCCAGGCGTCCTTTATGGCGGCACCGAAAAGCCCGTCGCAATCAACCTGCGCCTCGCGGAAGTCATGAAAGCCATCGAAACCGGGCATTTCCTGTCCTCGACGGCAACACTGGTCCACAAGGGCGAAAAGCAACTCGTGATCCCACAGGCGATCCAGATGCACCCGATCACGGACCGCCCGGTCCACGTCGACCTATTCCGCGTCAAAGCCGACCAGAAGATCAAGGTTGAAGTGCCTGTTCACTTCACAGGTGAAGAAGTTTCACCAGGCCTCAAGAAAGGCGGCACACTCAACGTCGTCCGCCACACGGTCGAACTTCTTGTCCCGGCTGGTCACATTCCGGAATTCCTCGAAGCCGACGTGTCGGCCCTGGAAGTTGGCGGCAATATCAAGATTTCGGACATCAAACTGCCATCCGATGCAGAACCGACCATCACGGATCGTGACTTTACGATCGTGACAATTGCCGGTCGCGTCGCGGTTGCCGACGTTGATGAGGGCGAAACCACCGACGAAGCCGAAGGCGCTGAAGAAGCCGGCGAAAAAGAAGAAGGCGGCGAAGACTGATCCGTTCGGTCTGGCTCAGCGTGCTTGGCCTGTTCGGGCCAGGCACGCGGCCAACCCCTGCTCGGTCGCACGAGGGAGAACGCCCCATGCTGATCCTCGCAGGACAGGGAAACCCCGGCGCAAAATACGCGGGCAACCGTCACAATGCCGGATTCATGGTTCTGGACCGAATCCACGCCGAGTTCGGTTTCCAGCCATGGCGTTCCAAGTTCGAAAGCCAGATTTCCGAAGGCGCGATCGAGACATCCGCCGGGCGGATCAGGACGCTGCTGGTGAAACCCGAAACCTTCTACAATGAATCCGGTCGTGCGCTGTCAAAGGTGACCGCATTCTACAAATTGTCTGCCGAGGACGTGGCCGTGTTCCACGACGAAATCGACCTGGCACCCGGACGCGTTCGCGTGAAGCAGGGGGGCGGCCATTCAGGCAACAATGGCGTCCGGTCCATGATTGCGCATCTGGGCGAGAATGTCCGGCGCGTGCGCATTGGCGTTGGCCATCCCGGAGACAAGTCGCATGTGATGCCTTACGTGCTCTCGGACTTTTCCAAAGCTGACCAGGACTGGTTCGAACCGCTCCTGAAGGCGATTTCTGGTGCCCTGCCCTTTCTCGCTGCGGGAGACGACGAGCGCTTCCAGACGGAAGTCATGCGCCTGGCACCCGCGCCGAAACACGACCCCAAGCAATCGAACCGCGACTAGGTCAGGCGTCGATCTTGGCGAGCGCGGCCGCTTCGGCCGCCTCGGCCATGGCCACTGCTGCGACCGCGCCGTGCGCAGGCACCGGACTGCGGGCGAGGCCGAGACACGCGGCATAGAATCCCTCGTCCGCCGCGCCCAATGGATCAGGCAGGTCCGCTGCAATATCGACGCGAACGTCATAGGGCGTAGAGTTCTGCAGCTTGCGTGTGAGGAAGTCGATCGCGATTTCACCGGACGGATAGACGACGCGCATGGTGCGCTCGCGCACGTCTGACGCCCGGCTGGCGCGCAGGCGGGCCACCCCGCCACTGGCATAGGTGAACTGCGCGCTGGCCTCGTCGAGGTGGCGCGAATGCACGCGCGACCCGCTGGCCATTACGCCGGTGAATTCGGTCCCAAGCATCATCGCCGCGAGATCGAGATCGTGGATCATCAAGTCCCAGATGACCGACACATCGCCGGCCCGGTTCTCCAGCGCGGGCGGCCCCGCACGAACGGACTCAATGAGCAAAGGCGTCTCTTCGATGGATAGAACACCCATGGCGCGGGCTACGAAGCGTTCCTGATGGCCGACCTGGAGGATACGCCCACGCGCGGCGGCTTCGTCTGCGAGACTACGTGCCGCCTTCCCTGATAGCGCCAGAGGCTTCTCCACGAGAACGTGGCAATGTGCTTCAATCGCCTCGCGGGCAAGCGGCTCATGAAAGGTCGCGGGAACGGCGATCACGATCGCATCGCACATGTCAAGAAACGCGCGATAGTCCGACGTGCCACGTGCGCCAAACGTGCTGGCGACACGCTCTGCGCGATCCTGGTCGATATCGTATACGCCCATAAACTCGGTGCGTGCGGACGCGGCGGCTTTTTGCGCGTGGTAATTTCCGAAGACACCAGCGCCTGCGACTCCGACTTTTAACTTGGTCATTCTATCAGGCCCTCATCTGCGCCGACATGACACCGCATCGCCCCCTGCTGCAAGTACGGGCGGCACATTCATCTGCCAAAGGTGATGACGATTTCTCACCGGGTTGGGCGCTAGGCGGGGACCGATTCCCGGAGGGTGCAGCCAAGTCCGCGCGCCAGAGACGCGACATAGTCGCGTTCGAACCGCCGGGTGACAGCCGCCCCGGCCTCGAACTGGAAGCCGTGATAGGCGCTGGGATAGATGATGAATTCGGTGGCAACGCCAGCAGCGATGAGGCGGCGCGCATAGGCCATGTTCTCGTCGAGGAAGAGGTCCAGACCGCCGATACTGATCCATGTCGGCGGCAGGCCCTCGAGGCTTTCCGCACGCGCGGGAACGGCCGGGGATGCCGGCGCGTGGCCACCGAGATAGGACGCCCATCCCAAGCGGTTGCTGTCAGGCGTCCAGATATACTCACCCAGCACCGGATCGAGCTTTGCATCCTCCGCTGTCGTGCGGTCATCCAGCATTGGATAGACGAGGTGCTGGAACGCGATATCGAACTTGCCTTCGTCGCGCGTGCGCAGGACCAGTCCCGCCGCCAGACCGCCGCCGGCGCTGTCACCTCCGATGGCAATGCGGGATGTATCGATTGCGAGTGACGCCGCATTGTCCATCATCCAGCTGAGCGTGGCTGCGCAATCGTCGAGCGGGCCCGGGAACGGATTTTCCGGAGCAAGCCGATAGTCGGGCGAGACAACGACAGCGCCAAGCTCGGCGGCGACCCGCGTATTGCGATCATCCGATCCTTCGGGTGAGCCGAGCATATAGCCTCCGCCATGAATGTGCAGGAAGGCGGGGCGGTCCCTGCCCTTGGCGATGGGTTCATAGACGAGGCAGCGAACGTCGCGTCCACCCGCCAGCCCCGGAACCGAGACCTCGCGGCGCGCAACGCCAAGCAGCGAGGGGTCGCCCATGACCGTCATCCCGGCCGCCATCTCCCGCATCGCAGGCAGCGTTTCAGGCTTGAGGTCGAGCGGGGGGAACGTCTCGGCAAATTTGATTAGTTCCGGATCCACGAGGTGCCTGGTCTTCATGATGCGTCCTGCCTTGCCTGATCTTGTTGAACTAACCTTATTCACCGTCGTGAAATCGGCAAGCCACTGACGCCCAGCAAGATATTCCGGCGGCAAGCCCTTCACAGGCGGCGAGTCACAGTCCACTTAAGCGACAACGACAATCAGGAGGAAATCATCATGGCCAAACTCAACTCGACCGAATGGGCACTCGCTTCCCGTCCGGAAGGCATGCCAACGCCCGCAAACTTTGCGAAGAAAACCGTGGAAATCGCCGAGCCGAAAGACGGCGAAATCCAGGTCCAGAATGAGTGGATGTCGGTTGATCCCTACATGCGGGGCCGGATGTACGATCGCGAGAGCTACGTGCCGCCGTTCCAGATCGGCGAAACGATGCAGGGCGGCGCCGTCGGTCGCGTGACCGCTTCGGCCCACCCGGACTACAAGGTCGGAGACCTTGTTTCATCCATGCTTGGCTGGCGCACAGCCTGGGTGGCCAAGCCCGAAGCGGCCATGGTTCAAAAATTGCCGGATGTCGGACTGCCTGAAAGTGCGTTCCTGGGCGTTGCCGGCATGCCCGGACTGACGGCCTATGCGGGCCTGTTGCGCGTGGCTGAACTCAAAGAAGGCGATATTGTTTTCGTGTCGGGCGCAGCTGGCGCCGTCGGCTCGACGGTTGTCCAGATTGCCAAGAACAAGGGCTGCACAGTGATCGGTTCTGCCGGTGGACCGGACAAGTGCGCGTTCGTGAAATCAATCGGCGCCGATCATGTGATCGACTATAAAAAGGCCGGCGGTTTCGAAGGTCTGGTCAAGGCATTGAGAGAAGCGTCGCCCAAAGGCATCGACGTGTATTTCGACAATGTCGGCGGCGACCACCTGACGGCAGCGATTGAAGTCGCCCGTCCACTGGCACGCATGGCACTGTGCGGCGCCATCGCGCAATACAACGACACCGGCACGCCTGTTGGCCCGCACAACATGATTCAGGCCGTCGGCAAGCAGCTCAAGTTGCAGGGTTTCATCGTGTCGACGCATGCCGACATGCAGCCAGCGTTCTTTGCCGACATGGCAAAGTGGATTCCCGCCGGAAAAATGAAGTTCGAGCAAACTGTGATGCAAGGTATCGACAAGGCGCCGGAAGCCTTTATGGGCCTGTTCACAGGCGCCAACACCGGCAAGATGTTGGTGAAACTCACCTAAACCCCAAATATCCGCACCGCGTCTCAGAGGCCGCGGTGCGGCCACGGAGACACACAGCATGGCGCGCTTGTTCGATGCCTATATCATGGTCGACTGGAGCGCGGCGTCAAAGCCCGCGACGGGACCGAACTCGATCTGGATTGGCATCCTCGCAAAGGACGCCCGCCTGAAACTGCAGTTCAAGGCAGTCAATATCGACACGCGTCTCAAAGCGCGTGCCTTCCTGGAAGACATGGTCGCCAAGCTGACACGGCGCGGCGACCGTGTGCTTCTGGGTTTCGATTTTTCGCTCGGGTACCCGGCAGGCACAGCGAAAGCCCTCGGGCTCGACGTGTCGACGCGGGCTCCCTGGCAAGCCATGCACGCACATCTTTCGAGCAAGCTGAAAGACAAGGCCGACAATTCCAACGCGCGCTATGCGATTGCGGCGGGCATGAACTACGCTATCTCGAAGGGCGCCTATCCCTTCTGGGGCGCGCCCGCGCGGGATGTGGTGTCGACCCTGTCTTCGACCAAACCGGACTTTGCGGGCCAGCCATTGCCCGAATTCCGGCTTGCCGAGTCCTATATGCGGGATCAGAAAATCGGCCAGCCGAAATCGGTCTGGCAACTGGCCTACACGGGCAGCGTCGGCAGCCAGTCGCTCACCGGCATCCCGCACGTCCACGCGTTGCGCGCGGCTTGGCCGAATGCGCGCATCTGGCCTTTCGAGACCGGACCGGACGCGCTGACCGAGGACGACCTGCAAGGCGTGGAGGTCGTTATCGCGGAGGTTTACCCGTCCCTGGTCAAGGCGAAGGCGGAAAAAGGCGAGACTCTGGACGAAGTCCAGGTCCGCGAAATCGCCCGTCATTATTCGGAACTCGACGAAAAAGGCCTGCTCGGGGCCGCGTTTTCCACAGGCAAATCGCTTGACGAGAGAAAAATCGAGCAGATTCAGGCCGAAGAGGGCTGGATTCTCGGCTTATAGCCTGTGTTTACTGGCCATTCGGCATATTCATGCAAAACGAATCGTGGGCATGTCGACGCAACGGCGGGGGATCGCCGTTTAACTTAGAGGAGAACCCCTATGAACAAGGGTGAACTTACAAAAGCAGTTGCTGCCGAATCCGGCCTTTCGCAAAGCGAAGCCGGCAAGGCCGTCGATGCTGTTTTCGACACGATCGCTGGTGCTGCGAAGAACCGTCAGCAAGTAGCGATCGCTGGCTTCGGCACGTTCGCGGCGAAAACCCGCAACGCACGCGAGGGCCGTAACCCGGCCACTGGCGACAAAATCAAGATCCCAGAAAAGACATCCCTGGCTTTCAAACCAGCCACGGCTCTGAAAGACCTCTAGGGTTTGCGGCCTCCCTTGCTGGAGGCCTACCCTGAAATTCAGGCGGCGCGTTTGCTCGGCAAGCGCGCCGCTTTCGATTCCAGCAGAATGGTCTGCAGGACACCTGCGATGCCAATCCCGATGAGCGCACCTTCCATCATGCCTTGCGCGCCCCGACCCTGCACCAGTCCCAGCCAGTAGCAGGCAGGAATCATGACGACAAAGAACGACCCGATATGGATCAGGCTGGGCGACCAGACGATTTCCTGGGCCCGCAGGGCCATTGAGGCCGTCGCCTGAAGGCCGTCAAAGATCGTCGCGAATGCCGCGAGCACGAGCAGGCTCGCAATCGCGGGCGCCAGGACGATATCGTTCAGGATCGCGTCAGGACGCACGAGGACGCGCGAAATCGACCCGTTGAACAGGATCAGGATCACGGCCAGAATCAGGCCCATGATGATCGTGGCTGCAACGCCCAGCCGGCCCGCATCCCGAATCTCGTCCTGATTGCCCCGGCCGAACGCCTCGGCCACACGTACGCTCGTGGCCGAGCCGATACCCAGATAGAACATGAAGCACAGCCCCATGATCTGGACAGCGTAGCCATAAACTGAATTGGCGGCGAGGCTGATCCAGGTCGCAACGATATAGGTCATGTTGAAGCCGCCCCATTCCGCGACATTGCTGATCGCCGTGCCGATGCCGACGCTGAACTGGCGGCGGGCCTCGTCCAGCGGACCGGCGACCGATGCCCGGAAGGCCGGGGTCAGTGCGACGACCAGGATGAACATGACAACGGTCAACGCCCAGCGCGACCCGGTCGTTGCCCATGCGACACCTTCGGCGCCCATCGGCTCGCTGCCCCACATGCCTCCGACAAAGGCCAGGTCGAGGACGAGATTGATCACGACCCCGAAATACATGACGACCGTGACCAGCAGCGGCCGGCGCAGGGATTCAAGATAAAAGCTGCACACTTGGGAGACCATGAAGGCCAGAAGGCCGCTGGACAGGATTCGGGTCACCTTCGCCGTTTCCGACGCGATGGTTTGCGGGTCCAGCTTGTCGGCGGCTTCCGAGATCGGGGCGATGGTGACAAAGATCCAGTGGAACAGGGGCTCGGCCCCGAAGAAAACGAGCGCCGTCAGCACGAGGCCGAGACCGAGGGCGGCCCAGAACCCCCGCCGGAAGATGCGGCCGGATTCATGTCCGCGCCCGACACCGAGCAGTTCCGACGTCAGCACCTGCGTGCCAAGCAGAAGGCCCATGCCGAAGCCGATGGAGACGCCCATCGGCAACCAGGAATTCAGGATATAGGGCAGTTCACCCGGTGCATACTGGCCGAGCACGATCGCGTCGGTGATGCCCATCAGCATCATCGACATTCGCGTAATTGCGATCGGAACGGACAGCCGAAGCAAGTCCGAAATGTCGGAGGCCCGCGCCCAGGCGGGCCAGCCTGCGCGAGCCATTGGTTGTTTCGTCCCTGATTATCCGGCCTTGCGGGAGACATTCGTCTCCGCCCGGCTCATTCCCTGCAGCTTCTCGGCGATCATGAACGCGAGTTCAAGCGCCTGTTCGCCATTCAGGCGAGGATCGCAGTGAGTGTGGTATCGAGACGACAGGTCGCCTTCTGAGATAGCCTGGGCGCCACCAATACACTCGGTGACATTCTGGCCGGTCATCTCGAAATGAACGCCGCCGGGATAGCAGCCTTCCGTCGACAGGACGTCGATGAACTGACGCACTTCAGAGAGAATACGGTCCACAGGGCGCGTCTTGAAACCACTCTCGGTTTTCAGCGTGTTGCCGTGCATCGGATCACAGGACCAGACGACCGTGCGTCCGCTTTTCTTGATCGCGCGCGCCAGTGGCGGAAGTCCCTTTTCGACACCTTCAGAACCAAAGCGCGAGATCAGTGTGATGCGCCCGGCCTCGTCTGCCGGGTTCAGCTTGTCGATCAGGCGCAGGAGTTCGTCGGTCTCCATGCCCGGGCCACACTTGATGCCGATCGGGTTTTTCACGCCGGCGCAGAAGTTGACGTGTGCATGGTCGACCTGACGCGTGCGGTGGCCGATCCACAGCATGTGCGCCGACGTGTCGTACCAGTCGCCCGACGTGGAATCCACGCGAGTCATCGCTTCCTCGTAGCCGAGCAGGAGCGCCTCGTGACTGGTGTAGAACTCGACCTGCGCCATCTGTGGCACGCTGGTCGAGGTTACACCGCAAGCAGCCATGAAATCCATGGACTTGGTGATCTGGTCAGCCAGCGCTTCGTAGCGCTCTCCCTGCGGGCTGCGGTCGACGAACCCGAGCATCCAGCGATGAACGTTGGACAGGTCTGCATAGCCACCCTGGCTGAATGCGCGGAGCAGGTTGAGCGTCGCAGCGGACTGCGAGTAGGCCTGCATCAGGCGTTCGGGATCCGGGATGCGCGCCTCGGGCGTGAATTCCATGCCGTTGATATTGTCACCGCGATAGGATGGCAGCGTGACGCCATCGATGGTCTCGATGGGCTCCGAGCGCGGTTTGGCAAACTGGCCGGCGATGCGTCCCACTTTCACGACCGGTTTTGCCGCCGCGAATGTCAGCACCACAGCCATCTGGAGAATGACGCGGAACGTGTCGCGGATATTGTCCGGATGGAATTCCTTGAAGCTTTCGGCGCAATCGCCGCCCTGAAGCAGGAACGCATCGCCCGCAGCGACTTCTGCAAGGCGCTTCTTGAGGCGCCGGGCCTCGCCCGCAAACACGAGCGGTGGATAGCCCTTCAAGCGCGCCTCAACTGCAGCAAGTGCTGCAGTGTCGGGGTAATCCGACGGGATGTGCTTGGCAGGCAATTTCCGCCAATCTGAGGGTGTCCATGTCATGTTGTCGTGCTCCGTTCGAATGCAGCATAAATCACATGGACCGCGCTTGCTCAAGTTTCACCACAATTTCACAGCACAACGGTGGCGGAATCAGCTCTAAGCCCTTTAGAAACGGGGTTACATCCGCCACCTGAAGGACTCTCCAAACCGCATGTCGCACGTCTATATCAGCCATTCATCACAAGACATCGACGCTTTGCTCGAAATCCACGAGGCATTGCGGATGGCGGCGATACCGGACTGGTACGCGCCAAACGACACCGAAGACCGGCCAAAAGCGGACCAGGCCATCGATGATGCGTTCGCAATGATCGTTCTTGTGTCTGCCAGCGCCGTCAGGTCCAGAGCGGTCAGGCAGGATGTGGAGCGGGCGAAAGCGCGCAATCTGCGCCTGATCCCCTTCCAGATCGACAAGGCGCGACTGAACGGCTTTTTCAAGCACGAGGTGCTGCCTCACCTGAAACTGTCATTGACGTCTCCGGATGCGACCCAGCAGCTCGTGGACGAGGTGCAGAAGGCCTACAAGCGCAAGTGTCCCGTGCTGGCGGTCATGAACCTGAAGGGCGGCGTGGGAAAGACGACGGTTACGAGCCAGGTGTTCGGCGCGTGGCAGGGTGCACTGGGCGGGCGGGTGCTGCTGGTCGACCTCGACCCGCAATACAACCTGACCCAAACCTTCTTCGATATGGAACACGCTGACGCCAGCGCGTCCGCCGACCGGTCCGTCATCTCGCTGTTCGAGCGGTCACGGCTCCATTCGCGCGATGCGGTGAGCCCGGGGGAAAGCTGGCTGACCCTGTCGACCGAACCCTTCGCCGCCGTCCCGCGGACGGACCTCATGCACGACCTGATGGGCGCAGCCAGTCCGGGCGGGCGGCTGGACCTGGTATCGGGCCAGTTCGAAATCTCGAAATACGCTTTCGCCAATGATTCCGGCGCACTTCAGAAGGTCAAATCCCAGTTCCTGCGGATGGTGGACCATTATCGCAGTGAATATGATCTCATCGTGTTCGACACCAATCCGAACGCAACCTTCCTGACGCGCTGTGTGCTTGAGGCTGCGGACCGGGTGGTGGCGCCCATGCATGCGGACGTTTACTCGCTGAGAGGCGTTCGCCTGTTGAACCAGGTGATTGCGGAACAGGTCGAGCCCGGAAAACGTCCGGCGCTGTCGGTCCTGTTCAATGCTGTCGGGCGCAGCGAACAATCGACCTTTGAAGCCGATGCCCGCAATGGCCAGTATGATTCCAAAGCCGGGTTTCCCCTGTCCAAAGCGTTGCTGAAATCAGCCCTGCCGCGCTCCGGCCACCTTGTGGTCAAGGCGCCGAAAGACAGCGAACCGCCGTGGCGCCAGCTGGTGATCCACTCCGGCAGGGGCGGCGGACTGAAGTCCATTCGCGAGAGCCTGAAGACCGTCGCTATGGAGTTGCAGGCCCTCCTGGAGGGGTGAGGCAAGGGGGCGGAACGTGTGTGCCACGGGGGTGGTTTGTGGGGCCCCGGACCGTCAGGACACGACTTCTGGCACCCATTTCTGACGCATCGTAACGAGTTCTTCGGCGGCGCTCGGATGCAACGCACATGTCCGGTCAAAGTCCGGCTTGGTGACACCCATCTTGATCGCGATGCCGATGGCCTGGATGATTTCAGCCGCATCATCGCCGACGATGTGAACGCCGACGACCCGTTCGTCGTCCTGTTTGACGACCAGTTTCATGAGGATACGGCTGGCATCACCGTTCAGCATGTTTTTCATGGGCCGGAACCTGGTCTTGTAGATGTCGACATTTCCGAACTGTTTGCGCGCTTCGGCTTCCGTCATGCCCACCGTTCCGACTTCCGGCTGGGTGAACACGGCAGTCGCGATGTCTGAATGGTCGAAATGCCAAGGCTTGTCATAAAATTCGGTCTCGGCGAATGCGTGACCTTCCCTAATGGCAACGGGTGTCAGTGCAACACGGTCGGTCACATCGCCGACAGCCCAGACGCTCGGGACATTGGTCTTCGACCATTCGTCCACGATGACGGCACCCTTGTCGTCAAGGGCAACACCGGCCGCTTCACAGCCCAGCGAATCCGTATTCGGGCGACGCCCGATGGCCAGCATGATCACGTCTGCATCGAGATGATGACCATTCGTCAGCTGGATATGGAGTGGCAAGTCGCCATCCGTCTTCTCGATCTTCTCGAACACCGTCTGCGTGATGACGCGCACACCGGCGTCTTTCAAACCTTCATGGACCGCGGTGCGGACATCCTCGTCAAAGCCGCGCAGCACGGTGTCGCCACGATAGACGAGACAGGTCTTCACGCCGAGCCCGGCGAAGACATGCGCGAACTCGACGGCGATATAGCCGCCGCCTGCGATGACGAGGTGCTTGGGCAGTTCTTCAAGATGGAATATCTCGTTCGACGTGATCGTATGCTCGACACCCGGAAGCTCGTCTGACGACGGCATCCACGGGCGACCACCGACGGCGATGAGGATCTTGCGGGCCGTGACCGTCTTGCCGCTGGTCTTGAGACGCAGCGTGTTGGCGTCGACAAACTCCGCGCGCTCTTCGAATACTTCGACGCCCGCATTGACGAGGTTGCGATTGTAGATGCCGGACAGCCTATCCACTTCGGCATGCATCGCCGTCGAGAAGACCTCATGGTCATAGGACACGTCGCCGACGCTCCAGCCGTATCCCTTCGCGTGCTTGATGTGCTTTCCGTAGCCGCTGGCATAGACCATGAACTTCTTCGGCACGCAGCCACGGATGACGCAGGTGCCGCCCATCCGGTACTCCTCGGCAACCGCAACTCTGGCCCCCGAAAGCGCCGCAAGTCGCGCTGCACGCACACCGCCGGAACCGCCTCCGATAACGAAGAGGTCATAGTCGTATGTCTTGTCGGCCATTGATTGTTCCTTTTCCGCTGCCCGAACTGAATCTTACTTCGCGCCGTCAAGCGCGCATGCGGGCAAACCTTTGAATCTTCGGGAGATGTAAGGGCCTGAGCCTAGAATTCAAACACAGTCGCGCCGTTTTCATTCCCGATGATCACCGTGCGGGCAATGTCGATGAACAGGCCGTGCTCGACAACGCCGGGCACGTTCGACAGGCGCGCCGCCAGCGCTTCGGCATCCGGAATCCGTCCGCAATGGCAGTCGAGAATATAGTTGCCGCCATCAGTGACCAGCAGGTCAATACTGCCGGGCTGCTTGCGCAATTCGACCCGTGGCCGGTCGATTCCGGCGGCGCACAGCACGTCATAAACGGTCTTTGCGGTGATCGTGTAACCGAACGGGGTCACTTCGACCGGCAAAGGGAACGCGCCGAGCCGTTCGACCTGTTTTGAAGGGTCGGCAATCACCACCATGTGATCGCTCGCGCTGGCGATAATCTTTTCGCGAAGCAGAGCGGCACCGCCTCCTTTGATGAGATTGCCATTGCTGTCGACCTCGTCCGCGCCGTCAACAGTGAGATGAATCCGGTCGATCTGCTCAAACGGGACCAGCGGCACGCCGAGACTGGTCGCGAGCTCGCGGGTCTGTTCGCTCGTCTCGATACAGCGCACGAGCAGGCCGTCGGCAATTTCGTCGGCCAGCATCTCGACGAAATACTTGGCCGTGGAGCCGGTGCCGAGACCGATGGTCATGCCATCCTCGACGTATTCCATTGCTGCCAAGGCAGCGTTTTCCTTCTCGTGCTCGTTGGCCATGCTGGCTCAGTCCTTCTTTTTCATCGTGGCCTTCTCGGCACTCTTTCGGGAACGGAAGCTGATTGCCCAGCCTTCGCGTTTGACGAGTTGGCCACGTGCCACCGCGAGCGCATCGGGCTCGACATTCTTGGTGATGACACTACCGGACCCGACTATGGCGCCCTTGCCAATTTCGACTGGCGCGACAAGGGATGAGTTCGATCCTATAAAAGCCCCCTCCCCGACAGTTGTCTGGTGCTTCAGGAAGCCGTCATAATTGCAGAAGATGGTACCCGCGCCGATATTCGCCTGCGCGCCGATGCGACCGTCGCCCAGATAGGCCAGATGGTTCGCCTTGGCACCTTCGCCCATGTGCGTATTCTTGGTCTCAACGAAATTGCCGACACGAACGCCCGCCTCAAGCACGGTGCCGGGGCGAAGACGAGCATAGGGGCCAATCTCACAACCTGCAGCGACCAGCGCCCCTTCGAGATGACTGAACGCCCGGATGCGCGCCCCGCCCTGAACATGCACGCCCGGCCCGAACACGACATTGGGTTCGACCAGGACATCAGCTTCGAGCACCGTGTCGTGCGAGAAGAAGACGGTATCCGGCGCGACGAGCGTGACACCTGCGGCCAGCGCGGCGATGCGGCGCTGTGCCTGGAAGATGCTTTCAGCCTCGGCGAGGTCCGCCTTGCTGTCGCAGCCGATGAGGTCGTCTTCACCGCACTGCACTGCCCGGCAGATTGCGCCCTCTGCGCGGGCCAGACCGACAAGGTCGGTCAGGTAGTATTCGCCCTTGGCATTCTGGTTGGTCACCTTGCCAAGCAGGCGAAACATGGTTTCGGCACGGCCCGCCATGACGCCGGAATTGCATAGGCGCACGGCGAGTTGTTCCGGCGTGGCCTCGCGTGCCTCGACAATGGCGTCGAGGTCGCCATCCTTTGCGAGGATCAGCCGGCCGTAGAGGCCGGGCTCAGCGGATTCGAAACCGAGGACACAAAGCGATGCACCTGTCTCCAGCGCCGCATAGAGGTCTTCAATGGCGCTGGCCGGCACGAGTGGGCTGTCACCATACAGGACAACGAGATCTCCGACGAAGCCGTCCAGCGCCGTTTCGGCGCACCTGACCGCGTGACCTGTCCCCTGGGGCGGGTCCTGGAACGCGACGGCCCCTTCGCCGAGCTGGGCGGTGACATGTTCGATGAGCATGGTCTGCGAAGGGTGCGCAATCACTACGATCCGGGAACATCCGACGCGGCGCGCAAGGTCGATCGACCAGTCGACCATGGGGCGGCCGCCGACAGGATGCATGACCTTCGGCAGGTCGGACTTCATGCGCGTCCCCTTGCCAGCGGCAAGGATAATCGCGGCGCGGTCTCTGGCGATATTCGTCACGGGCGGGCCCTCTCGCTTTCCCCAGACCTTTCGCCTAGACCAAAGGCCGATTCAAGGCGAGTGGCGAGAGAGGAATTCATACAGGCATGAGCGGAGCATTTGACGGCTGGACGATTGTATTCGACCTCGACGGCACATTGGTGGACACCGCGCCCGACCTGCTGGACGCATTGAACCATGTCCTGGTGGAAGCCGGACTGGAGCCTGTCGGCCTCGAAACCATCGCGACGATGATCGGCCACGGCGCCAAGGCCATGATCATAAAAGGCATGGCGGCGCAGGGAGTCGAACCCGAAGCGCACCGGATGGATGGCCTGTTCAACCAGTTCCTGGCCTATTACGAAGCCAATATCGCCGTGGGATCGCGACCGTTTGAAAATGCGGTCGCTGCGCTGGACCAGCTGGCAGCCAGCGGGGCAACCCTCGCCGTCTGCACGAACAAGCGCCAGAGTTCGAGCGACCGGTTGCTCGATACGTTGCAGCTGTCAGGCAAGTTTGCCGCCATAGTCGGCGCCGACAGCGTGCCGGAGCGCAAGCCGCATGGCGATCATATCCTGCTGACAATTGACCGCGCAGGCGGCGACCGATCCCGCGCAATCATGGTCGGTGACAGCCGGACAGACGAAAGGGCAGCCCGGAATGCCGGGCTGCCCTTCATTTTCGTTCCATTTGGATACGAATCCGAAACTCAAGAAGAAATCGCGGCTGATCTAGTTGTCAGCAACTATTCGGAACTCTTTTCGGCTTTACTTGCGTTATTGAGCTAAGCGACCGCTTCTGATCTCGGACGGTAGCTGGGGCGTGCTGCACCAGCTTCGCCAGCTGCACGGCGACGGGGCATACCGTTCACCATATTGCTGCGCACATCCGTGCGGGCACTACGCATCGCAGGTACGAACCCGGCGTCAACGAAATCGACATCGACTTCATAGCCACGCTCGGCCCAATATGCGTTGATCTTTTCGCAAAGGCGCTTTGCGCCCTCTTCGTCACACCAATCTTTCATCTTCTCTCTCTCCAGGCTTTTTGTTTATACTGGCGAATTACTTCACCAGTGCCTGTCCTTCTCTAAATTCACACCGTGAACTGCTCATCAGTCCATCGTTTATGACATGAAGATGACTATGTTTGACGGGTTTCTCAAGGGCAATCTCGTATGAAAATCGCGTAACAAAATTACATGAACAGCCGTTCATTATGAACAACTGCTCATCAGGCCGTTAACGCACCTCAATGAGGGCAAAAAACCTGCAAACTCGCGAAAAATAAGCAAATACAGCTAGGGTTTAGGCTTGAGATAGAATGAATGATGGAACGGAAGCGAAAATAAGGCAATCCGCCTTATACATGCGAAATCGTTGCTAATAGGGATGCTGGGCTGCATTTTCGCATAGTTATTTTATCGTACATGCGCCGCAAAATGGCGCTTGCGGTGTTCCTTGCTTGACGTTCGGAGGGCATCGGATTAACGACGCGCTTCCCGGAACTGGGGCGATTAGCTCAGTGGTAGAGCACTGCCTTCACACGGCAGGGGTCGCAAGTTCGAACCTTGCATCGCCCACCATCTCAAACCTGTCAGTTGTCGTTGCCAGCAGCCATGGCGCATGGCGCAAAGCGAAGTATAAGCGACGCGATGAAGTTCCTGTTCCGATCCAGACCTGTTGTGATCCTGCTGGGTTTCCTGATCTGGGCCTGGATGGCCCTGATCGGACGCACGGTACGATGGACCGTTGAAGGCGATGCACAAGCCAAAGCATCGTGGGAATCAGCCCCTGGGGTCGTCGTCGCGATCTGGCATTCGCGGATCATGCTGATTCCTTCCGGCTGGACACAGCTGATACGACACTGGCCAGGACGGACCGCAGGCGTGTCGATGCTGATCTCCATGTCTGGCGACGGCGAGCCGGTTGCCCGCGCCATGCGCCACCTCGGCGTCGGAACGATCCGCGGCTCGGCCGGGAACAAGAAGAAGGCAAAAAAGGACAAGGGTGGGGCTCGTGCGGTGGTTGAGGCTGTCAAATTGCTGAAATCGGGCGGGGCGGTTTGCATCACGCCTGACGGCCCCCGCGGGCCGAACGAACAGGTCAGCCTGGGTGCGATCCTAATTGCGCAGAGATCGGGCGCGCCTATCCTGCCTTATGCCGTGGCGAGCAAGCCTGCGAAGCGCCTGGGCAGCTGGGACCGGTTCATCATCCCCTTCCCTTTCACCAAAGGCGCCATCGTGTTCGGCGAATTGCTGGAGACCCCGCGCGATGCGAAACCCGAAGACTTGCGCGATGCGCTGCAGCGCCGGCTGGATGCCGCAACCCGCCGGGCGGACGTCCTGGCCGGTTATGAATTGATGCCGCCGGGCGCCGGGACATCCCGTACATGACTCCGGCTTTTTACCTGTACCGCGCATGTGCCCGGATCGCGTCGCCATTCCTGCCTGGATTGCTGCGGCGGCGGGCGCGGGCGGGCAAGGAAGATTTCGGGCGGATGAACGAGAGGCTGGCGCGGGGCATGCCCAACCGGCGGCCCGGCCGGCTGGTCTGGCTGCATGGCGCGAGTGTGGGGGAAAGCCGCCTGCTTCTCGAACTGGGCCACAGGCTGGTCGCGGCGCGGCCTGACCTGATGTTGCTGTTCACGAGCCAGACGCTGACCTCCGCACGCCTGCTGGGACCTGCCCTGCCGGACGCCGCGATCCACCTGATGGCACCGCTGGACACGCCGGCAATTGCGCGGCGCTTCATCCGGCACTGGCAACCGGACCTCTGCGTGTTCGGCGAAGGCGAGATCTGGCCGAACCTGATTTTCGAAGCCGGGCGCAGCGGCGCGAAACGGGCACTGGTGAACGCACGCATGACGCAAGGCTCCGCCGATGGGTGGCGCCGGGTGCGCAAACTGTTCGGCAAACTGGTTGGCGCCTATGACGTGATCCTTGCCGCCGACACAGACACGGCCCAGCGGCTGGGAAGCCTTCTCGGGCACACCGTGCGCTCACCCGGAAACCTCAAGTCGGCCCTGCCCGGGCCGGAGGCGAGCGATTTCGAGATCAAGCGGATACGCGATGGATTCATCGGCACGCGGCGCTGCCTTGTCGCCGCTTCGACGCATGCGGGCGAAGAGGCATTGTTCCTTGATGCCGTGTCGGACATGCCGGACACTGCCCTCATCATTGCCCCCCGGCATCCGGAGCGCGGCGACGAGGTGGAAGCCCTGATCAAGGCGCGCAGCCTGCCGCATGCACGACGGTCGAAGGGACAGGTGGCGAACACGCGCACCCGCGTCCTGCTGGCCGACACGATGGGCGAGATGGGCCTGTGGCTGCGCCTGGCGGACGCGGTCTACCTTGGCGGCGGGCACGCCGAGGGCGTTGGCGGCCACAATCCGCTGGAGCCCGTACGGTTTTCCAAACCGGTCGTGACCGGGCCGCTTGTATTCAATTTCGCCAGCATGATGGCCGATCTCGAAGCGCGCGGCCTCGTCAGGATCGCAACAGACGCCGCAGGCGTGGCCGACGCCCTGCAGAATGCGCCGCCGCCGTCGGTGGCGGCTGTTGAGGCGCTGGCCGAACATGCCGATGCGCCGATGGTGGAGACGCTGGCGGCGCTGCTGCCGCTGATCCCTGAACCCGGATTGCTGCAATGAAGGCGCCGCATTTCTGGTCCGCGGGGCTGGACCCGCGCTCCCGCGAGGCCGCGCCGCTCACGCGCCTGCTGCTCTCGCCGCTGGCCTTTGCCTATCGGCTGGGCGTGCAGAACAAGCTGGAAAGGGCCGTGCCTGTCCGGGTGGATATCCCGGTCGTCTGCGTCGGAAACCTGACGGTTGGTGGGGTCGGCAAGACCCCGGTCGTGGCGGCGATTCGGGGTATTTTAGAGGCGCAGGGCGTCCGCGCGGCAACCCTGTCGCGGGGGTACGGCGGGGGTGCCAAGGGGGTGGTAAGGGTGCGGCCGGGCACGCATACGGCCGCCGATGTCGGCGACGAGCCGCTGATGCTGGCCGCGAGCGGCGAGAGCTGGATCGGACGCGACCGGGTGGCCGCCGCGCGCGAAATGCAGGCCGATGGCGTGCAGGTGATCGTGATGGATGACGGCCACCAGAACCCGTCCCTCTACAAGGACCTCTCCCTCGTCGTGATCGATGCCGCCGCGCCGTTCGGCAATGGTTACCTGCTACCCAAGGGCCCGCTGCGCGAACCTGTCCGCGACGGCCTCGCGCGGGCGGGCGGCGTGGTGCTGATGGGTGCGGGCGATGTGCCGGGCGCCGTGCAGCAGGCGGGCGTGCCGGTGTTGCGCGCGGCGGTGGAACCGACCGGCGCCGTGCCGGAGGGGCCGGTGGTGGCGTTCGCGGGCATCGGACGGCCGATCAAGTTCTTCGATGCGCTGACGGCGGCGGGCGCCGACCTGCGCGAGGCGGTCGGCTATGGCGACCATCATGTCTATTCCGCCGGCGAGCTGAAATTCCTGCACCGGCTGGCCGACAGCCATGGCGCGCGGCTGATCACGACGACGAAGGACCACGTCCGCCTGCCGCAGGCCGAACAGCAGCGCGTGCTTGCCTTTCCGGTCGCGGCCCGCTTTGAAGAGGCGAGCGCGCTTGACGCGCTGCTGGCCCCGATCATCACATCTGCCCTGACATGACCGACACGCCTCCCGCCTATGTCCGCCCGAAGGACATCGATAACCGCGCCTCGCTGGGGCAGCGGATACTCTGGCGGCTGGAGACGATTGCCTGGGACGTTGTCTATTGGTGGCCGATGAAGCTGCTGGGGCCGGACAGGGCGTCTGACTTTGGCGGCTGGCTGATGAAAAGGATCGGCCCGCGCCTGTCACAGCACAAGACCACGGTACGCAACCTGAAGCTGGCCTTCCCGGACTGGAGCGAGGCCGAGATCAACCGCACGGCGCTGGCGGCGTGGGAGAGCGCGGGGCGCACGGCGGGCGAACTGCCCCACCTGCCGGCCATCGACCCCTATACGAGCGGGCGGGTCGAGGTGGTCGGCGTCGAGCGGCTGGATGCGATCAATGCCAGCGGCAAGGGGGCGGTGTTCATTTCCGGCCATTTCGCCAATTGGGAAATCATGCCGGCGGCGATCTGCAAGCGCATCCCGCACGCGGTGATGACCTACCGGGCGCTGAACAACCCGCACATCGACCGGCGTATCAACAGGCTGCGCCACGATTATGGCACCGGCACCGCCGCGCCGAAGGGCATTGGCACGCGCGAACTGATGCGGGCACTGGCACGCGGCGCGCCGATTGCCCTGATGAACGACCAGAAATTCCGCGAAGGCGTCGCTGCGCCCTTCTTCGGCCATGAGGCGATGACGGCGCAGGGGCCGACGCGGCTGGCGCTGAAATACGGCGTGCCGATCGTGCCGGTCTCGACCGTGCGCACCGGCCCGGCCCGGTTCCGGGTGGAAATCCACGAACCGTTCATTCCCGAAGATACCGGCGACACGGAGGCCGACATCCTGAGGTCCGTGGAGCGGATCAACACATTCCTCGAAGCCTGCGTGCGCGCCGAGCCCGGCCAATGGTTCTGGCAACACCGCCGCTGGCCGAAAGACGCCTGGCGCGAAGCGGGCGTGATTTAGGGGCTGGGGGTCCGCATCATCCCGAAAGCAGCCGTTAGCGCTTTAACTGAACCACACCAATTTGAAATTTAGTTTCGTTTTCTAGACGGCATTTTCGACGCGCTTCTGTAACTCGGCGCGAACTTCGCCAATCATGCGTTCGTACTAAAGCCAACGACCAGCGACTTCTACACCAAACCCTTTTCCGGGTTTCTTTGCATCCATCACCTTCCAGATCGAAACGAAACCGTTCTTTCCTTGAACTGTGAAGTCCGCATACCCCTCATCTCGCATAATTTGCGCTATTTCTGTTGCTTTATATTTAGGGCGTTCAATTTCTCTAATCGCCATCTCGACAGCCGATCCGGATTTCGCAAATATAACAGCCTGATCTGCCTTATTTCGGTTGTTCCCAGAA
Organism: uncultured Alphaproteobacteria bacterium; assembly: GCA_963973995.1. GTDB lineage: Bacteria > Pseudomonadota > Alphaproteobacteria > Caulobacterales > Hyphomonadaceae > Hyphomonas. The sequence continues at coordinate 295,825 of CAXBCO010000002.1, forward strand.
ACTTCATAGAAACTTGGCCATGCTGAAAAGAGGAGTTTGGGCACCCAACGTGCAGAGCGTCACCCATCGGCTTTATAGCATTGAGCCGATACCGTTAGCCAAACGGGCGTCTCCTCTTCGCCCGTAGTTGCCGGCACGATAAAATTCACTTCGCCAGTAGACATCAATGCCCACGCGAACCCAACGCCAAAATCCTTGACCAACAAACCGGGCTGTTTCGCAGTGGAGGTGTATTGGCCGTTGATTATAGGCAGGTCGCTGCCTTCGACTTCGGCGGCGAACACGTCTTTGTCTTTGACTGGCCCAAAAGTGAGACGAAACGATTTCGGGGCGTTGTTGACTCCACTCGCGTAGGGGGCGCCCTCGCGAGTCATCGTTCTAGCATCTTCAGTCAGACAGAAATTACGACCCATGAAGTTATAGGGTTCAGCAGTCGCGTCGGATGCGAAGAAAGCCGCACAAACCCCCGCGGAGATCAAAAGCTTCCAAAGTGAATTCACAGTTGCGCTGCCCCCCCTAAGCCAACGCGCACGCAGCGCGTGCCCTCTTTAACTGATAAAACCTAGCCACGGAACAGTGCCGTGCTGTTAGCGTTTAAATCGCCGAGGCCACGAGGCCGAACGGGGAGTTTCGCACCGATTCCAAGGTGACGCGCCATGAGTTCCGCAATCTCAAGTCGATCAGCACGGATGAGACAGCGCAGCCGCAACAATTGAATTATTGGTGCTAGTCGCCGGAATCGGTTAAAGTTTATCCGAAACTGACTTTCAATACGGGGTTGAACATAGTCATGGCATATGATGCCCAACCGGATGCGCCATGAGCTTGACCAAGGGCAATTTGCTGATGTTAGGAGCTTGGATCGCTGTAGCAGTCTTGATCGGTACGTTACTGGCTGCGAACATACAGCCTCTACTGATCGCAATAAACGGCAAACTCAGCCTGGGCGATGATATTGGCTACTTCAAGATATCTTGGACACGGCAGCTGTGGATCGCACTCTTAGCTCTCACGATGGTTGCTGCGCCGATATTTTTGCAAAGATCCCTCACCCGGCTGGAATCTGATTTCGACACGTCTAAGCAGGAGGCCATCGAAGCGAAGGCTGCCTTAGATGAATTTGGCGAACGCATGCACGATGCAGTTAAGTCTTCATTCGAGACGTACGACCGGATCATTTGCGACCTCGGAACTCGTCTCCGGTTCGGTCAAAGTAAGTGTGAAACTAATCACAAGATAAACGAAATCAGCCGACGGCTGGCGGATGTAGAGCGGGTTTCTCTAAGCTCTGGAGAGATAGCGGTGTACGGCACAGGTACCGACCGCATCGGATCGCTACAGACATCAACTCGCGAGATCTACGTTTTCGACCCCAAAACCGCTGACGAAACTCTGGTGGTAATCGTCCATATTTTTGATGGCGTCGCATTTTGGGAGTATGGCGAAAACAATCTGTTTGTTGAATTGGACGACGAAACAGACGTCAACTTGTGGCGCCACCTCAAGTCGCCCGAAGCAGTCGATAAGCTTGGTGAGTTTGATCTCGTCGCCGGGCTGGGCTTGGAATCGAATACCGGCGACGCCCACCCCAACATATCTCGACTGAGAGCCGGGGCTCTCTGCACCGGGCTAAATGGCATGTTCGCCAATCGCACTCATACGCAAGCGGTTGGATTGGATATTGGTATGTATCGAGGGTCTGCACGAGAATCTAAGACCGATCGCGACCCACAATTACGCCCAGTGATTCTTGTCGGGATCAACGCGAAGAAGCATGCCGACTATAACTTGTTCCTTCAGGAACTTCTCGCAAAGGTTAAAATACCTAAGCTCGAACTTAGGCGTTTCGAGAATTTGCGCGAAGGACGTAAGCCGGCGTGGGTGTATCCGCCTGACTGTAAGCCGGATTTCGAGTTTGTAGGATCAGATTAAGACTCAAAGATCTAGCGCTTAACTTCCGAAGGTAGCGGTCCATCGTGCTTGTTCATTGTCGCGAATGCAGAGCCCAAACGGAAGTGGTGGGAGGGCAGACATTTGGACACTAGCCGCGACCGTCTTTCTTCAATCCGGTCGTTCCAGAATAACAATACGAAGAGGGAGTAAGGGCCAATGACGGCCACTTGACCTCAATTTCTTATGACCGCTTTTGCACCCACAGCCGATGTCCGTGTGGCGCCCCTTCTCGTCCGATGACTTTGCCAGTCTGACCAAGAAATGCCTCAGGAGACGCCGAGCAGTTTGCCCAGTTGGGTGCGGCGGCGGGCGGCGTCGGCCGGGGTCTTGCCGAGGACGAAGCCGGTCAGGGTGGAATTGGATGGCGGTTCGGGATGACGGGCGCCATCGATCAGGCGAACGGGCACATACCAGCCATCGTCGACCGCGCCGCCAATCGCGCGGGCCAATTGCCGGATGTTCAGTGAACTGTTGAAGCTGGCAGCTTGCGACACCGGCAGGCCGGACCGCTTTGCGGCCGAGCCGTGCAGCATGACCTGGGCGGTCGACCCCTGGATCCTGAAATTCGGATCGAACACGATAAGTCGTCCGTCGGTCGTGAGGCCGATGTCGAGACCGGCGACACCGCGGAACCCGAGGGCGCGCGCCGCTTCGCCGACTTTTTTGGCCAGAGCGATGGCCGCTTTCGGAAAGGGATTGGCGGGATCGATGGAGCTGCCGGACTGTTTGCCGGGTTGTTCGAATAACTGCTCCGCCGCGCCGGCATAGCGCACGCCCGTGTCCGACAGGACAAGCGAGACGCACCAGCAGGAGACGACGTCCATGTCGTTTTCGACGATCACGTCGCTGGCGTCTCCGAGCGCCTTGAGGCTGTCAAAGGCGGCGAGGAATTCCGCCTCGGTCGTGCAGTGGCGGACGGCATAGCCGATTCCGGTGGCCTCGGACGTGCCCGATTTGAGGAAGACCGGACCATCGAACGTGTACGCAGCAGGGTCATCGAGCGGAACGATGCGGCGATCCGGCAGGTGTTTTGCCGGAACGATGTCGGCAAGGTTTTTCTTGTTGTTGAGCTGGCGCCACAGGTCGCGCGAGACGAGCTGGGCCTTGGCCGGATAGGTCGCGACGGGGAGCGGATAGGGCCAGGCGAGCTTGTAGCCTTCCTCGATCAGTTCCTTCGTGCGGCGCTTGGCCTGGGCAGCGGTCTCGAATGTCCGCATGTCTTCGTCGACATGAAGGCCCGCCCGTTCGAGCACGGCGAGGCCTTCATCCGTGACGCCGCATATGTGGCGGACGGTCGGCATGCCGTTGAGCAGGCCCAGGAGGACGTTGGTGACACTGTCGAGCGCGAAGGCGGTGAATCCGATCATGCGCGTCTGGCGCAGGTCCGTGCGGGCCGCAAAGGCCACGCCTGGATCGAACAGCGGCATCAGCGGGACGAGGGATTTGGTGAGGCTTGCAAGCTGGGTCATAGGAAGGCCTCGATGCCTTTGGCCAACAGCCGTGTCCTTGGCGTCGGGGTACCGTCTGATGTGGGATAGGTCGGGGTCTTGTTGGCATCGAGCAGGATCGGCACACCATCGTGCACGACATAGTCGAACTTGCCGAAATCGAACTTCATCTGCTTGCGCAGCGCGACCAGTTCAGCCGGCACATCATCGAGAAATTCGCTGCGGACCACCGAGGCTGCCTTGACCATCGGGTCGGTGGACAGGCTGCGATAGGCATAGCCCTGATCGCCAAAGAATATCCATCCGCGCACGCAATAGAGACCGTCATCGGAATATTCGGGCAGGAATTTCTCGACGAGGAGGTCCTGATCATTCCAGACCCAGTTCGGCACGTCATTCAGGGATGGCAGGACAGGATAGTGCTTCTCCGGAAGCATCCGGGCCCAGCGCCACGAATGGCGCGCCAGACGCCTGCGCACGCGTGACACGAGGTCGGATCGGGCGCCGTCGCCGTCCTGCAGGCCGAAATGATTGAGATCGGACTTGATGATGACCGGGCCGTTCCAGTCGGATTGCGGGGTTAGCTGGAGAGTCGAAAACAGGCGCTTGGAAATGTCGAGCACGTCGCCATTGAGCGATTTTGCCCCGTTTGGCGCAACCGGAATCCCGTCCTTGCGCAAGCGTGTCTTGTCATGGTGGAGAATGCATATCTGGGCATCATCGGCGTATTCGCGGGCGAATTCAACGTCCAGCCCCTGCTCGCGCCATGCCTTGGACAGGAGCGAGATGGCGTAATAGTCCGGCACCTCGGATGTCAGGTGGGATATACTGATTTTTGGTGCGCTCATCGTGGCTGAACCGCCCTTTTTGCCAAGTTTGGCATTTTGCTGTGCAAGGGCTGTGCCTTTTTCGTACACAAGCAGGCATGGGGCCGGGAGACTCTATCGTCGTCGATGGATGCCGGATGCCCGGCGCGCCGCGGCGACCGGGCCGGAATGCGATATTGACGCGCCGGGTGGAGCGGACCACACCTATTCACTGAACCGCTTCGGCTTCAGGCCACCAACCGCGACGCCCAGTAATCCGCTTCTTCAAGAGACGCCGCCCCAAGGAAGAATTGACCAGACATGACGCACCGAATCCTGACGAGCCTTGCCACATTGATTCTCGTGGGCTGCGTGTCCGCGCCGGTGACGGCGGCGGCAGATCCCGTGGATGTGGATAAAGCCGTCGAGATACTGGGCGCATCGGTGGCGTTCGATACAGTGGCGGGGCGCGGCAAGGTGCCGGCCTATGCCGAATACCTGAAGGGTGAACTGATCGCGGGCGGCTTTGCAGAAGAAGACGTGGCGATCGAGCCCTTCGGCGACACGTCGGTCCTGATGGCGCACTATGCGGGCCGCAACGGGGCGCCCCCGATCGTGCTGAATGCGCATATGGACGTGGTCGAGGCCGACCCGGCCGACTGGGTGCGCGACCCGTTCAAGATGGAGACCGACGGCACCTATTTCTACGGGCGCGGCGTGCTCGACAACAAGTATGGCCTGACCATGCTGGTCACGACGCTGATCCGCCTGAAGCGCGAAGGCTTTGTACCGGAGCATGACATCACCCTTGTCCTGACGGGGGATGAGGAGACATCGCAGGCCACCGCTGCCGAGCTTGCCCCGCGCTTCAAGGGCGCACGCATGGTGCTGAATGCCGATGCCGGCGGCGGCACGCTCGGTGATGACGGCACCCCGCGCTACTACAGCATCCAGGCCGGCGAGAAGACCTATGCCGACTATGAAATCGTCATCACCAATCCTGGCGGCCATTCGAGCCGGCCGACCGGCACGAATGCGATTGTCGACATGGCCGGCGTCCTCGAACGCATCGGCGCCTATGAGTTCCCGGTCCAGACGAGTGACGTGACGCTCGGCTATTTCCGCGAGACCGCCAAGCAGACGCCGGGAGACCTCGGCGAAGCCATGGCCCGGTTTGCGGACGATCCGTCCGACCCTGCCGCAGACGCCCGGCTGTCCAAGGAGCCCGAATATGTCGGCCAGATCCGCACGACCTGCGTCGCCACGATGATCAATGGCGGCCATGCGCAGAATGCCCTGCCCCAGCATGTTTCCGCCAACGTCAATTGCCGTATCTTTCCCGGTGTCTCGCCGGAAGATATCCTGCAAAAGCTGCAGGATATCGCCGGTAAGGGGGCGACCGTGAGCCTGCCCATCGCCGGCCATTCAAGCGACTCCTCACCGCTCGACGCGGTCGTGATGGCCGCCGTCCGCAAGGCTGTCGACGGGCAAGCGCCCGGGCTACCGATCATCCCGCAAATGTCCGCCGGTGCGACGGACAGCCTGTTCTTCCGCGCCGAAGGCATTCCGAGCTATGGCGTCTCCGGCATCTTCATGAAACCCTCGGACGATTATGCCCACGGCCTGAACGAGCGGGTGCCCGTGGATTCGATTCCCGGCGCACTGGAGCACTGGCACACATTGCTGACAGAGCTGGCCGGCTAGGTCTCGACGTCCGCCTCGAGGTCGGCGTCCTGCGCAGCCTCGTCGTTGAGCTTGAGGAAATTGGCGAGTGGCGCGATGGTCCAGCCCTGCGCGATGAGCGACACCACGACGATGACGAAGACGCCATTGAAAAATTCGATGGTCACCGGTCCGGGCGTGATGACGGGATAGATCGCCAGCAGGACCGGGACCGCGCCGCGAAGCCCCACCCAGCTGAGGAAGATATTCTCGCGTACGGAGAACCCCATCCATCCGACGCTGATCATCACGGCCAGGGGCCGCGCAATGAACATCAGGACCCCGGCAATGGCCAGCGCGGCCCAGATATCCTTCAGGAGGTGGCTCGGCGCCACCAGCAGGCCGAGCATCAGGAACAGCGCCATCTGGCTGATCCATTGCAGCGCCTCGTTGAAGTTCAGGATATTGTCGAGGGGCCGTATCAGACGGTTCCGGATCACGATGCCAACAATGTAGACGGCCAGGAATCCGCTGCCACCCAGCAGCGCGACGGCGGCATAGATGGCCAGCGCGCCGGACAGCGCCATGGCGGGATAGGTGCCATTGGGTAGCGTCATCCGGTCGATGATGAGGGTCAGGACCCGGCCGCCGAAAATGCCGCCGATCAGGCCGATGCCGATCTGGCTGGCGAGGAATGCCAGGAACCCGCCAACTTCCTGCAGGGATTCCGGTGGCCCGCCATTGACCACGGCGGTGAGCGACACAACGAGGAAAATGGCCATCGGATCGTTGAGACCGGATTCCAGCACGAGCGTGTTCTTCACGCGCTCACTGATGCCCGCCTTGCTTTGCTGGATGAGCAGGAAAGTTGCGGCCGCATCGGTCGATGCCACCGTCGCGCCGAGCAGCAGGCCGACAACCGGAGGCATGCCGAGAACAAAGCTTGCGAACAGGCCGACAATCAGCGCCGTCACGAGGACGCCGAGTGTGGCCATCATGACAGATGAGTTGCGCGCGTTATGGAACATGCCTCGCTCTGTCTCGAGCCCCCCCGCGAACAGGATGATGGCAAGCGCAAAGCTCCCGAGGTCGAAGCCCGTCTGGAAACTATAGAAGCGGATACCGCCGGGACCGTCCACGCCGAGGAGCATGCCGACACCGAGCACGATGAGGAGAATGGGGGCACCGGACTTTCGGGCGAGCGGCATGAGCGCAAACGTGGCAAACACAACCATGCTCGAGAGAAAGATTACCAGTTCCATTGCCATTCCTTCAATCGGGCGCCGCGCCAGGCTGCCCCGGCCCGCCCCCATTCTTAAGTGAGCCGCGTCCGGCGGGATACTGCCGGACCGTCGCAAACGGGAGAAACGTGTCTTCGGGTCAGGATTCGGGCTGAGGGCCCTACGCTTTTTCTCCAAACGCCCTAGGTTGGGTGGCAAGAGAAGAGGACATAACATGCATTATGGGGAAATCATTTCGCTGATCGTGCTGGCATTCGGGGCCGGGCTGGGGACGACCGCGCTGATTTCGCCGTCCTGGGCCTCGGGAATTGTGCGGCTGGTGGCGGACCCGGATCCGGAGAAGCCGGGCGGGTATTCGGAATTCCGGGCGACATTTGGCGGCCTGTTCATGTTCTCGCACCTGATGACGGCGGCCTTGTTGCTGACCGTGTCGAGGAGTGACGTGAACCTGTTGAGCGTGCTGGTCGTGTTGCCTTTGGCAGCAGGCTGGGTCGGCGCAGCGTTCGGGCGGACCGTGTCGCTGGTGCTGGATCGCGAGAAGAACCGGTCAAACGGCATGATCCCTGTGTGGATAATGATGGAATTCCTTGTCGGACTTGCTATTGCAGCCCCCATCCTGCACTTCCTGTAGGACCAAACGGAAAGACAGACACATGACGGAGCGTCGAGAGACGGGCCGCTCGCGCCAGGCAAAGCCCGGTTCGCGCCCCCAGAACACCCCGAAAAAAAGCACGGACAAAGCCCGGAAACCGACCGGACACAGCCCGAAGACACTGGCCGAGCCCGACTGGAGCGAAGGCGAGCGTATCGCGAAATACCTGGCCCGCGCCGGAATTGCATCGCGACGCGAAGTCGAGCGGATGATCGAAGCAGGCGACGTGATCGTGAACGGCGTGAAGCTGACCTCTCCGGCCTTCAAGGTGACCGGCCGCGAGACGATCAAGGTGGGCCGCAATATTGTCAGCGCGCCGGAACCCACGCGCCTGTGGCGCTATCACAAGCCGTCCGGCCTGATCAGCACCAACCATGACCCCGAAGGCCGCCGGACCATCTTCGACGAGTTCCCCAAGTCCCTGCCCCGTGTCGTGACTGTCGGACGGCTCGACCTGACCACCGAAGGCCTGCTGCTGCTGACCAATGACGGCGAACTGGCCCGGGCCCTGGAACTGCCCAAGAACGCGCTGGAGCGGACCTACAGGGTGCGCGCACAGGGCACGGTGACGGATTACAAGATTGCCGACCTGGCCGCCGGGATGACGGTGGACGGGGTCGACTATGCCCCGATCACAGCCGTGTTCGACCGCGAGAACGGCGCCAATTCCTGGCTGACCGTGACCCTGACCGAGGGCAAGAAGCGCGAAGTGCGCCGGGCGCTCGAAGCGGTGAACCTGATGGTCAATCGCCTGATCCGCATCAATTACGGCCCGTTCGAGCTGGGCGACCTGCGTCCCGGTGCGGTGGAAGAGGTGCCCCCGGAACTGATGCTGGAAGCGGTCGGAACGATGATCGCGGAATCCAACCGACCCCAACCGGAAGCGCCGAAACGCGCAGCACCTGCCGCCAAGTCACGCCTTGGCACCCGGCCCGGTTCAGCTAGACTTGGTGACAGGAAACGCAGACCCAAAAAATAACATTCGGAGAGCATCATGGCCGACACCGCGCTTGCCACCCCGCCTGAGACCAAAATGGATCCGGGCCGGTCAATGAGTGCGGCGGCGGCTGCAACGTGCAACCAGATTGTCGATCCGGCGGTCTATGCCGACCAGCCGACACTGGACGCGGCCTTCGCGCAACTGCGCGCCGAGGATCCGCTGGCCTGGTGCGAGCCGGAAGATTTCCGTCCCTTCTGGGCCGTGACCAAACATGCCGACATCATGGAAGTGAGCCGCCAGAACCAGCTGTTCACCAATGGTGAACGGGAAATGCTGTCCTACAAGCATACCGAGGACAAGGTGTATGGCGAATATGGCCAGCCGCACCTGCTGAAGACCCTCGTCCAGCTGGATGACCCACTGCACTTCAAGCTGCGCCACCTGACCCAGGAATGGTTCATGCCGCAGAACGTTAAGAAGCGCGAAGACGGCGTGCGGGCCATCGCGAAGCAGTTTGTCGACCGGATGGAAGACCTGGGCGGGACATGCGACTTCCAGCGCGACATTGCCCTGCACTACCCGCTGCGCGTGATCATGCAGATCCTGGGCGTGCCGGAATCCGACGAGCCGATGATGCTGAAACTGACGCAGGAGATTTTCGGCGCGCAGGATGAGGACCTCAGCCGCAACAAGGACGCGCTTGAAGAACGCGACGTCGAGAAGGGTCTCGCCTCGATCCAGCAGACGCTTGCTGAGTTCTTCATGTATTTCACCGCGATCACGGCAGACCGCCGCGCCAATCCGCGCGATGACGTCTCGACCGTGATTGCCAATGGCATGGTCGATGGCGAGCCGATCGGCCAGCTGGAGGCGATGAGCTATTACATCATCACGGCTGCGGCGGGACACGACACGACCAGCGCCTCGACCGGTGGCGGCGTGCTGGCGATGTTGCAGGACCGCGCACAACTGAAAAAGATGATGGGCGACCCCAAGGGCATGGCCCGGACGGCGGTCGACGAAGCGATCCGCTGGACAACGCCGGTGAAGCATTTCATGCGCACGGCCCATGCCGACTATGAGATGCGCGGGAAGACGATCAAGGAAGGCGAGAGCCTGCTGCTCTGCTATCCGTCCGGCAATCGCGACGAAGAGGTTTTCGAGGACCCGTTCAAGTTCAAGGTCGATCGCAGCCCGAACAAGCTGATCTCGTTCGGCCATGGCGGGCACATGTGCCTGGGCATGCACCTGGCGCGCCTCGAAATGCAGATCATCTACGAAGAGCTGTTCAGCCGGATCAAGTCGTTCGAGCTGGCTGGCGACCCGACCTTCATCAAGGCGAACTTCGTGGGCGGACCGAAATCGATACCGGTCCGCTACAAGTTCTAGTCCGGCCTGCAAGGTTTGCCCGCGAAACGAGGCGAACGGCGGCCCGAAGGAAACAATCAAAGGAGGACTGGATATGGGATTCCAGAACGTCACCGAAACCTATCAGGTCGAGCAACCGCCCATCACGCCGCACAGCAAGCCCGTGTATGACCTGGAACCACCCGTGGACCTGACATCCGCCACCGTTTTCTCTGACAATGGCGGCTATACATTCGATGCCTTCGCGACAATGCGGGAAAAGGCGCCGGTCATGTGGCATCCCGAGACCCATGGCGCGGGATTCTGGGCCATCTCCTCGTATGACCTTGTTAAAAAGGTGGAGCTGGACCCGGCGACTTACTCGTCGCAAAAAGGCGGTATCCTGATGAATTACGGCATGGAAGGCACTCCGCGCCATCCGCTGCTGCATTCGTCCTCGCTGAACTCGCTGATCAACCTGGACCGCCCATACCATACGCCCCTGCGCATGGAACACATGGCTTATTTCCGGGCGGATTTCGTGGCCGAGCTACGCAAGCGTGTATCGGCGCATGTCGACACGCTGCTCGATGCGATGGCGAAACAGGGCCCCGTCGTGGACATGGTGGAGACGTTTTCAGCCGAGCTGCCGCTGTTCACGCTGTGCGAGATCCTGGGGGTGCCGCCTGCTGACCGGCCGAAACTCGTGCACTGGATGCACTTCCTCGAACAGTCGCAGTTCCAGGCGCAGCAGGAAGGCCTCGGCAATGTGTCGATGGAGCAGATCACCCATTTCATGAACGAGATCCAGGCCATGTTCGAATATGGCCGGTCCCTGCTGGCCGAGCGGCGCAAGAATCCGCAACCGGACCTCTTGAGCGCGATCGCGAACGTGGAAATCGACGGCAAGCCGCTGTCACCGGAATTCCTCGACGGGTCGTGGCTGCTGATCGTTTTTGCGGGCAATGATACGACGCGCAACTCACTGTCGGGCACGATGAAGCTGCTGACACAGAACCCGGAGCAGAAGGCGAAGCTGATGGCCGATGGCAGCCTGTTCCCGAACTTCGTGCACGAGTCGATCCGCATGGTGAGCCCGGTGACCTATATGCGCCGCACGGCGACGCAGGACACAGAGCTGGGCGGCCAGCCCATCGGCGAGGGCGAGAAGCTGGTGATGTATTATGCCTCGGCCAATCGCGATGCGGCGAAGTTCGACAATCCGGATACGTACGACATTACGCGCGCGAATGCGAAGGATCACCTGTCCTTTGGCCACGGGCCGCATGTGTGCCTTGGCCAGCGGGTGGCGAACATGCAGCTGGATGCCGCCTACCGGCAGATACTGGGCCGTTTCCCCGACATTGCGTGGACCGGCGAGCAGTCGATTGCGCCGAGCAATTTCGTGCATGCGATTTCGTCGCTGACAGTCGATCTGGGCAAACCGGCATGAGCGCGCTTGTCACACGGGAAGACCGTGACGGGCTGGCGATCCTGACGCTGAACCGACCGGACAAGCTGAATTCGCTGACGGTCGGTGTCTTCAGGGAACTGCGCGGGCATGTGATTGACCTGAAAAAGGATGACACGATCGGCTGCGTCGTGCTGCGCGGCGCCGGACGGTGTTTCTCTGCCGGACATGACCTGGGCGATATCGCGGAAGGGGAGAAGGTGCCCTCCCCCGGCTGGCATTCCGAGACGCTGCGAATGCTGGAAACGCTGCCCCAGCCCGTCATCGCGGCGGTGCATGGCCATTGCTATACGGGCGCACTGGAAGTGGCGCTGGCAGCGGATTTCATCATTGCTGCGGACAATGCCAAATTTGGCGACACGCACGCGAAATGGGCGCTGACCCCGATCTGGGGCATGAGCCAGCGCCTGCCCCGGCGCGTTGGCATCGCCACCGCCAAGCGGCTGATGTTCACGGCGGAAATGATCGGCGCAGCTGAGGCGTTGCGGATCGGGCTGGCCGAACAGGTCGTGCCGGCGGCGGAGTTCGATGAATCGATCGATGCCATGGCGCGGCAGATCCTGGCAAACTCACCCTTCTCGCACGCTGCCAACAAGCGGTTGCTCGAAGCAACAGATGCGCGCGACATGGATTCCGGCCTGCAATGGGAAATCCTCAAGAATGAGGGCGTCGGGCCTGACATGCAGGCGCGAATCGGCGCTTTCATGCGGAAAGACTAAGGGGACGCGAGACATGGACTACCTGATCAAGCGCGATGACCTTCGCGACTGCCACTGGGCCGATGCGCCTGTCACAGACCTTGCCGACGGCATGGCGCGGCTGCGCGTCGACGCCTTCGCGCTCACGGCGAACAACGTGACCTATGCGACGTTCGGCGAGGCGATGAAATATTGGGACTTCTTCCCGGCCAGTTCACCCGAGTTCGGCCGCGTGCCTGTCTGGGGCTTTGCGACCATTATCGAGTCCAAGGCTGCGGGCGTAGATGTCGGCAGCCGCGTCTATGGCTACCTGCCGATCTCGGACACGGTGGATGTTCAGCCTGTGCGCGTCGGCAAGGAAAGCTTCATGGACGGCGTTCCACACCGGCGGGACCTGGCGCCGATCTACAGCACGTACATTTTCACTGCCGCCGACCCGACCTATGACGCCGCGTTCGAAGCGCAGCAGATGCTGTTCCGGCCCCTGTTCACGACGGGCTGGATGATTGACGACTGCCTGATGGAGACCGGCGATCCGGTGCCGGAAACGGTCGTGATTTCCAGTGCATCGTCAAAGACGGCCATGGCGCTGGCGCATTGCCTGAAGGCGCGCGGCGTTGTCGAGGCAGTTGCGCTGACATCACCGGGAAATGTTGCCTATGTCGAAAGTACGGGGCTGTACGCCCGCACGCAGACCTATGACCAGGTCGACCGCATGCATGCGCGCGGCCTGACGGCCTTTGTCGACTTCCTCGGACGCCCGTCGCTGACGGCAGATGTGCACAATGCTCTCAAGGACCGCCTGGTGCGCAGCCTTGTCATCGGTGTGACAGACTGGGAAGGCAACCGCGCGCCGATCAGCCTGCCTGACCCGCAACCGGAATTCTTCTTCGTGCCGACCTATGCGGCGGAGCGCGCCAAGGTGCTGGGGGCGGATGTCCTGAACAAACGGCTCGGCACGTCGCTCACGTCGTTCTATCGCGCGTCGTCTGCGTTTGTAACGCCGGAGGCCCGTTCCGGCAGGGATGCCATCGACACGGCCTGGCACGATACGCTCGAAGGCAAGGTCAGCCCGGCGACCGGGCTTGTTCTCAGTATCTGAAGCACCTCAGGGGCGGCGGGAAATCCTGAATTCGGTGCGGGCGTTGCGGCCCCAGGCCTCGTACGTCTCCGCCGTGTCCAGCGGGACGCTCTCGCCATAACCGACAGCTGTCAGCTGGTCGATCGAAACGCCTTTTTCCAGCAAGTAGTGGCGAACGGCATCGGCGCGCTTTTGCGACAGGACCTGATTGTATTCGGTCGACCCGCGGGAATCCGTGTGGGCGCCGATCTCGACGGCATATTCGTCGCAGAGCATGGCAATCCCGGCGACGGCATCCAGAAGGCCCATGCTGACCGGTGAAATGTCGCCGCGATTGGTCGGGAACTGGATCTTCTGGCCGTCCATGGCCTGGTTGAGCGCCAGCTGGCAGGAATCCTGAGTGATGACGCCCCGGGCGAGGGCCGCGAGGCTTTCACCCGGACCGCGTTCGCCGCTTTCGACGCCAATGCCGTCGACGACCAAGGTGATCTCGGTGGACCCGACAGGGTCCGCCTGCAGGGCGCCCGTTCCGATTTCGAGGGCACGTCGCTTGGTGTCGGCATCCGGCGCCAAGCCTGTCAGCGTTGCGACATTCTCACGTACCACCAGCCCCAGCCATGGGTAACCGGCAGCTGTGAAAGCCGTCTCGATGCCGCCGACCCACCCGGTGGACGCCCGCGTTACGCGTTCGACGATTTGCGGCTGGGGCGCTGCAGCAGCCGTGAACTTGCCGTTCTCGAAGAGATACATCCCTTCGGCGATGGTGATGCATTCGTCGCCATGGCTGGCCGGGGCGTCGGCGGTGGCGGCCATGTCAGCCGTCTCATTGCCGCCGCAGGCCGCGAGGCCGATCAGGGCCGTTGAGGCGACGACGCAACGTAGCGAGGCGTGGAGTTTTAGCATGCCCAATTTTCGATCCTTTGCCCCGCAATGTCAAAATGCTTCGCGGATTAGGCGAGGGCGATGCATTTTCCGGGCCAGAATCGCGTCGTGCCGCCTAGTTGAGGGTCTTGTAGACGACCCCGCCCTTCATCACGAAATCAACCGATTCCAGCTCGGTGACCGATTTGAGCGGATCGCCTGTGACGGCAACGAGATCGGCATATTTGCCGGCCTCGAGCGTGCCGATGTCCGCCTCCATTTCGAGATGTTTCGACGCGATCACCGTGGCCGCGCGAATGGCAGCCTCCGGCGTGAACCCGGCCTCGACCATAAGGGCGAACTCTTTCGCATTGTCGCCATGGCGGGACACGCCGGTATCGGTGCCGAACGCGACGTTGACGCCGCCTTCACGGGCCCGGCGCAACATGTCGAGCATCAGCGGGCCGACAATGGCGGCTTTCTTGCGCGACGCTTCGGGCAGCCAGGGCTCGTTGGTCCAGCCCGTGACAGTGACGCCAGCGAGGACGGTCGGGACGAGCGTGGCGTCGTGTTCCCTGAACAGCGCGATCGTCTCGTCATCGAGATAGGTGCCGTGCTCGATCGAATCGATGCCGGCGCGCAGGGCGGCGTCAATGCCGGCCTTGCCGTGGGCGTGACCGGTGACCTGGCGCCCCATGGCATGGGCGGCTTCGACGATGGCGACGAGTTCGTCATTGGTGAATTGCTGTTCGAGACCGGCGGACGTGTTGGACAGGACGCCGCCCGTCGCCGTGATCTTGATGATGTCGGCGCCTTCCTTGACCTGCTGGCGCACGGCGCGGCGGCAATCGTCGGCGCCATTGCAGATATTGGTGCCGGTGAAGAGTTTCATGACCGGCGAGGAATAGCCGTTCACGTCGCCATGGCCGCCCGTGATGGAAATCGCCTGCCCGGAGGCGCGCAAGCGCGGGCCCGGCACGGCGCTGCGGGCGATGGCATCGCGCAGGCCGAAGACGGATTCATTGGACCCGCCGACATCCTGCACCGTGGTGAAACCCGCCTCGAGCGTCTTGAGGGCGTAAGCCGCACCGTCGAAAGCCGTATCGACGGAGGAATCGGTAAACTCCTTGAGTCGGCCTTCGGGGCCGTTCTCGCTGGTGATGTGGACATGGCTGTCGATCAGGCCGGGCACGACATAGGCGGACTTGAGGTCGATGACCGGTACGCCCTTCCTGCCGGACTTGTAGCCCGGCTGGATGGAGACGATGCGTCCGTCTTTCACGTTGATCGTCTGCTGCGTGAGATAGCCTTCGCCCGGTACGGCCAGGACGTGACCCGCGTGGATCGTGGCGTCCTGCGCACTGGCGACGCCCGCCGCGACGATACAGGCGGCAGAGACGGCGAGGGATTTCAAAAGCGCGTTTTTCATCGGGGTGGCCTTTCTCAGGGCTTCAGGATCATTTTCATGGCGCCGTTCTCGCGGGCGTCGAACATGCGGTAGGCTTCGGCCCCTTCGGACAGGGGCATGTGGTGGGTGACGGTTCGCTCGGGGCGCAGCTTGCCGGCCTGGACGAGCGGGATCAGTTCGGGCCATTGGGCCGGGACCGAACAGGTGCCTGTCCGGAAGGTGAGGCCCTTGATGAAAGCCAGCGCCATCGGGAACTTGAAGTCCATGGTCTGGTTGACGCCGATGCAGGACACGGTGCCGGCATTGCGTGCGAGTTTCATCGACAGGTGGATGGCGGCGTCGGCGCCGACGCATTCGACGACGCTGTCGCACATGCGGCCTGACGTGAGTTCGGTGATCCGGTCGCGTGCATCGCTGGCATCGAAGGCGGTGGCGCCGATCTCTTCCGCAAGCTGGCGGCGCTCGGGCACGAGATCGACCGCGAAGACGCGGGCGGCGCCCATCAGGAACGCGCCCTCAACGGCCATGAGGCCGATCGGGCCGCACCCGACGACCGCCACGGTGCTGCCGGGCTTGATGTCGGCATTCTTGAGGCCGAACCAGGCAGTCGGGAGATTGTCGGTCAGCAGGACGGCCTGGTCTTCGGTGACGCCGTCCGGAATCTTCGCAAGGCCGAAATCGGCCACGGGAACCATGGTGTATTCCGCCTGCACGCCCTGGAGCTTGGGACCAAGCCCGTAACATCGCGCGCCAGACGTCTCGCATTGGGTAACATTGCCCGCCATGCAGGACGGGCAGGATCCGCAGCCGACGGCGGCCGAGATCATCACCCGGTCGCCCGGTTTGAAGCGGGACACGGCGCTGCCGGTCTCGATGACTTCGCCGACCGCTTCATGGCCGACGCAATAGCCGTTGGTCTCGGAAAACCCGTGCCCCTGATAGATGTGGAGGTCCGACCCGCAGATACCGCAGGCCGTGATTTTCACGATGGCGCTGCGGATGTCTTCCGGTTCCGGGACCGGGGCGTCGTCGAATACAATGTCGCGCGCACCGCGATAGAGGAGACCTTTCATGAGGCGCTGTCCTTGTCGTGTGTGATGGGATCAGGCCGGCAGCTTGTCGGCTGGATAATGCGGGTAGCTGGCTTTGAGAACACCGTGATTGAGCAGTGTTTCCGCAACCTGCCTGGTGCCTGTGGAATCGAAGATGCGCGTGCGAATCCAGTAATTCTCGGCGCGGCGGCTGGCCGAGAGCGCAACGACCTCACGGCGCAGGATATAGTCTTCGTCAACAAAGAGCGGGCCGTCGATCATGCGCATTTCGAGATCGGCGAAGAGACCGATGGAGGGATGCTTGACCGGCCAGTTGGCCATGCCG
Organism: uncultured Alphaproteobacteria bacterium; assembly: GCA_963973995.1. GTDB lineage: Bacteria > Pseudomonadota > Alphaproteobacteria > Caulobacterales > Hyphomonadaceae > Hyphomonas. Next base: position 312,770 of record CAXBCO010000002.1, read on the forward strand.
CCAGTATAGTTGGCGAGCACGCTGACCATTTCGAGCGGAATGACCGGGCGGCCCCACGGCGATGCCTTGGCGTCGCTGTACCAGTCGCTTGGCTCTGTGATGACAGCCAGTTTCTGCGCCAGGCTGAAAGGGTAAAGATTGCCCATGTGCTGGTCGGCGCCCATGCGGACGTGTTCGTCCTTGTCAGTCTTCAAACCGACTTTCATGTCTGCCAGGATAACGAGATCATCGGCGGGGCGAAGCTTGGCCATGCGCGCTTCGAGCAGCGTTTCGCCATGGTCCGGGCCGAGCGTGGCGCTGGCTTCCAATACGGGCGTGCCGTCTTCCTTTTCGGCCCAGCATTTGGCGCGGGTTGCGCCTGGCGCCGGGCGCTCCACAAAGGCGCGGACCTTCTCGCCCTCGAACACCATGTTCAGGAAGTGCGTCGACAGGCAGCCGCGCTCGAACCAGTCCTTGCCCCATATGTCGTAGAGCATCGGCACGAATTGCTGGAAATGCGTCGGGCCCTCAATGGGGCCTGCCTTTATGCCAAGACGCTCGGCTTCCGCGTCATCGTGCAGCGACTTGTGACCGCCATAGGATTGTTCCTGCAGCATCTGTGCGGGAGCGCGAAGCGGGCCTGTCAGTATTTCGCTCATGTGATCTTCCTTTCGGTGAATAGTGTCATCTTCCTCACCACGCGTCACTTTCCAAGCCTCGCACCGCTAGTCCTGTGCGCCGCCCGCGGCAACTATCTCGGCATCAATGGCGCGCTGGACTGTCTTGTAGAAATCCCTCCGCGCATCGAACTCTCCGTCCTTGTCGCCCAGCGCCGATGTCCAGCTGCTGTTTGATGCGATGACCAGCTTGCGCGCCGGATCAATGAAGATGCCTTGCCCGAATATGCCATCGGCCTGGAATGAGCCGTCATCCCATGTCCACCACTGGTAGCCATAGCCTTCGCCGGGTGCGCCATAGTCGACCTGCTTGCGTGTCGCGTCCGCCAGCCAACCGTCCGGCAGGACCGGCGCGCCGCCGACCATGCCGCCATCGAGGATGAATTGGCCGAAGCGGGCAAAATCACGCACCGACGCCTGAATGCAACAGCCGCTGATCTCATTGCCGTCCGTGCCGAGCAGCCAGGATGCGTCCTGCTGCATGCCATAGGGCTGCCAGACCTTTTCCGACAGGTAATCGGCCAGTTGCTTGCCCGTCGCACGGCTGACGAGCACACCGATCAAATTGGTCTCGCCGGTGGAATAGTTCCAGACCTGTCCCGGCGGGTGCGCGCGAGGCAGTGTCGCCATATAGGTCGCGACCGCGCTTTTCCCGGATTCGACCACCTGTGTATCGAAAAGCGCAACATCGGACGTCGGGTCGTCATAATCCTCGTTCCAGGCAATGCCGGATGTCATGGTCAGCAATTGCGCAACCGTGACGCCATCATAGGCCGACCCGCGCAGTTCACCGATATAATCCGCCACCGGATCATCAATGCTCTTGATCGCGCCATCCGCGATCGCGGCGCCGACCAGGGTCGAGGTCAGCGACTTGGCAACGGAGAAGCTGGTCCACCGGCCGTCTTGCTTGAAATCCAGCCCGTAGCGCTCCAGCCGCACAGCGCCATCGTGGACCACGACCAGCCCCGCCGTCCGGTTCGCAGCCAGGTAGGCGTCCATGTCCATGTCGAGGTCCAGCGGAACGCCTTCGGGAAGTGGATGCACCTCATCACCCGCAGCAACCGGGCGCGACTTGATGATGAACGGCACGCGATCCAGCATACGAAAACCCGCATCGCGCTGGTCCAGGTTCCAGAACAAAATGTCCCGGCCATAGGGCTGGTGGCCCAGGAAGGCACGCCAGTCCGGCCCGATCAGGCCCCAGCCTATCGCTCCGGCCACGCCGAGCACTGCAATGCCGATGCCCAAGCGCCGCACAATTCCCACCTTCCATGCCCCCATCATCTTGTTATGCGAATGGGACCTATCCCGGCATGCCTGCCTTGCGCGCGTACTGAGCCGCAAACTGCGCCAAAGGGACGACCCGTTGCGCGTTCGATTCCGCATTGGCGCTGTTGGCCGTGCCGTCGCGCACACGTCCGACGATACCCTGCAGGATGCCCGCGAGGCGGAATGCGTTATAGGCGAAGTAATAGTCGAGCTCCGGCAAACCATCGCGGCCCGTGTGCGCGCAATACATGGCCACGTATTCCTCCATGGTCGGAATGCCCCATGCCTTGAGGTCCGGAATGGCGGACAGCGATCCGCGGCTCGCGTCTCCCTGCGGCATGACCCAGTTCATCAGGTGGTAGGAGAAATCGGCCAGCGGATCGCCGAGGGTCGAGAGTTCCCAGTCGAGAACGGCGATCACTTTCGGTTCGGTCGGATGGAGCACCATATTGTCGAGGCGGTAATCGCCATGGACAATGGTCGTCTTGTCACCCGGCGGAATGTTCTTGGGCAGCCATTCGATCAGCTGTTCCATCTCCGGTATGTGCATCGTTTCCGACGCCCTGTACTGCTTGGTCCAGCGGTGGACCTGGCGGGCGACATAGTCGCCTTCCTTGCCAAAGCCTTCGAGGCCCGCCTTCTTCCAGTCGACATTGTGCAGGTCGGCCAGGGTCTTGATCTTCGCTTCGTAGATCTTGTGCCGCATGGCCGGTTCATAGTCGGGCAACGTCCCGTCCCAGAGAATGCGGCCTTCGACCATGTCCATGACATAAAAGATCGTGCCGACAACGCTCTCGTCCATGCACAGGCCATAGGGCCGCGCGACCGGGTAGCCGAGGGGGTAAAGCGCGTTGATGACACGGAATTCGCGATCGACAGCATGCGCGCTGGGCAGGAGATTGCCGGGCGGCTTGCGGCGCATGACGTATTTCTTGTTCGGCGTGACGAGCTGGTAGGTCGGATTTGACTGGCCGCCCTTGAACTGGCGGACTTCCAGCGGGCCCTGATAGCCTTCGACATTGGCTTCCATCCAGGCGGCAAGGTTCGCCTCGTTGAACTTATGGGAGTCCACTACGGATTTGGTGCCTGTGAACAGGTCCTGTGCAGTTTCTGTCTCTGCCATGGGGTCGCTCTCGTTTCTGCTGTTTCCTCTACGATACCATAGCGGGCCGCTGCCCGGTGCCAAGACCTGCCGTAACGTCGCCACAATTTCGAGGCAGGTTTGACGTGATGACAAGATTGATCGCGATCTGCGCCCTGTTCCTGCTTGCGGCTGTTCCAGCGCATGCCAAGAATATCAATGCGTCCGGCGCCGTGCGGGCAGACCTGCTTAACCGGGCGCTTGAAGCGCAGAAAATGCACGCAAGCAAAGCCGGGGACACCGGCCGCCTCGTGATCGTTGATTACTCCCGCCACTCAAAGGAAGAGCGCCTGTTTGTCGTAAACCTCGAGAATGGCGATGTGACAGGGTTTCGCGCGGCACACGGGCGCGGCTCCGACACGGATCATGACGGCTATCTCGACCGGTTTTCCGACGAGCCTGGATCAAACGCGAGCCCGGAAGGCGCGCTGGTCATTGCGGAAGAATACAGAGGCAAGCACGGCCTGAGCCTGCGCCTGGACGGGCTCGACGAGACGGACAAGTCGGCGCGCGACCGCGCCATCGTGATCCATGCCGCCGACTATGCCGAACCGGACTTCCTGTCACGGTTTGGCAAGCTCGGCCGCTCCAATGGCTGTATCGTATTCTCGAAAGCCGACCTGCAACGCTTCCTCGCGGATGTGCCCAAGGGCACGCTCATGTTCGTGGGCCGCTAGTCCGGCTTCAGCGCCCGCCAGCCGATGTCGCGGCGGCAGAATCCTTCCGGCCAGTCGATACGGTCCACGCCCGCATAGGCGCGGGCGATGGCCTCTTCGAGGGTTGATCCTGAGGCCGTGACATTGAGAACGCGCCCGCCCATGGCGACCAGCGCACCCTCTGAATCGCGATCCGTGCCGGCCTGGAACACCGTCACGCCGGGAAGATTGTTGGCGTCGGCCAGGCCATTGATTACGGATCCCTGGACGTAACTGCCCGGATAGCCCGTGTTGGCGAGCACGATTGTGGCGGTCGGATCAAACCGCTCAAGTTCCAGCAGGGATTCAAACGCGTCCTCATTGCCTGCCAGGCCGCCCGTTGCTGCTGCGAGTATGGCCGGAACGATGTCGCCAGCGAGCCCCTTCATCAATACCTGGCATTCCGGGTCTCCGAAGCGGGCATTGAACTCGACGACCCTGGGCCCCTCTTCCGTGACCATTACGCCGACATAGAGCACACCCTGATAAGGCATGCCGTCAGCCGCCATGCCCGCCAGCATCGGCTCCACGATCTCGGCCTTGATGCGGTCCATCACGGCCTGCGTCACGACCGGTGCCGGAGCGTAGGCGCCCATGCCGCCGGTATTGGGACCGGTGTCGCCATCGCCGACGCGCTTGTGATCCTGGGCGGCGGGCAGGTAGACCGCGCCCCGGCCATCGGTGATGACGAAGATGCTGGCTTCCTCGCCCTGCATGAATTCCTCGATGATCAGCGTGGCAGATGCTTCGCCGAACTTGCCCGAGAGCATCTCGTCGACTTCAGCATCCGCCTGCTCGAGGGTTTCCGCGATCACGACCCCCTTGCCAGCAGCCAGCCCGTCGGCCTTCAGCACATAGGGCGCTTCCATCGTGCGCAGGAAGGCCTTGGCGAGGCCGGGCGTCGTGAACTCGCCATAGGCGGCGGTCGGAATGCCATAGGCTTTCATCCGGCCCTTCGAGAAGGCCTTCGAGGATTCCAGCTGGGCGGCGAGACGGCTCGGGCCGAACACGTCGAAGCCGCGCGCGCGGAGAATATCGGCGAGGCCCAGCGCGAGCGGCGCTTCGGGCCCGATGACGACGAGGTCGGGCTCGACCTGAAGGGTCAGCTTGATGAGATTGTCGATATCGTCGACGGCGACATCGAAACACGGGCCGATGACGTCCATGCCGGGATTGCCGGGCGTCGACTGGACCACGTCCACCAGAGGCGACTGGTCCATCTTCCATGCCAGGGCATGTTCGCGCCCGCCGGAACCAATGAGGAGGATGTTCATGGGATTTGGCCCCTCGCCTGCTGCTTTCCAGCCGCTATAAAGGCTGGATGTCCGACTCGCCAGTCTCCAATGATGTTGCCGTATCCGTCTCCGAGCTTGCCGCGAGCCTGAAACGGACGATTGAATCGAATTATGACCATGTCGTCGTGCGCGGCGAGCTGGGGCGCGTGACCATTGCCCGCTCCGGCCACATGTATGCCGACATCAAGGACGAGAAGGCCGTCCTCAACACGATCATGTGGAAGGGGCAGGTCGACAAGCTGCCTTTCCGGCCCGAGGAGGGGCTCGAAGTGATCGCGACCGGGCGGCTGTCGATCTATGAGGGCCGTTCGAATTACCAGCTGATTGCCAGCTCGATGCGGCCAGCAGGCGCCGGCGCCCTGATGCAGCTGCTGGAAGAGCGCAAGAAGAAGCTGGCCGCCGAGGGCCTGTTCGAGGCACGCCACAAGAAGAAACTTCCCTACCTGCCCCGCACAATCGGTGTGATCACCAGCCCGACCGGCGCGGTGATCCGGGATATCCTGCACAGGATCCAGGACCGTTTCCCGGTACGCGTGATCGTCTGGCCCGCGCTGGTGCAGGGCGATGCGGCGGCGGCGCAGGTGACGGCAGGTATTCGGGGGTTCAACGCCATGACGGGCGACGACCGGCCCGACGTGCTGATCGTCGCGCGCGGCGGCGGGTCCATCGAAGACCTCTGGCCCTTCAACGAAGAGATCGTTGTTCGCGCCGCCTTCGAAAGCGAAATCCCGCTGATTTCCGCTGTCGGGCACGAAACGGATACGACGCTGATCGACTATGTGTCGGATGCGCGGGCACCGACACCGACCGGGGCAGCCGAGATTGCCGTGCCGGTGCGCAGCGAATTGTTGCTGAACATTGAAGAGCATAGCGGACGCCTGAAACGCGCCCTGGCCCGGCGGACGGCGCGGTCGCGCGATGCGCTGCGCGCCGCGCGCTTGCCGCGGCCGGAGACGCTGCTGCAATCGAAACGCCAGCGGCTGGACTATGCGGCGGCCAGCCTGCCGCGCGCGGCGCGGGCGCTGATCGAACGGAGCCGGTCAAGACTGGCTGCGGCGCAGGTCAGCCCGGCAGGCCTGAAGGCCGATATCAGGCGGTCGCGGCAGAGCCTGCGCGAAACCGCCGTGCGGGCACGCCCGGCCCTGATGCGGCTGATCGAGCGGCGCCGGGTGTCGCTGGAATCGCAGGGCAAGCTGCTCGAGACCCTGTCCTATCACGCAACGCTGAGCCGGGGCTTTGCCATCGTGCGCAGCGAGGATGGCAAGCTGATCCGGTCGGCGGCCGTGGCGGCGGGCGCCGCGGCGTTCAAGGTGAGCTTCTCGGATGGCGATGTCATGGCTGCGCCGCTGGACGGGACACCTCCGTCGGCGACGCCTGCGCCCAAAACGAAGAAAGCCCCGACCAAGGCTGGTCAGGGCTCCCTGTTCTAGCGTGTTCGGACCAGCTCAGACGCCGGCAATATCTTCCGACAGGACCGTCATCTGGAACTGGTAGGACGTCTCGCCTTCGTCGACATCCTTGTAGACCAGCGCGATAAATTCGGCGCCGAGATAGACCTCGACGGAATCAGAGGTCTTGTCGCGCGCCAGCAGGCGCAAGCCCGGGTGCAGCTTTTCTTTCAGGTACGCCTCAAGACGCAGTGTTTCTTCGCGTTCCATGACGCATGCTCCTTCGTAATTCAGCGGCGCAACCTAGCCTTTTTCTATTGCAGTGCAACAGCGACACCTGCAATCGGCTGTGCGCTCGTTGCAACGCGCCTATTTGGCCATGTCGTCGGGGATGTTCTGGTCCATCGTCTTGGCCGGCTGGCAACAGAGCGGCTTACCGACGATCTTGGCCGGGACACCGGCGACCGTGCAATGGGCCGGGACGTCCTTGAGCACGACGCTGCCAGCCGCCACTTTGGCTTCGTCACCAATGGTGATGTTGCCCAGGACCTTGGCACCGACCGAGACGAGCACGCCACGCCCGATTTTCGGGTGGCGGTCGCCGACTTCCTTGCCTGTCCCGCCCAGCGTTACGCCCTGCATGATCGAGCAGCCGTCACCGACGACCGTGGTTTCGCCGATCGTGATGGCGGTCGCGTGGTCGAGCATGACGCCGGTACCGATGCGCGCGGCGGGGTGGATGTCGACACCAAACAATTCCGAGGCAATGCCCTGGAAGTGAAATGCCAGCGACTCCCTGCCCTGTCTCCAGAGGACGTGGGCGACCCGGTGTGTCTGGAGCGCGAGGAAGCCCTTGAAGAACAGGAATGGCTGCAACATGCCGCGGCAGGCAGGGTCACGTTCCAGCACGGCCTGCATGTCCGCCTCGGCCGCCGCCAGAAGCGACGGATCAGAATCGTATGCCGTCGAGAGGATGTGGCGCACCTGGAGCGTACCCATGACGGGGCCGCCCAGTTTTTCAGCGAGGTGATAGGACAGCGCCTGGCACATCGTGGAATGGGCGAGGATGGCCGCATTGATATAGCTGGCCAGCGTCGGCTCTTCTGCCGCAGCTGCAGCGGCCTCGAAGCGCAACCGGCTCCAGGCAGGTGGCGGGGCACCGATATCAGGATTTACGACCATTCCAGCCTCCATCAGAATTTGGCTTCCTAGCCACATGGGCGGCAGATTGCCGCGTATCAAGTTCCCGCACGTTCACAATTGCCTCATTCCGCCGGGACCCGCCGCCGACCGAACAGGTGGATCAGCGTTTTTCGTATGGGTTTCAAGGTCATGATCCGGAACATGGCCGGCGTGAAGTAGAGCGCCAGAAGGGCCGATCCAGCGACGCCGCCTGAAATTCCGGCCGCCAGCGGCATCCAGAATGAGTCGCCTGACAGGAGGATCGGAATGAAGCCGCCCATGGTGGTGAGCGTGGTGGCGACGATGTGGCGGGTGGCATCCACGACGATCTCGCGCTGGGCGATCACGTCATCGGCCATGGCAGCCGGACTGGCCTTTAACAGCGACAGGACAACAATCGAACTATTGATGGCGATACCCAGCAGGCCGAGGCCGCCGATGATCGCATTGAAACCAAAGGGCAAATTGAACAGCCAGACCCCGAAGAAGGCGAGCCCCAGCGACAGGAACCCGGTCGTCAGGATGAGCAGCATCATACGGAAGGAATTGAACACGAGCATGATCGCGCCAGCCATGACGAGGATAAGCGGGATACCGACTCCTGCCAGGTTGCCGATTGCTTCTCCGGAATTCTCCGCCTCGCCGCCAATTCGGATGGCATAGCCCGGCGGTAGCGTGAAGTTGCTCTGCGCGAGACGGGCCTGGAAATCTGCGAAGACCGGCGCCGGCAAGGTATAGGGATCAAGAAACGCGAGAATCTGGTTCATGCGCTGACCGTCGCGGCGCGAGATCACGGCCGTCTTGGGATCTAGCGACATGATGCCGAGCGCTGACAGGGGCGTGCCGTCGCCCACGGTCATGGCACGCAAGTCGGTCAGCGTGCCGCGGCGATCGTCCGGTCCTATGACAATAACGGGGAGTTCTTCTGTGCCTTCCACGATGGAGCCCGCGCGGACACCTTCCAGTTCGGCATTCATGGCTGAAGCCAATTGGGTGAGGCGCTGACCGGCAAGCGCCGAGGCAGACTCGTCGGCTTTCAGGCTGACCGTCGGCGCACCCAGTTCGAGCGAAGCGACCGTGTATGTGACACCCGGCGTCTGCGCAAGGATCGTACGGGCTTCGTCACCCAGGCGTCCCAGTATCTCGAAATCATCGCCCATGATGGTGAAATCGATCGGTGCATCGGCGGGCGGCCCCTGCTCGAATGGCAGGGCAAGGAAGCGCGCGCCCGGGAATTCATCACGCATTTCGCTCTGGACCCTGGCGACGATTTCGTGCGTGCGCTGGTTGCCATCGAGCTGGACCCAACCGGCGGCAAAGCCCTCAACGCCTTCGGTATTGTTGATCATGTTGTAGTAGACGCGCGGCGACGGCTCGCCCAAGACCCAGGTGACGGATTTCACGCCTTCCATCGCCTGGATAAGTTCACTCGCATGCTTGGTCGATGCAATCGTATCGGACAGATTGGCTTCCGGCGGCAACTGCATCGTTATCTGGAACTGGTCACGTTCCGTCTGCGGAAAGAACTGCGACGGCAGCTGACCAACCAGGTAGAATCCAAGGATTGCCGGGGCGACGGCCAGAACGATACCGAGCGGCGGGAACCGCAGGACGGCCTCAATGGTTGCCCGATAACCGTCGGAGATGAAATCGACCGATACGCCGTCGCGCCACCAGCGGCGCGGGCGTTTGTGAGCCCCCATTTCCCAGCCTCGCGTGCGGTCAAACCAGCCTGCCATGGCTGGGATGAGCGTTACCGAGATCACGAAGGAGGCCGTAATCGAGTACACGACCGACAGACCGATCATGCCGATGAACTCGCCCGCGCCGCCTGGCAACATGGCGATCGGTGCAAAGGCTAAAGCCGTGGTCAGGGTCGAGGCGGCAAGAGGTGCGAACAGGTGGCGGAGACTCTTGTCAATGGCCTGGAAGCGCGACGCACCTTTTGCCCGCATCTGGTCGAAATCGTCCACGACGACGATCGCATTGTCGATCAGCAAGCCGAGTGAAATGACGAGGCCCGTGACCGACATCTGGTGCAGCGGATTGCCGAAAACCTTGAACAGGATGAGGACGAGCGCAACGGTGAGCGGTATGGCCGAACCGACCACGAGCGCCGAGCGCCAGCCCATCGTGAAGAACAGCACGACGAACACGATACAGGCTGACATCAGAAGGTTTTTTGCGAGGCCGTTCAGTCGCGCATTGGTATACGTGCTCTGGTCGAACACCGTATCGATGCGCAGACCAGGCGGTGTGTCGGCGGCGAAATCCCGCACGACCCGGTGCGCGGTCTCAGCCCACTTGTCGACGCGTTGCCCTTCTGAAATGAACGCAGCCACGAAAATCGTGCGTTTCCCACTTTCGAGCGCCATGCGGACAGGCGGGTCTTCGAATCCTTTCTGGACTGTAGCGACGTCGCTCACGCGCACAGCCGTCCCGTCATGCCGCTGCAGGAGCGGCACGCTGCGAATGCGGGAAATGTTGTCAAACTCGCCACCGACTTCGAGGCCGATATTGCCGCCATCGGTGCGCAGGCGCCCGGCTGGTGTCTTGCTGTCTGCCGAAGCGATCAGCGATGCTGCCTGACGGACGGTCAGGCCAGCTGCTGACAGCGCCTCCGGATCGACAACGATGCGAACTTCTTCGGCAGGCACGCCGTAAAGATCGGTCAGTTCAGTGCCGGGGAGGCGTTGGAACCGGTCCTGAAGGTTGAGCGCCATGCGTCCCATCACGGCAAGCGGCGGATCGCCTTCGCCCTCCCAGACCAGCCCGACCACAAGAGTGGCCGCACCGACATATTGTCGGTGAATATCCGGTGCGTTAGTTCCCGCCGGGAATTTGCTTCTGGCAAATTCGACCTTCTGGCGGATCAGGGTCCATGCATCATCGACCTCTGCTTCCGTAAGATCGTCGCGTATTTCCAGACTGACTTGCGACACACCCGGGCGCGACACGGATTCGACTTCGTCGACCTCGGGAAGTTCCATCAAAGCCGCTTCCAACGGTTCAGTGACGAGCGCTTCCATGCGCTCGGCATCAGCGCCCGGAAGCGTTGTCAGGACGAACCCATAGCGGTCAACGATTGTCGGGTCTTCCTGCCGGCCAAGCGAGAACATGGCGCCAAGGCCACCGATCAGGATAACCATCATGATCAGGATGGTGAGACGCGGAAGACGGAAGAAAATCGTGGACATGACGGCTGGGACCTCAGCCTTCGTTTGGCGTGACGGCGCTGGTCGCATCGCGCGGCACGACTGGCATTCCTGGCGCAATGCGCTGGAGCCCGTCGACAATCACGCGATCACCTTCCTGCACCGGGCCGCGAACAAATCCGCGTCCGCCTTCGGAATGGACCATCTCGACCGGCCGTGGCTCGGCCCGCCAGCCATGTTCGGACGGGGCGGCAACGAATACGGTCCAAAGACCCCGGGAGGCTGTCGACATGGCTTTGACGGGCACCCAGAAGCCCGGCTCATTGATTTCGCGTTCCATCGAAAGCCGGACGACCGCGCCGACTGCCAGATCGCCTGAATTCTCGATGTCGAACATTGCCGCGACCGTGCGCCTGTCGGCATCAATCACGCCGGTGACGGTGCGCAGCTTTGCCTCAACCGTGCCTGTATCGGCGACCAGCTTGTACATTTCGCCCGGGACCAGGCGCGACGCGCTGATGGCCGGCAGGCCGATCCTTGCTTCGAGATGACCTGCCTCCACGAGTTCCAATACGGGTGTGCCCGGCGCCGCAATCGCGCCCTCATCGACCATCCTTGCGGTGACAACACCGTCAAATGGCGCCGTGATGCGCGCAAGGTCGATCTGGACGCGCAATGTATCAGCTTGCGCTTTGGCCGCTTCGATGCGGGCCAGCGATGTGTTGGCCTGGGCTTCGGCCTCGTCAACGCGCTGTTGCGATACGTGGCCCTGCAATTTGAGAGTTCGCTGGCGTTCGACCGTATTCAAGGCGAGGGAGTGGGCTGCGCGTGCCTCTTCAACCACCGCGTCGGCCGACGCGAGCTGGGCACCAAGGCCGCGGGTGTCGAGGCGAGCCAGCGTCGCGCCCTGTTTGACCCGGTCGCCCACATCGGCGCTCATGGACTGTATCCGGCCGCCGCTGGAAAAGCCGAGTTGGCTCTTGCGGCGCGCTTCCGCGAGCCCGCTGAAGGATTCGTCGATCCTGAATTCCTTGGCCAGGCGAACCGGCATCACGGACACGGTCAGCGGGTCCGGTTCGACGGTCGCAACTTTTGGTCCTTCCGGGCTGCGCAACTGGATCGCCGCGAACATCAGTCCTGCCCCGAACAGGAACAGGACCACCAGGAAGGCAAGGCCTTTCAGAATCGTCGGGCGCTTCTCGCGGGCCGCGTCGCCCTGAAAGTCATCGGAAGGCGTCATGGTCTCAGTCCTCAGGGGTGGAGTCGGTGTGGAGCGCCTCAGCGGGCGATTGCAATCCCCGGAAGACGAGGTCGGCATGGAAGGCGATAAAGGCGCTCGCCGAAACCGGCTGGTCGGTGGGAAGCAGTGCCGGGAAGTGCGGCAAGTGGGTCATCAATTGCGCAAGACCGTGGGACGCGGCCCACACGGATTTTGCAGACAGGTAGGGGTCGAGTTCAGGGTCGAAAACGCCAAGCGACTGGCCTTCACGCACCATGTTGACGAGAACGCCGAAAGCCCGCCCCTTGTAGGATTTCGAGAACGCTTCCCAATCCTTTGTCTGCACCGATACGGGTGCACCCTGGACGTTAGAAAACGCGGCAGCATAGTGGTGCGGACGCTCCAGCGCCGTGACGATATAGGTTGTGACGCATGCCCGTCCGCGTTCCGAGAAAGGCGCATCGGCGCAGGATATCTTGCCGACGCGAGACAGGAGGCGTTCGAAGAAAACCTCCTTGAGTTCGTCGATCAGCTCCTCCTTCGACCCGAAATACTTGTAGATGGCGGAGGGCGAGTAATCGATCTCTTCCGCAAGGCGGCGAATCGAAAGGCCTGCCTCGCCCTCCGTCGCAAAGACGCGCTCAGCGGCTTCGATAATCGCGCCGCGCACTTTCAGCCGACGGCGCTCCGCCGGCGTTGCTTCGAGGGACAGGTCATCTGGCATGGGCCGTCAAATATCGCTGAAACATGTTCAGAAAGTGAACACTGTTCACCAAATTAGTCCCGTCCCCCTGCCCGGGCAAGCAGAATCATCGCGAGAAGCCTCTTTCGGCGGCGTCGCAGTCTGGCTATGTACCGGCATGGCAAATCGTTTCCCCCCCGCCCCGCCTGTCGGCACGACCATGCTGCCGGCTCGACCGAGCGTCGAGGCCCGCGCCCTGCTCGCGCTGCGCCGCTCCGCCAGCAAGCATCACCTGACGGAGCCGGGCCCTTCGCCGGAGTCACTCGATGAATTGTTGCGTGTGGCCGCCCGCGTGCCGGATCACCGGAAATTGTCGCCATGGCGGTTCATCGTTTTTGAAGGCGACGCGCGCATGTCGTTCGGCAAGGAACTGGCGCGAATCCATGACGCGAACACGCCGGACGCGGAATCCAGGGATGTGCTGGAAGCCGCCGGGTTGCCCCTTCGCGCGCCCGTCATGGTGGCCGTGATCTCATCGCCCGACCATGGGCACAAGACGCCCGTCTGGGAGCAGGAACTCTCGGCGGGCGCGGTTTGCCAAAACTTGCTGCTGGCCGCGAATGCAGCCGGCTGGGGCGGGGTCTGGCTGTCCGAGTGGATGGCCTTCGACCCGCAGGTCGCCAGGACACTCGGCCTGACCGATGGCGAACGCGTGGCGGGATTTATCTATCTGGGCACGGCGACGATGGGATGCCCGGAACGGCCGAGAGCGGATATGAGCAAAAAGATCGTGCGTTGGACGCCGCCCGCCTGACTCAGCCCCGGCCGCGATAGCTCGCAACGCCGGTGTCTGGCACGTGCAGCCCCGCCGGGACTTCGCCGGATTGCCAGAACACATCGATCGGGATGCCGCCACGCGGGTACCAATAGGCTGAAATCCGCAGCCACTTTGCCTCGGTAAACGCATGTATCCGCTTGCCGATGGCGACCGAGCAATCCTCGTGGAAGGCGCCGTGGTTGCGGAAACTGGTAAGATAGAGCTTCAGGCTCTTGCTCTCCACCAGCCAGTCGCCCGGCGCATAGTCGATCACGATATGGGCAAAATCCGGTTGTCCCGTGACCGGGCAGAGCGAGGTGAATTCCGGGGCGACAAACCGGGTGAGGTAGAGCGTACCGGCATGGGGATTGGGCACACGTTCGAGGCGGGCGTCGTCAGGGCTTTGCGGAGCGGGAGTTTGCTGGCCGAGCTGGCCGAGTCCCTGGTAGATCGGATTATCGGACATGGGGGAGAATTCCTGGAACGGGGACAAGGTCGAACAAGAGGCCGAAATAGAGCGCGTAGGCAAGCAGCAGCACTGCGCCTTCCCAGCGCGCAATGCGCCTTCCGGTCATCGCGAACAGCATGAGCAGGAAGACCGACAGGATCAGCGCGCCGATATCTTCCGACGATATGATGCTGGCATGATGGCCCTGCGACATCGCCTCGGCAGAGATATCGCTCCGCACGCTGAACGGATGGACCACCGCCGTGATGCCGAGGATTCCCAAGACGTTGAAGATGTTCGAGCCGATGATATTGCCCAGCGCGACGTCGGACTTGCCGCGATAGGCGGCGACAGCCGAGGTCACCAGTTCGGGCAGGCTGGTTCCGACAGCGACGATGGTGAGACCGATGATTGTTTCGCTGATGCCGAATTCCCGAGCGATGACAACGCCGCCGTCAACCAGCAGCCGGGCGCCAAACACGACGCCAACCAGTCCGGCCACGGCGATGACCAGCCCGAGGAACAGGCCGTAGCGCGCCTCGACGGTTTCGCCCTCGGCCATGTGCATCGCGGCAGCCGCATTGCCGCGGCGCTGGTCTGCGACAAACGAATAGGTGAGATAGACCAGCAACGCGCCGAGGAGCGCGATACCGACGGGGCGGCTGAAAAGATCGAACCAGATCAGGGCGCAAAGCAGCGCTGTGACGGCCAGCATGATGAGCCCGTCCCTCGCCAGCGCGCGCGGATTGGTCAGGATAGGCCGGATCATCGCGGCGACACCGAGTACGAGCAGCACGTTGGCGATATTCGATCCGACGACATTGCCGACGGCGATGCCCACCGCGTCCTGGTCGATGGCTCTCAAACTGGTCACAAGTTCGGGAACCGACGTCCCGAAACCGACCAGTGTGAGGCCGATCACCAATTCGGAAATATTGAGCTTGCGCGCCACGCTGACCGAGCCGCGGACGAGCGCTTCGCCGCCAATGAAAAGCAGGACCAAGCCGCCAAGCACCATCAAATACGTCATTCATTGCCCCGAAAGCTTCCAATCCGCCGGTTATACGGTGTGTGCAGGCAGGCTGGCAAACAGAGACTACCGTGCCTGGTGCAACCGGAAAACGCGCCGAGACACCATGTATTTCCAAGAAAATTAGCCGGTAACGTGCAGTATTCGGGGCGAAAACGGAACATGACGGGCCTATCTTCACTCTAGACAGGCCTGTTCAGCCTTCATTTAGGAAAACTGGCGCAATCCTCGCATTCAAATCTGGATGGTAAATTCTTCGATGTCACAACGGCTTGTCCGCTTGACCACCGTAGCCGGGAGCGCACTCAGGCACCCGGCTACTGGCGCATGCCTGCTGGGGGCCGTGACAGCCTGTGCCGGCTTTCCAGGTCATAACGGCGCCGGATCCGCCAGCCGGCAGCTGCCCGTTGAGCTGGACGGGCTGCCATCCGGTTTGGACGCGAAGGCAAAGGCCGTGCTCGAAACAGACGATGCAGCGCCTCGCAGCGTACTCGAATCGCGACGCAAGGCGGCGGCTTCCGCAGACATGCTGGAAGAATTCCTCGCATCCGAAGGCTATCTCGCGGCCAATGTGTCGCCCGAACTGATCGAGTCAGTCGACAAGAAGCCGCGTCTGGACGTATCCGCCGGCGACATGTTCCATGTCGCCACGGTCACCCTGACTCTCGATACCGACGTCAGCGGCACGCTGATGGCATCGCTCGAAGACGACCGCAAATCCCTTGCCACAGGTGCGCCTGCCAGGACATCGGACATCGAGGCACTGGACGTCCAGTTTGTCCGCACGCTTCGCCAGGGCGGCCACGCGTTCGCCGAAAGCCGCGGGATCGACGTACTGGCTTCACGCAAGGACAAGACGGTCGAGCTGACATACGCACTGGCGTCAGGCCCGTTCGTTCGCCTCGGAAACATCGTCGTGCTGGAATCGGGTGGATGCAAAGTCACAACGATTTGCGCCCTCCGGACGTGGAAACCGGGAGATGCCTACACACCCGACAAGATCGACCAGCTGCGCCTTCGCCTGCGCAGTAGCGGCCTGTTCGACGGAATCGGTGTGGAACTGTCCAAAACGCCAGACGAAGACGGGTTCTATCCGGTCCAACTTACACTTTCCGATGCCAAACGCCGTTCCGTCGGAGCCGGCGTAACAGCCTCAACGACCGACGGCATCGGCGCGGATGCGTTTTGGGAGCGTCGAAATATCACCGGTCGTGGAGATACGCTCCGTGTGCAGGGCCAGGTGGCAACGCTCGCGCGCGACCTGACCACAAAATATACCAGACCGAACATTGGCCGTTACGGGCGCACGCTCACGGCCGAGGCCGGCATTCGCGCCGAGGAGACCGATGCCTACGACCTGCAGGGCATCAAGGTCGGCGCGGCCCTGTCGCAACCATTCAACAAGTATTTCACATTGTCTGCCGGTGCATCGATTGATGCCACGCGAACAGAAGAGTCGCGGCTCAGCACACTGTCTGACCCGCGCGAGTTTTACACGCTCTCCTTTCCGCTTGCGGCAACCTATTCGACCGTCAAGCAACCCCTGGACCCGCAATCCGGCCAGCGCGCCTTTCTTGGTATCGAACCGGGCATGTCGGTTGGCGACGCCACGGCGGGCTATACGCGCATGCTTTTGACCGGCTCCACGTACCACAAGATTGCGGACGGGCCGCTGGTCGCCGCCGTGCGGGGCGAGTTCGGCGCCTTTCTCGGATCCAACGCGGTTCCGATCGATCGCCTGTTCTTCGCGGGCGGCGGTGGGTCCGTGCGCGGTTTCGAATACCAAAGCCTATCGCCACGCGACGCAAGCGGCGCCCTGATTGGCGGACGGAGTCTTTTTGATGTGTCAGCCGAACTGCGCTGGCGGCGGAGTGAAAAGCTCGGTTATGTCCTGTTCGTTGACAGTGGTGCAGCGGCTGACAGCGCCGACGACGTATTCAATAACATGCGCACAGCCGTCGGCTTCGGCTTTCGCTATTATCCCGGCTTCGGTCCGATCAGGGTTGATATTGCGACACCGGTCGACAGGCGCGACGGGGAAGACCCAGTCCAGTTTTATGTATCCATCGGGCAGTCATTCTGATGGCCTACTTCCGAACATTCCTCAATTTCATCCGCCGTCGGCCAATCTCGTCGGCAAGCGCAGGCATTGTTGTCCTCACGCTGATCGCAGTCATAAGCGTACGCCTTTGGATCAACAGTGATGGAGGGCGGGCCTATGTCCTGTCGCAAATCGACGGTCGGACAGTCGGGAGCCTCGGAACGATTTCGGCATCGGGCCTGACGGGCGACCCGCTCAAACGCATGCATATCGACAGGCTGTCGATCGCCGATGCCGAGGGCACATGGCTCGACACCCGCGACCTCAACCTGAAATGGACGCCGCGCGCGCTCCTGTCTCGCAAAGTGGCACTCAATCTCGCCAGTGCAGGAGAAATATCGGTCCTGCGCCGCCCCGATACGACGCCAAGCGAGACTTCAGGCGGAAGCAACTGGAGTGTTGCGCTCGACGACCTGAACATTGGCAAACTCTCGCTCGCTGAAGGTGTTGCCGGACCAGCCGCCGCGTTCAGTGTATCGGGCGCGTTTTCGAGCGGGCGCGACGCAATCGTCAAAGCCAAGCTGGACATTGCACCGCTGGAGGGCCTTGGCGACCGATTCAGGGTCGATGCCCAGCGAGACGCAGCCGGCCAGTTCAACCTGGATGCCGAGGGCGAGGCACCTGCGGGCGGTACATTCGCGACACTGTTGAAACTCGCGGAAGGGCAGAGCGCCAGCCTCAATGCCTCGGCCGACGGTACGCTGGAGGAAGGCGATGGCTATTTCCTGCTAAAGGTCTCCGGCGAGGACGCGGCGTCGATGACTGCCAAGATCGTAGCCGGACGGCTGACCGCGAACGCCGATCTCGATGCGACCGCTCTGCCCTTTCCAGGCACGTTGCAGCAATTGCTCGGCGAAAACGCGCGTTTCGTTCTGGGTGCCGACATCGAAAAGCACCTTGCCGCGTTCGACCTGTCGGCAAGCATGGCATCGGGCACGCTGGCGGCCACAGGTGAGGCGAACATTGACACAAAGTCATTGAATGGCCCCGCCGCGATCAAGCTATATTTCACGGGCCTCTCCGACCTGACGGGGACGGCAGCCGACCTCTCGCTGGACGGAACGCTCGAGTTAGCCGACGACGTGCCAACCTACACGGGCGGCGCGACCCTCACCGCGCATGAGGGGGCGGACCTGTCCTTTACCCGTCTTTCGGGACCTGTGACGGTTTCGCTAAAGGCCCAACATATCCCGTTCAACGCCGAACTCACTGGTGAAGGCGTCCTGTCGGGCAATCAAAGCCTGTCCGGCCTGATTGGAGTTGAGCCCCATCTGGTGGCAAGCGGCGTGTACGCACGCGATACCGGAACCATTACCCTCGCGCCCTCAGTACTTGATCTGTCAGAAGGCAAGGTTTCAGCTTCGGGCACGTTGAGCCTTAAGGCGCGCACGCTGGATTTGCGCGGCACGATAGACCAGCTGCTTCACAGCTTGCCCGGCGGGTTCGATGGACGGGCGTCGGGAACATTCCGGGCGCACGGCATACTCAACAAACCGCAGATCGAGACGGTCCTGACGGGTACCGGATTTTCCGGATTGCCGGATTCGATACAGCCGCTGATCGGCGCAGCGCCGAAACTGACCGCGTCCGTTTCCGTCGATGGGAACACGATAAACATCGCGAAGATGAAACTGTCGGGCGCCGGCGTTCAGCTGGATGGTGGCGGCCTGTACCGCATTCGCGACGCCAGCACACTTCGCTTCGATTTCATACAAACTGCCCCCCTTGAGATCGGCGGCAACACATTTGACCTCCATTCCGGTGAGATCGGCCTCACCGGGCCATCGAGCGGGCGTGAACTGAACCTGACATCGAGAGGCGGCACTTTCCTGGTTGGGTCCCGCAGCATGGACGATGTCGCGGCGAAGACCACCCTCCGCATCACTGGCAACCGCATAGAAGGGCCATTAGCCTTGGCTGGAACATTTGCAGGCGAAGCGCTGGACCTGTCCGCCAGCCTTGTGCGCGCCGATGGTGCCACATTGATCGAAGATGCGACGGGTACGTACGGCCCGCTCGACATTTCGGGCCGGGCCGAGATCAACCCAGCCGGCGATTTGGTCGTTCTGGTGAACGCCGAAGGCGATGGCCTGAAGACCGACGACGTGCAAATCGACAGCCTGCGCGCCACCGTCAGCATCGTGAAGGAAGGCGAGGACCCGATGTCGATCGTGGCCCATGCTGACGGCAGCGGCGCGAAACTGCCATCGGCCATTCGACTCGACGCCTTCACGGCAGACATCAAGAACAACAAGAATGGTTACGATTTCAAAGCCAATCTGAAGAGCGACCAGCCGACCGGCCCATTCGATTTTGCGGTTTCGGGACAGGCGGACCTGTCGGGCGCCTCGCCCAATGGCACGTTCAGCCTGTCGGGAACCGCTCTTGGCGAGCCGCTCAGCACACCGGAACCTGCTCGCTGGAGCCTCGGCGAGACGCCTGACCTCGACGGGCGGCTTTCGCTTCTCGGCGGCGAAGTCAAAGCCGAGCTTTCGGGCTCCGGGGAAACAGCGCTGCTGGTTGTCGATATCAAAGCCGTCGACTTCGGCACCCTGTTTGCGCTTGCCAATCTCGGCGAGGTCGATGCGCGCCTCAATGGCCATGGCGAGTTCAGGCCTATCGGCCCGTCACCGTCCGGGTCGTTTGCCTTCTCGGCCACCAGCCCGGTTCCAGGGCTCGATACGTCGCTTTCGCTCGACCTGACAGGCCGTCTTGATGCCAACACACTGAAGGTCAACGCGAGAAGCAATTACGGCAAGAACCTCGTCCTCGTTGCAGACGCGGCTTTGCCGATCAAGCCGTCTGCCAATTCCCTTGCCCGCCTGGACCGGGCGCAATCCCTGACCGGTCGGGCAACGCTGAACGGCGACCTGGGCGCGTTGCACACGGCTGCGCTTGCCTATGGCCACGATATCGGTGGCCGGATCGATGCCGTAGCGACTGTCGCAGGATCGCTTTCCAAGCCAGCCTACAAGGCGAATGCGAATGTCACCGGCGGCATGTATGAATTCGGTACCACGGGACTGAGACTGACCGACATCGCGCTGAAGGCCAGGTATGCCGACAAGGAAGTGTCCCTCAACGGATCGGGCAAGAGTACCGGGAACGGTTCAGTAATACTGGACGGCACGCTCGGCCAGGATTCTGGCCAATTGAACGCCAAGCTGACCCGGCTGCTTGTCTACGAACGCGACGGGGATATGGCGCGCCTCAGCGGCAACGTGACTTTCACCGAAGACCAAAGCAGGCGCCTCGTGTCGGGTAAACTGACAGTCGACGAAGCGCGCGCCTCGCTCGACAATCTCCCGTCTTCGGGCCCGAAAGCCATTGATGTTCGCTGGAGCGACGGCGACGAACCGACCAACGCGCCCAGCAAGTTGCGCCAATCCCTGAACCTCGACATCGATATCGATGCCGCACGGCGCGTCTTCGTTACCGGTCGGGGCCTCGACAGCGAATGGGCGCTCGACCTCACAGCGACAGGGACCGTATCGAACGTCGGCCTCTCGGGACAGGCAACCATGGTGCGTGGCGACCTCGACCTCGCCGGGCGCCCCTTCGTCTTCGATACCGGAAATATCACCTTTGACGGCCCGCTCGACACCGCGCGGATCGCCATTGATGCCGCGCGGTCGGTCAAGGGGTTCGTTGCCCGCGTTCAGGTCTCAGGAAAACCGACAAACCCCGTGTTCGAATTGTCGAGTACGCCCGACCTGCCGCAGGACGAAATCCTTTCCCGATTGCTGTTCAGTCGCTCGTCCATCGACCTGTCCCCCGTCGAGGCGGCGCAACTAGCCTCCTCGATTGCTCGCCTCAGCGGTCGCAGCGCCGGCTTCGACCCCGCCTCCGAATTGCAGGCCGTCCTGGGTGTCGACCGCCTGTCGATCGGATCCAACGAGGCTGGAAATGCAGAGCTTGGCATCGGTCAGTACCTGGCTGATGACGTCTACCTACAACTGAATGCTGCCGGGGCAGACGGCAGTTCTGTCGAGGTCGAGTGGGAGCCTGTGGATCGAGTCTCCGTGACTTCAGAAACCACGTCGACCGGTGAGAACAAGCTCTCCATAAGGTGGAAAAAAGACTATTAGTCCGCGGATTGCGATTTAGTCCGAATTTGAAACCGAAGGTGTACAATTGGCGGCAGTTTTCACGCCCCGATGGCAGCTTACCCAATGTATGCGCTATGAAGGCCCTTCGCATTTCATATTTTTGATAGCAGTCATCCTTGCCTAAACACCCAGTGCGCGAAATGCATGGTGTGCTTTAGAAGGGTAATCGAAGTGCAGCACAAACCAAGACAGTCCAGTTCACGGGCTCCCACACGCGTCGACCAACTCGTTGGCGGGAAGATTCGGGCCCTCCGGATTGCGCAAAATCGCACACTCGCAGAACTCGGCGCCGAACTCGGAATTAGTCACCAGCAGTTGCAAAAATACGAGACCGGGACCAACCGTCTCAGCGCTGGCATGCTGTCGACTGTTGCCGAAGCCCTGCGCGTGCCTATTGCCGACCTGTTCGAGGATGACAGCGACGCGGATAGCGTTTCACAGGATCCGTCGATGAAGGTCCGCACCGAATGTCACGACTGGATCGACCGCACCAAGTCCCCCGAAAAGCTCGAGACCATGGCCCGCGTTCTGAAGGCCCTATCCGGCGGCTGACGGCCCCGGCGGCGTGAACGGCTTCAACGCTTCCATCCGGTTGTCGGCCCTGTTGGGATGGATGAACTCATCTGCGAACCAGAAGGCATCATCGGCCTCGAAAATGCTTCTCAACCAGTCGAGAACGATCCGGCCCTGGGGCAGGCGCCAAACGCGTTCGGTGTAAGTGAGCCAGAATTCGATGGGCGCGACTTCCGGGAGTTCAAGCGGCACGAGTGTCGGCGCCACCGCGCCGATATAGGATGGCAACAGGGCGATCCCGCCTCCGTTCCTGCACACTTCAATCATCGAACTCGCCGAATTGGTGACGAACGCAAAATTGATCATCTTCTTGAGCTCCGACATTTTCGGGGCCCATCGTTCGATCTGCATCACATAGGCCTGGTGCAGGATGCACTGGTGCCGGAAATATTCGAACATGCTGTTCGGAGCGCCATGTTCCGCGATATATTCGGCGGAGGCGAAACTGATATAGTGCAGCGTACCCAATCGACGTGAAATGACGTCGTGGTTCTTCGGCTCCGTGAATTGTATGCCGATGTCGGCCTCTCCGGCCCCGATGTCCGGCGTGTGCTCAAGCACGCTCATCTTGATCTGAATGCGCGGATTGACCTGCTGGAAGTCCGGAAGACGGGGCGCGATCCAGTAGGGGCCGAGCCCATCGCCTGTCGCCAGCGTAATCACGCCCTCTGCGGGCTGGCTCCTGTCGGAGGCCTGCTGGTCAATGAGATTTGCCGCGTCGGCCATGACGTGGGCATGGCGCAGCGCCACCTTGCCGACTTCCGTCAATTCGACACCGCGCGTCGAACGCACGAACAATTGCGTATTGAGGGCCTTTTCCAAGTCATCAATCTTCCGGCCAATCGTCGGCGGGGACTCGCCCAGACGCGCCGACGCGGCACTCATGCTGCCGAGTTCGGCGACGATCCTGAAGACCCGCAGATTGTCCCAATCAATGCGTTCTGACGACATCGCTACTTCCCTGAATTCCAGCAGAAGATCCGGACTTCTGCCCCGGGACATATATAGTGACTGTACAATACCGTCATCACACCAATTAGGCGAGTATTCGTGAGTTCACTCGCCTCGATTTATTGCTTCATGCAGCGCGGCGCAGAGTGATGAATCCCGGTTCGACAATAACGGATTCGCACGTAATCTTGAGGACCCAGTCCCGAATACTTCCGGGTCCGCCGAGGCAAAGCCTGCGCTCGCGCCAGACAATCGGAAGCGGCCGGGCCGAGACTGCGCCGAGACGGGAAAAGCCTCGCATGCACTGCGTTTCACACCAGTTCCAGCGATCTTCCACCGTGGCGCATTTGAAGCCATCATGATCGAGCGGCTTGCGCAGGATGAAGAGATCCCTGCCATCGACGACCAGGTGGGACACTGCAGTGTCGAAATAGGCCGGCGTGCGGCCGCCGAACGTCTCGGGGTTTGTCAGCAGGCGAACTGCATCGACCTGTGCACCCGAAATCACGCCATTCGGCAGCGGATTACGGGACATCGTCGACAAGCGCGTGGGAATTTCCGGATAGAACATTGGTCGGCTCCAATCACAACTCGATCAGGTGCCCCTCGCCATCCCGTTGCCCCAGAATAAACCTGCGCTGGCGGCCTCGCCAGTTACGAATCAGCCATATGGCTTTTGTTTAAGATTGGCGGCGCGGTGCCACTGCCCGGCATCGCGGATCGAAACCACTGCAGGTCGATCCGGTTGGGAGACTCAAACGCTCTATCCCATGATGACCGAATGGGAATTCGATCTGTCAGGCGGACCTGGCATCGGCATCCGGCAGGGGCGAAGTCCACCGCTCATGGTTTTCTCGCAGCCACGGGATCACATCTGTGCCGGCAAGCGGTTTCGCGATCAGGTAGCCCTGCGCGAAGGTCGCGCCGGCCTTTTTGAAAAAGTCCAGCTGTTCTTCCGTCTCCACACCTTCGGCCACCACCGACATATTCAGCAGGCGGGCGAGCTTCAGGCTCGTGACAACCGTGAGCCGCGCGAAACTATCGGTCAAGACATCCTGAACAAATGTCAGATCGAGTTTCAGTTCGGAAAACGGGTAAAGTCGCAACTGTTCGAAACTCGTGGCGCCGGTGCCAAAATCGTCAACGCTCAAATGGAATCCCTTGATTCTCAGGCGGGAGAGCACTTCCAGGACATCGGTCGAATATTCGATAAGCTGGTTTTCCGTAATCTCCAGCGTGACCATATGCGGCGAAAGGCCGGTCTCGCCGAGCGCCGACACGATAAGCTCCGGCAAGTTCTTGTCCAAAAGCAGGCTCGGACTGATGTTGAATGCGAACCCGAGATCAACCCCTTCGGCGCGCCATGAGCGGGACTGAACCGCAACCTGTTCGATCAGGCTCAGTGTCAGTTCAGGCATCATGCCCAGCGATTCACTCGCCAGCAAATACGCGTACGCGCTTTGCAGGCCCGCGCCCGGCTGGGCGAGCCTTGCGAGCACCTCAACGCTGTGAATCCCACCTTTGGTGAGATCAAGCTTCGGCTGGTAAACCGGGACGATCGTTTTTGCGTCCAGCGCGGCTCTTACCTCATCCCGTGAGACTTCGATCACTTGCTCGGACGGCTGACTCATCTGAGACAGGATCATTTTCTGCAGCGTATTCGCGTTCAGGGGCTTTCTCAACGCGCCCAGCATTCTGACACCCGCCAGGCGGGCCATTGTGTGGACGGACTCGATGACAGCCGGCTTCTCGCTGCTGACGATGATCAGGGCCCCGGAATAATTTCGGCTGCCAAGTTCGCGGAGCACCAGGACGCCGTCGATATTCGGCATGTTCAGGTCGCACAGGATAAGGTCGAACGCCTCAGGCCGGTCTGCGACCATCTGGAGACCTTGGGCGCCGTCCCCCGCGACGACGACTTCGCCTGCGCCCAACGCCAGCAATGTCTCTTCGGCGATCACGCGGAAAAGTGGATCATCGTCAATAACAAGGACATTGCGCAGGAGCATAAACGTGACTGCCTAATTGTGGAGTCAACATCCTTCCGTTGAAAGTCTTTATGATCTGATAATCATGCTGCGGTTCTACTGACGCTAATGCAGAAGGCGGACGGACGATTCTTTCATCGGGCCGACACCATCCGGGACCGGGATATCAGAAGCGCCATAGTCAGTCTGAAGCACCAGGTTCGGCCCGTTATTGAGCTGGAATGCCTTGGCGATGATCACCGTGTATTCCGATTTGTCGGCTACGGGCGAGTTGCCGTCGATGACCAGCTTGTCGTCGGGCAGGTAAACCGTGCCAACAAGACGCCGCGCATCGTCGCTGCGAATGACATGCCCCCGCACAAGCACCTTGGCGCCGAGCGTTCGCGTCATCGTGGCATTCTTGGAGTTCGAAAAGAAGAGGAGGCCGGCCATGATGCCGGTCTTGGGCGCTGTCAGGTCCACGGTGGACAGGGTGTTGAAGTAAAGCTTCGACTTGTCGCCCGTCAGATAGAATCCGACATTTTCGCCCACCAAAGACCCGCCACGATCAACCCTCAACGGACCATCCTTGATGATGTATGTTCCGGGGCGCAGCTCCGCGGAGCCTCCGTCGATGTTAAGGCCGCCACAATACGTGCCGGGAAACAGCACCTGACTCGTTGTGACCCTGAGATTGAACTCATCGCACATGCCGACGCGCGGCGCTGGACGGCCGGCAAGCGGGTCGTCGATCTGCGGCGCATCGGTGACCGGCGGCTTCATCGTCTTCGGCGGCAGGCCAATAAACCCACCCGCCGTGTAGATTTCGTCGGCCACGACTTGGG
This sequence comes from uncultured Alphaproteobacteria bacterium, assembly GCA_963973995.1. Taxonomy (GTDB): domain Bacteria; phylum Pseudomonadota; class Alphaproteobacteria; order Caulobacterales; family Hyphomonadaceae; genus Hyphomonas. The sequence continues at coordinate 338,296 of CAXBCO010000002.1, forward strand.
CCAGGCGGCTGACCTGCATGGAAGCGATGTCGGTGGAATTGGAATAGATGGCGCAATGTTCCGCCGTGAGGCGTGACTTCTGGTTCAGAACCACGGTCTGAACAGCGCTCGGCGACAAGCCGATCATGCAGATGTTGCCCGCTTCACCTACCAACCGGGCGGTGGCCGATGCGGACAGCAACTTCACTTGCGCAGCCGGACCGGGAAAGAAGGTTTTTGCCGGTGCACGGACCGTCACTTCAACGGTCAGCACGTCCATATGCGCTTGCGCAATCGCGCTGATGTTCGGATTTTTGGCTGTCGCCGTGACGAATGCCTTTGCAGATTCCTCGATGCGCTGGCCATTATTGGCCGAGATCGCGAACTCGCGTGCCGCGGAGAGGGCCGCGTTGTCGGCGAGCACCTGCAGGGACTTCTTCTGTCCTTCGATTGCCGACATATCGATGACCCCACCGACGATGGCTGTCAGCGCGCACAAGGCCACAGCAGCGGGGACAACGATGTTGCCACCGGTGTCCAGGACGTATGAAATGACGCGGTTGAAAGGGGTATTCATACTTGGGTACTCGAGATTTTGTTATTTAACTATCGTACACACGTTACAGAAGCGCGTTACAGGTCGCTCAATTTTCATTGAATTTTTCACCCGGACTTGAGCCTTTCTTGGTTAATTTCTGCGACGTTGCAGGCTGTTCCATTGAGAAATAGCCGCCACCTTGAACACATCGCCCCCAACTGTGCCGATCCACCGCTCCATCCGGCTGCGCCTCACGCTGCTTGTAGTGGTCCTGATCATTACGACCGTGATGTCGATTTCGGGATTCATGGCCTGGAAAGGCTTCGAGCGGGAAGTCGCCAGCCAGCAGAGCCTGCTCGCAGGTGCGGCGTCTGCCTATGCCGCCGCCATCGCGGACCCCGTCGCCGGCAATGACAAGGCCGCTGCCGTCGCGATGCTGCGCGGCGTGCGCGACCTGCCGGGCATCGTCCAGACAGACATCACGTTGGCAAACGGCCGCGTGTTCGCGCAGCTGGGCAGCGGTGCAATCCTGCTCGGCCGGGACGATGCGAGTGCGCTGACCGCACGCGACCTGTTCTCCTCGCGTCAGATGCATGTCGAAATTCCGATCCTGAATGGCGGCGAACAGGTCGGCAAACTCGGCATGCTGGCCGACATTTCCACGCTACGAAAAGCTGTGTTCGACAGCCTCCGGGCCACCGCCATCATGTCGCTGGTCGCAATCATTGCCGGCATCGCGCTGGCCCAATGGCCCATCACCCACCTGACGCGCCCCCTGCGCCAGCTGACCGCTATGATGGCTGCGTTCCGCGACGATGAAGCGGCGTCGATCGAACGTATCGAAGGTGGACGCGACGAAACCGGCGTCCTCGCAGAAACCTTCAACACAATGATCGGCAGCATCGTCGAGCGAGACGCCAGGCTCGCCCGCCATCTCGCTTCGCTCGAGCAAACGGTGGAAGAGCGCACGCACAGCCTGCGGATCGCACGCGATGAGGCCGAAGCCGCCAATGCGGCGAAGTCCAACTTCCTCGCAACGATGAGCCATGAGATTCGCACCCCCATGAACGGCATGATGGTGATGGCCGAGATGCTGACCTCCGCCGACCTCTCGCCGCGACATCGACGGTATGCCGACATCATTTCCAGATCGGGCAAGAGCCTGCTGACGATCATCAACGATATTCTCGACCTGTCCAAGATCGAATCCGGCAAGATGGACCTCGAGATATTGCCCGTCTCACTTGATTCCCTGGTGGCCGATGTCGCCAGCCTGTTCTGGGAACGCGCCCGTGAGAAGGGCCTTCAGCTAGCGACCTATGTCTCGCCGAACGTGCCCGTCTCGATCCTGGGCGACCCGACCCGCCTGAACCAGATCGTGACGAACCTTGTCAACAATGCGCTGAAATTCACGGAATCGGGCGGAGTCTCAATCCGTGTCGATGCACGCCCCTGCCCTGATAAGGGTTCGGTGACGATAAGCATCGACGTGGAAGATTCCGGCATCGGCATCGCCGAAGACAAGATTGGCGCCGTGTTCGAAGCCTTCTCTCAGGCCGATCAGTCGACGACCCGGAAATATGGCGGCACCGGCCTCGGCCTGTCGATCTGCAGCCGACTGGCCGATGCGATGGGCGGAACGATTGCGGTGGAGAGCGAACCCGGACGCGGCAGCGTGTTCCGACTTGAAGTCGCCCTGCCCGTTGACCAGGCCGCGCCAGCCCTTCCATGGGTCGGTTTGTCCGCCATGGTCCGTGTCGGAGCGGGACAAGCACAGGATACGCTGGAGCGTAGCCTGCGTGACTTCGGCTGTACGATTGTGTCGGGCGACGCTGACTTCATGATCGGAACGTCGACCACGCTGCAGGCCGAAACGGCCCCGGCTGGCGTGCCATGCATCGTCCTGTCCGACATCGGCGATACAATGGCCGACGCGCTGCTACGCGAAGGTACCGCCGTCGATGCGCTCGCCAATCCAGTCTCGCGCGCCGAGCTGTCGGACCTCCTCGCCCGCGCCGCAACCGGAGATTATCTCGGCACAGCCGTGCGCGATTCCAGGACAAGCCACGCCGAAACGCCGTCATTCGAAGGCAAGTCGATCCTTGCCGTCGATGACAACCCAGTGAACCGCGAAGTGCTTCGCGAGACGCTCGGCGCGCTCAAGATTGCCGTGACGTTCGCGGTGAATGGCCAGGACGCTGTTGAAAAGGCAGCAGCAGGCGCCTTTGACATCATCCTAATGGACGGATCGATGCCGGTCATGGGCGGTATCGAAGCGACACAACTGATCCGCGCGCATGAGGCCAAGACCCGGTCGCCGCGCACCCGCCTCCTCGCGCTGACGGCGCAGGTCAGCGGCGATGATGCCAATACGTGGCGCAGCGCCGGCGCAGATGGATACCTGACGAAGCCGTTCACGATGGAGCGCCTGGTGGCCGCCCTGTCCGATGCGGACTCGCCCGAGGCGGCGATGCCGGCTGGCCAGCCCGGTCCATCGGAGGTCACCGGCGAACTCCTCGCCATGGACACGCTTGCCAGCATGGATGCGCTCGGCTCGCAATCGGGCCGGAATGTCCGCCAGCGCATCTGGACCATGTTCCACGCCGAGGCGCCGCGCGCCTGCACCGGCATGGCCACGCTGATCAACTCGGGTGCCGCCCGCCCGGAAATCGTCCGACATGCCCACGCGCTCAAGTCGATGGCGCTGAGCGCTGGCGCCAAGCGGGTGGCACAGATATGCGAATCGCTTGAGCGGGACGCGGGCAACGGCCTGCCCCGTGACGTCCTGGCCGAGACTTTGGTGTCGCTGGCATCCGCCCTGGAGGCAACCTACGACGCGATGGGGTTCAATACAGACGGAGAAACACCTGCCCGGTCGGCCTCCTGACAAGTTGACCTCAGCGTAGCGAGGATAACACGTCGAATGGACTGGACGGTGTCGCGTCATTCGATTTGGGTCTGTCTTGCGTCACGCGGCCGGGCGCCTGTTTTAGGCTGAGGCCGATCCGCTTGCGTGCAATATCCACGTCGAGGACCCGAACGCTGACCACCTGCCCCGTGCTGACCACCGCATGGGGATCCTTGACGAACGTGTCCGAGAGTTCCGAAATATGGACGAGGCCGTCCTGATGCACGCCGATATCCACAAACGCACCGAAGGCGGTGACGTTCGTGACAACACCTTCGAGGCGCATGCCCGGCTCAAGGTCGGAGACTTTCTCGATACCGTCCCTGAACGTGGCGGTCTTGAATTCCGGGCGCGGGTCCCGTCCGGGCTTTTCCAGTTCGACCAGGATGTCTTTGACCGTCGGGACGCCGAATATCGCGTCGGCAAACTCTTCCGGCTTCAGCTTGGCGAGGAAGGCCTTGTCGCCGATCAGGTCGCTCAGCTTCCGGCCCGTTTTCCTGGCGATGCGCTCAGCCACGGGATAGGCCTCCGGGTGTACCGAGGAGCCATCGAGCGGATTCTTGCCCTTTGCGATGCGCAGGAAGCCTGCGGCCTGTTCGAAAGCCTTGGGTCCCAGCCGGGGCACCTTTTTGAGATCACTCCGCGATTTGAACGGACCGTTCTTGTCGCGATAGGCCACGATATTCGCGGCGATTGTCGCATTCAGGCCAGCGACGCGCGCGAGAAGCGACGCGGACGCCGTGTTGACGTCCACCCCAACGGTGTTCACGCACGCTTCAACGACACCATCCAGCGACCGGGCCAGGGCAGACTGGTCAACATCGTGCTGGTACTGGCCCACACCGATCGCCTTGGGTTCGATTTTCACCAGTTCTGCCAGCGGGTCCTGCAGGCGGCGCGCAATGGAAACCGCGCCTCGAATGCTGACATCGAGGTCGGGGAATTCCTTTGCCGCCAGTTCGGAGGCGGAGTAGACTGAGGCACCGGCCTCGGAAACCATCAGGCGCGTCAGATTGAGGTCGGGCAGTTTCGCGGACAGGTCCGCCACGAGTTTCTCTGTCTCACGGCCCGCCGTGCCGTTACCGACGCTGACAAGTTCAACCTTGTGCTTCTTGCAGAGGGTCGCGAGCGTCGCGAGAGACCCCGCCCAGTCCTTGCGCGGCTCGTGCGGGTAAATCGTCGCCGTATCGAGCAGCTTGCCCGTCGCATCGACGACCGCGATCTTGCAGCCGGTGCGAATGCCCGGATCGATGCCCATGACAACTTTCGGTCCTGCCGGCGCCGCCATCAGGAGATCGCGCATGTTCATTGAGAATATCCGGATGGCTTCGCCGTCTGCCGCTTCCTTCAACCGGGTGATCGATTCCCGCGAGCTGGCGGACTCGAGCTTGCCCTTCCACGCGGCCTGGGCGGTTTCGGCCAGCCAGTCGTCGCCGGGGCGCCCTTTCCTGGCGATGCCAAATTCGGTGCAGATTTCCCGCACCGCCGGGTGATCACGCGGATCAGCGTGCGGCACGGCCAGCTTGACGCGCAAGATGCCTTCCTTCTGCCCGCGCAGCAGCGCGAGCGCCCGGTGGGATGGCATCACGTTGATAGGTTCGTCGAATTCAAAATAGTCAGCGAACTTAGCGCCTTCGGCCTCCTTGCCCTTCACGAGGGAGGAGCCCAGCTTGCCGCTGGTCCAGACAGTCTCGCGGATCTTGCGGACCAGGCGCGGCGTTTCCGCCATTTTTTCGACGATGATCTCGCGCGCGCCGTCCAGCGCGCTGTCCTGATCGGACACGCCGTTCTTGGCCGACACGAAGCCCTTTGCTTCCGATGCGGGCACCAGCGCCGGATTGGACAGCAGCCGCTCGGCGAGCGGTTCCAGGCCTGCCTCCTTCGCAATGGTCGCCTTGGTGCGCCGTTTAACCTTGAAAGGCGCGTACAGGTCTTCCAGCTCGACCTTGGTGCCGGCGGCCATGATCTCTCGTTCCAGCGCAGGCGTCAGCTTGTCCTGCTCCCGAATGGCGTTCAGCACCGCGACGCGGCGGCTGGCGAGTTCCGTCAGGTATTCAAGGCGCTGGGTGAGCGCCCGTAGCTGCGTGTCGTCGAGGCCGCCCGTACGCTCCTTGCGGTAGCGCGCGATGAAGGGAACGGTCGCACCTTCGTCGAGCAGTTCCATAACCGCTGACACCTGACGCTCCGCAACGCCAAGTTCCTGAGCAATCTGGCGTGCGATGGCGTTCTCAGCAGATGAAGCAGTGGCGCGTGATGTGGCGGTCATGAAGTTTGGCTTTCTGAATACAAGCGGGTCAGCGCGCCTGACGGCGAGCTGGCCCGACAATTCACCACAAATCGTTCACACCTCGTTTACGCTTGAAACAATCAGGCTTGTACGCAGGCTATTAATGCAGTCCGGAACCAAGCTGCTCAGGAACTCGCCTCCACTTGAGTGCGGGCACGATTGACCTGATTTTTGAATTCAAGCGGTTTCAGGCTGTTTCCCTGACAACGTCAGCAAGAACATCCAGGCCCTCGTCCAGAATTTCGAATGGAATCGTCAACGGCGTGAGGAACCGAATGACATTGGAACGTACGCCGCAGGACAACAGCAACAATCCCTTCTCGCGCGCCGCCGATACAATGCGTTTCGTCCGGTCCGGATCAGCCCGTGATGCGTCGCCGTCCTGGATCAGCTCCATTGCGGTCATGGCGCCAAGCGTCCGGATTTCGCCGATGCCGCGATCTGACTGACGCAGCGCCTCGCAACGGCGTACGATCCTGTCGCCGATTTCGATGGCGCGCGCGCACAGGTTTTCGCTCTCGATCACGTCGAGAACCGCGAGACCGGCGGCGCATCCGAGTGGTGAACCGCCATAGGTTCCACCTAGCCCGCCCGGCGCAGGGGCGTCCATGATCTCGGCTTTGCCAATGACGCCAGAGATTGGCAGCCCGCCCGCCATGGCTTTGGCGATCGTCATCAGGTCGGGCTCGATTCCCGCGTATTCGGTCGCGAACATTTTTCCGGTTCGCGCAAATCCCGACTGGATTTCATCCACGATGAGCAGAATGCCGTGCGTGTCACAGATAGCACGCAGGGTCTGCAAAAAGGCTGGAGTCGCCGCATAGAAACCACCCTCCCCCTGCACCGGCTCAATGATGATGGCAGCCACACGGGTAGCCTCTACGTCGGACTTAAATAGGGCCTCGAGGGCCTTGAGCGAATCTGCTTCTGAAATGCCGAGGTACGGTGCCGGAAACGGCACATGCCAGACATCCCCCGGGAACGGACCGAAACCGACCTTGTAAGGAGCTACTTTACCCGTCAGCGCCATAGTCATCATGGTGCGGCCATGGAATCCACCAGAAAAGGCGATCACACCGGGGCGACCGGTCGCCGCGCGGGCGATCTTGATGGCGTTCTCGACCGCTTCGGCGCCGGTTGTGAGGAAGATTGTCTTCTTGGGCGACGGTCCAGGAGCCAGAGCGCTCAGCTTTTCGGCGAGCGTTATGTAGCTTTCGTAGGGCGTGACCTGAAAACAGACGTGCGAGAAATTTTCCAACTGGGCCGCGACCGCTGCTTTGACTTTAGGATGGTTGTGGCCGGTATTGGTCACTGCGATACCAGCCGCGAAATCGATATAGCGACGGCCTTCACCGTCCCAGATTTCGGCATTCAGTGCACGAACGGCAAAGACCGGATGCATGCTGCCAATACCCCGCGGTACAGCGGCTTCACGTTTCGACCAAAGTTCCTGATTTGTCATGTCATTTGCCGGGCGGTTAAGCGCCGAGGCCTCCCATCATGATATACTTGATTTCCAGATAGTCATCGATTCCGTAACGTGAGCCCTCGCGACCCATGCCTGATTGCTTGACCCCGCCAAAAGGCGCTGCCGCACTGGAAATAACGCCCTCGTTGATTCCGACCATGCCATATTCAAGGGCTTCAGAAACGCGCCACGCGCGGCCAAGGTCACGGGTATAGGCATAGGCGGCGAGCCCGTAGGGCGTATCGTTCGCCATCGCCACGACGTCTTCCTCATTGTCAAAGGCAATCATCGCGGCCACCGGCCCGAAGATTTCTTCGCGCGCGATCTCCATGGATGGTACGACCCCGGACATGATCGTCGGCTGGTAGAACAGCTTTCCTGCCTCGTGTCTCTGACCACCGGTCACAAGCCGAGCCCCTGCTTTTTTGGCCGCGCCGACAAGGCGCTCAACCTTTGCAACCGCGTCCTCATTGATCAGTGGACCGATTTCTGCGCCTTCGATGCTACCGCCAGCGACTTTCAGTTTTGCGACTCGCTCAAGCACTTTTTCTGCAAACGCATCCATGATCTTCGCATGGACGAAAATACGATTGGCGCAAACACAGGTCTGTCCGGCATTGCGAAACTTTGAAGCCATCAGGCCATCGGCCGCTGCGTCGAGGTCGGCATCGTCAAACACGATGAAAGGCGCATTGCCGCCAAGCTCCATCGAGACCTTCTTGATCGTTCCCGCAGCTTGTCGGAGCAACAGTCGGCCGATTTCGGTCGACCCTGTGAAACTGATCTTGCGAACGGTTGGACTGGACGTGAGTTCGCCGCCGACATCCGCCGGGCGGGAGGTTGGCACGACATTGAATACGCCTTTAGGAATACCGGCTTCGCCTGCCAGTTCCGCCATGACCAAGGCAGACAGAGGCGTATCTTCCGCCGGTTTTGCGACCATTGTGCATCCTGCCGCGAGCGCTGCAGCGGCCTTTCGAGCCAGCATGGCGTTGGGAAAATTCCAGGGCGTGATCGCGGCGCAAACGCCGACGGGCTGGCGGATCACGACGATCCGCTTGTCGGCCGCAGGCGCTGGGATGACGTCGCCATAAATGCGTCGTGATTCTTCGGCGAACCATTCCAGATAGGATGCGCCATACAGGATTTCTCCGCGCGCCTCGGCAAGGGGCTTGCCGTTTTCAAGCATCAGGACTCGTGCGAGCCGGTCAGCCTGCGCGACCATCAAATCGCGCCAGCGCTTGAGAACATTGGCACGGTCACTGGCGGTCCAACCCGCCCATGCTTTCTGTGCCGCGTCCGCAGCCGCGATCGCGGTGCGCGTTTCATCGGCGCCGCAATCAGCGACCGTCGCGATGACCTCGCCCGTTGCCGGATTGGTGACGTCAAACGTCCGTCCATCGCTGGCGTCACACCAGCGACCACCAATGTAAGCCTGCGTCGGGCATTGAATATCTAAGTCAGGCATTTAGGTGTGGTCCTTGAAACATGCATTGGTGCCAGTTTAGGCTCAACTGGCCCAGTCCATAGAGCCAGTTCGAGGCTGTACATCGCGCCAGTTTGGATCAGGCGGTCCGCTTTCGGGCGCGATCCAGTGCCCGTGCGGGCCACAGCATGACCAATCCGCTTATCGCGAGACCGGCGACCGCAAGGTTGACCAGGGCCGGGTATCCTCCCCCTCCCGCCAGCACCCAACCCGCAACCATGGGGCCCGATGCCAGACCGATCTTTGAGATAAAGCCGCCGAAAGCCGATGCGCGTCCGGCCTTGTCGAATTCTGCTGTCATTCCGAGCAGGTAGGCGATGACGAAGCCCCATGTGATCCCCGTCCCGCAATTCGCGATCATGTAGGCCGCCGGGTTGGCACTGTAATGAAACACGGCGGTACCGATCAGGGTCAGCGCCATCGAGGCCATCAGCAGTTTGAACCGGCCAAATTTCAGACCGCAAACCATCACCAGTAACGGCCCGATGAGTGCAACCCAGGTCGCCAGACCCAGTGCGGTCGATACGTAAGAGCGATCCAGTCCGTAATCGAGGCCGAGCCGGATGATATAGGCCAGAAGCCCCATATTGGCGGTCTGAAAAATAAAAATAGCCACCAGCGTCATGCCGAGCGGTCCCCAGCGGATCGCTCCTTCGCTGACATTTGTCTTCGCGCGAGGCGGATATGCTGACAGGAATGGCAACATTGCAAGCGTGACCAGGCTGAACAGCGCCAGCGCGAGAAACAAGGCCTGCGTGCCGTAGACGGGCGCCAATGGCGGCAAGACCATGACGCCAAGTCCACCCAGCCCAAACTGCACGAATAGCAGCATGCCGAATGTCCGGTCTGGATTGGCGGTACGCGCAATCACGGCGAAGGCCGTGCCGGTCAAGATGCCACCCGCAAAGCCGTGCGCCGCGCGAACCGGCAGCAGCGCTTCGAAAGTACCAATGCCGATCGAGACAAGGTCAATGCCGATGAGAAGGACAAGACAGACCACGGCGAGAATCTTCCATGGGACCGCGCGGATCAGGAACACAGCCGTCAGCGCCCCCAATGCGGCGCCATAGATATTGACCGATCCGACTTGCCCCGCCTGGCCTTCGCTGAGGCCGATGCCGCTGACGAGACCGTCAACTATGGCTGCCATGATGTTGACGTAGAACAAGCCTGCCGTCGCCAGAAACGCCAGGAGAACGGCTGCTGCGAGACCATCGGGCGGCGCTGACGGGAACTTCGAATTCAGTGTGGACGACGTGGTCATTGGGTTGGGCCTTTGCAGAATGGGGCAATCGATTCAGTGGCCAATGCGGCGCGCGCCCACGCATAGGCGCCGCCATCGCTGACATAGTAATAGGCCGTTCCATTCGGGATCATCACCGCAGCCAAACCGCCAAAGCCGGACATGAAGGGAATCACGACCGAAGAATCGCAACTCCCATAGGTTTGAATATCCAGGGACCAGAAACCGTTATTGTAGCCCAACGGCGGGGCCGGTGCGGAGAGGCCACGATCATTCGGGGCTTTTTGCAGGGCCGCAGCCAATGGTGCCGACGCGAACATGTCAACAGCATTGATCCGGCCGTCTTCACGACCCAGGAAGTCGAGCAGACGTGCGAGATCCCCGCGCTGCATGAAAAGTCCCCAACCGGTAAAAGGTTGAGCATCTGCATCCTGCGTACGGCGCGTTTCATCCATGGTTGCCGAGAGTCCAAGGGGCTTCCAGACCGGGTCGACAAGCAAGTCGCGGTAAATATCAGCGTCAGGACCTTCACGTGCCCTGAGGAAGGCTTGCATGGCTGTACCTAGGAGGTACGTGTCAGACGTATGGTAGACCCACTGCTTGCCCGGCCCCGCGCGGTACGGATATTGGCTGCAGGCAAGTTCAATTTTCTCGCTATGTCCTTCGACGAGGAAGAAGTCCTGATCAACAGCGGCGTTTTCATCTGCTTCAGGCTCGATGGATTGATAATGGCCCGTTGCCATGTCCAGCGCGTTCTCGAAGGTCACCCCGTCCCACGTTCCGCTGGCGGCGCACGCCGGCACATGGTCGCTGATGCGTTCCTGCATCACCCCTGGATACTGCTTCTCCAGCCGCATCAGAGCGAGCCCGCCAAACATCGACTTTGCGAAGGAATAGGAAGGGATGACCATCTCGTCGCAATAGGGGTAAGGGCCGTATCGCGTTTCGCACCCACCCACATAATGCACCCCTTCGGCTACCAGTCCGAACAGCGTCATCGCGGACGGCGCAACGTCTTCTGCCGCTCCGAATGCGGACACGTTGATATTTGGATAGGACTCGCCAAGCGTGCTGATCGGGCGCAATGTCAGACGCGCAGCCTTCTCCGTTGCGTCGCGGCTCTTGATTGCGTCCGCGTCGGAGACGTCGCCAGGAACGTAGTCGATCGGCGCGATGCCCCAGGCATCGAACTGAAAATAGGCACAGGTTTCTGAGCCGATTTGCCAGGCTGCAGGCGTGACCTTCCCGTCGGCTTTGAAACCGAAGGTCAACAATCCATTGTGGACGCAGTTCGCATTTTTCTCGACCAGCGCGAATGGCAACGCGGCCTGGCTCCAGCCTTCATCACCAGGTTCACGCCAAACGCGACCGGGCGTCAGGATATAATCCCAATAGGGATTGTCCGTGAGCACGAGGCCACGTTTGGCAGGCAGCAATCGCTCTCCGTCCTGAACCAATACAATCGCGATCTCCGGAAGCGATGACAAGGGCGTTTCAATTCGTTGCATGAAACAGAACCTGTCAGCCACCACGCGTGTTGCCTTGGACTGAACGGCGGGTCTGAAAGCCAGCCTCCCATTCAGCTTCATTTCACTCGGAACGGCGTTGGCGGCCGGTGCAAATTGAGCCGTTGAAAATGGTTCTGCTTGTGCAGCATTGCCTAGAAGCCATTCGGGCGTCACGCTGCTGCTGGAAACAGGTTCTGCTCGCGCATCGCGCACGCTGGTGACACGCACATTGTCGGCCCAGCAAGTGTCATTCGCGGCGTTGGCATCGGCCCTGATCCGGATCGCAAGCTGGTCGGCAGGCACATCGACTGTCGCAGACACCGTATGCAGGGAAACCGCATCGTCCTGTCCGTTGGAAATTCGTCCCAGCTCAATCCATTTGCCATCTGATATGGACACCTCCAGCACGCAGCCGTCTTTGCCTTCCAGATTATCGGCGGCAAAATCCGTTGAGATGCTGTAACGACCGGGCGACGCTGCCAGACGAAACGTTGCTGAAGCGTCACGCTGCAGGCGAAGTGAAATATTGCCCGCGTATTCCGTCAGGCGCAGGTCGCCGCGTCCAGCCTTGCCGCTCCATCCCGCGGTGTCGCTATTCTGGAATGTTTCCGACATCAGGGTCTGTGCGCAAGCAGAGGCCAGCGCTGCCATCGCGAAGACTGCGAGAACGGCAGTGCGGTACATCTAACCGGTCGCTCCCAAAGCTTCGATAAGGGGCTGCAGCTGTGTCTCATACCGCCGCCACCGATCCACGGAACTTGCGTAGAGCGGACGGCGAACCTGTGCCGCACTGGCGGTTGCTGTCGGGCTGTTATTCTTGTGGAAGTCGAGGCAGGCGGCATTCCAAGGCAGTTCGACTTCGGCCAGCAGGCGCCGGGTCTGCGCCTCCTGATCGGAGACGATGTCTTCGTAATGAACTTCCGTCACCCGGCCCGGCAGGACCGCGTGCCAATGCGCCATCAACTCTGCCTTGGCCCGCATGTATTTCGCGAGATCATCGAAATCGTATGAGAACGGATAGCCCATCCGAAACAGGGCCTTGTACATGCCAAGGGCATTGTCGATCGGATTGCGATTGAGGTGGATGATCCTGGCGTTCGGCAAGGCGGCCGCGATCAGGCCGATATAGAGGAAGTTCGCAGGCGCCTTGTCGATGAAAAAGCGGCTTCCCTTTGCGCGCTGGCGAACGCGATGAAGGTAGGCTTCTCCCAGTTCGCGCATATCGAGTTCAGCGGATCTAGATACGAGGTCACCAGGGACCGGAACCGCCCGACACAGGGCCGTCAGGGCCAGCGGGAAATCGTTCAGTTCGCCAAGGCTCTCAACTTCTGGATGGGCGCTGAGAATCCGATCCACGAGCGTGGTACCGCTGCGCGGCAGGCCGAGAACAAAAATCGGGCCCTGCTCGTCACATGCATTACGATGCTTGGCGAAGAATTCCGCATCAAACACTTTCGCGATTCGCGCCATTGTGTCGGTGTCTTTCTCGACCCGGTAAGCCATCATCGCGCGGCGCGCATCCGCACCCTTTTTCAAGGCGGCAAAGCTCTCTTCGTCCTGCCCCAGGTCTTCGAGTTCGTGCGCCAAGGCATAGTTGAGGCCAACGGCGCTCATCGGATCCTGAGCGGTCTCATCCAAGGCTTTGCGAATGGCGTCGACATGGTTTCTCCCAAGTGTCTGCTTCCGCAAGGTCGCGCGGTTGTAATAAGCATCATAGTCACGCGGGTGGGACGCGATCAGTTTATCGAGCACGTCTTCCGCCTGCTCCAGCTTCCCCGTTGCGATGAATGCTGACGACAGCGCATATCGTAGCGCTGCACTGTCAGGATCGAGAGCCACGGCAGCCCGGGCACACCGCTCAGCGGCATCAAAATTCCCACATTGGCTGTAAGCTTCGCTGATACGTCCCAGCCACGCCGGATCCGCCTTTGCTTCAGCTTCCATATGCTTCAGCGCGATGACGGCATCACGGATGTCGCCAATATGGATTTGCGCCTCGACATCCAGAAGCCGAATAAGCGGTGACCCCGGGGCCAGGCTCAGCGCTTGCGCAAGATGGGAGCGCATCCGCGAATGGTCACCCGTCATCTGGGCCAGACGCGCCGCAGCGATCCAGCCGTCAACATTGGCCGGATCGCTGCGAGTCATATCCGAAACAAGCTGAGCTGCGCGCCCGATGTCGCGCCCGCGCAATGCGCGATTGATCTCGGCAAGGCGCGCATCTGGCGTTTGGGATGGATTTGCGGTGGTCATATGGATGGGCGGCATGGCGGAGAATAATCCGCCATGCCGAAAGTGCCTCCTAGAAGTTCCGGCGGACGGTAACACCAATTGTTCGCGGCAACGAAATCAGCTGCTTGTTCGCATTGCCAAAATACCCCTGAGCCGGTGCGGTACCCATATAGGCTTCGGTAAAGACGCCCGTGACACCGTCATCATTGGTGATGTTCTTCATCCACAGCGACAGGGATGTGTTGTTGCGCGTGAATGTCGTCGTGGCATTCCAGATCGCAAATCCATCAAGCGGCACATTGAACGTAGGCGAGACACCGACGCCATTGCGGGTCTCGGACTGGTAGTAACCATCCACTCTCGAATACCAGCTCCAGTCATTGAGATCGCGGGTATAGTCGAGTGCCCAGTTGAGCTGATGCTCTGGCGTTCCCGGCAGCATCGCGCCATCCAGCGCGATCGGCGCCGCTGGCGCTGGACGATCCGGCGCATAGAAGTCCTTTGTCAGCTCGGCGTTCACGTAGGCATAGCCAAGGGAATAGTGCCAATTGTCGTTCAGGTAGCCGTCAAGCGACGCCTCAAGACCATAGCTCTGTGCTTCGCCGCCATTTTGTACCGTGAAGAAACCCCAATTGGTTGAGGCCGTATTGAGCTGCGGATCGGTCCAGTCGACCAAAAATGCGCTGACATCGTAGCGAATGTCGCCGCGTGCTCCTTTGACGCCAATCTCGTAATTGACCACCGAGTCAGGCGTATATATCTGCCAGCGCGGATCCTCTGCAAACGAACCGGTCAACGGCACGGCATTTGACCCGCCACGGCGATACCCTTCGGAGATCGTCCCGTACAGCATGTCGTAGTCATTGTAGTGCCACGAAGCATTCAGCTTGAACAAGACATCGTCTTCGGACGCAGCGAAGGATGCAGTCGTTGGTTCAAATACTCCTGCGTAAAGGGGCAAATCGATGAAGGTGACGTTCTCGGATTCATTGTCAAAGTACCTAGCACCGACTGTCAGGTCCAGATCGGGCGAGGCATGCCAGGTCAACTCACCAAACAGGGCCATCTCTTCGAAATTCTCTGTCCGGCGATAGGCGAAATCCTGATCGCCCGTCACCGCCGATGCGGCAAATGGCAGAAAGGCGTCCCACCAATTCTTGAAACCAGGCAAGAAGCTCTCCTGGGTGCCTTCGAGCTGCTGCTTGCGGTAGAAGCCGCCCAGAACATAGTCGAAGGTTTCGCCGCCGTCAGAAACAAGGCGAATTTCCTGGACCACGGCCTCATCGGCAAATGTCCGGACCGCAGAGGCCATGGGACGTGGATAGTTGTAGTAGAAGCTGAGGAAACCGGCCTGCGCGTAGAAGCCGGTATTCTCGCTGACACTTTCACCCGTGTGGTCATAGTGAGAAGTCGATGATGTCAGCGTTGCAAAGCCGAGATCAAATTCAGCTTCCAGCGATGTTGCATTGATGTCGCGCGAGGACGGCTCAAGCTGGATCGACCCATTCTCGTAATCATCATAGGTGTTTCCAAAGCCGTCCTGGCCAACCGTGCTTTGTCGACGACCGCCGACCTCATCTGATTGCCGCGTGTGGACAATCTTGATCGACATCGTGTCGGTTGGCTCGAGCAGCAGCGTGGCCCGCCCCATCCAGACATCCACCGTATCGGCATCTTCCACCGATTTGTAAGATGCGGCCGGGTCGAGAATGCCATTTGGCGCAACCGGAATGCCGCTGCTGTCCAGTTCGTACACGTTCACATAGTCTGTGATGCCCGGATAGTCGCCGGCGCTGCCGACGATGCGCAAGGCAGCTTTGTCGCCGAGCGGCATATTGAAAGCGCCGTCGACACCAAAGCCGAGGCTTTCCGAGCCTTCCACCGACGAGCCGGACGCACTGACATAGCCATTGTACTCGCCAAGGTCCGGATCTCGCGTGATGTAGCGGATGGTGCCGCCCAGGGAGCCTGACCCGTAAAGCGTCCCTTGTGGGCCACGAAGTACTTCAACCCGCTCCAGGTCGCGCAACAGGAAATTGGCGAAAATGGGCGTGTCGTTGACATAGGTCGATACTGACGCAACCGCCGAGACGGCGTAATCACCCAAGCCATTGCTATCGACCGCCAGGCCGCGAATGCGCGCCGAATTCATCGTGCCGGAATTGCGGGCACCCCGATCGACCACGGCAACACCGGGGATCGACCTCAGGAGCTCGGCATCATCCAGGATGCTCGCCGCTTCAATGTCGGCTCCGGTCACGGCGGAGATATTGTAAGGCACATCGACCAGGCTTTCGTCACGCCGGGTTGCCGTGACGGTGATCGTCTTCTGCCGACTGACAGTGTCCGCTTCCTGCGCTGTTGCGATGGAAATTCCGAGCGACGTGGCGCTGACTCCGGTCATCAGCAGGGTGAGCAAACTTGCCTTTGGCAGGCTGAAACGGTCCTTGGTCATTATGCAATTTCCTTTTTGTTGCGACGGGCCGGTACGAGGACGAAGGCGCCCCTTAAACCGAGCCCTTTTTGTTGATGATGGTCAGGTGAGGCGTTTCCGATGGCGGTGGTGAATCGGCGGACTGAGGCACTGCCGGGCGAGCCGGCATTTCCAGCTTTCCCCAGTCCCGCATGGCTTCCGAGCGTGCGTGGGCACTTTCATGCAGGGGAAAGCGTCCGGGCATATCGCGAAAACTCTTCATAACCTGGCCAAGCCCTTGCCAGCCCCTCGCCCGCACGCTGCGAACCTGTTCGAGGTCGAGTTCCAGCGCCATGATTTCGCGGCCGGTTCCGGCTTCGTGAATGAGTTCTCCGCCGGGTCCATAGATGACTGAGCGGCCATTGCCCTGCTCTCCGGCCACATTCACGTCGACAACAAAACACTGGTTGATCGCGGCATTGGCGCGCGCGATTGCAAGTTCGACGTCGCGGTCGACCGTATTTGTCATTGTCGGGACAATAATCACTTCGGCGCCCATGGCCGCGAGCGTTCGCACCAGCTCCGGGAACCAGATATCGTAACAGATCACGACCCCGATCTTGCCAATGCCCGGAACGTCGACCACGACGTAGTTATTCCCGGACGCGACCCCTTTTTCATAAGGCAGGAACGGGACCATCTTGTCGTATCGCGCCACGATTAGTCCGCTCGGATCGATGATAGGCGTGGTGTTGAAAACCTGGCCGTCACGTTCTTCGTACACGCTGCCGGGGATGATCCAGAGTCCCGTTTCGACGGCCAGAGCCTGCAGGCGCAGTTCCGTGGCGCCGCCTGCCTGCTCAGCCTTTTCAGGGCTCGCGCCATGGATTGCAAGTTCGCCAAGAGCGGCCATCGTCAACCAGGGGCATCGGCGTGCGACCGCCCTGACTTCCTGTTCGATCAAATCCATGTTGCCGGTGGCTTCACCGGCCGTCTGGATCGCTGCAATTCCCAATCGTGACATTCCTGAGCCCCGGTTTGTCGTCGCCAACGGGTCGGGTAATGCCGACGCTGGACTCATTGAGTGTCCAACATGACAGGGCTGTAAGTTATGACTTAGGACCAGAATTCAGTGGTCTTTGGGTCCAGATTCCCGGACCAGACAAAAGCAATCAATCTCAGGAGAGAGGTTCAGTCAGTTGGTGCGCTGATAACCGCGCTGTCCATGACGCGACCCGCGTCGTCGAGCCAGGACAGATGCTGGCCGTCGACCGAAATACGGAATCCCAGTATTTCCGTAAATGCCCAGCGCTGCCATTGGCGATACCACTTGTCGCCCTCAACCCACCAGCGGCCCGTGTCCCTGTCTTCGCCTGCCGACCCCGCGCGGCCAACCATTTCACCGTCGGCCGAAAGCTTGATTGTGCACGGCTCGCCATAGACAGTCTTGTAGTGCAGCGTGACCCCGCGGAGCGTTTTGGTGATATCGTCCCCAGATAGTGTTGCCTGCTGCGATGCGGGATGCATCGCATCCTTCGACACCGCATGCATCGCATCCGACAGGGCTGCGATACCATCCCGGATGCGATCGGAAGGGATGCTGGTCACGCCAAGACGGAACATGTTCGTCGGTGCATTGCCTGGCGCAAAATACTGGTCAGCAGGCTCTATCAGAACGCCGCGCGCCTGGGCATCAGCCATCAACTTGTCCGTTTGCAGACCTGCTTCGCCGCGGACCCAATAGGTCGTACCGCCGCGAACCGGAGCCACGGCAATCGACAATGGCCTATAGTGGTTCAAGGCATCTCGAAGCGCAATCAGACGCTCCTCAAACACCTTATTGAACCGCCGCAGCATGGCATCATAATGGCCGAGTGACAGGAAAAAGGCTGCAGCCCGCTGATTGTTTGGCGAAGGCCGCCCGGTCGTCAGGCTGCGAAGTCTGCGCGCGGCAGTAATCACCTCGGGAGGCGCCACCATGAAGCCAAGCCCGACACCCGGCTCAAGCACCTTGGACAGGCTGGCGACATAGATCACCCTGTCACCGCCCTCCATCGCCCGGAGGGACGGAAGCGGATCGACCAGATAGTTCAGCTCGCACTCAAAATCGTCTTCAACAACAATGAAGTCCTCCTGCGCCGCCATTTCCAGCAACGCGGCCCGCCGGGCACGAGAGAGGGTGACTGCTGTCGGCCGCTGACGACTCGGCGTGACATGAACGATGTCGCACGCCTTGAGCCTGTCATCGACGATCAACCCTTCATCATCGACTGGCAAATAGGCCAGGCGCGCATTGCGGCTTTCGAACAGCGCACGCATTTCCGGCAATCCAGGCTCTTCGACGCCAGCCACCGTTCCCTCCGAAGCGAACAGCCTGGTGATCAAATGCAGGGCCTGTTGCTCGCCGACCGTGATCAACAATTCGTCGGGACGGGCAATGATGCCCCGGCGCGGCAAGAGCTTGGTGCGAATTTCCTCGATAAGCGCATCGTCATCTGCCTCGCCCGAATCGACTGACCAGGTTTCCACTTCCTGTGCAGCCAGTGCCAGCCGACTGGCTTCGCGCCATTCCGCGATGGGAAACAAGGAGCGGTCGTAACGACCCTCAAGAAATGGATATCGGTAAGACTGCCAGTCCGACGGAAACCTGTACGCAGATCTGGCCGAAGCGGATTCGTGCAAACGCGCGCTGGCCGTCGATAGAACGGGGCCCCCTCGCGGGCCGACCACTTGCATTGATGAGTCCTGATACCGCTGCATATCTGTCGCGACGAAAACGCCGCTTCGCTCGCGCGAGACCAGATGCCCATCCGCGATCAGGGTCTGATAGGCAATCAGCGCTGTATTACGCGAAACGCCAAGACGATCTGCCAGTTTTCGCGACGACGGCAATCGCATGCCGGCAGGCAGGACCCCCGCCCCGATCGCATTGAAAAATCCGCGGCGAATCTGGTCCTGGAGCGACAAACTGCTCGTCCGCTCCAGCTGGAGCAGCGGAGCAAGCGCAGATGCTTCTATCGTTTGGACGCGGCTCATGAGATTTATTCAAAACCATTCGATTGGATATCGCCACGAAGAAGTGGTCGCAATTCTGCCCATTGCATTACCCCGGCAAAATTGGTCCTGACAGACCGCCTCGGCGACTGGAAAGTCCTCACAGGTTGAGGTCCTCGAACGCCGCCCCCATGGATTACAAAGACAAACAGAGTGAAAATGGATACAATCGAACGCACTAAAATCAATCAATGAGTGCAGTTTTCGAGAAGCCTGGACCTGTTCGGCATTGCCAACCACCTTACTCATGCGTCCAATCAGCTTCACCTTCCTGCCGATCGGCTGGATCCTAGCGATACTGCCCGCTATCCATACCATATTTACGATTGGCATAGACGAGGAAAACACTTGGCAGGAGCAAAGCCAGTTCCTCCTGTTCAGGCTCACGGCGCCCGGAAGGGTCCATGCGTTGGCGCAGGACGACGTTGCGGAAAGCTTGTCCGCCACCCATCCCTCTGTATGGGTAGATTTCAGAAAATGCACTTCACGGAGAACGAAATAGAGCCATGCATTATAAGGAACTCCTCAAGGCGCGCGACGAGCTGACCGGTTCAGGCGGCCCGTTTGAAATCACCGAAACCGACGTGCTTGGAAACCGTATCCGAATTTACAAGAATGCGCCGCTCAGCGTGCGCGAGGTATGGCTGTCAACGATCGAGTTCTCCGAGCGCCCTTACCTTGTATATGGTGAAGAACGCCTGACCTATGGTGAGGCTCACGAGCGGGTGAACGCTGTTGCGGCGTGGCTGAGCGCCCAAGGCGTGAAGCCAGGTGATCGCGTTGCGATCGCGATGCGCAACTATCCTGAATGGATGCTGATCTACTGGGCCTGCGTGTCGTCCGGGATCGCTGTGGTCGGCATGAATGCGTGGTGGACGACAGAAGAGATGGCATATGCGATCTCCGACTCCGAGCCCAAGGTCGTATTCCTCGACGCCGAGCGCCTGGATCGATTGCAGGAACGCCCGGACCTGACAGAGAACCTGAAGCTGGTGGGCATTCGCATCCCGGACGCGCCAAGCGCTGTGACACCCTGGTCTGATGTCATTGCCCATGGCGGCGCCATGCCGGACGTCTCGGTCGACCCGGATTCCGACGCCTGCATCTTCTATACGTCCGGCACCACAGGAAACCCGAAAGGCGCGCAACTCACCCATCGCGGCTGCGTTTCCAACCTGTTCAACCTGATGTACGCCGCCGCCTCGTCTGCGCTCGCCACCCAAAAGGCAACCGGCGTGGAGCCCCCGGCCACACCTCCGATCCCGACGACGTTGATCACGACACCGCTGTTCCACGTGACGGCCAACAATTGTGGGGCCTATGCCACCACGGCCGCAGGCGGCGCCCTGGTGCTGATGTACCGCTGGGACGCAGGAGAGGCGCTGCGCCTGATCGCCAGGGAGCGGGTGACGTCGATGAGCGGTGTCCCGGTCATGGCACGCGAACTGATCAGCCATCCCGACTTCGCCACCACCGACACGTCGAGCCTGACCTCGCTGTCCGGTGGCGGTGCCCAGGTCCCGCCGGACCTGGTACACAAGATCGAGGCGCAGGTGACCACGGCCCGTCCAAGCACGGGCTACGGGATGACCGAAACCTGCGGGATCATCACCTCGATCGCAGCGGATTTCTTTGTCGACAAGCCCGACAGCGCCGGCCCGGCCATGCCAAACTTTGAAGCCAAATGCGTCGATGATGACGGCAATACGTTGGAACCTGGCCAGGTTGGCGAATTGTGGATCAAGGGATCTTCCGTGATCAAGGGATATATCAACCGCCCCGAGGCCACCGCCGAATCCATTACCGACGGCTGGCTTCACACGGGCGACATTGCCCGTATCGACGAAGATGGTTTCATCTTCATCGTCGATCGCAAGAAGGACATGGTCCTGCGCGGCGGAGAGAACATCTATTGCGCCGAGGTCGAGGCTACGGTTTACCGGCACGAGGCCGTCGCTGAATGTTGCGTGTTTGGCGTGCCCGATGACCGCCTCGGCGAAGAAGTCGGGATTGCAGTGGTTCTGAAACCCGGCGAAACGCTCTCCGAGCAGGCGCTCCGGGACCATTGCGAGGCCATAATGGCGAAGCACAAGTCACCCCGTTATATCTGGTTCCTGGAAGACGCCCTGCCCCGCAATGCCAGCGGGAAGTTCGTCAAACGGGACCTGCGGGACCGCCTCAGCGCCGAAGTGATCGACGCCTGAGGTCCGGATGACGTTGGGTTCCGACGAGCCGGTGACTTCCGCAATTTCCTGATGACTCATGCCGCCAAAGCAGCGCATCTCGACAATGCCTGCCTTCTCCCTGTCGATCGCGGGCACAGTCAGTCTGGTGCGGCCCCGTCTCCGGTATGCGCGCCAGCTGATTTTGCTACCAAAGCGTGCTAACCTTGCAAGGCCTTGTTTCCAGTGGTGCCGGTTGAGAGACTCGAACTCCCGACCCTCTGATTACAAATCCCCTCGAAGTCAAGTTTCATGCCGTTTCAGGACATTCCTTTTATTTAATAATTACAATTCACTATGGACGATTTTGCGCTCAGTCCATAGCATCGCGTTGCGTCGAGTTTCATCGATTTTGGAACCCCAGTGGAACCCCACGGGAACCCCAAATCGGCGGACAAGAGAGGAGATTGAGTGAATGCCGCGCGTCAGAATTACCGATCGTACACTCTCCAAACAGCATGTGATTCCTGCTGACCAGAAGCGGATTGAACTCTGGGACAATCTCCTACCCGGGTTTGGTGTTCGGGTCACCGGCCGGGGTGTAAAGAGTTACTTCGTGGTGACCCGATTAGGCCGCCAGAAGATCCGGGTGACCCTTGGCAAGTACCCTGCCCTACCGCTCGCTGATGCGAGGGCCAGGGCCCGTAAAGTGCTGGAAAGCGCGATAGGTGGTGTCGATCCGAGGCGTACGGCTCCAGCCGCGCCAAAAACCATTGAGGCTCTTATTGAAGACTTCGAGCATCGCCATCTGCCAAACCTGAAACCCAAGACGCAAATGCAATATCGCAACGCACTGAAGAACTTTGCCAAGCGCTTCAAAGGACGCGATCCCATCACGATCAATAAGCGCGAAGTGCGCTCAATGCTCGACGATATGGTCGATGACGGCACGCCCATACATGCGAACCGAAATCTCGCCGTGGTCAGGAAACTCTTCAATTGGGCCGTCGAGCGCGGCGTCATGGACATGAGCCCCTGCTATGGGTTGAAGGCGCCGTCGAAGGAAAAGCAACGGACCCGCTTCCTCTCCATGACCGAGATCAAATCACTCTGGTCGACTCTCGAAAGCGTTCACCCGATCCAGGCCGCCTTCATAAAGACACTGCTCCTCACCGGACAACGCCGCGAGACAGTCGCGACGATGCGACGATCAAACATCGAGAGCGGCGTCTGGACCATTCCCCGAGAGAAAATGAAAGGCGACAGAACGCATTCAATCCCTCTTTCAAGCCAGCTCCTTGAACTGATCGACGGTCTTCCGCGCCAGGGGGACGAAGATATCGTGTTCACGCATGACGGGCGCAGCACCTTCTCCGGTTACTCGAAACTGAAGCAGCGCCTCGATGAAGCCGCCCCGATAGATGAGTGGCGGTACCATGACCTCCGCCGGACAGCCGGAACGCATATTGCTCGACTGGGCTTCCAGCGGCTTGTCGTCTCAAAGATACTTGGGCACGTAGAAAGCGGTGTGACACAGATCTATGAACTGCATTCCTACGACGAAGAAAAGCAAACCGCGCTACAGGCTTGGGCAGACGAGGTGTTCCGGTGTTGCGAAACTAATCTGGCCCCTGAATGACATTGGGCCACTCGATCCCATAACAATATTCCCAAGCTGAATACGAGGGTTCGATTCCATTCACCCGCTCCAAATTATACATATGTATATCAATGCGTTATGTCCCAGCTCCTGCGCACCTCGCAGTAACCTTGGCAGCCTAGCTGGAAACCAGCTAGAAAACCACCGGCACACATCGCGCTCGATAGGAATGACAGCAGGAGCTAACGGGAATGATTAGACGTTCGTATTGCGTCGATCGGGCTGGACCACATCACGATTGACGCGCAAGTAATCGCGCTCGCATTCCGTCAAGGCCGAACACCCGCCCGAACGGCTATGAGCAAATTGCGTATCACTTCGCATCCGGCACACATGATGGTTAGTATACATACATTTTTTCGAGTGATTGTTGACTGCTAAGGATTCAGCAGCGCAAACTACTTGAAAGCCAACTGCTTGGTCCCGTCGGTGCAAACGACAAATTTTTCCTTATTTTACAGCATATTGAATGTAAACCGACATCGATTTCCGGTATAAAAACAAGGTCTCTTAACTCCAAGTGTAAACCACGCATGTCATGATGTTGGCCTCGAGGTTAGGAACTTCCCATCAGATTTTTGCAAGCTGAATGGACAGGTTCGATATCCTTCAACCGCTTCAGTTTGTCTTGGTGTTTTCAGCAAGATGGCCAGCGACAAATTCCGATGCTCGGCTCGGCGCAACGCACGCGCTCCCGAACACAATCACGGTTGAACCGGCATCTCAAACAGCCTGCATTCGGGGTTTGACACTGGTCGGGCAGGCGCTGGCCTTCCGCGCCGCGCGGGCGCTGAGTTTGCGAACGCTCGAAGTGGAAAATCTTGGCGCCGCGGAGATCGCTTTGATCACAGCAGCGATCCGTGAAAATATTCGCCTTCTTCAATACGCATAGCGCAGAGGGTGCCATCGTGATGCAGGCAGACACGTGCGCGCGATTCACGCATACCGTCAGCCGCCCCGCAGGCGGGTTCGAAAGCCGTCAGACCGTCCGGGCACCAGCAGCATTTGCCTCCCGATCCGGTGCGACAGTCATCTGCGGCGCGGACGGGCCCTGCAATCAGTATTGCGGCCAATCAGGCGATGCGATCACAGGCCCGCAGTCCGTACTATTCCGCAGCGACCTGCGTGATCGGCCCGGTCTCAAGCGGGCGCTCAAGCGAGGCCCAATCAATCTCGGCATCGGTGGCGGCATTTTCATAGTGCAGCACGCCAAGCGCCTCGAATTTCGGCTTGACGCTGTCCGTCAGCAGGCCGACCCGTTTCAGGTTGGGGATCATCCGCTCGAACAGGAAGTTGCGGAAGGCCTGCCCGCTTTGGGAATCGATGCTCATCCGCCGGGCCTCTTCCCGGTCAAAGCCGAACTCTTCCTCGACGATCGTGGAGAACAGGCGCTCGCGCATGATGGCACAGGCTTCATACGCAAACTGCGCGCGCTCCTCGATTTCCGCTTCCGGCAGGGCCTTGATCCAGTCTTCGAGATAATTGACACCGAATGCGACATGGCGGCCCTCGTCGCGCATCACCAGCGTCAGTATCTGACGCAGCAGCGGGTCGCGCGTCGTGTGTGCCATAGTCTGGAAAGCAGCCAGCGCCAACCCTTCGATCAGTATCTGCATGCCGATGAACTTCAGGTCCCAGCGTTCGTCCGTCAGGATCTTGTCGAGCAAGAGCTTCAGGCTCGGATTGACCGGATATTCGACATTGCAGCGATAGCGCAGGTATTTGTTGAACACTTCAACATGCCGCGCCTCGTCGAACGTCTGCGAGGCTGCATACAGTTTCGCGTCATAGGTTGGTGCGCAACTGACAAGTTGGGAAGCGACCATCATGGCGCCCTGCTCGCCGTGAAGGAACTGCGACAGAACCTGCGCCAGCGACCGCCACGCATAGTCGGATTTCTGTTCCTCGCTCAGGGCGAGATAGACCGGGTGGTCATGGAACGGGTTGAGGCCGGCCTGCGATGGCCCCTCGCGCTTGTCGAACGCAACCTCCCAGTCGACATCCATCTGGGCATCCCAGTTGAACTTCTTGCCGAGTTCATAGAGGCGGCGGATCTTCGAGTTCGCGACCTCGTAGTCCCAGTTATAGGACCCGGTCAGCGGTGTTTTGAAAATCTCGCGGACGATTTCGACATCCTGCGGCGACAGCTTGTCCGCCAGCTCGCCGGGCTCCTTGAATGTGCGGGCCGTTGTGGGTGGGCCCGAAACCAGTTTCACTTTCATCATGTCCTCCTTTTCAAGCTGAAAAGGACCAGATCAGGACGAAACAGCCTTTCCGCTTTTTGCCACCATACGACCCGTATTCATTGGGGAAATACGTAAGTTGACGGAGGCGTCATCTTTTTTTGTGTGAAAGCGTCTGATGTCTGCCGCGCCATGCAGTCTGGTGCGCGGCGAGAATCAGGATCGCCCTTGACGACTGAATCCAGCGTCAGTGGCTTTCACTGGAGGCAATGGCTTCGATCGAGCCTGCAACGCCATCGATCCGGTCCAACCGGGCGCTCAGTTCCGGGTCGTTACGGGACGATTGAACGGTTTGTTCAATATCGCGCCAGTCCTGCAATGTGAGGTATCGTTCTGCCATCGGAAAGAAGACGTCGTCTTCCTTGACCATATGACGGCGCAACAGACGCGAATATGTCTTTCCGGCTTCGACAATGACATTCATCGGCAGATCGCTTCCCAGGCGAAGATCGGCAATATGTTCACCGAACTGCTTTGCTCCGGCGCCAAGTCGCTCATGCTCAATGCGTAAATCGTAAAGTGCAGACCGCGCGACGTCCGAGCGCGTAACCAGGACATCATAGACCAGGTCCTCCTTGCGATGATGCCACTCATCGGGAAACGACGTAAAATAGTCCAGCAAGGCCTCGATCAGCTCGTATCGCGGCGACCTTCCCGCTTCAAAGGCTTTCATTTCCTGATCGAACAAATCGAGATAACGTCTGAAAAGACGATGCTCCAACTTGAGTTTTTCGATAATTTCCGACATCGCACGCTCCCTTTCTCATTGCATCCAGTCGATCTTCCCGGCCGGTCTGATCAAAACATCACGGCTCGGATCCCCCGGGATCATTGTGCCTGCCGAACACGGCCCCTGATAGGGCCGCCTGGCCGATCTAGCGTCAACTTGGCGCGATCATGACCCTGTCCGATCATTATGGAAACAGGTCCAGAATTTGCCATCCGTCATCGGCAGAAAAGACGAAAGCGCGGCGGTCGTGTATTCTGAAAGATCCTTCAGACCAGAATTCGACCCGATCCGGGATCAAGCGAAACCCTGACCAGAATACCGGTCGCGAAACCGGTCGTGCGGCAAATCGCACGGTCCGGTTGGCGATGCGCTTGTGCAAAACTGACCGTGATTCCAGACTCTCTGACTGCCGGGACGCCCAGGCCCCAATCTGGCTGTTCCGGGGGCGAGTGGCGAAATAGACGTCTGCCTCTTGCGATGTCACAGGTGTCACCACACCCTCGATCCTTACCTGTCGTCGAAGTGCCGGCCAGTAGAAGCACAACGCCGCTCCGGGATTGGCGCGCAAGTCGCGGCCCTTCCGACTGTTCAGATTTGTATAGAAGACGAAGCCACGCGCATCGAAGGATTTCAGCAGAACAACCCGGCACGAAGGACGCCCGGATTGATTGGCAGTCGCGAGCGACATCGCGCTCGCATCGTCGACAAGCGGATTTGCGACCGCATTCTCGTACCAGACCCTGAATGTCTCGACTGCCTGACGCGGAAGCTCCTGCCCCGATGTGTTACACTGCAATGGCATGCCGGGACATTTCCTGATCAAGATGCGCATCAAAACATGATGCAATCAACCTGAGGGCCGGACGCCCTCGCTCGGGTATCTGCAGCGCGCGACCATTGACGGCCACCAATCCGTCGGCCTCGTACTTGCGGCAGACTGCCATCTCTTCGTCCAGCACGCTTTCGCGGAATCCGTGCTTTTGGCTGATCTGCCCCAGATCGGCGTGCATGAAACACATGATAAGACTGATGACCTCACCGCGCATGCGATCCATCTTGTCCAGAACGTGACCGCGTTTAACCGGCAAGTGTCCCGATTCAACAGCGTGACTCCATGCGCCTGTTTCCGAGAGGTTCTGAACATAGCCTTCTGGGACACAGGAAATAGACGAACTGCCGACGCCAATGATCGTTGATGGCGTATCAGCCACATATCCCTGGAAGTTTCGCATCAGTGTCTGGTCGTCCAGCGCCTTGGCAAGGCCGTCTGCCGGCAGGGCAAAGTGGTCAAGACCGATGCGCCTGTAACCGCCCGCGATCAGGTCGCCAGCAGCGCGCTCGGCCTGATCGAATCGTGCCTCCAGTCCTGGCAGGGTCTGCGCGTCGATCTGGGTCTGACGCCGCGCAGCCCAGGGAACATGTGCGTAGCCGAAGAGTGCAATACGGTCGGGGCGAAGCGCGAGTGTCTGGGTAACTGTTTTTGCCAGTGTCTCGACGGTCTGGAAAGGCAATCCGTACATGAGATCAAAATTGATCCGGCAGATATTTGCATCCCGAAGGCTGTTGACCACGTCCCTCACCTGTTCGAATGGCTGGATACGATTGACCGCCGCCTGCACCTTCGCATCAAATTCCTGAACACCTAGGGACACCCGGTTGACTCCCAGCGCCGCCAGGTCGCGTGCGCGAGCGAGCGCGAACGTTCTTGGATCGAGCTCAAACGCCGTCTCTGCCTGCGGCGAGACATTGAACAGCTTCCGGATTTTTGCAGTCAGGTTCGCAAGACTGTCATCATTCAAAGATGTCGGTGTCCCGCCGCCCCAGTGGATTGCGTCGACCCGCATGCCAGGCGGGAGGGCTTCGCAAAGAAGTTCCAACTCGCGTTCGAGTGTAGCTGCATAATCGGCTAGTGGCTTTTCCCGTCTCACAAGCTTCATGTTACAGGCGCAATACCAGCACACTTCCCGGCAAAACGGCACATGGAGGTAGAGTGCGATCGGTGTGCCAGGGTCGCGTCTGGAAAGCCACTTTCGATAAAGCATTTCATCGGGCGATGTCCCGAAGGCTGTGGCAGGTGGATAACTGGTATAACGTGGAACCCGTGCATTGGCATGTTTCAGGATTGCGTTTGTCATGATGCGACCCCTTCGGAACCTGAAAGACTTGTATTGATCGACCGACTGACCCGAGCGAGGTCGCCTGACGTATTGATGTTGTAAAACGGATCGCGGCCATCCTGGACTGACCAGTCAACGCTGACAGCTGCGCACCGCTCCAGCGCGCCGTTCAGACTGCGTCGCCCGCTATCGGCATAGGTTTGCAATGGCCCGAGGCACCTGACCGGCCAGACAGAGCAAACCGGATGTCGGCGCTGCAACGAGGTCGCGACGGCAGGCTGGTCGAATTGCACCGCCATGGCGTCAAGTCGGGTCTTCAGGTCGCAAGGCAAATAGGGCATGTCGCATGGAACAGTGATGACCCGACGCGCGCCAAACGCCACTGCCCAGGCCAGGGCCCCCAACAGTCCGCCGAGCGGACCTTCGATGCGCGGGTCATCGACGACCTCGGGTAGTCTTGCCGGATAAACCTGCCCGGGTTCGCGTACCGACAACCTCGCCGGAATACGCCATTCCGCAACATGGTCGATCGCGCGGTCGATGAGACGGCGCCCATCGAGCCTGATATTCGGCTTGCCGCCTCCGATCCGGCATCCGTCTCCACCCGCAAGGATCACTGCCACGAGGTCAGTCATTGGCAAACCAAGGGCGCGCCGACAATACATCCGCCTCCTTCGGGCGCTCTATCGTCAGATCAAGGTTTCGCAACAGCCCATCGCGGATTGAATAAATCCATCCGTGGATCGCCAAGGACTGGCCTTTTCGCCATGCATCGGTCACGAAGGGATTCCTACCAATATACTCGACCTGGGCCCGAACATTATGTTCGCACATGACATTTACGCGCGTGTCGAAATCGGTAATGGCGTGAAGGTGCGACTTATGCCGATGCGCCATGTCAGAGATGGGCTGCAGCCAATGATCGATGAGCCCCAGACGTTTCGTCTCAATGGCAGCCCGTACGCCGCCACATCCATAATGCCCGCAGACGATCACGTGCCTGACTTTGAGTATCTGAATCGAATATTGCAGAACGGATAGAAAATTTACATCCCGCGGTGGCGCCAGATTGGCGACATTACGATGAACAAACAACTCGCCCGGATCAAGACCGACAATCTCGTTCGCGGGCACGCGGCTGTCTGAACACCCTATCCAGAGATATTCAGGCGATTGCTGTGCTGACAGTCTTTGAAAATATTTGGGATCAGCGCGCACGCGCGCGCTGGCCCAGTTCATGTTATTGTCAAGCAGTGCCTCGATCATGACGCCTCCGCAAACGGATCCGGTAAGCCTCTGCGAGCGGCCAGCCGACGACCGAGGCTGCGAAGATCCGTTTCGCTCAGGCGCGCGCGCGCAATCGGTAGCACGACAGCATTTTCAACGGCAATATGGCGTTCCTGAGACCGGCAAAAAGGCGGAATGACCTGGGGTGCCTCAACGTATCCAGCGGGACCGCGACGATCATTCAAGGCCGAGGCAATGAGAGACTTGACGGCTGAGGCATCATGCAAATCGCTGGCATGTTCTCCGGACAGCATTCCCAGGACGTTCTCGATCTGGTCATCTGCCTCGCATCGTCGCCGCAGGAGTGGAAACAGGTCATCCTCCTCGTCAATGATGTGGAGCGGCAGATCACTGTCCAGAAATTGCAGAACGTCTCGCAATGCGTCTTCATCAAACGCGACAGTTTTGGCCAGTTCGCGCAATCGCTTGCAGACGGAGCGATGTCGGTAGTGCTCAGCGAAGAACCATACCAGCGGTTCCCGGAGCAACTCCGTCGGCATGGCTTCAATAAAGCCGCCCTTATAAACCGGTTCCATCGGGTTGACCTTTCTCTACCGGATCCGGGCCCCCTCCCCGGCGCGTCAGAATGAGCGTGCGGGTTGCCTTGACCTGTGGAAACTGATTCCTGACCATGGTTTCAAGACAATCCGCGAGTGGTGACGTGCTGTCCCTGAGACGCGAAATCACCTGTGTCCAGGCGTCATCCTTGGCCTCCGTCAGGAAAGAATTTATCGCGTCGGACAAGACGCTGGCCGGTGCGCGTTTCTTGCTTGCCGCCTCAGCATCAATCACTTTCAGAACATCAGGTTTCAGCGCGAAGAGAGCTGCTTGCGGATTGGCGAAGACATCCCCAAGAAGCGCGTAGACGCGTGTGACAGGTGTTTGGTCCGTCTCCAGCGTTCCAAGTGCCGAAATACCGAGAGCCGGCGGCGTTGCGGACGCGCGCTTCAGAAGCGCATCGACATAGCGGGCAGCGGCCAATGTCCAGGCGCGCGCTTCCAGTTGCATTTCGATGTGCGCCGCGACGTGTTCGAACGGCAGGCGTCTGCCATCAACCCGATGGTCCAGCTTGAGTACGTGCCAACCATGTTCTGTCCGGACCGGTTCGTCCGCGAGCTCTCCAGGCTCGAGCGCAAGCAATGCTTGCCAGATTGGGGGCAAGACATCACCCGGGCGCAATTGCCCGAGAGTTCCACCATCACTTCCTGACGGGCAAGCTGACACGGTACGCGCGAGCCCTACGAACCTGTCCGGTTGCCGGGCAAGCACAGCCAAGAGTTCGTCTGCCCGAGCGCGCGCATTTGTCGCTGCGATATCGTCGCGCTCATCCGGCGCGACCAGAATATGCGATGCTTCCAGCAAGGGCGGGGTCCTGAAGCCGTTGGGCTGGTCATCATATATGCGTCGCACCGCGTCAGCTGGCGGCGCTTCGGCCTCGACCTCCTGGCTGAGGAGCTCGCGGATCAGGGACTCTTCATCTGTCTCTTCAAGGCCGTCTGCATTGAGCTCAGGCTGTGCCGCGATACCGAGCTGGCGCGCGCGGTCGAGCAAGACAGCCTTGGCGGCAAGCGCCCGGCCTGCACGCACACGCGCTTCGGAAAGACTGGCGGCCTGATGGTTCTGCATTTCTGCTGCGAGAAGTGTCTCGGGGACTTCCACGCCATGGAATATGGCTGTTGCTGTATTGGCCATCATGCGCCTCCTGCCCGCTTGCGCGCGGCAATCGCCTGATCCGCCTTGATGTCGCGACGCGTACGTACAAGCTGCCAGCCGCGGCGGCCCATATACCAGACCGGCGCAGAAAGCATGTGGACGAGCCGTGTAAATGGGAACACAAGGAATATGGTCAGTCCCAGGAACAGGTGCGCCTTGAAAATCCAGTGAACATTGGCGACATAATCGGCTGCATCGGCCTGAAACGTAAAGATGCCTTGCGCCCAGTACATGAACTTCACCATCTCAGAACCATCAAGGTGATTGGCCGACAATGGAATTGTCGAAAGACCAAACGCCAACTGGAGCGTCAGCAGCGCAAGAATGGCTGTATCCCCAAACGATGAATTGGCACGTATGCGTGGATCAAATACGCGCCGATGGAGCAAGATCAACGCCCCCAGGATGGCAGCAGCCCCCGCAACGCCGCCCGCGACCATGGCGAGCACCTGCTTTTGCCCGTGCGTAATACCTATCATGTCGAACACCCAGAGCGGCGTCAGCAAGCCGACGAAATGCCCGCCGAAAATCACAAGAACGCCGACATGAAACAGGACCGAGCCAAGAACCAGTTGCTTTCGTCGCAAGAGCTGAGACGATCCTGATCGCCATGTGTAAGGCTCCCGGTCAAATCGCAACACAGATCCGATCGCGAGAACGGCAAGCGCGATATAGGGATAAAAGCCGAAGACAGCCTGATCGAGCCAGCCGGCTGAGGTAATTGTCGTGACGTGCTCTGGTGCCATGTCGGGCTCCCTCCTGATGGGTCTAGAAGCTGGCCTCGAGGGCCAGCCAGAATTTGGTGCGGTCGGCCGGACCGCCGGGCTCGCCATTGAATACGGCGACCTTGCCTTCGAGACTGAAATTCGCGTTGACTGGCAGGCGGGCCAAGGCATCGATCTCGCTGCCGAGATCGTTGGCTCCGTTGTCAGAGGCGAAGTCATGGTAACCGACGACCCAGCTGACCGGTTTGGCATCGGCAATGAACGATGGCGCCTTACCTTTCAGCGTGGCCGATACATCGCGCACGCCGGTTGCCGGCGTGTTGAGAAACACATCCGCCCAACCCTGAAAGGCATGCAAAGTCGCAAGCGGAGTCGTAAAACCACGTCCACCCGCCCCATCGAGAATTTCAACACCCAATGCCCCGGTGAGACCTTTTTGTGTCAGGGAAACGCTCGCAGCCTGGTAACCGAGATCAGCTGTGGGTCCTGCCCCGTTCCATTCACTCTGAATGGCGGCGTCACCATCAAGCGTGAGCTTGCCGAGATCAGTGTCCCATGACCTTGTCCAGCTGGCGCCCCAGGTCTGGCCAGACGCCGCCGGCGCATTGTCGAAATCAAGCAACAGGCCGTAAGCCGTGACATCGCCGAGCGATGTCTTTGCCGATAACCGGACGATATGCGAGGCGCTATCCCACTCACCGACGGGGCTGTCATCGCCGAACACACGGCGAACCTTGTCGATATAGACATAGTCGACTGACACGGACTCGGAGACCACATGACCGAGCCGAAGCGCGTCAAAGGTCTGCTCATTCTGCCGGAAGCCAACATTGCCCACAAAGCGCGCGTCATCGAAAATGATGCGCTGGCGCCCGAGCGTGACCGAGGTCGCCTTATCTTTCCAGGACACCTGCAGGCGGTTGATCTCCAGTGCCTCCGGATCCGCGACAATCGCCTTGCCGGGAACATTCTCCACCGTGTCGGAAAAATCGTCACTCAAATGCGCGACGCCTTCGACCTCGCCGAGGAAGCTCCAAGCGTCACTTGCCTTGTAATCATAACCAAACCGCCCGCGCACCGTCAGCGCTGTTGTGTCGTCAAATCCGCTTTGATCGACCTGTTCGGCCCGCAACCGAATATCAAGGATGGGGCTACCCTCACCTGCTTGCGCTGGTGCTGCGCCAAATACGCAAACAGAAGAGATCGCCGCACCCACCATGAGCGCTGTTCGCAACCTGGACATTAGCCGCGCGCTCCCTGCATTTTGCTCACCATGGCTGCCGCTTTTGGACAACCGTCGGATGGCGTCCCGGGACCAAACGTAACGGGTTCCTCAGCCCAGTTTTCGTCAAGCGCCTCCAGATCATCCGGATCATCCTCAGGCATGGCCAAAAGATCAGCCAGCGCCGCCTTGTCTGCCGCACGATCTGAGAGCGTCATCAGGGCGCCAAAGATAGCGCGATAAGGGCTCTGGCGCTTCTTCAGACGCTCGCCGATGGCTTCGATCACATGGGCCGCCTCGCCGATAAGCGAGGCTGCCTCCGCATCGGGAATGATCGAAAGAAATTCCAGGAAGATCGGCAGATAATCCGGCAGGTCGCTGACATCAAGTTCAAGTCCATGCGACTTGTAAAGTTCGACAAGGCCAACCATGGCTGGCCCTCGCTCACGGCTCTCGCCATGCACGTGCTCATAGAGGTGCAGGGACAAGGTACGTGACCGGTCGAACTGATCGACATAGATCGCCTGAGCCTCATAGATATCCGTGCTGGCAAGGCTGAGCGCCAGTTTTCGCAAGGATTTAATGATCCGTTCCGGAACGATACCTTCTTCTTGAATGGCATCGACAATTGCGCCAGCCTCTGCCTGCAAGGTGGCATTCGGGTAGGACAGGAGGCGCGATAGAGCACGATACGTGATGGCCATGATTAAAGCTCCATTGGGGTTTTGGCTTTGGACCGCTTGTCCCGGCCGAACAGGCCGAGTTCCGTGCGTCCGCCGGAACAGTCATTGCCGAATGTAAATCCGCACTCACCGCGCATTTCAAATGCGTCTTCCTGCGATTCCCGGTGGGTTGTCGGGATGACAAAGCGATCCTCGTAATTGGCGATCGCCATGTAGCGGTACATTTCATCGATCTGACGGGCGGTGAGGCCCACCTTTTTGGCGGTGGGGTGATCGATCACCCCTTCAACCGTCTTGGCCCGCATGTATTTGCGCATGGCCATCATTCGTTCGAGCGCCAGAACGACCGGTTCTTCCTTGCCGGCGGTCAGCATGTTGGCAAGATAGCGGACTGGAATACGCATGCTGGAAACATCCGGCATATCCGCATCGGTTTCGAGCGCCCCCGCAGCCACGGCCGACTGGATCGGAGAGAGAGGTGGCACATACCAGACCATGGGCAGCGTGCGATATTCCGGATGCAGCGGAAACGCGACCTTCCACTCCATTGCCATCTTGTAGACCGGACTCGCCTGCGCCGCTTTCAGCCAGGCTTCCGGAATCCCATCCAGCCGCGCTTGCGCGATGACAGCCGGATCATTCGGGTCCAGGAAAACATCGAGCTGCGCCTGATAGAGATCCTTCTCGTCCGGCGTGCTGGCTGCTGCTTCGATCTTGTCGGCATCGTAGAGCAAGACACCGAGATAGCGGATCCGCCCGACGCAGGTTTCCGAACAGACAGTCGGTTGGCCAACCTCGATGCGCGGATAGCAGAAAGTGCATTTTTCCGACTTTCCGGATTCCCAGTTATAGTAGACTTTCTTGTAGGGGCACGCCGAGACGCACATCCGCCAACCGCGACACTTGTCCTGATCAATCAGGACGATGCCGTCCTCTTCGCGCTTGTAGATTGCCCCTGACGGGCAGGCCGCCACACATGTCGGATTCAGGCAGTGTTCGCACAAGCGCGGCAAGTACATCATGAAGGTTTGCTCGAAGGCGCCGTAGATAGCCTTTTCCACCCCTTCGAAATTGTAATCCGCACTGCGCTTTTCAAACTCGCCGCCAAGGATTTCCTCCCAGTTGGGGCCCCACTCGATCTTCTCCATGCGCTGACCCGTGATCTTCGATCGGGGGCGCGCGGTCGGGAAGGCTTTCATCTCAGGTGCGGTCTGGAGATGCGCATAGTCGAAATCGAAGGGTTCATAATAGTCGTCGATTTCGGGCAGGTCCGGATTGGCAAATATCTTGGCGAGAATGCGCCATTTTGCGCCCATTTTCGGTTCTATCCGGCCATTCGCTTTACGCCGCCAACCACCATTCCAGCGCTTCTGGTTCTCCCAGTCTTTCGGAAAACCAATGCCCGGTTTGGTCTCGACATTATTAAACCAGGCGTATTCAACTCCCTCCCGGCTCGTCCATACATTCTTGCATGTTACCGAACAGGTGTGACACCCGATGCACTTGTCGAGGTTGAGGACCATTCCAATCTGAGCACGGATTTTCATTGTGCGCCCTCCATTTGCGAGGCGGGCTCTTCGAGCCAGTCGACATTTGCCATTTTGCGGATGACAACAAACTCATCCCGGTTTGAGCCAACCGTCCCGTAATAGTTGAACCCGTAGGACAGCTGGGCATACCCGCCGATCATGTGGGTCGGTTTCAGGATCGTCCGCGTGACCGAATTATGGATGCCGCCGCGTTTGCCAGTGATTTCCGATCCGGGCGTATTCACGATCTTCTCCTGTGCGTGGTACATGAAGATCGTGCCTTCCCGGATTCGCTGGGATACGACGACGCGAGCCGTCAGTGCGCCATTCGCGTTGAACACCTCCACCCAGTCATTGTCGACAAGGTCTGCACGCTTCGCATCAGTCTCTGACAACCAGACAACCGGACCACCGCGGTTCAATGTCAGCATCATCAGATTGTCGGAATAGGTCGAGTGGATGCCCCATTTCTGGTGCGGCGTGATGAAGTTCAGCGTGATCTCCTTGTTACCGTTTGGCTTGTCGCCCTGGACGAACGTTGTCTTGAGATCGATCGGAGGCTTGTAAACAACAAACCCCTCTCCGAATGCGCGCATCCAGTCATGGTCCTGGTAGAGTTGCTGGCGTCCCGTCAGGGTCCGCCAAGGGATCAGTTCGTGGACGTTCGTATAGCCGGCATTATAGCTGACATGTTCGCTCTCGATGCCTGACCATGTCGGAGAAGAAATGATCTTGCGCGGTTGGGCGACGATGTCACGGAACCGGATCTTCTCGTCTTCCTTGGGCAGGGCCAGATGCGCGTGATCACGTCCGGTCTGCTTTTCGAGCGCATGCCAAGCCTTGACGGCGACCTCGCCATTGGTTTCCGGTGCAAGCATCAGGATCGTCTCGCAGGCGTCGATATCGGAATCGATGCGCGGTTGGCCCTTGGCGACGTTTTCATCGAGCACGCGCCCATTGAGCGAACCGAGATTGGCCACATCATGCGCCGTGTCCCAGCCAATCCCCTTGCCACCATTGCCAAGTTTTTCGAGGAGCGGGCCGAGTGAAGTGAATTTCGCATAGGTTTGGGAATAGTCCCGTTTGACCACACTGATCTGCGGCATGGTCTGACCGGGGATCGGTTCACTCCCGTCGGTCAGCCAGTCCGTAACGCCCGCTGCCTGGGCAAGCTCTCCGGCAGTGTCGTGCTGTATCGGTGTGAGGACGACATCGGTCACCGCGTTAAGCACTTCCGGCGCCACTTCCGAGAACTTACGTGCAAGGCCTTTGAATATCTCCCAGTCCGACTGTGATTCCCAGGCAGGATCGACGGCCGCACCCAGGGGGTGGATGAACGGGTGCATATCGGACGTATTGAGATCGTTCTTCTCGTACCAGGTGGCCGTAGGCAGCACGATATCGGAATAGACCGCAGTGGTAGACATGCGGAAATCGATACACACGAGCAGGTCGAGTTTCCCTTTCGGGGCGTCCTCGTGCCATTTGACCGTCGTCGGTTTCACACCGCCGGTCTCTCCGAGGTCCTTGCCCTGCACGCCGTGATCGGTTCCGAGCAGATGCTTGAGGAAATATTCATGCCCCTTGCCCGATGAACCGAGCAGGTTGGAACGCCAGACGAACATGTTACGCGGCCAGTTGGCTTCATGATCCGGATCCATGCACGACATTTCGAGATCGCCGGATTTCAGTGACTTCACGACATAGTCCTTCGGATCCATCCCTGCCTTTTCAGCGAGGGCTGCAATTTCGATCGGGTTCGTTTTGAGCGCTGGCGCAGAAGGCAGCCAGCCCATGCGTTCGGCTTTGGCATTGTAATCGATGAAACTACCGGACCAGTCGCCCTCAGGCGCTGTCGGTGACAGGATTTCACCGACAGGAACGGTCTCATAGCGCCACTGGTCAGTATGCGCATAAAAGTATGAGGTCGAGTTCTGTTGACGCGGCGGGCGCACCCAATCGGTCGCAAAGGCGAGCGGCGCCCAACCCGTCTGCGGGCGCAGCTTCTCCTGACCAACATAGTGCGACCAGCCACCACCAGACTGGCCAACACACCCGCACAGGACCAGCATATTGATCACCGCGCGATAGTTCATGTCCATATGGTACCAGTGGTTCATGCCCGCGCCGATGATGACCATGGACTTCCCATTGGTCTTTTCCGCATTGGTGGCGAACCCTCGCGCAACCGCAATGATCTGCTCGCGCGGGACTGAGGTGATCGCTTCGGCCCAGGCCGGCGTGTAAGGTGCTGGGTCGTCGAAATCTATTGCGAGGTGCTCGCCGCCATAGCCTTGATCGACGCCGTAGTTCGCCATCAGGAGGTCATAGACGCTGGCCACCAGGGTTTCGGTGCCGTCAGCAAGCTTCATGCGCTTGACAGGAATGTTGCGGGTCAGCACGTCCGGATGATCGGTGGAGGCAAAGCCATTGCTGGCAGAGTTGGCAAAATAGGGGAACCGGACGCTGGCAACATGGTCCTCGACGCCCTTCAGGCCAAGGCGCAGCTTGATCTCTTTGCCCTTGCCATCGCGTTCCTCAAGGTTCCACTTGCCCGTGTCTCCCCACCGAAATCCAATCGAGCCGTTCGGGACGACAACCTTGCCAGTCGTCTCGTCGAGCCCGACTGTCTTCCATTCGGGCTTGTTCTCTTCCTTGAGGGCACCATCGAAATCCGATGCGCGCAGGAGACGCTCAGGCACATAGCCGTCTTCTTGTTCCTGCAAGCGAACGAGCAATGGCAGGTCACTATACTTGCGGATGTAATCGCGGAAGTAAGGTACGTCGCGATCACGGTGATACTCTGTCAGGATGACATGCCCAAATGCCATGCCGAGGGCCGCATCCGTGCCCTGCTTGGCGGCAACCCAGACGTCCGAGAATTTCGATGCCTCCGAATAGTCCGGGCATATGACCACGGATTTGACACCCTTGTAGCGCGCTTCGGTATAGAAGTGCGCATCCGGCGTACGGGTCTGTGGCACGTTCGATCCCCAAAGAATCAGAAAGCCCGAATTGTACCAGTCAGCGCTTTCGGCAACGTCCGTCTGCTCGCCCCACGTCTGAGGGCTTGCCGGCGGAAGGTCGCAATACCAGTCATAGAAGGATCCGGTTACCCCGCCGATAAGCTGGAGGTAACGCGCGCCGGCCGCATATGAAACCATGGACATGGCCGGAATCGGGGAAAACCCGAATACACGGTCAGGTCCCCACTTCTTGATCGTGTGCGCATTGGCTGCCGCAATAATCTCGTTGACCGTCTCCCAGTCTGCGCGAACGAACCCGCCAAGTCCGCGCCGTGTGACATAGTCGGCGCGCTTGGCCGGGTCCTCCTGAATCGATCTCCAGGCAGCCACCGGTTCCATTGTCTTGCGGGCTGCACGGTAGGATTTCAATAACCGTGCCCGGATCAGGGGATACTTCACGCGATTGGCCGAATAGAGATACCAGCTATAGCTCGCGCCACGCGCACAACCTCGGGGTTCATGGTTCGGCAGATCGTCACGCGTGCGCGGATAGTCTGTCTGCTGGGTTTCCCAGGTGACGATGCCACCCTTGACATAGATCTTCCAGGAACACGATCCGGTGCAGTTCACGCCATGGGTTGAGCGCACAATCTTGTCGTGGCGCCAGCGATTGCGATAGGCTTCCTCCCAAGAACGATCCTCGTCATTGAGGACGCCGTGTCCGCCCGAATAGAGCTCGGTCTGCCGCCGGAAAAATGTCAATCTGTCGAGTGTGTGGCTCATTTTTCAGTATCCTTTTAGACAGTCGCCGCAGGGGCAGAAGTGGAGATGGTCGCGCGCCCGCGTTCGATGTCGTGCAAGAGACCACCCTTGCGGGTGTACACACGCCAGGTCAGGACGAGACACGAGACGTAGAAGACCAGGAAGCAGATCAAGGCCGGCATAGCGCTGCCGCTCGCTGAAAGGGACGTGCCAAATCCCATTGGAATGAAGAACGCGCCGTAAGCTGCAATGGCTGAGGTAAAACCCGTGATCGCAGCGCTTTCCTTGTCAGACTGACGCACGAGTTCGTCGGGCGAAAGGTGCGGTTCAAGGCGTGCGACTTCCTTGCGCATGATGACAGGGATCATCTGGAAGGTGGAGGCATTGCCAACACCAGTTGCGAAGAAAAGGAACATGAAGCTGGCAAAGAAGCCGGTGAAACTTCCGACCTGAAGGGACGCGATGACGCCGAGTGTACCGAGTGCCATCGCAACGAAAACCCAGACTGTGACTCGTCCACCGCCCCATCGATCAGATATCCACCCCGTGAACGAGCGCGATAGAGCTCCGACCAGTGGCCCAAGAAAGGCGATCTGCAGGACATTAACGTCCGGGAACTGGGTCTTTGTCAGCAGCACGAAGGCCGCAGAGAAACCGATGAAGGACCCGAACGTACCGGTATAGAGCCAGCACATGTACCAGGTATGTGCGCGTTGAAAAATCACCGACTGCTCGGCAAATGAGGCCTTCGCCGAGGCCAGGTCATTCATGCCAAACCAGGCTGCGAAAGCTGAAGCTATAATGAAAGGAACCCAGATAAAGCCTGCGTTCTGGAGGAAAATTTCCTCGCCTTTACTGGTCACGATCGGATCACCGCCGAGGACACCAAACACACCCATCGTGATGGCGATAGGAACTAGGAATTGCATGGCGCTGACACCAAGGTTGCCGAGACCGGCATTGAGCGCGAGCGCGTTGCCTTTCTCCTTCTTGGGAAAGAAGAATCCTATATTCGACATGGAGGAAGCAAAATTGCCGCCACCGAAACCGCACAGCAGCGCCAGGACCAGCATGATCCAGTAGGGCGTATCCGGATTTTGGACCGCGAAGCCGATGCCAAGCGCAGGAGCCAGCAGCGACCAGGTAGTCAGGGTTGTCCAGAGCCGTCCACCGAAGATGGGCACCATGAAACTGTAGAATATGCGCAGCGTGGCACCGGACAGGCCTGGCAGGGCAGCCAGCCAGAACAGTTGACCGGTCGAGTAACCAAAACCAATCTGAGGCAATTTGGCCACCACAACCGACCACACCATCCAGACCGAGAAGGACAGGAGCAAGGCCGGGATCGACAGCCAAAGATTGCGATTGGCAACTTTTTTGCCGGTCTCCTGCCAGAAGGTTTCATCTTCCGGACGCCAGTCAGTGATCAGTTTTGGCGTAAGCGCTTTGTTTGCGGCCACGTCATGAAGCGGCTGCATTTCCGGAAGCTGCGGCAATTGGTCGAGGGTCGTTCCTGACGCCTCGCGCTCCATTCTCTGAATGGCCAGATGCATCCATATGAATGACCCCGACACCAACAAGAACAGTGCCATGAACGAACTGGTCCAGACTCCAGTCAGGTCATTCAGCATACCGAATGCGATCGGGAGGATGAATCCGCCCAGTCCCCCGATCATGCCCACAAGGCCACCAACGGCGCCAACATCCTTGGGGTAATAGATTGGAATGTGCTTGTAGACCGCCGCCTTGCCGAGGCTCATGAAGAAGCCAAGCACAAAGATCAGGACCACAAAGGCGATGGGCCCCATGGCTAGCCGGAAGGTCATCGGCCCGTTGACGCCATCGACGATGTACGTGGTTGGGGGATAGGACAGGATGAAGGTAACGACCATCGACACAAGGAATGTCCAGTACATCACCTTACGGGCACCGACCTGGTCAGCCAGATGGCCACCATAGATGCGAAAAATGGAAGCCGGGATCGAATAGGCTGCCGCCAGCATGCCCGCCGTCCTGATGTCAAAACCATACACGCCGATCAGGTAGTGCGGCAGAGACAAGGCGAGCGCGACAAACCCACCAAAAACAAAGAAATAGTAGAGTGAGAAACGCCAGACCTGAACGTTGCGCAATGGCGCGAACTGGGAGGCGAAACTGCGCGGCCGGGCACCCGACCTGCGCCGTTCGGCGAGGTCCGGATCGTCCTTGGTGAAGACAAAGAAAATGACAGCTGTCACTGCCAGGGCGATTGCCCACACTGTCGCCACGCCCGTCCAGCCGATCGACGCCATAACGATCGGCGCGGCAAACTTGGTTACAGCCGCACCGACATTGCCCGCCCCGACGATACCGAGTGCCGCACCCTGTTTCTCGATAGGAAAGAATTTCGATACATAGGTAATCGATACGGCAAATGACCCGCCTGCCAGACCAATACCCAGCGCGGCGATTAGGAATTGAGGATACGTCTCGGCAAATGTGAGGAGCCACGTCGCCAGCGCAGACAGCAGCATGACAATGACATTCACGATGCGACCACCATACTGGTCGGCCCAGATACCAAGAACGAGTCGCGACAGCGAGCCAGTCAGGATTGGGGTCCCCACAAGCAGGCCGAACTGCGTTTCCGTAAGGCCAAGATCCTTCTGTATCTGGATGCCAAGGATCGCGAAAATGACCCATACGGCGAAGCAGATTGTGAAGGCGAAAGTCGTGAGACCCAGCGCTGTATTGGCACCAGGGGCTGGCTGGGTTCTGGAATCTGTCATATCGGTCCCCCTCAGATCGGTGAAGAAACTCCAGACCGAGACGTGGCACTGCTCCTGTTTGGACGCCTTGATATTTGCGAAGTGGTGGGGTGTCGTTTGTCTGAATGTCCGGTCGAATTGAGATCAATCTTTTCAGAACTGATCAGTGCATCGTGGCGCCTTGAGAATGCACTCGGAAAGACCTGAACCTTACGGGGCCCATCCTTGACATTTATCAATCCGGTTTCTAAGAATTGGCTCATGCGTTGGCAGGAGGCTGGCTCACCTCTGTCGATTTTCAAACCATTCACGCGCGACACTCACAGGAAGCTGCATGACGCTCAAACCTACAGATATTGTGCGCACGCGAGAACTCGCCTTCTTCAGAGCCGCGAGTGACGAAACCTTTGACCGCGTGATGTCAGGCGCGTTCCTGCAGCGCTTTCCCTCTGGAACAACTTTGCTTATGGAAGGCGACAGCGTCGACTTTCTCTACGTCCTGCTCGATGGCTCGGTCGAACTCGGTGCCGGCTGGAAATCGAAGGATACCACGCTCGCAATACTCAGACCCGTATCTACCTTTATTCTAGCAGCTGTCGTTCTTGAGTCGGACGCCCTGATGTCAGCTATCACGCTGGAACGTTCTGAAATCCTCATGGTGCCCGGCGAATCGATCCGGCGCGCCATGAGCGATGACCCGGCCTTCGGTTTTGCAATCTCGGAAGAACTCGCTGGCTGCTATCGCGGACTGGTCCGCTCGATAAAAAACCACAAGTTGCGCGATTCGACCGAACGACTGGCGAACTATTTGATGACTCAGCGCGCCCGCCAGGGCGAGACGGACGAAATCACGCTACCTC
The DNA here is from genome assembly GCA_963973995.1 of uncultured Alphaproteobacteria bacterium. Taxonomy (GTDB): domain Bacteria; phylum Pseudomonadota; class Alphaproteobacteria; order Caulobacterales; family Hyphomonadaceae; genus Hyphomonas. The sequence goes on from CAXBCO010000002.1 coordinate 380,818, forward strand.
ATGAAAAGCGAGTGCTGGCTGCCCTGCTGGGAATGTCTCCCGAGAACCTGTCGCGCGCCTTCGCGAAACTGTCGGCTCAGGGCGTAGCGGTTGACGGCGCCCTTGTGCGTTTCAGCAAAGTGCAGGCGCTCGAGCGACTGGCTCGGCCGAGCCCGCTCATCGACAATCATTTTGCCCAGAGCCGCAGCCAGCTTGGCAAGGCCAATACCGAACGCCAGCAAGGTGTGCTGAACGACCCCCAAAACCGCTAACCCCCCGTTTGTGCGAGGTTTCGGATGTCACCCGGATTGGCGGCGTGCAGAGCGTGCGACAGGCTTTTGCCGCCAAGCGCCGAGACAATTATATCCTGAAGCGCCTCTTTTTGATCATCCCTTTCAAGAAAGCTGCGTAAATCGTGTCCGCCCCGACCAAACAGGCAGAGGCGAAGCTGACCGCGAGCGGTTATTCTGAGGCGATTGCAGCCATCACAGAAACCAGGCGCATAGGGCGCGATCAGTCCGATCCGCCCTGCATGATCAGGATGGGAAAATTCTATCGCCGGGCCATCATCAATGCCACGCTCTCGGGGTTGCCAGCCATGTTGAAGGAGCCAGTTGCGCAATACTGTACCGCTGACATGCTGATCCTGGAAAAAGGCAGCATTATCCCCTGTCCGCATCAATTCAATAAACCTCACGGAGATCCGACGATCCCTGACAAAATCAGTCCATGCCGAAAAGTCATCCTCAAGTCCGTCGCGCAGTAGAACCGCGTTGACCTTGACGGCCGACAGAGGCAAAGCCTGCGCCCTGTCGAGACCGGACATTACGTCGTCGAGCCGGTCATGTCCCGTGATCCGGGCAAAGGCATTCCGATCGAGCGCATCAATGCTGACATTGAGGTGGGTCAGACCAGCCGACACCCAGTCATCCACATGGCGCGCCAAATTCCAGCCATTGGTCGTCATGGCGACCTTGTCGACTTGGGGTTGGGCAGAGACCCTTGCAATTATTTCGGTCAGGTCCTTGCGCACGCTGGGTTCACCGCCGGTCAGACGGATCTTGCGTAATCCGAGTTCAGAAAAGGCACGCGCGAGACGTTCGGTCTCGATCGGCGAAAGAAAGTCCATGGCACCTGTTTTCTTGTAGCCATTCGGAAGGCAATAGGTGCATCTGAAGTTGCACACCTCCGTAACCGATAGCCGCAAATAGCGGAATCGGCGTCCGAAAGCATCCGTCGCATCGCGAGCGGTCAGTGTCATCGCGGGCTCCTTTCCAAGCGCGGGAGGCGACACGGTTTCCCAATGCCACCCTCGGCCAGGCCGCCATGGCGAATGCTTTAGGCGGACGGGCTCGGAGCGAATTAAATCAAGGTTATGAGGGTTGCCGCACCTTGTCGTTGACTGGGCGCGCGACAACAGTTGATGTCCATCAAGCTTGGGCTGCCTGAGGATCAAGCCGCGTTCGATTGCCGCGGCATTAGCAGGCGCGGACCGTAGACCAGACAAAAGCCTGCTAACGCCCCAAACCAGATCAATGCCGCGACAGGGTTGAGGCTCGTCTGAAACGATATCGGCAGGAAAGTTGCTCCGACCCTGAGAAGGGCGGCCAGATTGATCAGAAAGTATATCATAACGGTCCCAGATCCTGCCACAAGCGCGCGTCCCGTATGACCGAGACTTGACCGCGTCATAACCGCGAGTGTCATCACGCCGATGGCCCCGGCACCTGCCGCATGAATCCCTGCTACACGCGGCACTATCTCCGGAACGATGCTACCCAGTCCCAGCAAGAGCAACGCCACCGCAGCCCATGCATACCCGACATGCAGGATCAAGACGAGCGGCTCGGCCAGGCATGCGTAGCCTCGCCAGCGTGCAAGCCGCAGGACGTTCAACCCGCCCGCCAGGACCATTCCAACGGCCGCAAACCTGTGATCACCCGCAAAAACCCACGCCGCAAGCGCTACAAGCGAAAAAACCAGAACAGCCGCGTCGAACCTGCCATAGGCCACAGGTGGAGGCGCACCGCGCCTGGCAAGCCAGTTGCGGGTGAAACTCGGCGTGATGCGCCCGCCGATCAGCATGATCATGAACAGAAGCGTCGCCAGACCGCCATTGATCGCGATGCGGGGCAGTCCGCCCGATGACAGATGCAGATAATGAAACCCGGCATTGGCCAGGGCAAGCGTGGTGACCGCAGCAGCCACCTTGATATTTTTTGTGTTACGCCCTGCAATGACTTCACGCCAGACCAGTGCGGCGAACAGGAAAAGAAACGCCGCATCGACCGTCGCCCCGATCCAGGCCGGATCGGTCTGTACGAACAGGGCGACACGCCCTGCGACCCATACCAGAACCAACACAATGAGCGGTGTCCCGCAGACAGGCAACCGGCCCGTCCAGTTCGGGATTGCGGTCAGCAGGAATCCGGCCACCACAGCGGCCCCATAGCCGAACAGCATTTCATGAACATGCCAGACAAGCCCTGCCTCGAATGGCAACGCCCCGGGCCCGAATGAATAGGTCACAATCCACAAGGGAACAGACACGGCCGCCCAAACAGCGCCCAGCAGGAAGAAAGGCCGGAACCCGAAGCTGAACAGGGCGGCCCCCGTATAGGCCCGAACCTGCTGGGCTGTGCTTGCCATTTCAATACCTCCGGTGGTCAGTCATCATCCGCATTTCGAGTGACCGCATTCGAGACAGGTATCACACCCTTCCTTGCGTACGAGCGCCTTCTGCCCGCACTTTGGACAGCAACTGGCCGATGTATCATGTGCAACATCCGTGGCTGGGACTGTGTGTCCGAGATGCTCCGCCACGATCCGCCCGATGGCTGCGGGCAGTGACGGAACATAGCGTCCATCCATGAACGCGCCGCCTTGCGGGTCGAACACGGCCTGCAATTCTTCGGCAACAAAGCTGACATCTCCGCCACGCCGGAACACGGCAGAAATCATGCGTGTCAGAGCGAGCGTCCACGCATAGTGCTCCATATTCTTGGAATTGACGAATATCTCGAAGGGCTGGGTGCTCTGCCCCTCCTCGGAATCGTTGATCGTTACATAGACCGCATGAGCAATGGGCGGCCATTTCAGCTTGTAGGTCGCGCCGGTGAGACGCGCTGCGCGTGGCAGCAATCCTTGTTCGCCCAGCGGGCTTGCGACGGAATCGATCATGCTCAGAACGGATCCCGTGATCGCATTGGGCCGGTATGTCGTCAGCCCTTTGCAGCCAAGACGATATCCGTCGAGGTATATGTCCTTGAAAGCATCGAAATCGATTCCGGCCGGACAATTGACCGTCTTCGAGATCGAACTGTCGACATGGCGCTGAGCCGCGGCCTGCATGCGCACATGATCGGCTGGCGCAAGCGTCTGTACACTAACGAATATGCCTTCCGGTGGCGATACCTCGCCATGCAGGCTCTTCCACAGCGCCAGCGCGTAATCGGTCACGGCTTCGTCACGGGTCGAACCATCTGCCTGCTTGACCTTGCGCATATAGGAAAAGGCGAATACCGGCTCAACGCCCGAAGATACATTGTCGGCCAGAAGCGAGGTCGTCCCCGTCGGGGCGATTGATGTCAGGCACCCGTTGCGCAGACCATGCGCCGCAATGAGCGAGCGGGTCTCGTCATCCAGGCTGAGCAGATTGGGACGGTCAAGGATGGCGCAATCGTAAAGGGGGTATGTCCCTTTTTCCTCGGCAAGTCTGGCGGACGCACGATAGGCTGCGCGCTTGATTGCTCCAAGCCAGATATCCGTTTTTGCCAATGCCTCGGGCGATCCATAGGTCGCGCCGCAGAATATAAGCGCATCGGCAAGACCTGTAATGCCAAGACCGATCCGCCGCTTCGATTTCGCTTCGCTTTCCTGCGCGGCGAGCGGAAAGCGGGAAATGTCGATCACATTGTCGAGAAATCGGACCGCTGTCTCCGTCAGGTGCTCAAGCTGGTCTACGTCCAGTGCTGCCTCCTGCTCGAACGGCGCACTCACCAGACGGGCGAGATTGATCGATCCAAGCAGGCAAGCCCCATAGGGTGGCAACATCTGTTCGCCACACGGATTGGATGCCGAGATGGTCTCGAGGTCGGCCAAGTTGTTTTCCGCATTCACCCTGTCAACGAAAATGACGCCCGGTTCAGCCGCATCATACGTTGCCTGCATCAGGCGATCCCAAAGATCGCGCGCCGCCACGGTGCGATAGGATGTTCCCGCATGCTTGAGAGTCCAGTCATCCCCAGATTCAAGCGCCTGCATGAAGGCATCGGTGACGAGCACGGACAGGTTGAAGTTTCGAAACCGTTCTCCGTCGCGTTTGGCATCAATAAACGTTTCAATGTCGGGATGATCGATACGAAGGCACCCCATCATCGCGCCCCGTCTTTGTCCGGCGGACATTATCGTCCGGCACATCGCGTCCCAGGTGTCCATGAAGCTGAGCGGTCCGGACGCGTGAGCGCCAACACCCAGAACCGGCGCGCCAGACGGTCGGATGGTCGAAAAGTCCATACCGACCCCGCCGCCCTGCTGCATCGTGATCGCGGCTTCACGCAGATGCTCGAAGATGCCGGGCAAATCGTCAGGAATAGTGCCCATCACGAAACAATTGAAAAGAGTCACATTCCGGCCGGTCCCGGCACCAGCAAGAATGCGGCCTGCCGGTATAAACTGGAAATTGGTGAGCGCGTCGCGAAACCGGGATGTCCAGACCTTTCTCTTCGCAGGCTTTTCAGCTTTGGCGACGGCGCACGCAACACGATCAAACGTCCCCGCAAGATTGCCGTCTTCACCCGATGCGGACCGGAACCGGTATTTCTTGTCCCAGATTTCTTCGGCAAGCGGTGTATCGAAGGGCATCAGTTTCATCCTCTTGGTTCTGAGTGCAACAGACTTTGGAAGCTGTCTGATTCGGCGCGGCGTTTTGGAGGGTGCGCGCCCCACTCATCTGGCAAAAAAATGTCATCTCCATGCTTGATCTCCATCAGCTGCCTCGTCATCGAAATGATCCGCGTCAGAAATCTAGCACTGTGACGTCTTCGCCCGGTACTAAAGCTGGCGCGCCCGGTTCGCGACGGATCAGGACGTTACTATGAGCAAGTGTCATCTGGCTGGAGGAATCCTGCGATATGGCAAGTGTGACACCCGCTTCTGTGCGCAGGGCGCGCAGAAATGTTTCCCGGTCACCTGTTTGCGGCAAAGCATCCAGACAGCAACGAGACCCAAAGGCGAGCGTGTCCATGGGATTCCTGCCCGACAGACCCGCAAGGAGCGGTGCGAGGAAAAGCCTGGCGGTGACGAGCGCCGAGGTTGGATTGCCTGGCAGGCCGAGGATCAGTCGCCCGCCTACTTTTGCCAACCAGACCGGTTTACCAGGCTTGATCGCCACTTTTGGAAACACATAGTCCAAGGGCTCGCTAAACATCTCACGGGAATAATCTTTCTCACCCACCGACGCACCGCCGATCACGACGACCAGATCGGCGTCTGCGAGCGCCGAGTTTGCCGCTGGCCTCAGGATATCTCGGTCATCTGGCAGACGAAGAGATCTCAGAACCTGAGCGCCGCCCCCCCCTGCGAGGCTATGGATGCCAAACGAGACGCTTTCTGGAATGGCACCTGCGCGTTCGTGAGCATGACCGGGGGCGGCCAGCTCATCTCCTGTCGCCAGAATGACGAGACGTGGGGCACGGAAGACCTCCACATCCCTCCGGTCAGCTGCCGCTGCAGTGGTCATCGAACGCCAATCAAGTCTGTGCCCGGCTTGCAGCAAGACATCTCCCTTCCGGAAATCGGATCCGGCCATACGGATATTGCGTCCCGGCCCATAGGGACGCAATACACGCGCCTTATTAGCGTCCCGTTCAATGTTTTCCTGAACGATCACCCGGTCAGCCCCCTCTGGCACAGGTGCTCCTGTGAATATTCGACAGGCCGTTCCCGGTGTCAGCACGATGGACGGATCCGAACCCGCAAACGATTCACCGCATACTGGCAGGTTGAAAGGGACCGGCTGCATATCAGCGTCCCGAACCGCATAGCCGTCCATGGCTGAAACGTTCTGAGCAGGCATGCTGGAGCGTGCCATCAGCGGCGCCGCCAGAGTCCGTCCGGCGGCCAACTCAATCGGCACGCGCTCCGACCCCAGTGGCAAGGCGAGCGCGACAATCCTGGCGACAGCCTCCTCGAACCCGATCATGACGCATCATCCGGAGCGGTCCAGTCGCCGGATCTACCTCCGCTTTTCGCCGTCAGGCGTATCGCTTCGATCACCATACCCCGATCAACAGCTTTCAGCATGTCATAGAGCGTCAGACAGGAAACACTGACGGCGGTAAGCGCCTCCATTTCCACACCCGTCTGACCAGACGTACGCGTTTCGGCGCTGACTTTGAAGCCGGGCAATGCATCGTCCATTTCTATGGTGATGGACACATTGCTGAGGGGCAAGGGATGACAAAGGGGGATAAGGTCATGGGTCTTCTTTGCCGCCATGATGCCCGCGAGTTCCGCTGTCGTTATCACAGCGCCCTTGGGTGCACGATTTTCGCGCACAAGGTTGAGTGTCTCCGGCAGGCATCGGATCTGCCCGTGCGCGGTCGCGCGGCGCACAGATACGGCTTTGTTGCCGACATCCACCATATGCACACGCCCCTCGGCATCGAGATGGGTCAATCCGGTCATGGGCAAATTCCCCGATAGCGTTCGATCTGTCCGACCAGCGAACACGGCCGGTAGCGACTGTTCAGCTCGAAGGCAAAAACATGATCCCACGCATCCCGACACGCGCCGGTAGAACCTGGCACGCAAAAAATGAACGTCTCGCCGGCCTGTCCGGCAAAGGCGCGCGACTGCAATGTCGAAATCCCTACCGTGCCCAGGCTGACATGGTGAAACACTGTCGAAAAACCATCCATCTCGCGGGAGAAAAGCGGGCGGATCGCTTCTGGGGTTACATCCCGCGGCGAAAAACCCGTACCGCCCGTCGTGAGAATGACATCAATGCCCGGATCCGCCACCCAGCGCGCCACCGTTTCGCGGATTGCGCTGACCTCATCCTTTACAATCTGGCGGGCGACGATTGTGTGACCGGCCGCACCTGCACGCGCGATCAACAAGCCACCAGAAGTGTCCGTCGCCTCGTCGCGCGTGTCCGAGACCGTCATCACGGCAAGGTTAAGCGGGTAGAATTCCAATGTTTCATCAATTCTGGCTTTGGTCATGATTCCATCTCGTTCGGTCGTGTTGATCTCTTTGGGTGGGCTCGATCCAGCGGGATCCAAACGCCCCCTCTTCGCGTTTCCAGAATACGGCATCAGTCTTGAGCCGGTCCATCAGGTAGTCTGCAGCGAGAAAAGCGTCACGCCGGTGGTCGCCGGCGACGGCGACAAGCACGATGGTTTCGCCGGAAAGAATTACGCCGCAGCGATGCACTACTGTCACTGCGCGCGCTGCGAACCTGTCGGCGCCAGCCTGCGCAATCTGGTGCAGAGAAATTTCGGTCAAGCGTGGATGCCACTCCAGCACGAGCCGGTCCAGTGGTTCGCCGCCTTTGGTTTCAGGCCGCGTGATGCCCTGAAAAGAGACGATGGCACCGGCACCCTTTGCCGAAACAGAAAACCGCGCGAGCGCGTCTGCTACGTCGAACGTCTCCTCCGTCAAAATCGCGCTGACCGGAACGGTTCCCGGCAATTGTCTCATCGTCATCCCCTCATCACAATGTACCATGGGCGCCAAGCAAGGCCGCGCCGATCGTGACCGCGCTGACTATCAACAAGATATAGTGGCCGATCTGTACCCGGTTGAGCGTTCGCACAGGATCAACAGCGACGGCCGCCTCGAACCAATTGTGTAAAAAGAGGGGTTCGAAGACGAACAGGACCAGCGAGAAGATCAGCCAGATCGTGACCATCGCGTGCATCCACCAAAACCCTGGATCAAGGAACCGGCCCCAGGCCGCAAGGGAATGGGTCATATAGAAACCCGTCAATCCCGCCAGCGTCACCGACAGCTTGGCCTGCCAGGAAAAAGCCGACTCCACGCGAGAAAACAGATCGGCCTGATCTGTTGGTGCCACAAACTTTCGAATGCCCGGCAAGAGCACCAAGGTTACGAATGACACGCCGCCGATCCAATGAACAATTGCCAATACATGCAAGGCCCGGGCAATACTCATGTCCAGCATGGCTCTGTCCTCAACCTCCCGACAGGACGCTCATGAACATCAGATCGTCTCCAGGCATGACCCTGTGGTCTTCCATAACGATCTTGTCATTGACGGCGGCGCGAATGGTCTGGTCGAGAATGAGCTCAGTCTGGCAGGCTTCCGCAATTTCCTGTCGAATATCCGCAACACATAGCCCGGACGCAGGAACCGCGATATCCGTCGTCTTGCCAATTGGATCCGAGATTTTCCCAAAAAAGCTGATTCTCATACTCTTACTCTTTCACGCGGCGCAACGACCAGTTCCGAAAAGGATACCAAAGACCATTTCCGAAGAAGGTCTGCCTCAAGTGTTCAATTTGTCGCCCGAGTGCATCGACATTTTATCAAGCCCACCAATAGTCGCGGAAAACTTGCCGACGTATGACATCGATCATTCGCCCGCCCGATTTTTGCAGGCCACGAGCCAAACAAAAGTATTAGGCGCACGGCGAGACCACGGATATTGCGTTTCGTGAGTTCGGGCTTCGCCTCGCACTGGAAAACTCTGTCCTGCAGGATGACGTCCCGATATTTAAACCACGCTATCTGTCGTCCGCTATTAAAGGTACCGGAATTTGACTCCTGTCGGGCCTCTCCTGAATTGGGGGGAGGATTTTTCTGGCACCCGTACTCTACACGATGAAATGGGGCGCGCGCGCCAGATCGCCGCCGCATGCAGCCTTCTCATTCTGGCCAATTCTCTCTCGGGCCTTGCAGGCCCGGTCATGAAGCGACACGGCACTGCCCTCTTGTCCGTCGCTGTCCCGTACTGGCCTCTGCCTCTGGCCGGATTGATCGGTGGTCAAGCGGGCTCATGGCTGGCTGGACACGCACTCAAGCCCATGGTCATCAAAAGACTGAATGCCATCCTGATCCTCTAGGTCGCGGCGCGGCAGCTTTAGCGTTGGATCCATCTGGTCGGAATCCTGTCGTCGGACGGACGGCGCAAAATCAGCGGGCAGCTATCAATTGGGCATCGCGCGTTCAATCAGTCGCTGCTGATCGACGCTTTCACACACGTCGCCATACAGAAATCCCGAACGATCTTTGGCAAGTCGCTGACGACAAAATGCCTCGAACACGAAATCGGGAGCCGATTGAAAAAGCGCGGCCGCTTGCAGAGCAAGTGCGGCACTCTGCGCGAATGCGCGCGCTGCACCCTCATGTAAGCCGCCTGGACGCGAATATTCTTCCAACCGGGCACAGTGTTGATCATAGTCGGGATGCGCTCCGCGGACGAGGGCCAGTTCTGTCATCACAGCTTCCAGGCTGGATGGCGCGCGCGCGAGCGCGCGCAATATGTCCAATGCGATGACATTGCCCGACCCTTCCCAGATCGCGTTCAAAGGCGATTGGCGGAACAGGCGCGGCATGGGTCCTTCCTCAACATAGCCGGCACCTCCGAGACATTCGAGTGCCTCATAGACAAAGCCTGGTTGGCGTTTGCAGACCCAGTATTTGGCAACCGGTGTGGCCAGCCGGACGAAAGCAGCCTCCGAATCGTCCGTCCCGGCCTGATCGAGACTTCTGCCCAGTCTCAGCGCCAGCGCCGTTGCCGCTTCGCTCTCGATTATCAAGTCGGCCAGTACGGCACGCATTGCGGGCTGATCAATCAGCGTCTTTTGAAACACCCGGCGGTGTGACCCGTGCCAAAGGGCCTGCACGAGCGCGGCTCTCATACCGCCCGCCGAACCAAGAACACAATCATAACGTGTGTGCTGCACCATATCGATGATGGTCCGCACACCGCGGCCTGACTCGCCAAGCTGCCGGGCCCAGGCGTTGTGGTATTCAATTTCGGAGGACGCGTTCGACCTGTCGCCGAGCTTGTCCTTCAACCGCATGATATGTATCCCGTTGCGCGTGCCATCAGGACGCCAGCGCGGGACCAGGAAACAGGTCAGCCCATCATCCGAATAGGCCAGCGTCAGGAACGCATCGCTCATCGGCGCGGAGCAAAACCATTTGTGGCCGGTCAGGAGGTAGGCGCCGTCGCCGTCAGGAACGGCCCGTGTCGTGTTCGCGCGCACGTCGGAACCGCCCTGCTTTTCCGTCATGGCCATGCCAATCGTGACGCCGCTCTTCTCGTCAGCTGGAATCATCCGGGAATCATAGCTGCTGGCCTTGACGCGGGGCACCCAGATGTCAGCCAGGTCGCGGTCTGTCGCCAGAGCTGCAACGCTGGAATAGGTCATCGACATCGGGCAGGTTACGCCGGGATCAGCTTGCCCCATCAGGATCATCATGACCCCATGGGATACATGGCCGGCTTCAGGCTGTGTCCAGGCATTCGCCGAGATGCCGGAATCAAGTCCAAGCTTCATCAACTCGTGATAGGCCGGATGAAATTCGACCTCGTCGAGACGGCGGCCAAAACGGTCAAATGTTCGCAACTCCGGCACATGCCGATTGGCCTGACGCGACAGCGCCTGCACGTCAGCAGATCCGCATTCTGCACCAAAGTGCGATAGCTGATCATGATGCTCTGCGCCGCCGTTCGCGGCGACTGCGCCGATCAGGGCCCGGTCCGTGTCGAACAGGTTCACGTTCTCGAAAGGCGCCGCCTGGTTGGACACGACATGCGTGGAAAGTTCAGAAAGGGGCGCGCGGTCAGACATCGGATTGCGAAATTCTCCACTTCATCTTGAATACTATTCTAGACCCGGGACGAAACGGGGTCAAAGTGTCGACAGGCGACCACCATTTCCCCGCTTTCAGTCTGGCCCGGGGCTCACAGCCTGAAGACGCCCCCTCTTTCATTCGCTCGGACGCGTATCGGAGCGTCGCACGTCGAGGCTCGCGGTCGCATAAAATTCAGGCGGCCTGAAACTCCTCGTCATCCGGTTTGAGGCCGGCTGAAGCTTGCCCGTCCAATCCCGAAATATCGGCATGTCTTGCTCACATCTCCGATCTTCTCGGCATGCTCCAGAATCCGAAGTTCGCGTTGAATCTCGCATTGTTCACTGGTCATTGAAAACACCTTTCTGTCCCTATCCCGGGATTAAAAAGGGTGTCTCGCTGAATTGTACATATCTACAGACTTGCAAAGACGAGCCGCTATTGCTCCGATGTCCAACATGACAATGCCAATAGACCCTATCGAAAAGACCTCTGCAGATCCTTCAGCTTCGCTGCGCCGGGGTTCAATTCGCTGTAGGGGATCTGGTTGAGGGGGCGTGGTCCCGTATTCTTTCGGGCGTGCATGTCGGGCAAGTCCTCGTTGATGTAGAGGAGGCCAGTGAGAATTTCGTCCTTGCTCTGGCCTTCCAGCACTTTGGCAAAGGCGCCCGCCCGGTCGCGAGGATCGTAATCGCTATCGAGCTTGCGCAAGCGAATGCGGCTGCCGTCGTGCATTTCGACAGGCATCAGCTCGCCTTCCTCATAGGCTGTTATTATCTCTTCACTCGGCGGCACGAAATCGGCGTGCACGGCCGGGTGGAAATATTTGTAGGTGTGCGCGTAGGATTTGGTGGAGCCCTTGTGATCGTTAAACGTCACGCATGGCGAGATGACGTCGATCAGGGCAAAGCCTGTGTGTCTGAGCCCGGCTTTGATCAGCGGGATGAGCTGTTCGCGGTCGCCGGAAAAGCTGCGCGCCACGAAAGTCGCGCCAGTGGCCAGAGCAAGGGCAGCAGGATCAATCGGTGGTAGCTCGTTGGCGCCGCCTTTCTTGGCGACTGAGCCAATGTCTGCGGAGGCGGAGAACTGACCTTTGGTCAGGCCGTACACGCCATTATTGTAGAGCATGTAGAGCATGTTTACGTTGCGCCGGATCGCGTGTGCCATCTGGCCGAGACCGATGGACAGACTGTCACCATCGCCGGAAATGCCGATATAGGTCAGGTCAGAATTTGCCGCGACTGCGCCGGTGGCAAAAGCCGGCATCCGGCCATGCACGGTGTTGGCGCCGTGCGCATCGGACATGAAGTATGTCGGGCTTTTCGACGAGCACCCGATTCCTGAGACTTTGACCGCCATGTGCGGCTCGACCGACAATTCGAAAAAGGCGCGGGCCAGAGCTGCATTGACGCTGTCATGCCCGCACCCAGCACATAGGGTCGACGCAGTGCCGTCATAATCAGCCCGGACCATGCCGAGCGTGTTGACCGGCTCTTGCTTGCGGCGGATTTTTGGTTTGACGAAGGAGGTCATGCGATCTTCCTTACTTTCACGGCGGTCTGGATTTCATCATAGACGAAGCGGAAATTCAGCGGCTCGCCAGAATAATGCAGGATCGCAACAAGTTTTTCCTTCGGCGCAGTGGTCTCGGCAACCAGAAGCCCGCGCAACTGCGCGTCGCGGTTTTGTTCGACCACGAAGACCTGCTCGTGCGCATCGATGAAAGCCTCGACTTCCTTTGAGAAAGGGAAGCCCCGCACACGCATATAATCGACCGGGATGCCGGAGGCTTCGAGGCGGTCGCGCGCCTCCAGAACCGCGGGATCCGAGCTGCCGACAGCAATGATGCCGCAGCGCGCTTTCGAACGGGCCGAGATGGTGATTGGGGCAGGAACGGCTTCGGCAGCGCTTTTCCACTTTGCCAGAAGACGGTCGACCACCTCTTTGTATTCGGGGCCCTTTTCTGTGTAGCGCCCAAATTTATTGTGTCCCGATCCACGAAGAAAGTAAGATCCCTTTGGGTTCGTTCCGGGCAAGGTACGATACGGGATGCTGTCATTGTCGACGTCGAGATAGCGATGGAATGTGTCGAGGCTATCGACCTCTTCCGCAGTCAGGACTTTGCCGCGATCTGGGACGTATGTGTCGTCCCACGTTAGCTCATCGACCATCCAGTCATTCATGCCGATATCTATGTCGGACATGAAGAAGACCGGGGTCTGGAAGCGCTCGGCAAGGTCCAGCGCGTTGACCGCCATCTCGAAACACTCGCGTGGATTAGCGGGAAATACGAGGATGTGGCGAGTGTCGCCGTGCGAGGCGTAAGCACAAAGCTGAATATCGCACTGCTGGGTGCGGGTCGGCATGCCGGTCGATGGGCCTACCCGCTGAATATCGAACAATACCATCGGCACTTCGGCATAATAGGCATATCCGATAAACTCGCTCATCAGTGAAATGCCGGGGCCGGACGTGGGTGTGAAGGCACGGGCGCCGTTCCACGAGGCGCCGATGGTCAGACCGGCTGCGGCCAGTTCATCTTCGGCCTGAATGATGCAAAACTTGTTAAACCCGGTTTCCGGATCAACCCGTAGCTTGGCACAATATTCGGCAAAGCCATCCATCAACGAGGTCGACGGTGTTATCGGATACCAGGCTCCGAATGTTGCGCCGCCATAGACGCAACCAAGCGCTGCGGCGGTATTGCCGTCGATGATAATTTTACCCTCTGTCTTGTTCATTGACATGACGCGGAAGGGTAGCGGGCATTCGAAGTTTTCACTGACATAGTCGAAGCCGAGCGCCAGCGCCTTCATATTGTCTGGGACCAGCCTTGGTTTGCTGGCGAACATTTCTTCAACCAGCGTCTGGATGACTGCCATGTCGAGGTTGAGCAGGGCGGCGGCTGCGCCGACATAGGCCATGTTCTTCATCAAAACACGTGAGCGGGCGACGGCGAAAGCGTCGTTACACATCCGTGACAAGGGGACACCGATGACAGTGACATCGGTACGTGCCGTTAGCTGTGGGCGTGGCCAGGTCGAATCGTACATCAGAACGCCGCCTGGCGTCAGCTCCGCAACGTCGTCAGCATACGTATCGGGGTTCATCGCCACCGACAAATGGACATTGCCATCACGTCCCCCATAGCCATCGCCGGTGATGCGAATTTCGTACCAGGTCGGCAAACCCTGAATGTTGGACGGGAAGATGTTTTTGCCGACAACCGGCACGCCCATGCGGAATATTGTCTTCATCAAGAGACCATTGGCGCTGGCAGACCCCGTACCATTGACGGTCGCGACCTTGATCACGAAATCATTGACAGATGGTCCGTTCATTCCGCAACACTCAACTTTTGCTCACTGGCGTGATGGATTTTGATGACACCTTCCTGCATATCCCACGCCGATGTCGGGCAGCGTTCGGCGCAGAGACCGCAATGCAGACAGATGTTTTCGTCCTTGATCATCACGCGGCCGCTAAACGATAGCGGGGCAGATGTGAACAAGGCTTGATCGGCGTTTGCCGCATGCACGATGTTGCGAAGGTCAGCTTCAGAAGCCTGAGGCGTGATGGACAGGCACTCAACCGGGCAGATGTCGATACAGGCATCGCACTCGGTGCAAAGCGGCGCGTCGAAGACGGTATGCACATCGCAGTTCAGGCAGCGCTCGACCTCAGTCGCGATCTGTTCCGCCGAAAAGCCAAGTTCAACTTCGATATCGAGTTTCTTGAACCGGTCGACCAGCGCAATATGCTCCATCTTGCGGCGGCCAGAGGCATCATACGCGTTTGAGTAGCGCCATTCAAACATGCCCATTCTGGCCGATTCGAACTCTATCTCGTCGGGGGAGCGGACGGTGAGGTCTGCGCCATGACAATATTTGTGAATTGAGATTGCGGCTTGATGACCATGCTCAACGGCCCAGATGATGTTCTTGGGGCCAAATGCAGAGTCGCCGCCGAAGAAGATACCGCGCCTTGTCGACTCAAATGTCTTCTCATTGATAACTGGCACATCCCATTTGTCGAACTCAATGCCAGCATCTTTTTCGATCCACGGAAATGCGTTCTCCTGGCCGATGGCGAGAATAACATCGTCACATGGGATCATGACGTCCCTTGCAACACGCTGGTCGGTAATGCGGCCGGTGTCGTCCACGTCGTATTCCATGACGTCGAACATCATGCCGATCAGTTTGCCATTCTCCGTCACGAATGATTTTGGCGAATGATTGACTGTGATATCCACACTCTCTTCTTCGGCGTCTTCGAGCTCCCATTCGGAGGCCTTGAAGAAGGCGCGCGGTTTACGGGCCATGACTTTGACCGATTTTGCTCCAAGGCGCAGCGAGGTGCGACAGCAATCCATTGCGGTATTGCCGACACCGATGATCAGGACGTTTTCGCCAATCGCGTCAATATGATCGAAGGCGACTGATTCGAGCCAATCGATGCCAATGTGAATGCCTTCCTTCGCATCCCGACGGCCAGGCAGATCGAGGTCCTTTCCCTTGGGCGCACCGGTGCCGACGAAGATGGCATCATATCCCTCGGTCTGGAGTTGCTTCATGCTCTCAATGGCTGCGCCAAGTTTTAGGTCGACGCCCATTTGCAGGATGTATCCAAGCTCTTCCATCAACACGTCTTCGGGCAGGCGGAACGCCGGAATGTTGGAGCGCATCAAGCCGCCTGGCTTGTCGAGCTTTTCAAAAATTGTACATTCATAGCCCATCGGGGCAAGATCGTTTGCGACAGTGAAGGATGCGGGCCCTGCACCAATCAGCGCAATGCGCTTGCCGTTGGACTGTTCCGGCTTTTTGGGCAGACGGTCGGTGATATCATCGCGGTGGTCGGCCGCGACGCGCTTCAGACGGCAAATTGCGACCGGCTCTTCCTCAACACGCGTGCGGCGACAAGCTGGCTCACAGGGGCGGTCACATACGCGACCAAGCACGCCCGGAAACACGTTAGACTCGCGATTGAGCAAGTAGGCGTCGCCATAGCGGCCTTGCGCAATCAAACGAATATAGGCGGGGACCGGCGTATGTGCCGGGCAAGCCCACTGGCAATCGACGACTTTGTGGAAGTAGTCGGGATCCTTGATATCGGTAGGTTTCATGATGCCCCGTTTTCAATATCGGAAGCGTAGCGGCAAAATTTCAGGCTGCAATGAGAAAATCCGCCGCGCCCGTACCACGGTCAGAAGAGCTCGTCGGAACTCTCCCTCCCTGCTCCGTGGACCTCGTTTCAAGCGGACCGACCAGTGGCAACTATAGCCAGAGAACGCTCGGCAAGAAACGATCGACTATTATGCTCTGGGCAAATCATTTCGCCTGAGCACACCACTCCAAGCCCGTTTTACCTGATATTGCCTGCTCAGGCCGTGCGGTGACTGCCGGCACACCAAAAACCCTCGGGCCACCGCGATCCGCGCGCCGTCTTCACCTCGCCTATGGGTCCCAGGCGAACCGCCAGAAAACCGGATCCCAGGATACTCGCAGATATTCTGAGGGGCACCATGACCTGACGCGTACAAGCTGCCTGAGGCTGAAGACAGACAACACGCGGAAAGATCGAGGGCTGAAACATGAATTCCACTTTGTATCGCACGTTGATTGCTGCAACGGCGCTGTCCAGTATCTTATCGGCTAACGCGCAGGCCCAGCAAACGACGACAGGTGCCGATCAACAGGCTCAGGCCCTGTTGGAGCGCATAGAAAAGCTTGAGACTGAACTGGGAGACTTGCGAGCCAAAGTTCTGGAATCATCCCTGACAGCCACAAAAGCGGAGACAACTGCGCTCAATGCTGTTGACAGAATAGCAGGGGTAGAAAATCAGACGGATCTGATTGCGGACAATACCAGACCAAGCGAAGCGCCCGATACGAAATGGCATTTAGCCGGATATGCCGATGTTGGTTTTTCAGGTGGCGATATGCCGGGATCGGATAGTTTTTTAAGCGGAAAACTCAATCCCGCCTTCCATTTCCAATATAAGGATCTGCTCGTCTTCGAGAGCGAGTTTGAGTATTCGACGACGAATGATGGTGAGACAACGAGTGAACTCGAATATTCCCAGATCGATCTCATATTGAATGATTATGCTGTTCTTATAGCGGGCAAGTATCTCAGTCCAATCGGGCAATTTCAGGAGCGTCTGCATCCAAGCTGGATCAACAAAGTTCAAGGGGCACCCGCTGGATTCGGACACGATGGGGTGCAACCGTCGAGCGATACTGGATTGCAATTGCGTGGCTCGATACCAGCAGGCGCAACCCGCTTTACCTACGCTGTCGCGGTCGGCAACGGCCCTCGCACGACTTCCGAAGGTGGCGTGGCGCTTAAAGGGACAGGGGCCGATGACAACGGCGATAAATCTGTTGGCGGACGTATAGGCTTTTTCCCTCTTCCGTATCTTGAAGTTGGCGGGTCCTATCTGACGGCCAAAGTCAACGGAATTGGGAACGATGAACTTGTTTCTGTTGGCCCGAAAGACGCACGTTATGAGCTTTGGGGGGTCGATGCGGCCTATACCAAAGGGCCGATCGCGGCGCGGTTCGAATACCTCAATTCGCAGCGAGGGACGTTATTGAGCGTCACCGATGATGACCCGCTCGGCTTGTTGCTGCCTCGGCTGAAAATGGAGGCCTGGTATGGGCAGCTTTCGTATCGACTGTCTGATGTGACCGACTCTGACATGATTCACAGGTTGGAGCCCGTCATCCGATATGGTGAGTTTGACATTAGCGGGCATCCCGTGCTCGCAGAAGAGAACGCACAAAATCGTCTCAATATCGGGCTGAACTATTGGCTCGCGCCGACAATTGTCACCAAAGCCGGCCTGGAATGGCGCGACTACAAAGTCCCCGGCGTACCAAGTGAAACCCGCGTTCAATTCCAGCTTGGCTATGGATTCTGATCTGCAAAAAAGGATGATGGTATGAAACTCTTTTCACTCCCGGCCCTCGGCATGACGGCTGCGCTACTGGTTGCCGGTCTTCTCGTTGCCTCACGGTCCGTCGCCGAAGGTGCGCCGAACTCAGAAACGGCCGCCCAGGCAGATCCAATGCAGATCGTCCGCGGCGCCAAAGCGTGGAGCGAAAATTGCGCGAGATGTCACAATTTGCGCTCGCCGAGCGAACTGACCGATGAAGAATGGGACGTTTCTGTCACGCACATGCGAATACGTGCCAATTTGCCCGCATCGGACACCGATGACATTCGAGCATTTCTTCAAGCCAGCAACAATTAGCGAACAAGATCACATGAAAGGGTCTTTCCGATGAATTTGCGATTCCCACGCACCCTCTGCATCGTCTTTTTTGCCAGCGGCGCCATGTTCCTGGCTTCTGGCGCCGAGGCTCAAGACACATCCGACACGGCTCGTGGCAAGGAAGTCTATGCCGGGACGTGCGTCGCATGTCATGGCCCCACCGGCAAAGGCACCATTCCCGGTACGCCAGATTTCAACAAGGCGAATGGCGTGCTATCTCAAGACGATGATGTCCTCACAGATCATATCATCAATGGATTCCGTGGTCGGCGCTCGGCCATGCCAATGCCCGCAAAGGGAGGAAACGCAAGTCTTACCGATTCAGATATCGACGACGTATTGGCATATCTGCATGAAACATTTGACCACGAATGATATCCAGTTGCCCGCGGCATTGCCGGTTGGAACTAGTATCGAAATATTCCGCGCTTGCGCCCAATACGAGCAGTCAGCGAGGCCGTTTGCGGTCAACGATGGGGCGCATGCGGATACGGGCTGTCCTTTGATGAAGATATAAGCATGCGCCATTTGTATTCATATCGATCAGCCGGAAAACGGATCACCCTTTTCGGTGTTCTTTTGGCTTTTGTCGTCATAGTCGCTTCTTCTTCATTGGCTTCGACCTCAACCTACTCGAAACGGATGGGAGTGGCTGACGCCTCTCACTCCCATGTTCAAACCGTTACCGTAAAAAGCGTGGAAGCGTGCGCATGCAGCAAAAGAAGCGATTACAGCGACAGATGCGATGATGACCACGAGACACCCTGCCCTGATTCCGACGCGTGCATGATGGCATGCTCAATCACCCGTTTGCCAGCCGACCTATTGCGGGACGTTCGCCACCTCACTCTTGCCCAGTATCCAACGGAATATCCTCATGACCAATCCGCGACATTAGGAGCATTTGTACGTTTGGAGACGCCTCCTCCCCGGCTATGACCTCCTTCTTGCCGCGTTGAGCGCGAATGCGAGCGCGTCTCTGTTTTTCGAAATAAACTTGAGTCATCCGAGGAAAAGCCAATGTCCCGCTTATTTCTGCCTGCTGTCGCTGCGCTGTCTGTCAGCATATCGGTGCTGCTGTTCGGCACTGATGCCAATGCACAAACACCTTTGACCTTACCTGAGACTGTCTCTCTGGCGCTTGGTGCCAATGACCCGAGCGTCGGAGCTTTTGAGCAGAAGGCCCAGGCGTTTGAGGATCGGGCGATCGCCGACAGCCAACTCCCCGACCCGGTCTTAAGTGCCCAGGTCGCCAATTTCCCGCTATCCAGTTTTGACTATAACCGCGAACCCATGACACAACTTAAATTTGGTCTGCGCCAGGAGCTTCCGAAGGGCCAAACCTTATCGCTAACGCGTGAAAAACAAAGCGCGCAGGCCAAAGGTATTCGTTTTGAAAAATCACTTAGAGAACAACAAATCATACTGGAGGCACGCCAGACATGGCTTGAACTCTATTATTGGCGCGATGCGCGCAGGCTGACTCTTGAAAGTCAGCAAAAAGTGGCTGAGCTTGGAGGCGTTGCCGAAGCCGTTTATTCCAGTGGACGCTCTTCCCTGCAGGACGTTCTCCGGGTTGATCTTGAAACCGTGTCGCTTGACGCAAAGCTCGTCGATATCGATCGCAATGAAGATATTGCAAGAGCTAATTTCGAACGGCTCTTGGGAAGACTGGACGGAGCCAGAGATCTCTCAACCGCGTTTCCGGTTCTCCCGATGGTTCAAAGCGAAGAGACGATAAGAGATAGACTGGCAATGCACCCCTCTATGAAGGCACTCGATGCCCGTGTGGATACAAAGAGCCGTGAAGTCGATATAGCAGCCGAGCAATTCAAGCCGGGGCTTAGCTTTGATGCACAGTACGGTCTTCGGGATTCGCGGTCGGACTTTGGCTCGATTGGCGTTTCGGTGTCACTCCCGCTTTTCTCGAAGAAGAACAAAGACTACGCCCTGAGCGCCGCGAAACGTTTGCGCTCTTCGCAAAAACTGGAACGCGATACGCAGGCTCTGGAGCTTGAGCGCTCCCTGCGCCGTAATTGGGCTCAATATACCCGTCTTGGCGAACGGATCGATCTTTATGAATCCGACGTGCTCGGGCGGGCCAGAGAAACAAGTGAAGCTGCCATGACCGCTTATGGTAATAATCTCGCCGATTTTTCAGAACTCGTTCGCGCCGAACTTGCCGTCCTGGACATCGAATTGACCTTAAGCAGGCTACGGATTGATCGCTTACAAGCTCAAGCCAGTCTGCTTTTTTTGAGTGGAGAATAACATGCGGACGTCAAAACCATTAGTCCTAACGGCTGTTTTTGGACTCGGACTTGGTGTCGGAATTGTCGCTATGATGTATTTCGCAGGATCATCCAACCCTTCCCGGACGTCGCAAGCTGCACTTGAAAAGCAACCGCTCTATTGGGCCGCACCGATGGACAAAAGCTACCGAAGCGATTCACCGGGCACGTCTCCCATGGGAATGGAGTTGATCCCTGTTTATGCCGATGAGGCAGGTGCTGATGATAATCGCAACCTTGTGCGTATCAATCCGACCGTTGAGAACAATATTGGCGTTAGAACGGCAATTGTTTCATCAAGCGAGTCTCTCCCGGTAATCGAAACAGTCGGCACCATACAGATAGACGACGACAACACATCGGTCGTGGACGTGCGCACCGAAGGCTGGATTGAACACATGCCCGTCAAAGCTATCGGTGATGAAGTGAGAAAAGGGCAACTTCTGTTTCAGATTTACTCCAGGCCGCTGGTCAGCGCGCAGGATGAGTATCTGCAAGCGACACGAATGGGCAGTACGAATTTGATTTCTGCCACACGGTCTCGGCTGCTATCGCTGGGCATGAGTGAGCGCGCAATTCAAAATCTTCGCGAGAGCGGTCAATCAGAACGCCTGATGAATATCTATGCGCCCAGAAGCGGCATTGTTACGCAGATGGGTGCAGGCGAAGGCGGTTTCGTAAAGCCCGGAATGAATGTGCTCAAGATTGCTGATCTCAAATCAGTCTGGGCAATTGCTGACGTATTTGAAGACCAGGTACATCAAGTGCATCCTGGTCAAGACGTATCCATGCGGATGAGCGGCATGCCTGGGCGCGAATGGAAAGGCAAGGTTGAGTACATCTACCCCACCGTAAATGCCAAGGCACGAACGGTTCAGGTTCGTATCGGATTCGACAATGCGGACGGCCTCCTCAGGCCCGATATGTTCGTGCGTCTTCGTATCGAGACAGGCTCAGGTATGCCGACGATGGATATGCCGGGCACTTTGGTCATTCCACGTGAAGCGCTCATTCGGACCGGACGCACGGAGCGGGTCATACTGGCTTTGGGGGATGGACATTATCAGCCTGCCAAAGTCGTTTCCGGACAGGAAATTGGCGACGACATTGAAATCCTTTCCGGCCTTGGCGCCGGGGAAACAATTGTCGTGTCCTCGCAATTTCTTCTTGATTCAGAGGCCAGTCTGCGCGGGACGGTTCTGAGAATGACCCCGGGAGAACCTGAGAGTTCCGCTTCAAATTTGGAGACCTCGTCTGAAAAGTCCGGTGCCAAACAGGCAAGCGAAGTAGAAACCAAAGGGACGGTTGTTTCGGTTATGCAAGAGCACGGCATGGTGACGATTGATCACGCCCCCGTAGCGGCACTGGATTGGCCGTCCATGACCATGTCATTTGTCACAAAGCCAGACCTGCTCAAGGGTATAAACAAGGGAGATCATGTCGACATCACCATTCTGGTAACGCCGGATAGCAACGACAATTACGTCCTCTCCGATATCCAGAAAATGCGTATGGACAAGGGGGCCAAGCAATGATCGCTCGTCTCATACGCTGGTCGATTGGCAATCGCTTTTTGGTTATCCTTTTCGCAATTCTGCTCACAGTCTGGGGTGGATACACGGTCAAGAATACGCCGCTGGATGCGATACCCGATCTGTCCGATGTGCAGGTCATCATCAAAACCACTTTTCCAGGCCAGGCCCCTCAAGTTGTTGAAGATCAGGTAACTTACCCGCTAACCACCGCGATGCTCGCCGTGCCCGGCGCCGTAACGGTTCGCGGATACTCCTTTTTCAATGACAGCTT
The DNA here is from genome assembly GCA_963973995.1 of uncultured Alphaproteobacteria bacterium. Classification (GTDB taxonomy): domain Bacteria; phylum Pseudomonadota; class Alphaproteobacteria; order Caulobacterales; family Hyphomonadaceae; genus Hyphomonas. The sequence goes on from CAXBCO010000002.1 coordinate 403,001, forward strand.
TGTCTATGTTATATTCGAAGACGGGACGGATCTATACTGGGCACGTTCGCGCGTTCTTGAATATCTCTCGCAGGTCGCCCCGACCCTGCCCGCAGCTTCACGTTCTGCCCTTGGACCAGATGCAACCGGGGTTGGGTGGGTCTATCAATACGCGCTTGTCGACAAAACAGGCGGTCATGATCTTGCCCAGCTTCGGTCCATACAGGACTGGTTCTTGAAGTATGAACTGCAAACCATAGACGGCGTGTCTGAAGTCGCGACGATTGGCGGAATGGTGAAGCAGTATCAGGTCGTGGTCGATCCTGAAAAACTTCGCACATATGGAATACCACTGGAGAAAGTCCAGTCGGAAATTGTGCGCGGTAATCAGGAAACGGGCGGGCGTGTTATTGAAATGGCCGAAGCCGAATATATGGTCCGGGCCTCCGGCTATATTAAGGGCATCAAAGACCTTGAGGTTATCCCATTAGCGGTCACCGAAAAAGGAACGCCTATTCTGTTACGTGATGTTGCGCAGATTCGTCTTGGCCCGGAACTTAGGCGCGGGATTGGCGAACTAAACGGCGAGGGAGAGGCCGTGGGCGGCGTAATCATCATGCGCTATGGCGAAAATGCCATGCGCACGATTGATCTCGTCAAAGAGAAACTTGAAACATTGAAGGAAAGCCTTCCTGAGGGGGTCGAAATCGTGACCACATATGACCGCTCATCCCTGATTGAGCGTGCCGTGGACACATTGAAAGAGAAACTGCTCGAAGAATTCATCGTCGTGCTTCTGGTCTGCGCATTGTTTCTTTTCCACATCCGCAGTGCGCTTGTTATCCTTCTCAGCCTGCCCTTGGGAATTCTGGCGGCATTCATTGTTATGAATGCTCAAGGCATCAATGCCAATATCATGTCGCTTGGGGGTATCGCGATTGCCATCGGCGCCATGGTCGACGCTGCGATTGTCATGATTGAGAACATGCACAAACATATCGAGCGAACACCCCTGACCAGGGACAACCGCTGGCAAATTGTTACCAAGGCTGCCGTTGAAGTCGGGCCGGCCTTGTTCTTCTCTCTCTTGATCATAACATTCAGCTTCCTGCCGATTTTCGCACTCGAAGCCCAGGAAGGACGTCTGTTTCATCCTCTGGCATACACCAAGACCTATGCTATGGCCGGTGCCGCGATGTTATCCGTCACACTTGTGCCCGTTCTCATGGGTTACTTCATTCGCGGAAAAATTCTGCCGGAGCATAAAAACCCCGTGAACTGGCTGCTGATGACCATCTATAAACCGTTCATAAATCTGGTTCTCAAAGCCCCTTCCGCGATGATATTGGTGGCAATTCTCGTCATGATGAGTGCGCTAATTCCGCTAAACAGGATGGGCAGTGAATTCATGCCAGATCTGGATGAAGGCGACTTGCTTTATATGCCAAGCGCCTTCCCGGCTGTGTCTGCCGGGAAGATGTCCCAAATCCTGCAGCAAACAAACAAACTCATCATGACCGTTCCGGAAGTGGAAACAACATACGCTAAAGCTGGCCGCGCCGACACGGCAACTGATCCTGCCCCGCTCACCATGGTTGAAACAACCATCCGCCTGAAGCCGAAAGAAGAGTGGCGCGAAGGGATGACCACAGAGAAACTCAAGAAAGAGCTCGATAACCTTGTCCAGGTACCAAGCCTCACCAATGTCTGGATCATGCCGATCAAGAACCGAATTGATATGTTGGCGACAGGGATAAAGACGCCGATTGGGATCAAGGTCGCCGGACCAGACCTGGACGTGATTGGCGATGTAGCTCAGCAGATAGAAGCGGTCATTAAAAACGTTCCGGGAACCGCATCCGTCTACGCCGAGCGCGTCACCGGTGGTCGTTTCGTTGACGTCGACATAAAGCGTGAAGAAGCTGCGCGTTTCGGTCTGAATGTTGCCGACGTACAAGCATTCGTTCAGACCGCAATCGGCGGCATGACAGTGACGCAATCCGTCGAAGGTCTGGAACGTTATCCGGTGAATGTGCGCTATCCCCGCGAATATCGCGACTCGCTTGAACGTCTGAAAAACCTGCCCGTCGTCACGAAGACCGGGGCTCAGATACCGCTGTCGCGACTTGTCGATATTTCCATATCTGGCGGACCTGGCGTCATCCGCAGTGAAAACGCCCGCCTGAACGGGTGGATCTATGTTGATATATCGAACGTTGATATTGGCAGCTACGTAAAGAACGCAAAGAAATCGGTCGAGACGATTGATTTACCCGCCGGATATTCCCTTTCCTGGTCAGGGCAATACGAATACATGGAGCGCGCCAAACAACGACTCAGCGTTGTCGTCCCTCTCACTCTCGTCATCATCCTCCTGTTACTGTTCCTGAATTTCAGGCGCATTACACCCGTTCTGATCATCATGGGGACCTTGCCATTGGCACTCGTGGGCGGCCTTTGGTTTCTCGATATACTTGGTTACAATATGTCGGTGGCTGTCGGCGTCGGGTTTATTGCTCTAGCGGGTGTTTCCGTAGAAATCGGTGTACTGATGATTGTTTATCTGGAGCACGCTCTTGAGGATCAGATGAAGCAGGCAAGAGACGAAAATCGTGAGCTGACAAGAGCTGACTTGCGCGCCTCAGTCATTGATGGCGCCCTTCTGCGGGTCCGGCCCATCATGATGACGGTTGCTGTCGTCATAGCCGGCCTCCTTCCAATCATGCTCGGCACAGGTACAGGCTCAGAAGTGATGCGCCGTATCGCTGCCCCGATGGTTGGCGGCATGACAAGCGCGACAATCCTGACACTGCTCGTCATTCCTGCCGCGTTCTTGATCTGGAAAACGCTGGCGCTGAAATTGCCGAAGACCAGGTGACAGCCGGGCAAAATATTTAGAAAAATGACTGTTTCTTTTGCCAGTCACCATGGGCAAGCACATGGCTTTTGGCGCACATGCGTGCTTGCGCAACTGCACCCGTCAGGTGGCAACATGTACACGCCTTCACGGACTACTCAGGCCCGGTTCTGACCTGACGCCCCTGGTGCCAATCGCTTTCGGTCCAATCGTGTGTTACTGGCCCGTTTGAGCGCATGGTGAAGCGTCAGGCGCAGAAATAGCAAAAAAACATGGAATCAGGATTTGCAAACCGTCTTTTTCATCGAATGATATTTCTTAGTGATTTTTGAAGGATCGCCTGTTATCGGGTACGTCATGCGTTTGTCCGGATTCATCCTCAGCGTCAAAATATGGCTCGCAGCTTGTCTGGTCGCGACCATGTTGATTGGCCCTGCGTCGGCGGATGTACATGCGATGGCTCCTGATACCATTGCCTGCCAGGCGCTGGATGACCAACTTGCGGCATCCGGTACAGACCGCAAGGACGACGGGCAGTCTCGTCCTGATCACGATCACCACGCGCACACCTGCGGCAGTTGCCATTTCCATCTGGCCGGATCTTTCCCATCCAGATTCGTTTCCCCCTGGGGACTTCGGACAGTCGTTCTGCCCGAGGCGAACATGTTCGCGCCTCGCGCCGGACCCTTCGGACTCTACCGCCCTCCCCGTGTCTGACCTGACTCCCTAGCTGCGGCTCTGCCGTCGGCATCTTTCAGGTCATCACGAGGAAATTATATCAATGAACACATTGAAGCAGGGCGCATGTTGCGCCCTGATCGCAGCTGTCCTTGCGGGCACTGCGGTCGCAGCTCCGTGCAGCGGACCAAGGGTCACTGCCACCGCAATCCAGCCAGGCGAGCCTTTATCACTTGACGCCGTACTGGCAGAAGTCCGCAATGCGTCTCCGGAAGTGCGCAAGGCCGCATTGGAAACACGCGCTCGCGAGGCGGACGCAGATCAGGCCGGCCGCTGGCTCAATCCTATGATCGGATTGGAACTTGAAAACTTCTCAGGCTCCGGCCCCCTCGCCGGGTTTGATCAAACCGAGACAACGTTCTCGGTTGCCCAGACATTCCAGCTGGGCGGCAAGCGAACAAAACGACAGCGCGCCGCCCGTGCCAGTGCCGCGCTTGCAACGGCAGAATGCGGCGCCATCCTGCGTGAAACAGAACTGGAGGCGGTGACGCTCTTCTATGAACTGGACGCAGCTGTCCAGCTCGTCCGTCTCGCCAATCAATCGGCCGACCTGGCGGACACGCTCAGCGAAACCGTTGGCAAGCGAGTGGATGCAGGCGCGGCCGCGCCACCGGAACTTTCCCGGGCCAAAGCTGATGCTGCAACCCTGCGTGCAGTGGCCGCACAGACACGCGGTGACATGGAGGCCCTTCGCTACGATCTCAGCGCACTGTGGGGAAGCGCCGACCCGGTCTTCGAGGCACCTGTCCTGCCAATGACGGCGCCCACCCACCCCGGCGCAGCCAACCTGGCACAACACCCTGCTGTCAAAGTGGCCGAGGCCGGTATTGTCGCGCGGCAGGCGGAGCAGGATCTGGCGCGTGCTCAGGCGGCCCCTGATCTTACCCTAAGTGCGGGCATGCGGCAGTTTGAGCAAACGGGCGATACCGCATTCCTTATCGGCGTCAGCGTGCCTGTCCCCCTGTTTGACCGCAACCGTGACGCAACCCGCGCTGCTGGTTACAGAGTCGATGCCCGGCGCACCGACCGGGTGGCTGTGGAGGCAAGATTGCTTGCCAGCCAACGCGCCTCGGTCTCTCAGGTCCGCGCGGCCCAGGAACGCCTGGCGCTCCTTGAGAACGATGCCCTGCCCTCAGCCAGGGCGGCCTATGAAGCATCCGTCCAGGGCTATGCCGCGGGCAAGTTCGATCTCACCTCAACCCTCGATGCCCGCAAAGGCCTGATCGAAGCCGGCGTAGCCGTAATCGATGCGGCCCGCGCCCTGAATACAGAAAACATGCGCTTGCGAAGCCTGATTGGCGCCGCCCCCTTTAATGGAGACATCCAGTGAAACAGACCCTGATCCTGACAACAGCCCTACTGAGTTTGACAACCCTGCTGTCTGCCTGTGGCGAGACTTCAGCGGTAGACGGCAAAACCAGCGCCGTCGCTTCGGCCGTAAATGACACGCACGGGCACACCCCGTATGAGGCATTCTCGGCCGCCGACAATGAGAAGGACTCCGAAGGAAACGATACTCACGACGAACACGGCGAAGACGAAGACGATGTCGTCAATCTGACCGAAGCAGAAGCGCGCGAAGCGGGCATTGAACTCAGTGAAGCGAAATTGGCCGAAATGGGCCAGTCGCTCAGCCTTCCAGCGGAAATAAGGTTCGACGCAGACAGGGTGGCGAATGTCTCACCCAAGGTCAGCGGCGTGGTCGCAAAGCTCTATGCCAGCGAAGGCGATCATGTGAAGCGGGGCCAAACGCTGGCACTGATTTCCAGTCGCGATCTCGCGGGCCTGAAAGCGGCCTGGCAGAAAGGTGAAACTGGCAAGGCCCTGGCCGCTCAGGCCCTCGCGCGCGAGGAACAACTCTGGGCCGACAAGATCACATCCGAAGCCGATGTCCAGGCAGCCCGTGCGGAATTTGAAGCCGCGAAAGCCGCGAGTGATGCGGCCGAAAACGAGCTGCACGCTGCCGGTGTCAGTCACGAAGCCCTGGAGAAGGTCGCGACAGCAAGAGATGGCGACAATGCCAATTCCTACCTGACCGCGCCGATTTCCGGAACGATTGTCCGGCGCGCAGTCACGCTTGGCCAGACGGTTGCCGCGGGAGATGCCGGCGCCGACACGCTCTTCACGATCGCGGATGACAGCGTGGTCTGGGCAGACATCGCCGTCTACAAACAGGACATTGGTCGTATACGTATTGGCGCACCTGTCGCGCTGAAGACCGACGCAGGAAATGTCCTGGCGCTATCGACTGTCGCTTTCGTGCTTCCCGTCATCAATGAAACCTCTCGCACCGCGACGGCACGGGTGATTGTGGCCAATACCGATGGCAGTCTGACGCCCGGCCAGTTTGTGACGGCCGATCTCAGTGTCGGCAATGCAAGCCCCGTGGTGCGGGTCCCGCAAACAGCCGTCCAGATTGTCGAGGACAAACCGTCGATCTTTGTTCCCGTTGAAGGCGGTTTCGCCCCCAAGCCCGTGATGATCGGTGCAACGGCCGGCGGCTTTGTCGAAATTCGTTCAGGCCTGGCGGTCGGCGAGACCTTTGTCTCGCAAGGGGGTTTCACCCTCAAGGCCCAGCTTGAAAAAGACGCCTTTGGCGATGGACACGGACACTAGGACCAACAGACATGATCAATTTTATGCACCGTATCGCCGGGGGCCGCCTCCTGGCAGCCATCGCGGCACTCGCCATGACGCTTGGCGGCCTGTTCGCTTTCCGGGCCCTGCCCGTGGATGCCTTTCCGGACGTGACGCCCTCCCTGGTCCAGGTCTTTACCGAAACCGAAGGCCTCGCCCCGGAGGAGGTCGAACGCTATGTCACCTATCCGATTGAGACGGCCATGTCCGGCCTCCCGAAACTCAAGAGCATGCGCTCGGTCTCGAATTTCGGCCTGTCCGTGGTCAACATCTATTTCGAAGATGGGACGGACGTCTATTTTGCCCGCCAGGTCGTCGGTGAACGTCTCGCTGAGGCGCGCGGCAACATTCCGGACGGGTTTGGTGACCCACAAATGGGACCCATATCGACGGGCCTGGGCATCATTCTCTACTTCAGACTGGATGACACCAGCGGGACGCGGGATCTCGTCGAAATGCGCGAGATCCAGGACTGGATCATCAAGTATCAGCTGCAGACCGTTCCGGGCGTCACCGAAGTGCTCTCGCTTGGCGGCTTCGAAAAGCAATACCAGGTCCGCCTCGATCCGGATGCATTGCTCGCCTATGATATCCAGATTGGCGACGTGATTGGCGCGCTGGAGCGCGGCAACAAGACGGAAGGCGCGCAATTCCTCGAAATTGGCGCGGAGCAGTACACCGTGCGCGGCGTCGGACTGGCCCGGTCGGTCGATGACCTTGCCGAAATCGTTGTCAATGTTGATGACGGACGCCCCGTCCGCGTCCGCGACCTGGGCGAAATCGTCATCGGCGGCGGCGTCCGCCAGGGACTTGCCACGGCAAATGGTCAAGGCGAAGTCGTCGCCGGCCTCGTGCTGAAGCTCTACGGCACCAACACGTCTGACGTAATCGCCCGCGTGCAGAAGCGCTTTGAAGAAATCAACGCAAGCCTGCCCGAAGGCGTGACGGCGGTTCCCTATTATGACCAGGGTACACTCGTGAACAAGGCTTCTGCAACGGTGACGACCGCGCTCTGGCAGGGCGGTCTGCTTGTGGCGCTAGTTGTCTTCGTCTTTCTGGGCGGGTGGCGGCCAAGCCTCGTCGTCGTTCTCTCGATTCCCTTCTCTGTCGGCTTTGCATTCATCGCGATGAACGTGCTCGGCATCAGTGCCAATCTGATGTCACTGGGCGGTGTCGCCATCGCCATCGGGATGATGGTCGATGGCGCGATCGTCATCGCGGAAAATGTCGATCGGAGTCTCCGGGAAAGCGCAGGTACGGAAGATCAGCGGAGCGTCGTTGCACGCTCGACTGCCGAGGTCATTGCGCCCCTGGTTGCCGCTGTCGCAGTGGTCATCGTTGTCTTCCTGCCGCTGTTTTCGCTGCAGGGCGTTGAGGGCAAGACGTTCCGTCCACTTGCCGCATCGGCTGCGCTTGCGATGACCGGTTCGCTTTTTTACGCAGCGCTGATTGCGCCGTCCCTTGCAAACGGCCTGATGCGTCGCGGAAAGGCAAAGAACGAAGAAAAGCCTGACCTTATCGCCCGCTATGTCAGCTCACTTGCTGGCTTTTTCGTCAGGCAACGCATGGCAGCCATTGTGATGGCTGCTGTGCTTCTTGTTGCAGGTGGGCTCGCCGGCTCGCGGCTTGGGTCGGAATTCACACCCTCGCTGGAAGAAGGTGACATTCTGTTGCGGGTCACGATGGCCCCATCGATCTCGTTGACAGAAGCCACCGCAACGACAACCCGGATCGAGAAGCGGCTGCTGGATGCGTTTCCAGAGATCAAGTCGATCGTCACGCGTATCGGGCGCGGCGAAGTCGGCGCGCATGCGGACCCGACCAATAGCGCAGAAGCCTTCGTCGAACTGCAACCGCGCGATCAGTGGCGCCAAGGGATGTCTCCCGAGGACTTGCGTACGGCCATCTCGGAAAACCTGGAATCGGTGCCAGGTATCGTTGCAAGCATCGGGCAGCCGATTGCCATGGCCGTGGATGAGCTCATCACCGGAACACGTGCTGAGCTGGCGGTAAAGATCTTCGGGCCAGACTCGGAAATCCTTCTCGACAGGTCGCAGGTGCTACAGACACTCCTGCAGCAAGTTGACGGCGCTGCTGAAGTCCAGGCCGACCAGATCACCGGCGCACCGCAACTCGTGGTGACGGTGGATCGGGCCGCCCTTGGCCGTTACGGTCTCGACGTCGAAGACGCACTGGATGCGCTTCGCGCCTCCGTCGGCGGCGCCGAAGCCGGTGCCTTGTTCGAAGGTGTTCGCCAGTTCCCAATCGTCGTGCGCCTGCATGAAGAAAACCGGGATACGCCCGAAGCGATCAGCCGTATCGTGCTGGAATCACCATCGGGCGCACGGGTACCTCTCGAAACAGTCGCCAGAATCGAGACGATCATCGGACCGCGCCAGATCACACGCGAGAATGGAGAACGCTTTATCACGGTCCAGTCGAACGTGAGGGGGCGTGATATTGGTTCCTTTGTCGAGGAAGCCCAGGCGCTGACGGATGCCCAATTGGAGTTGCCTCCCGGTTACCGCCTTGTCTGGGGTGGCCAGTTCGAACTCCAGCAACAGGCGAACGCCCGTTTTGCCGTGGTCATTCCGATCACGCTCGGTATCGTGCTCCTGATCCTGTTGATAACGTTCGGCCGGTTGAAGTCGTCGGTCCTCATCCTGCTGAATATCCCGCTGGCCCTGACGGGGGGCGCACTGGCGCTCTGGATAACCGGGCTTCCGGTTTCGGTTCCCGCCACAGTCGGGTTCATCGCCCTGTTCGGGATCGCCCTCGGAAACGGCATGGTGCTCGTTAGTTTCATGGATGATTTTGCGCGGGCTGGCCGAAACCTGGATGATCTCGCCATCGAGGCGGCGGGTCTTCGGGCGCGACCTGTTCTGATGACGGCGATGACGACAGCGCTTGGACTTGCCCCCCTGCTCTTCGCGACAGGAGTCGGGGCCGAAGTGCAACGGCCGCTAGCAACTGTCGTGACAGGCGGGCTGGTTTCGTCGACCTTGCTCACCCTGCTGGTGATGCCTGCGCTGCATCGCTGGTTCGCTCCGAAGCCGGAAAGCCATCACTCGCTTCTGGAGTCCGAACACGTCCATCCTGCCGTGACGGTGTGAGCCCCCGGGCCGTGGGCGGGTATTCCGCCCACGGCGCAAGGCCAGATAGGAGACCAGATTGACCTCGCCAAACAAACATGGTCACGACCGCAAGGAGACCAGCCATGGCCACGCGCATGATGGCTGGCTGAACCAGCTGCTTGGAGGCCGGGCAGAACTGGTCTTTGCCCTCGCGTGTGGCACGTGTCTGCTTGTGGGCTGGCTTGGGCCCAGATTGGGTTTTGTGCCGGAGAACACTGGATTTCTATTCTTGCTCGCCTCGTATGGCTTTGGCGGTTATTTTACTTTGCGCGAAGCGGTCAGCAGCATTTTCAAAGGGAAGTTTCAGATTGATTTTCTGATGCTGGTCGCCGCCAGCGGCGCGGCCATACTGGGCGAATGGGCCGAAGGCGCATTTCTGCTCTTTCTGTTTGCAATCGGCCATGCGCTTGAGAGTTACGCGATGGCGAGGGCACGCAATGCGATCTCAGCACTGGCAGACCTGACACCAGAAACAGCTCTCGTTCGAAGGTGCGCGCAAACCGAAACCGTGTCCATTGACGACCTGGTTGTCGGTGACATTGTTATCGTGCGCTCCAATGAACGCCTGCCAGCAGATGGATTTGTGATTGCTGGCACCAGCACCGTCAATCAGGCACCGATTACGGGTGAAAGCGCACCCGTAGACAAGCAGCCTGTCGATGACACCGAGACGGCTGCAGCCAATACGGGCAATATAAAATCAGAAAATCGGGTTTTTGCCGGGTCGATCAATGGATCAGGCAGCCTGGATATCCAGGTCACAAGATTGTCGGGGGAAACGACGCTTGCCCGTGTTGTTACAATGGTCCGTGAGGCGGAAACCCGGCAATCACCAACCCAAAGCTTTACGAAGAAGTTTGAGCGGATTTTCGTGCCGTTGATCATCTTGTTGGCCGTCCTCACATCCCTCTCTTTTCTGATTCTGGATGAAACGCCGTCGGAGAGCTTTTACCGCGCCATGGCCGTTCTGGTTGCGGCCAGTCCCTGCGCGCTGGCGATCGCGACACCAAGCGCAATCCTGTCTGGCGTTGCCCGTGCGGCGCGTGGAGGCGTTCTCATCAAAGGCGGAGCACCGCTCGAAGCGCTTGGACGCGTCGATGCCATTGCATTCGACAAGACCGGAACGCTCACCGAAGGCGATCCCCGCCTCGTTGATATCGCGCCCTATGGCGACGCGACAGAAGCGGAATTGCTGACTGTGAGCGCCGCGGTGGAAGCGCTCAGCGATCATCCCCTCGCACAGGCCGTTGTGCGCGATGCCAGGACACGCCTGAACACGGTCTCCGGCACGGCGACAGATTTTGCCAGCATCACCGGGCGCGGCGTTTCAGCAAAATTCGAGGGTAAAACCGTTCATATCGGCAAGATCGCCTTGTTTGATGAAATTGATGGGCCGCCGGTACCATCTGACCTGGCTTCCCGTGTCACCGAAATGGCCGCGCAAGGACGCACGACCATGATTGTCAGGCAGGGCAATCGTTATCTCGGCGCCATTGGCCTGATGGATACCCCGCGCGTGTCCGCCAAAGCCGTGATCGCCAGACTGCGCAATGTCGGCGTAACCCGCATGATGATGATTTCTGGCGACAATCAGAATGTCGCCGATGCCGTTGCAGGAAGTGTCGGCCTTGCCGAGGCCTTTGGCGACCTCATGCCAGATGACAAAGTGACAAGGATCAAGGCCCTGAAAGCCGAAGGCGGTGTCGCCATGGTCGGGGACGGCGTGAACGATGCGCCCGCGATGGCCAATGCGACTGTCGGTATTGCCATGGGCGCGGCCGGGTCAGATGTCGCGCTCGAAACCGCCGATATTGCCTTGATGGCTGATGATCTGGAAGCACTGCCGTTCGCGGTGGCCCTTAGTCGTGCAACGCGCCGGATCATCCGACAGAATCTCTGGGCGAGTCTGGGTATCGTGGCGTTTCTGGTGCCAGCGACATTGCTTGGTCTGGGCATCGGGCCGGCAGTTATTGCGCATGAAGGATCAACCCTGATCGTTGCACTCAATGCGCTTCGACTTCTTGGATTCAAAGAGCGAAAATAGCCAGAGGCATGATGAGAGCTCGCACAAAATCTTTACGTGGACTGGCAGCGGCCCCGTCAAAACCAACCACGGCAAAAGTCTGAACCTCGCTCCTGATCTAATTCAAAGCGGCTTTGGAGCTCCGGACATGCTGCTAATTTCAAGACTTCTGCGTCGAGGAGTCGTCAGGTGATCGCCTCGCGCCCATCTCTTTCGTGAGTTGTGTATTCGATTTGACAAGATGGATTTCAACATTCAGCTGATCGGACAGGGTGCGGATCTGAAGACGATGCCGCAAGGACGAATTTTTTTCAATTAGATCTTGACCCTCCAGTGGCTAGAGATTGCACAGTCCGAGTTTCGGTTCCTGGCCAAGACGTCGCGCCATGGCCAAACAGTGTTTGAACGCCGGCGGCGCAGAGGAGATAAATTGTGAACAATGACCATTTGATGATGCGGGACCAATGGATGACGATGGATCCAATCGGCGGTTTATTGATGTTTCTGCTTATCGCTTTTCTTGTTTTGGGCAGCGCGGCCTTCGTCAAATTCTTGTTCTTCAACAAGAAGTAAAACCTTGTCGATCGGGCCGAGCGAGGCATAGGGACAACAAACAGAGGAAACAATCCATGTTTACCCGGAGAACAACGTTGTTTGGCTTGGCCGGAACAGCGCTAGGCTTGGCGGGTTGCGGAGGCGAGGTGAATGGACAGATCGAGGCCACGCGCGTCTCTGATCGAAACCTGCTTCAGGTGCCCGTTCTCTATGCCGGGCAAAAGAATGGTGCGATTACAGAATATGATCTGACGCTACAAAGCGGGCGTACGGCATTTTTTGATAACCAATTCACGCCGACCATAGGTATCAACCAATCCTATCTTGGCCCGACATTGGATATGGTAAATGGTGCCGACGTGCGCATGAGTGTGACCAACACTTTGGAAGAGGATGCCACACTTCACTGGCACGGCTTCCACGTGCCTGCGCGATATGACGGGACGCCACATCAACGCATCGCACCAGGCGAAACCTGGACGGCGCAATTTCAGGTGCGCCAGAAACCTTCCTTGTTCTGGTATCATTCTCACGCGCATCGGCGCGCGGGACCACAAGTGTATCATGGCTTGGCGGGACCGATAATCGTTCGTGATGATGAGGGTCGAACTGACTCCCTGCCCCATGAGTATGGCATCGATGATGTGCCGCTTATTGTGCAGGACCGGGCCTTCGGTTCAGACGGTCGGCTTATTTATGCACGCTCAATGCACGATATCATGATGGGTATGCGCGGTGACACGTTGCTTGTGAACGGCGTTATTGATCCTGCATTTGAATGCCAGACAGAGCTGCTTCGACTGCGTTTGCTTAACGGCTCAAACGCCCGGATTTATGATTTTGAGTTTGAAACCCAGCAAAGTTTTTTGATGACTGGCAGTGATGGCGGACATCTTGAGGCACCGGTCCGGATGTCGCGGATCAGACTGTCCCCCGGAGAACGCGCGGAAATAATGGTCGATGCAAGTCATGGGGTACCTCTGCAACTGCTTGCCAGGTCACTGTCGGGTGAAATGGGAATGATGGATGGCGGGATGATGGGCGGCCGATGGGGGCGCGGCAACTCTCGACGCAGTTCAGAAGGATCGGTCTTCAAAGTCCTGCTTATCGTCCCGAACGAGCAACTTCGCCCTTCGACGGCTACCCCTGCGAAGCTGACAACCCTTCCGGCGATCGACCCAAGCAAAGCCATCAAGACCCGTCGCTTCGTTTTGGAAATGGGAATGGGAATGGGCATGCGTGGCCGAGGGGGTTTCACCATCAATGGCAAGTCCATGGACATGGCTCGGATAGATGAGCGCGTGAAACTGGATACAACCGAAATATGGGAGGTCGAGAACGCGTCGATGATGGCTCACCCATTCCATGTTCATGACGTGCAGTTCCGAATTCTTGATCGGAACGGCCGCCCGCCACCTGAACATGAGATGGGTCTAAAAGACACTGTTCTCCTGTCGTCGCGCGAGCGCGTCCGGCTCCTGCTGTCATTCAAGGATTATGCCGATTCTGACACGCCCTACATGTACCATTGCCACATACTCGAACATGAAGACGCTGGTATGATGGGGCAGTTTGTGATTGAGGCCTAGAGCACTGTGAGCGCCGATGGGTGGGAAAGGTTGAGAATGGGAACCGAAGCTGATTAAGCCCACGCGCGCCATTTCATTGAGCATCTTCACTCACAACGTTGCCGGCGGATCAGATCGATCAGCGATCGTATTGCGGAATCCATCAAAGATTATGATTGCGACACCAATGACGATCGCGACGTCCGCCAGATTGAATGTTGGCCAGTGATACCCGTTGATATGGATGTCGAGGAAATCGGTAACGGCACCATCCACCAGCCGGTCCACAGCATTTCCCAAAGCTCCCCCAATGATAAGCCCTATCCAAATCGCTTGAGTCTTGGTCGTTGCGCGCCACAACCGCATCGACAGATAAGCTGAAATGCCCAAAGCGACAGCGGCGAGCAGCCAGGGCGCCCAATCGCTCTGCGAACTCAGAAGCCCAAAACTGACCCCGTGATTAAATCCGAGCCTGAAGTCGAAGAATGGCAAAAGCTCTATTAACCCCCCTGCCTTTGTGAGCGCCGAAAACATCAACGCCTTGCTCGCCAAATCCAGTGCAAAAACAAAAAGGGCAACCGAAAGCCCCGGCATTCGCAGATATCTGCTCATTCTATTGCTGTCTTGATAGAAAGAGGATCTGCCAGGCTTGCATTAGCCGTGTGCAGATCGCGAATAGCATGTTGAATAATAGTCCAGGCCGAATGCAAAAAGAGTGCGGCAATCAGGAAGGCCACAATCAAGTCCGGCCACCGCGTTGAGGTCAGCGCCACGAGACCCGCCGCAACTATCACCGCAACATTGCCGATCGCATCGTTGCGGGAAAAAAGCCAAACAGCGCGCATATTGGCATCGCCGTCACGGTACGGCAGCAGCGGCAGGACGGCAACAACATTGATGACCAGCGCAACCACAGCAAATAGGCCCATCAAGCCCGCCTCGACGGGTGTGTCGTTCATGGCCTTCAGAATAGTGGACACAATAACCCAAAACCCCAGCAGACCGAGGAACACACCCTGAATAAGCGCAGACCTTGCCCGCCACACGAGCGACCAGCCTATCGCAAGCAGGCCCAGAAACGTAATTGATCCATCCCCGAGAAAATCCAACGCATCCGCTTTCAGCGCCTGTGAATTGGCCAGAAATCCGCCGAACAGTTCGATGACGCCATATACAACATTGAGAATAACGACGAGCAATAAGGCCCGTCGGTAGCCGGGCATGCGGATCTGGTTTTCATCCACACCACAGCAGTCGTCTTCGTCCGCCATAAATTATCCTGTCATTGTCGGTCAACACACTAATCCACGCGCCAGTTGCGAAGACCGCGCGGCGCGAGTTCACTGTTTATCATTCTCTCGAGCTCCATATAAATGCTCTAGTCACTAGAGGTTCAAGGAGAAAAAAATGGCAGATCAAAGGCGCGCGATAGGGCAGCTGTCAAAAGCGGCTGGCGTGAAGGTGACAACAATCCGCTACTACGAATCCATCGGTCTGCTGCCGGACCCTGGCCGTACAACCGGGGGGCAACGCGCCTACGATTCGGCTACCCAGCAACGCTTATCGTTCATCAGGCAATCCCGTGACCTGGGCTTTCCTATTCAGGCGATCCGTGAACTAATCGCGTTGCAAATGACGCCTGACGAAGATTGCGCGAAAGTCGATCAAGTTACGCGGCACCATCTGGCGGAAGTGGACCGGCGCCTTAAGCAATTGAGGGCTTTGAAACGGGAACTTCAGGGCATGATCACGTCTTGTGAAGGCGGCGAAGTGGCCTGTTGCACAATCATGGAAAGCATCTCCAACGCGGCTTCATAACCCCTGTAGACCTACATCCACAGCAGGTCTGTCATCTTCAAAGAACGGCGAAATTGGCTTTTGACCCTCTATCGGCTGTAGAGAATAAAGAGGCGACAATTGAGAAGTAAACCGCGCTTGAACCCGGTTTTGCCAATCGGGTTTGAAGTGATCGCAGGACACTATGTGTCGTTGTCTTGTGGGCTGAATCATTCAGCTTGCAGATAAGCACAAAATGCTGGGATCATTGGATGTTCAGGGTCTCGGGTCGCTCAGCACCAGCTCATTTCGCTTATGCCGGGCTCCCGCAACAATTCACGGATGTTCGCCTCGATGACGCGGTACCCCAGATTTCCATAGAGCTTCTGGCGACCCTGATTGAGCACAAAAGTCGGACTGCCCTCGATCTTGAGCTGATCGCGTTGAAGGTTATCGGCGGCCAGTGAAGCGAACGCCGCACCATTGTTGATCTCGGCCTCCACCGGGGCAATTGGAATGCCGATTTGTTCAGCGATCGCATGCTGAACCCTGCGCTGGGAGATGTCGCGGCACTCTTGGAAAAATGCGCGACGCAACTGCCAGATCAATTGCGCTGAAAGAGGGCCGCCAGCACCGGAATTGCCACCACCTTCAGATTTCAGCTCCACAATCTGGACAGCTTTGATGAACAGATGTGCACTGTCCGAACTCGCTGGCCTGATTGTAAGCCATATTTCAGGATGGACGTCGATATGGCTGAATGTCTTCCCGACCTCTCGCAGATGCCGGTTGAATCCCGCATAGGCTCCTTTGTCGGCCCATCCTCGCGAAATCTTGTCGGCGGAATTTCCGAAGACGGAGCAGAACCTATAATCAATTTGAACGTCTGCACCGAAATTTCTGGCAATCTCTTCAAGCCGGATTTGGGACGCATAGGCCCAAATACAGAGGACGTCCGAGAAATATGTGATTGAAACAGGCATGATCGTTTCCACTTCCATTGTCGAGGGTTTGAGAAGGCGCTACCGGAACGCGGTCTTCCCACTCGCAAACTAGCATGATCGCAATGGCATCCAAATTCTCACCGCCAATTGCTATTGCAGTAGCGAAGAAACACAGCTCGGGGTCATTTTCCAAACGACATTTCATCTGATTTCGATCGACCGTGGGGAGCATGGTGAAATAGTGTGGCCTGGGGTTTGCCGGGACGGAACGCTAAAATGACGATAGCGACCAACACCACGGCGAGCCCTTGAATACCGATCCCCCGAAGCCGCCCATCATATTGCCACCCTCGCCAGGTGCCGGCCCCTGATCTTTTTCACCCATCTGCGCCTTCGCCGCGGTGGCAAGCGTAACCTCTCGTACGTGGACATCGCGATCAGCCGCGCCGCTGTCCTACGGCAGGATGACATGATGATTATCCTGAAGAGATCGCTGCGCGACCGGACTGCGCTAGCAATGAAGCGGCCTGATCGAGGTAGACCTTTTCGTTCTCCATATACAAGCGCCAACCTTATGGCTCAGTTTCAATTTTTCATTTCGAATTCGACTCAGTTTGGGCGAGTGTTCAAATGTCGAAAAGGGCCAGGCTCCGGCAGACAGATGACGGCTGGAAGATTGCTCGCATCCATTGGTCGACCGCGCCGATCACTGGCGGACACGAACACTGATGATCCAGCGTCGACAAGGTCACAAGAAAGACAGGAACAATCTGTGCGGTTCTGGTCGCTCCCATTGCCGATCCACCACTCCAATCACATAAAGGAGAGCTTGATACACATCACACACGCGATACCCATTAACGGGTATATTGATTTCCATTAAACCTAGGCTCGTGCCTGGCGCGCGAGAGCAACGCGTTTCACGCTTAATTTTGATCAAGTGAGCCCTCAAGCGCATTAAATTTTCTCAAGAATGAAAAAGGAGATGAACATGACGACCTCTTTGACAATTGGAAGACGTACAGCGGTTCTTGTGTCGGCAGGGATAGCTCTGGCCCTGACGGGCTGCGCCAACCTGAATAGCGCGTCAGACAATATCGACGCCAGCACGTCGGAAACCCAGTCGATGACACTGGCCGAAAAGGACGCCATGCGCGCAGAATGCGAAACCATGCAGGCGTCGATGATGGCGAAGATGGCCGAAGGCGGAATGATGCAAGGCGATGGGATGATGCAGGGTGGCGGGATGGCTGCCGATCACATGATGAGCCCTGAAATGAAAGCGCAGCACAAGGCCTGTATGGATACGTTTCCTGAAATGAAAGCTGAAATGCGCGCGAAATGCGAAACGCATATGGCTGATGGAATGGGACAGGGCATGATGGATCATGGCGCAATGAGTGGATCCTGCCCGATGATGAAACCAGACACCAACACGACTGGAGACGAGCAATGAAGATCGTTCCTTTAGGCCACGCGTTATCGCTGTTTCTCGCGATCACCTTCACGCTATGCATGCTGTGGGGTTTGACCGTGCCAATGCACGCGACGATGGGCAACACGCAGGTCAACATGCACATGCATCAAGGCTGGGCAGCCTTCATGCCGGGATTCCATTGGTCAATTGCCGGATACCTTGTCGGTCTTGCGTGGGCCTATGCGTATGGCTGGTACACGGCACTTCTGTTCGTGCCGCTGTATAATTTCTTCAACCGGAAAAGCCCGGCCTGACTTCAGCGCGGCATTCCCACGTGCACATGCAATTTGCGTATTTCCTTCGGGAATGCCGCCGGCCCGGCGACAATGCCCTTTCATGCCGTAGCCGTCGCTTGGTAATGACTATTGCCGCAACAAGCCTTGTGTCAGCTGAGGTGAGAAGCATGACAACGGGGCCAGTCGCGGCAGACCAAACCAGCCTTCATCCAGTATTTGCAGTGTTCGTCTGACCTCGGCTTAACCGAACCTAATTGCGACAACGTCACTATTTCCGGCGCCCGCCCAGGACTGCGACGAGCTCCTCGATCTTCTCCCGACGCACGCCAACATCTTCTCCTGACAGGGCCTGATGCACGCAGGTTTCAAGGTGATCATCCAGGATAAGCGCTTCAAGCCCGCTGAGCGCCGCCTTGATTGCCTGAACCTGACGCACGACGTCAATGCAATAGCGGTCTTCAGATATCATGCCGCCCACACCCCGCACCTGTCCTTCGATCCGGGCCAGTCGTTTGGCCGCCGCTTCGCGCGTCTTGTCTTTCATGAAAGATACCTCCGTAGGGTATATAGGTGCAATTGCTTCGCTGACAATGGCCATGGCGGCAAGGCGAAAATACTCATTTTCGCCCATATCGCGGAACCATCAGACTTGCTACCGCCGCCTGAACAAAGCTCACAAGCCGCGTAAAATGAAATCATACTCGGGATGGACGACGGCGCACAACTATCGAGACTGCTACGTTCAGGGAGTCCACTGCTTAAGCAGACGGTAGAGGGTGCGCCAAATTTGATGCACGTCCTGAAATTGTGCCGGGCGTTGCTTGCCCGGGCTCACATTGCAGCTTTGCTGGTACGGACCGCCACTTAGCTACACGACGCTCTGATACATCGAAGGCGGGACAGTCCTCGCGTCGGGCCTTGATCTCGAAGGCCCGCCTGGTGGGGTTACCAAATAACGATCACCTTTTGAGGGACAAGCGATTTTCACACGTATTAAGTCCATATTTCGGAGCGAATCATTCCTATCCGCACGCCGTTAAAAAGGAGGGGCATCGTGACACTGAATTTCACAACTGTTGTATCGGGAGCTGTGCTTCTGACGTTTGGTCTGACGGCCTGTGCCTCGGCGGCTCGGCCGGCTGACGTAGCGGTGACCGCCAATGTCACCCGTATGAACAGCCCGCTTCTCGCCCGTTCGTTCGGATCAGTGGCCGGCAAGGATAGTGACAGCCGAACCCTGGAAATAACGCACGCGCCGGTTTTGGGTGTCGACTGGCCAATCATGCAGATGCAGTTCCATGTCGCCGACGATATCGACATGAGCGCCTACGAACCCGGTGATCCGATAGAATTCCTGTTCGATTATGCCAACCCGGAGGCGCCCGTCATGGTCGCCGCTCGCCGCGCGCATGCGACAGATGTGATACAGGCACTCATGCCTCAGGAAGGGACACTGCCCCTCCCCGTGGAATAAGCAGATATTCTTGAGGGGGAAGGGCTTCTCTTACGTAAGAATGCGTATCGCCGGCCTTCGGAACCAGGAAATGCCATTTACTCCCGAGCCATGCATCCATATTTCCTTGCCGACACTTATGGCCGTGCATGGGGCACGGCTGTACTTTTATTAGTCATCTTTTTTGACTTTCTCAGGTTCCCAATCCTGCCCCTCACCCTGGAGACTCACATGAACCGACCGCTCAAGCCGATCAGATCCCTAACAACAGCTCTCGTATTATTTGCCGGGACCGCATCCGCGCAGATGCCAGGCGACAAAACGGATCATGACAGGATGGATATGCCGGCAAGCGCAGACATGCGCATATCCCACATGTTTGAAGGCGTCGGAAACGTCGTCGCTATTGATCTCGAAAACCGAAAGATTGGCCTGGATCACGGTCCGGTCCCTGCCCTTCAGTGGCCTGCGATGAAGATGGGCTTCAAGGTGCTCGACAGTGTCGACCTGTCGTCGGTTAAACCGGGCGATCGGGTTCAGTTTACGCTGCATAAAGTCGAGAACGGCCCCTATCCGATTGCTGAAATCTGCTTGACCAGCGACACGGAGATTAGTCCGGGCCTTTGTGCAGCAGAGCCCCGGGCCGGTCATGCCGCACACTAGACCGGCTGCGGCCGTCACGGCGGCTCCAGCGATGCACACTATTGTCAGACAAATGAAATCAGGGCGTACAACATGATAAACAGACGGAATCTGCTTCAATCAGGTGTGGGCGCGGGACTGGTGCTCGGCGCATCCGGTATGCTGCCTGCCTGGGCTCGGAGCGCAAGCGAAGGCAATCTCGGAATTCCCGCGCTTTCAGGCAAGGATTTTGATCTTTCGATCTCTTCGTTCCCCGTACGGATTAATGGGAAAGCCGGCATGGCGACGGGCATCAACGGCTCCGTCCCTGGCCCGCTTGTCCGGTTCAGGGAAGGCGACGATATCAGCGTCAACGTCACGAACATGCTGATGGAGGATACGTCGATTCACTGGCACGGACTGCTCGTCCCATTCCAGATGGACGGTGTTCCCGGCATTGCGTTCCCCGGCATCAAGCCCGGAGAAACCTTTAATTACAAATGGAACCTCGCTCAAAACGGCACCTATTGGTATCATTCACACTCCGGACTTCAGGAGCAGCTCGGTCACTACGGGCCTTTAATCATCGATCCGAAGGATGCCGATCCGGTGGCTTATGACCGCGAATACGTACTCGTTCTCTCCGACTGGAGTTTCGAAAGCCCGCACCGGATCTTCTCCAAACTGAAAAAAGCAGGCCCGACCTATAACTATCAGCAACGAACGGTCGGCGATTTCTTCGAAGACGTTTCGGAAAAGGGTTTTGGTCAGACCCTTCAGGATCGCGCCATGTGGAACCAGATGCGGATGTCGCAGACGGACTGGGCAGACGTCACCGCGGCGACCTATACCTATCTGATCAATGGTCGCTCAACTCAGGACAACTGGGACGCCGTATTTGCGCCCGGCGAGCGCGTGCGTTTGCGCATTATCAACGGATCGGCCATGTCGATTTTCAACTTCAGAATTCCCGGTTTGGCGATGACTGTCGTTGCGTCTGACGGTCTGAACGTAAAGCCGGTGGAGACGGACGAGTTTCAGATTGGCGTAGCTGAAACTTACGATGTGATCGTCGAACCAAAAGAGGCGCGGGCCTTTGCGATGGTCGCTGAATCCATTGACCGGTCGGGCCAGGTCGTCGCGACGCTAGCGCCGCGAAAGGGCATGCGCGCGGCCCCGCCGGAAATGCGTGAGCCCGTCTTGCTGACAATGAAGGACATGGGAATGGGAGGCATGGACCACAGTGCGATGTCAGACATGCCGAACATGGATCCTGCCCCCATGCCGGGGATGGACGGCATGGATCATAGTATGATGCCGGGAATGGACCATAGCGCGATGCCCGGGATGGAAGGGATGGACCACGGCGCGATGCCGGGAATGGAACATGGCGGGATGTCCGGCATGGAACCCATGGGATCCATGGACAACCTGGCACCCGGCGTTGAGCGCGGTCCGGGTGTGGTCGGAATTGCCATGAACCCCGTCAACCGCCTTGATGAGCCCGGACAGGGGCTGGGCAATGTCGACCATCGCGTTCTGCGTTATTCACAGCTTCGCAGCCTCGATCGCAATCCGGACCTTCGTGCGCCTGAACGCGAAATAGAGCTGCATCTGACCAGCAACATGGAACGGTACATGTGGTCATTTGACGGGGTCAGATTTGCGCACATCAAGGAGCCGATCAAATTCTACAAGGGTGAGCGGCTGCGGCTGACCATGATCAATGATACGATGATGCCTCATCCGATCCACCTGCACGGCATGTTCTTCGATGTCGTGAACGGGGGAAACGATCACAAGCCGCGCAAGCACACGATCATTGTCAAACCAGGTGAGAAACTCTCGGTCGATATCTCCGCCGAACATGTCGGCGACTGGGCGTTCCACTGCCACCTTCTCTACCACATGCACGCCGGCATGATGCAGGTCGTCTCGGTTCTGGACGAGCCAAATCCCTATGCGAGCCCAATGCCGGACATGATGAAAATGGACGGTATGAACATGGAGGGAATGCCGATGGAAGGCATGGACCATAGCAAGATGGATCACTCCGGAATGAGTGGCATGGACATGCCGAATATGAGCACCGGGGAGAACAAATGATGCGCATCAAGATCGTTTCCACCATCGCCGCCGGTCTGGCTATGTCGGGTTTTGCATTCGGGATGCCTGCGTTCGCCCAGCAAGAAGGCAATCAGCAAGGGACACAGACAGGCGAAGAGCCGCTATGGTCGCAGGCAGATGCCTATTATGGAACGGCAGAGATGGCCAAAGCTCGCGAAGAAGTCTTGCACGAGGGCGGTGCTCAGCCAACATATTACGTACTGTTCAACCAGCTGGAAGCTCAGAGCGCTGACGGCCGCGATGACCTCTATTGGAATGGACAAGCCTGGTATGGCGGCGACATCAACAAGATCTGGTTCAAGACAGAAGGCAAGTCGTCGTTGAACAACGGCGATGTTGAGGATGCCGAATTACAGGCCCTCTACTCCCGGGCGATTGCACCGTACTGGAACCTCCAGGCAGGCCTTCGGCATGACTTCAAACCGGACAGTCTGGATTATGCTGTCATTGGCGTGCAGGGCCTGGCTCCGTACTTCTTCGAAATAGATGTGTCTGCGTTCCTGAGCACTGAGGGGAATGTATCGGCCCGAGCCGAGATTGAGTATGACCTGCTTCTGACGCAGCGGCTCATCCTCCAGCCCCGTATTGAGGCCAATCTTTCACTTCAAGATGTTCCCGAGAGAATGTTGGGAGCAGGCCTGAATAACATAGATGCTGGTCTGCGCCTTCGTTACGAGATCAAACGCGAATTCGCGCCTTATATCGGCATCGAATGGCAAGGCAATTTCGGCGACACGAAAAATTTCATCCAAGCGACTGGAGGCGAGACGGACAAAACCGTCTTTGTCGCTGGCGTTCGAACCTGGTTTTAGGAGAACCAAAATGAACAGTCTCATCGAACCCAATATTCACCCCATTCTGGTCCACTTTGCATATGCCTTGTCGATTACGGCAGTCGCCGCCTACCTGCTCTCCAGGTTTCCCCCCGCTGCGAGGTGGCGCGATACGCTCGCACCTGCTGCCGACTGGATGCTGGCCTTTGGCGCGCTTGCGATCATCGCAACGATCATTGCCGGGCTGCAGGCCTACTACACGGTGGACCATGACGCGCCATCGCATGCGGCAATGACGACCCATCGAAACTGGGCCGTCCCTTCAGGAAGCGCGATCATTCTTCTGGCGATATGGCGCTGGACCAACCGGGCAAAGGCTGCATCAGCTGTTTTCATTGCAGGCCTGACAGCAGCGGCGCTGGCTTTGACCGTAACGGCCTGGTGGGGCGGCACGATTGTCTACAGCTATGGTCTCGGCGTTAAAAGTCTACCGACGGTAACCGGTGACGGGCATGATCACGATCATGGTGGCGGCACGCCAACAATGCCGGAAGACCACGACATGAGTACGATGGACGCCATTGGACCAGAAGAAGATGATCATGGCGCCGCTGGCGGAATGGCCGGGACGACGGGCCATGACAATTCTGACGGCCACCACGCGCCGGTTGCCGCCGCGCATGACGCTGGCGATGGCCATCATGACACGGAAAGTTCTGTTCCCGCCGACATCGCTCCGGAAACACCAGGCACACCGGGCGGTGTGGTTGACGCGTTCCACAGCGCGCTCAAAACCGGAGACAGCAAGACCATAAGCGGGTTGACAGACCCAGCTGTAATCATAGCGGAGGGGGGCAGTGTCGAACGATCCCTCGAAGTATATGCCGGTCACCATATGCCTGCCGACATGGCCTATACAGCGGCTGTCTCGTTTGACCTGAAGGACCGCCAGGTGCTCCAGTCCGGCGACATGGCGACGGTGATTTCGCAGTCCGACGCCACCGGCACCTACGAAGGCAAAACGATCCACATGCAAACGATGGAAACGATGGTCCTGCAGCGCGAAGGCGGCACCTGGAAGATCACCCATATCCACTGGTCGTCTTCGCCGGTCACCAACGATCATTCACACTGATCGATGACGCAGGCAGATCGCAATTCCGTCGACAATCCGAATGCGGATCTTCACGGCCTGGTAAAAGTGGGTTCGTTGCGTGCTGGCATTGTCGCCGCGAAACGCTTTTGGTTGCGGGCAAAGGGACGAGACGCCGACCGTCGGCCAGATCGGGCCAGGGGATGGATTGCGATCAGCAGGTTCTTCGTTCTGGCCGCGCGGACAATGCCCTGGCCAATCGTTGGGCAATCAATACAGGGGCACACACTTTGAGGGTCCACGCCCCGACCGTGTTCGGATTCAGTCGACGTCGTTCCATGACCGATTCGTGGGTCGCGCTTCATGCAAGCCTTCTGGCGGCGAAATCGAAATTTCAAAGGGTTATGACGGCGCCCCGGAGTTCGCCCCTTGATCGCCGGATTGGCGAAATGGGATTCATGTCGGCAGATATCGGCGTCCTGTTTGCGGAGAGCCCGGGTCTCTTTGCTGGCGCCGCCTCGGAGAATACCGCCCCTCTGGCCGAGGCGACAGCGGGCATGTACGCCGCTTTGAAACAAGCCGCCAGACGAAAGAGCGGATCGGATTTGGAAGACGTCGCGGCTGTATGCGATATGTGCGAAACCGCGATCAGCGAATTTCTCAGCAAGATCACCCTGGCGCAATCCCCATGAGTGCGCGCGCGTGGTCTGGCGCTTTGGTCATTGGGGTTGGCTGGGCGATGCTTGACGCACAGATCGGCGAAAATGACGGGCATGCGCATTTAGCCCATCAGATCATACTTGGTCTGGATGGCGCGGTCGTGATCACGGCCGCAAGCGAGATAACCGCGCCAAAAGGTGAAGCTGTACTGATCCCCGCAGGGCAGACACACGCGATCGGCCCAAAAGGACGCCAGACGCGTTCAGTCTATGTTGATCCACGGTTCTCAGGGGTCAGAAACGATCGGACAGACGGTCCGCTGGTCTTCCTTCATGATGATGTGTCTGCAGCTCTGAGAGATATTGGCAATGCAGACCAGGCGCGCCACTGGGCCAGAATGTTTGCAGGGCGCTTGCCCGGCTCTGCGATAGATGCGCGCCTGCAGACCGCGTTTGAAAATGCCGACGCGCTTACCAGCCCGGCGGCACTGGCGCGCGCCCTGTCGCTGTCACCAAGCCGGCTGCGTGACATCGTGGTGTC
This sequence comes from uncultured Alphaproteobacteria bacterium, assembly GCA_963973995.1. Lineage (GTDB taxonomy): Bacteria > Pseudomonadota > Alphaproteobacteria > Caulobacterales > Hyphomonadaceae > Hyphomonas. Next base: position 428,192 of record CAXBCO010000002.1, read on the forward strand.
AGATTTCGGCGTGCCGCCAAGCAAGCTTCTGCAATGGCTGCAATTGCTTGGCGCCGCCAAGGCGCTTGAGGCGTCGGCCAGCCTGGCTGATGCCGCTGCTGCGGGCGGGTTCTCAGACCAAGCGCATTTCACGCGGCGACTACGCCAATGGTTCGGCGTGACACCGAAAGCCGGCCTATCTGGTCTGGAGGTCTCCATTGATGACCCCATCTGAACCGTTGATCCATTCAAGACCCGGTTCGGCGTTCAGGCCATTGACGCTCTCCAAATCAAGGAGCGTCGCTATGTTATCTGTGTTCAAGTATCTGTATGCCCCAACCTTCTTCCTCGGCTTTCTCGCCGCCGCTCTGACGCTGGTGGGAACGGGGGGATCGCTTCTCTGGCTGCCCGCGCTGCTAGTCGTGGCCATCTTCGCGTCTTACCTGGCCGAGAGGATCGCTCCGTACGAGCCGGTCTGGAACAAGCCGGATCAAGACCGCGTGCGTGACATAATTCATGCGGTGGTCAATGAGGGCACGATTATTGTGTTGGTCGTTCTGCTTCCGGTCTTTGCGGCGATCATACCTTGGGCACCTCTCTGGCCTTCAAATCTCCCGCTATGGGCTGACGTCGCGCTGTCGATCATTATGCTTGATATCGGAATTACACTGGTCCATTTCGCCAGTCATCGGATGAACTTGCTTTGGCGTTTCCATGCCGTTCATCACTCGGTGAAACGCATGTATGGTTTCAATGGCCTGCTCAAACATCCGGTCCACCAAACTCTGGAAATCATGGGCGGCACCCTGCCCTGGCTATTGCTCGGTATTCCGGCCGAAGTCGCTGCGATAGCAACCTTTGCAGTCGCTGTGCAGCTGCTGTTGCAGCATTCCAATGTCGACATGAACATCGGTCCGCTCAAATATGTCTGGGCAGTCGCCCCCGTTCACCGTCACCACCATGTCGCGTCGGCGCAGGACGGCGACGTCAATTTCGGGCTCTTTCTCACACTCTGGGATTTCCTGCTTGGCACGGCGCGCTTCTCATCGAGCGAGGGGGTCCGTGCCGGAGCAATCGGGATCGATGGCCGGCCAGATTATCCGGCCAATTATGCCGCTCAATTCATCGAACCATTTCACAAAGTACAAATACGGAGTTGAATATACCCCTATAGGGTATTATGTATGTGTCGACCCTGATACCAAGTCGCCCCTGCCTTGCCCCAAATGGGGCGTCCCAGGCAAAGAAGGAGTTTACAATGCGCCTCATCCCGACCGGACATGCCCTGTCCATTTTTCTCGCCCTGACTTTTACAATCTGTATCGCGTGGGGGCTCACCGCGCCGGCTGATCTGCATATGCACGGCGCATGGGAGCAGTTGCTGCCGGGATTCAAATTCATTTCGGTGTCGAGCTTCTTCCTCGGGCTTGTCGAGGCCTATCTCTATGGCTGGTATATCGCGCTCGTCTTCGTGCCACTCTACCGGCTGTTCAATCGCCAACGTGCCTAGCGCGCAATTTCAATGTTCTTCTCTTTGGATCAGCGCACTGCATTCAGGCGCTGGATCAAGGAACGGGACGCACAACGAAACACTTCAACCACACCCCGGAGGGGCGGACATGACAGATACTGATCACAAGAATCACGCGCACGAACATCATGAACATCAACATCACGGCGCGGGTCATGATTGCTGTCATGCCGGGGGCGACACTGATGCGGGTGCCGACGGAAAATATAATCTTGTGCCGCCGGCGTATTCCGGCACAGTCTACACGTGCCCCATGCATCCCAACGTTCGCGATGTACGCAATTCCGGCTGTCCAATATGCGGCATGGCGCTCGAACCTGAAGGCATCGTCGTCGGCGCGGAGGACACATCCGAACTCGACGACATGACACGTCGGTTCTGGATTAGCGCAATCTTCACCGTCCCGCTTGCCATTTACGCTATGGGCGACCTCATCCCGGGCAAGCCGCTCGAAGGTCTGTTGCCAGCCGGCTGGGCCCAATGGGCTCAGTTCGCACTGGCCGTTCCTGTCGTGCTCTGGGGCGGATGGCCCTTCTTCCAACGCGGCGCGCGCTCCCTCCGGACGATGAACCTCAACATGTTCACACTCATCTCGCTCGGCGTTGGCGTTGCCTTCATCTTTTCGCTCGTTGCGACGGCCTTTCCGGGCATCTTCCCGCATGCGTTCCGTAACGAAGCGGGCGAAGTTTCTGTCTATTTTGAAGCAGCGGCGGTTATCACGACGCTTGTTCTTCTCGGGCAGGTGCTTGAGCTGCGGGCCCGCAGTGCAACATCAGGCGCGATCCGTGCGCTTCTGGAACTCACGCCGCCAACGGCCAATCGGATCATGGCTGATGGCCAGGACGAGGAAGTCTCTGTTGATGACATTCAGGCCGGCGACCGTCTGCGCGTTCGCCCCGGCGAGAAAGTCCCGGTCGATGGCGAGGTTGTTGAAGGCCGGTCGAATGTCGACGAGTCCATGATCACGGGCGAACCCATTCCGGTCGAGAAAGCAGCAGGCGATCCGGTCACCGGCGGCACCGTGAATGGCACGGGCTCGTTTATTATGGCGGCGACCCGCGTCGGCGAGGATACGATGCTCTCTCAGATTGTGCGCATGGTCGTCGAAGCGCAGCGATCACGTGCACCGATCCAGAAGCTCGCCGACACTGTGGCGGGCCTGTTTGTTCCGGTGGTTGTTCTGACCGCTATTGTCACTTTCATCATCTGGGCGGTTTTCGGGCCACATCCGGCCATGGCATTCGCGATCGTCAATGCGGTCGCTGTGCTCATCATCGCATGTCCCTGCGCGCTGGGTCTTGCGACGCCCATGTCAATCATGGTCGCGACCGGAAAGGGCGCTCAGTCTGGCATTCTGATCAAGAATGCTGAAGCGCTCGAGACGCTGGAAAAAGTCGATACAATTGTCGTCGACAAAACGGGCACGCTCACCGAGGGCAAGCCCAAACTCGTTACGGTCGAGCCAGCCGAAGGTCTCGCTGAAGCGGACTTCCTCTCTTATGCCGCCGCGATTGAACGCGGCAGCGAGCACCCGTTGGCCCAGGCCATCGTCAATGGCGCCGAAGAGCGCGGGGCCGTACGCCTCGCCGCTTCAGACTTCGAATCCGTCACCGGCGAAGGCGCGCAAGGGCGCGTCGATGGCAAACTGCTTGCGATCGGCAATGCGAAGATGATGCGCCGGGTCGGCGCATTTGACGACGCGCTGAAAGCCCGCGCCGAATCCTATCGCCGCGAAGGCCAGACGGTGATGTTCGTCGCGCTGGATGGCAAACCGGCCGGGCTGATCGGTGTTGCCGACCCGATCAAGGCGACAACGCCTGATGCCATTGCAGCCTTGCACAAGGCTGGCATGAAAGTCGTCATGCTGACCGGCGACAGTCAGGCGACAGCCGAAGCGGTGGCGCGTCAGATTGGCATTGATGAGGTTCATGCAGATGTCTCACCAGAGGACAAGAACCGGATCATACGCGAACTCCAGTCCCAGGGCGCTGTTGTTGCCATGTGCGGCGACGGGATCAATGACGCCCCTGCCCTGGCACAGGCGGATGTCGGGATCGCGATGGGAACGGGTACGGATGTCGCGATGGAAAGCGCCAGTCTGACCCTGGTCAAAGGCGATCTTCGCGGCGTTGCGCGCGCCCAACGCCTCAGCCGCGCGACAATGGGCAATATTCGCCAGAATTTGTTCTTTGCTTTCGTGTATAACTCGCTTGGTGTGCCGGTTGCCGCGGGCGTTCTCTATCCCTTCTTCGGCCTGCTCCTCAGTCCGATCATCGCCGCCGCCGCAATGAGCCTGAGTTCGGTCTCGGTCATCGCCAATGCGCTTCGATTGCGATCCGTAAAACTGTAATTTGAAAGGAGACTCTCATGTCGAAATGGATTCTTGGATCCCTGGGGGCGGCAGTCTTCGCCATCGTGGCTGGATTTGCCGTTATGAGCGGAACCGCCGGCCCGGCGAATGCGCAGACCATTACCGTCTACAAGACGCCCTGGTGCGGGTGTTGCACAGCCTGGGTCAAACATCTTCAGCGCGACGGCCTGGACGTCCGCGTCATCGAACGCGAGGACCTGGCTCCCGTGCGGGCCTCGCTTGGCGTGCCCGGCCAACTTGCATCCTGCCACACCGCCGAGATTGATGGGTATGCGATCGAAGGCCATGTCCCGGCCGCGGACATCCGAAGGCTGCTGAAAGAACGTCCCGCCGGAGCGGGACTATCTGTGCCTGGCATGCCGATGGGCTCGCCGGGGATGGAAACACCAAATTCGCCTGACGCCTATGATGTGATCCTGTTCGATGGTGAGGCGCAAAGCGTATTTGCCAGCTATGTTGGCCGTTTCCCAGCCGAGCAGGCAGCGGACCAATGACGTCCGAAACCTATAAGAAAGGTTCGCTAAGCCTCGCTGGCACTGTCGCGATGGGCACAGGCGTGATGATTGGCGCTGGTATCTTTGCCCTCACCGGCCAGGTTGCGCAATTTTCCGGTCCCGGCTTCCCGCTTGCGTTTCTGATTGCAGCCTTCATCAGCGGGTTCAGCGCCTACACCTATATCAAGATGTCGAACAAATACCCGTCGGCAGGCGGCATCGCGATGATCTTGCAGAAGGCGTACGGGCCAACCACGATTGCCGCCGCCAGCGCGCTCCTGATGACCATGTCCATGATTATCAATGAAAGCCTCGTCGCGCGTACCTTTGGGGCCTACACATTGCAGCTCTTCGATGTCGCTAAAGACAGCGTTCTGGTGCCGGTGCTTGCAGTCGGGTTAATCGTCTTTGCTTTTGTGATCAACATATCCGGCAACAAGATAATCGGCGGCGTGTCCAAAGTCGCGGCCGTGCTCAAAGTCGGCGGGATACTGGTCTTTGCTGGCGCAGCGCTCTGGGCGTCAGGCCTCTCCTTCGAAGCGGCATCCTCTGCGACCACTGAGCAGACCGGACCCGCCGGTTTCCTGGCCGGTGTCGCGCTTGCAATCCTGGCCTTTAAAGGCTTCACGACGATCACGAATAGCGGCGACGAGGTCCAGAACCCCAACAAGAATGTCGGCCGGGCGATCATCTGGTCGCTGGCCATCTGCCTCGTCGTTTATATGGCTGTGGCACTGGCCGTCGGCTCTTCGCTGACGCTGGACGAGATTGTTGCAGCCAAGGACTTTTCATTGGCCGAAGCCTCGCGCCCGGCCTTTGGCGATCGTGGCGTGGCGTTCACCGTGATCATCGCGATCATAGCCACAGCGTCCGGACTTCTGGCCAGCGTGTTCGCCGTCTCACGTATGCTCGCCATGCTGACGAATATGAACCTGATCCCGCACAAGCATTTTGGCATGCCCGGCGGCATCCAGACGCATACGCTCGTCTACACCGTCGTGCTCGCTGCCTTTCTGGCCGCCTTCTTCGATCTTGGCCGGATCGCCTCACTCGGCGCGATCTACTATCTGGTCATGGATATCATCATCCATTACGGTGTAGTGCGGTATTTGCGCGAGGATGTCGGTGCCCGCGCCTGGGTCCTGATCGCCGCCATTCTGTTCGACTTGATCGCGCTTGGCGCATTCCTCTTCATCAAGGCCAGTGCTGACCCGATGATCGTTGTGATCGCACTGGGATCCATGGCGGCAATCTTTGCCTTCGAAGCCCTCTACCTGGGCCGGATCCGCGGCAAGGAGGCGCCCGATCATGCGCACTCACATTCGTGACTTGCCAGGGACACATAACTGATGCGCCTGCTCGATCGCCCCATAATCTGGATTGTGATTTTCGGCTCCCTCACTGCCTTTGTCTGGGAGGCTTTGCAGATGCCTTTCTATGCAATGGATCACCTTAGCCACCGGCAGATGACCATGATCTGCGCCGTCGCGTCTATCGCGGACGCCGGTCTGATGGCGCTCGCTTACGGTCTTGCGGCGCGGGTTGGGTCGCCGGGCGTCTCGAACCCCATGCCGCTCCTGATCTATATGGGCGCCGGATTGGCCGCGACTGCACTAGTCGAACAGGTCGTGGTCAGTGCATCCTGGGGCTGGCGCTATAGCGAAGCCATGCCGCTCATCCCCGGTACGACTATCGGCATTGTCCCACTCTTGATGTGGATCATGGTACCCTTGGTAACACTCTGGCTGGCGCGGCGCATGACGAGGCGCGCAGCATGATCCTGGCTATTCTCATCACCAGTTTCACCTTCGTGCTGTCAGGCGCTTTGCATTACGTGATCGTCTCAAGCGCGATCCGGCACCTTGGTGCGGCGACCTATCATCGCGGGTGCAAACTCGTTATCGCGCTCTGCGTGTCTGGTATCGCGCATATAGGAGCGGTCAGTCTCTACGCCCTCGCATATGGTGCAGGCCGCGCGTTGGGCATTGGCGATCTGCGCGGCGAAACCCAGGCGACCGCGATGGATGTCTTTTACTTCTCATTGGTCAGCTACACCTCGCTCGGCCTCGGCGATATCGTCCCAACCGGACATTTGCGCCTGATTGCAGGCGTCGAGGCACTGAACGGATTCCTGCTGATCAGCTGCTCGGCAGCCATGCTGTTCCTGTTCATCAGGGATGGGGACAAGGCCAAATCACCATGAACCGTTCGCCCCACCTTTCCATACACCTGAACCTGAAATGCTCCGCCCCACTGTGCGTCATTCAGGGAATAACCGCAGCCATACGTATTATTGGGGGAAAGGGACGCGAATGACTCGCCATTTCAAGCGCTATGGCCTGATTGCTATCGTCATTGTCTTCCTTGCGGCGGCGATCCTCGGCTGGACACAGCTTCAGGACCCCCACGAAGAGCAGGGTCATATTGAAGTCTTCGGCAATGTCGATGTGCGCCAGGTCAATCTTGGGTTCAAAATCCCGGGCCGGCTTGCAGAGATGAAGGTTGAGGAGGGCGACCAGGTCGCCGCGGGTGACGTGATCGCGGCGCTTGAACCGGTTGACTATGATAATGAAGTGAAATTGGCCCAGGCGCGCGTCGCAAGATCACAAGCAGCGCTCAATGTGCTGCTCGCTGGCGCGCGGCCCCAGGAAATCGCACAAGCTGAAGCGCTGCTGGCTGAGGCTGAAGCGGCGCTGAAAGTGGCTGAAACGACTCTTTCCCGGCAAACCTACCTCGCTGAACGCGACATCGCCTCTCATCAGGCGCATGAGGAGGCGGAGGCGCGCCGCGGCGGCGCGGTCGCCCAGCGCGATGCTGCCTCAGAAGGCCTCGAACTCGCCCGGATCGGACCGCGTGCGGAAGACATTGATCAGGCGCGCTCGGTCCTGGCGGCTGAACAGGCGGCGTTCGCACTCGCTGAGCAACGCGTTGCCGACACGGTGCTAACCGCGCCCAATGACGGGGTCATCCTGACCCGCGTCCGTGAACCAGGTTCGATCATAGGCGCGGGAGAAACAATCTACACCCTGACCCTGACCTCCCCGGTCTGGGTGCGCACTTACATCGAAGAACCCGATCTTGATCTGATCCAGGCCGGGATGGACGCAGAAATCCGCACAGATTCCGGGCACGTCTATCACGGCCAGATCGGTTACATCTCACCCGTTGCCGAGTTCACGCCCAAAACAGTCGAGACGCGGTCATTGCGCACAAGCCTCGTCTACCGCGTGCGTATTATTGCTGAGGACCCCGAAAACCGTCTCAAACAGGGCATGCCGGTTACCGTATTGCTCAGCCCGGACAGGACTCGTTGAGCGTGCCCGGTCCGCTCGTCCAGATTGATCAACTCACCAAGCGTTTTGCCCAGGGCAACCTGGCCGCGCTCGACGACGTAACAGCCAGCGTCAGCGCTGGCGAAGTGACCGGCCTTGTTGGCCCGGACGGCGCCGGCAAGACAACGCTCCTGCGACTGATCGCAGGCTTGCTGGTTCCCAATACGGGCAAAATCACCGTTCAAGGCCTTGATCCCGTCAGCGATGCCCGCGCCGTCCACCGGATCGTGTCGTACATGCCGCAGCGGTTTGGTCTTTACGAGGATCTCAGCGTCCAGGAGAACCTGACTCTGTATGCCGATCTGCGCTCGGTTACAGGCGCGGACCGCGATGACGCCTTCGAACGTCTTCTGCGCTTTACCGGCCTCACGGACTTCAAAAAACGACTGGCCGGGGCGCTGTCCGGAGGCATGAAACAAAAACTCGGCCTGGCTTGCGCACTGATCAAGACACCCGATCTGCTCCTGCTGGATGAACCGAGCGTCGGAGTCGATCCAATCTCGCGGCGCGAGCTATGGCGCATGGTCTATGACCTTGTCGACCAGGGTATCGGGGTTGTCTGGAGCACCGCCTATCTCGATGAAGCTGAACGGTGCGCGCGCGTATTGCTCCTGAATGAGGGCTCATTGCTTTATGCAGGCTCGCCGCAAGATCTGACCGACCGCGTCGCGGGACGAACCTACCAGATCCGTCATATCAGCACCGATCGGCGAAAGGTTCTGAGCGAAGCGACAAAGCTTGACGGCGTGATCGATGGCGTCATTCAGGGCAGCCGCGTCCGACTGGTCCTGGCTGAGGGCGCTGAACCGCCGTCCCTGGACCTGCTGGATGCTGGCGATCAGTCGGAAATGGCACTCACACCGCCGCGCTTCGAAGACGCCTTCATGGATTTGATCGGAGGCGGTTTCAAAGCCAACTCGCCCTTTGCCGACCGTCAGGACGCGGCCACCCACACGGTTGATAAAGTGGTCGAGGCGAACGCGCTGACCCGCCGGTTCGGAGACTTCATCGCCGCAGACGATATAAGTTTTGACGTCGGGCGCGGCGAGATTTTCGGCCTGATCGGACCGAACGGCGCTGGCAAGTCGACGACATTCAAAATGCTGTGCGGGCTGCTTCGGCCAAGCGCTGGCTCTGCTCGCGTTGTCGGTCTCGACCTTCAAAACGCGCCCAGCAAAGCGCGCGGGCGGATTGGCTATATGGCCCAGAAATTCTCGCTCTATGGCGATTTGAGCGTGCGCCAGAATCTGGACTTCTTCGCCGGTGTTTATGGCTTGCGCGGCCAGGTCCGCAAGGCGGCGATCGAACGTATGATCGATACGTTTGGACTATCCGATAAGCTGATCGTGAATGCGCTCAGCCTGCCGCTTGGCTATAAGCAACGTCTGGCGCTTGCCTGCGCGGTGATGCACGACCCCGACGTCCTGTTTCTTGATGAACCGACATCTGGCGTCGATCCTCGCACACGCCGCGAGTTCTGGACCCATATCAATGCTATGGTTGCCAATGGTGTGACCATTATGGTGACGACGCACTTTCTTGACGAGGCCGAGTATTGCGATCGCATCGCTCTCATCTATCGTAGCCGGATGATCGCATCCGGGTCGCCGGACGATCTGAAGGAGAGCGCCCGCGCCCATGGTCTGGAAGACCCCACGCTAGAGGATGCCTTTATCGCGCTTGTCGAACAAAGCGATCGGGAGCGCGAAGCGGCATGACACCGCACGCGCCTTTCTCGCACAAATGGCGGCGCCTGACGGGTTTGATCACCAAGGAGTCGCGCCAGGTTCTGCGCGATCCAAGTTCGGTTCTGATCGCGGGCGTGATGCCGCTTTTGCTTCTATTCCTGTTTGGATATGGCGTGACCTTCGATCCACGCGAACTCGACGTCGCGCTTGTGGTGGAGCAGCAATCATCCGAGACAGCGAGTTTTCAGGCGGCTCTTGAAAACTCGACCTTGTTCGAGGTCGAGGTCGGACCCGATCGACGCCTGTTTGAGAGAGATCTGTCGCTTGGCAAGATTGGTGGTTTGATCGTCCTGCCTGCCGATTTTTCTGCGAAGGCGTTTCGCGCGGACAGCGCACCCGTCCAGGTCATCGTTGACGGGAGCGATCCGAATACCGCCTATCTCGTCAGCGGCTATGTTGAGCTCTTATGGGGTAACTGGCTGGAACAGGAATGGATCAGGCGGGGACGCCCGGCCCTGCCGCCGAGCGTGCAGCTTCAGCCGCAAGTCTGGTTCAATCCGGAAATCTCGAGCCGCAACTATCTTGTGCCGGGATCGGTTGCGATCATTTTGACGACAATTGGCGCTCTGCTTACGGCACTGGTCGTCGCACGCGAATGGGAACGCGGTACGATGGAAGCCCTGCTCGCGACACCGGTTGGGATTTTCGAATTGCTGATCGGAAAACTGGTGCCCTATTATCTGCTTGGGATGGGCTCTATGGCCCTTGCGGTCATCACCGCTGTTTGGTTGTTTGGCGTGCCGTTCCGCGGGTCTCTCGGCGTCCTCATCCTGTCTTCGTCCTTGTTCATGCTGTGCTCGCTCGGTCAGGGTTTGCTCATATCAACCCTCACCCGAAACCAGTTGGTCGCGGCGCAGGCATCGGTTCTGACCGCCTTCCTGCCTGCCTTCTATTTCTCCAATTTCGTGTTTGAAATTGATAGTATGCCGCTGGCCCTGAGGCTCATCAGTTACGCGGTTCCTGCCCGCTATTATGTTTCTACATTGCAAACCGAGTTTCTCGCGGGCGATGTCTGGAATGTTATCCTGGCGGATCTGGCCGGGCTTGGACTCTTTGCCCTGATTGTCTTCGGACTTACTGCGCTGACCACGCGCACACGGCTGGAGTAGGAACATGTTTCTGCGTATCCTGTCTCTCATCATCAAGGAACTTCTCGCCAGCGCACGAGATCCCCAAACCCGGTGGGTCGTTCTCTTCTCTCCGCCTTTCCTTCTGGTGATCTATGCCTTCGCAATTACCCAGGAAATCTCCAGCGTGAATTTGGGCGTGTACACGCAGGATCGCGGCGCTGAGGCGCGTGCACTGATCAGCAGGTTCGAGGGGTCTCCAATTTTCGAAGATATCATCTATCTGCGCAGCGACTCAGAAATCCCGGCGGCTATCGACGCGCGATCCGTTGATCTGGTGCTACGAATCGGGCCCGACTTTTCTCGGACCCTGGAACGCGGCGAACACGCGACTGTTCAGTTGATCCTGGACGGGCGAGCCTCCAATGCCGCGCAGATTCTGGCCGGGTATTCAGGCCGGATCGTGCAGAATTTCAATGAGGAGACGGCTGCAGCACTCGGCATTCCGCCGCTTACAAAGTTGGTAACCCGGGTCTGGTACAATCCCAATCTCGACCCGCTTTGGTCTGCGGTACCGGCATTGTTCGCCGTGCTGACAGCCATTGTCGGGTTCATGGTCTCGGCGCTGTCGATTGCGCGTGAACGCGAGCTTGGCACATTCGAGCAGCTGCTGGTTTCTCCATTGCGACCGACGGAAATCCTCATCGGAAAAGCGGTTCCTGCACTTCTGATCGGACTGGCCAGCGCAACTGCGATGCTGATCCTGGGCTGGCTGGTGCTGGATGTCCCGCTACGCGGATCATTGATCCTCCTCTATGCCAGCATGGTCGTCTATCTGGCGGCGATCATTGGGATCGGTCTGTTCATTTCGTCCCTGGCGGCGACACAGCAACAAGCGATCATTGGTCTCTTCATCTATATGATGCCGGCTGTTTTGCTGTCGGGCTATGCAACTCCGGTCGCGAACATGCCTGATTGGCTGCAGGTTTTGAGCGAGACCAATCCGATCATGCATTTCATCGTGATCAGCAAGGCCGTCTACATGAAGGACGCGCCTGCCGAACTCTTCATCCATCACACCTGGCCCATGGCGGTGATCGCGGTCGTAACGCTCACTGCAGGTGCCTGGCTATTTCGCAGGCGCATGTCCTGAACAACAAATAGGCAATCCGGGAGAGAATCATATGTGTCTGTCAGCAGAAGTCAGTTTCATCGCCGCCGCCGGGCTTATTCCAGCTGGTATGCTCAGCATTCGGCAAGCCTGGCGGGGCGACCGGCGCTATCTGCCCCTGGCAACCCTGCCGCTGTTGTTTGGAATTCAACAATTGGCCGAAGGCGTGGTCTGGGTCGCCGGGTCCAGCCAGAACACCGAACTGATCGCAAGTGCCTCTCTCCTATACATGTTTTTTTCCTGGTTGGCCTGGCCGGTCTGGATTCCGGTCTCGACCTTCGCCCTCGAACCGGCACGGCGTAAACCCTATTTCCTCGTCTTCGTAATAGCCGGCGCGATGTTGGGCGCACTGCAATACATTCCCTATTTTGCGCACGAGGGCTGGCTCAATACCCGCTTCCTGTCGCATGTAATCGTCTATGAAGGCACCGAACTCCTCGATTTTGTCGGACGCCGAGAGATTACCTATGCGATCTATGTGTCAGTTGTGATCCTGCCACTTTTACTATCATCGGTACGCGGCGTGCGTATCTTCGGTTTTCTCGCGTTTGGCGTTCTCATCACAACCTATACGTTCTTCGCATACGCCTATGTTTCGGTCTTCTGTTTCGGCGGGGCGGTCATGTCATCCTATCTGGTCTGGATGATGTACCGGGGTGACGGTTCGAAACACGGCACACGACCTCAAACAACACCTGCGTGAGCCAGAAGTGATGGCACTCGACCCATTCGCCATTGCCGGCATTGACACCGCCCGCCTGACACGTGTGAGCAGTCGTTTCGAGCCGCGTTTGGCGTCCGCAGTGTCGGCCCGTGTCGCAAAATGCAGGAAATAGGTGCATCGCTTTTTTAGAGTGGGTGAAGACCGGCGCCTTCTGAGCCCCCCTCAGAAGGATAGCTCAACGCCCATCAGGAACTCAAACGGCTTTCCCGGGCGAAGACCGGCCGGGTCTATTGAGGCAACATACACGTCGTCAAAAAGTTTCTCGGCCTTTACCCGCACGCGGATGCGATCCGTCAGGTCACTCCATATTGCAGCATCCGCCACCCAACGCGCCTCGATGAGTTGCGCCGCCTCGATTGCGCCCTGCCCGGCGCGCCCGTGCATCGGACACATAGTTTGCCGACAGATCCCTACCCCAGCGATTGGTCTCGACACCTGCGTTCCATGTCAGCTGTTTGTCGGACACATAGGGTAACTTGTCCCCAGCGGCGACATAATCCCACGGTACATAGTCGCGCTCGAAACGCCGCTGGAATTTTGCATCTGTGAGCGTATAGACGAACCCTGGCGGAAGGGCGAATTCTACCCCCAAAAGGGTTGCCGCATCACAGCTGGCAGTGGCTTACATGGACTTGCACGCTCACTTCACCGCCATTGAACGGGTCACCAAAGTACAGTCGTCGCCGAACGACGCCGTGCAGGTTCCGATAGTCGCTGACAATCCGGATACGGGACATGCTCTCTTATATGATCAGCTCAGTGCGCAGGCTCGCATCCGCAACGAGGCGCCGCTGCAATCCCGGTTCAACCTGATATGCCAGCGCGAACACATCGGGCATACGGGCGGGCTTGCCGGTGGAAAGCGCGATACAGACATATTTGGATGCGCCCAGAATCAGTGTTTGATGATCATCTGCCCGCACGACCTGGAAGTACCGATTGGCTCGCAATCTGCCATCATTGAACGTTATCCAGTTTGCGATGATGACCCCGTCGCCAAGTCGCGCAGGCCGCTGATAAACCAGCCTAGTTTCCCGAACCGCCATACCTCGGTCCAGATCGACGCACGCTTCAGCGGGCAGTCCAACCGACGCTGAATGTTCCATGGCGCAGTCATTCATCCATTTCAGATAAACTGCATTGTTCACATGGCTGAACGCATCAATGTCTGACGCAGCGACAGTCAAGCGAGATGTGAATGCGTCGGAAAACAGGAGGCCGCTCTGCTGATCGACAGGCATGACTTCTACCTCCCTCTTCGCTGAATATGATCATGTGCTTCCGCGGCGTTCAATTCGCGCGTCGAATTTCCGGTGCGGACATAATATTTCGAGGTATCCGACAAGACGAGAAAGACTGGTTCTGCGGCGCGCTCTACGAGCACCCAGCATATTGTCATGTCGTCGATCTTCAGGAACCGGCACCTGATCAGCGTGCAAGCGACACCCCCCAGATACGTCTTTACGATACCCGTCAAGGCGCGCTCAAATTCATCAACTGACGGCTGCCGAAGCGTTTTAAGATCCTGTTCAATTCCGGTCAGCTCGCCTGCATCTGTCACGCCGATTAGGAGACGACCGCCTTCATGGTTCATCAATCCAGCGATTGTCTTGGCAATGACTTGCTCAAGACTTCTATTGGTCCTCGATTCATTGATATCCCACCGCAAAGTGGATTTGAACTCGGTGAATTCGTTCTCACCTCCGGCAATGACACTTGGCAATGCCGTTTGGAGATCCTCAAGGAGTCCCTCAGCTTTACGCAACTGAACAGAGAGTGCACGTGTCAGAACGGCAAAGACCATTCCGATTGCCGCGCCGAGTGCAGCGAAAATGCCATTCATAGCCATGAGATGGTAAACTGGCGCGCCACTCACCCGCTCCCAGGCAAATCGGCCAAAGTCAGAATATTCGGGTGAAAACAGAGCGCCATACTCCATCCACAAGACGAGCGTAATGATGGGGTGAAGAACAATGACCCCTATGATCGCGCCCATGGCGGCATAAAGAAGAAAATGCCGTACAGGACGGTAAAGTCCGATTCCTGAGCGTCCAAGAGCAAGACGGCGTGTCAAACTGATTCCTCTCTCAGGCCGCGAACCGAGTTGATGATGAGGGTGCCAGCCGCACCTGCAACAATCGCCTCGATATCCTTCAATGCACCGATCGCTGCTTTTGCGCCGCTATGGCGCACAAACGCGCAGGCAGCTCTGACTTTTGGGCCCATTGATCCTGCCGGGAACTCATACGTGTCCAGAGCATCAGGCCCCGCTTCTATAATGCGCCGCTGTGAGGGTTGCCCCCAGTCGACATAGACCGCATCGACATCGGTCGCCATGATGAAGAGATCCACTTCAAGTTCGCGGGCCAGCAACGCGCTGGCAAAATCCTTGTCGATGACGGCTTCAACTCCCTTGAGCCGACCATCTTCTCCCCGGATTGTCGGAATCCCCCCTCCACCGGCGCAGATAACAATTACGCCGCGGTCGAGCATCCATTTGATTGGATCCAGTTCAAGAATTTTCTGAGGTTTGGGCGACGCAACAACCCGGCGCCAATCCTGACCATCCGCTTTGATCTGCCATTTTTTTTCGGCCGCAAGACGTTCTGCATCAGCCCGGGAATAAACCGGTCCGACAAATTTGCTCGGCGCGTCAAACGCCGGATCAAGCGTATCGACCTCGATCATGGTGAGCAGTGTCGCGATCTCTTTGTCCCCTTGCAGGCAGTTTCGAAGCTCGCGCTCGATCACGTACCCGATCATGCCCTCGGTCTCGGCGCCGAGAACATCCAAAGGGAAGGCTTCGTCTGGCTTGTAGGCCGCCCCTTGCAGTGCCAGCAATCCGACCTGGGGCCCATTGCCATGCGTAACAATCAGTTCGTGATTCCGAGCCAGGGGGGCAAGCGCGCTTGCTGCAATTTTTACATTGGCGCGCTGGTTTTCGACCGTCAGCGCTTCACCGCGTTTCAAAAGGGCGTTTCCGCCAAGGGCAACCAGTATACGCATGGATCAACCGCCGATCGTGGCCACAAGAATGGCCTTGATCGTGTGCAGCCGGTTCTCGGCCTGTTCGAACTGGATTCCCGCGGGCGATTCAAAGACCGCGTCAGTAACTTCCATTTCGGATATCCCGAATTTCTCCAGCATGTCCCGGCCGACGTCGGTTTCTGCATTGTGGAATGCCGGCAGGCAATGCATGAATTTGGTTGTCGGCTTGCCTGTTGCCGCCATCAAATCGGCATTGACCTGATAAGGCCTGAGCAATTTGATCCGTTCTTCCCAGACCTCGGCTGGCTCGCCCATCGACACCCAGACATCAGTATTGATGAAGTCACAGTCCTTGACGGCTTCGACCGGGTCTTCGGTGATCGTCAGCCGGGCTCCATACCGGGCTGCCAGCTCTTTGGCAGGCTGCAAATAGTCGTCGCTTGGCCAGAGGCTCCCGGGCGAAGCGATGCGGACATCCATACCCATCAGACACCCGGCGATCATGAGGGAATGACCCACATTGCTATGGGCATCGCCGACAAAGGCGTAGGATATGTCGCGGAGCGGCTTGTCGGCATGTTCGTGCATCGTCATCAGGTCCGCCAGCATCTGGGTCGGGTGCCATTCATCCGTCAGACCGTTGAATACGGGCACGCCCGCATAGGCGGCAAGTTCTTCGACCTTTCCCTGCCCAAAACCGCGATATTCGATCGCATCGTACATTCGCCCGAGGACCCGAGCCGTGTCCTTCATTGATTCCTTGTGACCGATATGCGAGCCGGACGGCCCGAGATAGGTAAAGCCTGCTCCCTGATCCATGGCCGCAACTTCGAACGCACACATCGTACGCGTCGAGGCCTTCTCGAAGATCAGGCAGATATTCTTGCCTTTCAGGCTTTGGTGTTCGATGCCGGAATATTTCGCGCGTTTCAGATCACGCGACAGATCGAGAAGATAGCGCATTGCGCGCTGGTCGAAATCCAGCAGTTTCAGGAAACTGCGTCCTTGAAGATTATAGGCCATTATACGTCCTCATCATGAATATACGGGTGCCAAACGGGCACTTAAAAATCGACCGGATCGCGCCAGACCGGGCAGGTCATGCAATGGCCGCCGCCGCGGCCTCGCCCGAGTTCGGATCCACGGATCGTGATCACTTCGATACCGGCTTTGCGCAGGAGCGTGTTGGTCGATGTGTTGCGGTCGTACGCGACAACGACCCCCGGTTCGAGGGCGACGACATTGTTGCCGTCGTCCCATTGCTCGCGCTCCTGATTGTAGGCGTCGCCGCCCGTTTGAACGATGTTCAGCTTTTTGAGCCCAAGCGCCTCAGCCGCTATCACAAAAAGGTGACGGCTCTCCTTTGTGACGCATACGTGGTCGGGCTTGTCGCAGGGTTGCAATGTATAGCATTGGATCTGGTCGCAAACCTCGACAAAAGCCGTCGCGACATCCCGGTCACAATGGGAAAAGACCGTGTCCAGGTGCATCGCGCTGCGTGCGCGCGGCATCTGACAGGCGATGACACGGGTCGCGGCCCCGTTTTTAAACAAGGCGCGCGCCACTTGTCCAACCGCCTGCGGGCTGGTGCGTTCGCCCATCCCGATAAGGACAGTGCCGTTGCCCCATGGCATGACGTCGCCGCCCTCCAGCGTCGCGGGGCCGTGATCGGTATCCGGATCGCCCCACCAGACTTTGAAATCACCGTGTGCAAATGCCGGGTGAAATTTGTAGACAGCGGCGACGAGCAGCGTTTCGGGCCGCCGCGCGGGCCAGAACATCGGGTTCAATGTCAGGCCGTTGCCGATCCAGCAACTATTGTCGCGCGGGAACTGCGTGTTTGGCAGTGGCGGTATGACAAATCCGTCCGGACCCAGATAGCTGCCGAACATGTCAGTGGCCTTAAACGGCAGGTCATGAACGGCAATTCCGCCTATCAGAAACACCGCCAGTTGATAGGGGGGAAGTTCGCTCAGCCAGGCGCGCAACTCCTCCGGCATGCCGACGCCGACCTGGTCGTCGGTCACCCGCCGGTCGAGGATCCAGTTGCGGGCCTCAGGCATCGCGACAATCTCACTCAAGAGGTCATGAAATTCGTAGACTTCAACCCCGCGATTGGCCATTTTCATGCGAAAGTCGGCATGATCGGTTCTGGCTTCCTGCACCCAGAGAACATCATCGTAGAGCAACGCATCGGCGTTTGCGGGCGTTAGCCGTGAGTGCGCGAGCCCTGGCTGACAGGTAATGACTTTGCGCAGCTTGCCGATTTCAGAATGTACACCGAAGCCTGTCATTGGAGAGGTCCTTTCAAAAACACGTTGAATTGCGGTTCTGTATGCGGCGTTGAAGACTGTGCCCGCTCAGTTGATCAGGGTTGCGATCGTCAGAGACCCCATAACCAGGACGACCAGCCCGAGCAGGAGCGGCCACATGAACCGGAGCCAGCGCTGGTAGGGCACACCGCCAATCGCGAGTGCTCCCATGACGACCGCAAAGGTCGGGTTGATGAGGTTCACCAGCCCGTTCGCCGACTGATAGGCGGTCACCACAAGCGAGCGGTCAACGTCCGAGAAATCGGCAAGCGGTGCCATGATTGGCATGCTCAAGACGGCAAGACCCGAGGACGATGGTACCAGGAAGGACAATCCAAGCTCTATCCCGAACATGGTGTTGATGAACCCGATGGGCCCGAGCCCGCTCAAGGCGCCTTCGCCCGCATGCAGGATCGTGTCCGTCATCTTGCCTGCGTCCATGATCACCACGATTCCGCGTGCAATGCCGATTATGAGCGCCACGCCGAGAAGGTCTTTCGCGCCCGCCATGAAGGCGTCGATAAAGCCCTCTTCACCCATCCAGGAGGCGACCCCGACAAGGATAGATGCAGCGATGAACAGGGCCGACATCTTGTCCATCCACCAGCCTTGCGAAGATACGCCCCATATCATGATGGCGAAGGTCGCAGCGAAAATGATCAGGGTCAGGATTTGTGATCGTGAGAGCGGCGCGTCCGGATCATGGCCGTCGCTCTTGAAGCGGGCAGCGATTTCGTTTTTCTTGTCGGCGATGATCGATTTGGAGGGATCTGCTCTCACCTTGACGGCGTAGCGCATCACGTAGGCCGAACAGATCGCCCAGCCTGTTACCAGAATGAAGACCCGCAGGGTCAGCCCGTCCGTAAACGCGATGCCGGCCGCGTTTGATGCGATAACCGTGGCGAACGGATTTATCGTCGAACCGAGGACGCCGATCCCCGCCCCGAGCAGGATAACGGCAACGGCGACGACGGCATCAAACCGGGCGGCCAGCATGACCGGTATCAGGAGCCCATAAAAGGCGAGCGATTCTTCGGCCATGCCATAGGTCGTGCCGCCAACAGCAAAGAAGGCCATAAGGATCGGGATCATCCAGATCTCTCGCCCCCTCAAGGCCGACATGCAGCGTTCGATTGCATGATCGATGGCGCCTGTCCGGGTCACAACGCCGAGAAATCCACCGATGATGATCACGAACAGCGCGACATCGATAGCCTGCGCTTGATTGCTGTCCGGGTTATAGAACCCGCCAATCGGTGCGAGAAATACATCGACAATCCCTTGCGGGTTGGCATCAACGGTTTCGTATGTCCCTGGAATCGGTACCTCACGGCCCAGTTCCGCATTCTCCGCTCGCTGATATTGCCCTGCCGGTACAATCCATGTCCCCAACGCAACGAGGGCAATGAGCGCGAACAGGATTGTATAGGCAGTTGGAAACTTGAAGCCCTTCGATGGGGCCGGTGCATCGTCCGTTTCAATTGAGTCTGACATGTTTTCAGCCCCTCTCCTAGAATGCGACGGATGCGTAGAGCATGAAGTGAGACCAGGTCTCATCACCGCCCGTAAATTGTTTGGCGCCGTCGCCCGGCACCATCACAGCGGCTGCCGCCGACAGGAACAAGCGATCGGTCGCCTGCCAGTCGAGGAAGATATCGACTTCGTCTCCGAACGCCTCATCGTCCACACCGATCTGGCCAGGTTCATCCATAGTGAAATTGAGCCAGGAAGCGGTCAGCGACACGGTGTCAGTCAGCGTGGCAGAGCCTTTGACCATATGGGTTTTCTGGTTGGAGTTCCCGAAAATCCAGTTGCCCGTGATCTCACCCTGATACCATTGGCCGTAATCGGTGAAGCCGTAGGCGAGCGGTACGAATTCTTCATTTTGCGGCGTCGACGGATCATCGCCTGTGACGACGGCGTAGCGATAGGTGATTGTCGGCTCAAACGGCAAGCTATCGAGCTTGTAGCGGCCTTGAAGGTAGCCGCCTTGGCCCTCATAGAAACCGGCCCCTTCCTGCAGGGCGTACTCGCCAGAAAATGTTAACCGGTCAGAGACGTCAATCGCGGCGCGCACATCGTAGGTTTTCAGTTCCTCGGCTGTGTTTGCGGTGACCGGGTCATCAAAATGGGCAACTTCGACATAGGTTGCGCCAATTGAGGCGCGCTCGGAGATGTCATACTCGGCATTGACCCCGCCGACATGCGCCTTGATACCGGCCCGGCCCGGATTGTTGCCAAGCCAGAACCCTTCCAGCAGCAGATCTCCTTGCTTCAGGCGAACGAGGCCGCTGCTGCGCGACGCCGAACGGGCACCCAGGTAGAAGCCGCCTCGGTCGCCGCCATCACGGCCACCATCCTTGATCAGGAAGCCGGTACCAATTTCATAGTCAAAATCGCCGCCGATGACCTCGAAGAAATCATCTTCGCCAAGTTCTGCCTTCCAGCCGACATAGAGCTTTTCGAGCGTCGCCTTGCCGGGGTCGCTGATCCCGGCGGCGAAACCTTCTGCGCTCTCGCCGTATGTCTTCGTCCCGACAGCAGACAGGCCGGCTGACAATTCCCCCCCAAATACATTTTTCAATGTCAGGTACAGTTGCGGCTCAACTGCGAACTCCGCCCATGTGCTTGTATCGACACCGATGTTCGCTTCGGGCTCTCCAAACCAGGGATTGCTTTGCGCAAAAACGACTGTGGCTGCGTCGAGACCAACATCAATGGCGACAACGTCACTGTCGTAGAGATTGATCTGGGCCATGGCTGGAAGGGCCGCAACGCCGAGTCCAATAATTGACAGAAGCGCTGTTCTGCAGGCAGGGCCCCGGGGACAATGCGCACGCACGTGTGAGTGAGGCGTATACGTGTCGGCCTTGAGGTTTCTCATCATCGGTGTCTCCAATGCGCATGGGACCAAGCCTGCCGCAAATGGGAGCGATCAGCCTTTATGGTGATACGGCATGGACGCCACCTTCCCTCACTCATTACACCGGGAACTTACACAGCCGCCGTTTTTCAATACAGTTGAAACATTCAATACTGGCGGGTTTGCTCCGCTCTAGGGTCGGGTGATGACCAAGTTACCAGCTCCTAACTACACGCCCGCACTCGGCCCTCATGGTTCGATAGAACTTTATGATCGCGCCATTGCTCTCCTGACCCGTGAGAAAACATGGCGAGCCAGGCTGCTCGTCGCTTTGGCCCCCAGAGGCGGAGAGACAATCATCGATATCGGCGCGGGCACTGCGAGCATGGCGTGTCTGATCAAAACAACGCAGCCTGGCATTCGCATGATCGCAATTGATCCGGACCCCGACATACGAACGATCGCCGAAGCGAAAGCGGTAAGAGCTGGAGCCGCTATCGAATTCGTAACCGCGATGGGCGACAAAAAGATTGACCACATTGTCCGGCCGGGAAGCGCGGACAAGATTCTGATCAGCCTCGTGCTCCACCAGTGCCCGGTCTCTGTTAAAACAAGTATCCTCGCAAACGCTTTTCGCCTCCTCAAACCCGGTGGCGAGTTGCTGATCGCTGATTACGGTCGGCAGCGCTCAATACCGATGAAGCTTGCTTTCAACCTGGTCCGCCTGACCGATGGCTATGCCGACACCAGAGCCAACAAGGACGGCCGGCTGCCCGAATTCATGCGGGGTGCGGGATTTACGCATGCCAAAGAGCAGAGCGTCACGCTCACGCCGACCGGATCGATCTCCATCTATTCGGGCACCAAACCCTAGGCTCACTGCCAGGCGGTTTGGCGCCGCGACGTACCGATCTTGCAACGCACACGCCTCGGTCCACGCCATCACGGTTTCAATAGAGCGCCGATCCAATACCGAGGGCGGCATTGGTCTTCGCGATGGATTTTTGTGAATCTGTCGAAAGCCCTGTCAGCGCCCTGATCGCATCAATCGTTTCCGGGATGACGATCGCCTGATTGTCGACCATATAGGCATAAAAGAGTTCATTATTCTGAATCGTAACCAGGTCTTCCCAAAGAGCGACTTCGTATAGGTTGTCATTTGGACGTTTCAGGTCGGCCATGAGTTCCTTGACACTGTTTATACCCGTCAGTCCGTCGTCCAGTCTGACCATGGCGATACGCGTCGAAGAGTGAAATGCCGCCAATACCTCCTCTCGGTCGGCGGCGCGCGACAGTTCAACGTTCCAATAATGCAGATGCGCAAGTGTTTCCGGCACCTTGACCGCCATCGTCACGACATCGAAATCCGGATCGACGCTTTGGGCATCCGGGCCCTGATGGCTTGGAATGCTTTGTTCCGGGACTAGCGTGTTCATGATGCCGCTCTGATGGCTTTCCCAGGGATCGGTGGCGCGGCGCAAAAGCGTGCCGCGCGCCTTTTTGAGCAAACCTGCCCGTTTCAGCGCGCCGAGCGTTCGAACAATCGACGTCGTGTTGCAGGAGACAATCCGCGTTTCATATCTGCCCACAGCGCTGTCAAAATTCGATTCGGCGACGAATGAGTGCTCGGTAAGGGCGTGGGGTTCGCCACCTTGTACAATGAATCTGAGCCCCCGCTTTCGGAAGAGAGCAACATTTCCGGTTGCAACATGTTTCGGTGTGCAATCGACGACAATATCTGCCTCGTCCAGGAGGTCATCCAAATTGCCTGACAGTACTATACCCGCTTTGCTCATCGATGTGTGCGCCTTTGGGGTTGCCGCAAAGACTCGATAGCCTCGCTGGTTCGCGACACGCAGCCGCCAGTCAGCAGATGTATCAGCGATGCCTGCCAGCTGCATATCGTCCTGGCGTGTCACGGCATCGGCAACGCGTTTGCCGATGACACCGTAACCGTTTACGGCGACCCGGATTGACTTGTCAGACATGCTCTTGCTCCTTCAGTGACAGATTTTTCTGCGTTGCGACCAGGTTTTGCGGCTCGCCCGCTAGATACGTCTTGATGTTCTTGATTGTGGTTTCGGCAATGCGGGCGATGGCTTCTCGCGTATTGAAAGCGGAGTGAGGTGTCACGATCACATTGGGCATTCGCAATAGAACCTGGTCGGCAACCAGGGTGCGCAGATCATCTCCGTCACAATCAACCGAACAGATCAGCTCTGCCTCTTCGCGAAGCATGGGTTCATCAGGCAGGACGTCAAGTCCGGCCGCCGCCACCTTTCCGCTCTTTAAAGCCTCGATGAGCGCATGGCTATCGACCACGTCGCCGCGCGCCGTGTTGATGATTACGACACCGTCCTTCATGCGCATGAAGGCGTCCGCAGATAGGAGATGACGGGTCTGAGGCGTGGACGGCACGTGCAGGGATATTATGTCTGCGGTCGTTAGGAGGTCGTCAAAAGTCCGATAAGAAAAGCCCTCTTGCGTCGCAAAATCGGAATCCGGCACGATGTCAAATGCACAAACATGCATGCCAAACCCGTGAGCAATGCGGACAACATGCCGCCCGATGGCGCCGGTGCCCACCAGGCCTAGTGTCTTACCGGCGAGATCGAAGCCCGTCAGTCCGGCAGGAGAGAATGGCCCTGAGCGAGCGCGCTCCACCGCCTCGAGCAAGCGATGGCTGAGTGCAAGGAGGAGGGCGAATACATGTTCGGCGACGGTATTTTCGCCATAGACCGGCACATTGCAGACAAGAATGCCGCGTTCGGCGCACAGGGCGGTGTCAATGTGGTCAAATCCTGTCGATCGCGTCGCGATCAATTTGAGCGCTGGCAGCTGATCCAGAACCGCACGATCGATGGCCGAATTTATGAAGGTGGAAACAATTTCGGCATCAACGAAGGCGCCGGCATTTCCGGCCGAGAGAGCTTCATCTGTCAGTCTCAGACTGTTGCCTGGCTTCAGACTGTCAAACGTTGCCGCGTCTCGCGGCTCTATTTCGAAAAACGCAATTTGCATCACTCTGAACCATGCTCCTCGATGGCGACAACCTGTACGAAACTGAAGCCGGGCCGCCGCGGATTCAGCGCGTTCTTTCGCAGAGGCAACCCAGGCGATCGGGGGCCTTCCCGGTGCGAACTGGCTCATTTGGCTCAAAGTAAATGACGGTTTTTTCCGACGCCTGTGCTCAGCATGTTTCATGAAAGACTAATACAGATACGCGGCAGTGGTCCGGCGCACTCATACGCAGACGAAATTCTTCACGAGGCATGATGCTGCGCAGAACTGATCACCAGCCCCCATCGCGGGAAAAGCGCTCTTGGTTTCATACAACGCGAATAGTTTGCGCTTGTCAGGATACCTTGATCTATTGACGGCCTGGCCAAGGGGTGAACCCCAACCAGACGTATCTGACTGTGTGGATAAAGCCCCTTTCATTCCAGATCCGAAGGCAGCCACCGCAGACGCCGGCCATCTGCCTGCCGATTCAAGCGCGTCGACACGGCATGCTGCGCTTGCCGTTTTCGCAGCCATGTCCATCGCTTTTATCTGGGTTAATTCTCCGGCTGTTGGGACCTACGATTTTATCCATCATACGCCTTTCTCGATTCAACTCGGAGAGGTCGGGCTGTCCAAACCACTTGTCGATTGGATCAATGAGGGCCTGATGGTCTTCTTCTTCTTTGCGGTCGGGCTCGAAATCAAACGAGAAGTTTTGGTCGGCGACCTTGCATCGCCGCGCAGGATCGCCCTTCCCGCGATTGGCGCACTGGGCGGTATGCTCGCCCCTGCTGCAATCTATCTGATGTTCAATGCGGGTAATCCGGACACCGAACATGGCTGGGCGGTACCGGTCGCGACCGATATTGTACTCGCACTCGCCGTCTTGTCGGTACTTGGTGCCCGCGTTCCGGCCAGTCTGAAAGTCTTCCTGATGGCGCTCGCCGTATTCGATGATTTCGGAACGCTGGCTGTCATCGCGCTCTTCTATACTGAGGGGGTGAGCCTCGTCTCGCTGACTATGGCTGGTTTCGGCCTTGCCGTCCTGATCGGGTTCAACCGAATGCGCATTTCAAATATGACGCCCTATGTCCTGATAGGCATATTTGTGTGGGTCGCGGTTCTGGAATCAGGCGTGCATGCGACCATTGCCGGTGTCCTCGTGGCCTGGACCATTCCGCTTACAATCAATGGGCGCCCCGTACTTGCGGTCATCGAAGCGGGCATGAAGCCATGGGTCGCTTATGGGGTTGTCCCGATCTTCGCCTTTTTCAACTCCGGCATTCACTTGGCGGGCATAACGCCATCCTCCCTGCTCGGACCCGCCAGCCTCGGCGCCGGGCTGGGCCTTTTCCTTGGCAAGCCGCTTGGTGTATTTGGTGCGGCCAGCCTGGCTGTCTGGAGTGGGTTAGGCAAACGACCTTTCGGCGTCAGCTGGCTGCATTTGCTCGGCGCGTCCTTTCTGGCGGGGGTTGGGTTTACAATCAGCCTGTTCGTGGCGGCGCTCGCATTCGATAGTCCAACCGCTTTGCAAGGGGTCACTTTGAGTGTGATCATCGGGTCCACGCTTTCGGCGGTGACCGGGCTTGGCCTGCTTGCTGCCGCCAGACAAAGGCTCCAGCCACTCAGACCCGATGAGACATTCGCTCGATGATAATGTTGCTGGTGCGCCCTTACTGGCCATTTGCGGCGATGCCAATCGTGTTGCCACCCAATTGGCGTCCCCACCGATGAAGACCTCGTACGGCTGAGCCGGATGCGGTCGCAGGCGTTCAAATCGACCACACAATCACCTGAAATATTTGGACCGCTTGCAAGCCAGGATACACCGACCTGCCAGCTGGGATAGAAACGATATCCGAATATTGGGCGCAATCCTGCAATGATTCCTTAGGTGGCGTCGCCTTCGACTTGGCACGTTCACTCCGAGGGCGCGAACGGCTGCGGTCCCAGCCTCGTGAGTGAGTCTAGAATGGGTCTCGCAATGTCGCGGAAGCGCCTGCGGGCTGGACGTCTTGTTTCGTTTAGCTGCAAAAAAACTGAAACGTGTAATGCGCGGCCAAGGTCTGCGTCTGTTCGTCTTGCAGTCCTATTGGCTGCGATGTGGCTCGGACGGCGAACCACATCACAATACAGGAAAGTTTAAGATGAACTCTCACCAAAGTCCCCGCCGGCAAACTTCCGATGGCTCAAGCCACTCCTCCCACACTTTACCCAAGGTCTTGACCTGCGTCATATCCAGCCTTGGGATTGGCCTGTTTGGCGTGGGACTAGGTGCAATCGTGGCACCTTATATCGCAGAAACCGCTGCGCTGATTGCCCTTCTCGGACTGACGGTTCACCTTGTCGCCTTGATCCGCAGCGTTCGCCACAGACGCCCAGGCATATCCGATCAGCAACTTTGGCTCACAGCAATCTATCTAAGCTGCTGGACCATACTGATCGTGCTCACTTTACGCCTGTTTAAGGTTTGGTTTTGATGGATCCTGGGCAATTGATACCTCATTGAAGGAATACGGAGCGGCCATGACGAGGCGTTCAAAGTTGACGAGAAAGAGTGATTGCGCGCGTCTTTCGCTGAATGTCGCGTCTGCTTGCGGGCGGCAAAGTCCAAAAAGCGCAAGGGGATTGGTTTGAGCCAGGATATCAGGGACCGACAATATCAGGCGGATTTGACGGTAATATCGTGCAGAATATCGCCGGCATGCGCAAAGTGATCGGCCGCATTTGAGAGGTGGCGATAAATTTCCCGACGCTTGAGCGTCTCCATGACAAAGGAAACCCCTTTCAGGACAGAGTCGCAGCTCGCCTTATCGTCCGGTTCGAGCAAAGGTCGTAAATCCTCACTGAGGTCCTTGCGTCGCGCCGCCAAATCGTTGGCATAATGCTGCGGGCTGAATAATTCGGCTATCGCTCGCCGATAGACTTTCTCAACGTGACGCTCGGTCTTGCGAACAGCGTTTGCGGCGCGTTCCGCTTCCCCCGGATTGGTTTTCAGAACACTGAATCCGCGTTGCAGTGATCTGGCGCCCTGCAGCAGCAAGTCAGCCATTTCAGCCATAGGCTTGTCGGGGCTCACTCCAAGAACATCCATCTCCCACACCGAGGTTTTGGCATAGTTGAGCCCATCATCGATAGCGGTAATCGCGCGGTAGATGTCTTCACGATCATAGGGCGTTGCGAAGGAACGGTTCAGTATATCGATGTTTCTTGCTTTCAAACTGTCGCCTTCGTGTTCGAGCTGGCGAACCCTGTCGGCAGCGGCTTGGTCCCCCGTCATCATGAATTCAGCAAAAACCTCCATCCCCTGCACGACGAGTTCACATTGATCATTGAGCAACTGATGAAAATCTGGCGTGCGCGGAAACAGTCCGTTCAAAATCCGAACAAGGCTCGGAGGACGCTTAACGTCACCTGGGCGTTTCGACATCATACTTCCTTTCTCGCGTGCCCCGAGGGCGTCCTGCTAAACGATTGCGCCAAGCGCTTGCATAAGAAGATACAGCGCGATCGATATCGCGGCTGCACCGGGCATGGTAATCAGCCAGGCGCCAATGATGTGCTGCGCCGTGCCCCAGCGGACCGACTTTGGACGCTCAGATGCACCGATGCCCATTATGGACGTGCTCACGACCTGAGTGGTTGAAACCGGCGCGCCCGTCATGGACGCGGCCAGAATCAGGCTTGCCGATGCAAGCTGGGCATCAAGCGCATGAATGGGTCTGACTTTGTAGATCCCGAAGCCGAGCGTTCGAACGATCCGCCAACCACCTGAAAACGTGCCCAAAGTGATGGAAGTTGCGCTTGCGAGGATCACCCAAATCGGCACGGTGAACTCTGCATTGACGCCGCTGATCACAAGTAACATGGCGATAATCCCCATCCCCTTTTGAGCGTCATTCGTACCATGAGAAAAGGCGAGCGCTGCGGTCGCCACCCATTGAAATCCGCGCAAGTTACGATTGACGGCCGGACGAGCGCCGCGCAGCGCAAATCTTACCAAGCGGTGGATAATCCAGCCGAACAGAAATCCGAGGACTGGCGAAATAAGCAGCGCACCCAGGACCTTGGTGACGCCGCTCACGCGCCCTGCGTTCAACTCGGACATCCCCCATACGACATGCTCTGGTCCGGCAGAAACCAGCACAGCCCCAACCAGACCGCCTACGAGCGCTTGAGAAGAGGATGCTGGCAGTCCGAACCACCAGGTAATTAAATTCCACCCGATTGCGCCCCCCAAGCCTGAAAGCACAATCGTGAGCGACGCGATATTCTGTAGATCAGTGACATCAATAAAGTTGCCGATCGTATTGGCAACGGCTGTTCCACCCAGAACAGGGCCAAGAAAGGTGAATACGGACACAAGTATCGCGGCTTGTATTGGCGTTGCTGCTCGCGAGGCGACAATTGTGGCAAGCATATTCGCGGCGTCCTGGAGGCCATTGGTATAATCATAGGCCAGCACGATCAGAATTCCGGCGATCAACAAGACAAGAGTGTTGGTCATCGACCCGCCCGCAGGATTTAAGAGACTGAAGACGCAGCAGCTGCGCTGCGCACACGCCACAATCGCTTCCCTGTCGCGGGTTCGTTTGGCCGGGAGAGACAGCTCATTCTGCGGCAGTCAACCGGATCTGGCGATCGTCGCAAGATCTCGATTTGGTCAGGCCGAGATCTATGCGCGCCAGTGTCCGGCGAAGTCGCACAGCTTCTGGTGTATGGCCGTCCCCGCGACGTTCCAGCTTTGCCAGTTTCTCCCGGAAGATTGGCACATAGACCATGATGACTGGTCGCCCGTCACATTGATCCTGACTGTCTGTCATCTGGCGGCCTCCTGGTCGGCGATCGACGCGGAAAACGGATTGTCGCGTCTGCGATAGGGTGATCGACATCAAACGGATGCAAACGTTTGAGTTTACTCTGATATGATACGCATATGA
Organism: uncultured Alphaproteobacteria bacterium; assembly: GCA_963973995.1. Taxonomy (GTDB): domain Bacteria; phylum Pseudomonadota; class Alphaproteobacteria; order Caulobacterales; family Hyphomonadaceae; genus Hyphomonas. The sequence continues at coordinate 456,715 of CAXBCO010000002.1, forward strand.
CGCGCGAGGCCCTCATACGTTACAGTTCCAACTGTTTGGACCGAGCTGCGGCCGCATCGAAAATCAGCCGAACGGGCTGCTCTGACATTTCCATGCTGGCAAGAGTCCGGGTCGAGAGTGCGCCCCTGTTCCAGGTTACAGCGTTTAGCATCGTGTGCTGGAAGACGAAGTGAATCATCGATGCAGGGCTGCAATGGTTTTCTTTGTGGCCTGCAAGACAATTGTTTCATCGGGAACGGCCAGGGCCTTGTCCGTCTCCGGACAATCAATCGATTTGATGATATGCCGGATCGTATTCAATCGCGCCTGGCGCTTGTCGTCGGTGTGAACGGCAAACCACGGCGCGTGCGTCAAGTCCGTACGACGCAGCATGTCATCGCGCGCAGCCGTATAGTCATCCCACTTTTCGAGTGCGACCGCATCAATCGGGCTTTTCTTCCATTGTTTGAGCGGATCTTTATCACGGTCTGCGAGGCGGCGCGACTGTTCAGGCTTGCTTATGTCGAGATAGTATTTGAGAATCTGGGTTCCGTCGCCAACCAGCATTTTTTCGAACGCGCCAACATTGTCATAAAACGCTTCAACCTGGTCATCACTGGCAAATCCCATGACCCGTTCCACCCCGGCGCGATTGTACCATGACCGATTGAACAGGACGATTTCTCCATCGGCTGGCAAATGCGACGCGTAGCGTTGGAAATACCAGCTCCGCGTGTCCCGGTCTGACGGCTTTCCAAGCGCAACGACGCGCGTCTCTCGCGGACTGAGATGTTCGGTGATCCGCTTGATGATGCCGTCTTTGCCAGCCGCATCCCGTCCTTCAAATATTATTAGTATACGATGGTTATGCGCTATTGCCCGTCGCTGAATTTTGACAAGCTCAATCTGCAGGTCACGCAAGTCATGTTTGTAGACTTTCTTGGAGCGTCCTGCCTCTTTTTTGTCATCTCTGGGCATTGGCGAACGGTCTTTCATCATTTACGGGCGACACCTGTCGAAGGGGGCCACGCGCGGGCTCAGTCCGATACAGATAGTCGCGTGTCAGCGGCACAGCATCCTGGCGTTTGGCGAGTTGAAGCTGGAAGACGTTGTGGACGCCATGCCGGAATGACAATTCACTGCACACGAGGTAGAAATCCCACATACGTACAAAGCGATCATCATAGAGCGCTTTGGCCTCGTCTGCTCGCGCGAGAAACCGTGATCGCCAGGCTTTGAGGGTTTCTGCATAGTGCAGGCGCAGGATTTCAACATCGAGGACCATCAGGCCGGCTTTTTCGATCGCAGGCAGGATTTCAGATAGCGCCGGTATGTAACCGCCTGGAAAAATGTGGCGGGCGATCCATGGATTCGTCGCTCCCGGTCCTGGGGTCCGCCCAATCGTGTGAATGAGCGCCGTGCCGTTATCTTTCAGGCACGTCGCAATCTGATCGAAATATTCGCGATAGTGCGGCACACCGACATGCTCAAACATGCCTACCGAGACGATACGGTCATAACGCCCGGTCAGATTGCGATAATCCTGAAGCTCGAACTCCACTCTGTCGCTGACGCCCATGTCGTCCGCGCGCTCGCGGGCAAGGCAATGCTGCTCGCATGACAGAGTGACCCCGTGAACACGGACATTTTCACGGCCGGCAAGATGCAAGGCCAGTCCGCCCCACCCGCATCCGATATCGAGCACAGTGTCGCCCGGTTTCAGGCACAGCTTGCGTGCGACATGATCTTTCTTGAAGCGTTGTGCATCGGCCAGAGACGTCTCCGGGTCAGGGAAGTAGGCGCATGAATACTGCATGTCCTCATCGAGGAAGAGGCGGTAAAGATCGTTGCCGATATCATAATGGTGCGCGACATTTCGAGCCGAGCGTGCGCGTGGATTGAACTGCGCGACCGCCCGAAACGTCTTTCTGAGGAATGCCGGTAGCGAGGCACTCGGGCTGCCATCAGACAATATATTCGTCCAGAAAATATCCAGCAGATCATAAAGGTCGCCCGCTTCCAGCACCAGCCCCCCCTCCATATAGGCCTCGCCGAGCTGCAGTTCCGGATCGAGCAGGATGCGGCGAAGCCATGCTTCCGATTTGATTGCGATACGGATCGGGCTAACGCAGTATGAGCCGAAGAGGGACGTCGCGCCATTTGGAAACGTGACTTCCAGGCATCCTTTGCGAATAGATCGGTCAAGCCGGCTCCTGGCGATTGCACTCCAAAGGCTCATTGGGAAAATCCTTCTCGTCTGGCGCAAGCGCAACGTCCGGCGCTCACCACATACTCTGATACGGGTAAGACGGTCCAACCCCTGAACCGTTACACCCGGCACAAGGCATGCCGGGGAATATCGGCCAAATTCGTTCGCTCCCATGAGGGCAAAGTTGATAATTCACGTATCAGGTCCAGTAGCGCCCACTGCGTGACCACAAGAGCAATCATGACGTCAGATCAAACTCCTTCCGACCGGCGAAAGCGCGCTATTGAAGCCGCGCTAATCGAGTCGCATCAGGATATGTTCAGATTTCTGAAGCGAAAACTGCGCAATGAATCCGACGCCAAGGATGTGCTCCAGGAATTCTATGTCAAAGCACTGACGCGCTTTGATGACCTGAAAGACGAAGACCGGCTGCGAGGTTGGCTATCCCAGATTCTTCACTCGACGATCGCCGATCATTTCCGGGCGAGAGCGCGCACGAGCAAGGCGCTTGGAACCTATGCTGCCGAAGCTGCGCTCCTGTTCGATGATGAAGAAATCGATTTTGTCATTTGCGCTTGCCTCTACAAGATGCTGCCGACGCTCAATCCTGATTATGCCGATCTGATCTGGCGGGCCGACCTGATCGGCGTGGACCGTTCGGTCATCGCAGATGATCTCGGTCTGACCGATAATGCGCTGCGGGTTAAGCTCCACCGCGCGCGCCGCGCTATGCGCAAGCGCCTGGAACAGACCTGCCTGACCTGCATCGAGCATGGCTATTTCCAATGCGCCTGCCCTGGCGCTGACGAGATGCGCAAGCGCGTTCAGTCAGTCGGTTTGCCAGAAACGTCAGATGGGGCTGCGCCCTGATACCCCGCCGAAGCGCCCCGGTGTAACGCCGCGCTGCTTCGTTCGTCCTTGTTCACAGGCTCTGATTAGGGGGCCGCCTCGGCCTTTTTACTGCCCAGGTCCAGTCGAAGGAGATCGCCATGAACCCTGACAACAAAGTTGCCGCCGCCGAAACGGGCGCCCAGACGCGCGCGTCAGGAGCAATGCCGTCGGCCAGAACCGGGTGTTGTTGTGGAGGCAGCTCCAGTCAGAACCAATATCCACCAAAAGTGAAACCTGCGCCAAAAGGAACTGCTGGTAAGGCCTGATCCCCCCAATTTCTACTCTAACCGCGAAAGCCCCCGTCATGCCCGATGCTCCAAGCGCGACAAACAAGAAAGCCAGCAAACCTGGAAAGGCAGACACCAAAATGAAGGCGGCCAAGAGCCCCGAGCGGGGTCACACCGCTCCTGTCGAGATATCGTCCGCGCATGCCGCCAGTTGGCCAAACCCACAAGAGTTTGCCGAATATGGCGTCGATCTGATGCAGAGACAGATTCTCTTCTTTGACACATTACGCCAGCGGGCCAATATCATGCTTGCCCATGAGCGCGATGGCATGCCGCCGGTCTTGAAGTTCAAATATGAGCTGGTGGCAGACGCGGCCACATTTGAGCCAGCCTCAAACTATCAGCTCCTGAATATCCTCGAAGTTGGCGATATCTGCCTGGATGAATGCCTTGATCCTGAAAAGCCACCGGTCATTATCATCGACCCGCGGGCCGGGCATGGGCCAGGGATAGGCGGCTTCAAAACAGATTCTGAAGTCGGCATCGCCCTGCATGAAGGCTATCCGGTCTATTTTGTTGTGTTCACTCCTGACCCCCTGCCCGGCCAGACACTCGCCGATGTAATGGCGAGCCTGCGCCAGTTCGTTGAGATCGTCCGCAAACGACACGATGGGCGAGCGCCGGTTCTCTATGGCAATTGCCAGGGGGGCTGGGCAGCCGCGCTTCTGGCAGCAGACTGTGAAGGCCTCGCTGGTCCGGTTGTCATGAACGGATCGCCTCTGGCCTATTGGGCGGGCGAACCCGGCACCAATCCCATGCGTCTGGCGGCTGGCTTTCTGGGCGGTGCATGGCTCAATCACTTGTTGTCTGATCTTGGAAACGGCCGATTTGATGGTGCCTGGCTGGTCCAGAATTTCGAGAACCTCAAGCCGGAAGGTGCCATATTCCGCAAATATGCCGACCTGTTTGAGAGCGTCGATACATCAGCGGAACGCTTTCTCGACTTCGAGCGCTGGTGGGGCGGCTATTACCGTCTCAGCCGCGAAGAAATTCTTGCTATTGTCGAAAACCTGTTCATCGGCAACCGCCTCGAACAAGGCCTTGTGAAGCTCGGACCGCATTGCGAGATCGATCTTAAACGTATTCGCAATCCGCTCGTCATCTTCGCCTCATACGGCGACAATATTACCCCGCCGCACCAGGCGCTCGGCTGGATCCCGGCCGTTTACAAAACCACCGAAGAACTCGTCGCTGCCGATCAGCGCATTGTCTATCTGATCAATCAGCATGCCGGGCATCTCGGCATTTTCGTATCAGCCAGTGTCGCCCGACTTGAGCACCGTGCCATCCTGGAGCGCCTCAGTGAGGTAGAGGCTCTGGAGCCAGGCCTTTACGAAATGCGAATCGATAATCCGACCGGCGATCCCGATTGCGGACATGACCAGTACACTGTTCGGTTTGAGCCGCGCCGGGTTGAAGATCTTGTGTTTAACACACAGCCGGACGCGTTTGAGCGCGTGGGACGTCTTTCATCTCGGCTGGAAGCGGCATACGCGACATTTGCCAGTCCATGGGTGCGCGCCTGGTCCAATCCGGTCACGGCCGAGGTGCTGAAATGGTCTCATCCGATGCGGGTGACGCGCTATATGTTCTCAGAACGATTCAACCCGGCCATGGCGATGGCCGCCGCGTTCGCGCCAATGGTCCGCGCCCATCGAAAACAGCCCGGCGAGGAAAACCGTTTCCGCAAAGCCGAGACGACGAGCGTCGATTGGGTCGAAACCGGCCTCACCCGGATGCGCGAGTCGCGCGACGCCGCTGCCGAACAGGCGTTCAGCTGGCTGTATGACTGGCCCAGCCTACGCGGGTCTTCCGACGGCGAGGCGGGCAAAAGATGAACGCTCACGACAAGCCTCACGGGCAACCCTATAGTGTTCTGACACTCAATAGCGGTTCATCGAGCCTGAAGATTGCGCTTTTTCGGATCGACGACCACGTGGTCAAGACCATGTCAGGCGCAGTGACCGGGATTGGCACGTCAGAGGCAAGACTGACGGCCCGGACTACCTATGGTGAAACGCTCTGGGACACGCGCGCATGCTGCATCAACCATCCAGTCGCCCTGGACACGTTCTTGAAAAAGTTGGCCACCCATGTCGATCTGAGCGGCGTGTCTGCTGTCGGGCACCGCGTTGTGCATGGCGGCCCGTATTATACTGATGCCCAGCGGCTAACGCCCAGGGTCGAGTCGGATCTACGAAAACTTATCCCTCTGGCGCCATTGCACATGCCGGCCAATCTTGACGGCATCGTTGCCGCGCGACTGCGTCTGCCAAATGCGCTGCACTATGCCTGTTTCGATACGGGCTTTCATGCTGACATGCCGATTGCAGCACAGCGCACGGGGCTGCCGCCCGGCATGGAAGGCGAATTCATCCGTCGCTACGGCTTTCACGGGCTCTCATACGCATTTGTCGTCGATGACCTCGCTGAACGCGCAGGCAAGACGGCGGCCAGTCAACGCCTTCTGGTTGCGCATCTCGGCGCCGGTGCGAGCATGGCTGCAATCAGGGGTGGGCAGTCCGTAGACACGAGCATGGGGTTCTCCGCGCTGGCTGGTTTGCCCATGGCGACCCGAAGCGGTGATGTCGATCCGGGTCTCCTGCTCTATATGATCCTGGAGAAAAACTGGGACCCGTCAGTCTTGCAGGACCAGCTCTATCACGGCGCGGGGCTGCTTGGCCTTTCGGGTTTGAGCGGCGATGTTGCCACGCTTCTGAGGCGGACGGATGCTCCGCGTGCTGGTGAAGCGCTTGCGCAATTTGCCTATCAGGCCCGCAAACAGGCCGGGGCACTTATCGCTGCCATGGGCGGCGTTGACCGGATAATCTTCACAGGCGGGATCGGTGAACATGCGCCTTCGATCCGCGCAGCCATATGTGAGCCGCTGAGCGATTTGTTCGGTATTGATTTTGACAGCGACGCCAATGACCGGAGCGCTGCGTGTATCACAAAACCAGGGAGCGCGGTGATTGTCGAAGCGGTTCACACCGACGAAGCCCTGACGATTGCGCGCCAGGGTCGCGCTGTCCTGGCAAACGCCCCTGCGCAACTGAATCAGAGGGCCACATGATCGCGTATCGTGATTTTACCGCGCTCGCAGCGGCAGCCGATGCGGGCCCGCCATTGAAAGTGGCAGTCGTCTGCGCTGCGCAACGCGACGTCCTGATGGCTGCGGACGAGGCATTCAAGCGAGGCTGGGCCCATCCGATCCTGATCGGCGATCCGGATGCGATTCAGGCCGAAGCCGACGCGGCCGGCCTCTCAGTCAACCCCGATCAGATTCTTCCTGCATGGAACGAATACGAAGCGGCCCAGCATGCCGCCAGTCTCCTGAGAGCTGGTAGTACCCATATTGCGATTAAAGGGCTCATTCATACCGATGTATTGCTGAAAGCACTGCTTGATCCTGCAGCTAGTCTCCGGGAGCCCGGCATGCGTGCCAGCCACGTCTTTCTGGCTGACATACCGGCCTATCCCAAACTGCTCGCGATTACGGATGCCGCGGTCAATATCGCGCCGGACCTGATGGCCAAGGCCGCGATCCTGCAGAATGTCATCGACTTCATGACCTTGATTGGAATCAAGAAACCAAAGACTGCGGTATTGTCCGCTGTCGAGACGGTCAATCCGCTGATCGCGTCCAGTCTCGACGCGGCGGCGCTTTCGGTCATGGCCCAGCGCGGCCAGGTACACGGCGGCATTGTTGACGGGCCGCTCGCGTTCGACAACGCGATTTCGCTAAAAGCGGCAGAGATCAAGGGCATCAGTTCGGCTGTCGCTGGCGATGCGGACATTCTACTCGTGCCGGATCTTGTTTCCGGCAATATCCTCGCCAAGAATCTTGAATATATGGCAGACGCGATGCTTGCCGGCCTGGTGCTTGGCCTGCGCGCACCGGTCGTCCTGCCATCGCGGGCCGACCCGCCCGAAGCGCGTCTTGCAGGTCTCGCCCTTGCGCGGCTCGTGGTCGCGGCAAAGAAACGCAAGAGCCTCACCAGGCAGCATTCTGTCTTCTTGCCTGAAGGCGTGTCGCGCAGTTCGCCATTGCCCGAGGCGCTCTGCTGTCCCCCTGCCGAAAATCATTGCCACTCAACCAACTCGCACATCGGAGGCCCTCATGCCGCGACCTGACCCCGTTATCTGCGCGCCCATGCGTACCGCCATCGGTACGTTCGGAGGAAGCCTGAAAGACGTTCCTGCCGCCGACCTTGGTGCAACCGCCATCAGAGCAACCCTTGTCCGGTCAGGGCTCGCGGCGGACCAAATCGACACTGTAATCATGGGCCAGGTTCTGCAGGCGGGCGCCAGGATGAACCCGGCACGCCAGGCGGCGCTGGGCGCGGGCCTGCCGGTCAGCGTCCCGGCCATGACAGTCAACCGCGTCTGCGGCTCCGGCGCACAAGCGGTCATTACCGCTGCCCAGGAGGTGATGCTTGGTCATGCCGATTGCGCCATCGCAGGCGGCATGGAAAATATGGACCAGGCGCCGTTCCTGCTGGGCAGGGCCCGGTACGGATACAGGCTGGGCGATGGCGCTGTGATAGACAGCCTGCTCAATGATGGCCTGAACGATGCGTTTTCCGGCGAGCATTCCGGCTGGCACACTGAAGACCTTGTCGAGCAGAACCAGATAAGCCGAGAGGCCCAGGACGCCTGGGCGCTGCGCTCGCAATCCCGGTTTTCCAAAGCCCAGGCGGAGGGCCGGTTCAAAGCGGAAATCGCCCCGGTTGAACTCAAGACACGCAAAGGACCCGGCGTGTTCGATACTGACGAACACAATCGTCCCGGTACAACGCTTCAAAGCCTTGCGCGCCTCAAACCGGCCTTCCGACCAGACGGTTCGATTACCGCTGGCAACGCCCCGGGCCTGAACTCGGGCGCGGCCGCGATGATCATTGCCGATCGGACCTGGGCCGAATCGCACGGCCAGATGCCGACGGTCCGTATCGCCGGCATGGGCGTCGGCGCGGTCGAACCGGGTTTGTTTGGCCTCGGGCCGGTTCCGGCCGTCAGGCACGCCCTTGAGCGCGCGGCCTGGTCACTGGCATCGGTCGAGCGGGTGGAAGTGAATGAAGCCTTCGCTGCCATCGCGATCGCGCTCGTCGACGAACTCGGATTCCCGCAAGAAATTGTTAATGTCGAAGGCGGCGCCATCGCCCATGGCCATCCGATCGGCGCGACGGGCGCTATTTTAGCGGTTCGGTTGATCCACGCGATGCAGCGCGAAGGCCTCAAGCGCGGGATCGTGACGCTTTGCATCGGCGGCGGACAAGGCATCGCCCTCGCGCTTGAACGGCTACCCTCCTGATCATGGCCAGCGCCGTCTCATTGCGCCTGCAGGCTGGAACGGGCGCCGCTGCGCGCTTTCATGAGGGGCGACCGGCTTCGTTGCGTATTAGAAGCCAAGGAGCTGTTCTCGCATGACTGATCGCGATCTGACCGGAAAAACGCCTCCGCATCACGCGAACGCTTTGCCGACCGGCGTGACCGGTGAAATCGTCCCTGCCGATGCTGGATTCCAGATCGGCGCCATGGTGCTGCATTGAATATTGGAGCGCGTCGATGACTGTCGAAGACCCCGTCTGCCGCAACATGATTGCGCTGGAAGATGCTGCTGCGTCAGAGGAATACGCAGGCTGGACCTACTTTTTCTGCTGCAGCCGGTGCCATCGGGTCTTCAAATCCAATCCGCGCCACTATGGCGACCCCGGTCTTCCCCCAAGGGGTAGTCCCGTCATCGCCACTCCAGATCCTTCGTCTCACAAGACCTGACCAGTAGGAAAAGATCGCCGCCATGGACCATTCCACCCACACCCATCAATCCGATCCAGCGGCGACCATTTCAGGGCCGCAAACCACGCCCAGCGCGCATGGCGGCCATGACCATACCGGCATGATTGCGGAGTATCGCAAGCGCTTCTGGGTCGTCCTGGCTGCGACCGGGCCAATTCTTGCGCTCGCGCCAATGATACAGGGTTGGCTTGGGCTGACAGACGTCTTGCGTTTTCCGGGTGACCGATACGTGCTGGCGGCGCTCTCAAGCCTCGTGTTTTTCTATGGCGGCTGGCCGTTCCTGAAAGGCTTCTGGCGAGAGATTACGACCCGCGATATCGGCATGATGACGCTGATCTCTGTCGCGATCACCGCTGCCTATGCCTATTCGATGGGCATGGTTGCACTCGGAAGCGACGAGACCTTCTTCTGGGAACTGGCGACATTGATCGCAGTCATGCTGCTCGGGCACTGGATCGAAATGAAATCGGTCCTTGGCGCCGGCCGGGCGCTCGAGAAACTTGCCGCGCTGATGCCGGACGAAGCCCATCTTGTGGCAGAAGACGGCTCGGTAAGCGATGTGTCGGTCTCGACCCTTACAGGCGGCGAGCATTTGCTGATCAAGCCAGGTGAAAAAGTCCCTGCCGACGGGATCATCATCAAAGGCGAGTCTTCGCTCAACGAATCCATGTTGACCGGTGAGTCCAAACCCATCTTCAAGGGGGCTGATGCCGAAGTCATTGGCGGTTCGATCAATGGGGAAGGTTCGCTGACTATCCGTGTCAACAAGACGGGTGAAGAGACCTTTCTGTCGAGTGTCATCAAACTGGTCCAGGAAGCCCAGGCTAGCAAGTCGAAGACACAGGATCTCGCAAATACGGCTGCAAAATGGCTAACCTTCATTGCGCTTGGCGGAGGTCTATTAACCGTTCTGTTCTGGGCCCTTTTCACGGGTCAGGGATTCTCGTTCGCGATGGCCCGCGCGGTGACGGTCATGGTCATTGCCTGCCCGCATGCGCTGGGGCTTGCCGTGCCACTGGTCGTGGCCCGTTCCACCGCCATCGCGGCGACCAATGGCCTGCTCATCCGCGACCGGACCGCATTTGAAGAGGCGCGCAAAATCAACGCGATCATCTTCGACAAGACCGGGACGCTGACTAAAGGCGAGTTCGGGATCACGGACACACTCGTGTTCGATACAGCATTTACCGAAGACGAGATTATCGCCTATGCCGCCTCGATCGAAGCCCATTCCGAACATCCGATCGCTCAAGGGATCGTCCGGGATGCGCCGGAATCCTGGCCGGTCGAAAAGTTCAAGGCGATCCCCGGCAAGGGCGCTGAAGGCATGGTCAGGGACCGGAATGTCAAGGTCGTCAGCCCAGGATACCTGCGTGACCAGGGACTGGTCATGGACGACCCACGATTTGAGACCCTGAGCGGGCAAGGCAAGACCGTGGTCTTTGTACTGATAGCAGACAAGCTCATCGGCGCGATCGCTCTTGCAGATATCATCCGTGAAGAATCCGCACGCGCCATATCCGAACTCCAGGCAATGGGCATTCGGTGCATCATGCTAACCGGCGACAATAAGCAGGTCGCCGGTTGGGTCGCCAAGGAGATCGGCCTGGACGAGGTCATCGCCGAAGTCCTGCCTGAACAGAAAGCGGAAAAGGTTCGGGAAGTTCAGTCGCGGGGCTTGGTCGTTGCCATGACCGGCGACGGAGTGAATGACGCCCCTGCCCTCGCCCAGGCCAATGTCGGGATCGCGATCGGCGCAGGTACGGATGTCGCCATTGAAACGGCCGATATCATCCTTGTCAGGTCGAGCCCGTCCGATGTTGTGGCGATTATCGGACTTGCCCGCGCGACCTATAACAAGATGATGCAGAACCTCGTCTGGGCGACCGGCTACAACGCGTTTGCGATTCCTGCGGCTGCGGGTGTCTTCTTCCCCTGGGGCGTCATTCTGACGCCGGCGCTTGGCGCGGTGTTCATGTCTGCCAGCACGGTGATTTGCGCGATCAATGCACAGCTCCTGAAACTGAACCGCAAGGACGCCTCGGCATGAATGGCGCCAAGCCTGGTTTCTGGACTGTTGTCGAGCATTACGCTCGCCCGTTTGGGATCGCAGCCATGCTGCTGCTCGCGATCGATCATTATCAGCATTTTCGCTGGGATGACTGGGTCTTTTCGGGCTTCGTTTTTGCCAGCCTCATTCTCGGACTGGTCGTGACCTGCCAGCGAATTCTTAGGGACGCAACTTCGCCCAGGTCGAACCGTTAGCCACACACAGCAAGAAGGTTTCGTGCAATGCACAATCACAATCATTCCAGTCACGACGAGCATCAGCCCAAAGGCCGCAGGTATTGGTGGCCGGTCATTGCCTTCGCCGCAGCTATTGGGTTCCTGCTTCTCTACGAGCACAGGGCGCACATCCCCGGCAATCTCGTCTTCGCTGCAGGGTTCCTGCTTTTGTGCGGCGGCATGCACCTGTTCATGCATGGCGGGCATGGCGCCCATGGCGGGCATGCCGGACGCCGCGACGATGAAGATCAAGGAACACCCCAATGAAGGGCGAGATGGCTTATTCTGAATACGGTCTCTGGTTTCTGGTCATTCTGAACTCCGCAATTTTCATTATTTTTGCGTTCAGCTTTGCCAAACCATCCAAATCAAAGGACTGGACATCTTTCGGCGCGTTCAGTGCTTTCGTCATTGCCCTTTTCACAGAAATGTACGGCTTTCCCCTGTCGATATATTTCCTGTCGCCCTGGCTTGAATCCCAATTCCCGAACATCAATTGGTTTGCCCACGATTCAGGACATTTCTGGGAGATGATCTTTGGCTGGAAGGACAATCCTCATTTTGGCCCGTTTCACTTTATAAGCTTGGCCTTTATCTTCCTGGGCTTCAGCGTGTTATCGTCGGCTTGGCCGGTCCTTCATGGCGCGCTGCGCTCGGGCAAACTCGCGACGACCGGCATCTATGCACGGATGCGCCATCCGCAATATGCCGGTTTCGTGCTGATCATGTTCGGCTTTCTGGTGCAATGGCCGACCATTCTGACTCTGGTCATGTTCCCGGTCCTGGTCTTCATGTACGTGCGCCTCGCCCTTCGGGAGGAAAAGGACGCCGAAGCTCAATTTGGCGAGGAATACCGCGCCTATGCGGCTAATACCCCGCGCTTCTGGCCGCGCTGGCGCCGGCCATCCCATTCTGGAAATGCTTCTGGCCCAGGCCTCTAGTCGTATCGGTAGGACAGCGTCGCGCGTTGGCGGCACCTCACTGAAAGACAGCTAACGAATTTGTATCGGGGACATTCAACCCTTTGTTCGAAAGGAACTATCGTGCACCACAAACCCTTCGGACTCGTACTCGCTGGCGGCGGCGCGCGGGGCATGGCCCATGTCGGTGTGCTCAAGGCGCTCAATCATCTTGGTTATTATCCGGATACGATCGCAGGCGTCTCGATAGGCGCGCTGATTGCGGCAACCTACTCTTTGAACAGGGATTGGTACCGGGATCTGGTCGCAATGGACGTGTCGGGATTTCCTGCTGTACCTGATCTCAGGGCACGGCACATGCTGGACAGAATCAAGAACTTCGCGATCGCTGGACGCGAACTGCGCGCGCTTGCCTTTGGCTGGGGCGCCGGCGAGCATACCGTCGACTGGGGCCGCTCTGTCATCGAGGAGCTGACACTTGGCAAGGATCTCGGTTCCGGACGTGTTCGGACGTATATTACCGCTACCGACATTCTGACCGGCGAGCGGGTCGTCAAGACACGTGGCAATGCCGTCGATGCGGTCTATGCAAGTTCGGCCCTGGCCGGCATCCTGCCGCCCTTCAAAGATGGGCCTCACCTCCTGATCGATGGCGGGTACTCAGACAGTTCGCCAGTCGATCTGGTACGAGAGGCGGGCGTTGATTGCGTCATAACAATCGATCCGGGCCAACGACAGGTCGACCAGTCCCCTAAAAACGGTCTGGACGTGTTTTTCAGATCAATTGAAGTGACCCATAACGCATTTTCGAGATCGCGCGACAAGGAGGCAGACCTGGTTCTCAGGCCCGATTATGGCGTATCGGTCGGGGTGCTGGACTTTGCACACAAACGCCGCTGCATCGCTGCCGGTGTCGCCGCCGTCCGACGTGCTGCACCCCGACTGGAAACGCTTCTGACGCCCGTCTGCGAAAGCCTGCAAGTCGTGAGCGCGCAATGATCGGCTTATATTGTACCATACTGTTGGAGCAGTCCATTCCGCTTCACGACGACCGGCGAGGACCAATTCATGACTTATGCCTATAGGGCGCAGGACTCCGGCTCGCCAGAAGCCCCGGCTCGCAATTGGATAAGGATTTTGGCCGCCTATCGGCACCCCTCTACGATCCGTAGCCTGTTCGAATTGACGGTGACACTGGTTCCTGTGTTACTGTTATGGGGCGCTGCGGTTTGGTCGACCTCTGTCAGCTACTGGCTGACCCTCCCGATCAGCGTCATCGCATCAGGTTTTCTGGTGCGATTGTTCATGATCCAGCATGATTGCTCGCATGGAGCATTTTTCAAATCGCGCCGGGCAAATGACTGGACCGGCCGACTAATCGGCATTCTGACCCTGACACCCTATGATCTCTGGAAACGCTCACATCTTGTGCATCACAGCGCTCAGGGAAATCTCGATCAGCGCGGCGTCGGGGACATCCTGACTTTGACCGTGGATGAGTACAATGCCCGCACATTCGCAGGACGCCTTGCCTATCGGCTCTATCGCAATCCCTTCGTTCTCTTTGGGGTCGGTCCGATCTTCATTTTCCTGATCCACCATCGCCTGCCGGTTGGATTCCTGCGCGCCGGTTTCAAGTATTGGGTGAGCGCCATGGGTACGAACATCGCTATCGCCATACTCCTGATTGCGGGGATCGTTGCATTGGGCTGGCTGCCGTTTCTGGTTACCTATCTGTTCATCACCTCACTGGCTGCGATTATCGGCGTTTGGCTGTTTTATGTGCAGCACCAGTTTGAAGACACTGTGTGGGACACAAGCGACAACTGGCAGCTTCACGAGGCCGCGCTTTATGGCAGCTCATATTATGACCTGCCGCCGCCATTGCGCTGGATGACTGCCAATATCGGCATCCATCATGTCCATCACCTCTATAGCCGCATTCCCTTCTACCGGTTGCCTGACGTATTGCGGGATCATCCCCGCCTGGCAGGCACAGGGCGCATGACGCTCGGCGAGAGCTTCAAGACAACCCGGTTGAAATTATGGGATACGCTCGGTCGGCGCCTTGTAACATTTGAAGCCGCGCGGGCCCTGCGGAGAAACGCGGCGCCCCGATCAGTCAAGCCTTGAGGACGGCGATATGGCGAACCACAAGGGCATCACCATTGTTGGCGCCGGACCGGCTGGCCTGACGTGCGCAATTGTGCTCGCGCAGGCTGGAAAAAAGGTAATGGTGCGCGAGTGGCACGCCGATATCGGCCACCGGTTTCATGATGACTTTCAGGGTCTGGAGAACTGGACTAACCCTATGGATGCCCTCGACGAACTGGCTTCAAGCGGCATTTCAACCGGGTTCGCCTATCACGGAATGAACGAAGGCGTCGTTTTTGACAGTCAGGCCAAACCTCATCGTGTCCACGGCGAGCGACCCTTGTTCTACCTGTTGCGACGTGGCGCTGGCGATGGCACGCTGGATCGTGCCTTGCTCGACCAGGCAATTGGTGCGGGTGTCGAGGTTCGCTTTAATGACCGTGTGACGTCGACGTCCAGCGAAATGGTTCTTGCTGGTGGACCGCGCCGCGCCGACATCATTGCAGTGGGGAAAATCTTCGATACCGACATGGAGGACGGCGCCTGGCTTGCCTTCGGGTCTGAACTGGCGCCGAAAGGATACGCCTATCTTCTGGTTCATGAAGGTCGCGGTACGGTGGCGAGCTGCATGTTCTCTGGCTTCCGCGACCAGGCGGAACACCTCGCGGCCACCTTGGCTTTTTTCGAACGTCATGCCGGATTGCGCATGCAAAACCCAAGGCCATTCGGCGGCTTCGGCAATATCCGCCTGCCACGCACGGCCGTGCAAGGCGGCTATCCTGTGATCGGCGAGCATGCGGGGTTTCAGGATGCACTCGCCGGGTTTGGTTTGCGCTATGCCATTCGGTCCGGACGACTGGCTGCCGAAAGCCTGATCAATGGGACGAGCTATGCCGATGCCTGGCAGCAGGCGCTTCGACCCGGCCTTCGTACCGGCGTGGTCAACCGCTTCCTGTTCAATGTCGCAGGTCGGCGCGGCATTGACTTTCTGATCAGGCAGCTGGGACGCTCAGAGACTGGCGGCATGCTTGCCCGTGCATACAGTTCTTCAGTGCCAAAGCGACTTCTGTTTCCGCTGGCGCGTCATCGTTATCGGGGACAGCTGAACGATCCAAGCTGCAATCATCAAAATTGCGATTGTGTCTGGTGCCAACACGGCGAACACGAGACCAGCACCATGGTGGCGCAATGGTGATGCGGACGCCGTCTTCGAGTTGCGTTTCGACCGCAGCAGGCGTCGCGTTCGAGAGTGAGGGTCGACGTGTCTGGCTCCGATCACGGGTACACGTGAAACGTAGCTCGCCAGACAAACGCCTCGATTTTCTTGAAACGGAAAGACGAAGATGGAATGGAAAGTCCGCTGATGACAAGCCCGTCAGGACATGGCCTCAAATGACTCGGTCCGGTCGATCACACTGGGCAGATGTGCGTCGACAACGGCGCCGGCATGCCGCACGCACTTTCCGGGCCACCTTAAACGTAACGCCCCAAGCGCCGACACGTTTCACCCGCACAATTCTTGACCAGCGCGCCTGTATTTTGACCTGCACGCTCGAAAGATAACGAATAGTTTAAGAACGGGGTTGACCCACACCGGACAGGTTGTCTAGACAGGTACATACTAAACCTAAGAAACCATCTAAACCCAGACAATCAGACATGGCGGGAGTCGGACTATGAAATCTCTTAAGAACAGTATCCTGATGAGTGCAGCGCTTGTTCCTCTCGCGTTTTGTTTGACCTCATTGCCGGCGGCGTCCCAGGAAGCGCCCGCAGATGATGCGGCCAAAGTCGAGGATACGATCACGGTTACCGGTAGCCGGATCAAGCGCAAGGATCTCACCAGCGTTGGCCCCGTAACTGTCCTTGACAGCGTACAGATCGAACAGACCGGGATAACAAATCTCGAAACGCTTCTGCAGCGCCTCCCGTCATCGGCAGGCTTCGGCGGCAACTCGAGCAGTGCGTATTGGGTGTCCAATGGTTGGGGTACGCCGCAAATCAACTTGCGCGGTCTTGGTGTCAACAGAACCCTGGTCCTTCTGAACGGCCGCAGGATTGTCTATGGCGGCACCGGCGCGAATAGCGCTGTCGATCTGTCCATGATCCCGATGTCTCTGGTGTCGCGCGTCGAAGTCCTCAAGGATGGTGCGTCTGCAACCTATGGCGCCGATGCAGTTGCTGGCGTGATCAACCTGATCACCAAGGAAGGCTATGACGGGTTCGAGGCATCTGCCAAATATGGCATGACGGATGAAGGTGACGGCGAGGAGTTGCTTCTGGATTTGAGCTGGGGAGTGACGAGCTCCAAGGGCGATGTCATGTTCAATATGAGCTATCAGGACTCGGGCGCAGCGCCTCTCTGGGACGAGAGCCGTGCACCTTGCCCAGGCACGCCGGGCCCCAATGGATTTGTGTGTGACGGTTTGAGCTCATCGACCATTGGCGGAAGAGGCACATTGCCAGCCGGCTATGTCATGCCCGATGGAACAGTCCTGACCGGACCGACCCGAGTGAACTTCAATCAAACCCTCGGCGGCGACGGCGATTCCTTCCAGATATACGACGGCAATCGCGATGGCTTCAACTACAACCGGTATTTCAACGCATCCAACCCCCTTGAGCGTCTCAGCTTCGCGACTTTTGGCACCTATCACCTGACCGATAGCGCCGACCTGTTTGCCGAACTCCTGTACACAAAGCGCTGGTCGACGCAGCCGGCCTCTCCGGCCACGCTGGTCAATATTGGGTTTGATGCATCGCACCCAACCAACCCAACAGGCGTCGATTTCGTCCTGGAGCGTCGCAGACTGCTCGAAAATGGTGCGCGCACATTCGAACAGGAGACAGACACTTTCCGGATTGTGACCGGGCTCAAGGGAACGCTCGGAGACATTTGGAGCTACGAGGCTTCCCTGAACTGGGGACGTAACACCGGCTCCGATTCCATCCTGAACAACATCAATACCGGACGCCTGGCGCAAGCCCTCGATCCGGCCTTGTGCGGCACGGGCGGCATCCCGTGTGCTGACCTGTTTGGATACGGGGACGTCACACAAGAGGTACTCGACTATATCGTGTTCACGGAGACGGGCCTTGGCGGCAATGAACAAAAAGCGATCAGCGCCAGCATGAGTGGTGAAGTGTATCAGCTTCCCGCCGGAATGCTTGGTGTCGCGTTCGGCGCAGAATGGCGCGAAGACAAGGGCTGGCGCAATCCGGATTCCCTGTCGGTCGCAGGTCTCGCGCTCGGAAACCAGCAGGATCCGATTTCTGGAGCAACCAAAGCGAAAGAAGTCTTTGCCGAAGTCAGCGTCCCTCTTGTCAAGGACATGCCTCTTGTCCAGTCACTGGATTTCGATGGCGCTATTCGCTATTCCGACTACGATCTGTTCGGAAGCGACACCAACTACAAGGCCGGACTGAACTGGCGCATCAATGACGGGGTCAAGCTCCGGGGTACCTTTACGACAGCTTTCCGTATCCCGAACATTCCGGAATTGTTTGGCGGCGTGTCGGAGGGCAATCTGACGACGGTCGACCCATGCTCTGGATGGGCATCCCTTTCGCCGACAAGCAACATCTACCTGAACTGCCAGGCGGCCGGCGTGCCGACCAATTATATCCAGCTTGGCAATACAGTCCTGACAGATGCGGGTGGCAATCCGAACCTTGAGCCGGAATCGTCGGAATCATTCACCATCGGCACAGTGCTTCAACCCATCGAGGGACTGTCTGTTACGCTCGACTACTTCGACATAAAGATTGACAATGCCATACGGACGACCCCGGGATCGACCAAACTGTCACTCTGCTATGAATCGTCAAACCTGTCCCACCAGTTCTGTGCTCCCGAGCATCATACCCGGAACCCATTGAATGGTGATGTCAACTATCTGTCGACGCAGAATGCGAACACTGGCAGCGAGACAATGAAAGGCCTCGATATCGGCGTGGTTTACGGTTTTGAGAAATTCGGTCTCGACCATTCGATTGATTTCAACGCCACTTATCTGTCCGAGTATGAAACTGTCGCTTTTGAGGGCGATAACCCCACAATGATCGCAGGCTATATCGGCGGCGGTAATGGGGGGTACCCGGAGTGGCGCGCAATAAGCTCCTGGACAACAACATCGAGCAAGTGGTCGGGAACCTATTCTGTCCAGATGATCGGCGAAGGCGACGATTTCTATGCGACATCAGGACCGGGCTCTCATATTCCGGCGCAATTCTATCACAATGCGCAGTTTTCCTACGATGTAACTGAAGCATTCCGGGTAACCGCCGGAGTGGACAACATCTTCCAGAATGACCCACCTTTCGTCGCCAGCTGGACAGATGGAAACACGGACACGATGACCTATGACCTGCTTGGCCGTCGCGGTTACATAAGACTGAGCTACAGGAAATAGGCCGAGGGCGTATTCTGCGGACAGGCCTCTCGCCTGTCCGCAGCGACGCTCCCTGGAATCGAACTTTTTCGGTTTTCAATCCTCCGGGCAAACGAGGAGGGCGAGACCAGAAACGATGATACGCAGACGCGCCAGGTCACCGCGTTCGGGGGCGGGTCTGCCTCGCTGGCCAATGGCAAGAACCTGGCCCAGGCATCACCTTCGTCCGAAACGGACCAATTCAGCTGGGAGATATTTATGCATACGAAGCATCTGCTTTTGACTCTATCCGTGTTGGCGCTGACGGCCTGCGCAACCCATCCTGAGCGCAATGACGACCATGGTCATTCGCATGGGTCCGAGGTGATGCCTGATGCCGATGGGCATTCTGGCTCGAAAGTGCAGGACGCGCGGCTTGTGGATGCCACACATGACGCGCCGGCCTATATTCAACTGGCCAATAATGTCGAGATCATCGAGGACGTTGCCGAGGCGATGCAGAACGCCAGCAGCACGTTCACCCATGAAGGTTTTTTTGGCCCACTGCTCTTCGGAGAAGAATTGCGCGCATATACTTTGCGGCTTGAACCCGGAATGTTCCTTTCCGAGCATCCCCACCCTACCGAGAGCATTGTCTATACGATGGCAGGGCGATGGGTCCTCAGCAGCGAAGGCAAGCGGCAAGTCATGCAGGCCGGCTCGATTTTTCACTTCGGTTCCAACATGCCGACAGGATGGGAAGCCGCGTTTCCAGAGGGCGCAGAGATATTGATTTTCAAAAAAAAGCGGGAAGGTGAAAATTATCGATCCTTCACCGATGGCATGCACGCGCTGGCGGCGGATCTGGATAGACAGTACAATGAGGGTGAGACTTTCTATTATCACCAGCTCGACGCCGATCACCCTGCCATAGCATTTGCCAGGCAGCACAATCCTGAATTCGATCAACTGGTTGAAGCATCCAGGACAGTCTCTGTCGAATGACAGGACCGCTCTTGATACGCACAATTCGTGACTTTGATTAGGAAGTCCCCATGATCAATAAATTGATATGCGCTGTGATGCTGATCGGGGTTTCGTCGGGATGTACGTCACCATCTGTATCCCCGCCTCCAACGGACGTTATAGCTGAATCCCGGACGATTATCTGGACAACCATCAAGGCGGCAGAGGTCGCCGCCCTGAACGCTGACTTGCAGGCCGGGAAACCGACAGTGGATGTCGGACTATACTACCCGTCCAATCTTCATGAGGATGCGAGAGCCATATTGCCTCTGGAAGGGCTCCTGGAGGAATTTGCGAACGCGAAGCGGGTCTTCGAGCCGACGGGAATCCAACTTAATCTCCTGTGGCTAAAGACCGGCACAGTCGATCCGGGCTTTCTCGCTATCAACTCAACGAGCGACCGTTCGCAAATGCCTTCAGGCGGCTATGGCAACATGTATGTCCAGCGCAGCCAAACGCCCTCGGAATTGTCGGACGGCGCGCTTGCGGCTTTCGAAGGCATTATCGAACCAGCCGAAGACAATAGCAGGACGGTTTACCTCCTTGCATTGCAGAATGTTTACATGACCTTTTTCGAGAATCTGGATGATACCGGACGCAATTGGGCGCCCAAGGTTGTCAATACGTCCGGACTTTCATTTCCGTCCTACATGTACGGGGGCAGCATCCCGGATCGCATCCGCGGAGTCATAACGCTCACAAAACATGACTCAAAGAACAAGCTTACGATCGCCCATGAGCTTGGACACAAGCTGATCAATGTAAGTCATGAATACAAGGCGATTGGTCCGCAGCACGAGATACGTTCCGATGAAGGCTTGATGCTTTACGGTTCTGGATCCCAGATCCCGTCGGGAAAGGAGGGACGCTGGCATCAGGAACGTCTGTTGCTTTCCCCTTATCTCTATCGCCTCGACAAGACCGGCAAGCAGATATGGAATGCCGATTATAAGGCGGGAGGTTTCTACTATGACCCGCTTTACGGAGACTACACGATTGCCTTCGAATGATAATTTGTGAGGCGCTCGTGGACCTGCTTCCTGGCTCTGCGGCCTTCGGCCATGAGAGCCACCATTACAGAGAGTGACAGATGACCAGAATGATCGCGTTCAGAGTTCGGCAGTGGCATAAATGGGTGTCCTTGATTATTGGCGCGCAGGCAATGATCTGGTTAGCAAGCGGCCTCTATATGGTCGTCATGAACCTCGACTTCATACATGGCGACCATCTGGTCCGGAACATGTCAGACACAATTTCCAGTGGCTATGAGCCCAGAATTACATTTTCGGATGTCCTTGCTGGGCATCCGGACGCCAATGAGATCGTTTTGACGAATTGGATTGGGAAACCCTTCTACAGGATATATTCGCCTGCGGGCGCGCATCTCGTCAACGCAGAGACTGGGAACGAACAGTCCCCTCTCGGAGAAGCTGATGCGATCTCCGTAGCGCGCTATCATTATGCGCGGTCTGGTGAGGTCAGTGCAGCAACACTGCTGGAAAATGACGCCGAGGCTCCGAGTGAAATTCAATCCCGGAAACTGCCTTTGTGGAGGATCGATTTTTCTGACGCTGGTTCGACGTCTTTTTATGTGTCTCCAGACGACGGCTCCCTGATCACGCGGCGGCATACCTATTGGCGAGTATTCGATTTTGCCTGGATGTTGCACATCATGGACTACAAGGAGCGCGCCGATGTGAACAACAATCTCCTGCGAATTGCAGCGGGACTAGGCCTGTCCCTGTCAATTCTGGGATTGTGGTTGCTCTGGTTCAGCTTCAAGCGCCGCCAGGGAGACCGATAGATGATGGGGATCGTTCGACAGGCGCACAAGTGGATTGGCCTCGTTCTGGGCTTCCAGCTCGCTCTCTGGATGCTCAGCGGGCTTGGTATGGCAATTCTGCCCCATGACAAGGTCTCCGGGGAGCACCGCAAGGCAGAACATGCCGAAACAGCCTCGCTTGAATCAACAAGGGATCAGGTCAGGTTCCTGCCAGAAGTAGATGACCGCGCTGTCCGTCAGATTCGGCTCCGGACTTTCAATGGTCGGCCTGTGTACGAGATCGTCGCCACTGACGGCAACTCGCTGTTGGATGCTGAGACCGGACGACCCATCGTCATAGACGAAGCGCTTGCAATCGAAATTGCGCGTAGCGATTATTCCGGACCGGGACGAATTTCGAAAGCCATATATGTAGCAACTCCCACGCTGGCAATCCGAAATCACGCCGCCCCTGCCTGGCGGATCAACTTCAATGATCCTGAGCGTACAAGCATCTATGTTTCCGCCGCCACCGGGCAGGTCTTGGAGAGGCGCAACCACTATTGGCGAACATTCGACACCTTGTGGATGCTCCATATCATGGACTACCAGAACCGGTCCAATTTCAACAACCCGCTTGTCGTGATATCAGCGCTTGTTGTGTTCTGGTTGGGATTGAGCGGGATAGTCCTGTGGTGGGACAGTTTCCGGCGCCACGACTTCAATCTGGTTGCAAAATGGCGCAACCGCAAGAAACGTCTCACTCTGTCGCTTACCGACAGTGAAGGCGGAGCGGTCAGGGCGTTCGATGCAAAGCCGCAGCAATCCTTGTATGCCGCTATGGAAGAACAAGGCTATCCCCTCCCCTCCTCATGCGGAGGCGGCGGCACGTGCGGCCTTTGCAGGGTGAGGATCAGTCCTGAAACGCCCATCACGCCTGCTGATCGCAGACAGATCCCGGAATCGGAGCTTGATTCGGGATACCGTCTGGCTTGCCAGCACCGGGTCGACACAGCCCTTTCAGTCATACTTCCTCACGGTCTGCTCGACGCGAAAACCTTTACTGGGACAATTGTGTCATCTGAGTTTATCGCTCCTGACATGTACGAACTTCGAATTGCGCTACCGGAGCCTCTCGCATTCAGGGCGGGGAGCTATGTTCAGGTGGAAATTCCGCCTTTCAGATCGCATCTGGACCAGCTGGACCTGCCTGACACAGTCAGGCGTCAGTGGCAGGCGTCAGGGACGGCAAAAGCGTTCGGAACCGATACACCACTCCATCGAACATATTCACTTGCCAACTCTCCCGGCGAACTCGGGAGCGATATTTTGTTGAACATCCGTCTCGCGCTTGCGAAGCCCGACACGTCGGGCGTTCCTGTCGGCATTGGCTCTGCCTACCTGTCCACGCTTCGTCAGGGCGATACAGTCCGGTTAAGAGGGCCGTTTGGAGACTTTCATGTTTACGACGATGGCGCTGAGATCGTGTTTATCGGGGGCGGCGCCGGCATCGCGCCCATGCGATCCATGATCCATGACCAATTGGTATCGCGAAGCAGGACGTCGAAAGTGTCGTTCTGGTATGGCGCCAGGACACAAGAGGATATTGTGTACAAGGAAGAATTCGAGCACATCGTAGACAATTGCCCGAATTTTTCCTGGCATGTCGCGCTTTCGCACTTGAACGAAACCGATGCCTGGACCGGAAAGCGCGGGTGGATTCACGAAATTGTGCGTGACCAGTATCTCGCATCCCATCCCGATATCGCTCAGTGCCGCTTCTATGTGTGCGGTCCACCACCGATGCTTGAAGCGGTCCTGATGCTGCTGAATTCGCTTGGCGTTTCTGAAGAAAGGATTGCATTCGACGACTTTGGCAATTGACATGACAGATCGGTGGAGCTGCTGAAGTTGTCTTGAAATTGCCCCACCATGCGAGATATCGACATTTCAGCTTTGATCCGTTCGCCCGGAAAGGAACAAAATTCGGTGCGCCGCGACTCAATCTTCCGATAAATGGACCAGACGTTCCTTCTGGCCGATTCAATCCGCCATAGCATTAGATCATTGCGACCTTATTTATTTCGACACGATACAACTGTTTAAGACATTCATTGAGGATAGATCACGCGTGCCAGCCCCTCTTTACGAACAAATCAAGCGTCATATTACGGGCCTCATCGAAACTGGTGAGTTGAAGCCGAATGATCGCGTTCCGTCGGAAACAGATTTGGCTGCCGAATTCAAGGTAGCCCGAATGACCGTACACCGCGCTATCAAGGAGCTGAAGGATTCCGGCGTAGTATTGCGGATAGCAGGGGTCGGAACATTTGTCGCCGAGGCGCAGTCACGCGGCCAGCTTATCACCGTCAATAATATCGCCGACGAAATACGCGGTCGGAATAGTTCGTATTCTGCAATCATGGTTCAAAATTCTCTTGAGCACGCATCTCGCATCGTTGCACAGCAGCTCGAAATCGAACCGGGTTCCGAAGTATTCCATTCGATCGTCATACATGAGGAGAATGGCTTGCCCTTGCAGCTCGAGGAACGCTTCGTGCCCCAGGCCATATTGCCTGGCTACGGAGAACTGGATTTCAGCAAGGGGACACCGAACGAGTATCTGATGAAGAACGCGCCGCTTCAGAAATTTGAGCATAGGGTCAGATCCATCATTCCTGATGCAGAGTCGCGCAAGCTATTAAAGATAAACAAAACCGAGCCCTGCCTTTTGCTGCTTCGCCGAACCTGGAGCTGTCGCCGAATCGTTTCGTTCGCCCGCATGATTTATCCAGGATCTCGATATGAGTTCCTGGACCGTCTGGCGACGTCCTGACAGGCCGAGCGCTGCAAACCTGTCATTCCGACCATTCGAATCTCAGGCCATCGTCCGACCGGATGGTGCCACCGTGGGCCTGGATCACAGGCAGATCCTGAGCAACTATTGCCGATCGCCTTCACAATATTGCCGGAAGATTCAGACCGTGTTCACGAGCACAATCAATGGCAGTTTCATATCCGGCATCAGCGTGGCGCATCACACCGCTCGCCGGGTCATTCCAAAGGACGCGAGCGATCCGGCGGTCTGCGTCCGCTGTTCCGTCGCAACAGATCACCATGCCGGAATGCTGAGAAAATCCCATACCCACACCGCCGCCATGATGGATTGAAACCCAGGTTGCCCCCGACGCGGTATTGAGCAAAGCATTGAGGAGTGGCCAATCTGATACGGCATCAGAGCCGTCCTTCATGGATTCCGTCTCCCGATTGGGGGATGCAACCGAGCCGGAATCGAGATGGTCGCGCCCGATAACAATAGGTGCGGACAATTCGCCCGTCCTCACCATCTCGTTGAAAGCCAGGCCGAGCTTGTGGCGCACACCAAGGCCGACCCAGCAGATACGTGCGGGCAGTCCCTGGAAGGCAATGCGCTCGCGCGCCATGTCCAGCCACTTGTGAAGGTGCGGATCGTCGACCAGTTCGCGGACTTTCGCATCGGTCTTGTAGATGTCTTCAGGATCTCCCGACAGCGCACACCAGCGGAACGGACCGATGCCGCGACAAAATAATGGGCGGATATAGGCTGGCACGAATCCGGGAAAAGCGAAGGCATCTTCAAGTCCTTCTTCCTTGGCGACCTGCCTGATATTGTTGCCATAATCGAGGGTCGGCACGCCTGCGTTCCAGAAATCCACCATGGCCTTGACGTGCACTTTCATGCTGGCACGCGCCGCCAGCTCCACTGCCTTTGGTTCGGATTCCTGCTTCTCGCGCCATTCGGCCAGACTCCAGCCTTGCGGCAGGTAGCCATGCAACGGATCATGCGCGCTGGTCTGGTCGGTTACGATATCCGGGCGGACACCGCGCCTGTAAATATCGGGAAAAACATCAGCCGCATTGCCGATAAGCGCAACCGATTTCGCTTCACCTGCCGCGGTCCAGTCTGCAATAATTTCCAGCGCCTCGTCGAGGGAATCCGTTTTGGCATCGACATAGCCCGTGCGTATCCGAAAATCGACACGGGTCTCATCGCACTCCACAGCCAGGCAGCAGGCCCCCGCCATCACGGCCGCGAGCGGCTGCGCTGCTCCCATGCCGCCGAGGCCGCCCGTCAATATCCAACGTCCCGAGAGATTTCCCTTATAGTGCTGGCGCCCGGCCTCAACGAAGGTTTCGTACGTTCCCTGAATGATCCCCTGGGAGCCGATATAAATCCACGACCCTGCGGTCATCTGGCCGTACATGGCCAGACCTTTGCGATCCAGCTCATTGAAATGGTCCCATGTTGCCCAATGGGGCACAAGATTGGAATTTGCGATCAGGACACGGGGCGCATCGGCATGTGTGCGAAACACGCCGACCGGCTTGCCGGACTGGACAAGCAGCGTTTCATCCAGCTCCAGATCCTTGAGACTTGCAACAATCTTGTCGAAATCGGCCCATGTCCGTGCCGCACGGCCAATGCCACCATAGACAACCAGTTCATGCGGACTCTCGGCCACGTCCGGATGCAGGTTATTCATCAGCATACGCATCGGCGCTTCGGTGAGCCAGCTCTTCGCGGTAATCTCTGAACCCGTCGCGGGATAGATGTCTCTGAGGTTGTGTCGGTTGTTTATCATTACCTGCTTTCCAGTTTGATCGTCATGAATTCTATTGCCCGGAGAACCGCGCCGATATGCTCACGCAAATTGTCGGCCTTTCGGGCATCATATTGGAAGGGAGCCGTCTCGCTTTCGAGATAAGTCGATTGCGCCAACTCCATCTGAATCGCGTGCACGCCTTGCGCAGGCCGCCCATAATGACGCGTCGTCCAGCCGCCGCGAAAGCGGCCATCGCGCACCATTGTATAGCCCGGCGCCCGACGACAGACATCCTCCACGCCATCGGCGAGACGCGGATCGCACGCCCGGCCGGAATTCGTCCCGATATTGAAATCCGGAAGGCGACCCTCGAACAGAAACGGCACTCTGGAACGAATTGAGTGACAATCGTAGAGCACGGCCACGCCATGCATCCCCAGGACACGCTCGAGTTCGCCTGCCAGCGCAGCGTGATACGGCGCGTGCCAACGCACCCGGCGCGCTTCGATCTCCTCGGTGCCGGGCGCGTTCGTCCAGATGGGCTCACCTTCGAAGCTTGTCACAGGCACCAGGCCTGTCGTGTTCTGACCAGGATAAAGGCTCGCGCCGGACGGATCGCGGTTCGCATCAATCACGTAGCGATGAAAGTTTGCCCGCACAGATGTGGCTCCTGGCAGGATATCCGAATAAAGCCGGTCCACGTGCCAGTCGGTGTCGGCGAGCGACTGGCCGATCGGCGTGAGCCGCGCGAACACATCCGGCGGAATAAATGTACCGCTATGGGGAATTCCAAGGACGATCGGTCCCTGCCCCCGTTTGACATCAACGGGGTTCACAGTGTCACCGCATCGACACTGTCTGGCAGTCCTGCGGCCCGGGAAAGTACGGCGCCCTTTACCAGGGCACATGCGCGCTCAAGATCAGGCGCCATGAAGCGGTCAATATCCAGAGGCATGATCGATTGACGAATTGCTCTGACGACATTCTGCAAGGCCGGGCTGGTCTTCAGCGGCGCACGAAACTCGACGCCCTGCGCGCCGCAAAGAAACTCCACAGCCAGGATCATGCTGAGATTCTGGTTCATCCGGACCAGCCGCCTCGCACCGTGCGCCGCCATGGAAACGTGGTCTTCCTGGTTCGCAGATGTCGGCGTGGAATCGGTGGAACAGGGATTGGCCAGGTGCTTGTTTTCGCTCATCAGGGCGGCGGTCGTCACTTCGGCAATCATCATGCCCGAATTGAGACCCGGAGCCGAGGTCAGGAAGGGCGGCAGATCAAAGGACAAGGTCGGATCCACCATCACCGCTACGCGCCGTTGCGCGATGGCGCCGATTTCCGCGATGGCCAGAGCAATCAGGTCCGCCGCGAAGGCAACCGGCTCGGCATGAAAATTCCCGCCGGACACAATCTCGCCCCGCTCCACGAGCACGAGCGGGTTGTCCGATACGGCGTTCGCCTCAATCTCCAGGGTTCGCCCCGCGCTGTCCAGCAGGTCAAGAGCTGCCCCCGTCACCTGTGGCTGGCACCTTATGCAGTAAGGATCCTGAACGCGTGCATCACCGACCTTGTGGCTTTCGCGTATTTGCGAGCCTTCGATTATCTGTCGCATTGCGCCTGCAACCCGTATCTGCCCGCGATGTCCGCGCAGTTCGTGAATTTCAGCGAGCAGGGGCGCCGTGGATCCCATAATGGCGTCCGTCGAGAGGGTGGCCGAGACGAGGCTTTGCAGAACGCTGGTCTTGGCTTCGAAAAGTCCGACGAGTGCGCAGGCTGTCGAAAACTGCGTTCCGTTGATCAGGCCCAGCCCCTCCTTGGGACCGAGCGCGATCGCCGACAGCCCCGCAGCAGCCAAGCCCTGGCTTGCGGGCATGCGTTCGCCCCCGAAGAAGACTTCCCCCTGTCCGATCAGGGCCGCAGCCATATGGGCCAGCGGCGCAAGGTCGCCCGACGCTCCAACGGAGCCCTGGACGGGAATGACCGGCGTCACATCCATTTCCAGCATGGCTTCGATCTGAGCAATGACGGGCCATGAAACACCTGACGCACCCCGACCGATTGATAACAGTTTCAGGACCATCATGAGCCGTGATGTTGCGATATCCAGCGGCTCGCCGACCCCGCAACAATGCGACAGGACGAGGTTGCGCTGGAGTGTCGCAGTGTCGGCCGGGTCGATCTTGATGCTCGCCAGTTTGCCGAACCCGGTATTGACCCCGTAGACGGCGGCGCTCCCGGCCGCAATCCTTGCGACAAGCTCTGCGGCGCGGTCCACAGGCCCGCGCGCCGTCTCAGCCAGCCGGGCCGGCCTGCCCTGTCGCCATATCTCTTCCAGGAGCGCCAATGATGCTGTTCCAGGTTGCAGAACAATCATGTGATCTCTCCCTCAAACATGCGCAGGTGCAAGGGATTGAAACCGATGCGGTATGACAGTTCTGCCGGGTGCGCGACATCCCACACGGCCAGATCTGCCTTTTGGCCGGATTTGATTTGTCCGACATCGGCAAGCCCCAGTGCGCGCGCGCCATGTATCGTTACACCGGCAAGGGCTTCCTGCGGTGTCATCCTGAACAGAGTGCAGGCCATGTTCATGCTCAGCAATAACGACGTCAGGGGTGACGATCCTGGGTTACAGTCGGTGGCAAGCGCCATGGCTACACCGTTCGCGCGTAAGGCGTCCAGGGGAGGCAATTTGGTTTCACGCAGGAAATAAAAGGCGCCGGGCAACAGCACGGCGACCGAGCCCGAGCGTGCCATTGCGATGGCATCAGCCGGTGTCGCGTATTCCAGATGATCGCATGACAGGGCATCGAAGCTGGCGGCAAGCGCGGCGCCTCCCAGCCAGGACAATTGTTCCGCGTGCAATTTTACCCGCACCCCAAGCAAACAGGCTTTTTCGAAAACCCTTTGAATCTGCTCAGTCGAAAAAGCTATGCCCTCGCAAAACCCATCGACCGCATCCACAAGTCCTTCATCATAGGCGGCGTCCAAGGCAGGCAGGCAAACCTCATCCAGATACGCGTCGCTGCGACCGACATATTCCTCCGGAACCGAATGTGCGCCGAGAAAGCTCGTGCGCACGCGTAAGGGGCGAAGCGTCGCGATCCTTCGGGCCACGCGCAACATTTTCAGCTCGGTCTCGACATCCAGTCCATAGCCGGACTTAATCTCAATCGTTGTCATTCCTTCAGCGATGAGCGCGTCTACCCGCCTCAGAGCTGATTCCAGCAAGCTCGTTTCGCTTGCCGTGCGTGTCGCAGCAACGGTCGCAACAATACCTCCGCCAGCCTGCGCAATTTCTTCATAGCTCGCGCCTTGCAGACGCATATCGAATTCGCTGGCACGATTACCGCCATGCACAATATGCGTGTGGCAATCGACGAGACCCGGCGTGAGCAGACGGCCTTCCATATCTAAAGCGTCAACCTCGCGTGCATCTTCGGGAATGTCCGCCATCCGACCGACCCAAGCCAATCGGTCCCCCCTTGTCCAGACCGCCCCGTCAGGGACAAGACCGTAAGGCGCGTCTCCATCAAGAGTCGCAAGCGTAGCATGGGTCAGTAACATGATTTTTGTTGCCTGTTGTCGTCAGCCATTTTATATGTGCGTACATAAAAATGAGTCAAGGAAGAACATAATGGCCGTAATCTGGGCTCGGACAGCGCTTCTCTCAGACGGCTGGGCCAATGCGGTTCGTATCGAAACCAGCCTCGATGGAATAATCCGTTCTGTCACCGCAGATACGTCTCCCCAGGGACAGATAGTCGGCATACTGCTTCCGTCGCCAGCCAACATTCATTCGCACGCGTTCCAGCGTTCCATGGCAGGGTTGACCGAAAGGCGGGGCCCCGATCCGCGGGACACTTTCTGGACCTGGCGGCAACTGATGTTTCGCTTTCTCGATCGACTGAATCCGGACCATGTCGAGGGCATCGCTGCCTTTGTCCAAATGGAAATGCTTGAGGCAGGTTATTCGGCCAATGTCGAGTTTCACTATCTGCATCATCAGCCAGGCGGTGCTCCCTATGACAGACTTGCAGAAATGTCGGACCGCATTATTGCGGCCGCATCGACAACCGGAATCGGATTGACCCTCCTGCCCGTTCACTATCAATATGGCGGCTGCGACAAGCGCCCACTTGGGCCCGGCCAGGTCCGCTTCGGAAACGACTTCGACCGATATGCACGTCTTGTAGAAGATGTTGCAAAATCCGTTTCCAGCTTGCCAGCCGACTGTCGAACCGGCGTAGCGCCCCACAGCCTGCGAGCCGTGGCCGCCGAGGACATTCAGTCGGTCGAGCGACTGGCGGGCGATGGGCCCATCCACATGCATCTGTCGGAACAACAGGCCGAAGTCGATGAAGTGATCGCCCGCTACGGCGCACGCCCCGTAACCTGGTTCCTGGATAATTGTAATGCAGGACCCAGATGGTGCCTCATCCACTGCATCCAGATGCAAGCCGAAGAAACAGAAAGGCTCGCCCGGACCGGCGCCGTGGCTGGTATCTGCCCGGTGACTGAGGCCAGTCTGGGAGATGGTATCTTCAATGCAACCGGTTGGCTCGGCGCCGGCGGCGCGCTGGCGATTGGTTCGGATTCGAATATCCGCATATCGCTTACCGAAGAACTCCGCGCGCTGGAGTATTCCCAGCGTCTTCGGGATCACTCCCGTGCGGCGCTCGCAGCACCGCCTCAGTCAACCGGCCGCCATTTGTTCGAGCTTGTCAATCAGGGCGCGGCGATCGCCGCCGGCCGAAATAGCGGAGAGATCCGGGAAGGTGTCCTGGCTGACCTTGTCGCGCTCGATGATGAAAGTACCTGTCTGGACAGCCGATCGGGAGATGCGCTGCTCGACAGCTATATCTTTGCCGGTGATGATCGTCTCGTGACGGATGTCTGGTCTGCAGGTCGGCATCTGGTGCAGAACGGACGCCACCGGGATCATGACCAGATAACCGGGCGTTACCGCGAGATCATGCGCGAACTCGGAGACGCAATATGAAACGTGAGACGCTCAAAAACTGGCAATCGGTGCGCAAGGAAGTGCTCAACCGGATTCATTCGCGACAGTGGAAGCCCGGAGAACTCATACCCAATGAAGCCGACCTGGCACAGGAGTTCGGCTGCGCCCGGTCCACAGTGAACCGCGCGCTGCAAAACCTCGCAGACGACGGTTTGCTTGATCGCCGGCGCAAGGCCGGCACACGCGTCGCAATGCATCCGGTGCGCAAGGCGACAATGTCGATTCCCGTGATTCGCAATGAGATCATCGCGAGGGGAAGCGCTTATGGATACGACCTGATTTCTTCGGAGCGCAGTACGCCCCCCCCCCACGTTGCAGCTCTGATGGGATTGGCGCCACGCGCCGGCGTTATTCATATTGTCTGCGTTCATTCGGCAGATGACACACCCTATGTTATTGAGGATCGCTGGATCAGTTCTGATTGGGTTTCGCCCGACGATATGGTCAACTTTGCCAACCTTAGTCCCAATGAATGGCTCGTCACTCATGTCCCGTTCACTGCAGGCGACATTGCTTTTTCGGCCATATCTGCAGGCGCGTTTGAGGCAGCCCTGCTCGGGTGCGAATTGGGGGCGGCTTCGTTCGTCATTGACCGGACGACCCGTAACAACGAACGGACAATCACGACAGTTCGGCTCATCTTTGCCCCAGGGTACCGCATTGATACGGAAATCTGAATCAACTTTAGCTTCAGGTGGAATACTCTGCGCCTACCACCACTCGAGCACATATCCGGTCAAGAACCGACTGAAGGCGCCGGAATGGTCCTGAACAGATCCCAGGTGCATTCGTAATTGTCGGTCGTCAGCATCCCCCGGCCGGTTTGACGAAGGACAATTGGTCTTGTGACAGAGCGCCTCTAGAGCGAATCTGACGCTCAAATCGAAATCGTTACCAGGTCGTCGGTCACGTAGACGTAATCGGGAACAGGCAGGTTGAGCGGTGCCGGGCCCTCCCTGATTCTTCCGGAAATGTCGTATTGCGAGCCATGACAGGGGCAATACCAGCCGCCATATGCGCCAACATTTCCCTGATTCGGACCAAGCGGTACGCAACCAAGATGGGTGCAGATACCAGACGTGATCAGAATATGGGGGTTTAGCGTCCCATCGGGTTTGGGACGCAGTCTGGCCTCGTCAGTTTCAGGATCGCGGAGGCGTTCAACGTTCACAGAGCGCGCAGCTGCAATCTCCGCGTCGGTCCTGCGACGGATGAACCAGGGCAAGCCACCGATCAGCACCCGGATTTCACTGCCTGCCTCCAATTTTGAAATATCCACGTCGAGCGAACTCGAAGCCCGTGTATCGCCGGCCGGGTTCATCTGGTCGACAAGGGGCCAGGCTGCCATGACAGCCCCTCCGAAAGCAAAGGCTCCCGTCGCAATGAAGATGAAGTTGCGGCGTTCGCTATCTGGAGAAGATAAATCTGTCATGGGACATTACCCTGTCTTTCATGGACGCTTGAGCTGACCCCGGAGGGCGTCTTCGGTTGCGTGCCGGACTAAGGCTCCGCAGCGCGTCGCCGATATTCGGGGGACGCGCGACAGCACTGCGGAGCCAGAGCGAGAAGGCGGGGGAACACATTCTCGCCCTGTCCGAATAGGCACTCATCGGTTTGGTTCTGGCTCGGGACCCTCATTGAGGGGGAAGGGAGGGCTACACAATGAAGGCCCCGAGCCAAGGGCGGCGACACCCGTAACGGATGCCGGGCATCCGCCCTATTCAGTTTGAGCGGTGTCCTTGCCATCAGGCATCATCGAACAATAGTCGTCGGGGTTGTGCCCCATGGCCTCATGCTTGGCCTGGCAGTCTTCGGCGTTCATCTTGTCATGATCCATCATGCTGCCATGGTCCATCATCTCACCCATCGTCGCATCGCCCATTTCGTGACCTGCGCCTTCACCGTGTTCCATCATGTGACCATCAGCCATTTTCTCCTTCATGCCTGCC
Source organism: uncultured Alphaproteobacteria bacterium (assembly GCA_963973995.1). Lineage (GTDB taxonomy): Bacteria > Pseudomonadota > Alphaproteobacteria > Caulobacterales > Hyphomonadaceae > Hyphomonas. Next base: position 489,887 of record CAXBCO010000002.1, read on the forward strand.
ATGCAATCGCTTGATCCGTCCTGTCCTGGCATGCAGGACTTCGCCGCGTCGGCCGGGGCTTCGACTGCAGGTTTATCACCATGGTCGTGTGAGGCGTGACCTTCCTGCGCGAGCGCTGCGGGCGACAAGGCGAATAGAGCGACGGCGCTAATCCAGATTGGTTTCATTGATGTCATCCTCTTTTTCAGGTTGCCGCCCAAGGGGTATCGGGCGGTTGCTACGTATTACGCAGCTCGCGCGCAGCACCCTCAGGACCAGATGCAGCTCCCTGCACAATTCTTCAAAAGGCAAACCATGTTCGACCCCCGTTTGCTCGCCGCAATTGTCATGGTTCTGTGGGCGTCATGCTATCCACTGATCACGCTGGGACTTGATGACGCACCACATCTGACCTTCGCAGCCCTCAGGGCGATAATTGCCGGCACCGTACTGATCACTGTAGCCGGGCTCAAGCACGCGCCCCTGCCCCGTACGCCTGCCGCCTGGGGCTGGATTATCCTGGCGGGCCTTGGCATGACGACTTTTGGCTATTTCGGTATGTTTCATGCCGCCGACTTCCTGTCGCCAGGCCTCGCAACGGTGATTGAAAGCCTCCAGCCCCTGCTGGCTTCGCTGCTGGCGATCGTGTTCTTGCGCGAACGGCTCGGCCCGGCGGCGTGGTTTGGCCTTGTCCTTGGCATTATTGGTGTCGTACTTATCGCCGGCCCGCGCATTTTTGCGCCTGGTGGCGCCTCTACAGCACTTGGCATTGGCTTTGTCGTTCTCGCAACGAGCGGTGTCGCTATCGGCAATATTGCAATAAAGATGCTGTCGGTCGAAGTCGATGCCGCCATGGCCATGGGCCTTCAACTCCTTGTTGGGGCGCTTCCGATCACATTTCTGGCCCTGGTAACTGAAACACCCTCAGCAATAAACTGGTCGCCCGTTTTCATCATTTCGCTGCTTGGTCTCGCATTGCCCGGAACGGCTCTAGCCTATTGGCTTTGGCAAACCACTCTCAAGTCACTTGATGTTTCAAAGGCGGCCGCTTTCAGTTTCCTGGTCCCGATCATTGGCGTCAGCCTGGGTGCCGGCTTCTTCGGCGAGCCGTTAACCGCAAGCGTCATAAGTGGAGTGATCTTCGCCGCGATTGGCGTGTACCTCGCTTCGCGTCCGCGAAAATCGCGATCCCGCTCTGCTTTGACACCGCCTGCGTCCTAATTATCGGCATTGACCTGGCTCTGAAGACTCTTCCGGGCGCGATAAACGCGTGTCTCAACGGTCTTGACCGATACACCCAGGATGTCGGCGACTTCGCTCTGGGGCAAGTCCTGCAGAACTTGCAGTGTGAAAGCCTGTTTCAGCTTTCCCGGAAGCGCGTCAATCAGGGCACTTACCCTTGCCAGCTCGTCACGACGTTCATATTCCTCCGAAATATTTTGCGAAGGGTCGGCGATGTCGGGGCGATCAGGCCCATCAAGCGGCGCGGCGGTAAAGAAGAAGCTGCGCACAGCGCGTTTACGACCATGATCGCGCACCTTGTTGAGCGCGATATGGTAGAGCCATGTCGAGAATTTACGCGAAGGGTCGTAACGGGCCAGACCGCTCCAGGCAGCCGCGAATGCATCCTGCAGCACGTCATAAGCGTCGTCACTCCCCTGCATGCAACGATGTATGTAGCGATAGAGAGGTTCTTTATACCGGCGCATGAGTTCGGTGAAGGCGCGCTCGTCGCCCCCTGCTGCGGCTAGAGCAAGCTCCGCGTCGTTTCGCTCGGTTTCATGCACCTGGCTAAGCCTAGTCCCCCGTCAGTGCCCGAACGACTTCTGCATCGAAGACTGCCGCCTGCTCCTCTGTAAGCAGTTCTCGCATTTCAAATACATGTTCGATGGTCAATTTCTGCAATTCCCCCATTGCCTGATGAAACTCCTCAATTGCCGCCTGAACCCTCGGCGAGTTTGTCTTGTCTGCGCTGATCGCCTCTGCGAGCGCCCGATTTGCTCCCTTGAGCCGGGCTTCTAGCTCGGATTTGCGGATCGCAAACCTGTCTTCAATCACGTCCAGTTTCCCTGCCTGATCCTTGCTCAGGTTCAGGTCGTGATGGACCAGATCATGCAGTCCCGCCGCTGAGCTGGACGGACGGGCATTGTTCAGAGGTCCCGATAAAAATACTCCCGTCATGCCCGCGCACAGAGCGATGAAGGCGACGATAATCCAGTGTTCCAGCTTCATCCGCCTGTGATTATCCCAGGAGACCCGATGGCGCAAACGGTGCCTGCGTCGAAAATACTTCAAATCCAGAGGCTGGCGGGCCCGATGGGGCGGCCAATATACCGACAGAAAGTCCAATAGCGACCGCGAGGGTCATCGCGCCAATTCGGCTCATCAGGGGCGCGGCCATCAAACCGCCGCCGGCAGGAAAAGAAGCGGGCAGCTCTGCGAACACGCCTTTCTGGCGGGCATCTATCCGGTCCCAGACCTGAGGCTCAACATTGCGCAGATCCCTGTCAACGGGACCTGATTTAAGCCGAGCGAGCAATTGGTCGAGATCTTTGGACATGTATCCACCTCATATCACAAACGTTAGGTATCATTGCGTATTGCGTGGTACGCCCGGCCTGCGCTTAGCCCTCAAAAAAGAGTCAGACTTGTCTAGGGCTCATCAAGACAAACTGCAATTGGCGCGCTGCTGGATACATCTGAACCGGTATGATCGTTCAACACGCTGGGATCAGTCCTCAATCTGCGATAGCCTGACCCCATGGCAATGAATTTTCAAGTTCCGGCCTCTCGATGGCGCACAGCGGGCGTTTACCTGTTATTAGCGGCCGGTTTCAATACCGTCTGGGAAATCGCGCAGTTTCCACTCTATCAGATTTGGCTCGAGGGCTCGTTTCGCGAGCAAACCTTCGCCATAGTCCACTGTACAATCGGCGACATCATGATCGCGGCCGCCTCGCTTGCGCTTGCATATGCGCTGGTCGGGCGAGGAGAATGGCCGCATCGAAGATTTTGGGCGACGGCGCTGGCGACAACCGCGTTCGGGCTCGCCTATACGGTGTTCAGTGAATGGCAGAATGTATCGGTACGTGGCAGCTGGGCGTATCGCGATATCATGCCGCTCGTGCCGCCGTTTGGAACGGGCCTCGCCCCACTCCTGCAATGGACAATCCTGCCTTTTGCGACGTTCGTCCTCACGCGCCGGGTTTCCCGGGCCTGAAACACCCGCGATTTTTTCGCTCGGGTGGCATCATGTGTGGACATTGGCTAATCACGGTTCGATGCGCTGGTCGGTCGCGTTGCAGTGCGCGCATCGCAGCCGCGCACGTCGAGCCGGCCAGCTTCCTACAGGGAAAATTGGACGCCAGATCATGAGGCGTAGGAATCGAGTGGATGACCGAATGGGCTGATCGCTACATGGCCACCGGAACGCATCGTCAGGAGATATCGAATGCAATTGAAGGACAAGGTCGCAATCATCGCGGGTGCCATCAGCGGCATTGGCAAAGCTGCCGCACTCCTGTTTGCCAGAGAAGGCGCGAAGATGGTGCTTGGTGCTCACCGCGGGAGCTTTTGGGCAGGATTGCTGATGAAATTCACGAGACCGGCGGCGAGGCCACCGCACTTGTCGGGAACGTGAAGGAAGCAGAGTATGCAAAGCGCCTTGTCGACCTGGCGGAGTGCGCATTCGGCGGACTCGATGTCGAATTCAACAATACCGGCATTATCGGCGACGTAGGACCGATAACCGACATGGCCCCGGAGAATTGGCACGACGTCATCGCGGTATGGTCAAAGGAACGAAATCAAACTGCCTTTTACGGCTTCTGCACCCTGATTTCAGGCGAACTAGCACAATGCAACTACAGTGTGAAAGCGAGCGGCAGGAAACAACTGGCTCCCCCTTATGCCAATTCAGTTTCCGCTGACAATGCCAGCTGAAGAACGGAGTTGAAGATGTCGACGTTTATCTCGACTCCATAAATTCCTGGCAGACAGTAGGCACACCAATTGTTCAGTCACATATTTTGAAACAATCGTGATCGGTATTCGAGCGAAAGTCATTCCACAATTTGCGACGCCGCCTTAATATTCATTGAAAGGCTGCCGTTACCGCGTTGCCTTTCCATGAATACTGCTGCCCGCGTTTGGTAAAGAGGATAGAGGCCCCATGACGATCAGACAGACCCTCAGAGCTTCACTGCTCGGCATTGCACTGATCATGTTCAGCGCGCCAGGCCCAGCGCTTGCGCAATCGTCGCAAAGCATCGCCGGAAATCTGTCAGAGGAGGATTTTGCCAAACTTCGTGCCGATATCGAGAATGACACACTCGCCCCCATGGCCAACGCGGATACCTACAACGTCACTGTTGTTGTCTTTTCCGACTATCAATGTCCATACTGCCGAAAGATTCATCCGGAAATACAGAGTTTGATTGACGGTGATTCTGCCGTGCGTGTTGTTTACCGGGACTGGCCCTTGTTCGGTGAAGGGTCTAGGGAAGCGGCGCGTCTTGCCATTGCTTCAACCTTCCAGGGCAAGCATGAGGAAATGAACAGAGCGCTTATGTCGATTCCCGGTAAACTAACGCCGGACAAAATCCAAAATGTAGCTGTCAAAGCAGGCGTGGACTGGTTTAGACTTCAGTCAGATGTGGAAGCACATGAACCAGAGATAAACGCGCTACTTGCGAAGAATAGCCTGCAAGCGGCTTTGCTCGGCTTGAACGGCACACCTGGCATTTTGATCGGCCCGTATCTTATCCCAGGAGCAGTTGATCGGGCAACGCTGCAAGCGGCCGTCAAATCGGTCCGTGAGTCGTCTGCTCAATAGCGACAATAGTTGAGTTCCCTCAGTTTGCTCCTGTGAAGCCACCTGTGGCCGTCAAATATGCAATTACCCTAATGATGGCGGTTGCGCCTGCCGTAACCCAGTAATTACCGTGTGCGACGTAACCGCCCGACGCGCCGACCAGAGCGCACACGCTGCTTACGACAAGAAAACCGGGCAGGCTGAACACGCCAAGCCCCAGCCAGAAGAAGAGCGACAGCCCGAATGAAACCAGTATTGCAAGGACAAGTTGGCGTACAAAGATCATCTTGAGACTCCTCAATGCGTTCGTATCACGAAGTGTGGGTGCGTCGAAATTGCGACCTGCTTCCGAAAAACCGGACCACTTCAATGGGGCAGACTATTTTCTTGCAGACGCGATGGCATTGTCAAAAGAAACGACATTGCTAATGTGTCGTAGCCGATTGTTTCCTGCTGCTCGTTTCCGCGCTGTAGCTGCCAAAGCATTGTTCGCCTGAAATTAGGGCGACGGGGCCAGGAGAGACGATCCGAATTGGTTCCCTTGACAAGGCCTGCATCAGCACGGCGAGCTGCATGATTGCGGGCGACGTCTTGAAGTACCGGAACGAGTTTTTCGACATGAATTGAGGCTAAGCGCCCCTGCCCCGCGTCTCAAGGCGTTTGCCCTGACAATGCCCCCTTCAGGCGACCAGATCGAGGCTCAGCTTGTGACCAACAGCATCAGCCGCGCGCATCAGCGTCGCCAATTCAACATGGTCATTCTGAGGGTCAAGGATCCGGTCAAGCTGGCTGCGACTGGTGTTCATGCGCTTGGCCATTTCGACCTTGCTGATCGCCTTGGCTTTCATGGCCTCGCGGATTTTCCAGGCGAATACACGGAGAAGTGCGACCTCCTGCGCTTCCTCATAAATGCCCTCCTCTTTCAGGAAGTCATCGAAGCTGGAGCCGATACCGGCCTTGCCCTTTTGTGCACTCATGATTCAATCTCCTTTTTGCGAGTCTTAGCCAGATCCAAGTCTGCTTTCTGTGTCGCCCGGGTCTTTTTGATAAACCCGTGCAGCAACACCATTTGCCCGTTCTCCACACAGAACAGCACCCTTGCCATGCGGTTTCCGGGGAGATTGGACCGCACTTCATGTAGGCCGCTCCCCATCGGTCGGGACACCGGCATCCCGATGGGCCAACTATATTCAACAGTCTTGATATCGGCTCCGATGATCTTGCGCTCATCCTCACTGACATCTTCCTTCAACCAGTCCCGCACAGGCTCACTGCCTGCTGCGGATTGGTAGAACACGACCTCAATTTTCTTGTCTGTCTCAGGCAACCGGACCTGTCCTCTTCGTGGTATATGTACCGCGCATGGTGCATTGTCAAGATTGGCGGAATCTTACTTTCTCGTGATTCGCCCGATTTTCTGCGCTGATGGTTGCGGTCAGATTGCTCTGCAACTTCATGCTCCCGGCATGCGATGAATCCTATCAGGCGCCTGCTCTGGCATATCCCCCTCCTGACATTGCCGATCTCGATCAGGGGGCGAGCCTGTTTGACGATCATATCGGCAGCTGGATTGCTGCCGGCTGGGCCTATTTCGTGACCGGCGACTTAGACGCCAGCCGGGCCCGGTTTGAGCGGGCGCATGATATTGACCACAAATTTGCGGAATCGTTCGGCTCACTGGCCGTGCTCGATGCCGTGGAAGGCAACACGAAAGAGGCCCAGCGCAAAGCGCTGACGGCCGTGCGGCTGGATCGGGAATGCTTTTCCGCCACGCTGGCCCAGACACTTCTCCTGTCAGGTGCCGGGAATGAACACAGGGCAAAGGAATTGTTCGAACAGGCGCTGACCACGCCGATTGGCAAGGACGGGCGTGATCCTGCCCATAATTGGTGGACACTTAGCAACGGGAGTTTCGTCTCCCTTGGAGGTGTCGGATGACGAAACGCAAGCCGTACCGGCGTTACAGCGCTCAGTTCAAGAAAGAAGCGATCCGACGCGCGAATGATCAGAACTGATAGACTGGCGCAAATCCGCCGCCACTCGTCCGGAAATTTGTCGTCTGTCCCTGGTAGACGCGTGCGGCCAGCAGCAGAGTTTCCCCGGCATAGGTATATAGCCGAACATCATATTTGAGCGTTATGCGCTCGCCAGCCACAGTGACGGCTCGCATTGTCGGCGCGATCAGCGCCTGGGCAATATAGTTTCCAGCCAGAATATCCGCCCAGACCCGTTTGGTCAGCTTGTCACCGCGATATGTCGCCCGACTGCCGAAGCCAGCAGCGGGTTTGAAGAAATATCCTCGTCGGTCGGTCCAGAGTTCGTCGGCGACATCTTCTGTGACGCGCCTTGTACCAGGAATCTTCGAGAGAACGGCCCGATGAACCGCGTCGGCGCTCCAGGACTCAAGCAGATCTGCATCGCTTAGCCAGATCAGGTTTTGCTTGTCGGCATAGAGCGCGTGATGGCGGGGCGCCGGACTGACAATCGCCGCGTCCGTCAGGAGTGCGGCGCGCAAGTGAGCGTTTCCAGGCTCAGACAGATCAAAATCCGTGAGCCTGTTATAGACCATGTCGATCGTCCTGCCGCCGGAGGTCAGAACACCATTCTCGAAAGTCAGCGCCTCGGGACCAAGGATCAGGGTTTCGATGCCATTGCGCGTCAGTAAATCCCGGGCGAGCAACATGTCTGGATAGAGGTATTGCTCTGAGGCATCCTCATCGACGATCGCCACCGTGTCCGGGCGGCCTTCTCGACCTGCCGCCTGCCATTCTGCGATGAAACTCTCCGCCAGGCGTGTATCGATCGCGTCTGAACTTGTGAGGCGCGCATCCCCGCAAGCCATTGCATGTTCTGCGACGGCACGCTGGAGCGCGCTGACCAGGAAAGCCCCACCCGCATTCGTGTTGACCTCAATGAGCTTCGGCCCGTCTTCAGAGATGTGAAAATCATACCCCATGAACAGACCGCGCGTGCCCGTCTGAACGCCGGTAATCCTGTCGCCTGACCGAGCCAGCGCCGCGTCCTGAAACGGCGCAAGTGCGGCAACCGCTTCAATTGCCGCCACCTGGGCCTGCATTGCGGCCAGGTCTGCAGGCGAGACGAACACAGCGGTAGCGGCGAACAGGTTTGGCCGCGCGGCCAGCAGCGCGCCGAGTTCATGATTGCCGGCATGCTCCAAAATAGCTGCATCAAGTTCCGCCCTGCCAAGCGTCATACAAAAGCAGGACTGGTTGAGGGCGATCAGGTCGGTGGCGCCGTCAAGTTCGCAGGTCTCATCGCACCTCATGGCGAATCCTTTCTGGGCGATGATCTGCGTCTGCAGATGCAACCCGTTTCCTGCTTATAGGCGCCGGTCCAGGCGCGGGGAAGACGGCTCATTTCGCGCCAGTCTGATCCTGAGGGTTTGACCGCCACGCGCCGTATCAAAACCGTTCACCTCATTTCTGACGCGTGAACTGGCAAGGGGATATCTGCGATCATGACAGCACACTGGCCCAGCGGATATGGCGTGATTGTCCATACCAGAGAGACGCAGCAACGGCTTCAGAGTATTTTGCAGGCTGCCGAGCGCGGAGACCTGGCGCTGGCTCCCGCTGACGTGCCGGACATATTCTCCGCAACAGACAGGCTCGCGAATGCGGCAATGTGGCTCATCGCACACATGTCATATGCGCGCCGTTTTGACCTCACTGGCGCGGCGCTGGAGGCCAAGGATTTCAAGCAAACGCCTGAAGGGCATATGGGCGGATCGCTCAACATGGCGGTTGCGTTTGCAGGCTATCTCGCCGCCAATGCACTGAGTGGCCATACGCGCGCCTGGACCCTTGGGCAGGGTCACTGCGTTGCCGCCATCGAAGCCATCAACGCGCTGACAGGTGACGTGTCAGCGACGCAGCGTGGTCGCTATGATCGTAGCGAAGCCGGGCTGAACGCGCTCGCCCGCGACTTTTACAGTTATGCGATCACCCCTGATGGCCGCCCTGGTGTTCCGCTGGGTAGTCACGTCAACCCGAATACGGCCGGCGGGCTGTCAGAGGGCGGGTATCTTGGCTTTGCCAGTCTCCAGTATGTCCACATGCCTTTGCCGGGCGAGCGCCTTGTCGCCTTTCTGAGCGACGGGGCGTTTGAAGAGCAGCGTGGGTCCGACTGGGCGCCGCGCTGGTGGCGGGCCAGCGACAGCGGCTTCGCCATACCCGTCATGGTGCTGAACGGCCGCCGGATCGAACAGCGCACGGAGATCAGCCAGGAGGGCGGGCTTGATTGGCTGGTCAAACATCTTGAGCTGAGCGGGTTCGACCCAATCATCGTGGATGGCCATGATCCACTGTCTTACGCCTGGGGCATTTTGGAGGCTGAGGCGCGGCTCGCAAAACTGGTCGAAACCGACGGCCCCTACCCTGCGCGACTGCCCTATCTGATCGCGCCTTGCATCAAAGGATTTGGTTTTCCCGGGGCTGGCAGCAACAGGGCGCACAATCTTCCGCTCGACGGTCATCCACACGAGAACGCTTCGGCACGAGAGACTTTCAACGCAGGCGCACGGACACTCTTCACCCCGCCGGAAGTCCTGGATGATGCTGTCCGGACCCTGAGTGTCCACACAGCGCAAAACCGTCCCCTTGAAAGCCACAACGCGCTTGCTGTTCGCAATGTAGCCAGCCCGGACCTGCCCGCGCCTGCATCGATTTCAGAGCACAGCCCTGCCCCGAATTGCGCCATGGACGCAATCGACCGCTGTTTCACTGATATTGTCCGCGCCAATCCACGCTTGCGGGTCCGCGTTGCAAACCCGGATGAGCTGCGATCAAATCATATGCCGCTAACGCTTGAAATGCTGAAGCACAGGGTCAACGCGCCAGAGCCTGACACGCCGGAGGCTGTCAATGGCAGTGTCATTACGGCCCTGAATGAAGAGGCGGTAATTGCAGCGGTCTTGGGAAACAAGGGCGGGCTCAATCTTGCCGTCAGCTATGAAGCCTTTGCGATGAAGATGCTGGGCGCGCTGCGCCAGGAGATCATCTTTGCCCGCCACCAGAAAGAGCTTGGTCAGTCTCCGGGCTGGATCAGCGTCCCGCTGATTGCAACCTCGCATACCTGGGAGAATGCCAAGAATGAGCAATCCCATCAGGATCCGACCCTGCCCGAAGCCTTGCTTGGTGAAATGTCGGAGACTGCCCGTGTGATCTTTCCGGTCGACGCAAGCAGCGCTGCGCAGGCCCTGCGCGTCGTCTATCGCGGACATGGCGAAATCGCCTGTCTCGTGACACCGAAACGAGATGTCCCGGATATCCTGTCTCAGGAAGAAGCTGCAGCTGCCCTGGATATCGGGGCAATTCACATTGCCGGAGATGTCACAGCGGCGCGTGTCCAGCTGGTCGCGATCGGCGCCTATCAGGCGCAGGAAGCCCTCGCCGCACATCGGCGCCTGACCGATCGCGGCCTGCCATGCTGCGTCACCCTTATCCTGGAGCCTGGCAAGTTTCGCGCCGGGCGCGACCCGCTGGAACGCGCTTTCACGGCAACGGACGAAACGCTTCACACCCTGTTTCCGGTCGGGCTGCCACGTGTACTTCTGACCCATACCAGGCCGGAGCCGATGACCGGCATCCTCCGGCGAATCGACGGCGGTCCGGATCAAATGCGCGCGCTGGGCTATATCTCGCGCGGCGGGACTCTGGATGTGCATGGCATGCTATTCGCCAATCACTGCACCTGGGCTCACGCCGTTGATGCTGCCATCACCGTTCTGAACGAATTACCCTCAGACCTTCTGTCTGCAGATGAGCGCCGGGCCATTGAAGGATCCGGCAACCCGTCTGTGCTGACACATGCAAAACCCATTCACCGCGAGGAGACCGCACTATGACCCTTACCCTGACCAGCCTTGGCGGCGCAGGAACCGTTACCGGTTCACGCCATCTCCTCGAATGCAACGGCCAGCGCCTTCTGATCGATTGCGGCCTTTTTCAGGGTTACAAGGCTTTGCGCGAACGCAACTGGGCGCCATTTCCAGTCGATCCGGCATCGATTGACGCGATCGTACTCACCCACGCTCATATTGATCATAGCGGATACCTGCCGAAACTGGTCCGGGCAGGTTATCGTGGACCGGTCTTCTGTTCGAGCGCGACCAAGGACCTTTGCGGAATCCTGCTACGTGATAGCGCCTATATTTCAGAGCGCGATGCCGAGCGAGCCAACCGGTACCGCTATACCCGGCACACTCCAGCCAAACCGCTTTATACGATCGCCGACGCCGAGGCGGCCATAGAGCTGCTCACGCCGATAGAGTTTCATCAGGACATTCATCTCGCCATCGGCGCCGATATCCATTTGCGGCGGGCCGGCCATATTCTTGGTGCATCAACAGTCGAGGTGCGCTGGGGCGGCAAAACCATCGTCTTTTCCGGGGACCTCGGACGCTACGGCGATCCATTCATGTTCGATCCCGAGCCCGTGCGAAAAGCTGACTATGTCGTCGTGGAGTCAACCTATGGTGATCGCACCCACCCAAAGGTCGATCCCATGGAACAATTGGGCGAAGTGATCGATCGTACAGTCAGACGCGGTGGCACGATTATTATTCCGGCTTTCGCCGTCGGGCGCACCCAGCTTATCCTCTACCACATCTGGATGCTCAAAAAGGCGGGTCAGTTCCAGAATGTTGCAATCTATCTGGACAGTCCGATGGCGATCAACGCGACAGAACTGCTCTGCGCGCATCTCGACGACCACAGATTTGCACCGCAGGTTTGCAAAGAAACCTGTTCGATCGCGACATATGCCCGAGATGTCGAAGCGTCCAAGGCGATCACCCAGGACCAGATGCCAAAAGTCGTGATCGCGGCAAGCGGGATGGTGACGGGCGGACGCGTGCTGCACCATATTCAGGCCTTTGGCGGAGACCGGAAGAACACGATCCTGTTTGCCGGATATCAGGCCGCCGGCACGCGCGGCGACAGGATTCTCAAAGGTGCGAACACGGTCAAAATGTTCGGCCACGATGTTCATATCGGCGCGGAGATCGCCAATCTGCCCGCCCTGTCAGCCCATGCTGACGCGGATGAACTGATGACCTGGCTTGATGGGTTTGAAACGCGCCCGACACGCGCCTTTGTTGTTCACGGCGAACCGGACGCGTCAGATGCGCTGAGCGCGCGCATGCAGGATGAGCTTGGTTGGAGCAGCGACGTCGTCGAGAGCGAGAAAACCTATGATCTGGGGGGAAACATGTGATGGGGCGCGACAACCGCTCACAACACCCCGGTCAACTGACCGCCCGGCGACTCAAATGGCATACCCAGGATGATGCGATTATCCTGATGCGGACCGACTGCCCGGTTTGCCGCTCAGAAGGCCTGACTTCGCGCTCACGGGTGCTGGTTAGTTGTGGCGAGACGGAAGTGATCGCGACTCTGCACCAGATTGAAGATGAGTGGCTCGCCCTTACCGAAGCGGGACTCTCAGAAGCGGCCTGGAAACGGCTCGGCGCGGAGCCGGGTTCGGCCCTCAAGATCAGCCATGCCCCGACGCTACCCTCGCTCTCCGATGTCCGTCAGCGCATGACGGGCAAGCGCCTGCCAGGCGATGCCTATGACCGCATCATCACTGATGTCGCAGCAGGATTGTATTCCGATGTGCATCTGGCCGCCTTTGTCTCGACCTGCTCGACCCTGCCTCTCGATATTCACGAAATGACATCCCTGACCGGAGCCATGGTCAAGGTGGGCGAGCAGCTCGACTGGGACCGGGAGATGGTCCTGGACAAGCATTGCATTGGCGGCCTGCCTGGCAACCGCACAACGCCCATCGTTGTCGCTATCCTGGCCAGCCTTGGCCTGATCATTCCGAAGACGTCTTCACGGGCGATCACGTCGCCTGCCGGGACGGCCGACACGATGGAAACGCTCACACCCGTCGACCTCTCGCTGTCTGAGATCAGGCGGGTGGTCGATGCGGAGGGCGGATGCCTGGCCTGGGGCGGCGCCGTGCGGCTCAGCCCGGCCGATGACATTCTGATCCGCATCGAACGCGCCCTCGACATTGACGCGGAAGGCCAGCTCATCGCATCAGTCCTGTCAAAGAAGATCGCCGCCGGTGCAACCCATGTGGTTCTGGATCTTCCCGTCGGGCCGACAGCAAAGCTGCGCAGCCAGTCTGATGCCCGGGCGCTTGCCCAGCACATGACGATCGTTGCAGGCGAATTTGGCCTGAAGACCAGGTGTGTATTCAGCGATGGACTCCAACCGGTTGGCCGGGGCATCGGACCCGCGCTCGAAGCCCGGGACGTGCTGCATGTCCTGCAAAGGAGCCAGAATGCACCGCCCGATCTTCGCGAACGCGCAATATCACTCGCCGGCACAGCCCTGGAACTCGCTGGCACGGCTGTACCAGGAACAGGCGTTGCGCTCGCCCGCGAGGCACTGGACAGCGGCTCTGCCTGGACGAAATTTCAGGCAATCTGCGCTGCTCAGGGCGGCATGCGCGAACCGCCCAGAGCACAGCAAACAGTACCCGTCACGGCAATCCGAGCCGGCAGATTGTCGGCGATTGACAATCGCAAACTGTCTCGGCTCGCCAAACTTGCCGGAGCTCCGGCACGGCCAGCGGCAGGGCTGATACTCCACAAACGCCTTGGCGATGAGGTTGCATTCGGCGAGCCGGTTGTGACGATCCATGCAGAGGCGCCAGGAGAGATCGCTTATGCGATGGCCTATGCCATCTCCAACGCCGACATGTTCACCATCGAGGACTGATCCATGACGATTTACATTCCGCTTCCCGGAAACGAAGCGATGGCTGCGCAACTCGCTGAGATCACGAACAGCGCGCTCGGTGAGCTGGAATTGCGCCGGTTTCCGGATCAGGAGACCTATGTCCGGATTGCCTCGGATGTGGCGGGTAAATCCGTAGAACTGGTCTGCACACTGGCCCGCCCCGATCCACAATTGCCGGGACTCCTGTTCGCGGCCTATACAGCACGCGAACTTGGTGCAACGTCAGTCGGGCTGATTGCGCCCTATCTCGCCTACATGCGCCAGGACAAGCGATTCTCTGATGGTGAATCGGTTTCCTCGCGGCACTTTGCAAGACTGCTGTCCGAGGCGTTCGACCGCGTTGTGACAGTCGACCCGCATTTGCACCGCATTCATGATCTGGACGAGGTTTTTTCGATCAAGACGAAAGTCGTTCACGCCGCTCCAGCGCTCGCCGACTGGATCAAGACACATGTCGAAAACCCACTCATCATCGGGCCTGACTCTGAAAGCGCGCAATGGGTCTCCGATGTTGCCGGACGGATTGGCGCGCCTCACCTTGTGCTTTCGAAAATCCGCCACGGTGACCGAAATGTCGAAGTCACGGCACCGGGTCTCGAGAACTGGACCGGCTACCAACCTGTTCTGGTCGACGACATCGCTTCGTCGGGTCGTACCATGATTGAAGCAGCACGCCATTTCGAAACGACAGGCTTTCCCAGACCCGTCTGCGTCGTGGTCCATGCACTGTTTGCCGGTGATGCGTATGAAGCCCTCAAGGCGGTATCGTCACGAGTCGTATCGACAAATACTGTGCCGCATGTATCCGCCGATATCTCGATCACCTCGTTGATTGTCAGCTAGGCTGCCGGTGGAAGAGATCCTCCCGGTCCCATAGACGGTCGAAGCGACGAACACTCAAGACCGTCTGATCTTCAAGTGATTCAATCTCTGTCCCGGCCACGTCCAGGCCGACGGCCTGGCAGAGCTTAAGGCAAGGTGTCCTGCTCACTTGTGTCGGGAACCGCAGGGAACCCCCCAGAGCGCACAGGCGTTTGGCCAGCATGGCCCCACACGTAAACTCCGGGAGAAGAAAAGCGAATGAATAATTACACGAAATTCGGCGCCATGATCGCAACATCAACAGTCGTGATGCTGGGCCTCATGTATCTCAATACATACGAATGGCGACACGTTTTCTGGAGCGAGACCCGTTTTTACATGGCCTTCCTCATGGGCGCGGCAATGGCGGCCATCATGCTCGCCTTCATGCTCGGCATACACACCAATCGGCGCGCCAACATCGGCATCTTCGCCACAAGCGCGGCGGTGTTCATCCTCGCATTGTTCCTGGTCCGGAGCCAGGCGACCATTGGGGACGAATCCTGGATGAGCGCCATGATCCCCCACCACTCGATCGCGATCCTCACCAGTGAGCGCGCTAATATCGACGATATGCGTGTTCGCGAACTGGCCGACAGCATCATCGAAGCCCAGCGTCGCGAGATCAGGGAAATGAAATGGCTGCTGGACGACATCCGCGCAAATGGTGAAGCGACGACACCTGCTGAGGCGGATGCACGACCGGTGCCCGGGTTTGGCGAACAAGATTAAACCCGGCCAGGTGTCGATCCTTGGACTGGGATAACCGTACTTCGCATAACCCTCGCGCGTTGGACATTATTCAGCACATCAGCGGCACGCGCCCGGCTGAAACCATCTCTTTCAAGATCGCGTTTGATCATTTCAGTGGGCTGTCGTGAATGACTTTGAGAATCCGGGCCATCAGTTCGAGTTTTGCCAGGGAGTCTGTCTGGTTCACAATGGCCTGGCACATCCGCCGGGATGTGTCGGCCGCAGAGCGCGAGCGACCCTGTTTGGTGACGCCCGTCTCGAACAGCTCGGTCAAGGAAACATCGAGCCGTTTCGCCACATCCATAATGATGCCGGCACTCAGACGGTTCATGCCCGTCTCGTACTTCTGGAGTTGCTGATGACTGATGCCGAGCCCGAGACTGAGCTCGGCGAGCGTCATTCCCTGGGCCTTCCTGAACCGGCGCACATTCGCCCCCACAAGGCGGTCGACATCTGTCACGGCCCGTGCTGCTTTTCCTGTTGGCTTGGGTTTCTTCAAGCGCTTACCCCGGACCTTCTGGACGCAGACCAGATGTCATTCAGACCAGGCATGAATGCTGCCTCCAGTCACAGAATACACGTCCTTCCGGGTACGGCGAGACAAAAAAGCTGTTCCCGAGCGAGCAGGAACAGGCGCATCTGCTGCCTGAGCTGATCGCTGGCCCGGAGACCTGTCCGGGAGGCACCTGCCCCTCACGCCTTGCCGGCCCGGTCGCCATCCAGGGCGTCAAACGCCTCGGCGAGACTGAATCCGGGCCAGGGTTTGGGCCAGACAACTGGATAGTCAGCCGAAAAGAGCCGGTCGCCATCGTTGAGATCATGCGTGACCCCGACCTGGGCGATGGCGCCTCTCCGGTCCAGGTACCGGACCTGGTCTCCGCAATAGCGAAACGATACCGCCCGCCGCCAGCTATCGGACATGTTGCCGCCGGCGCCGTGGACCGTCATCACATGATGGATGATGACATCCCCGGGCTCCACCGCGAAGGAGACAATGTCATAGTCCTCCGGCGCGGATTCTATGTCCGGACAGCGACCTTCAGGAGATGATTGGAAAGGTGTCTGGGACACGAACACGTTCGGCGCGAAGACCTGGCCCCACTTGTGCGAGCCTCTGACATATTGGGTGACGCCATTGTCCAGGCTTGCAGCGTCAAGCGGGATCCAGACGATCACGCATTGGTCGCCCTCGATCTGGAAATAGGCGAGATCCTGGTGAAAGGCTGTCTTCTGGCGCGTATGGGGCGCCTTCACAAAGGTCGTGTCTTCCCAGAAATTCAGGTAGCGCGCATCGAGCAGGCTGGCGGCAATTTGCGGGAGGGCCGAGTCGAAGGCCACCTTCCGGACCCCGCGATCATGCCGCCAGGCTGCAACATCATAGAAGAAGAGGCCGGTCTCGGCTGACGGGTCCGACTCCAGCAGTGGTCGGGCCGCGGCGTCGGACCGGATGAGTGCCTTCATGGCCTGCATGTCGAACCGGTCCGCCTCGCCGGTATCGACGCTCTGGCTCTGGTCCCAGACCTGGCCTGCAAGCGCTTCGAAATCATAGCCTGTCGGCGAGTGACCGAGCCGGCTCATCTGTCCTGCAACGGCGTGTCGCAGGTGGTCGACCTCTGCGCCTGTCAGGACATTCCTCAGGCAAATGACACCATCCCGGTTGAAAGCCGACTGCTCGGCGTCGCTCATCCTGCCGCGCATGCTGGGGCTCATGCGACCTTGCCCCGCCGGGCCTCTGACCGTGCCGCACCATTTGCCGCGACGATCGCTTCGGCATTGCGATAGCGGTCAAGCTGGCGGTCGAACGTCGCCTCGTCGATGGTCGACACGGCAGGTATCCAGGCCCAGTTGTCCCCTTCCCGCTTCGGAAGACCGAGGGGCTCGGTTTGCCAGACCCGCTGGACAAGGTTGAAGAATTTCTGGTGTGTCAGCCAGCTGAGCCGGGATATGTGATTGTCCAGGCAATAGGCTGTCAGACCGAGACCGAGGCGGCACCGGACGCGGAAAGCGTCGACCGGATCGGTTGCCAGGGACCGGTCCGTCACGAACCGGGAGCACTCCCAGACATCGCGGCCGACCGGATAGGGCTGGAGATCGCAATAGTCGGCAAAGAGTTCGCTCAGCATATGCGGCCCGACGGTCGGGTTGAGTCGAGACGTGCCGGCAACCTCGCCTGCGGTCGTCAGGGCGATGACGTAGACAGTGTCGGCGGTATCGAACGGGTCCTTGTCATAGCCCGGTTCGATGTCCGGTATGTCCCACCCCCATTCGCCGACCACGATGCGGTAGCGCATCTTGTGCATCTCATCGATGAGGTCTGAATACTGATGGCAGTTGTCCGGTGTGATGATCTTGAACATGCGCTCTACTCCTCCTTGGGCATGAGGAGCATGTCGCGGATGCGGGTGCGGGTAATGTCCCCTTTAGGGGACTGGTCAGGGCAGAATCTGGTGGCGGGCGATAGCGCTTGCGACCAGGTGCGCCCGGTTCACGGCATCAAGTTTGTCCCGTGCCCGCCGCAATGTCTTTTTGACCGTGTCCTCCTGGATCCCCAGGATATGGGCAATCTCCCAATTGGACTTGCCGGCGGCTGCGAACTGGACGCATTCGGTCTCGCGGGGCGTGAGTTCGGCAACTTTCTGATAAGGAAAGGGACCCAGCATCGCTTCGAGATGATAATAGGCAACCTGGCAGACGATTTCGAGTTCCGCGATCTCGGTCGGTGACAGGTCAGGCTTGACGCCGCCGCCCAGCGAGACACCACCCGATACGCTCTCGAGGGCATGCATGGGAAACATCATGCCATGGGTGATGCCGTAATCATGCACCATGTCGACGGTGCGCCGGCCAGCCCGCGTGGCATGGGCGCGCGCTTCGGCCCAGCTGAAAGGCCGTTTCGAACGCACGGCGCAGAAGGCAATCGGATCGTGAAGGATGGCAGCCCTGGTGCGCCTGGCCGCCTTGAGTTCCTCAGGCCAGTTGGAGAGGTAAAGTATATCCTTCAGCGGAACATTCATCGGATTGACGAGCTGGCCGAGGAATATTTTCTCGAAGCCATAGGCTTCAATGAAGACGGCAAGGGCTTCGATCGTCTCGGCACTCGTCACGGTCGCCGAAATCAGGCGGATGGCATGGAGGACGGCAGACCCGTTATAATCATGCATGGACATCTTTCCTGTTCAGGAAACCGCTTCTGGCTGACCCTTCCGGCACGTCGCGGGCATGGGTATGGCTTGCCCGTACTGCCTTCAGATTCCTCTTTAATATTGCATCATTTTCCTACTTATGGTTTAACGCGTGTGTATTCAAATGTACATGTTTTTTACGCGTCCGCGGGAATGGACGCGGGGTGACGCGAGAGCCTTAACGCAGGATTCCCGGAGCTCGGCGCTTGATCCGATCGCGTCACGCTTCTGCATCCGAATACGATTGCGCCCCCATACGGCACGAGAGGACAGAGTGTTCCCTGCAAGAGTCCATGATCCGGAATTGTCCCGTGACTGCTGGCGGTACGAGATGCGACGAGAGGCAGCTGAATCGGCGTCCCCATGCCGCAGGACGCGCTCCTCCCGTTTCTGGCCTGCCCCGGAAAAGCTCCCATGAAGCCCGGCATCTCCCAATCCTTGCCGGCCGATCAATACCCGCCCGGGTCCTGGCAGTATTACCTGCGGGCGGGTCAGAAATGCCTTGCGGCCGGGCGATCTGAGGCCGCCCTGCCCCCTTTACTGGCGGCGAACCGCCTTCGCCCCGGGCACGCCCCTGTCCAGCAATCGCTCGGCGCGGCCTTCCTGCGCACCGGCGCGCCAGACCTGGCTTTGGCGTGGTTCGATCAGCTTCTTTCCCTCAATCCGGTCGATGGGCGCGCCCTCCACGGACGCGGCCTGGCCCTGCATGCCCTCATGGACCGGCCAGCGGCCCTCGCCGCCTTTCGCCAGAGCGTCGACTGCCATCCCGATGCCTGGCAGTCATGGGGATCCCTTGCCGACATCACACCGGATGAGGATGAGCGGATTGGCGCAATCCAGTGCGCGGCTGATGCGCTCCTGCGCCTATGCGGCAGCGGGCAAAACCGTCCGCGTAATTTTGCAGACTGCGCAAAGGCCCTGCTCGACGCCCGGCGCGGCCACGAAGCGGTCGCTTTCATTCGCCGCAATGCCGCGAAGTTCGAGGACGCGTGGGCAGCTCATGACCAGCTGGCCCGTGCCTTCTACGAGACCGGTAACTATCACGCGGCGCTCAAGCACAAGCGGTCTGCACTGTCTCTCGGGCAGCATGACTTTTCCGGCAGCCAATTGCCGCCCGCGTTCAGCCCTGTCGCAGCGGCGCGCGCCCTTTGCGGGATCGCGGAGATCCTGGACGCCGCAGGCCTCCGATATTTTCTGGCGGCCGGAACATTGCTGGGAGTCCTCCGCAGCGGCGTGCCTTTGGTCCACGACCGGGATATCGATGTCGGCGTCCTTGCCGACGGGGGCGACGGACCGGACCTCGCCCGCGTCATCCGCGAACACTCAGGCCTCCTGCTTGATCGACGGGCCCGTCCGGGCGACCGCTATTTCGCCCTGACGTTCCAGGCCATTGCCGTCGACATATTCCTCTATGAGCCGTGCGATGGCGGCCTTCAGTGCGGGCTCGGCCGGCTTGCCGGAGACGTGGCCTGGCGTTTCACATCCTTCAATGTCAGGGCCGCTGATTTTCAGGGACGGCAATGGCCCATCCCGGACGATCCGGAGCGCTACCTCACCGAGACATATGGACCCCGCTGGCGGACACCGGATACGGGGTTTGCCTCGGTTCTCAGTTCGCCGGCGCTCTTTGAGGTCGATCCTTATGTACGGGCCTATTATGCGCTGTCACGCGCACACACATGCAGGCTAATGGGTGACCCGGCAAAGGCCCGCGCCCTCTTGCGACAATCACCTGTCCACCTTGACCTTCCCGGCCAGTACGAGGCTTTCCCTTCCACGGACAATGACGCGGAGGACGCATGATCTGAGCGCGCCAGACTGCCTGTGAGAGAGGGATTCTAAGTCACGCCGCGCAAAGCGCGATCGGCGGAAGCGGCGCTTTGCTATCTATCTGTTTTATATACATTTTTTAACATTATCGCCGTTGACTCTACTTTAGATAGGATGCATTTTCTACGTGTCGTCCGGCCAGCGACACACCCTCAAACCAAAAGGAGTCAATGCCATGAATACGCAGACAGACGACCATCTTGACGATGATGCATTCGAGCCGATCGAATTGGGATCGGTGTCGGAAGAGACCCGGGGCGGTTTCAACCAGGGCGCCGAATTCGCCGTGGGGCCGAACTCGCGGCTCATCCCGATCGGCTGACAGGAAGGGGGACTTCGGTCCCCCTTTTTCGGCGCGGCGCAAAATCGGACGCCTCGCCGGGCAGCAGGAACCCTCTGGTGGAGACCCGCCCATGCAGGACGACTATCTGTTTCGCAACGGCATTCACGCCTGCGCTGTCGGCGGCGACTATGTCCTCCTCGATACCGCGCTTGATCGCTATCTTTACCTCTCAGGCTCACAAGCCGCGTGGTTTTCGGATATCGCCGCGGCGCCAAAGGCGGGAATGTCCGGCCTCGCCGGCCAGTTTGCCGAGCGGCTCTGTGACAAACATGTCCTCACCCGGAGCAAGGATCTGGGACAGCCCATCCATCTGACCCCACCCTGTGGCGTGCACGCCTCTATCTACGATCTTGACATCGGCCAGGGCCATGCCCCTTCCCTCAGGCATCTCGCGACCCTCGTGGCGCTTCGGGCAGCCTGGGGTCTTGCGCGACGGGTCCGTGGCGGGCGCCTCGCGGCCACGCTGACAGCAGCCCAACAGTGGAAACAGACGGCTCGCGCGAAAGCGTCCGGCTCTGACGCGCGCGCAATCGATCTCGCCCGCAGCTTTCATGCCCTCACACCCTATTGCGTCAGCATACACGATGCCTGCTTCCTTCGGAGCATGCTCCTCCTGCAGTTCCTGGCGCATTACGGGGTCGATGCCGACTGGATTTTCGGCGTTCGCCTGTCACCCTTCGCGGCCCATTGCTGGGTGTCGCGCAATGGTATCGTCCTCAACGAGGAGCGGGATACCTGCGCCGACTATCAGACGCTCATGGTGATCTGAGAGGTTTGCAAGCCCTTGCCGTCCTGTCTTGCCCTCATCTGGGATCCAGCCGATCCGGACGCAGCCGCCGCCGCCAGCGACATTGACCGTTGCGTTCGTCGCGGCGCGCCGGAAGCCGCCCGCCACGCTGTCAGCGCCGGATGCGTGCTCCACGATCTTACCTCGGGTACAACCGGGCGTCATGTCCTGTCCATTCCAGCCGGCGAGGTCTCTGGCGCCGTGTTCGGAAGACTGTTTCGCCGCGCCTGCGCGCGCATCCCCGTCCCGCCCCTGGCCATCCTTGACCAGGAGGCAGGCAGGCGGATTGCCAGCTCCCGCGGCGCGAGCCTGATGACGGACTATTGGGGCGCATACCTGGCCTTCCTGGCCTGCAGTGACGGCACGGTCGTGCTGACCGAGCCGACCTCTTCCATTCCGTGTTTCTACTGCCAGACACGGGGCGTCACCCTCGTCTTCTCCCATCTCGAAGTCTGCCCGCTGCCTGACTGGATCCGCTTCGACCCGGACCTGGATTTCATCGCGAACCTTCTGGCCTATGACAAGATCCAGCCGGGCCAATCCGGCCTCAGGGGTGTCCGTGAGCTGGCCGGCGGATGCCGGTTACATGTATCTGGCGGCCGGGTGCGGAAAGAAGCGCTCTGGGATCCGAGACAGGTCGCACGGAACGCACTGGAGCCCGCGCCGGAGGAGGCCGCAGCATGCCTGCGCGAGACGACGTCCTGTGTCGTTCGGACCTGGGGCCAGGCGTGTCCGCATCTCGCGCTAAACCTGTCGGGCGGTCTCGACTCCGCAATCGTCGCCGCCTGCCTGATGCAGGAACCTGGCGCGCTGGACATGCGCGCCGTGCATTTCATCCTGCGAGGCGGCGATCCACCGGAAGCCGCACAGGCACGAGCGGTCGCCCGCGATCTCGGGATTGAGCTCGCGGAATGCCTGATTGATCCTGCCGACCCGCTACCGCCCCCCGACTGTCACCCGCTCTCAGCTAGGCCCTTCCGGGAATTCCTGGGGCGACGCGCGGATGCCGAACGTCGACAGGCCCTTGGCCTGGCAGGCCGCACTGTCTTCACGGGACAAGGGGGCGACCACCTGTTTCTCGAAACCCGCGACCCGCTCATCTTCGCCGACTATCTGCGCCGCCACGGGCCTGGCCGGCGGGCGGCGCATGAACTCTTGGCCGCGGCCCGAGTGTCTGGTGGATCGGTCTGGCAGGTGCTCGCAGAAAGCCTTTCCCAGGTTCTTGCAGGACCGCGTGAGACCTCCGCGATCCGCAGCATCAGGGAGCGCCAGACAGGGCTCAACCGGCTGACCCACGAGCGGCTCAATGCTTCCGATCTACTGCCTGTCTGGGCATGCGCTCCCGAAGGCCTGCCCCCGGCCAAGTTCGCCCAGGTCTCCGGCCTCGCGCACATGATCCAGATACGCGAGAGCCTCGCCCTGCCCGGCACGGACGAGACCGTCCACCCCCTGATATCCCAGCCGCTGGTCGAACTCTGCCTGCAACTGCCCACCTATCTCCTCTGCCATGGAGGTCGCGGGCGGGGTCTGGTCCGGCAGGCCTTTGCCGGTCGCCTTCCTGACCAGATACGCCTGCGCCGATCGAAGGGCGATGCTTCCCGCTTCTATATTGAGCAGCTGAAGGCAAACCGGGATTTGCTCGCAGACACGCTGATGAACGGCGCCCTTGTCGCGAACGGACTGATTAACCGCGCTGACGTGGAGGCGGCGTTGCGGCCGGGTTCCTATGGGGTCGACACATTCGGCCGCATGATCCTCGTTTGCTATGTCATCGAGGCATGGCTCGGCCGCTGGACGCGCTAGCAAACGCTCCGTGAAGTCCCTGTCGCCATGCCTGAGGCGGGTCAGTGCGACCGATCCGGTTCCGCCTGCGAGACGGCCACACCGCTTTCGGCGAGGAACGCATCGATCCGCATCCACAGGTCCCTGATATTGGCCGGCGAGGAAGGCCCGTGGCCCTCTCCCCAATAGCGTACGTAGCGTGCGTCCTTGCCCGCCCGATAGAGCGCGCCAAACATTTCATCATACTGGGCCATGCCGAAATAATCGAAATCCGAATGGACGAGTAGAACAGGGGCGGTGATGCTGTCGGCTTTTGCGACGGGACTCGTGCGCGCATAGCGCTCCGGATCGGCGAGTGCCGTGACCCCGAATCCGAACGGGCAATCATGACTGGGCCCCTCGCGGGCACATTCGTAGCGCCAGCGGTTGTCACCCCCGTTCTGATCCAGGTGAAAATAGCGCATCAATCCCCGCGCCCCGAAGTAATGGCTGAAATAGTCTGCCCAGCCATTGATCGATATGACGGCTGCAAACCGGTCCGACTGGGTGGCGCCAACCAGCGACGCGATGCCGCCCTGGCTCATGCCGAAAAGGACGATCCGGTCCGGATCGGCAGGACCCGTATCTGCAAGCGCGTCTACGGTCTGGCCAAGCAGGTCGCCCAGCCCGCCGAGCGGATCGTCCGGTGTCCTTGCAAGATCGAGGGGAATTGAGGGCAGGACATAGATGAACCCGCGCGAGGTCCAGAGCTCGGGAACGACGGCGCCCGGTGCTGGATAATCCGTGTACGTGCGACAGTTCCCGCCAATCCCGATCGGATAGACTTCCATCAGGACAGGATAGCGTTTGGCGGGATCATAACCGGGCGGCAGGAGCAGGCAGGCTGTCACGGGCCGGGGCGGCGCCGCGCCCTGGGGATCGTGAAGCGCGTAGGAAATTGTCCGCGTCCCCGGCGAATGCACCGCATTCAGGTGTGCGTTGATCCGGGCCAGTTCGGTGGAGACTGAGTCTTTGCCGATCAGCAGTAGACGCGTCGCGCCACCCTCCTTTACCGTGACGACCGCCGCTTGCGCCCGCGCTGACGCCGCGAGGACATGAGCGGCTGGCCTGTTCAGGGCAAAGTGACGCCAGGAGGCCGAGCCAGGCCGGATACTACCAAACCAGATCCCGGTATCTCCGGTGCCGGATTCGCTTTGCGCCAGTATCAGGTCCCCGCTGTTGTCCTCACCGATCCGCGGCGCTGTGGGCGTGAAATCCACGAACCGGGCATCGGCCGGATTGGCCGCATCGGCAACCGGACCCGAAAACCGGGCCCCCTCCTGCATCAGACGCGCAGGATCACCATCGGCGGTCAGCCGGTACATTGCGCCGTCCGCCATGAGCGTGATGCCGCTGCGGTCGACAGTGAGAAGATCACCGGACGGCTCATCCAGCCCAGCCGACAGGTTGAGCGGTGCGGCGCCGCCCCACAACAGGTACCAGTCCTGCCGCACGTCCCCGACCGGCCTGGCAAGAACAGCGAGGCCCGATTCCAGGAGGGCGGCACGGGCCGGACCCGGCCACCATTTGAAATCCGGATCCTGCCTTCTGTTGGTAAGGGCCAGACCGGCATGGCTGAGCGGGTGCGCATTGAGTGTTGCGGTATCGACAATGTAAAACCGCCCGTCCTCCGGCTTTTCGTCCTGGTCCCAGCCAAAAACGGCAAAGCGTTCCGGCGTTTCCAACCAGGTCAGGGAGCCCGGATCCACGTTGAATGGCTGCCCCGCCTGCCTTACCGCACCGCGCGTCCGGTCGATCAGGCTCAGCGCGTAGTGCCTGTCGAAAATCGGGTGGGTTTCGCTTGCAATCGGGCGCGCGTCCGCCGGGGGCCGCTCGCGCTCGGCGACGCGCGCCGCCAGCAGGAACCGGCCGTCCGACGAGGCCCGCACGCCAGTGTAGCGTCCCGCCGCGAGGATCGCCACCCGGCCGGTCCGTATGCTGAATTCGACCAGGTCGCCTGCGGCCCAGTCTGCCGAACGGTCGCGGCCCGTGCTGATAGCTTCGGACGCAGTCGCCCCATGGCCCGACCATGCCCTGTTCCACGCCTGCCAGAGAAAGGTACCGGTTGCGGCACGATTTCGCATTTCCGAACCCGGAAGCACGTCATCGCGAACCGGCATTACGAACGTGTCCTCCGATGTCCAGACCAGATGCGCATTCCAGTCCTCTGCCCTGACATACCGGTCCCGGATGTCCGGCATGGGATCGAACCGGACGCAGCTGGCCTCGCCGGTGCGGCACGCCACCAGCCGGAAGCGGCCGCTTTTGTGCTCGAGGACGACAACATGCGTGCTGCCGGGCGAGAAGCCCATCAGGAAACTGGTGGCGCCCGGATCGAGACCTGGCTGCAGGGAGGGCGCGGCGCCATTGTCCATCGCCTTGACCCAGAGCTGGTGTCCGCTGAGGCCATAGGCCCGCATCCAGTAGGAATAATCCGAAAGCCGGGCGTAAGGCGGCACCAGGTTATAGGCCAGCCAGCGCCCATCCGGGGAAAATTGCGCTGCGCCGATACCTTCCGTAGCGAGGACATCCTCCAGCCTGAGATTGTGGCGCTGGACAGGCGCGGGATCTGCGCGCAAAGCCCCTGCCCCTCCGATCAGGCTCACGGCGATCGCGGCGATGAGAACACTCCAGGGCCGGAGCCGGCCGCCGCGTTGCTGCCGAATTCTGGGGCGCGGCGGCCGGTGATATCGCGACAGGACCGGGACGCGCATCTAGAAGGTCTTGCGCAGTTCGAGCGCGACAAACCGCCCGAGCGGCGAGGCATTGGCGGGGTCGAACCCGGTAATGGTAAAGCCTGTCAGGGGCGGCGTCCGGGGCGGCATCTTGTCGAACAGGTTCGTGACCGACAGGCTGAGCGCGCTGCCGCTGAGCCAGCCCGGCGTTGACGGTTCGAAGGCCCATGACAATGACAGGTCGACAGTCGTCCAGGAATCGATCCGGCTCGCCGCAGCGGTCTTGTCGGTCGCATAGCTGTCGACATAGTTGAGGAAGAGCGAACTGGTGAGATTGCCGCGCGCAAGGGCCACCTGTCCCCGCATCTGAAGGTCGACCGGATAATAGAGCGTGTTGAGGGTTTCCACAGCAGGCGTCGTATCGGACGCGCGCTGCACGAAATCGAGGATATAGTTGCCATTGAGCGAGACAGACAGGTGGCCGGCATCCGTGTCCGTCTCGTAAGACACTTGCAGGTCGAGTCCGCTTGTCTCTGTCGAGGCCAGATTGCGGGTCAGGGATACATTGTTGATGAAGCCGATATTTTCCAACGCCGTCGCACCGCCCGCGAAGATTACCGGACGGCTGAGGGAGTCAATCACGGCCGCAATTTGAGCCTCGCTCGGGAAGAAGACAACCGTCCCTTCCGGGAACAGGCCTGAATCGGCGAAGGCGAATCCCGGCGCATAATTCGCGTTGAGATTTCCCGGGACAGGCGTCACACCGAGCCGGTCTTCAAAACGGATGTCATAATAACTGCCACTCAGCGTCAGCGACTGGCGACCGCGCATCAGCTCATAGTCAAATCCGGCCGTATAGGTCGTTGACGTTTCAGGATCCAGATCGGGCGCCGTGCCGATCGTGATCATGTAGTTGACGCCCGCCAGTGACGGATCGGGGAGCGGAATGGCGAGTATGTTGCGGATAAAGTCATAGGGCAGAACCCCCACGGCCCGGTCGTTCGCGCCCGATTGCCCGAGTGTCGGAGGCGCAAAGGACGTACTGTAGGACCCTCGGAGCTTGAGCCTGTCGACGGGGACCCAGAGAAGGCCCGCCTTCGGGTTGGCCGTCGATCCGAAGTCGGAATAATCATCTATCCGGCCAGACAGGTTCAGCTCCAGCCGGTCAATTCCGGGAATCCGGTTCTCCGTCCCGACAAGCGGGATGAGCAGTTCGGCAAACACGGCCGAGATGTCGCGCGTGCCATCGCGCAGGGGCGACATGCCGACCTGGCGAAGCGCGAAGTCCTCCCGGCGGAATTGTCCGCCCAGTGCGGCATGAATGGTTCCGCCAGGCAGTGCGAACAGGTCGCCCCTCGTGAGAAGACCAACCGACCAGAGGGAAGACTCCGTCTTTGCCTCGGAGGGCGTAGCAACGGCGGGAAGAATGATCTGCTGGACATTGTCATTCCGGATCCGGCTATATGTCCCGTCCAGTTTGAGGCTCCAGTCAGGCCGGAGCATATAGTCGGCAGAAAACGTCGCCGAGAGGCTTTCCGATTCAATCCAGCTTTTCGCAACAGAGGTCGTATTGGCAATACCGACTGAGGAACTTTCGACCTTGCGGTCGGAATAGAGCGCCGTCGATGCGATCTCCAGTCGGTCGCCCAGGGCCTGACGTCCTGACAGGACCAGGCTGTGGCGGGTCTGCTGGGGAAGGAGGTCGAAGGCATCAATGACATTGATGGGACCGCCGTTCAGCAATGTCGGCGCGGCAATATCCGGACGGTCCGACAGACCGAGGGCGTCACGGTCCATATACTCATAGGTCCCGATTATGTTGCCACCCGCCCAGTTCTTGCCAAGCGTCTGGCTGAACCGGACCTCCTCCATGTCGCCATCCGTCACCGTACCATATCGCAGTCCTGTCTCCGCTCCGTCGAAATCGTCGCGCAAGACGAGGTTGATGACACCGGCGACAGCGTCCCCACCGTAGATCGATGATGCGCCGTCGCTGAGGACATCGATCCGTTCGAGCGCCGACACGGGAATCATCGACAGGTCGACGAAATCGCCGATGGTGGAGGTCGGTGCGACCCGGTTGCCATTCAGCAGGGTCAGGGTCGCGCCTGAGCCAAGTCCCCGAAGGTTGGCGCCGGAGCCATAGGTAGAATTGCGCTGGGAATTGCCGTCCGTCGGCAGGCCCTGCGAGGTGAATTCGGTCGACCCGCCGCCGAAATTCTGCGGCAGGGTGCGGATGAATTGCTCTGTTGTCGTCACGCCCGACCCGAGAATATCCTCCCGGCTGTAGATCTGCAGCGGAGAGCTTTCCGGCGCAATGCCCCTCAGGCTGGTGCCCGTCACAGTGACTGTATCGATCCTCAGTGTGCCGGGGTCAGCCTTGGCGCGGGATGAATCAGGCAGGGTCTCGGCGGGCGCTTCCTCCCGCGGCGGACGTGCAGGCGGAACGACCGGCTCAGGCGCGTCTGTTCGTTTCCGGATGATAACCGCCTGGCCCTGCCCTTTCACGGCTTCGAGCCCACTCCCCTGAAGGAGGCGGTCCAGCGCGTCGGCCGGCGCGAAGGTCCCGTTCAGTCCCGGCGCCGCGCGCCGGACCACAAGCGATTCGGAAAACAGGATGGGCGTGCCCGACTGGGCGCCGAACGCGCGCAGCGCGTCGCCGAGCATGGGTGCATCGATGTTGAACGCGACCTCACCGCCCGGCGCTGGCGTTTCGGCATTAACACCGCCCATGCCGGCTGACAGGATGATGGTTGAAGCTGCAGCGCTGAACAGCCGCGTTTTGAATAGTGACATATTGAACATGGACCCCTCCGGATTGCCTGACCCGCGTCAGGGGTTCGCCCCGGACGCTCAGGGCATTCAACGAGTGAGGGAAAATAAGCGGCAGGAGAATTGCGGACTATGGCGGAACAGGTGACCGCCTGATCGATAGATCGGACGCGCCAGCCCGAAGGGCGCGGCGACCGCGCTCTGGCTCAGACACCGTCCGCCCAGCTCCCGTCTGCTGGGAAATTGAGTGAGGTATTCCCAGGTTAACAGCGACCTGACGACAACAGGCCCGCACGCATCAGATGGCGATCAAGCCAGAGGCTCGGTGCCTTCACTCAGCAGACCCAGATACCGCGTGTACGCAAAGACACGCCCGCGTGTACGTCCCGTGACTTCGGAGACGATGCCGTGCTTCTCAAGATTCTGAAGCCCGGTGTTTGCGGCAGGAAAGGAGACGCCTGCCCGCTCGGCAGCCGTGGCGATGGTAACGAGCGGTTGGGTCTGCAGGACACGAAATATCTGTCTGGCTGTCGGCGCAGCACGGCCAAGACGGGTCAGCTTTTCAGCGTCTGCAATGAACATGGCTTCAATCGTCCGCGCGGCTTCATGGGCCTGGCGCGCAACATCACGCACACCGGTCAGGAAGAATTCCAGCCATGCTTCCCAGCGGCCATGTTCACGGACTTCCTGGAGCAGCCTGTAATAGGTGGTTCGGTGCGTCTTCAAATAGAGGCTGAGATATAGAAGCGGCTCTTCGAGAATACCCTGTTCGCAAAGGTAGAGTGTAACCAGGAGCCTGCCGAGACGGCCATTGCCGTCAAGAAAGGGATGCACCGTCTCGAACTGAACATGCGCAAGACCCGCCTTGATGACAGGGGGCAAGCCGCTCTCCGTCTCATGGAGGAAGCGTTCAAGATCGCGCATCAGGTCTTCAACAAGATTTGGCGGTGGCGGCACGAACAGGGCATTTCCAGGCCGCGTTCCGCCGATCCAGTTCTGTGACCGGCGAAAATCTCCAGGCTGCCTGGTACTCCCCCGTCCCGTGGCGAGCAGGATGGCGTGCATTTCCCGCATCAGTCGCACCGAGAATGGAAACCCGCTTCGCAATCTTTCGAGCCCATGATTCAGGGCAGCCACATAGGTTGAGACCTCCTCGACATCATCGACGGGCGCCCCTGGCGCTTCGGCTTCTTCATAGAGCAGGAGATCCGAAAGCGAGGATTGTGTGCCCTCGATCTGTGACGACAGAAGGGCCTCCTTGCGGATATACATGTAGAGAAACAGCGACGTATCCGGCGCAACCGAACGAACGCCGTCAAGCCTGCCCAGCGCATACATGGCTTCGCTGACCAGCCCTGACAGGCCTGTCAGATCAAGTCCCGGCTCAGGCGGCAGAGGCTTTGGGACATAGGCGCGCACTGTTTCGCCCGCGACGGAACTCGTCGCATACGTTCCGATCCGCCCGCTGAGGGAGTCCTGATCCATGCCGCATCCTTTAATAAGCCATCATCACTATTAAAGAATAACCATTTATTCTTTAATAACAAGCTCCGCCGATTAAAGGCAACCCTTCACGCCGCGGTTTGGGAAGATCCGGGATGTCCTCCCGGACGGTCGATGAGATAGATGCTGACGTGATCTGGTGAAAGTTGGCCGTATTTTGTGTTCGTGTTCCCGCTTATGTCCTGGAAGCGGAAGGCTGTGAGGAAGCGCCCCGGTAGACAGGATGGGTGTTGGGCGACGAACGCCGGCACCACATGGCCGGGCGTCCCTGCCTCGATGCTGAACGCGTGCTATCTCGCCGGCGCGGGCGTTTCGGCTTGAGCGCCGCCCATGCCGGACGACAGGATGATGGTTTCCGCCGCGGCGCTGAACAGCTGCGTTTTGAATAATTTCTTGTTGAACAGGACCCCTCCGGATTGCTTGGCCTCGTCCGGGGTCCGCTCCGGACGCTCAGTATGTTCAACGAGTTGGTGAGAGGATGTGGCAGTCCTGTTTTTGACTGTCTGGCGCATGATTGTCTTGGGCAGGATCTGGCACTCCGAGCGGGACTCTCCAGCCTGGCGGTGCAAAGTCGGGATGCAGCCCTACCGCGCGCTGGCAATCAGTTTTGCGAGCTTTGCGCTAAAGAA
This sequence comes from uncultured Alphaproteobacteria bacterium, assembly GCA_963973995.1. Lineage (GTDB taxonomy): Bacteria > Pseudomonadota > Alphaproteobacteria > Caulobacterales > Hyphomonadaceae > Hyphomonas. The sequence continues at coordinate 520,612 of CAXBCO010000002.1, forward strand.
TCGCGGGCTCCAGAGATCGAGCGATTTCAGCTCATCCGGACGCAGGAAGCGGCGGACATCGGTTCGCGCCACCTCCCAGTCCACCGTATCAATCCGATCTCCGAGCGCGCGGTTCAGCCAGGCCGTGTCAACCTTCAGGTCCTTCTGGCCACTCCAGGGGCCGAACTGGATGAGCGCGGCCTGAAGGTGCGCCAGGTTCGGGAAGACGCCCCTGGCCACGTACCAGGAGAAATCATACCAGTCCCGGCCTTTCAGATAGTCCCGGCAAAGTAGGGCATGAATCTTCAGGGCAAAATTCGACGCGAGGTCCTGGTGGCGCACTTCATGGTCTGCCGGAAAATCAAGGAACGTCCAGGCGTCAGTGGAAAATGCCGGGGGCTCGACATCGATCTCGAGCTTGATCCTGATTTTCTGGTCAGGCTGGCGGTCTGAGAATGCCAGGTCAAGTTGGCCGGCGATCGATGTGTCCTTGATCAGCGCAGCACGAATACGCTTGTCCATGTCCCCCTTCGGTTTCGCCTCGGGGCGAATACCGAACGCGGCAAACGTGTCCATCAAGGCGCCCAGATAAGGGGCCCAGTTGAATGTCCGGTCCGGTGCCAGGAGCATGAAGTGAAGATCCTCCGAAAACCGGGGCAAGCCATGGAGGATGCGCAGGCTCGTGCCGCCCTGAAACACGGCGACGTCGAAAAAATCCGCCTTCCAGAGCGCATAGAGGGCGATCTCCTGCATGATCTCCTTTGTTGCATTCTCCTCTTCCAGGCGGTTCTTCGCGCCATAGGATCGCAGCTTCTCCTGAATGAGATCAATCATCGGTGCCTTTCCCGGACAGGCTGCCCGATTGTCTGAGACCCATCACGGCCTGTTCCAATGCGTCCAGGAACAGTCGCACCTGCCTGTGCTTGTAGACATCGCGAAGCGCATCAAAATCACTGCGCTGCAGCGCCGTCAGCCGGGACCGCTCGATCCGAAGGCCCTGCTCAATCCAGTCAAGACCGGCCCAGTTCGCTTTTCGCAAGGCTACCAGGTCCATGAGGGCACGCAGCGGCTGGGCCACCAGGGCGACAGACTTGCCCATCCCGATCCGGTCGACCGAGACGAGAAACTGGTAGGGCGCAATCGCCAGCGGATGGAAGCTGAAATGGCCAAACCGCTCCGTGTCCCGGGTCAGAGTCTTGCGTCCCGTGTTCACGCTCGCGGTCGTGTAGACCGCTTCCGGAATCCAGCCATGATAGGACAGGGCCGTCTCGAACGAGACATAGCTGCCGGGCACCAATGCCTGGGCGACGGCAAAGGGGTGCGGCGCGCTTTGCGTGTCCGGCCCGCCCAGCGCATACAGCCCGCGTTTGATACGGGTCAGCGATCCATCCTTGAGCGCGCGGTTCACGAGACCATACCGACGCGCGTCTCCACCATCGACAAGGCGCGCCAATTGCCTGTCCGTGAACAGGCGGTGCGCATAGCCGGCATCTTTCAGGGTCTGGACGAGCTTGCTCATAAAGTTCTCAATACTTGCAAATAGTGAAAGTTTCAAGAATTTTGAGATCATTTAGCGAAGCCGGATGGCTGAGAGCCGAAGTGGCCGGGCAGGATAAATACGTCAGGGCCTGGAGCAACGGGTGGGCACAAGCGTGATGTATTGGCCCGACCGCGCGGGGCCGACGGGCAGGAAGAGTGCGATATTGGCGACAAATTCCTCCGGCGCACCTGCCCGGAACGTGCCGCTCGGCGGCGAGGTCGGGATCAGGCCCCCTGATCTTGGGGGTTGAGCAGCGGTTCAGCGCATTTTTCAAGAAACAATTCCGATCAACTCTTCTTGCCCTGTCGCATCGACAGCCCGAAGAGGAGCGACAGCAAATGCCGGCTCCAGATTGTTAGCAATATGCTCTCTTTAGACAAGACCATACTCACACACAATATGCATGAATTTTTAATGATATTACTTGCATTTAAGGAGGGCGGTCACCTATATGGACACAGATGGAGGCAAACATGACGGCCACGGCAGAACTGAAAAAGCGGCTCCGTCCGGGACAGGTGTACCGGCGCAAGGATCTTGCGCGCTGGTCCAATGCCATCGACCGGCATCTCCGCCTGTTGCTGGACGAAGGCAGGCTCGAAAAGGTCGGTCCGGGACTCTACATGGCGCCGCGCAAGACCCGTTTCGGCTCAGCACCCGCCAGTCCGGAAAAGCTGGTGGAGACATTCCTGGGAGATGACCGGTTTCTCATGGTCTCACCGAACGCGTATAACAGTCTCGGCCTCGGCACGACGCAGCTCTACAACGAACCTGTGGTTTACAACCGCAAACGCCACGGACACTTCAAACTGGACGGACGTCCCTATGACTTCCGGATGCGCGCATCTGTGCCGTCCAGCCTGAACGTGGAATTTCTCCTGGTCGACCTCCTGCACAATCTGGGCCGATTGGCGGAGGACAAGGCGGCGGTTTTGCCGAAAGCGCTGTCGCGCGCCCGCAGCATGGACCGGACCCGGCTTGCACGCGCCGTGAAGGATTTCGGGTCAGCACGCGCTGCGCGTCTTCTTGAACCGGTTCTTGCAGACGACATGGCGGCGTCGGACTGATGCTGCTGCATGAACTCCCGGATTTTCCGGACCTGATCGCGGTCGCCGCGAGACAGGAACAGGTCGATCCCGGTCTTGTCGAAAAAGACTACTGGATCATGCATGGCCTGTGGGGCCTGCAGCAACTCGGCTTCACCTTCGAACTGAAGGGCGGCACGTCCCTGTCCAAAGGCTACGGACTGATTGACCGGTTCTCGGAAGACATCGACATCCTCATCCACCCGGAGACCGACCTCAAATATGGACCGAACCATGGAAAGCCGGCCCATGCCGCGGCGCGCCTTGCCTTTTTCGACGACTTGGCCACGCGGATCAGGATTGCGGGCTTTGCCGCGGTCGAGCGTGACACCGGGTTTGACGACTTGCCGCAATATCGGGGTGCGGGCATCCGCCTCCTATATGAGCCAATCCATCCGCTGCCGGACGGATTGAAAGAAGGCATATTGCTCGAAGCCGGCTTCGACCAGGTGGCGCCGAACCGGCCTTGCGCGATCTCATCCTGGGCCTATGATCTTGCCGCAGCGAGCGGGATCGGAGGCCTCATCGACAACCGCGCGATCGACGTGCCCTGTTACGAGCCGGGCTATACATTTGTCGAAAAGCTCCAGACGATTTCGACCAAGTACCGCCTGCATCAGGAAAACGGAGACATGCCGATGAATTTCATGCGGCACTATTACGATGTCTATTGCCTTCTTGGCGACAATTCGGTCCAGGAATTCATCGGCACAGAGGCGTATCTGGAACACAAGGCCAAACGCTTTCGGCAAGATGATGAAGCAGACCTCACCAGGAATGAAGCCTTCCTCCTCAGCGATGCCGAAACGCGAAAGAATTATGCAGTTGCCTATGCCGGAACGCGCGCACTTTACTACCGGGACCAGGTCGCTTTCGATGCAATACTTGAACGCATCACCGGGTTTGCCCCAAGGCTTTGATAAGCTGGCACCCTAACACCGGACGCCCCATAAGCGCCAGCCCATTCCATCCTGGCTTCTTGGCGTTGGAATAGACGACCACAAAGAGACTTGAACGCCAATATGCGTCAGGTTGTAATTAGCTGTGGAACCCGGTTAAGCGTTCACTTCCAGAATTGGACATTTCGGAAGATGCGTGATGCGTTGAGCGCAATAAGCTAAAACTTGTACGTCCTGATAAGCTAAGCTTTGCACACGACACGCAGTTGAGAAATGAACCGGCATGACTACCGCGCCGGAAAAACTTGCCGGGCCGTTTGAAGCCGTGGAAGCACTCCAGGCGGATGGTGCAATCGCCATGTAATCAGCCGACCTGATCCGGTCACATCACGAACGGCTGCTCGGCACCGGATTTCTTGAGGAAGTGATGCTGGCTGCGGCCGGCTTGCCGTGGATGATTCTCTGCCACCGGAGCCCCTCTGCCTGTCCGACTGCCATGCCGTCGGACCAGGTCAGGGCGCCGATGCGTTGTCCGGTACGAGTGTGATCAGGCTTGCGGACCGTTCAATCCGGACCGGCAGGAAAAGGGCAATATTCGCGACGAATGCCTCTGGTTCTCCTGTTGGAAATGTTCCGCTCAGGCGCTCGGCTGCGAGGTCGGGATTAGGCACCCTGATCTGGGTGGTTGAGTAGCGGTTCAGTTCGGTGACCGCGTCGGCCAGTGTCACATCGTCGAACTGGACACTTCCGCTGCGCCATTGCAGCGCGGCGCCGGGTTCGACCCTGGACACGGTCTGGCTGCCATCGCCTGCAATCTCGAGCCGGTCCCCGGGCGCCAGCACCCTGCCCTCCGGATCGGCGGGATGTGTTGCCTTGCCGAAACCGAACAGGCTCTTCTGTTCCGGAGATGTCGAAACGCTGACCGAGCCTTCCAGCAGGGTCACAGCCACACCGGCTGGCTGCGCATAGATGTCGAATTGCGTTCCGAGCGCGCGCGTACGGCTTGTACCTGCCTCGACGATAAAAGGTGCCTTGGCCTTTTCGACCTCGAACAGGACCTGCCCGCGTGACAGGGTGACGTGGCGTTCGCGGCTCGTATACGCTACGTCCAGCGCCGTGTCCGTGTTGAGCGTGATCACGGTTCCATCAGCGAGCGTGACGCTGCGCTGCTCCCCCACGGCAGTGGCATAGGTCAGGGGCGGCGGGCTGGTGCCGGTATTGGCGAGCGCGAAGACTGTGGCGGCGAGGGCCAGGACAGCCGCGAGGCCTGTCAGCCAGGTGGCCATGCGGAGCCTTGTCCGCTTGGCTGGTTCGGGTGGAGCGTCGGGTGTTGTCGCTCCCCTGCCCGCGCGCAGGCCCCGGTCCACGATCGCGAGGCTGGCTTCGATCTGGCGATAGGCTTCTGCATTGTCAGGGTCGCGCTCCCAGGCCCGGAACGCGTCCCATGTCTCCAGGTCCACGTCCGGGTCCTGCAGTTCGCTATACCAGCGCGCCGCGGCATCAAGCCGGCCCGTCTCCGCATCATTGTCATTCATCACGTGCGTATCACTCAGCCTTGTCGGGACGCGGGGCGCCCGATCGCGAGAGGGCTTTCGCGACCGCCGCCAGTGCTTCGGCTATATCACTCCGGACGGTTCTTGGCGACACGGCGAGGCGCCTGGCGATCTGGTCATGGGTCAGGCCCTCCAGCCGGTGCAGCATCAGGGCTTCGCGCTGGCGGGGCTTCAGGGCATCAATCGCTGTTTGCGCAATCGCCAGCAATTGCGCATCCATGACCTGTTGTTCAGGGGTTACTGTCCGGTGGCAGGCCAGCCTGTCACCCATCTCGCTGATCTCGGCAGTCATGCGCCGGCTCCTTCCATAGCCCGATTTCAGATAGTCGCGCGTGAGGTTGCGCAGGATCGTGAACAATAGCGGGCGCAGCTCTTCCACGGGCTTGTCGGAATAGGCGCGGCTGGCGGAGATGAAGGCTTCCTGGACCAGGTCTTCGGCGTCTTCTGCATTGCCGATGCGGGATCGGCTGAAGCGGAGGAGTTCGGGATGGTGGAGGTGGTAGAGGTTGGTGAGGGTGGGGGTGACACGAGGGTCATGGCCTGCAGCGTGGCGCGATCGTGCGCGATCGGGGACGGAAACGCGTGCGGGTCCTGCCGTAACGGTGGCGATGCCGGGATGGCGCAGCGGTGATGTGCGGGGAAAACCGTGAGCGAATTTGTGATCCTGCATCGAGGGCTCGGGTTGCGGGGTTGAACTTTCTGGTTGTCACTCAGACCGACAGTTCAGGCTGGAGACATAACGCGGCGGCTTATAATTTCATCCTAAAATGGGATTATCCGACATTGGGATTACCAAAGCAACAGGTTTTTACTTGGGGCTGCGGTGAACAAATCTCTCAGATCTCGCGCGCATCGCGTACTCATTCAGGAGCTAAAGTCCGCACGGCACAGTGCAGGACTGTCCCAACAAGACGTTGCGGATATTTTGGGTGTACCACAATCCTATGTTGCGAAGATCGAATTGGGAGAGCGGCGAATTGATGTCGTAGAATTCTTGCAAATGGTCGAAGCTGTGAATGGCTCTTGGACCGAAATATTGGACCTAGTCGCGTCAGCGAAAAAGTAGCCCTATTGCAAGTGCGACCACTATTAATTTGGACGCCGTGGGTCCGCCACAAGTTCCTTCCCGCCATCCGAATGGTGACCCTCTATACTGCCGCTCAATCGTCCAATGATCCGGTTAAAACCGACAATCACCGGACCTCTATTTCGTTTGTAATTTTAGGCTGTTTGATCCCGTGAGAAGACGTAAGCACTTTGTTTCAACATACCGGCAGAGTACAGCGCTTAAAATTCCCGATTAGTATTTCGAGCGGATTGCTTCGTCGATAGCGACTATCGGCGAACCAAGCCGAGCAGCCATTTCCAGACCCTGCGCCACCAAACCCGTTCACGCGCAAGTTCCGTATAATATTCTTTTCTTCTGGCCTGCTCTGCTTTCCTACCTACAAGCACTTGCTCTTCGGACCACTGGCCTGACCAGTGGATATGCCCATTCCGAATAACATAGTGCGAACGGCACGGTAGCTGCCAATTGCCAATCGATGGAGAAAGCGTGGGCTTGCCATCCAACTCGGAAAACCTCCATTCGGCTGGGCCCAGAGGCACGACTACCTTGTTCCCGCACCCGCAGGCGCATAAATGAGCGGCGACACCGTAGTCGAGAGAAACGTACAGAAATTCAGGCTCAAGTTCTTTCGGTATGGAGCGCACATGCTGGAGAATGATTTCAGTCATTGGGACTTTCCGAGAATATCTTCAGCTGACCCACGTCCAATAACAGATTGTAGGGTGCATGCTCATCGACATAAAACCCCTTCAACTGTTTGAAGTGGATGACAGCTAGGCAGGCATTCAACGCGTTGAGCTCACTGATTTGGATCTGGCTGCGGTATTCATCGTCGGGATGATCCGCCATTTCGGCGAGTTCCTTATCGCGGATGTTTTCAGCTTGATCAACTTCGTAGGTTGTTGCACGCAACATGCCATTGATCGGACCCCGCTTGCGATCGAGACCCATGCCGACATCGATAAACGGAATCCGGAGTTCGATCAAAAGGTCAAATATTTCCTTGCGGGCCGATCCCTTGTCGACACAAACGAATGCGAACGTGACGGTGTCAAGTTCCGCACGTGTGGAGCTGTCGATGTAAATCTCTTTCAGGGACAGGCCATGGCGGAATCCGGAATACCGGTCTGAGTACACTACGGATTTTGGTTTTCCCAATTCATCGCCGTCGAGCTTTCCGGGAGACCTGAAGGCGTTGTGTACATAGTATTTGTCTGCGTCGAACCCCCGGATTTCCTTCACGGGAGATTTCACAAGAAAGTCCAAGATGTACGAGCCTGTCCCACCCAAACCAATCACGGCAACGACTTCGTTGTTCAGCAAACAGGATAGATCACCAATCTCGGCGCGGCTCGTGAGCGTGTCACGGAATTTGAACACAGAATCTTCCACCACATCGGGGTCTACGTTGAAGGTGAATGGGTCGGCGTCGTGCCCAGTCATGGCGGGGCCGGAGATCAGGGCGAGATAGTGCTCGATCTTCTCGAAAAGACTGCTGAAGCCGTTTGGAGGCTTGTTCGAGAACTGCCGCTGAACGACGGTATCTAACTTTTCGAGCAGTAGAGTCGCCCCGCAGTTGCCCAGGTTGGGAATTGGATTGCCATCCAGACCATGGGGAAGAGAACCAGCGAAGTACACCTGGTGATTGTCCTGCTGCACACGGATGTTGTCGACGAAAACAAGCTTCGCCACAAAAGCGCCCCAGCAGAGTTCCGCGTCCGCATTCAGATATGGGATGTCGCGGACTACAAGATGGTTGCTGTCGAACCGGAGTGCATAACCCTTGTCTAGGAGCTGCTTGATGTCGCTGTTATGATTGGCCAGTTCGATTAACACGGAAGATCATCCCATCTTTGACTTTTATTGATCCGTTTGGCGCCAGGATTCCTTCCGGCTTGTTGCCATGGCCCCGGGTGTACGTGACCGAGTACGTGATTTCCGGGTGCTGGGCGTAGTCGGGGTATGAAAATGCGACAACTTCTGCATACGAAATTTCGTCATTCTTGATGAACTGATACTCAGTTCCATCGACGACAATTTCTACTTCTTTCTCTGGCTTGTCTTTCATTGCTATGTCCTCTTATTTCTTGCGGTTAGGGCGCTGAGTTAGTGCGGATGCTGCAGCAGTTTTTGCGGCTTTGCTCGACTTGGGATCTCTAAGCACTTTCGATGCAGCTGAAGCTGCCCGTTTGCTTGTGACTTCTGAATTCTTGGGCATGTCTCGGAACTCCTCAAAAAACTTGACGGGAACATATAACCGTCATAATGAATACTACGTATTCGTAGGCAGCGTGGGTCAAAAAATATCGCCCTCCGGCGACGACGTTACCTACGAATACGTATGTAATGACATATGAGGGACGTAGCGTCAAGCATGACTGACGAAAATTCGAATTTTGGGCAGCGATTACTATTCGCCCGAGAAAGCCGAGGTCTCAGCCAAACTGATTTGGCAAGGCTGACAGGGCTTCAACCTGCTGCGATCGGGCATTTCGAACGAGACCGCAGGAAACCTTCATTCGCGAACGTTCGCGCGCTAGCGAAAGCTCTCTCTGTTTCATCTGACTACCTATTGGGCCGATCGGATACGATGCAGGGAGCAACGACGGCGTTCCGTGGTGAAGAGCACCTAACCCGACATGATCGAGAGTTCATCCAGATGATGATTGACCAGATGGGAGAAAAAAAGCGAGCGGACAGAGAATGAGGAAATTTCGTCTTCTCTGGGCCCGTCAATGTGGTGAGAAAAAAACTAGGGAACTTGGTTACGATTCTTTTCCGATTGACCCCTTCAAGATAGCAGAATCTGAGGGGATCCATGTCGAGAAGAAGCCTGCTGGCCCGCCAGGCGTGAGTGGCGGCATCATATTCCACGACGAACAGATCGCGATCTTCTATTCATCGAGCATCAAAAGTCACGGATTCCAAAGATTCACAGTTGCTCACGAATTGGGCCATTATTTCCTGGAGGGGCATCCGGAGGAGATTCTCAAAACTGGAATAATCCATGCATCTAGGGCGGGCTTCACTGAAGGCAGTAACTCGATAGAATTGGAAGCCGATCATTTCGCGGCCGGCCTCTTGATGCCTTCAAAATTAGTCCGTGAGCTGCTCGCGGGAAAAGGCGTAGGCTTAGAAGGGATTGAGACCCTGGCGACACAATCTAAATGCTCGCTAACGGCAAGTGCAGTTCGGACTGCTGAATGTTCTCCATACCCTGTGGCAATTATTGTCAGTCGTGGGGATGAGGTTTGTTACGCCTTTCTGTCCGATAATTTCAAACAGCTCGGAAGGATCCGTATGCTGCGCAAGGGTGACCCACTGCCGGGCACTGCGACGCGTGACTTTAACGCTGATGCCGACAACGTAAAGCAAGCGCGCAGAATGTGCGCTCCCACAAACTTGCAGCATTGGTTTGATGGGCCGGCTCACATCGCCTTGGATGAAGAAGTCATTGGCCTAGGTAACTATGGCTTTACACTCACAGTTCTTTCAAACGAGGAATTACCCAACGAGCCGCATGAAGAGGAAGATGAGGAATCGGCTCTCCTTGAGAGTTATAGGCCAAAGTTTGCCTACGGGCGCTGAGCGACATCCTGCAGTGCGATTATTTCGTCTCCTGTTGCGCTCAAATTTGGCGTCCGCTCAGGGTCAACAACCGCCTGATGACGGCGAGTTTCTAATGTCTTCTTCTCTAATCGGGCGTTTGGGTCAAGCTCTCTGGTTTCGTCTTAGATCCGGTTCTCATCCTGGTCTGGGTCACGCTTCTCTTCGCAGTCTATGTGGCACTTCATGTCATAGCCGCTGCATGCATGGGGTGTGATACGAAACATCCCCCTTTGTTCTTCGCAGCAGCGGAGACATCGGGGCAAGTTGGAACAGGTCGAGCGTTCGATGCGGATTGGTTTTTCTATGTTCCTTCAGGGTCTTAGACTCGGGACAAGATAGAAGCCAATCCACCCTGACAAGCTTCAGGGACGGCATCGAACAGGCATGCGGGCTTTCGGATTTTCTCTTCCCCGTGTGTCCTGAAGCTTCCCCGGGATGTGCAAACTTTTTGTCCTGATGGGGAAGCATCGGGAGAGACCCTATGCCTGCCAAAATCAAACCATCCGCGAAGAATCCAAAAGCCAGTTCAGCCGACCGTTTTGAATGGGACAGTGAAGTTCCGGGTCTTGCTCTACGCCACCGCCAAGACCGAAGACCCGCTTGGTATATTCAAATCTGGACCGATGGGCGAAATGTACGGCGTTCGATTGGTTCAGAAAAATCACTCTCGTTGAAACAAGCCCGTGACATGGCGCGCGCGCTGATTTCTGAACTGACCGGTGAAACGACGCCGCTGCCGCTTATCCCCGAAACCCCGAAAGCCACTGTCGCAGAGTTTGCAGCCCGCTTCCTCGACCATGGGACGCCAAGTTGGAAGCCTGCCACATTGAAGGCCCATCGCAGTCTCCTCGCCTGCTCCATCCTGCCTCAATTCGGATTCCGAGATATCGCCTCCATTACGGCTCAGGAGGTCGCATCGTGGTTTGCACGCGCACAAGGATCGCAGGGAACACGAAACCGCGCGCTGGCTGTTCTCTCGGGCGTAATGCGGCACGCAGAAATCCTCGGACTACGCCCGCCCGGCTCAAATCCGTGCCAAGGGCTTCGGCGGCGCAAGAACCGATTTGAAGTCCATCGGTTGAGCCAGCAGGACTATGGACGGCTTGGTGAGGCCCTGCGACGGATTGAAGACACCGAACCAGTTGTCGTCGCACTGATCCGGTTCTTGGCGCTAACGGGCTGCCGCAAATCCGAAGCGCGTCTCCTGCGATGGAACATGCTGGACGCGAACCGCGCAGCCCTGCCCGACAGCAAGACCGGGACGCGCGCAATCTGGCTCGGCAAAGCCGCGCTCGCCTTGATCGCTGAACAGCCGATGACGTGCGCGTTCGTTTTCGCGATCAAGGATAAGCCCATCTCTGGTGCGCGGGTCGCCAAAATCTGGAACACAGTTCGCAACGAGAGTGGCCTCCCGACACTCCGTCTTCATGACCTGCGCCACGGTTTCGCGTCGGTTGCCATTTCATCAGGCGAACCGCTTCGCACCGTTTCCGGCCTGCTCGGACACTCTGAACTTCAAACGACAGCAGGATATGCCCAGTTTGCCGAAGCCCCTGTCAGGCAGGCCGCTGAACGCGTGGCCGAACATCTGGAGCGGACCCTTTCGCAGCGCGCGCCGAAGGTAATGCCAGAACCACCACCGATGGTGGCAGCTTTCCTCGCGCAGAGCCTGACCGTCCGCGAATTCGCGGCCCAGCAGGGTCTGAGCTTTTCCACGCTTCGCCAGAAGGTCGGTGCATATAACCGCGCTCGGCGAGAAACGACGACAGAAATGGAGGCAAGCTGATGCGCAAGGAACCGACTTACCTGAGTGACCTCTCGGCCCGCGCCGCCCGGCCCGCCGCCAAGGAATACGCGGTCCCGGACAACCGGATGAGCGGGTTCGCGTTGAGGGTTCAATCCACCGGCACAAAGTCCTGGGTCTTGCGCCTCAAGGTCGATGGGAAGGCGAAGCGGGTTACGCTTGGCAACACCCTGACCATGAGCGCTGAGGAGGCGCGGGCGCGAGCTCACCAATTGCTCGCAGCGCACGCGCCTCCGGATATCGCTCTGCTGGCTGCTGACGACAGACCGGCCATTAAACTGAATGTACTGGCGCAAAGATACCTGAAGGCGAAACGGCAGGTCTGGAGGCCGACGACCCTCAGGTCTGTCCAGATCTATCTTAACAGCTCGATCCTGCCTGCGCTCGGAGACCAAGCAATCGACCGTCTCACGACCAGCGACATTGCCGAGTGGTTTTACACATACAGCACCACCAGTCCGGGCGGTGCCAATCAGGCTCTCTCGCATTTGCGGAGCATGCTGAAGTTTGCACGTGAAACAGGTGTTCTGCCTCCGGACGCACCTGATCCTTCGAAACCGATACGGCGCAATACTCGGCGCGCGAGGGGGCGCCTTCTCAATGCGCAGCAACTGGCACAGCTCGGGGCATGGTTGGAAGCGCCTCCAATTCGCTGGCGCGATGTCGCCGATGCGATCCGGCTCATCCTGTTGACCGGATGCCGGTCGGGCGAGATCGCGCGACTGACTTGGGCTGAAGTTGGCAGCGACAAACTGAGCCTCAGCTCCACCAAGACAGGCAAGCGTGATGTCGTTCTGTCCCATCCTGCGTTGGCATTGCTTGATCGACGCAAGCGAGGCGCATCATCCGTATTTGTGTTCCCGCACCACGCCAACCCGGTGAAGCCTATCGCCTCAATCGACGCGGCCTGGCGAGCGATCCGCCCGCTGGTCGGGCTACCAGAAGACATCCGTCTTCATGACCTTCGGCACACCTATGCCAGTCACGCGATCATGATCGGCGAAACCCTGAATATGGCGGGAAAGCTCCTTGGGCATAAGAGGCCGAAGACGACGGAAATCTACGCCCACATGGACGCTCGGCATCTCGCGAAAGCAGCCGACAGAGTCGGAGACCTTATAGCGAATTGGTTGGGTTGAGTATCTGTTTGTCGTGTGGCCGGTAGTTGTTTTTGATAAGAATCGGTAGTTGGCGCTTCGACTTCAACATCCCGTGGCTGTGTGAAAACGGCGCAAATCAGTTCATGGTGTTTGCATCCGAACAGGAGGCTGCCATGGGACGGTTTGTCGAAGGCGAGGATCGCGCACAGCAGGTGCTGCTTCCTCCCAGTCTTGAGGACTATGTTGGTGAGGACAATCCGGTCCGGGTCGTCGATGTTTATGTCGACGAACTTGATCTGGCCGAATTGGGGTTTGCGCGGGTGATGCCGAAGGCGACCGGCCGACCTGCCTATCATCCCTCGACACTTCTCAAGATCTATCTCTATGGCTACCTGAACCGCATCCAGTCGAGCCGGAGGCTGGAGCGTGAGGCCGGCCGCAATATCGAACTGATGTGGCTGACCGGGCGGCTGGCTCCGGACTTCAAGACGATTGCCGACTTCCGGAAGGATAATGGCCCGGCGATCCAGGCGGTGTGTGCGCAGTTCATTGCCCTGTGCCGAGAGATCGGCCTGTTCGTGAAAGCCGTGGCGGCTATCGACGGGGCGAAGTTCAAGGCCGTCAATGCCCGCGACCGGAACATCACGAGAGGCAAGCTGAAGCGACGGATCGAGCAGGTCGAGACCAGCATCGGGCGTTACCTGCAGTCGCTCGATGCCGCCGATGCGCAGGAGGGAGATGTTGCGGAGGAAAAGGTGGGGCGCTTGCGGGAGAAAGTCGCTGCGATGAAAGCGAAACTGCAGGAGCTGAAATCGCTCGAAGCCACGGTGATCGCCAGCCCCGATCACCAGATATCGCTGACTGATCCTGATGCCCGGGCTATGGCGACGAGCCTGCGTGCATCAGGCATGGTTGGCTATAATGTACAGACAGCTGTTGATACTGAGCATCATCTCATCGTCGCGCATGAGGTGACGAACGATGTGAACGACAAGGCGCAACTCTCGCCGATGGCGATGAAGGCCAGGTCAGCCATGGGCACCGACACGCTCGATGTCCTTGCGGACCGGGGTTACTTCAGTGGCTGGGAAATCCTCGCCTGCAATGCGCAGGACATCAGCCCCCTCGTTCCGAAACCTTATACATCGGGCGCGAAGGCTGCGGGCCGGTATGGCAAGGATGACTTCCTCTATGATCCGGATGAGAATGCCTATCGCTGTCCGGCTGGCGAGATGCTGACCTACAGGTTCACCAATGTTGAGAAGGGTCAGACGCTTCACTCATACTGGACGACCCGCTGCGAAACCTGTGCCCTGAAACCCCATTGCACGACCGGGCCGTTCCGGCGCATCAAGCGCTGGGAGCACGAGGGTGTCGTCGATGCCATGCTCAAGCGTCTCAATGGCATGCCCGACGCCATGAACATCCGCCGCCGGACGGTAGAGCATCCGTTCGGCACGTTGAAATCCTGGATGGGGCATACTCACTTCCTGACCAAGGGGATGGAGAAGGTCAAAACCGAGATGAGTCTCTGCGTTCTGGCCTACAATCTGAAGCGGATGATCGCGATCCTGGGTGTGGAGCCTCTCATCACTGCGATCCGGGCGTAATGGACGTCTTCGGTTCGAACTCGGATCACGCCCGCTGAGGGTAAATCCAAGCAAGGCCGGGAAATCTGTCGATCTCACAACGCGTTTTTACACAGCCACTCCCGAAAGCGGACCTTAGCGCTTAGGCTCTAACAAATCCCATACGCGGAAGTGACCGGTCTGGAAGGAGTGCATCCAAACCCGGCTATAGTTCAATTTAGTGGCGCTTATTGTTTGCTTTCATTATCTGTGACGGATGAAACGCATTGAGGAAAAACCTGAAGCCTATCTCGCAACAGCGGCGAGGATGCTTGATGCAGAGGGTATGGCCGAGGCGGCAAGGGTGCTTCGTGCTTCAAAAGTGACTGTAACAGAAACCGGATATGACAACTGGAATGGTGGAACACGAATATGGACGATTTATCTAGAAATCGATCCTGCAGAATATGCACAGTTGGGTAGTGAAAGGGCCGCGCTGGAGGAACAGATAAAAAACCGGCTCGAGCCAATTGTGAATCAATTCAGCGATGACTGGTTTAGCGTTACCCTCACGCCTCACACCTCTATTGAGCCGGATTGGCGCGAACAGGCAGGTGAAATTTCAACGACTGCAAGACGCAATATTTTTGATGGCCTAAAACTGGATGGCGTTTCGTGGTCCGGCCGATTGAACGATGTCGAATTCCTTGGGCGCATATTCGATCTTCAGTCACTTCCTTCGGAGGACAGTCGATACGCAACCGCGTCAGCAGACATCTGGCAGCACAGGATCAACAACGACGACTGGGAAGACGATTGGATCTACTCCGACAAGAGGTTCAATTTGCTTGGCGGACCCACTGATACGTTTCTTCGATTTCTGTGTGAGATCGTCCATCCTGTCGTGCGACCGGACCGAAATGAGGCGCTTAAGCTTGTTAGAGAGTTCAATGATCAGTTGAGACGTGAGGGGTGGCAATTAGTTGAAAACGAGAAGATTGCTGGGCGCCCACGGTTCCTTCCGCGCTCAGTGAAAGATTCTAGTGCCCGGTCGGTCTCAAGAGCCAGAAGTGTTGCCGACGCATTGGATGCCGGTTGGATGCAAAAGGAAATTGAACGTCTTGAAAATGCGGTGGAAACCGATCCCGCATTAGCGATTGGCACAGCCAAAGAGCTTGTAGAGAGTTGTTGCAAAAGCATTTTGGATCGTCTCGGAGTGGTCGTGCCAAACGGAACAGACTTACCCAAGCTTACAAAGATGGTGACTACAGAATTACGGTTGGTTCCGGAAGGTATCTCGGATGAAGCAAAAGGCGCAAACAACATAAAACTCATACTTCGAAATCTCTCAGCACTAAGCTAATACCTTGCCGAACTTCGTGGTCTTTACGGATCAGGGCACGGACGAGATGGAAAGCACAGGGGTCTTGAACCGCGACACGCTCGTTTGGCCGTTGGAGCAGCAGTCACTTTCATAGACTTCGTCACTTCCACGTATCAGAAGCAAAGTGAGCTTGAGTGAACTGGATCGCTCGTTATGTCTCTTTTTGCGCTCAGTCGGGGACTTACAGTTTGGTACTTTCCAATGGCGATGACGCATCTTCGACCTCAACGGGCAAATAACGTCCAGTGCGACAGATTTTGGTGTACTCTAACAGCGATTGCACCACTCGTTAGTTGCCAGTCTTTTTGATAAGTCAATTCGGCGCGGGTATTTCTCACGGAGTGTGTCGCATATGAGGAATGAGTGAGGCTGATCGATTTTATCCAGCTTTTCGCCTCGCGACGGGGGGCCGTGTAGATAGATATTTGCCTCCTGCGCGTCGTAATTCAGGTGGTCGAAGGAAGGTATATGAAAGTAAAGCGTAACCGAGAACGCGTGTGTACGTTTATTGGATGGACCATTTGTTTTGACTTGGAGGTCACCAAGCCGCTGTCACATATTGCTCCCTACTATGAATTGACTTGGGATATGGAGGCTCAAAAATTCGAAGAAGAAGAATTGAGCTTCGCACCGGTTCTCAATTCCCTCATTGATGAATTGGCGAAAACGTCGAGCCACACTGATTATCACCAGTTTGTCGATGATGAGCTATTAGCTTCCAGATTTGCAAATGAAGTGATCTATCTTGAAGGCAAGCGCTGGAAAAATAATAGAACCAAGGAGCCCTTAAAGCCTGAAGATATAGGACATTACCTGGAGCAACATGCACTAGGTGGCTGTTCTCTCGTGAACTTGAAAAAGAGTGTCTCGTCGAGAATTAGGGCCGCTCAAAAAGCTGGGATTAAGAACTGGGATGAGTTGGATGATGGCCATCGAAAAATGCTAGCGGAGTTGATCGTTGTGATCTTGTACATTTCAAGTTCCGACCCGTTGCCAAACGGCCAGTATGTATGGGAATCGAACGACGACTTCCGTGAGCGAGTTCCGTCAGCTTAGCGCCAACGTCTCCAATGACGCCGACTGCAGTTACAATGCTAATGTCTGCTTTGCGCCCAAAGCTGAAGCCCGGATCATCCTGAAATCAGCCCGAAGGCGCCCCACGGTCACGTGTCTTTCGGAACCCTCGCGGGCCTACTTGAAAGCTGACGGTTGGCCCCCATTTGTTCTTAATCCATTATCGCCTTGGCGACGATCGGAACGTTTGAGCAATCGACGCGCCGTGAATGCCGGGGAGGTAACACCGAAGTTGCATTAGCGACCGAGGTGCCTGGTGTCACGACATTGTCGTGCGCAGTGGATGGTCTGAACCTGACCGTTGTTTGTTCGGCTGTGAGTACACCACCCAAGCGTGGCCCTTCGGCAGCTGACAGGCATTTCACGCGGCGGGCCGGGCCGGGCGGAAATGCGCTTGACGTTGCCAAAAACCTGTTAGGATGGAGGCTGAAGAAGTGTGTGAAGCTGCCCAGAAAAACTAGCCCGCGAGGGTTGGATTTCCGGCTTGGCGCAGGTCGTCATTGCCGCGGCATCCATTATCGCCTTGGCGACGATCGGAACGTTTGAGCAATCGACGCGCCGTGAATGCCGGGGAGGTAACACCGAAGTTGCATTAGCGACCGAGGTGCCTGGTGTCACGACATTGTCGTGCGCAGTGGATGGTCACCCGTCAACGGTCGGGGTTTGTGCTAACGAGGGGCCTCGAGCGGAGAAATGGGTACGCTTTACGAAGACGTTCGTTCATCGAATAATCTGCATGAGGCGTGGCGCCACGTGAAGAAAAGCGCGTTGACTTCCTCCAATGGCACCATCAGAGGTTCTGCCTCAGAATTCGAACACCAGCACCAGCGTCATCTCCGGACGATCCAGGATCAACTTCGGACTGGTCGATTCAGATTCGACGATGTCGAAGGCGTACTGAAGGACAAAAAGGAGCGACTGGCGAAGGGAAAAGATCCTAGACCAATCGCTATTGGGACGATGCGTAACCGTGTCGTTCAGCGAGCTGTTCTGCAGGTTCTGCAGCCTCGTAAAAGCCTAGATCCAAAGTCTCCCAACTCGCGCTACGAAGTTCGGCAGGACAGGCGGATTGGGAAGCTTAATGCAGTCAACCGCTCTCCATTCGGAGTTGGCGGGCTCCTTGCGCCATATGGCGGCGTCGAACCAGCAATCCGTCATGTTATGTCAGCAATGGAGGCTGGGGCGACGCACTACTTTCAGTCGGATATCAAAGCGTTCTTCACAAAGATTCCGACAAAAGACGTCATCGAAGTGATACGGACCGAGACCCAGGATAATCAGCTAACGGATTTGTTCGCTGCTGCTCTTGAGGTCAATCTGGCGAATGAGCAAGAACTTCAAACCTATGCGCGTCTTTTCCCGAAGGACGGAAAGGGCGTAGCTCAAGGATCATCATTGTCCGCGTTTGCTGGGAACGTCTTGCTGTACGACTTCGATCATGAGCTGAACGGCATGGGTGTAGCAGCCGTTCGCTACATCGACGACATATTTATACTGGGTGACGATCCCACAAAATTGGCAGTAGCTGTCGAGTTTGCGAGCGATTTTTTCAAACGGCTTAGCATGTCACTTTACCCCCCAGTGCCCAGTTCCGATAAAGCAGCTTCAGGTCTATGTCGCGACGCGTTCAACTTTCTAGGATGCACAATCCAGCCAAGGCGCTGCGTTCCAAGTTCGGCCTCTATTACGAAGATGTTGAGCGACGTTCGAGATAGCTTTTCGAGATCTAAAGGAGCGATCCGCGAACTCGTTTCCGGAGCGGATGCCTTCGATCCGCAACTGTCACGGTCTGCGACCCTCGACCGAATAGGGCGTAAGCTGTTTGGCTGGGAGAAGTCATTCTCCTTCGCAACTGATGCTCAAGCATTCAGCCATGTCGATGCTAAGGTTGCCGGATACGTGGAGAATTTTGAGCACGAAGTGAGTCGGATACTGCAACCGGCTTCATTGTCGGTGCGGATGCAAGCGCTTGGAATTCCATCAACGCAGCAACTGTACCAACGTGACCAGGCGAAGCGAAAGTAGCTGTTTCTTGCGGCAGCTCCTGCGCCCAAAGCTGAAGCCCGAATCATCCCGAAAGGAGACCTTAGCGGGCCGGATCCTCAAAGGTTATGTTCGCTTTTGTCCACGTGCATATCTGTCATATCAGACCACGCTTTCAGCCTCTTCAGCTAATCACCGGGTTTGGTGATTTTGGTGCTTTGCGTCGAAGTAAAGCGCCATTGGTACATTTTGAACGTGGTGCTCTGAACTCGACATCAACAATAGTCGCGTGATCGTGCTGTCATAGATCCCGCCATTCGGGAACGCGCATTGGATCCGCGCCTCTTGACGCATGAGGCCGGCTTTTGCAATTGCAGTCTCATATTCCTTGTGCGCCCGCGTGAATTGTATCGCCAATCTTTGCTCAAAGTTTGGCTTCACGCCCCTCGCATCCACTCGAGAAAGGTATCTGTAGGCATCTCGTAGAACGGGTACATGAGGTCTCGGCTGCTTTTCAAGCCACCACTCGAATATCTCACCACAATGTTGCGCCATCGAAAAGCTTGCAGATCTGATTGCCTGATCCAGACCGCGAAGATTGTGGACCAGGTCTCCGTTCCGCATCAGGATCGCAAATAGGATCTCCTTCCAGCGCAGAGGATGGTCGGTGATGATCGCCGCGCCCTTCGCTTGGGCCACGTACATCGCCATCTCGAAATTCGGCGCCAGCTTGAATGCTGCAAGCTGAGCGCCTTCCTCGCCGCTGTCGAGACAGGCGCCCTCCTGTAAAACAGCGAAAGGGTCTTCCTCTTTGAGCGCCCTCATCCCGTCCAACATCTTTTCGATCTCTTCCGGCCCCATCTGCGGTGCGCGCCTCTTGAACATGGCGCGCTGTCCCTTTTCGGAGAGCTGGTACAGCGTTCTGCGAAACTCCGCCGACGCCAATTCTTCAAATCCGCTATCCTCTTTGGAAATAAGCGGCTTGAGAACCCTCCAGCGTTCTTCGGCGAGGAGCAGGGTCCGCTGCCGCAGATGGTAGTCGAAATCCCACGGGTCCGGGAAAAGGTTGACTATCCCGGCTTCGACCAGAGGCATGACTTGCATGAAGAACAAAACGCTCTTCAAGACTTCCTGGCGGTAGGCTTTGGGGTTTTTGACCGGGTTGTACTCGCCCTTCATCACCCGTGGATTGACGAAGGGATGCTGGATTAACAGCTCTCCAAAGAGAAGCGATGCTCCCAAGCCGGTTTCGGTGATTTTGGTTGCGTCAAGCATGCCGGTGTAGACCGCTCGCGCTGTGCCGTCTGGTTTTGGTAGCAGAGCCAGCAAATCGGTTTCCAGCGGCCATAGAGCCTCGTACACCGAATAGATCTTGCTGATCTTTTCATCCGTGATCGATTTACGGACCTCGGTCCAATCCTGGTCCGGCCGAAAACTCAGGATGTTCTCGATGCCGCGAAACAGCGCCAGGTTTCGTTCCCGGATGCTGAGCTCACCCCAGGCGGGCCGTAAGTGTACGGGTTTCCGCTTGCAACAATCGGCATAGTCTTTGTCAGACCCGCATCCGCAGAGATCACGCGGTTTCAGCTCTTTTTCGATCGGCGGCTTTTTGAGAAATTCGCGCTCCTTCTCGGTGCGCCCGAAGGCGTCTTGGTAGTGCACATCGCCACTTTCATAGCGGACATACATTTCACCGCCGAAACCGAACAGCTGATCGGAAGGAGGTAGCAAGACCTCGCCAAGCGCTCTCCAATTCTTTGCATTCGTGACTGGTTCAGGCAGCCACGCCTCTTCTCCGGCGGCGACGAATTTATAGGCCCGGGTGCGAATGACCCGATTGACTGCCTCGACCTCCTCGGTCGTCAGTTTCCGACTCCGGATGAAGGCGTCGGTACGCACCATTGAAGTTCTGAAGCGGCGGGGAAAGGTCCGCTTGGCCAAAGGGTCAGTTGTCGGATCCTCTGCAAATTCGAGATTGGTCAGGATCAGGCAGTGATCGCGATCGAACGGGAAAAGTGTTTGGGTGCCCTTCAATTCGATGCCGGGTTCGTGGGGATAAGCGCAGGTCTTAGAGTCTGGCGGTGCGCTAGGATTAAACACCGTAACCGGGTGATCCGAGACTATGAATTTGACAGCTGACTCAGCGGCTGAAACGATCTCGCGCACGCCTTCTGTCCAGATCGTACAATGCATCATGCGAATGGCCTGCATCTCCATCATCAGCTCGTTCTGCGTCAGGGATGGATACTGAGCGTTAAGCCATGCCAGCCCTTTTGGAGTCCGCAACTTCTGGATGTCGATGTATTCGAAGAGGGTCTCAAAGTTTTGGTGGCACTCGACAGGGTCGACGCCGGCAAACGCCCGTACTGCGTTTGCGCCCCTCGTGTCGATGTCGCCGAACAATTTACGCTCGATCTCATCGACGACGGCTGTGCCGAAAAATGTCGAATACAAATCTCTTTGAACGAAGGCCCGCGCTGGCGGCGCTAGGTGAAGAGCGTGCTTCCGCCCGACCGATCCATCGGACCAGATAAATGTGTCTGGCTTGAGATTCAGATAGGCGAGCGTGGCCTTGCCAGGCTGCCAAAACCCCTTCTGATACCATTCCGGAACGTAGTGATTGTTTCTCGTCTTCGACATCCTACATTATATGAGAGCAAAACAATATCCGTGCAATGACCACCGGTCGGCGTAAGCCCCAAATCTTGCTGTTTGGTTGTGAGCCTGAAACACGCGTTCCCACTTTCACTCCCGATATTCAAAGCAAGCCAGATCTTTGTTCAACGCAGCTTCATTGAGTCTCGAATATCTTTGGCAATATTCTCAGGAATGAATTCAGAAACCAATTTCTCCATTTCTGACCGAATGTTCGCAAAGCTGACATTCGGGTCAGCAAAAGGCAAAATCCACCCACCGTGCTCGTGCGCAATTAAAATCATACCTCTCCCCCACAGAAGCCGTTCTACGTGCCCCTGAAGACGCTTTACGTCATCATAGCTGATTGGATGGTGAAAGTTGACGCGTAGACGCTGGAGGTCGAAATCCAAGCGGTGCATCCATTCGATTAGATGCCCCTGAGCCATCAGCGTTGTTAATTCAGCATCACCTTCTGGAACCGCTTCTATTCGTTTGGAATGACAGATTGCGATGTACCTGGCTGTGCAGCGCGCGAGCTCTTCGAGAGCGCTCGATATCGCACCACTTCGCTCATTGTTAGTGTCAGAATTGTCCGTATTCGGCAGCGGGAGGTCGTAGAAAAGCTGGAGTGCAGAAATTAGGCTAGACCGATATTCACTTAACTCAATTTCTCCATTTCCAGAAATTTGACAGCCAAAGAATGTATCCAGGAATGACGTTGCAATTCTAAGCGATATGTCTCGCATACGTTCACCGATATCTGGGTTGAGATATTCGGCTAAGTGTTCTTGTACGCTAAGACTGTCTGAAAAAAGAAGTGTTCGAGTATTGACGTGGCTCAGATTCTGGAGAAGCAAATTTATCGCAAAATCGAACGGCTCAGAATCCGGATCCGATAACGCCAAAGCAGCGCCATAACTCAGGTAAAGCGTGTAAATTGGTGGATCGTCAGTAGACGATGTCCACCAAACATGACGCCTTAGGTCTTCTTCAGAAAAATCAGGTACATCCGCTTCTTCTAAGTCACTATAGGCACCCGGAATATCCGGGGAAACGACAACCTTTTTGATGCGTGAAATGTCAAAATGTTCCCCGCCATAGCGCAAATATGAAAAGAGCTTTTCAGCCATCCCCTTGGCCTCATTCTCTTCGATTTCAACATTGCGAAATTGAAACTGCATGTCCGCGAGCTGCGGCAACGAGCGCTCCTCTCTTTGAGCTCGGAAACCGCTGAACTCATCGATTGCAGATTGTAAGTGCTGTCCCATGGTTCCCAGAGCAATCGTTCCAATGTGCTCCGACTTGGATTTGAGTTCCGTGCTTTCTTGGCTACTCAGGAAAAATTCAACCGAGCACGCGATAGCGCCGTCAGTAGCAGCGGACAAATCTAGCTCTTCAAGGTGTCCACTTGTCCCAATGAGTGCCTTTCTGGGTGTGATAGGCAACATGATTGCATGGCGACTCTCTTTATCTGCAAACAGAAAGGGCCCGTAATCCCCGTCTTCAGATAGCTGAAGAATTGCACAATCAGGCAAAACCCAATCATTTGCACCTGCGTTGTCGCACACAAACCAGTTTAGCCCGCAGAGATCGTCTCGAATGACCTTTTCATCGAGATAGCGATGAAGGGCTTTCTTGTGCATTGCCTCATGGTCCAATTCTCCACTTTCTACCGCCTCCTGCATGTAACGCTCGACATCTCGTAGGGATTTCGAAAGTGCGTGCCCAAAAACCTCCGCAACGGAGTACATGAGCATTCGTCTAACAGCTCTGAATTCCTGGCTATTTTCAATATCAGCTACGTTCGCTTGAGAATCTTGCGCCGCAAACATCAGAAGCTGGGAGGTCAAGACCTGATCTAATTCTGGGTGGCTTTCGATTTGCTGCATCAAAACGTCTGGGTCAGAAAACACCGCGCCGAATTTGGGAAGAGCGTCTTCAAACAATGACTTTAGAACGTGTCGGCTGGCCTTGGTTCGGATTCCAGTTAGGCCAACAAGGTTTGCCGCTCGTTCTGCTTCAATCTCGCTGCCATGGGGCAATGTTCGCCATTTTCGAAGATCGGATTGTACTTTCGCTTCCCATGATGTGATTTTGTCATCGAGCGTATTCGCAGTCCCATCAGATGTAAGAGAATAGAATTCGTTGTCCCCGCCGAATTTCGCAATTCTCTTCACGAACGGAGCTTGTCCTTTCGAATAGACCCAAATGCTAGGATGGTTCTTTCCTCCGTCGGGGCGCGTGAACCCCTTTTGGAGCATTTGCTGCAAGTAGTGCTGATACGTTCCGGCCATATTTGAATTGTCTCTAGAATTGAAATGTATTGAGAGCAGCAAGTCTTGGGCATTGAAGAACGCCGTTTCAGACGCAGGCTTTGGGGAGCATCCAATCCGAGCAAGATTGGTCGGGCTGATAGCATCTCCATCAAGTGGTCGGAGTTTCCGAAGGGACTTGAAGGTCGTTTTGGGGAAACTGTGCAAAGGAGAGCGAAGTCTCCGTGGGAGAATTAGGGCGCAGATGCGGTCAGTCGCAAGGAAAATCCGGCTCGCATAAGTAACAACCGATCTGGGTAGCGAAGCTAAGCACCACCTGTCGCGGGTTTAATTCGAGAAATTCCTCGAAAACTGAACGGCAAGTCCTTAGCGCTTGGACAGCGGAGAAGCTGCCAGATCATCAACTGGCAAAAGTACCATGACTGCTCTTGCGCCCGCTGCTGACTATAGCTCGATGCTCTCAGCAAGAGCTAACGCATCCTCAACTTCGACGCCCAGATATCGGACCGTGCTATCAATCTTGGTATGACCGAGCAGCAATTGCACGGCTCTCAGATTGCCAGTCTTCCGATAGATCAACGTCGCTTTTGTCCGGCGCATTGAGTGGGTGGCGTAGGACGATCGCGGCAGCCCAATCGACCGGATCCAGCTTTCGACCACGCGTCCATATTGCCGCGTGGAAAGATGCCGAGTTCGGTCCTTCCGGCTTGGGAACAACCAGTCATGATTGCTCAGAGACTTCGCTGCGCACCAGTCTACGATCGCGTCTCGGGTCTGCTTGGTCACTTCAAACTGAACGGCATTTCCTGTTTTACTTTGGATTATTTTTGCGCGGCTGCGGATCTCGGCGCCCATTCGAAGATCGGAGACGCGCAAGCTGAGCAAGTCGCAACCGCGTAGTTTGCTATCGATTGCAAGGTTGAACAGCGCGAGGTCTCGCTTCTTGCCCGCCAGCTGTAGCCGCACCCGGATTGCCCAGACCTGTTGAGGCTTCAGCGGTGATTTCTGTCCCACCAGTTTACCTTTGTTCCAAGGAATCCACTGTTCTGACGTCTTATCGAATGGCATTGATCTTCTCCCTTCAAGCTAGGGAAAGAGCGCTGCAATCGATTTGCCAAGGTGGTGCCAAGCTTGAAAACTTGGGCTGCTCCCGGCGTCAAAGCAGAATAGGCGATATCGAAAATAGGCTAACTGCGACTTTGAGTGTTGCTCCATCGTATGATTATATTCGCTTTGTCATTTTACGCTGCTTTGGAGAGTCATTTTGGTTAGAGCCCCGCTTTCTGCAATCGTGATTGCATGCCTGCTGCCTGTTTCGTGTACCTCAGCGAGTACACACGGCCTTCGCTCCAGCTCGTTCAATGCGTCCAACAAAAACGCTATAGTTGTTATTGCAAGTGAGGCGAGCCGACGCGAGTTTTATACCCTCTCATTCGATAGCTACAACGCGGAGAAAGAAGCGTTTGGTTCACAGCAATTCTCATTTAATTTCCTACAGGGAAACTCTGGATATTTGTTCGCAAACGCCGAACCTGGCGAGTATCTGCTGTCAAGCATTGTAGTCGATACGAACTGGAATCTGTGCCCCTACGAGCAAACCGTATCTGTCACTATCAAACCTGGTACAATTAATTTTTTAGGGTTCCACAACTCAACGATTCATCGAGCGCAAGCTGCGGAAATTGCTCGCTCGAAAGGTGACGAATCCCTCGATCAGTTCTCTTACGCTTATTATGTCGATCATCTGTTCCCGGCTACCATCCGACGGGGCACGCCGCAGGACGTTTATGAGCTTCAACAGTACATTAGTGAGACGTTTCCTGAAATTTCCGCTCCTATCATACAAAGCGATGTCACTGAGGCATCTTATCGTCGGCCAACAGAAAACAGATTGTTCGGTTTGACTTGTACAGGTGGCTAGGAAGCGCAATCTCCTAATGTCCGTTCCTGCGCCCACTCCTGCCGCTCGGCGCTGACGTGGTCTCCGGCAATTTTTCGCCGAAACCGGTCATTCTCTCCAAGGCGAAGGTCGCGCTACAAATTCAGTATCCAGTGATCTTTGGACCGAAGATGCTGAAGCAGGCCAAGAGAACCATTGGGGACAGGGGACGATCGCGACGAGCGACCTAAGTCGCCTGCCGACTTACACCGCGATATCGGTGTACAATGTGCCGAGGAAGCCGCGCGCGAAACTCAGCGCATCGCTGTCCTTTTGAAGTAAGTCGAGAACGTCTTCTTCGTATTCGTCCGTGTTTTTGAACCCGAGCTTGGTTGCGATATCGTTCAAGGCACCGGTGCTTCGAATCTTATAACGAGTGATAAGGGTTTTGACATCGTTGTTGGCGCAAGCTGCGGTAATCCGCGCTTTCTCGTCTGCTATGCGCTGCGTTGCGTCTTCGACAATATTCACGAGCGGATTCGCAGTCAACGACGGGACCGTGGGCAGCTGTTTTTGGATGCTTACGCGCACATCTTTCGTCACAAGGTTCAGTGCGAGTGCGTCAATGTGTTGTTGCACCTTGGCAATTGTCGCGACTGCCGCGGCATCAGTCAGCAACTTGGCCTTTGCGGGAGCTGCCGCTTGCTTTGTTGGGTCGATCGAATTGGCATCGCACTTTCGGAGTGCAACACGCTCCTGCATGGCGGGATGGTAATAAATCGACTCCACCGAATAAGCGTCAACCGCGTAAACCTTCCGCTGTTTCAGCGCAGCGATGTTTGCCGCCGTCCTGGAATCACCATCCACGATGCCATACGCGGTGACCCACGTTATGCCCTGGGCACCCGCGATACCGGCAACCGCCTTTTCAACATCGTTGCAGCTGTCCTTCGGTGAAAGAGATACCCCCGGAAAAAGTATCGAGTACATCGGCGTGTCGAGACTCGTTTTCGTTCCTTCCACAAAGAGCAAGTTTCGACGCGCTCCGAGAACGTCCTTCTTCAAACCTTCTTCTAAGGGTGTGTTCGCCGCCAAAATATCCGCCGACCACGCTTCGGGCGAATCTCCCGCATAGGTGCAACCCCGCACTAGGACTGCGCGTGCGTCAGGAAAGTCAGCGGGAAGTTCCAACTCATGTGTGGAGACGACGACTCCGCAATCAGCTCGCCTCTCAAACAATTGTCGTAGAAGTGGCGTCACGATTGATCGGTGCAGGTGCCGCTCGGGCTCATCTATGAGCAGCAGGGATTCTTGTGGTGCGGTGAGCACGGTCGCCGCTAGCACAAGGGCACCGCGTTCGCCATCTGATAGTTTCGGAACGGCGTATCGAGCACCGCCGTTGCGACTTGCCATTAGCTGGTCCCCGTCCGCATCAAACCAGACCGGCAAGTTCGATAGCCGGAAAATCTCGTTGAGCTGGGTCAGCGGCCCTTTCGCCAAAGCTAGCCGCTGAGCCGCGGTCAAGTTTCCTGCAATGACTTCATCCGCAATTGCCTTCTTATAGACTCCGTCTTGTGTATAGAGATCAAACACCGCCGCTGAAGCTTTTTGAACCCCGTAGTCATCCCTGTACCGGGCGTGAATCTGAGCGTCGGAATTGCGCGTGTTTGTTGCGATGTTCGCGCGCTCTACTGAAGACAATCCAACGCTGTCTCCCTGAAAGTGTGTTTGGCGGTGAGCCGTGACTCGTTGAGAACGGTCGCGGTTTTGGTTGTGAAAGTGGTGCATCAGCCCCGACTTGCCCGTCCCGTTCGGCCCCAACACGAACAGAAACTCACCAGGCTTCAGCGCAAGGGTCTGCTGCAGCGGTGCCGGCCCCTCGGTGTTTACGGCGGGAAAGTTCAGGTTGAAATCGGGCATTTGTGCTTCCTTACCGCTGAAAAGTCATTGATCCGGGCTTCTGCCGGATGGTCCTGACCGGATGTTTAGAGCCATGTCGGCGCTGATCGCAATTGTAGCCGGACGGCAAGGGCATCTCAGCCCCGTCATTCGACTGCTGATCTGAGCCACTCGAGTCCCTCATTCAATTCGAGAGTCTGAGCCTTTCTAGTTTAAGGATTGAGGTCTGGCGAGCGCGTCGGGAGTAGGGCTCCTGGCATGCACAAGCGACAGGCTCGAAAGAGCCAAGTGCCGTCATAGCCTTGGGCTCTTCGAATGGCACAGGCTTCCGGTTTCCCGACGTTCGCCCGCACCGACTGACAATTCTCATTCGAGCCAAAATCCCAACTATGAGTCTTGAGATGGAGCGGTCGTGATTGGCCCAATCGGGCCAGTCGTTAGACACACGCTCCGGTACCTGCCGTTGTATGAATATGCAGCCGCTACACGAAATGAAACCGAGCTCAGCATTGGAGATGTTATATCCCGGTTGGCGCGCCAGCTCGCAGCTGTTCGATCTTGTCGCGCGCCCGGGTTTCAACAAGAGTTCGCAGGATCTCCGCCCGCTCGCCCAGCCAGATGAGTTCTTCGGCGGTAATGGCATAATGCTCTGAATAGCGTGCATCCACGTAGGCGCGTTTCAGCAATTCGAACAGGCGCCGGTCATGCTTTGTCTCGCGTGGCCAGACAGCGATCAGCTCCGGGTCAATCTGCTCGGCCAGAGACCGCAGGAATTTTATGCTGTGGGTCGAGGGCGAGTAGTTCGTCTCTACAAGGAGGAGGCAGGCATACAGGCGTTCAACAGCCTGATGGAGCATGAAGGATGCATCATTGTAGAGTGCGCCATTCAGGCAAAATGAAAAAACTTCAAGAGCACTTCTTGCACCCTCCATACGCTGCTCAAAATGCTTTACGGCGGTCGCCAGAGCCTCGTCGGGCGTCTGCGGTTGAGGCGTGATGAAGGTTGTGCTGCCCTTAAGATCGTAGAGCGCAATGCCTTCCTTGATAATGTCGGAAAAGAAGTACTGACCCTCTCCCAGCGCGTTGTTCACCTCATCCATCGTGTGGACAATGAAATTGACCGGGGTTTTGATGCCCGCGTCACGCATCAGCCTGTCTTCGGCCCGGTACCAGTAGGTGGCAAAGTCGACGACGCTTTGCTGGTTCACCACGATCAGCAGGTCATAGTCGCTGAGGTATCCTTTGGCAGTATGTGGTTCGTCCACCCAGGTGCCGCGCGCATAGGACCCGAAGAGGACGATCTTGAGGATCCGGCCAGCTTTCTTCTTCGGAGAAGAGGCACTCTTCATCGCGTCGGTGAATTCTTCAAAAAGAATTTCCGTCACGCGCTGGAGTTCGCGCTGTTTGCCGTGGGGGAGATGATCAAGGTCGCTTCGCATGGCGCGCATATTAGGCAGGCTCGCACATTGTGCAAAGCGTCAATACTGTCTTCGGTTGAAGCATCTGATTGTAGTGAGTTGGGCATCGACGAGATCAGGCGAAGCGGGAGACGTCTCGATGACGCAATTGGTGTCCCGGTGCCGGTCGCCGACGGTGAGGATTGGAGCTATCCTGGCGAGTTCCTGCCGGCGCCTTGACGAGCTGCGAACGTCTGGAATCTGGAAGTACGATGACGGTGGCATCATTTGGTTCCGAGACCCACGCCGAAACCCGCCCTCCGAACTGGCTCGGCTACTCTGTAGCAGGTCACCAATATACGATGCGTGTGACTTGGAACCATTGACTTGATCTGACGACCATCCCGAAATAGAGTCTCCTAAGGGTCGAAAGACCCGAAAGCGCGATATGCGCTCGACCGGCAAATCAGAGGCTCTTGTCCTCTGGAATCATTGCCATTTCGGACTTGATGTTTCGTCCTTATACGCATCGTTTAGATGCCTGGGGTGTGATCCGTATCGTGGTGGGCCTCGCTTTTGCGCGTGCTTCGTCGGAGCACAGAAGACATAAACGGCCTCATCCACGTACCTCGTCCAGACTGGGACGAACCGGGTGTTCTTGTGTTTTCTAGCTCATGCTGCGCCCTCCGACAGGAACGGTGTGTTCGTGACCCACATCCGGTGCAGGATGACAGCAAGCTTGCGGGCGACAGCTACAAGCGCACGGCGACGACCTTTGGTGCGGGCAAGGCGCAAGCCCCATGTCTTCAACGCTGACGGCCGCGTTGATCTGAGCAACAGCGAGTTTGCTGCGGTGTAGAGCGTGACTCTCACGCCTCGATCACCCGCTCGCGATATGCGCCCCGGATTATCCATCTCGCCGGATTGGAACCGCCTTGGCGTGAGCCCGAAGTGGGAGCCGACAAGCCGCGACGATGTAAATCGCGCCGGGTCATCGATGGCTGCTTTGAAGGCAAGCGCAGTAACTGGCCCGACTCCTGGCGCTGTCATAAGCAGCGCACAGACCGGATCCTTGTGCGAGACCGCATAAACGCGTTTCTCCATCGCTCTGAAGGCATCGTACAGCACGCCACGTGCTTCCAGCATCGGCAACATCGCAAACGCGAGCGCCTCATCCGCAACGATGATCGGACGCACCTTCTCATCGAACCGCAGTCGACTAAGATGTGATGGCAGTCTGATGCCAAACGCCTTGAAGAGACCTCTGATCTCGTTCTCCAGATCGATGCACTTGCTAAGCAGTGCCTTGCGCGCCGACAAGAGGGCGCGGATATCATGGCTCTCACGCGTTTTCATGTGCACCGGTGTGTACCAACCTGCTCGCAGGACTTGAGCAATGCCGCGTGCGTCGGCCTTGTCTGTCTTGTTGCGCATGGCTGACAGCGCGGCTGCAACCTGACGGGATTCCATGCACACGACCTCGAAGCCTTCCGCTGTCAGGCCATGGAACAACATCTGGCTCATCGTCCCGGCTTCAAAGCCGATCCGTTCAACGACGTAACCTGCTTCTCGAATGTGATCTGTGATCGCCTCCACCTCACAAGGCAGGCTGACCTCCTCGATGATCGCGCCTTTAGCATCGAGAACGCACATCGCGACAGAGCGCAAAGATACATCTAATCCGACACAAATACTCATAATCTTCTCCTTCAGTTTGCAGCCCATGCCGCAATTCTATCAGGAGCTCGACTGGCTAGCAGTCCGCCCGATTACCCATGCTTCTGCGCCCGTTGGAGACTTGTCGGTGGCCCAACCCGAACCTCAACAATATGTGGGTTCTACCCGGCGCAGCAGGAGAGTTTGGAAACATCCTTGCCGAACCCCTGGGCTGCCAGTTTCAGGCCTTCGACCGTTGTCAGATAGGGGAAGATCGTTTCGCCCAAGGCCTTTGCGGTCATCCCGAACTTCAGCGCCATCACCATGGTCTGGATGGAATCAGAGCCTTCAGGGGCGAGAATCTGGGCTCCGAGCAGCACGTCCGTGTCCGCATCAGCGACCAGCTTGACCAGGCCGCGCGTATCGTGCGCGGCCAAGGCGCGGGGCACCAGGTCCAGCGGCGCGATCGATGTCTTGACCGAATGGCCAGCCTTGATCGCCTGGGCCTCGCTCAGCCCGACCCCGGCGACTTGCGGATCAGTGAACACAACCCACGGCATGGCCGCGTTGTCATAGGCAAGCGATTGGTCGTTCAGAGCGTTCCTGGCGGCAATCTTGGCGCCATAGGCAGCCATGTAGACGAACTGGTCCTGTCCGGTGACATCGCCGGCTGCGTAGACGTCCGCCCTGGTTGTGCGCATACGTTCATCCACCAGGATGGCGCCATTTGCATGGGTCTGAATACCCATTTCCGAGAGGCCAAGCTTAGCCGTATTGGCACGGCGACCCGTTGTAAGGAGCAAATGCCCCGCCTCCAGCGTTTCCTCCCGACCGCCAACCGAAATCGTCAGCGCAACGCCCGCTTCGGTTTTTCGAGTACTGACATAATCAAGGCCGGTCCTGACGGTAATGTTGTCATCCGCAAGATAGTCGGTGAGGGCCGAAGAAATTTCCGGCTCGGCCTCTGGCAACAGATGGCTGCGTGTGACCAGCGTGACCTGCGTGCCTGCCCGGGCGAACATCTGGGCGAGTTCGCACCCGATATAGCCCCCGCCCATTACAAGCAGGGACTCCGGCAAGGCGCCCAGCTCGAGCGCGGCTGTGCTGTCGAGATAGGGTGTTTCAGACAGGCCATGTAGATCAGGAATGGCTGGCGAAGCGCCGGTTGCGATGATCGTACGGTCTGCGCCTACAAAGCGCTCGTCTATCATCACACCGCCCTCGGCCAGAACGGCTTTGCCTTCGATATAGTCGACCGTCTCATAGTCTGCCAGGAGGTCGATATATTTCTTGTTCCGCAGCGTTTCGACAAGCTTGTCCTTGTCGGCCATCAGCGCTGCCCAGTCATCAATTCTTGCCTCGCCTGACAGGCCCGCGAACCGGCTTGTCGAACGCGCGCCGTGCAGGGCCTCTGCCGCGCGGATCATGACCTTGGACGGCACGCAGCCAATACTGACGCACGTTCCCCCGATTAATCCCCAGCCGATCAGAGCTACTCTCGCATTGGTTTCAGCTGCCGTTATGGCTGCTGAAAAGCCGGCTGAGCCAGCGCCAATGACGATGACGTCGTAATGGTCCCGGCCTTCGGAGGAACTATGAGTCATGGAATGGGCTTACTGGGGTGGGGAGTAAGATCAGGCTCTTGCGACGCCAGAGGGCGTAAAGCGTGAGCAGGATGAAGGCGCCAAGTGCCGACAACAGGACATAGTCGAGATAGCCGGTCAGGGCTGACAGGCCGACAATCCCGAGAATCATGACCAGGATAGGCGTAAAGCAGCACAGGGCGGTAATCAGTGTTCCGATGACGTCAATACCTAACAGGGCACGCATGAATCAGGCGTCCGAACGCGTTGCCGGGTAGCCGACATTGGTCGATGCAGCGGCAATTGCGTCGGCGGTCGTGACGGCCGGGTCAAAGGTAACGCTGGCAATCTTGCTGTCAAAATCAATGTCGACCGTCTTGACGCCCTCGACCCGCATCATGGCCTTCCTGACCGAAATCGGACAGGTGGCGCAGGTCATGTTGTCGATCGAGAAAGATGCTGTCGCGAGGGGCGCTTCGGCCGAGACGGTCTGCGCCTGGCTGGTCGATCCCGATGACAGGGCAACGGACAATCCGCCCATCCCGACGATGGCAATGGCTGCCACAGCGATGATACTTTTCTTCATGGTCTTACTCCGTGTTCAGTAAAAGAAAGGGGCCCAAAAATCGATACTGGTCGCGAGAATGACCAGGGCGGTTGCTATCCAGAGCGCAAGTTGCGTGAGTCGGCTGGACTCCGGCCGCGCACAATAGGAGCCGTCTTCGCAGGGTTTCGGTTTCTTGAAATAGACATGCCAGAAGCCGAGCGCGAGCAGGAACATGGTCACGCCGATAAAATACGGCTTGAACGGTTCGAGCGCTGACAGCTGTCCGATCCAGGCGCCAGATACGCCAAGACTGATCAGTGCGAATGGCACGATGCAGCAGGATGACGCCAGAATCGCGCCGAGCAGGCTGCCCGTAGCCAGCAAGCTGCGCCGCTTGTCTTTGTCTGTCGTGTTTTGCGTCAATTCGGTCAAAACGGCTTGATGTCCTCTTGTCGGTTGCGGCTCAGGGTGACAAGCTGCCCCCTGTAGGGGCTACAGGATCAAGGCAAAAATACATGACGGAATTCACGGTTACGCGAGCAGGCGTAAAGCGGGGAGAATTGGCCAGGCGATCAGGCTGCAATCCCGAAACAATCCGGTATTATGAAACCACGGGACTGCTGCCTGAACCGGCCCGGACCGAGGCTGGGCATCGTCTCTATTCCGAAGCGGACCAGTCGAGACTCCGGTTTATCCTGAGAAGCCGTGAACTTGACTTCACCCTGGCGGAGATCCGCGGCCTTCTCTCGCTGGTCGACGACGGAGATTACAGCTGCGCCGAAATCCATGCGCTCACCGCCAATCACCTGAAATCGGTCTCCCGAAAGATCTCGGACCTGCGCACGCTCGAACGCACGCTCAAGCGCATTTCCAGCGAGTGCGCCAAGGGCAACGAACCCGATTGTCCGATCATTGATGCGCTGGCGGGACCAGCCATAGGGTGAACCCATCGCGAGCAACTATCGACGTTCGCAATCGTGGGTCGTCTGCCTTCAAGAAACTCGGCCGCCTGAAGCTTGAGTTCCCCTCGCATGCTTTCTTGTGCGGTAACTGCCTCGAAATATGCGCAATCAACTTTTGTTGAGCATGTGACAGCTGACCTGAGCCGCTGGCAGTGAAGGGCTTGAGGGACAAGGACATTCCCGGCCAGGCTGATGCCCTAATAGAGTTGTCGCTCATTCGGCGCAGGTTCCGTCAAAGTCCCTACGGCTCCGTTTGCGCCCCCTGGCAGACTTTCAGGCAGTGATCGAGATTGTATGCCGAGGAAGAGTCAACTGTTCTGCGCCTTAGGGTGAATGGTCCGCAGTCAGATGGAGGTGAAAATCTCCAATGCGCATTGGGCAAAGGCCTCTGAAGGCGGCGGCGTTCCGCCCCTTCGCCCAACCGGAAGTCTGACTTTCGCCACGGACGCTCCTGGCGCGCGACAGCACGGACCAGGTCGTCCTTGCCGGTCGCATTGGGGACGACCGAGGGGCTGCGATGGAATTCCTCCTTGGGTTGCATTTGGCACATTTGCTGCATGAACACTGTCCTGGGAGGCTCGGGCATGCGCATACGGCACATCGGGGAATTCAGCGATATCCTGGCTGGCTATGCCTATGCGTCGCAGCTCTCGTCGAGCGACTGGGCCTGGGAATTTCTCAGGCGCAACCGGCGCTTCCAGGCCAATGCCATGGCGCAGGTGCCCGATGTTTCCAGTGAAGCTGCGGACGCGCGAACCACGCGCCTGATACTGATGCGGCGTGACCGGCTGGCCGAGACCTGGGGGCTCATCTTCTTTCCCAATCCTGACCTTTCGGCCCGGGTCGCAGATGTCTTCTGGTCGGACCGCGCCTTCCCGCGGAAGATTGCCATTCTCGGCCGCGAGCGCGCCACGGACGAACCGGACGAACTGTTTGACGTGGGCCTGCGTACGGGCCGGGTCACGCATCTGACCGATGCGCGCCAGCGCGAACACCTGCTGATCCGGGCAGGCGCCAGCGCCCTGCAGGTGCGCTATCGCGGCCTGCCGCTCGTTGCGGGACGCGCGGTCAAGCTCGATGTCTCCCTGTCGGGTATCAGCCAGGCCAGCAGGCAGGCGCAAATTCTTGCACAGGCAGGACACGTGTTCGGGCATGGCGAGACTGGGGCTCCTCGGCTGACACAGCAGGCTCTGCGGCTTCGCAACGCACTGATCGCGCTGGACGCACATGACGCCGGCCTGACCTACAGGGACACTGCGCTGATCCTCTATGATCACCAGCGTGTTGCACACGCCTGGCAGAGCGGATCGACTGCCATGAAATCGGAAATGGTCCGGCTTCTTGCCAAGGGGCAGCGCTTGCGCGCGGGTGGCTATTTCAGGCTGTTGCGGGGGCGTCTTCCGGCAAACGGGAGGCAGGCGGGTTGCGCGCAATGCTGATCGTCGTTTCAACGCCATGGACATTTCAAACTGGACGGACCGCCTTATGATTTCCGGATGCGCGCCTGCGTGCCATCAAGCCTGAGCCAGGAATGACGTCTGGTGATCGTCTGCATATTCTCGCCCGGCTGCCGGAGGTACGAGACGGCGCGCCTCGGAACACCCCACGCGCCTATTCGTCCAGCGCTTGCAGAACTTTGACAACCTTGACCAGCTCAGCGTCTGACATGGCATCGACAATGCGGTGCGCCGCCCGGCGCAGCCGCGAGACCTGATCGTCCCTGGACGGGCGCTCGGCGCCAAAGAAGTCGGCGAGGGGCATGTGGAGCAGCTCAGCCACATCGTACAACATGCCAGCGGAAATCCGGTTGGCGCCGCTCTCGTACTTCTGCAGTTGCTGATGCGAGACGCCCAACCGGCCGGATAGTTCCACGAGTGTCATGCCTTGTGCATGACGTGCCTCGCGCAAGCGCGACGCAACGCGAAGATCCATTTCAGATGGTGCCCGCTTGGCTCTCGGCTTGCCCTCTGCCATGCGTCTGCGCCTCCCGTCAGGCAGGAACCTCGGTTCACCCGTATCGATCCACACGTGCGGGCCCTGTCTCACCGGCCCTCATTCATCGGCGCCAGCGGTTCCTCCTTGCTGAACGCGATGCCAGGAGACTCAACGATCAACCGGCGTCATCCGGCAAAAAAATCTCGTGCGGCCGCAATATTTGTTTCGGCAGGAATGCAGGCCACTGAATGAAACTGACGGGTTCCAGGACCCGGTGCGCACTCGTAATGTCTGGAAGCATCACCCTCCCCCGGCCCGCTGCGCGAGTCTGTCCGGGCGGCTGGAGCCCACAAGATCCGGGAGGGTATTCGACCGGGCCCGGCTCGTCTCCGGTCACGCGGCCACCCGTTCGGGTCGCCGCGCGCTGCGGGGGCTCGCCGGCCGGGGGCCGCGTTGCATGCTTCCCACTGGCCTGACGGCCAGAGGGGTCATGGACGCGTGGCCTCTCGAAGCCTCAGTCAGCCTCAGTCGACGGCGTGAGCCATTTGCCGAGTACGGTCACATCCTGGCGCTCGTACCCCAAGGCGCTGTAGAAGTCGGCCGCATCTTCATTCTCTTGGCGCACCATCAGCTGCACCTTTGGCGCACCACGGGCCGTCAGCCAAAGCTCGGCCTCTGCCATCATTTCGCGTCCATGGCCGCGGGCCTGACGGTCCGGTCTGACAGCCAGGTAATAGATCCAGCCGCGATGACCGTCATGGCCGACCATGACGCTGGCGACGACCGCATCATCCACCGTGCCGATAAGGATCGTGGCATCGCGCGAGACCTGGATCCGGTCGATATCGGCATCGGGATCGTTCCAGGGCCTTGTCAGCCCACATGTCTCCCACAGCGCAATCAATGCTGCGCGGTCTGCTTCCCGGAAGTCTCGTATGTGCAAGGCCATGGCTGTCGGGTCTGGACGGATTCGTATCCAGGGCGCCAGCCTGCCTGTTTGGCATTTGCAGGCGTGGACAAGCTTTCCCTGCAGCCGTGAGGGGGCGGACGGCGCGTCTGCCCGGGCGCGGCCCGCGCGCAAGGCGCCGGTGACCTAGAACCGCTCGCTTCTCCCCTTGCCTCCTACCTTCCCGCCTTGCCCCCGGCCCTCATACGCCCGGGCGCCCGCTCCTCTCGTCCGCCCCCTCCCGCCTGCCGGGAAAAGAACGCGAGCGAGGCGATAAATTTGCGAGACTGACATGACCCCTTCACCTGAGACACCAGCACCCCTTGGAACTTCTACCGGACCGGATTTGCGGGACGGCCCCCGCATCTATGTTGCCTGCCTTGCCGCCTACAATAATGGGCGGCTGCACGGGGCGTGGATTGATGCAACCGAGCCAAGCGAGGTCATGGACAAGGTCCGCGCCATGCTGGCGGCGTCGCCGGAGCCGGATGCCGAGGAATGGGCAATCCATGATTATGAAGGGTTCGAAGGCGCGCGCCTGTCGGAATATGCCAGTTTCGAGACTGTGTGCGCGCTGGCAGCGTTCATTGGCGAACATGGCGCGCTTGGCGCAAAACTCTACCGCGAGTTTGGCGACGACCTCGCGCAGGCGGAAGCCGCGTTCGAGGATTATGCTGGCGAATATCGCAGCGCGGCGGATTTCGCCGAAGAGATCACGCGCGAGTGCGGGACGGAGATTCCGGTCTCGCTGGACTATTATATCGACTGGCAGGCGCTCGCCCGCGACATGGCCATGAATGGCGAAATCATGGTGTTCCAGACGGGCTTTGATGAAGTCCACATTTTCTGGAGCCGCTGAACCATGACGTTCCGGGAGAGATTTGACCCCTATGTCTGCGAAGGCGACAGCATTGCCTGCGAGATTGACGGTTTCCGCATCACCGCGCGGATTGTCCGGGACGATTGTCCCGACCGACCCGACCAGCGCCAGGACGGATTCTGGCCATCGCTTTATATCAATGATCCGGGTTTCATCGGACCCGGAAACAATTTCCGGGAGCGTCTTGCGAAAGCACA
This sequence comes from uncultured Alphaproteobacteria bacterium, assembly GCA_963973995.1. Taxonomy (GTDB): domain Bacteria; phylum Pseudomonadota; class Alphaproteobacteria; order Caulobacterales; family Hyphomonadaceae; genus Hyphomonas. Next base: position 558,050 of record CAXBCO010000002.1, read on the forward strand.
GGCCGAGGCCGAAGCCGTCATGGAAGCGTGGCGCAAGGATGAGTGGTTCTATTGCGGGATCGTGCTCGCCATTGAATGCGAAGGCGTCGAACTGGAACCCCATGCCGCCAGCCTCTGGGGCATTGAGGCGAATTATCCGGGGTCGGACAACGCCTATCTGAGCGAGGTCGCGGACGAACTACTGCTCGAAGCCTTGGCGGCAGGCCGCGCCGCACTGAAACGGCTGATGGCGTCCGCACCTCCACAGGCGGCGCAAGGATGAACGCGCTGGAACATCTTCTGGGACCACGCCCACGCCTGACCCTCGTCGTCGAGGATTCCCGCGTCGTCGAAATCTGGGTCGACGGTCGCGCGCCGCTGATTGGCCTCAAAGACTATGACTGGGGCGCGTCCGACCGGGACGCGATGCGCGACGCAGAAGGCGTCCCCTTCACTCCGATCAACTGGAAAGGTCCGGCTTGGGCGCTTGGCCTTTCGCTTTACCCGCCAGAACAGGAGGACAATTCCATGGCACAGCCCGCACTGAAAACGATCCCCATCGAGCAACTCCATATCAGCAAACTCAACATGCGACATGGGCGAAAAGCCCCAGATGTCTCCGACATCCTACCGTCGATCCGGGAGAAAGGTATCCGCCAGACGCTACTGGTCCGCCCGGAAGGTGATGGCTATGGCGTCATCGCCGGACGGCGGCGCTTCCATGCCTTGCAGGTCCTTGCCGCTGAGACCGGCAAGCCGATCGCCGTTCCGTGCGCGATCATGGAAGCGGATGATGACGCCGCAGCAGTCGAAGCGTCCCTCATTGAGAATGTCGCCCGCGTGCCCGCGACCGAGATGGAGCAATACAATGCGTTTGGAAAGCTGGCCCAGACTGGCCGGACGGTGGACGAGATTGCCGGGCACTTCGGGGTCACGGAGTTGAAAGTCCGGCGCATCCTTGCGCTCGCCAATCTATCCGGCCCGATCCGCGCGCTTTATGCCAAAGACGAGATCGACCCGGAGACGATCCGCGCGCTCACGCTCGCCACAAAGGACCAGCAGGCCGAGTGGCTAGCCCTGTTCAGGAGCGAGACGGAACGCGCGCCCATGGGCCGCGCCTGCAAGGCATGGATCACGGGCGGAGCCATCATCACGACGGACAAGGCGCTGTTTGATCTGGCGACCTATGACGGCCGGATCACGACTGACCTGTTCGGAGAGACAGGCGTGTTTGCCGATGCCGACGCGTTCTGGAAAGCCCAATCGGCAGCGCTCGCAGCCAAGGTCGAGACCTATATAGAGGCCGGTTGGCGCAACGTGGAGGTTCTCGAACGCGGGATGTATTTTGCCAGCTGGGAGCATGTGAAACGCGCCCGCACCAAGGGCGGCAGCGTCATTGTCGAAGTCCGCCATGATGGCACCGTGACCTTCCATGAGGGCTACATTACGCAGGCCGAAGCCCGAAAATTGGAGAAGCGCGCAAGGCCGGGCGGCGATGCGGAGGCGACCGAGACCAAGCCTGAAATGTCCGGGCCACTGGCACAGTATATCGGCTTGCACCGCCATGGCGCAGCCCGCGCGACATTGCTTTCCCACCCAGGAATCGCCCTCCGGCTGACGGTGGCTCATGCTATTGTCGGGTCCGCCCTGTGGACTGTCAGGCGGCACGAATTCCTTGCCCGAAAGGAAGACATTCAGGCCAGCGTGGATGGCTCCCGTGCCACCGCCGAGATGAACGCTGCCGGGGACCATGTGCACCGCTTGTTTGAAGCCCACGGGCTCGCATCCCTGCGCGCAAATGGCGACGCCTATCACCTTAGCGAAGTCTTTGCAGCATTGCTCGGAATGGATGATACAGAAACCCTCAACGTACTTGCCTTTGTGATGGCTGACACGATGGAAGCGGGTGGTCCGATTGTGGAAGCCGTTGCCGTCGCCACCGAAACCGATATGGTCGCCTACTGGAAACCGGAACCTGTCTTCCTTGATCTCGTCCGCGACAAGCGCGCCATCAATGCCATGGTGGCCGACATCGCGTCTCCATCGACGGCGAAAGCATCGCTCACGGACACGGGCAAGGCCCAGAAGGAACTGATCTGGAACCGGATCATTGGCGAAGGGTGTGAGGCCAGTCCCGACTGGCGTCCGGGATGGATGCAGGTCCCGCCAACACGCATTGTGACAAATGCGGGATCGCAGCCAGCAGATGCATGGGCACGGATCGCCTGCCTGTTTACGTCAGACGAGGACGACGTTTCTCCCGAAAACCAGCCTGTCGCAGAGCAAGAGGTCGCCTGAGAGATTGCGGTCTTTATGTCCGTGGAAGCAGAAGCCGTCCGGCAGTATGTCGGGCGGCTTTTCCACATGCTTTTACCAGACGACTACGCACCCGCGCGGTTCAGATCAAACCAGATGCGCCTCCAAAAAATCACCGGTCTGTGGGTTTCTTATGGCCTCCGAATGCGATTGCCAAAGCGGTCTGTTCCGCTTCTCCGCTTGCCTCGGAAAAACACCCTGTTCCCGTCTGTTGCCGTGTGACCTGGACGACACGAAACGGTCCTGAAACCGGACATTCCCACGAATTTCCCCGCCGCTGTGCGGCTCCTCGCGAGACAAATTCGTGCGCCTGTCCGGTGCTCCGCTCTGCTGCGCCCTTGCAGGTTCAGACCCGCTCCGCGCCGTCCGGGCGGTCCGGCGTCGACGGGGACAAGGTGTCCCTCGAAGACAGCCACGGAAACGAAAAGGAGACCCCCATGGCAAACGCACTCGGATATGTCAGCGAAACCAAGACCGGCTTCGAAGGCGCCCTCGCAATGATGAACCTCTCAGCCGCCATCCGCATCGAAAAGAACGCGGAAAAAGCCGAAGATGCCCAGCCGGACTACCGCATCTTCGCCGGTGAAACCGCGACTGAAATCGGCGGCGGCTGGATGCGCAAGGCAAAGTCCTCGGGACGCGAATATGTCTCGCTGACCCTCGCAGATCCGCAGATCGGCCCGCGCCGTATCTACGCGAACCTCGCACCGGTCAAGGGTAAGAAAGGCCGCCACGTGATCCTTTGGAACCCCAGGGACTAAGGCCCCGCTGAGATCACCAGACTGGCCGCTCCGGAGAGATCTCCGGAGCGGCTTTGCCTATGCGCCCGTCGCTTCAAGGTCTGTTGGCGCTCACGCCTGTAGGAAGCGATGCGCTGTACGCATGGTTAAGCAGGGTTTCGCAGATGATCGGCATATCTTCGCGACTCCCGATTAGGATCATCCCTTGTTTTCCTGACGCCGGGAGCCGTCCGCGAAGGCCCGGACCTGGCATCAGGAAAGCGTTTCATCATGCAGACCGACGGCATTGGCGAAAGCCCGTTCCTGACCACAAAGGAAGCGGCACGGTTCCTTCGCGTGTCAGAAAGAACGCTCCAGAACTGGCGCTACGCCAGTCTCGGTCCGGTCTACCGAAAGCATGTCGGTGTTGTCGTCTATCATGTCGATGACCTTCTCCGTTTTTCAGCGTCCAGCCACCGCCCAGGAGACGCGAAAAATGGCTATTGATCTGACGCTTGTTTCACTTGTGGAGGATCAAAATGGCCTGACCGAACGCCTGCTCTTTGGTGCGCCGCGCATGATCCGGAACACCTGCGATCACAGGCAGATGGCCGCCTTCTTTCCGGGCGATGTGTTCGGATATGAGCGCAGGCGCACCACGTTTCGAGCTGCCGCGGACTGGCAATTATTTATCATCCGGGCCGGATCATCAGGTGACCGGATCAGCCGAGTTTCAGGCATAAAGCCGGGCGGCATCCTGTTCCTCTCTGCGCTCCATTCCCATCATGCGAAGCGCGCTTTCGAGGCGATCAATGCCCTATCCGAGCGCACCGATCCAACCACCATCTCCGCCGCCTTCTGGCAACGCCTGTCCACGCAATTGCAGGCCGGACTGCAGGTTGAACAGCTTCTTGAACGAGAGGTCTGGTGATGGATAAGGACCGCGCGAGACCGCTTGCCTTGGCTGCCCTTGGAGCAGGGATTCTCTGGGCGGGATTTGTACTGAAACCGGCGCCGAGACTGCTCTACAATCCGAGTGTAAGTGCAGCGATTGGCTGGTACATAGTGGAGCCGCTCAAGGTGGCCAAACGCGGTGATCTTGTGGCATCCCGCCTGCCTGGACACGCCGAAAGCCTGGCCTCAACGCGTGGATACCTGCCGGCGGGCGTGCCGGTCATCAAGACCGTCTGGGCCGTTGCGGGCGATAGGGTTTGTGTGGATGCCGGCGTATTGACCGTTGCTGGCCAGCCGCCCCTGCCCCTGCTTGGACAGGACCGGTCCGGTCGGCCCCTGCCCGTCTGGACCCAAGGCTGCACATCCCTTCGCCTGGGTGAAATCCTTCTCATTTCGAATGAGACCCCGGAATCCTTTGACAGCCGGTATTTTGGCCCCGTGAGCCTGTCGCGTGTCATCGGGAAGGTTGTGTTTCTTGGAGATAAGCCCTGGCACACCATTGACGAGAGTGGGACATCGGATTGGGAGGGTGGCGATTGCAAGATAAAAGCGCATGGAGCCAATCGGGGTCTACTCCCTTGTCTGCACATCTCTTTTTATGGCTCTACGCGGGACTTTGCAGAGCCGGGATTTGAGACGAACCCCAATGAATGCAGCAGGATGGCATGGTTCCATTCGCAATTTGAGGTGGATTCAGCGCCTTCGGTGCCCAAATGAGCACATTCGGCGATGATCCATTCACCCCGCGTCCTGGCAGGATTCGCTCTGGTGGATCAGGGGGACGCGCGAAGACGTATCTCTCGCGAATGACCAAGGCGCTGTCTGCGTCGGGCGGTGCCCGGCGGTCCGGATTATCTCGGCGTCCATCCCCTGCCCTGCGTGGCGGTCGGAGGCGCGTCATCGTCAAGGCACGTATCGTTCGCATGTCCGTTTCGAGCGCAGCGGCGCTGATGGCACATATGGCTTACATCAAGCGCGATACAGCCCTGTCGGAGAAGGATCGCGGACAGCTGTTCGACCGGGACAGTGAAGATGCTGGCACGAAGGAATTTGTCGATGCGGTGTCGGAGGACCGGCACCATTTCCGATTCATTATCTCGCCCGAGGACGGGATGGAAATGGCGGACCTCAAACCCTTCGTGCGGGACCTAGTAGGGCAGATGGAAATGGACCTTGAGACAAGGCTCGAATGGGTCGGCGCGATCCACCATGATACAGGCCGGCCGCACGCCCATCTGATCATCCGTGGCAAGCGGGAGGATGGGAGGGATCTCGTCATGCCGCGTGAATATATCTCGCACGGGATTCGGGAGCGTGCAGAGGATCTTGTGACACTTGAGCTTGGACCTGAAACGCCTCTCGAACAGGAGCGGAAACTCCATGCCGAGGCGACCGCTGAACGGCTGACCCGGATCGATCAACTCCTGGACCGGCAGGCGGGCGAGGATCACCTGCTCGAAATGAAGGACAGCCCGGCGAGATACCGTACCCTGCATGCGGCGCGATTACGGACGCTGGAGCGGCTCGGCCTTGCGGAGAAATTGGGCTCCGCGCGGTGGCAGCTTGATGCGAAGTTCAAGGCCACGCTGAAGTCACTCGGTGAGCGCGGCGACATCATCAAGACGATGAACCGGGCGCTAGCTGGAACGAGCGGTCGACACCTCGACGCCGATGCAATCTTTGACCGGTCTGATCCGGAAGGCCGGAAGGTGACAGGCTCAGTCCTTCAAATGGGTGTGACGGGCGAGTCGCATGACCGGGCTTATGCGATCATTGACGGGCTGGATGGGCGGGCTGTTTATGCCGAGCTGGGTGGTGCGGAGCAACTTGCCGAGATCAGGCGCGGCGCGATCGTGACGCTGTCGCCGCCAGACCTCCAGCCGAAGCCTTCAGACGTCACGATCGACCGGATCGCGCGCAATCATGGCGGGACATATTCTGCGGGATTGCACCAGGCCAACGACCCGCGCGCCTCGCCCGAATTTATCGCGGCGCATGTGCGGCGGCTCGAGGCGCTCCGACGGCAGGGGCATGTCGAACGGTCTGCTGACGCGAACTGGACCGTTCCGGAGAACTATCTGGCGAAAGTACGCGTCTACGAGCGAAGCCAGACGCGATCCAGGTCGATAGCGATGTTGGTGCATAGTGAGATGGGGCTTGCAGAGCAGACACATGCGCTTGGCGTGACCTGGCTGGACGAAGCGCCCGCGCCGGCCGGCGTCCCGCTGGGGTTCGGGCGAGAGGTGGCGGATGCACAGATCAAGCGGCATCTATTCCTGGCCGAGATCGGGATTGCCGCGAATGACGGGAAGGCGCTGACACAGGCACAGAAATCGGAACTGCTCAGGCGGGACCTGGCGCAAGCGGGCCGGAAGCTAAGTGAGGAGATCGGGAAGCCATATTCTCCGGCACCGACGCGGGGGCATGTGGACGGAATTTATCGGGAGCCGGTGTCTCGGGTCAGCGGGAAGTTTGCAGTGATTGAGCGAGCAAGGGATTTTGCGATTGTGCCATGGCGGAATGTGCTGGAGCGCAGTCGCGGGATGAGCGTTTCAGGGATGATGCGGGGTGGGTCGGTTTCGTGGAAACTGGGGCGCGGGCTTGGTGGACCGGACTAGTTTTCTTCGTCCGCCTTGGGTGTGGAAAAATAATTCTAAGAGTGAATGACGAATGAGCGCTTCCCAATTCCCCCAATGATTGATTTATTACGCTTGGGAAACAATTGGGGACGTTGGGCAAGCCATGGCTGATGGAACAGTCTTCGCGGCAATTGACGAAAGCGTTGAGATTCAACCCAAACCGTCACGCGCGGTTCGACTATTTGGGGCATGGCTCATTACTCAGCGTGCGGGCCAGCTCACGATCTGGGCAACGAGCGCTTTCCTCACCTTGGTCGCGGTGATGACATGGCAGGTCTTTGCCCCCGGAATCCTTACAGAACCCGTTTCCAGGGTCCTGTTTGTTGGAGCAAGTGCGTTCCTATGGCTGCCCGTCCTGCTTCTCCTCCTGGACTCGCCCGACAATCTCAAAAAGGGTCCGAAGCTCAGACTACCGGTCGCCTGCCTGATACTGCTTTCGGCATTGGCCGCCATCAGCATTGTTGATCGCACGCTTGACCTCCACTGGCTTGCCCCCGCGGGCAATGAGACCGCAATGAGCATCGCTGTGAAAGCGGTGTTCTTCACATTCTTTCTGATCTCTTTCATCCCGCTCGTTTGGAACGCGGTGAATTTCGCCCGTCACGACTTGGCGGAGAGCCGCGAAACCATGCCAACGGACAGCAAAGCGCAAACAGAAAAGTCGGACCGGGACCAGGACGCCGAAGCGATGAGTGCCCTGCTCGGCACTTTGATCGTCTTTGGTATAGGAGGCCTCGCCATTAGCGCTGGCCAGCTTGGTGAGGCGCTCAGCTTTCCAAACAGTTTCGGCCTGATCCTGTGTGCGGTCATTGTCGGTATATTTGCGATGGTAGTGTTCATCGACACGATCTCTGAATGGCCAATCGTTCGTTTCGCTGCAAGAGTGTTCAAAGGTCTCGCTCGTTTTCTTTGGCCGCTCGCTCAGTTCTACGACTGGATCGACTCTGGCCTCGTTCGCGTTGGTGCGAATATCTGCGGAATGGGGCACAGAAGCACGTCAGCGCGGTACGCGATCCTGGCAGGCCAATTGACTTGTCTCGCCCTGCTAGGTTGGTGGTTACCCGCTCCCTACGGCCTCCTGCCTTGCTTTGTCGCCTTTGTGCTTGCGGTTTCTGTTTCGCGCTTGTGGAGCTGGGTGGAAGAAGATCGCTCTCTTGCTGCGATGACGGAGTACCGCCAGGCATCACCCTACCGCATCGGGTTCAGGGAAGACTTCCGCGACGAAACCCTCCTCGGCTTCATATTCGTATTCGCCCTAGTGCCGATCGCGATGATGCAGGCGCATACCGGCGACGTATTTGGCCCGGAGCTATTCAAGAATGCCGACGACAAAGGATTCGGGTCCTGGATGGGATATTTCGGTATCGAACTCGCCAAAGCAGTGCCCATAGTGGACTGGGCCGAGATCTACAATGTCTCTCCCGGCACAGACCTTATCCAGATGAACGGCACTGCATCGCGCCATTCTGTCTTCCTGGCACGGGTTATGGTCGATCTGGTGCTGATCGCAGCCTTGCTGCAGGCAATCAGCATCACGGGACGCAACCGCCAGCAAAAACGTCTCTATGCAGCGCGACACGTAACGCGGCTCGATTTCTTCGTGGAGCGGCTTGAGATGCGCCGCGCCATCAAGGCTTCCCTCGTCGGAAATGTACCGCCCGGCAGTGATGATATTCCGCTCGAGACCGCTTTGAAACTGTTCGATCTCAAAAAGGGCGTGAACGCGGGCGCTGTGGATTTCCGGCACTATGACGAACACCAGCTCAGCTATCTGTATGGATCACCCGGATTGAATGGTTCAACCAAGGACAGGCTTCTGCGCGCTTTCATTTCCGCCATAGCGCACTATCGCGGAATCCCGCTTGGATCAGCGATTGATCTCACGATTGAGATTGCCGAAGGCGACCGCAGAGAAATGGACATGTTCCGCGCCTTTGATCGCGCAAAGATTGATGACGAGAGCGGTCGTCACAGCATTGAGCCTGGCGACCTTTACCGCATCCTTATAGCAATTCGCTCAACATCGGGACTGAAGGCCTTCAAGTTTGAACTGATCGACATGTATGTGGCGCTTGCTGATCCAGACGAAGGACTGGATAAGATGACGGACCTTGTCGTGGGCAACTCGTCTGATCGATTTCAGTACACTCGCAATTATGCAATGGAGAAGATTGCAGACTTTGCAGACCGGGTGAGATCGACCGCCGCTATCGAACTTGCCGGGGACCGATTGAAGAAGATCGACAAGAAGCAGAGAATTGTCGACAGCCGGATCCTTGCCGAAGCGCTATCGAAACTTCGGAACAAGTGGAAGCGCCTGAAAGCGGAAACCCACGTCACTGATGATGACGATGACGTGTAGTCCATGCACGTCTTTCGACGTGTCTCCTTTCTCGTACTAGGTCTCATTATTTGCAGCCCGGTACTTGCGCATGGTGGCGACCTTGATTCAAAAGGCTGACACCATGGTAGCAAGCGGGGCACATATCATTGCCGTCGATCTGTTTACTCACCTGGCGGATCCTCCTCGCTAGCGGCTCCAAGATCGACGCTCTCCCCGAGCACGACACTCCAATCATCCTACGTCGCAGCGAGGACTATCTAGCTTACTGGTAGTCACGATTTCCCCACAAATCATCGGGGCACGTGAGAGCCCACACACCTCGCTGTGCGGATCGCGCTGATGCCTCTTCGCCCTTATACTGACCAAGGCTATACTTCGGCCAGTCTCGCGCCCACCCTGCGCCGACCATGATGTCACCCAAGTCAGTACCATTTACGCTGCATGTCGCAATGGCGCGGTCATAACGGTCCTCACCGGTTGTAATGCATGTGACAGTTTTGGTGCCGATCTGGTCGGACAGGTACAGGGCGGCTTTCTGGTAGACATTGATGTCACCGCATCGCTTGCCGCGTTCAGGAGAGTCAAAACCAGACAGCCGGATACGTTTACCATGAATCTCGATCGTGTCCCCGTCGACGACTGAGGCGACACCGATGAGCTGGTCAGATCGCGCGTTCGTGGACGTGGCTGGTTCTGGCTCGGCATTCATCTGGCCGCAGGCGGCGAACAGAATGCAAAATGTCGTCAGGATGGCGTTGCGTGTTTTCATTGTTTAAGTTGAACATGATTCACGCGCTTCCGGAACATGGAGCAGGAGCGATATGGGTTGGGATGATGACAAGAGTGGAGACTACGTACCACCACCCGTGCCGAAATGGATTTGGGTCACCGCAGCCTTGATCGCTGCCGGCTTCCTGGCGCTTGTTGTGTTCGTTCCTTGATGCTGGCCTGGCGAGGCGGGAACTGGTCGAGGTAAGAGGCGAAGACGAGTATCTGGTCGGTCGCAAGAACCTGAATCGCTTTTCTGAGTTTACAAGGTGAACCTTTCTACCGCCGGGACGTGAGCTGGAACCGGATCGTGATTTCAGTTCAGATTTTGGCCGCCTACCCCACTGGATTGCGCCGACTGTGCATCAGCGTTTCGAGACGTGTCGCGCCAAGGCCGACGCGTCCGGGGCGCCGTGATCGGCCGTGCGGTGAATCTCGTAGTGGCCAAGCGCCTTAAGGATGTGATCAGTCAGGTCGGACGTCGCCTTGTCTCCCTCAAACGGGAGTTTTGCTGTCAGACCGCGCTTGATGTGCGTCGGTGCTGTGCGGATTGCGACATAGATCGAGGTGCGGACATCTTCCATCTGCACGGCTTACGCCCAGAACATATGAAGAACAATCTTAGTGTTGAGTCATGTTGTGGAAAAAGCCGGTCGCGCAATCGCGACGCTTTGCTACTCGCGGCTGACGAACTTCTCCGTTCCGCTCCTCACAAGCACTTGATATTGCATAATTTTCACTCTGGACGATGAGACGGTGGATGGCCCAGCCTAGGGGTCATGAAACCGAACACGACCCTCTCCTGGCAGATCCTCATTGTCCTCGCCGTCATTGTCCTCGCGGTGTGGACAGCCACCGAGTGGACGGCCTGGCAGCTTGGCTGGTCGGCGCGGCTCGGCGATCCATGGTTTGTCCTGGCAGATTACCCTGTCTATGCGCCCTGGGCCTTCTTCGGCTGGTGGTTCTCGTTTGATGCCTATGCGCCGGACGTGTTCGCACGGGGCGGTCAGATTGCGGCGTCTGGCGGTGTCATTGCGGTGGTCATCGCGGTCGCGGGATCGATCCTGCGGGCGCGCTGGGACAAAAAGGTGACGACGTTTGGCTCGTCGCGCTGGGCGCTCAAAGGTGACATGCGCAAGGCCGGGTTGCTCGAACCTGCCGGTGTGTTCCTGGGTCAGGCGACGGGATCCTACCTGCGCCATGACGGACCCGATCATGTCATGGCCTTTGCGCCGACAAGGTCCGGCAAGGGCGTTGGCCTTGTCGTACCGACTTTGCTGTCGTGGACGCACTCGGCCGTGGTGCACGACATCAAGGGAGAAAACTGGCAGCTGACATCTGGCTGGCGCTCCTGCTTTTCTGACTGCGTGCGGTTTGATCCGACAGACAAGGGCTCGGCGCACTTCAACCCGCTGATGGAAGTCCGCCGCGGCGACTGCGAAGTGCGCGATGTCCAGAACATTGCCGATATCCTGGTTGACCCCGAAGGCATGCTGGAACGCTGGAGCCATTGGGAGAAGACCGCCCATTCCCTGCTCGTCGGCGCCATCCTCCATGTCCTCTATGCCGAGCGCGAGAAGACACTCGCGCGGGTTGCAAGCTTCCTGTCGGATCCCGACCGCACCTTCCGCGCCACGCTCACGATCATGATGCGCACGAACCATGTCGGCACCGCTGAGGCTCCATTGGTCCATCCCGTGATTGCGCAATGCGCCCGCGAGCTGATGAACAAATCCGAGAATGAACTCTCCGGCGTCCTCTCCACAGCCATGAGCTTCCTGTCCCTCTATCGCGATCCCGTCGTGGCCGAAGTGACCTCACGTTGCGACTTCCGGATTGCGGACCTGGTCGAAGGCAAGCGCCCGCTGTCGCTGTTCCTGGTCGTGCCGCCCTCGGACCTCTCCCGGACCAAACCCCTGATCCGGTTGATCCTCAACCAGGTCGGGCGGCGGCTCACCGAGCATCTGGATGTGGAAGCATCTTCGTCGCGCAAACAGGTCTTGTTCCTGCTGGACGAGTTCCCTGCCCTCGGCCGGCTCGACTTCTTCGAAAGTGCGCTGGCCTATATGGCAGGCTATGGCCTCAAAGCCTTCCTGATCGCGCAATCCCTGAACCAGATCGAGAAAGCCTATGGTCCATCGAACGCCATATTGGACAATTGTCATGTGCGGGTGGCGTTTGCGACCAATGACGAGCGCACGGCCAAGAGAATTTCGGATGCGCTCGGGACCAAGACGGAACAGCGCGCGATGAAGAATTATGCTGGCCACCGGCTGGCGCCCTGGCTCTCGCACAAGATGGTATCGCGCCAGGAAACCGCCCGGCAATTGCTGACGCCCGGCGAAGTCATGCAGCTGCCATCGTCCGAGGAACTTGTCCTTGTTGCCGGCTGTCCGCCGATCCGGGCGAAGAAACTGCGCTACTATGCCGATCGCAATTTCACCTCACGCCTCATGAAGCCGCCCCGGGATGGTGAGGCCCTGCCCGAAGCTCGCCTGGATGACTGGGGTCAGCATATCCGGACCCTGCATGAAGGTCTGATGGTGCCACCGGTGTCGGATGACTCGGATGAAGGCGGTCCGGGCTTTGGAAGCGCAGGCGCTCCAGTCCAATCTCCCGGGCCAAAGGGACCCCGGACGCCCGGGCCGGCCCGCGCGTCCCGGCCTCGCCAGCCACTCCAGCAGGGACTGTTCGATGCGATCCAGATTGCGGACGGACTGGAACAGACGACCGGGATTGACCTGACTGGACGGGGCAACAAATGAAGCCGCGCATCCAACCCTATATCTCTGCAGGAAATCTCGTTCGGCTCCGGGCCATGGCGAAAAGACCGGGTCTGTCGGAAAGCAAAATTGTCGACCGGGCGCTGGCGGCCTTCTTTGCGGGCGACACGGACGACCAGCGGGACGCCGCCATCACGCGGCGGCTTGATCGGTTAACCCGCCAGTTCGGACGGCTCGAACGCCACCACCTGATCCTCGGCGAGACGGTCTCGACTTATGTCCGCTATTTTCTGACCGTGACGCCGCCGGTGCCGGCCGACCAGCTCGATGCGGCGCGGGCCAAGGGTGACCTAAAGTTCGATTTCTTTGTTCGTCAGGTGGCCGAAAGCGTGCGCTCCGGCGACAGGATCCTGCAAAATGCCATCGAGGAGTTCGTTGCTGCGCCGTCCGACTTTGTCAGCGAAGCCGAGCTCGACCGGCTTGGCGTGCGGAGCGGGATCGATGCGTGAAGCCCAGAGCCTCATCCGCACCAGCGACATGCTGGCCACCGCGTTCGGGCCCGTCATCATGGCGGCGCTTGCCGACGCCCAGGTCGTCGAGATCATGGTCAACCCCGATGGCCGGCTCTGGATCGAACGGCATGGCGCGGGGCGTACTGCCTGCGGCGCGGTGTTGGCACCGGCCCAGGTCGAGCGCGTGATCCGGCTGGTCGCGACCCATATGCGGCGTGACGTGACGGCGAACGCGCCACTTGTGTCCGCCGAGCTGCCCATAGGCGGGGAGCGGTTCGAAGGTGTCCTGCCGCCGGTGGCACCGGGACCCTGTTTCTCGATCCGCAAACCGGCCGGAAGCGTCATCCGCCTTGATGAATATGTCGCCTCCGGTGTGATGAGCGGCCACCATGCCGATGCGCTGCGGCGCGCCGTTCTTGAACGGCAGAACATATTGATCGTCGGCGGCACGGGATCGGGCAAGACAACACTCGCCAATGCGCTCCTTGCCGAAATGGCCGAGACCGGCGACCGGCTGGTCATCCTGGAAGATACGCGCGAGCTCGCCTGCGGCGCACCGGATGTCGTGCAACTGCGCACGCAGCCAGGATCGGTCTCCCTGTCTGACCTTGTGCGCTCGACCCTGCGGCTCAGGCCCGACCGTATCGTGATTGGCGAAGTGCGGGGGCCTGAAGCCCTCGACATGCTGAAGGCCTGGAATACCGGCCATCCGGGCGGGATCGCGACCCTGCACGCAAACTCTGCGCTGGCGGGTCTTTCCCGACTCGAACAGCTGGTCGGCGAGGCGGCCGTGAACGTGCCACATGATCTCATTTCTGAGACGATAGACAGTGTCGTGTTCATCGCGCGCCAACATGGGTCTCGCCGGGTCGAGACCGTCGCCTCGCTCTGCGGGCTCGGTCGGCATGGTTATGACCTTCGCCCGATTGTGCCCGACCTACAGCTCGTCCTGCCGAACCTGCCGTCGCTCCAGCCTTCTGCACTCCACCACTGAAAGGAACACGACCGATGAACCGAGATATGGGCAAAGCCCTCAGCCTGACAGCGCTCATCATTGTCCTTGTCCTGCCAGCCCATGCGGCGGGCTCCGGCATGCCCTGGGAAGCGCCGCTGCAATCGATCCTTGAATCCATCGAGGGCCCGGTCGCCAAGATCCTCGCCACGATCGTGATCATCCTGACAGGGCTTGGCCTCGCGTTCGGGGAAAGCGGCGGGGGCATGCGCAAACTCCTGCAGATCGTGTTCGGCCTGTCGATCGCGTTTGCGGCCACTTCGTTCTTCCTTTCCTTCTTCTCGTTCGGCGGCGGGGCGACGCTCTGATGGCTGGCCGTTCGTCCCTCCCTGAAGGCTATGTGACGCCGGTCCACCGCGCGCTCACCGAGCCGATCCTGATCGCGGGTGCGCCGCGCATGGCGACCATCGTGAACGGCACGCTCGCCGCAGCGCTTGGGCTCGGTCTCCAGCTCTGGATTGTGGGGCTCGCCTATTGGCTGATCGCGCATGGGCTCTGCGTCTTTGCGGCGCGGCGTGATCCGCAATTTGTCGACGTGCTGATCCGGCACGTCCGCCACAAGGGGTATCTCGCATGCTGAACCTCCGTGAATACCGCGCCCGCCCGGCACGCCTTGCCGACCATCTGAAATGGGCCGCCCTCGTCGCGCCCGGCATTGTCCTCAACAAGGATGGCAGCCTGCAGCGGACGATTGCCTATCGCGGCCCCGACCTTGAAAGCGCGACGCCGGAAGAACTGGTCTCCATCTCTGCCCGGATGAATAATCTGCTGATGCGGTTCGGGTCCGGATGGGCGCTCTGGTTCGAAGCAGACCGGCGGGATTCGACCTCGTATCCGGACAACAGCTGGCGTGATCCGGCCGCCTGGCTGGTCGACGCGGAACGCCGCGCCCAGTTCGAAGAGGTGGGCCGGCATTTTGAAACCGATTGCTATCTGACCCTCAGCTGGATGCCACCAGCCGACCGGACAGCCCGCGTCGAACAGCTGTTCATCGAAGATCCAGCCGCAGCGCCGCGCAGCTTCTTTGCTGAAAACCTTGACCGGTTCGAAACCGAGACAGTACGGGCGCTGGACCTCATGGCGGACCTTATGCCGGAGGCACGGTTTCTGGATGATGATGAGACGCTGACTTATCTGCATGGATGCATCTCTTTGAAACGGCATCCGGTCCGGGCACCGGACGCGCCGATGTTCCTTGACGGCCTGCTTGCCGACACGGACGTGACCGGTGGGCTCGCCCCCATGCTCGGCGGCGAGACGCTGAAAGTCCTGACGGTGCGCAAGTTCCCGGGGACGAGCGAGCCTTGCCTCCTGGCGGAACTTGACCAGCTCGGGTTCCCGTACCGCTGGGTGACGCGGTTCATACCGCTCGACAAAGCGGACGCGGAGAAGATCCTCAACCGTTACATGCGGGCCTGGCTGGCCAAGCGCCGTTCGCTCGTCTCGTACTTTCGCGAAATCCTGACCGGCGAGGCCGCGACACAGTTCAACACGGACGCCGACAACCAGGCGTCTGAAGTCGACGCCGCCCTTCAGGCGCTTGGCGCAGGCCATGTTGCGTTCGGCTATTACACGGCAACGCTCGTTCTCACTCATGCCGATCCGCTGATTGCCGAAGAACGCATCCGGGCGGCAGAACGCGTCATCAATGCCCGCGGCTTCACCGCCACCCCGGAAACGCTGAACGCCATCGAAGCCTGGCTCGCCGCCTTGCCCGGCGAGGCCTATGCCAATGTGCGCCAGCCGATCCTGAATACGGTCGACCTGTCACGCATGGCGCCGCTCTCGGCCCAATGGGCCGGGCCCGAACGCAACGCGCACCTGGACGGCCCGCCGCTCCTGATGGCGCGGTCGGCAAGCTCCACCCCGTTCCGGCTGGTGCCGCACCAGGGCGATGTCGGGCATATGATGATTGTCGGGCCGACAGGGGCCGGCAAGTCGGTTCTTCTGTCCCTGCTCGCGCTGCAGTTCCGGCGCTATGAAGGTGCGCAGGTTTTCATATTCGACAAGGGCAGGTCCGCGCGCGCCATGACGCTTGCGCTGGGCGGTGACTGGTATGACCTGGACCTGGGCGGCAGTCACGCGTTCCAGCCATTGAGTGAAATATCTGATGAAGGATCGCTCGCTGCCGCGCAGAACTGGATCCTGGCACTGATCGAACAGGAAGGCGTCACGATCATCCCGGAAGTACGCCAGGCCGTCTGGTCGGCGCTGAAGAGCCTGGCTGAAGCCCCGCGCCGCCAGCGCACGCTGACGGGGCTGACGGCTTTGATCCAGTCGTCGGCTTTGAGGCAAGCGCTGCAGCCTTACACGCTGGACGGGCCCTATGGCGTGCTACTCGACGCAGATGCGGACAGTTTTGCAGCGTCAGATATGGCGTGCTTTGAAATGGAAGCCTTGATGTCGGACAGGCGCCTTGCCGCGCCTGTCCTTGCGCATCTCTTCGAGAGGCTGGAGGCGCGGTTCGACGGCCGTCCGACCTTGCTCATCCTCGACGAGGCCTGGCTCTTCCTTGATCATCCGCTGTTTGCAGGACGCCTGCGGGACTGGCTGAAGACTCTTCGCAAGAAGAACGTCTCGGTCGTGTTTGCGACACAGAGCCTGGCGGACATTACTTCGAGCGCGATTGCACCGGCCCTGATCGAAAGCGCGCCCACCCGGATATTCCTCGCCAATGCACGGGCCGAAGAACCCGGACAGGCAAAAACCTATGATGCGTTTGGTCTCAATGCCCGGCAGACCCAGCTGATCGCGCGGGCAACGCCGAAACGGGACTATTACCTGCAATGCCCGGCGGGCAACCGGCTCTTCGATCTGGAGCTGGGTCCCGTGGCGCTCGCATTCTGCGCGGCCGGGTCGAAGGCCGATCAGGTGCAGATGGATGAGGTTATGGACGTCGTGGGACCGGACGGGTTCGCTGCCGCCTGGCTCGCGGCGAAGGGGCTCGACTGGGCCTCTGACCTCATCGCTGACAGGGAGGCCGTGCCATGCGCCGCAGAGTGACAGCTGTACTCGTGGGGATGTTGGGACTGTCCCTGACGGTGCCGCGCGCAGACGCCCTGCTCGGTGTCGGTGACGTCGTGATCGACCCGACGAACCTGGTGCAGAACATCGTGACGGCCACCAATACGCTGGAGCAGATCAACAACCAGATCACGCAGCTCCAGCACGAGGCGCAAATGCTGGTGAACCAGGCCGAGGACCTCAAACGCCTCGACTATGGGTCCATCGAGCATTTGAAACGCCTGCTAGAACGGATCGACACGCTGATGCGTGAGGCCGACGAGATTTCCTACGAAGTTGAAGAGTCAGAACGCCGGTATGAGGAGGCCTTCCCGGAGAGCTACGAGGACGTCTCGAACGAAGAGATCACCGCGCAGGCAAAAGATCAGTGGCGTCTGTCGCGGGGGAGTTTTGCGGGCGCTGTGCAGGTCCAGTCAGGGATCGTGTCGGCCATTGCTGATTCTCAAGGCACGCTGAGCGAACTTGTCACGGAGAGCCAGTCGGCTTCAGGCAATCTCTCTGTGGCCCAGGCCGGCAACCAGCTGATCGCCCTCTCTGTCGAACAGCAAATGCAGATGCAGCAGCTGATGGCGGCCCAGTACCGGATGGAGGCGGTCGAGGCTTCCCGGCGCGCCGCGCTCGAAGAGCAGGCGCGGGTCCGGCACGAACGCTTCCGCGGCGACGGCGCCGCCTACACCCGGAACTGATGGCCATGGAGGATCTCAATGTCATCGACCGGTTTGTCGCGACCTTCTCCGCCTATATCGATAGCGGGTTCGGCCTCCTACAGGGCGATGTCGCCTGGCTGACTTCGGTGCTGATCGCAATCGATGTGACGCTGGCCGGTCTCTTCTGGGCCATGGGACCGGACACGGACGTCATCGGCCGGTTCCTGAAAAAGGTCCTCTATGTCGGCGCCTTTGCCCTGATCCTCGGCAATTTCGCCCTGCTCGCCGACGTCGTGTTCCGAAGCTTTGCCCAGCTTGGACTCAATGCAACCGGCGGGACACTGACGGCAGACGACATCGTGAAGCCCGGCTTCGTCGCGGCGACCGGATTTGATGCCGCCTATCCCCTGCTGGATGAAATCCGGAAACTGACAGGCCCGATCGCCTTCTTCGAAAATATCGTGATCATCGCGGTCCTCTTCCTCGCCTGGCTGATCACGCTCCTCGCCTTCTTCTTCCTCGCGATCCAGCTCTTCGTGACCATCATCGAATTCAAGCTGACAACGCTGGCGGGCTTTGTCCTCATTCCCTTCGCGCTCTGGAACAAGACTTCGTTCCTCGCCGAGAAGGTGCTCGGCAATGTGATTGCCTCGGGCATCAAGCTCATGGTGCTCGCCATCATTGTCGGCATCGGATCCACGATCTTCACAAGCATCACATCCACGTTCGAGCCGGACAATGTGACGCTTGAGCAGGCGGCTTCCGTTATCCTGGGGTCGCTCGCCTTGCTCGCCCTCGGTTTGTTCGGGCCCGGCATCGCGACCGGCCTTGTCTCCGGCGCGCCGCAGCTCGGTGCGGGCGCAGCCGTCGGCACGATGGCAGGTGTTGCAGCTGGCACTGTTGCCGGCGGGACAGTCGCGAAGTCGGCTGTGTCTGCGGTTGCGGGTGGCGGGCGCAGCGCGATCGGCGCGGCTGCGTCCATGGCAGGCGGCGCCCGTACGGCCTATTCGCTTGGCGCGGCGCGCTCCGGGAAGACAGGCATGGGCGCAGCGGCTGCGGGTGTCGGCGGCGTGGCGAGCGCAGGGGTCCAAACCATGGCGTCCGGGGCGGCAGGATTTGCCCGGAAGGCCTTTGGCAACCCAGGCGCAAAGGCGCAGGCGGGAAGCCGCGCTGCCTTTGCCGCGACCGGCGGAACAGGTGCCGGCCCTTCTCAGCTCCCAGCCGCCAATGACCGGTCAGCGCCCGATTGGGCGAGCCGTATCCGGCGCAACCAATCCACTCGCGATGCCGGCATGATGGCGGCCTCCGCCGTCCGCGATGGCGACCGGCCCGGCGGCGGCACATCCGTACAACTCAGATCAGACGAGGATTAGACAGAGATGCTTTGGAAACGAGCCTCCAGCCGATATGGCGACACGCCCGAACCTGTCACACCCTACCAGCGCGCGGCTCAAGCCTGGGACGACCGGATCGGTTCGGCGCGCGTCCAGGCCGCCAACTGGCGTCTCGCCGCGCTTGGCGCGATTGCCCTTGCGTTCGTGCTGGCGGGCGGGCTCGTCTGGCGATCAACACAATCTTTCGTCACGCCCTATGTGGTGGAATTGACGAGCGATGGCGCGGTACGCGCCGTCGGCCCGGCCGAGGGGCATTACGAGCCGACCGACGCGCAGATCGCGTTTCACCTGGCAGACTTTGTCACCAATACGCGCTCGGTTTCTATCGATCCGGTCGTCGTGCGCCAGAACTGGCTGAAGGCCTATGCCTACGCGACCGACCGGGCCGCCGCGACGCTGAACGATTATGCCCGCGACAATGACCCGTTCGCCGATGTCGGACACCGCTCCGTGTCCGTCGACGTGACGAGCGTCGTGCGCTCCTCCGATGACAGTTTCACGGTGCGCTGGCGTGAGACCGCCTACCGCAATGGCGCCGAGACCGTTCAGTCGCACCATACTGGCGTGTTCTCGATTGTAATCGACCCGCCCCGCGATGCCCGAACCCTGCGTGCCAATCCGCTCGGACTCTACGTCCACGGCCTCAACTGGTCGAAAGACCATCAATAGGAGATCTGCTCATGAAACGCCTTGCCCTCATCCTTCTCGGTGCCAATTGCCTTGCCGCCTGCGAAACATTTCCCGCCACTGGCGGAGCGCCGGACATCGTCCTTGATGAAGAAATGGCCTTGTCAGGCGAATTTGCCGAGGACCTCTTCGTGCCACCTGAAGCGGAGCCCGAAGAAGATCAGGCGCCAATCCTGGCGCGGACCTACGAGCCGGCCATCATGCCCGGCCAGCTGAAGCCCCTGCCGGTGGCGGACGCCTCCGCCCTATCGCTTAAACCTTATGAGGCGATCGAGGCGGCCAACACCAAGGCGTCGATCGAGCCTTCGCTCGCCAATTACATGAATGCGATCCAGGTCTACCCCTACACAGTCGGCGCGCTCTACCAGGTCTATTGCGCACCCGAACAGGTGACCGACATCGCGCTCGAGCCCGGCGAGGACCTCGTGTCCGTCTCGGCAGGCGACACGGTCCGCTGGGTGCTTGGCGACACCGTGTCCGGCACCGGCACGACCGCGCAGGCCCATATCCTGGTCAAACCGATCCAGCCGGGTCTCAAGACCAATCTCATTATCACGACGACCCGCCGGGCTTATTTGCTCGAACTGCGCGCGTTCCAGGACACCTATATGGCGGCGGTCTCGTGGCGCTATGCCGACCAGCAATTAGTCACACGGGTCGCGAGCACATCCGCGCGGTCCGCGGAGCCGTCCGGGCCACAGGGCCTGCAGCTGGAGCGGCTGAAGTTCAGATATCAGCTTGCCGGAGACAGGCCGCACTGGCGCCCGGAGCGCGTGTTCGACGATGGCCGCAAGGTCTATATCCAGTTCCCCACCCGGCTTGACCAGGGCGATGCACCCGCCCTGTTCGTCATCGGCCGCGACGGGCGCTCTCAGCTCGTGAACTACCGCATGATGGGCGACTATTACGTGGTCGACCGCCTGTTTGCGAAAGCCGAACTCCGCCTCGGCGAGAAGAAGCAGGACGTCGTACGGATCGCGCGCTCCGATCTGGGCGATGCAGGCCGATGAGCCAGGCGTCTTCCCCTGCCCCCGAGGCCCTGGAAATCCGAGGCAAGCCCCGGCCGGTCCGGCGGTTCTCGAAGCGCGCGCTTGTTATCCTGCTAGGGACAGCCAGTGCGGTCATACTCGGATCGCTGGCCTTTGCCCTGCAATCTCCGGACAGGGACAATGCCACTGCAGGGCGCGAGCTCTACTCGACCGCGAGAAAGCCGACGGCCGAAGGCCTGGAAGCGCTCCCGGCAAGCTATGGCGACGTGAAGCCCGAGGCGCCGGAACTCGGGCCGCCGCTGCCGGGTGACCTTGGCGGCCCCATCCTGAAAGCCCGGCGCGAAGGACGCATGACGTTTGATGAGGCCTATGATGCTGCACCGCCGACAGAGGTAGATACGGCCCGCCAGATGCGCGAAGCGGAACTTGCGGCGCGGGAGGCCGCAATGTCAGATGCCGCTCGGGGCAGCGGCGTATTCTTCTCCGTTGGAGCAAGCGGGGCAAGACTGTCATCGGTGTCAGAAACAGCCGATGACAAGCGTCCCGCGCTGCAAATGCCTGACCTGTCAGCGTTTGCGAACTCTGCATCTGGCGTGTTTGGCGCGTCGCTCGATGCGGATCCGAACCGGCAGGAACGGAAACTGGATTTCCTCGGCGAGACGGATGACACGTCGATCTACAATCCGCACCGCCTTGAGACGCCGGTCTCGCCCTGGCAGCTGATGGCCGGGACAGTGATCCCTGCAACCCTGCTCACGGGGGTGAACTCCGACCTGCCGGGCCAGGTCATCGCGCAAGTGACGAACCCGGTCTATGATACGGTGAGCGGCGAGACGGTGCTTGTGCCGCAAGGCGCCCGCGTGATCGGCCGCTATGACAGTGTCATCGCATTCGGACAATCACGCGCCCTGCTTGTCTGGACGCGCATCATCATGCCGGACGGCAGGTCGATCCGCATCGACAATCTCGCCGGTGTCGATGCGCGCGGCTATGCCGGGCTTGAAGACAAGGTCGACTATCACTCCTGGCGCCTGCTGCAGGGCGTTGCGCTCTCGACCCTCCTGGGCGTCGGCTCCGAGCTTGCGAGCGATGATGAAGGTGACATCGCGCGGGCCCTCAGGCGGTCCGCACAGACCGGAGCGAACCAGGCCGGACAGGACATTGTCCGCCGCAATCTCGACGTCCAGCCGACCATCACCATCCGTCCCGGCTGGCGGCTCGGCATCATCGTCAACAAGGACATTGTCCTCAAACCCTATGAAGGAGGTAAAGCGCCATGAGTGAAGTGAGTTTGAAGATCGGGCCGCTTCCGGACCGGACGCCGCAGAAACTGTCGATCAGTCTGGAGCCGGCGCTGGCAGCGGACCTGGAAGCTTATGCGCAGGTGCATTCTGGCGCCTACGGGACTGAGACATCGGTCGCGATTCTGGTGCCTCTGATGCTCGAGGCATTCATTGCGAGTGACAGCGGATTCAAGAAGGCGCGCAGGGCATAAGCGACGCTCTAAACAATTGATGTTCAACAAGTGGAGCAAGAACAATGGCAAGACTGATAACTGCAAAGGAGGTCCTCGACCTCACGGGCTACAAGAGCCGGACGACGTTATGGCGCAAGGTGCGGGCGAACGTCTTTCCGGCTCCAGTAAAGCTTCCAGGCGATGCCGTTCGCTGGCGGGAACAGGAAGTTCAGGAATGGATCGATGATGCGCCCCGGCAAACGTATACTCAGTCGTGAGTGTGGATTGGTGCGCCTAATCAGTCGGTTATCGGCGCGATGCAGGAATCGGACGTTTGGAGCTCGGAACGCGAGCGGCAAAAACTCACCAAAAGGCGACGGTGTACCAAAACGGGTGAGAGACCGTTTTGAGGGCGAGAAAAGGACGCTCAAATTGGTCACCTGTGGACGCAGAAAGAGGCGAAACGATCAGCTTCCTTTTTTGGGCGTCAGAGCCAATATGTGGACGCCCAAAAATCTCCCTGAAAGATATTCGAATCCGAAGAGAATTAGACTCAATTCTCCGATGGCTCTGTCAGGATATCCCGGACATAGCCGAGTTCAAGGCAATAGGCTTCCGCTTGAAAACTCGGCGACCGCTGACTCACGCCGAGTTCCGCTTCTGCCTTGTGCACGATTGGCGAACCGAAACTCAAAACGCGAAACTGGTCGTCTTCCAATACCTGCGGGTCCGCCTTAAGCGTGTTCCCGTGACGCCCGCAGTCACGACATAAAATGAATCATCGGCGAAAGGCAGGCCTTCGGCACTGAAACGCGCTAGGGAGATACTCGTTGCCTCGGCCTTCGCGTGTTGACGGGTCACCTGGATTATCCCGTCGAACAAATCGACCGCAATGACACTTACTCAGCGCCTTACCAGTTCGACTGGAGTATGCCGTCGCCGCGACCGAAATCGAAAATTTAAAGACCTGAAGCCGGTCCGATACACTCTAGCAGGAGAACGAGCTTCAGACCGTTCGTGATCAGGACTCGGCAATGCGCATCTGAAGCCCACAGGGCGGCGAGCGGGTCTGGTTGTGGAGCCTCCTCCACGAACCAGGCTTTACCTCGCCTAGAAGACGACGACCTTGTCGGCGGCGAGTGCCGTCTCGGCAAGCTCATCCATGGTCGAACGGGCGGCGCCTTCCAGCACCTCGTCCTCGGCGAGGCCTCGTGCATCCATGCAGGCGCCGCACACCAGGACCCGGCCCTTCGCCGAAATAACGCGCCGGATCATGTTTTCGAGATTGTAGTAACCATCCGGCGTCTTCTGGCCGCGCTTTGCGCAGAAAACAGCATCGGCCATCAGGAACACAGTCACTTTGGCTCCAGTATCGTGCTTTGAAAGTGCGTGCGCCATGCGCAGTCCATTATAGCTGCGTTCGGTGCCGTAGGGGGGGGTCGTTGAGGATGATGAGGTGTTTCATGGCTTGAACTTTATGGATGTCGTGTCTGGCGCGGGCGAAGTGCTATCTCCCAGTCTGAAGCTGGCCGGGCCGATGAAGGGTTGCACCAGCATGCGGTCCAACCAGAGATCGCGGGGCGTGCGGAACTGTTCGATGCCTAAGATCATCGCTTCGTGTCCGTCCCTTGGCTGGGCCCGATAGGTGCCGAAGATGCGGTCCCAAACGGATAGGTTGAAGCCGTAGTTGGAATTGGTTTCCTCGCGCCGAACAGAATGGTGTACCCGGTGCATGTCCGGCGTCACGATGAGAAGGCGCAGTCGGCGATCGACGGATTCCGGCAAGCGCAGATTGGCATGATTGAACATAGCGATGGCGTTGAGCAGGATTTCGAAGACAACCACAGCGACCGGGGGGGCGCCGAGCAGGACAACGACGGCCAGCTTGATCGCCATGGAAAGCATGATTTCGAGCGGATGGAAGCGCAGGGCTGTGGTGACGTCGAAGTCCAAGTCTGCATGATGCAACCGGTGCAAGCGCCAGAACCAAGGCACGAAGTGGAACATGACATGCTGCGCATAGACGGCGAAGTCGAGCAGGGCGACAGAAACCAGAATCGCGAGCCAGGCAGGAAGTTCAATCCGGTTGAATAGGCCCCAGCCCTGCTCAGCGGCAAGCATGGCTGCGCCCACCGCCAGGATCGGGAAAGCAACGCGGAGTAGCGCTGTATTGATGGCGACAAGTCCGAGATTGCCGCTCCAGCGCAGGAGGCGCGGGATATCGCGCCGCCGGCGCGGCGAGGCTGTCTCCCAGAGGGCCATCAGCGAAAACACACCGAGGAACACCGCCAGCCGAATCAGCGGCTCATTGCCGAGGATGACATCACTCATGCAGGCTCCTTGCGCAGGCTCGCAACTTTATATAATCAATCAAACAATTGAATGTAAGGATCAACAGCTGTGACGGATGTGTCGCCAAAACAAGCCATCTTTGAGCATGTTGCCGCCTTTGCGCGGGCGTTGGGTGCGCCGGCCCGCCTCGACCTGTTGGAACACCTCGCTCAGGGCGAAGCCTCAGTCGAGACACTCGCCACCCGTACTATGCTTTCCATTGCCAATACCTCGCAGCACCTTCAGACACTTCGTCGGTCTGGTCTCGTGAAGACAAGGCGAGACGGCAGGCACATCCTATACGCGCTGAGTGACGATGCCATCGTCGGGCTCGTCGATACGCTCTCAGACGTCGCCGAGCGTCATGTGGCGGAGATCGATCGTGTGCGACGCGACTGGTTCGATGCGCGAGACATGATGGAGCCGGTCACCCGAGAGGATCTGATCGCGCGTATGAAGGACGGGCTGGTCACGGTTCTGGATGTGCGTCCCGCCGATGAGGCGTCGATTGCGCGTCTACCGGGCGCGGTTAACATACCACTGGCAGAGCTTGAGACTCGTCTCGGCGAACTCGCTCCCGATCGCGAGATCGTCGCCTATTGCCGCGGCCCTTGGTGCGTGCTCGCCTTCGAAGCGGTTTCAAAACTGAGGGAAAAGGGCTTTAGGGCGCGGCGGCTCGAAGGCGGTTTGCCGCAATGGCGCGCCGCCGGACTGCCGATGAGTTGAGACCATGCCTGTTCAGAGATGGGCTGCCGTACAGTCGATTGCGGCTTAATGTGGGGAAACAGCTTTGTTAATTGATCATCTCATCAGATTCTCCGCGTTCGGCATCCTCATTGTTGCCGCATTTGCTATCTTCCGGCAGATCAACAGAGCGTGGTCATCATCGAGGTTCCGAGTTTCGAGAGCTGATCAAATTTTCTTGTCAAGACAGCGTCGAGCAACCGCGTGCTCGTCGATGATTCTGAATAGGTCCATTTTGGGATCATCGGCAAAAGTTGAAACGTCCGCCCGCTTCTGAAACGATCTAGACGAAATGCCTGTGTCCTTTGTTGGGCGAAACTTGCCGCTGGGAAATCTTCCCTCAACCGTCTGACAGGGGCCATTATCAGCTATTGTCGCGCGGAGCCGGGACCTTCCGTAGTTCTGCCACATTTCAGACGTTGGCGGGCGAGGCGCAATCAGGCCGGGACTCGCCAGAAGCGGACGTAGCAACCTTGTGCGGTGAAAGTCCGTTTCGGGTCGATTGATGGACGCGCGCTTGGTAGGTGCCACTGCCATATGTCACGCTTGCGCGCACTGTAGTGGATCGCGCGCGGAAATTCAGAACCCTTCCGACCAGAGCCTTTCCGAACCGAAATCCGACGTCGGCAGCATTCCTGGTCAAGGGCGGCCAATTGCTCCTGGGCCAGAGGTTTGAAAAGATCTCCGACCGAAGTGCAGGTCCTCAGCGCAAGAGTTCCGATCAACCAGAAAGAAGCCTGCAGAACTATTGTCCTTGTCAGAAAGTGACGCCGAACCGACCCGACACCCAGATTGCAGCGAGGTAGAGGCAGATAGTGATGAAGCTGGCGATGATCAGCGACAGCCAGAAATTGATGTTTCGTTCAATCAGCGCGGGCAGGATCAGGAAGAAGGGAAGGCTCGGCACGACATACCAAAGCGTCGCCCGGGTATGCGCAGCGACCTGGCCGACATCACCGCCGGTGTCACGCCATAGCCAGATGATGGCCAAAAGCGAAATCAACGGCAACGAAGCGATCAGACCGCCCAGGCTCGGATAGCGCCGGGCGATTTCAGAGATGACCGCGATGAGAACACCCGACAGGGCTGCCTTGAGAATGAAATAGGTCATCTTGCTACGCCGCTGGCACTGGCAAGTCAGATAGCACAGCCATCCGTCGTTCACCGCCATGCACAATCCGGTAGAGCGCAGGCAGGACCAACAGAGTCAGCAGGGTTGCCGAGATAATCCCGCCGATGACCACCGTGGCGAGCGGGCGCTGGACCTCACTGCCGAGTCCGACATTGAGCGCCATCGGTACAAATCCAAGGCTTGCGACGAGCGCGGTCATCAGGACCGGACGCAATCGCTGGAGGGCGCCCTCAAAGATCGCATCGTCCAGCGATTCACCGGCTTCACGTCGTTGCTTGATGAAACTCAGCATCACAATACCATTGAGTACCGCGATCCCCGAAAGGGCGATAAAGCCGACGCCTGCCGAGATCGACAAGGGCAAGTCACGCAGGGCCAGCGCCGCCACGCCGCCGGTCAATGCCAGCGGCACGCCGGTAAAAACGATACCCGCATCCCTGATCGAGCCAAACAACATCAGCAGCAGACCAAAAATGGTCAGCAGTGCGATCGGGACGACGATGGTCAGGCGCTGGCTCGCCGAGACAAGCTGTTCCCAAGTCCCGCCATATTCGACCCAATAGCCCGCAGGCAACTCGGCATCTGTCGCCATTCTCAACTGCAATTCGGAGATAAACGAGCCGAGGTCACGGTCCCGTACATTTGCCGTGACCGTCAGCTTGCGCTTGCCATTCTCCCGGCTCACCTGATTGGGCCCTGGGGCAATCTCGACACGGGCAACCTCCGATAGCGGCACGAACATCAGACCCGCCTCGCCACCTCGGCTTTCCGGCAGGGGAAGCGGCAGGCGTTCGATGGCGGATACATCGGCACGCAGATATTCGGGGAACCGGACGACGATATCGAACCGGCGATCACCCTCGAAATATCGCCCAGCAACCTCGCCGCCAAGTGCGATCCCAGCTACGCGCTGCACATCGCCAATGTCGAGACCATAGCGCGCCAGCGCGTCACGGTCTGGATGGATCGACAGGATGGGAAGACCGGTCACCTGCTCATACTGGCTATCAGCCGCGCCAGGGACGCTCGATACAACGCCTTCAACAATTTCCGCCAGTGCCGCCAAAGTGTCGAGGTCGTCGCCATAGATCTTGATGGCCACATCCGCCCGCACACCAGAAATGAGCTCGTTGAACCGCATCTCGATGGGCTGGGTGATCTCATACTTGCTGCCAGGAATTTCTTCAACGGCGGCCTGAAGTTCTGCGACCAATTGCGATTTGGGCTTGCGTGGGTCTGGCCAATCCTTGCGAGGGTTCAGAATGATGAAGGTGTCTGCCACACTCGGCGGCACCGGGTCGGTTGCAATCTCCGGCGTACCGATCTTCGCGAAGACGCGCTCGACTTCCGGAATGTCTTTGATTCGGCGCTCGAGCATTTCCTGCATATCGATGGCCTGGGTGAGGCTGGTGCCGGGGATCCGCAGCGCGTGGAGGGCGATGTCGCCTTCATCAAGGTTTGGAATAAATTCCGATCCCAGTTTCGTCGCGCCCCATCCGGCAAAACCGACAAGCACCAGCGCGGCGATGACGATTCCGAAACGGCTCCGGAGCGCAAAACGCAGCGCCGGGCGGTAGGCTAGCTTGGCGCCGCGCATGATCCAGCTCTCCTTTTCGGTCACTTTGCCGCGCACAAGCAACGCCACGGCCGCAGGAACAAATGTCAGCGACAGGAGGAGCGCCGAGGTCAGCGCGATGACAACCGTGAGGGCCATCGGGTGGAACATTTTGCCTTCGATGCCCGTCAACGCAAAGATCGGCAGGTAGACGACCGTGATGATGATCACCCCGAAGATCGAGGGCTTGATCACTTCGCTGGAGGCTGCTGCAGAGAGCGAAAACCGCTCCTCCTGGGTGAGGAGGCGGCCCAGCCTGTGCTGGGCCTCCCCGAACCGCCGCAGACAGTTTTCCACGATGATAACGGCGCCATCGACAATCAGGCCGAAATCGAGTGCGCCGAGGCTCATAAGATTACCCGACACCTTGTTCTCAACCATGCCCGTTATCGTCATCAGCATGGCAAGCGGGATCACCGCAGCGGTTATCAGGGCCGCGCGGAAATTACCAAGCAGCAGGAAAAGGACGACAATCACCAGAAGCGCGCCCTCGGCGAGGTTCTTTTCGACCGTTTTGATCGTCGCGTCCACAAGGTTCGTGCGATTATAGACCGGTGTGATCGTCACACCATCTGGCAGGCCGGGACGAATGATATTGACCTTTTCGTCAACAGCGACCGAGACCGTTCGGCTGTTCTCGCCGATCAGCATGAAGGCTGTGCCGAGCACCACTTCTGCGCCATTCTGCGTCGCCGCGCCGGTCCGTAATTCTTCTCCTTCACGGATGTCCGCCAAATCGCTCAGCCGGACACTGACAACACCCGTATCCTTCACCGTTATCGCGCGCAGGTCTTCAAGGTTTTCCGCCTGGCCTGGCACGCGGATCAGGTTCTGTTCGCCATTGCGCTCGATGTAGCCCGCACCGGTATTGGCATTGTTGCGCTCAACGGCGCTGATGATGTCATCGAGAGACACGCCGAAGCCTGCCATCGCCGCGGGATCGGGCAGTATGTGGATTTCTTTCTTGAACCCGCCGATCGTGTTGACTTCCGTGACCCCTTCGACAGTGCGCAGCTGAGGCAGGACGACCCAGTCGTTCAGCGTCCTCAGGTCCATGGCATTCCAGAGTGATCCGTCCTCCTTCAATGCCCCTGGCTCGGCAGCGAGAATGTACATGTAGATTTCCCCGAGCCCCGTCGAAATCGGACCCGGTTCGGGCGTGATCCCCTGCGGCAGGACCCCTTGCACGGACTGGATGCGTTCGGTGACAAGCTGGCGGGCGCGATAGATGTCGGTGCCATCATCGAACACGACCGTTACCTGGCTGAGGCCGTAGCGCGAGACAGAGCGTGTATAGTCGAGACTGGGGAGACCGGAGATTGCTGATTCGACGGGGAACGTGATGCGCTGCTCGGTTTCGAGCGGCGAAAAGCCCGGCGCTTCGGTATTGATCTGGACCTGCACATTGGTGATGTCAGGCACCGCGTCGATCGGCAGGCGGTTGAAGTTCCAGATACCCAGTCCTGCGAGACCCAGGACGACCGCCAGGACCAGCCAGCGCTGGCGGATGGAGAATTCGATGATGCGTTCGAGCATGTCAGGTCCCCTAATGGTCGTGGCTGGCGCCGGACTTGTCGATGTCGGCCTTGATGAGGAAGGAATTTTCGGTGACGTATATTTCGCCCGGCCTGAGCCCGCCGAGCACTTCGACCATCTCGCCATCGCGCCGCCCGAGGTCGAGCATCCGAACCTCATAGGTTTGGTCGACCTTCGCATAGACAACGGTGAAATCCCGAAAGCTCTGGAGGCCGGTTTCCCTGACGGCCAGCGGGACTTCATTTTCCGCAATGACAACCTGCGCTATCAGGCGCATGCCCGGTTGAAGGCCTGAATCAGATGGAACCTTGGTAACCGCAATCCGAGTCTGAGTACGAGCGCCCGCCATTGGCAGGAAGCGGTCAATTTTGGTCTCGACATTCAACTCGCCGCCAGCAACGCCGAGCCGGACGGTTTGACCGGTTCGAACCCTTGCGGCATCGCGCGGAAATACGTGAAGATAAGATTCCATCTGGCCAAAGTCAGCGATGACGAACAATGGTTCGCTTCCCGCAACATCGCCCGCATTCGTGTTGCGCTCCAAGATCGTCCCAGATTTGGGCGCGGAAACCGTGTATTCCTGCAGGCTGCTGGAAGACTCGATCCGGGCGAGCGCCTGACCCTGCCTTACATAATCACCGACATTGACGCTGACCGCCCGCACTGGACCCGGATAGCTCGCCCTGACCGAGGACGTGGCAGATGGTGCCAATGTCACCTCACCCGACAGGGTCAATATATCCCGCACGATCCCTGGCCCCGCCTCTTCAACGAGAACGCCGGCCTCGGCTGCGATATTGTCGGGGATGGTCGTACGGCCTTCAAAGCTATCGTAGCGCCAGGTATGCGATTTGCCCTCGTAGCTCGCTTCCACCTCAACTTCGAAAGAGTGCGGTTCGATAACGACGCCATCACCCATCAGATAGTCCTGACGCGGTGTGAATTTGAAGGTATCGACGATATCGCCGAGACGGTGAAGTCGAACGATCAGGTCTACAGTTGCGGGATCGACGGCCTTGCCGTCCTTGTATGGATAGATACGGTATTGCGGCGGCACCCCGGTTTCGAAGATGGTCATCTCCAACGCGAGAGGTCCGTCTTCCAGCAGCCGTCCACCATTTGGACCGCGCGCATATTCTTCTTCTGAAGCTCCCGCTTCCGCGTCCGCGCCATGGCCGGTGCTTGAGGAATTGGCACTCGAAGCTCCATCGCAGGCGCTCAGAACGCAGAGCATGAAAGTGACAGCCAGCGGCGCGCTGATTCGTTGTAAGATGTTGGTCATTGCGGAGTATCCTTGCGCGTTTCTGGCAGGTCGACAGACAGTGTCAGACGGGCCAATGCCGCTTCGTTCAAAATGTAGGTTCTCAGATGGGCGAGGTGTTCTTCGCGCAGGGCTGCGACGCTGCGTTGGGCATCAATGATCTCGAGGTAGGAGAAGGCCCCGCGAGCATAGCCTTCTCGCGCGAATTCAACCGCCTCGGTCGCGGCAGGAAGGAGGATCGCGTCGATCGCCTCGATTTGATCGAGTGCGCTCATCGCAGATCGCTGATAGGTAACAGCGGTACGCAACAATTGCTGCTGGAGCACCTCGCGTTCGGTGTCGATCCGGCGCCGATCGGCCTGGGCTCTCGCCACAGCGGCGTCGCTTCGCCCAGCTGATCCAAGCGGAATGGAAGCGCCGCCGATCACGGCAACGTCGTCCTCAATCCCGAATTTTCGGACGCCGACACGCCAGGTAATATCTGGTATGGCCTGACTGCGCTCAAGTTCGATGCGCGCGGCGGACTGCATCCGTTGAGCATCAAGACGGTCAAGGCTTGGCGAGTTCAGGGCGGATAGATCAACGGGACGCGGTGTCAGACGGGCATCGAGAAAGGCGGGCTCTATCTGGAAGTCGCTATCGCCTTGCCAATAGGCCCCAAGCGCGGCGCGCAGATTGCTCGCCTGTGCGGTGTAGCGGCGGGCGTCGGCCTCTGCCTGCAGCCGGTCAGATGAGGCCCTCGCGCCTGCAAGCAGCGGATCGCGCGCGGCATCGACGCGTTTTTGAACAGCAGCTTCAAGATCGCGGGAGATGACAACCCTATCACAGGCCAGTATTACCCTGCGCTCGGCAATGGCCGCTTCCGCATAGAGTGTTTCCACCTCTTCACGAATGTCGAACTGTGCCATTGCGATGCGGGCTTCAGCAAGGCCAACACCGCTATTGGCAAGAGCCACGCGAGCCTCGCGCTTTCCGCCCCGCTCCCAAACGCGAGAGAAACTTCCAGTTACTTGAAGGCTGTCGATATTGCTGGCGAGCCCGGTCCCGGGAAAATCCTCAATTTCCAGCGAGACAGAGTCAGCGGGACGCAGCGCGGCGATAGCCCGCTCTGTTCTCGCAGCTCGAACTTCCGCCGTCGCAAGGTCCGGGCGACGATCGGTTGCGAAAGCGAGGTCCGTGGCGCGGGCAAGGGACAAAACCTGCCCCCCTTTGATCGTTCCACCACAAGGGTCGGATTGCGCCTGCGCATGCGCAAAAGGCAGGGCCATCGCCAAGGCGAGACCGAAAATTTTCAATGACATAGAACCAATATCTCCTGACCAAGAACTTTTAGCTGGCATGCCTTCAGGCAAGCCAGCGACGCTCAGGGTCAGGCGCGGTCGGGGTCCGGATCAGGAGGCAGTAAGGGCGCTGGGTATTGGAGGTCGGCAAAAGTCGATCTCACCGGGCCATCAGGAAAGGGCAGTACCTCTGTCGATGGCGACGCACCCAGCGCTGTAAAGTGGAGCTCAGCCCCGTGATCGCTCGTTGGGCCGGTGTGCTCATGGTGTGTAGGGGCATCGCGGTCGTGCGGATCTTGATCATGCGCATCGCGATGACCATCGTGACCTTGCGCTGTATCTGCTTCAGAAATCACTGCCAACTGAATATGCGCCATTGAATGCGCCGCCGGCGTCAAAGAGCCGAACACCGAAAACGTTAGACAAACTAGTGATATCCAAAATTGGCGCATCGTCGTCCGATACTTCCGAGGCACCAAAATGTAAATAAGACTCTTTTGGAAATCGTGCGGCCATTGCTGATGGGCGGCAGGCTTGGAACGAACCTATGACACGCGCAAAGAAGTGTGCGCTACATTTCACTTGAAGATCGGTCAGTCGCAATCTATCTGGACTTGGAGTGATCAAGCCCGCGCAGCAGGAAAGCTTCGTTATATCCTTGCCGAATCCCTGCGCTGCTAGTTTCAGTCCTTCGACAGTCGTGAGGTACGGAAAGATAGTCTCGCCAAGTTCCCTGGCGGTCATACCATATTTGAGAGCGAGCACGACGGTCTGGATTGAAATGCTTGGCTCTGGCTGTCCAGCCTTTGCATTAAAATACAACGGCGTGAAATGCTGCTAAACTCTCATAGTGAGGCGACATGAACGCCGCGGGCAAGATGTCGGGGACTGAACCATCACCCTCATATGGATGACCCGGAACCCGATCAGACCAGCAATCACTTCGGCACCTTGCGCTCAGCCTAAAAATTCACAGCTTTTTGCGCTGGAACCCCAAATGGAACCCCAGAGCGTTTTTTGTGGCTGATTGAGAAACAAGAACACGCATAAGTCCTTGTTTTTTATGGTGCCGGTTGAGAGACTCGAACTCCCGACCCTCTGATTACAAATCAGATGCTCTACCAGCTGAGCTAAACCGGCGGCTGGAGGGGTGTCACTACTTCGATCGGCGCCGGGGCGCAAGTGGGGTTTCCAGTCGCCTGTATCAGCCGGCCAGCCTTGGCGGATACGCGCCAAACCGGTCGAATGCCGAGAAGACATCCCTGACACCCTCAAGCCCCTGCATGGTCCGCAGAAGCTGGTCCATCCGGGCGACGTCGAATGTGAACGACATGTAGGCGCCTTCAGATTGCGTGCAGGTGCCGCCGAGCGCCTTGAACAGGCTGCGGGCCTTCTTGTTTTCGGACAGGACATCGGCCTTGAGCGTGCTGATGCCCGCCTCAAGGCAGTCGGACGAGATGGCCGCCATCAGGATTCGGGCCAGGCCCGTATTGTGATAGGCATCCAGTGTGGCGATAGCCAGTTCCGCGACACCGGTTTGCGGATCGCGAATGACCCGGACAACCCCGATGGCCGGCAGGTCGTGTTCGGCGAGGTCCAGCGCGCCCCAGGCGAGATGGTTGACGCCGTCGACGGCCAGGAGCCGCTCCAGCACCGAATCCGGTACGTTTTTCATGCCCGAAAAGAAGCGATAATAGCGCGACTGGTCCGACAGGTTGGCAATGCTTTCGCGTATGCGCAGGCCGTCCTGCGGCCGGATCGGCCTCAGGTAGATGCGCTTGCCCGTCTTGAGGCTCGTATAGATGGCTCGGTTGTCCATGCCGCATATGTTGCGCTGCAACATGGAGAAACAATGGCAGATTTGCAGCCTGACCAATATTTCATGTTTCGGCTGCCGGGGGCGGCTGGACACGAATTCTCGCAATCACCTTGCAACCGCCCCATTCGCCTCGCGGCTTGCACCTTTCGGCCCCAATTCATGCGTAGGTCCAGTATCAACAACTATATATGCAAGAAGGAACACGCCATGAAACGCTCGATGATCGCCCTTGCCGGCCTGACTGTCGCCGCCGTGATACAGGCCCCTGCCTTTGGCCAGATGCCACCGCCGCCGCCCACGGTGCCAGCCCAAGTATCCTATGAAAAAGCCTGTGAAGACGTGACCGTGGCGGTCTATTTCTCGGCTTACGAAACCATGCTGTCATCCTACTCGATGCGCGCCGTGAACGCGGCCAGCGACCGCCTTGCGGGCTGCGCCGTCACCGAGATCAACGCCGAAGTCGTGTCGGAGGAAGTCCATTCCGATGAGGACCTCGCCGCGCTGTCCGAAGCGCGCGCAACCGCCGTGCTCGACGCCTTCAGTGCCCGCGGCATCCGCGCGCCGGAAGTCCACACGGCTATCAGCCCGAAGGTCGATGCCGCGATGCCGATGCGTACAAAGGCCCCGCTGGCCCGCCGCGTGAACGTCGTTCTGACGGCCGAACCCGGTTACGGCCTGTAAGTCCCGTTTCCCTTGGCTGGATCGAAGGGGTGTCACCGCTCCCCTTTGTCCACCGCACTGCCCCGGACGGCCCCAATGGCCGTCCGGGGCTTTTCTTTGCGCGGGATGCCTAGTCGAAGAAGGACAGGACCGCGCCAGCAAGGCCGAGCGACACAAGGATATGGCCCCAGTCGACCAACAGGCCCGGCAGGTAATGATAGAAGCCGTAGACATAGTCATAGGCCAGGATCGGCAGGGCCACGACCAAGGCCAGTACCAGGGCTGTCGATACGCAGGCGGCAAGGCCCTTGGCGGCCTTGAGTTTCAGCACCCAGCCGAGCCCGAAGGCCAGCACCAGTTCGATCAGGAAACCGCCAGCCATCCAGGCCGGATTGGCGTCTGCCGCCATATCCGCCGTATAGCCGCGCGCAGCCATCCAGTGGCCTGAAAACAGCATTCCGTAGAAGACGAACCCGACGAAGAACATGACGATGGCGGCCAGCAGCACGCCCAGAAGGTTCACTCCACTGAGTCTTGGCATGTTAAATCCTCCCAAGTTTCTTTCTTTTCCGGCGCACCGCGCTAAAAGTCCCGTTCCAGCGGGCAGCCGACCCGAATATTGCCTCAAAACGCCCTAAGCGGAAAGAAAACACGCCCATGACGCGACCCCGGCGCATCCTGATTACGTCCGCCCTGCCCTATATCAACGGCATCAAGCACCTCGGAAACCTGGCCGGCTCTATGCTGCCGGCGGACGTCTATGCGCGCACCATGCGCCTGCTCGGGCATGACGTGACCTATATCTGCGCCACCGACGAGCACGGCACGCCAGCGGAACTGGCGGCGCAGTCGATGCAGATTCCCGTCCAGCAATATTGCGACGAGCAATACGCTATCCAGCGCAAGGCGGGCGAAGGCTTCAACCTGTCCTTCGACTGGTTCGGGCGCTCGTCGCGGCCTGCCAACCACGCCCTGACACAGCATTTCGCTCAGGTGCTGGAGGCGCGCGGCCTTATCGAGGAGCGCACGAGCCAACAGGTCTATTCGGTCGATGATGGCCGCTTCCTGCCCGACCGCTATGTCGAGGGCACCTGCCCGCATTGCGGGTTCGAGAAGGCGCGCGGCGACCAGTGCGACAATTGCGGGCGCCTGCTCGACCCGGTCGACCTGATCGATCCCTATTCCTCGGTCTCCGGCAGCAAGAATATCGAAATCCGCGATACCAACCATCTCTACCTGCTGCAGGAGAAGTCGCAGGACATGATCCGCGCATGGGTCAACAAGAAGGGTGCCAACTGGCCGAGCCTGGCTGTCTCCATCGCCAACAAGTGGCTGGACGAGGGCCTGATCGCCCGCGCGATCACCCGCGACCTGTCATGGGGCGTGGAGGTGATCGGGACCGACGGCAAAGTGCGACCCGGCTACGAGGACAAGGTGTTCTATGTCTGGTTCGATGCGCCGATCGGTTATATCGCCGCGACCCAGGAATGGGCCGAGGCGACCGGCGGCGACTGGGAGGCCCTCTGGCGCACCGACAAGGGCGCCGACGAGACCGAATATGTCCAGTTCATGGGCAAGGACAATGTCGCCTTCCACACGGTCAGCTTCCCGGTCACGCTGCTGGGCAGCGGCGAGCCGTGGAAGACGGTCGACAAGCTGAAGGCGTTCAACTGGGTCACCTGGTATGGCGGCAAGTTCTCGACCAGCAACAAGCGCGGCGTGTTCATGGACCAGGCGCTGGACCTGCTGCCGGCCGACTATTGGCGCTGGTACCTGATCGCCAATTCGCCGGAAGGCTCTGATGCGGCCTTCACATGGGAAGGCTTTCAGGCGGCGGTCAATTCAGACCTCGCCAATGTGCTCGGCAATTTCGTCAACCGGATCACCAAATACTGCGTCTCCAAGTTCGACGGCAAGGTGCCCGATGGCGGCGAGCCGGGCGAGGCCGAGGCATGGATCACAGCCGAACTGGCCGAGCGCCTGCCGCGCCTGATCGACTATTACGAGGCCATGGAGTTCCGCAAGGCGGCTGCCGAAACGCGCGCCATCTGGGCCGCCGGCAATGAATACCTGACCAAGGCCGAGCCATGGGTGAAGTACAAGTCGGACGTCGATGCGGCGGCAGTCGGCGTGCGCACGGGCCTGAACCTGGCGGCGCTGTTCGGCATCCTGTGCCTGCCGGTCATTCCTGAGACAGGCGCGAAGATTCTCGATGCGCTGGGCGTGCCGGACGACAAGCGGACGTTCCAGTTCGGCGACATTGCCGCCCTGCTCGACGCCCTGCCACGCGGCCACGCGATCACACCGCCGGACGTTCTGTTCCAGAAGATCGAGGACGAGCAGGTGGCGGCGTGGACCGAACAGTTCGGCGGCGGAAACCAGGCCTAATTGATCACCGGCGTCTCGGCTGGCGGTGTCGGCGCCCATTGCGTTGCCGGCGGGAACACATCGTCGAAGCTGCCCCGGATCGACGGTCCATAGACCGGGTTCGGCAGGACGAACCAGCCATTGCCCCACAGGTTCGCGACGGCGGGCGCCTCAGTCATTGCCCGGCGCTCGGCCACGCTCAATGCCTTGTCGTTGAACGGGTCGGCAATATCGCCCAGCTGGTCGCCGACCAGAGCGATGACGCAATAGTCTTCAGAGATCATGGCGCGGCGGCCATCCTTGCCGGCCCCGTCCGGCGCGTCGCCGCGCAGGAACAATGTCGATCCGTGGAAGAAGTCGCCAATCCCCGCGGCACGCAATGTCTCTTCTGTCCCGGCGGCGTTCTCAGCCGAACGGTTCGTGTTGACGATCACGGTCACACCGGCTGCCCGAATGCGATCCAGGCCTGCCAGGGCGCCCGGGATGGGCACGGCCTTGCCGGCTCCGGTCTTCTCCCAATTGTCCCAGATCGCGGGGTCAAAGCCGATGCCTTCGCGGGTGAAATAACCCATCGAACCGAGGTTCCAGATCAGGGTCTCGTCGGCATCGAATACCGCGGCCAGCGGCTTGCCTTCGCAAGCGAGGAATGACGGCTCGGCGGGACTGCTGTCCGACGCGAGCACGACGCCCTGCGTGGGCGCACCGGCAGCCTTCGCTTCGACATAGCCCGCGATGCTTGCCCAGGCCTGCCGCATGGCCACGCTGGCCTCGGCAGAGCCGTAAAGCCATTGCTGGCCGGGTATCGGATCGGGGGCAGCGGCGGCGGTTTCGGCTTTCGGCACCTCAATCGGGCTGTCGGCAACGGGTGTTTCAACCGGCGCCGTCTGGCAGGCCGCCAGCAACGCGACGAAGGCAAGGCTCATGATCTGTTTCATGCCATGTATTTCAAACAGTCATCCGGCAAAGTCCATCCCAGTTTCCTGCGCCGACATCCCCATCGGGCAGGCCCGTGGGGTGCGGCGGCGAAGGTGGCGCGGGCGGATGCAATGGCCCGAGCGAGTGGCTGTGGCTATTGGCGTTGGCTGGCTGCCAGGCCAGCGCCGCCCGCGCGATCGGATTTTATGGTCTGGTTATGACAGTTTGGGTGTACCCGTTTGTTTCTGCCCGATGCCGCCATGCGCCCAACATTCCTGCCCGTCGACAGTTCCGATACAGCGCCGCCCGATCCCGCTACTTCCCCGACCGACCGGCGCCGGCCGGGCCTTAGTGAAGCAGCGATGGCACCAGTATGCACGCATTCGGGTAACGGTCGGAAAGACGGGCGCATATTTCCTGTGCGCTGTTGCCAGCAGGGACCGTCCCGCCATGCCTCTGGTGGGAAAGAGGCGCGCCTCTCCCCGTTTCCTCAAACCCGTTCGAACACGACCGCGAGATTGTTGGCAGGCATGTCCGTGACATGGCGCAGTTCGAGGCCCCCCAGAGATGCGAGCGGCAGCAATTCCTTATCCAGGTCGCGCACGCCCCATTCGGGGTTGCGGCGCTGGAGGCTTTCGCGGAAGGCCGCATTCGACGGAGCGATGACTCCCTTGCGGGCGAAAGGCCCGTACAGGAACAGTCTGCCGCCTGTTGCCAGCACGCGTCCCGCCCCCGCGAACAGGCCTTCGGCCACGGCAAAGGGGGCGATATGCACCATGTTCATCGACACGACCGCGTCCCATGGCCGGGCCGCTTCGGCCTCGCCCCAGTCAGGCAGGCTCGCGTCGAGGGCCAGCGGCCCGTGCAGCCGGTCATGCCCGCTGGCGGCCCGCCACGCCTTCTGGCTATCAAGGCCAGCCTGATCGATATCGGAATAGGTCCATTCGAGGCCGGGCAAGGATTCGGTCAGGAAGGCGCCATGCTCGCCCGTTCCCGACGCGATCTCGAGGACGCGGCCGTCACGGGCAACATGCTGCGCAAACACGTCGCGTATCGGTTCACGGTTGCGCGCGACCGAGGGCG
Organism: uncultured Alphaproteobacteria bacterium; assembly: GCA_963973995.1. GTDB lineage: Bacteria > Pseudomonadota > Alphaproteobacteria > Caulobacterales > Hyphomonadaceae > Hyphomonas. The sequence continues at coordinate 596,956 of CAXBCO010000002.1, forward strand.
AATAGCGCCGCCCGTCCTCGCCAGTCTCGCGAGCTTCCAGCGCGACCGGTTTGGCGGGCGTCTCGCTCATGCGCGGGCCTTGAACCGGGCCCGCAGTTCCGGCTTCAGGATCTTGCCGTTCGCGTTGCGCGGCAGCGGCTCATCCTGGAACTGGATCTCGACCGGCACCTTGAAGGCGGCGAGCAGGTTTGCCACGTGGGCACGCAACTCGTCCTGCGACACGGTCTTACCGGGCTTGAGCTGGACAACCGCGCCGACTTCCTCGCCGAGGATCTTGTGCGGAATGCCGACAACGGCCGCATCCATCACCGCCGGGTGATCGTAAAGGGCGCTCTCGACTTCGATACAATAGATGTTCTCGCCGCCACGGATCAGCATGTCCTTGGCCCGGTCGACCAGGAAGAGGAAACCTTCCTCGTCAATGCGCGCAAGGTCGCCTGTCACCACCCAGCCATCGCGGAAGGTTTCGGCGGTCGCCTCGGGCCGGTTCCAGTAGCGTTTGCAGTTGGACGGGCTCTTGCACCACAATTCGCCGACTTCGCCCTGCGGCAGGACGTTGCCGTCGGGATCGCAGATCTTGAGTTCCACCGCATTCGGCGGCGCACCGGCGCTGTTGGGCCGGTTCACATAGTCTTCGCCGATATTCAGCGTGGCGGTGGCGCAGGTTTCGGTCATGCCCCAGCCATTGCCGGGGGCCGCATCCGGGAAGCGCTTCTTGATCGTCGACACCAGCTCCGGCGCAGACGGCGCGCCGCCGTAAGAAATTGCCTTGATCGTCGACAGGTCGTATTTGTCCCGGTCCGGATGTTCCAGAAGCTGCCAGGCAATCGCCGGCACGCCGCCAACAGAGGTGACCTTTTCGCGCTCGATGATCGGCAAGGCTTCACCGGCATCCCACTTGTACATGGAGACAATCTTGTCGCCGCGCATCAGCGACGGGATCAGGATCGCGAAGGCACCCGTCGCATGGAAGAACGGAATGGCCAGCAGCGTGGCGCCCTGCTCGTTGGGATCGGGCTCGGGGATCGCTTCGCCGCGGCGCAGCAACATGCGGGCCTGACAGGTCGACGAATTGAACATGTTCGAAATCACGGCGCGATGCGAGGCCAGCGCACCTTTCGGCTTCCCGGTCGTGCCCGACGTGTACATGATCGTGGCATCGTCATCCGGCAACAGTTCGACATCCGGCAGGCCGATTTCTTTCAGATTGGCCCAGCTGTTCGCTTCACCGATATATTGTTCCATGCTGGCGATGCGCGGATCGTTGTGTTCCTCGCCCTTGTCCCGGGCGATGACGACATGTTCGAGGTCCGGCAGGTCTTTCAAATGGTCGCGCAGGCGTTCGAATATCTGGGGGTCGACAACCGCCAGCTTCACGCCGGCGAATGACAGGCCATACTCCAGTTCTTCACCTGTCCACCAGGAATTCATCGGCGTTGCAATTGCGCCCAGGCTCGACGCCGCAAAGAAGGCCACCGGCCATTGGGGATAGTTGCGCATGATGATCGCAACGCGGTCGCCCTTCTTGATCCCGTAAGTATCGCGCAGCACGGCGGCAAAATTCTGCACCGCGAGCATCATGGCCCTGAACGTCACGCGCTCGTCTTCGTAGACGATGTAATCGCGCTCGGGCCAGGTCGCCGCCGCCATTTCGAGGATCGACCGGATCGTCGGCGGCGCATTGGCATAGAGCTTCATCTTCACGCCATTGATTTCACCGTCCACCAGTTCAAGCGGTGAACCGGGCCCAGCCAGGGCAGCATTGGCGTCGGCAATCGAGATGACGGGCCATGTCGGCGCGGCGGTGTCAGCGGGCATTCGGTATCCTCCGGAGTTTTCTATTCTGAACCACAGAAACCACGCCCATAACGGGGATAACAGTGCCCTTGATGCGGAAACCTGCTTTTCCGGACAAAAAAATGCCCCGGAGCCGAGGCAACGGGGCATTTTGGGGCAGGATGTCGCAGAAAACCTATTTTCCGAAATCGCAGAAACGCAGCGAGCGCACCGTGCCGTCGCGTTCGACAGCGTCATAGGCCCGCCCGGTCAGTTCGTCGCCCTCGCACAGGTAGCCGATGTCATACATGGCGATCAGCGCGTCATTGTCGGGCGACAGGTCATTGGCGATCATCAGGTCGATGGCATCCTCGTGCAGGCCCAGTTCCATGAGGAAGTTGAATTTCTGGAGCTTGCTCGTTTCGGGCTGTGTCAGCTGGGTTTCGAGCGTGGTCGCCTTGCTTCGGGCCGAATCGAGCATCGGCATCGCCGCCGTGTACCAGGCTGTATCGCCATAGGAATCGACAATCTCCTGGAAGTCCTCGACCGCGCCCAGCGCATCATAGCCGCCCGGGCCGAAGCGGAGTTCGCCACGCCGGAACAATGCCTCGGCATACTCGTCCTTGCTCAGGGCCGGGCTGCCGAGCAGCTGGGTCAGGCGATCATTCGCGGCCTGCGTGTTGCCCGCCTCGACGAGGCCTTCAACCGTCTGCATCGCCAGTTCGAACGCCGAGTCCGGAACAGCCGTGGCGACAGCGGCATCGCTGCCACCGGGAACCTTGCCGGATTCGGGCGCTGAGGCGCAGGCCGCCAGCATGAGCGCCGACGCAGCGGCGAAAAGGGAAATACGGATCATCTGTTTGGCTCCATCAGGAAGTTGGTTTGGGCAGGCAGTGGTCTTCCCTAGCCGGGGAAGAAGTGCGCAGACAGGGCGGATTTGTGGAGAAAGTGTGTTTCCTTCGGTCGGCCCGGTGTTCAGGCACCCGGCCCGGTGCACCAATACAGGTTCTCGAGATCAGGCCGCATGTCGCCCAGCGTGGAGACCGGCGTGTTGCCAGCCGCGTCCCGGCAAACATATCCGGCGGCTGCAAGCTTGACGATCTCGGCCGCGTTCGGGCTGAGGCCGGACGTGCGATAGCGCGCCACCGCCGCGTCACGGTCGCCCAGGACCCACATGCTGTCGAACCATTGGGACAGGTTCAGCATGCGCTTCAGGCCAGCTTCGATGGTGTCGACATCTGACCGGGCGAATGCCAGTTCTTCTTTGGCGTTCGGCGCCAGCGGATGGTCGGGAGCCAGTTTCAGCATGTCCTCGAAATCCCTGACCGCACCGCGGCGATCATCGCCCGCCTGGCGGCGCAGGCTGCCGCGCGCATACAGCACCCGCGCGCGCTGGTCATCGGACAGGCTCGCGTTCGACAACAGTTCGGACAGGGTCGCGTCTGCGGCATAGGGATTGGTATCGGCCTTCGCATGGGACATGGCCGTGTCGAAGGCGGGTCCCATGCCCGCAGGCACCGTGGCGCAGGCCGCGAGCAGCACAGCCAGGATCAGCGCGCACAGGGGAATCATTCTGGAAGTCATGCCGGGAACACTAGCCCGGGTCAGAGTCGCCGAACAACTTGCATTTCCGTCATGCGCGGGCGAGCCGGTCAATTTCGGCAATGTCGCCGCGCCCGAGGGCCTCGATGGCACGGGCAGCGATATGGCGCGCCGTAAGGCAGGCTTCTTCGTACATGGCTTGGGGCGTATCTTGGTTCTGGAACACGTCCGGCAGGGTCATCGGGCGGATCCTGAGGCCCCGGTCGAGCGCGCCGACCTTGGCGAGATGTTCGAGCACGAAACTGCCGAAGCCGCCGGTGGCGCCTTCTTCCAGCGTGATCAGCACTTCATGGTCGCGGGCGAGCCGTTCGACGAGGTCGGCATCAAGAGGCTTGGCAAAGCGCGCATCGGCGACCGTCACCGACAGGCCCTGCGCCGACAGCATCTCGGCGGCCTTCAGCGCCTCCTGCAGGCGCGTGCCATAGGAGAGCAGCGCGATCGTCGTGCCTTCGCGCAGGATGCGGCCCTTGCCAATCTCGAGCGGCAGCAGCACGTCGGGAATGTCCACGCCCGTGCCCTCGCCGCGCGGATAGCGGAAGGCGCTGGGCCCGTCATCGATCTGCGCAGCGGTCACGACCATGCGTGCGAGTTCGCACTCGTCGGCGGCGGCCATGCAGATCATGCCCGGCAGCGCACCGAGGAAACCGATGTCGAAGCTGCCGGCATGGGTCGGGCCGTCGGCACCGACAAGGCCGGCCCGGTCAATCGCAAAGCGGACCGGCAGGCGCTGGATCGCCACGTCATGCACGACCTGGTCATAGCCGCGCTGCAGGAAGGTCGAATAGATCGCCGCGAAGGGGCGCATGCCATCGGCTGCCAGGCCAGCGGCGAAGGTCACCGCATGCTGTTCGGCAATGCCGACGTCGAAACTGCGCTCCGGGAAGGCTTTCTCGAAAACGTCCGTGCTCGTGCCTGACGGCATCGCGGCGGTGATCGCGCAAATCTTGTCATCGGTCTCGGCCAGTTTCACGAGCGTCTGCCCGAAGACCTTCTGGTAGGCCGGCGCGGACGGTTTGGCCTTGGCTTGTTCGCCTGTGATGACCGAGAATTTCGACACGCCGTGATACTTGTCGGCGGAATTTTCGGCGTGGGTATAGCCCTTGCCCTTCTGGGTGACCGCGTGGATCAGGATCGGACCTTCGCGCATCGCTTTCACATTCTCGAGGATGGGGATCAGCGTATCGAGATCGTGTCCGTCAATCGGGCCGATATAGTAAAAGCCCAGTTCCTCGAACAGGGTACCGCCCATGGCAAAGCCGCGCAGGTATTCCTCGGCGCGCCGCGCAGGCGATTCCAGGCCGATCGGGCTGACGACCTTCTTGGCGATCCGGCGCAGGCCGCGATAGGGCCGCGAGGAGACGAGCTTGGAGAGGTAATTGCTCATCGCGCCGACGGGCGGCGCAATCGACATGTCATTGTCGTTGAGGATGACGATCAGGCGCGACTTGTCGGCGCCGGCATTGTTCATCGCCTCATAGGCCATGCCGGCGGTCATCGCGCCGTCGCCGATGACGCAGATGACATTGTTGTCCTTGCCCTGCAGGTCGCGCGCCTTGGCAAAACCGAAGCCGGCCGAAATGGAGGTCGAGGCGTGCGCTGCGCCGAACGGATCGTATTCGCTCTCGTCGCGCTTGGTGAAGCCGGAGAGGCCGCCGCCCTGGCGAAGGGTGCGCATCTGGTCCCGGCGCCCGGTGAGAATCTTGTGCGGATAGCACTGGTGGCCGACATCGAGGATCAGCTTGTCGGCGGGCGCATCGAACACGGCATGGATCGCGACAGTCAGTTCAACTACGCCGAGACCGGAACCGAGATGCCCGCCGGTGACGGACACGACATCGATGACTTCCTCGCGCACTTCCTGCGCAATCTGTTTCAATTCGGCACGCGACCGCCCTTTCAGGTCGTCGGGCGAATTGATCGCATCGAGGAGCCGGTTCGGGCTATGCTTGGTCATCTATCCATGGACCCTTGAATATTCGCTGACTGCCGAGAGACAGCCCATTTGGGGTTATATTATGACTCGCCCTGTTTAACGGGTTCTATCCAATACAAAATCAACCGATTGCAGTAGAATATCGGCGCGGTCACGAAATATAGCGAGATGTTCCTTCGCCTGGGCGGCGAGAAGCCGCACACGCTGGCGGGCTCCGTCGATGCCCAAAAGGGTCACGAAATTGGCTTTTCCGGCGTTTTCGTCGGTGCGCAGCGGCTTGCCGACCGCATCTTCGTCGCCCGTTGCGTCGAGCAGGTCGTCGGCGATCTGGTAGGCCAGGCCAAGGTCATTCGAGAACCCGGCCAGCGCATTGCGCTCGGGTTCTCGCGCGCCGCCGATAATGCCCGCCGCTTCGGTTGCGTAGGAAATCAGCGCGCCGGTCTTCAGGCGCTGCATCCGCGTGATCGTGTTCAGGTCGCGGGGGCTGTCCTCTTCCAGCATGTCGATCATCTGGCCGCCGACCATGCCGCGCGCGCCTGCCGCATCGGCCAGGCGCTCGATCAGCATCGTCCGCACCGACGCGTCGTCATGGGTCTCGCTGGACGCCAGTATCTTGAAGGCCAGCGTCAGCAGCGCATCGCCGGCAAGAACGGCGGTGGACTCGCTGAACGCCTTGTGGACGGTGGGCTGGCCGCGCCGGAAATCGTCATCATCCATGCACGGCAGGTCGTCATGGACCATGGAATAGGTGTGCACGCATTCGAGCGCCGCAGCGGTGCGCAGGAGGCTCTTTTCCGGTGCGTCGAACATGGAGCCGGCTTCCAGCAGGAAGAAGGGCCGCATGCGTTTGCCATTAGCCAGCGCGGCGTGGCGCATCGCGCGCATGAGGTTGGCTTCGGGGCCGCTGGCCGGCGGGATCAACTGGTCGAGCGCGACGGTGACCTTGTCGGCAACCTCCTTCAGGCGCAGCTCGAATTCGGCGTCGTCCCCCATCTGGCCAATGACCCTATTCAAAGCTCGCAGGCTCTGTCGTAATGCCTCCGGCTCCCTGGACGATCTGCTCGACCTTCAGTTCCGCAGATTTCAACCGCGATTCGCAATGTGCTTTCAGGGATGCGCCGCGCTCGTAGATCGCGATGGATTTCTCCAGCTCGACTTCCCCGGCCTCAAGCTGTTTGACGATGCCTTCCAGCTCGGCGAGCGCTTCTTCGAAGCTCATCTTGTCGACCGGTTTTTCTTTCGCATCAGCCATTCTGGTTCGCCCGTGTTTATGTGCGGCGACTCTAGAGCGCGCGCTTGGCGTCCACAACCTCTGAAACGATTACTTGGCCCGGTATTCGTAGATGCGATGGCTCCAGTAGCTGTCGCCGCCATCATAGACGCATTTCCAGCCAAGCTTCTTGATTTCAGGACGCAGCATCCGGTTGAACCAGCCGTGCGCGGCCAGGTAGACTTTCTGGTCTTCGGATGCGGCGTGCAGTTTCTGTGCAGCCAGCGCCGCACGCACACGCGCTTCCGAGACGCTTTCGCCATCCAGCGAGTGGCCGCTGAGCCAGGCCGCGCGGGCGAGAATGTTCCAGGTCTTGGGCAGGTATTTCACACCGGCAATGCGGGGCGGCGGCAGCGGTGCCTCGTTGAACACCGGGTCATGGATCGCCTCCAGGTGCGGCGCTGCACGGGCGGCCGTTTCCTGCGCCCGGATTCGCGCCGACGCGAAAACAAGCGTGGCGTCCGCCACAAGCTGTTTCAGATTGTCGGGAGCGACCTGATCGTCACGCAGCGGGCTCTCTTCATAGCGGTCCCACCAGTCCTTGTAGTCGCGCCAGCCAAGGCGCGGACCCGCGGTCCTGTCGAGTTGCGGTCGTCCATGTCGTGACACCACGATGGGGCCGCGCCGGGTTCCTGTCGATGTCGTTTCTGGCATCGCAATATAGCCTGTCTGCAAGCACTCACAGGGCCCCGCGAGCCCGGTCTGAAGACTGCCACTAGCGGTGTTGGCCGCGTGCGGCAAGGCTCCAATCGCCCGTCCGCGCCGCATCCTGTTGAGGAATAAGACCTAGAGGCCGCGCCAGACCCGCTTCTTGCAGGGCTCGTCGTCTTCCAGTTTGCAGCGATACAGCGACAGGATCACCGTCTCCGCCCGTCCGACGAGGTGGTCCATCGGAACGAAACCGACAGATGCCTCCGTCGCCCTGACGCTCAGCGGACAGCCCACACGGTCAACCACGCCATCCACCGGCGGGCAGTGGCCGGACAGGAAGCGGCTATCCAGCGAATTGTCGCGATTGTCGCCCATCAGGAAAATGTGCCCCGCCGGAACGACGAACAGGACCGTGTTGTCACCTGCATCGCCCTTTTCCTGCCGGTTCGTCAGCCAGGTCTTTTCGCCATCGCTTTCGCGCCACTCATAAGCGGTTACCGCGCGGCTGCGGCCATGCGGCAGGTAACGGACTGTCCGGATGAACTCGCTCTCGATCGGTGCGTCATTGATGTAGACGGTTTCGCCGATCATCTGGATGCGATCACCGGGCAGGCCGATCACCCGCTTGATCATCACGCGTGCCGTATGCGGGTGTTCGAACACGACCACGTCGCCGCGCTTCGGGTCGCGCGCAAAGATGCGCCCCGCCGGGATGGGCAGGTAGCGGCCCAGGCTGAACGGCAGCGAATAGCGGTCATAGCCATAGGCGAACTTGGCTACCGCCACGCGGTCGCTGACCTGGAGCGTCGGCACCATGCTTTCGGACGGGATGACCCGCTGTTCGTAGAGCAGGCCGGAAAAGAGCATGAAGATCGGCACGAAAACGGCGAGCGTGACGCCCCATTCGTGCAGTTCCCGCTTCACCTTGTCGGCGAAGGTCAGATCTTCCTCCTCGGGATTTGAATCGGCCTTGTCGCCATCTCGTGCCATCGCGGAGTCACCTGATCTATCTGCTGCCAGCCGACTTCTTAGACGAAACCGGGTTCAGATGCGAAGGCGTAATCTGCCCGGGGACTGCAAAAGGCCTGAATCGACCTGTGTTGCGGCAATTGCGATCAGGTCAGCTGGTAGCGTGCAATGCCATCGTCACCGACAACCGACACGACTTCGCCCCTGTGGACCATGCAATTGAGATGCGCGATGGCCTCACCGGTGGCCATGCCGACCTCATCGGGCTGGATGGCCCGCCCGAACAGGCTGGTGAACGTATCCATCACGGTCAGCGGCCCCTTCTGCATTCGCCCTTTCAGGCGCGACAGGCCTGTCTCATGGCCGTCGATCAGGTGACGAAGCCGCGCATGGGCGCCGCGGAACGGTTCGTTATGGGCTGGCAGGACCAGCACGTCTTCCGGCAGGCGTTCCAGCAGCTTCTCGCAACTGGTCATCCAGTCGAGCAGCGGATCAGCATCCGGCTCGGTCGGGTGGACCGACACGTTCGACGAAATCCGCGGCAACAACTGGTCCCCCGAGATCAGGACATTCAATTCCGGGCAATACAAGCAGGCATGTTCAGGTGAATGGCCGTCGCCGATGATGACTTCCCAAGTCTGGCGGGCCATCTCGAACGTGTCACCGTCTGACAGGCGACGGAAAGCGTCCGGCATCTGGCTGACACCGCGCCCGAACCCGCCGAAGCGTTCCTTGTAATTGTCGATCTGGGCGTCGTTCCAGCCTGCGCGGCGGTAGAAATCGACCCCGGCCCTGGGCGCCTCGCGGCCGGTGTCCGACACCAGCATCCGGCAGGTGATGTATTCGAGCCGGCTCATCCAGAGATCGGCGCCATATTTGTGGCAGAGCCATCCGGCGCAGCCGACATGGTCGGGGTGCATATGGGTGACCATCACGCGCTTCAGCGGCTTGTCGGGCGTGATCCGGGCCTCGATCAGGCTTTTCCAAGCCGTCCGCGTCTCCGGCAGGGGCAGGCCCGTGTCCACGATCGTCCAGCTGTCGCCATCATCGATCAGCCAAAGATTGATGAATTTGAGCGAAAAGGGCAGCGGCATGCTGACCCATTCGATTCCCGGAGCGACCTGTATCGTCTCGCCCAGCTCGGGGCGCACCTCGCCGTGCGGATAGTCGAGCCGGGGGCGCTTCAGGGGCTTGGTTTGAAATCCGTCCATGGCGCAACATATGCCAAGCCCATCGGGCGTCGAGCCATCACGCCGGGTCAGCGCCTATTTGAGCGGCGTACGCTTGCGCGGAGCCAGCTTGGTCCGCTTGAATTTCGGATCGGCAGGCTTCGGCTGGGCAGACGGGCCGTCACCGCGCGGCTTGCCCACCGGCTTCTTGCCGGGACCTGTCGGCCGCTTGCCCGGTGGCAAGGGGCGTTTGCGCTCAACCACGACCGGCGCAGCCGGCTCGGCCGAAAAGCCCTGCGCCTCCCAGCGGAGCAGCTCGTCGCGCTCACGCCCGCTGATCGGACGCCACTTGCCTTCCGGCAGTCCCGCCAGCGATAGCGGCCCGATACGCGTGCGCATCAGGTCGATCACCCGCAGCTCGACCAGGTCGCACATCCGGCGGATCTGGCGATTGCGGCCCTCACGCAGAATGAATTTCAGCTCATTGCCCTTGATCACGGTCACGCCTGCTGGCCGCAGCTGGCGCCCGTCGAGTTCGAGCCCGTGGCGCAATTGCTTCAGCTTGTCCTCAGTGACGTCGCCGCGCACCTTGACGTGGTATTCCTTCTCGAGCTTGCTTTCCGGACCGATCAGGGCCTTCGCCAGAACGCCGTCTTCCGACAGGATCAGCAGGCCGTGCGAGTCCTTGTCGAGCCGGCCGAGCGGCGCGAGCCGATTATTGCGGCCCGGAATGGCATGGGCGCGTCCTGACAGGCTGTCCTCATTGATCAGGCGCACGGCGGGGATTTCGCCCGGCTCCGGCGTGCCCGAGACAATGCCGACGGGCTTGTGGAACATCAGCGACAGCTGGTTATCCAATCGCCGCGCCGCCTTTTCGGTCAGGGTCAGCGTCTGGCCGTCCTCGATCTTGTAGCCGGCCTCGGTGAGCACTTCGCCATTGATCTTGACGAGACCCTTCTCGATCAGCGCATCGGCTTCGCGCCGCGAGCACACGCCCTCGGTCGCCAGCCACTTGTTGACGCGCATCGGCTCGGTGCCGCTATAGGTCTTGGTCCACGCCATGGCCGAATGATGCCTCCTGCGGCGGTTTCGTCACCTCTTACAGTTGCACCCTGCCCGTCGCAACTGATGGTCGACACGCCGGGCGGCTTCATCCATAAGCCCGCGGCGATGACCCAGCCGGTTCTCCCTCTCCAGACGCCCGCGCTGGCCTTTGCGCTGCTGATCATCGGCACGACACTTGGCATTGCCGGAACCGACCTTGTCCTGCCGGCCATACCGGACCTGCCGGGCGCCCTCGGCGGCAGCCAGGCCGTGGCGCAACTCGTGCTCGCCGCCTTTGTGGCGGGCGGCTGCATCGGCCTTGTCCTGTACGGCGAACTCGGCGCCCATTTCGACCAGCGCAACCTGCTGGTCCTGTCTTTCGTCGCCTATGCCCTGATTTCGCTGGCCTGCACGCTTGCGCCGTCGCTGCCGGTGCTGGTTGGCCTGCGCTTCGGTCAGGGCCTGACGGGTTCGGCTGCCGCCGTGTTCGCGCCCGGCATGATCCGCGCCATGTTCAGTGAGGCCCGCGCCGTGCGCGCCATCGGCCTGATGGCCAGCGTCGAATCGCTTGTGCCTGCGCTCGCACCCGTGATCGGCGTGTGGTTGCTGCTGGCGTTCGGCTGGAAGAGTTCCTTCATCGTGACGGGCGGACTCAGCCTGGTCGTCGCCGTGCTCGTTGGCCTGCTGCGCCATCGCTTGCCGGCGCCCGATCCGACGCGCGGCGCCGGTAGCTATCTCCGCCTCGCAGTCAGCCCGGTCTTCCTGCGCTACGCCCTCAGCCAGGCCTTCACACTGGGCGGCCTGCTGATCTTCGTTTTCGGTGCACCCGCCATGATTACCAGGGGGCTTGGCGGCACGCTCAACGATTTCATCATCATGCAAGTGACCGGCATCACCCTGTTCATCATCGGATCGAATGTCGCCGGACGGCTCGCCGACCGATTCGGTGCGGAGCGCATGATCCTGTTCGGCACGTTCCTGTCGGCGTCGGGTCTGTTGGCGCTGGTGGCCTACGGCCTGATCGGCGGAACCGATCCGCTGGCGCTCGCCATCCTGTTCGTGCCGGTGAACCTCGGACTCGGCCTGCGCGGCCCGCCGGGGTTCTTCCGGGCCATACTTGCATCAAACGGCGACGATGCGCGCGGTGCGGCGCTGGTGCTCGTGGCCATCCTGATGACGACCGCCACCGGCACTGCCGTAGCTGCGCCTTTCGTCACGCTGGGCATTGCGCCGCTGGCCGGTATCGCGGCGACCGTGTCGTGCGGATCGCTGCTCTGCCTGCTCGCCCTGCCGAAACTGGCGGACTGACACGCCGCGATCAGACCCCGAACAACGCCTCGGAATTCTCGAGGAAGCGGCTGCCGCCTTCGGTGATACCGGCGACGCGGCCCGGCGCCGAGGCGAGCGCGGTCTCGGCAAAGAACCCCGCCAAAGCCAGCCGACGCGCCCGTGCGGCGCCGTCGCTGCTGCGCGCCGCCACCGCTGCGCGGGTGAGGAAATGCCCGCCAATGACGTCGCCAGCCAGCGCCAGATAGGCGGTTGCGCCTGCCAGCGCCTTGTCCTGGTCACGGCTCTTCATCTGCGCCAGCATCCAGTCGCTGGCCTCGCGCAGGGCCTCTGCCGCCGCTCTCAACCGGTCGGCGATCTGCACCAGTTGCGGATCGTTCGTCGCCCGCGCCGCTGCCGCACCGGCTTCGATCTCGCCGAGCATGACCCGCATCGACTCGCCATTCGTGCCGCTCAGCTTGCGGCCGACCAGGTCGATGGCCTGGATGCCGTTGGTGCCCTCATAGATCGGGGCAATGCGGGAGTCGCGATAGAGTTGGGCCGCGAGCGTCTCGTTCATGAAGCCCATGCCGCCATGCACCTGCACGCCCATGCTGGCGACTTCAACGCCCATGTCGGACGACCAGGCCTTGGCGATCGGTGTCAGCAGGTCTTCGCGCAATTTCGCGGCAGCACGCACATCGGCGTCCGGCGACGCCTCTGCCAGGTCTGCCGCCACGGCGCAGGCATAGCAGATCGACCGGGCCGCCGCGACGCGGGCCCGCATCGTGGTCAGCGTGCGGCGCACATCGGCATGGTGCAGGATCGGTGCAGGCCCTTCGACGCCTTCGGCCTTGCCCTGCTTGCGCTCCTGCGCATAGGCGAAGGCCGTCTGGTAGGCCGCCTCGCCCACGGCCACGCCCTGAAGGCCGACATTCAGGCGCGCCGCATTCATCATCGTGAACATGCAGGCGAGGCCCTTGTTGGCCTCACCGATCAGCCAGCCGGTTGCCCCGTCATATTCCATCACGCAGGTCGGCGAGGCGTGAATGCCCATCTTCTTCTCAAGGCCGATACATTTGGCGCCATTGCGCGCGCCGAGGCTGCCATCCGCGTTGAGCAGGAATTTCGGCACCAGGAACAGCGACACGCCGCGAGAGCCAGCAGGCGCGTCCGGCAAGCGCGCCAGCACGAGGTGAACGATATTCTCGGCGACATCATGATCGCCCCAAGTGATGTAGATTTTCTGGCCGCTGACGCCATAGCTGCCATCAGCGTTCGGCACGGCCTTCGATTTCAGCGCGCCGACATCGCTGCCCGCCTGCGGCTCGGTCAGGTTCATCGTGCCCGTCCATGTGCCGGAGACGAGATTCGGCAGGTAGGCCGACTTCAGCTCATCCGAACCATGCGCCAGCAGGGCCTCAATGGCCCCGAAGCTGAGCAGCGGGCAGAGGCCGAATGCCATGTTTGCGGCGTGGAACATTTCCATCACGGCCAGCGACAGCGCCTTGGGCAGGCCTTGCCCACCCCATTCTTCCGGCGCCGTCAGACCCATCCAGCCGCCATCGCGGAAGGCGGCATAGGCCGCGGCAAAGCCCGGCGCGGCTTTTACGCCGTCTTCGGTCAGTACGACGCCCTGCGAATCGCCGCTCTGGTTCAGCGGGGCCAGCACGTCGCGCGCCAGCTTGGCGGCTTCGTCGAGGATCGGCACGACCAGGTCCGGGTCATACGACTCCAGTCCCGCAAGGCCTTCGAGGCGCTTCATTCCGGCTACAGCGTCCAGCGTGAAAGCCATTTCATCAAGGGGCGCATCATAAGGCATCGGGCCGGTCTCCGGATTGTGAATAGTTGTTATTCGGGATAAGCAGTTACAGCGCCTACGGCCAAGGTCCAAGTGCAGACCTCGACTGGCCATCCGCCACTCAATTTCCCAGGAGTTATCCCATGCGCCTTATCCTTGCTTCCGTTTCCGCCCTCACGCTCGTCGCGTGCGGTGGCCCTTCCGCCCCGGTCAACACGGCTGAAACGCCCGCCGAAACTGCGCCGGCTGCTGCGCCCGAAGCGGCTCCGGCCGAAGCCCCGGCCGCCGAAGTCAAATATGGCAAAACGGCCACCTACAAGCTTGACCCGACCCATGCCTCGCTGATCTGGCGCGTGAAGCACCTCGGCCTGTCCAATTATACGGCCCGCTTCACCGATTTCGATGCGACGCTCCAGTTCAATCCGGACGATGCCTCCGCAACATCGCTCACCGCCACGATCAATCCCGCTTCCGTCGAAACCGACTATTCGGGCGATTATAAAGCCGGTCATGCCGACAGCGGCTTCGACAGCTGGAACGAAGACCTTGCCCAGAGCGACAAGTATTTCAACGCAGGCGCCTTTCCGCAGATCACTTTCACGACGACCGAAGTGGCTCCGACCGGCCCGGACACGGGTACCGTCACCGGTGACCTGACCTTCCTCGGTGTGACCAAGCCCGTCACGCTCGACGTGAAATACAATGGCGTCGCCCAGTTCCCATGGGCCCCTGAGCAAGACCATATCGGCTTCTCGGCGACGACGACGCTGACCCGGTCCAATTTCGGCCTGACCGCCGGTACGCCTTATGTCGGTGACGAAGTCGAGATCATCATCGAAGCCGAATTCGGCGAAGTCGCCGAATAGATTACCGAAGTCCCGACATGTTCAAGAACAGCGTCTCCCGCTATACGGCCGTCGCGATAGCCCTTCACTGGGCTATCGCAGCGCTCATCATTTTCATGATCTGGCTTGGCTGGAACATGGAAGAGAACGAAACACGCTACCAGCTTCACAAGTCGATCGGGATCACGATCCTGCTCCTCTCGGTGATCCGTGTCGCGTGGCGGATGCTAAATCCACCGCCGGCCCTGCCGTCGGGCATGAAGCCGCTTGAGGTCAAAGCTTCGCACTATGTCCATGTCGGGCTTTACGTCCTGATGATCCTGATGCCGCTGCTTGGCTGGGCCCTCGTATCGACATCGGAGCTCCGGGTCCCGACAGTCCTGTTCGGCACGGTGAGCTGGCCCGAGCTGCCCTTCCTGTCGGGCCTGCGCGGCGACAAGCTGGCTCATGGCGTGATCGAAACGCTTCACTCGAAGGGCGCGTGGGTTATCATCGGCCTGCTCGTCCTCCATGTCGGCGGCGCGCTGAAGCATGAATTCTCGCCAGAGGAAGGCGTCCTGAAGCGCATGATCCCGGGCCTGTTCGGCAAGACCCAGCCGCCGCGCAGGCCTGCACGTGGTTTCTTCATTGCTTTCGGTGGCGCAGCCCTCCTGTTCGGCCTGATCGCCGCCGCGCCGGTCATCGCGCAATCGATGGCAGGCAGTAAAACCGCTCCGCCACCGGCAGACGAGGCAGAAGCAGAGGTCGCCGCTGCACCTGTAGCGGTCGAGCCCAATTGGACCGTCAACTATGATGCGTCGGAAATCCGGTTCTCCGGCACCCATGATGGCAACACCTTTTCCGGCACGTTCCGGGACTGGACGGCGGACGTCGCCTTCTTCCCGGAGGCCGTTGAAACCTCGGACGTGCGCGTCAGCGTATCGACCGGCACCGCCACGACCGGCAAGAAGCTGTATAATGACAGCCTGCGCGCGCCCGAATGGTTCGATGTGTCGAACTATCCGACGGCCACCATCCGCCTGACGGATTTCGCCCGGACCGACACCGGCTATACCGCGACCGCCGCGATGCGCCTGAAGAACCGCACGGTCACGACGCCGCTCGCCTTCACGCTCGACATCGCGGGCGACGTCGCCACCCTGAACGGCGAGGCGACGTTCGACCGCAAGGCGCTCAATATCGGCCAGATCTCGGATCCGGGTGCCGAATGGGTCAGCGACACGGTCACTGTGACCGTGACCGGCGAGGCGACGCGCAAATAGGTTCCGCCTTGCGCCTGCGGGTGCTAAGGGCGCGCCCATGACTGCGACCATCGTGCCCCCGACGCCGGATATCCTGGCCCGCGCTGCGGATATCCTGCGCATTGGCGGGCTCGTCGCCATGCCCACCGAGACCGTTTACGGCCTCGCATGCGACGCCGCGAACCCCGACGCCGTTGCCGGTCTCTACGAGGCCAAGGGCCGCCCGCGCTTCAACCCGCTGATCGCACACGTCGCCTCGCAGGCCATGGCCGAACGCGAGGCCGTGTTCACCCCGCTGGCCCGGAAGGCGGCCGAATGCTTCTGGCCCGGCCCGCTGACCATTGTCCTGCCCGTGGCGCCGACAGCGAGCGTCTGCGACCTGGCTCGCGCCGGGCTCGACACCGTCGCGCTGCGCCGCCCGGTCCACCCGGTTGCCCAGGCCCTGCTTGATGCGTTCGGCGGTCCGCTCGTTGCCCCGTCCGCCAACAAGTCCGGCCATGTCAGCCCGACAATGCCGGCCCACGTGCGCACCGATCTCGGCGACCGGATCGCGCTCATCCTGGATGGCGGCCCCTGCGCCATCGGGATCGAGTCGACCATCGTGGATTTCACGCAGGACACACCCAGGCTGCTGCGCGCAGGCGCACTGGAGACAGCGCAACTGGAAGACTGCCTCGGCGTCGCGCTGGCCCGTCCGGGCGACAATGCCGGCATCACGGCGCCGGGCCAGCTGAAAAGCCATTATGCGCCCCGCGCCGCGCTGCGCCTCAACGCCGCCACGCCCATGTCCGGCGAGGGCTATCTCGGCTTCGGCGACCATTGCCCGCGCGAAGGCAATCTCTCGCCCTCGGGCGACCTCACCGAGGCTGCCGCGAACCTGTTCGCGATGCTGCGCGCTCTTGATGACCGCTATGAGCGCATTGCTGTCGCGCCGATCCCGCACACCGGGCTGGGCGAAGCCATCAATGACCGGCTGGAACGCGCCGCGCACCGCGACTGAGCGCCCCCGCCCCTCTCGCACGCCCTCGCGACCTCTGCTAAGCCACGTCCATGCATCCTGCCCGCCCCTTCCGCGAAACCGACACCGCCACGCTGGTCGCCCGCGCGAGGGCCCATCCCTTCGCGCTGGTCTGCGCCACCGACGGCACGCGCATGCACGCCGCCCATGCACCGATCCTGCTCGACGAAACGGCAGGCCCGCCAGTCCTGCGCTTCCACCTCTCCGCCACAAACGCGGTGACCTCTGCGCTCGTTGGCGGAAGTAGAGCGCTCATCGTCTTCACGGGTGACCATGCCTATGTCTCGCCGGACTGGTACGGCCAGGCCGACCAGGTCGGCACGTGGAACTATCTCTCGGTCGAAGCCGAAGGCCCGGTCGCGCGGCTGGACGATGCAGGTGCCACAGGCCTGCTCGACGACCTGTCCGACCTGTTCGAAGCGGACCTTGCCCCGAAGCCTGCATGGACACGCGCCAAGATGACGCCCGGCCGCTTCGAGGCCATGCTGCCCGGTATCCGTGCCTTCTCGCTCACCCCCACACGCTTCGAAGGCATCACCAAGCTCAGCCAGAACAAGCCGCAAAGTGCACGAGACGGCGTCATCACCGCCCTCTCCGACCGCGAAGACGGTATCGCCATCGCCAACCACATGCGTAAGCTCACATCATGACCCAACTGCCCGCCGCCTTCCTCGCTGCTGCGAAAGACCTGCTCGGCCTTAAGGGCTGGAGCGAGGATCCCGAACGCCTCAGCGAAGTTGCCACGCCCTGGCGCGGCACATTTACGGGTGAGACGCCATTCCTCGCCCGGCCAGCCAGCACGGCGGAGGCTGCCGCCCTGGTAAAGCTCTGCGCTGCCCACCATGTCGCGCTGACACCGCAGGGCGGAAATACCGGCCTTGTCGACGGCGGCACGCCGCATGGCGAGATCGTGGTCTCGATGGGCCGCATGCATGCCGTGCGCAGTGTCGACCAATTCAACAATTCGCTCGTCATCGAAGCAGGCGCTCCGCTCGTCACCGCGCAGTCAGCCGCCGAGGAGGCCGGGCGCCTGTTCCCCCTCTCGCTTGGGTCGGAAGGCACCGCCACGATCGGCGGCCTGATCTCCACCAATGCCGGCGGCGTCAACGTGCTGCGCTACGGCATGATGCGCGACCTGATCCTCGGGCTCGAGGTCGTGCTGCCCTCCGGCGAGGTCTGGGACGGCCTGTCGGGCCTGCGCAAGAACAATACGGGCTACGACCTGAAACACCTGTTCGCCGGCGCGGAAGGCACGCTCGGCCTGATCACTGCGGCCACGCTGAAACTGTTCCCCCAGGTCCAGCGCGCCAGCGCCTGGGTCTGCTGCGACAGCACCGAGGATGTTGTCGCCCTGCTCGCGCTTGTTCGAAATTATGCCGGCGACACGGTCACGAGTTTCGAGATCATTCCCGTGAACGCCGTCGACATGGTCCTGACCGACGTGCCCGGCACACGCGACCCGCTGCCCTCAGCCCTGCCCTGGCGTGTACTGATGGAAGTCTCGATGGTGGAGGAAGTCCACGCCCGCGCCGCGCTCGAAAAAGCGCTTGAGGCCGCCTTCGAGCAGGGGCTCGTCAAAGACGGTGTCGTCGCCGCCAGCAAGGCGCAGGCGCAGATATTCTGGCATATCCGCGAGACCATCCCCCTGTCCAAGCGCGCCTATGGGACGGCCATCAACCAGGACATTGCTGTACCGGTCAGCCGCATCCCGGCCTTCATCGACAGCTGCAACGCCGCCGTACTGAAAATCGTCCCGAGCGCCGAGTTCGTCATCTTCGGCCATGTCGGAGATGGCAACCTTCACTATTCAGTCTGCGAGCCTGCCGAAGCCACTGCCCCTGTCCTGAAAGCCCACGTCGCCGACATCACCCGTGTGATCTTCGACCAGACCATGGCCCATGGCGGCTCGATCAGCGCCGAACACGGCGTCGGTCGCCTGAAGCGCGACGAACTCGCCCGCCTGCGCCCGCCCGCCGCCACCGAAACCATGCGCGCCATCAAGCTGGCGCTCGATCCTCTCGGCATCATGAACCCGGGCCGCGTGGTCACAGCATAGATACCTGGCAACGGCAATCCGGACTGCGGCCGGATCGCAGGCAAGACTGCTTTAAAAACAACCTTGTGTATAATTAACGAATCTCCGGCCGCCATCGCCGGATTCCCAATGAATGCTGCAGGTGAAGTACTTCGAATCCTGAAGGTATAGCGCGTTGCGCTCTGTTATCGTTCTGATTTTGGTGAAATTAACTATTGCAATACTTGCCCCGCATGAGGCATTGGCCCCGCTGGCCTGACTCCGGGCATGGACGAAATGTCACGAAAACCCAATGGTGACAGGGGATTCTAACGAAACCTTCAGTTCACTCCGGACGGAGAAACCGTAATACAAGTCGGCGAAGTGTAGAGGGAAGACCAATGAAACAGGCGCCGCGCAAGCAAGTGCAAACGATCGCTGCAAGCTTTGTCTTTGCCGCTGCTCTGGCCGCCTGCGGCGGCGGCGGCGGTGATGGCGGAACCGGCGGCGGCGTGTCGGTCCCCGGTTCGCCGCCTGTATCAGGCTCGCCTCCACCGCCTCCGCCGCCTCCTCCGCCACCGCCCCCGCCACCCGCCGGAACCTCGGAAACGCGGATTGACGACGAGGCAGAAGCGCAGCGCGTGCTGGCACGGGCGACCTTCGGGGGCGATTATGCCGGCATCCAGTCAGTCGTCGGCATGGATGCGGCAGACTGGGTGAAAGCCGAAATCAACAAGCCGGCCACACTCTATCTGCCTGACCTCACCGCTCGCCAGAATGCTGGCGAGAATATCGACGCCCAGGCACACCGGGGCGTGCTTTGGAACAACATGATCGGCGCCAATGACCAGTTGCGCACGCGTATGGTGTTCGCGCTGTCCCAGCTGTTCGTTATTTCCGACACCGACATGTATGGCCAGACTCTACAAGTCGGCTATTTTCTCGACGTCCTCGCCAACAACGCTTTCGGAAACTACCGGGACCTTCTCGAGGAGGTTACCTATTCCAGCGCCATGGCGCGTTACCTGACCTATTGGCGCAACCAGAAGGGCGATCCGGCGACGGGCCGCATGCCGGACGAGAATTATGCCCGCGAACTCATGCAGCTTTTCACGATCGGCGTGGTCGAACTCAACCAGGACGGCACGCCGAAGCTGACCAATGGCCAGGAAGTCGAGACGTTCGACAATGACGATGTCGAAGGCCTCGCCCGCGTCTTCACCGGATTCAGCTGGCAGGGCCCGGGATTCTACACAGGAAGCCAGGGCAACAATTCAAAGCGCCTGGTCATTTTTGACGGCGAGCACTCGCCGCTGGAAAAACGGTTCCTCGGCACGGTGATTCCGCCGAATACAGGCGGAGACGAGAGCGTCAAGATCGCTCTCGACACGATTTTCGCGCACCCGAACGTCGCGCCCTTCGTGTCGCGCCAACTGATCCAGCGGTTCACGGCCAGTTCGCCCAGCCCGGCCTATGTCAAACGCGTCGCCGATGTGTTCGACGCCGGCCGGTACACATCTCACAACGGCACCGTTTTCGGAACCGGCGAGCGCGGCGACCTCGAAGCCACGATCGCCGCCATCCTGCTCGATCCGTCCGTGAACGACAGCAATGCCACGACAGACATCGAAAATGGCAAGATTCGCGAGCCGGTCCTGAAATTCGTTCACTGGGTCCGCGCCTTCGACCTGACCGATATCGACTCTGCCCGCGAATACACGCTGATGGACGCGTCGAGCCCCTCGTCGGCACTGGGTCAGCAGCCAATGTTTGCGCCGTCAGTGTTCAATTTCTACCGGCCAGGATTTGTCGCGCCGGGCACCGAAACAGGTGCTCGCGGTCTCACAGCACCGGAATTCCAGCTGGTCAATGAAGGCTCGGCCATCGGCTTCATGAACATCATGACGCGCTATATTTTTGACGACTCGCCCCATTCGGGCACCGCACCGAGTTTCACACCGGATTATAGTCCGGAAATCCTCATCGCCGACAATCCCGGTGCGCTCGTCGACTATCTTGACCTGTTGCTGACCGGGAACACGATGACCCCCCAACTCAAGGCCGATATCGTCGAGGCCGTGACTGCGGTTCCCGTGACATCGGATGCAGATCGCCAGAGACGCGCCCAACTCGCCGCGTTCATGGCGATCAGCTCCCCCGCCTACGCAATCCAGCGCTAAATCCAGATTCAGGGATAACCAGAATGGCTAACATGAATCGTCGCAACTTCCTCCGCTCCGGCGCCGCCACGGGCTTTCTCGCAGGGACGGGGGTGCTCAGCACCCTGACCAGCGGAAGAGCCTTCGCTGCCAATACCAGCGGCTACAAGGCACTCGTCTGCATCTTCCTGAAGGGCGGCATGGACCATGCCGATACGGTCATCCCGCGCGACCAGGCCTCCTTTGACCTGTTGAAAAGCGCCCGGCCTGGCCTCTATGGCGCCTATGGGGTCGGCTCCGGCTCGTCGTCGCGCGACCGCGCCAACCTCCTCGCGCTCAACCCGACCAATGCCGCGAGTTTCGGATCGCGCCAGTTCGGCCTGCCCGCGCAATTGTCCGGGCTCCAGGAAATCTTCGAGGCAGGCGACCTGGCCATTGTCGGCAATGTCGGTCCCCTGATCGAACCGACCACACGGTCGGACCTGACGCGCATCGGCGCGCAGCTGCCGCCACGGCTTTTCTCGCACAATGACCAGCAGTCGACCTGGATGTCTCTGGGCGTCGAAGGTGCCCAGTACGGTTGGGGTGGCGCGTTCGCGGATGCTGCCCTGCGGTCCGATTCCTCACTGAACCCGCGCTATGCAATGGTCTCCGCCGGGCCGAACGACGTGTTCCTGTCCGGCAAGGAAGGGCGCCAGTTCACCACGAGTGCGGGCGGGGCCCAGGGCGTTACCCTGGTTGACCAGCCCTATGTTCTCGGCGGCGAGTCCCGCTTCAATGCGGCGCGTGACCTGCTTGACGAATATGTTTCCCAAACCGGCTATGGCGAGACCAACCTGTTCGCCCGCGACTTTGCCCGCCAGTCTGGCAATGGCGTGATCAACAGCCGCGCCTATGATGTCGCACTGGAATCATCAACCCCCATTACCACCGCGTTCCCCGCCACCAGTATCGGTTCCCAGCTGCGGAGTGTGGCGAATACGATCAGTATACAGGACAAACTCGACTCAAATCGTCAGGTTTTTTATGTCTTCATGGGCGGCTTCGACACGCATAGCGGCCAGACCAACACCCTGCCCGGCCTGCAGACTTCGCTGTCTGAAGCCATTTCAGCGTTCCGCACATCCATGGTCACGCAGGGCAAATGGAACGACGTCACGCTGTTCACCATGTCCGAGTTCGGGCGCACGACGATCGACAATGGCGACGGCACCGACCATGGCTGGGGCGGCCATCATTTCGTCACCGGCGGATCGGTTACCGGCAAGCAGATCTATGGCGACATTCCGACGCCCGACCTCGACGGGGAATCCTTCACATCGACGCATGGTCGCCTGATCCCGAAAGTGTCGGTCGAGCAATATGCCGCGACCCTGGGATCATGGTTCGGGCTGGATGCCGGTGAACTGGCCGCAGCCCTGCCCAATCTGTCGAATTTCAGCCAGAAGAATCTCGGCTTCCTCGGCGGCGCGACGACCTGACCGGCTTCAGGTCTGCCGGAGCCGAAGCAGGCTCTGGTCAAGATCGGAGACGTCGGGCACGCCGAGCAGTCCGAGCAGCCGGGCGACATCGACGGACATGATCTCAAGCGCGCGCGCCACACCGGCCTCGCCGCCGGCGGCAAGCCCGTACAGGCAGGCCCGGCCCAGCGCGACGCTGGTGGCGCCCCGCGCGATCAGTTTGAGCACATGGCTGCCGCGCCGCACGCCGCCATCGGCGATAACCTCGATATCATCCAGAACGGCTTCACGCACTTCCGGCACGAGATCCACGACCGGCACAGACGTGTCGATCTGACGGCCGCCATGATTCGACAGCCATACGGCGCTGGCGCCCGATCCGACAGCACGCCGTGCATCCTCTGCGGTGCTGATCCCCTTGATCGCGAACGGCCCGCCCCATTCCTTCGCCATCCATTCGGCGTCTTTCCAGGTCATGGTCCGGTCGAACAATTCATTGATCACGCCCATCACGTCACGCCCGCCCGTATCGACGCCCTCGAAATTCGCCGGGCCGATCTCCGGGGACCGGGCAAGGTCGGCGAGGAAGCCGGGACGCGCCAGCGCCTGGGTTGCCGTCTTCCAGTTCACCGAGGGTGGAATGGAAAAGCCATTGCGGGGGTCGCGCTCGCGATAGCCGGCTGACACGGCATCGACCGTCAGGATACAGCCGACATAGCCGGCCGCCTTGGCCCGGGCGAGAAAGTCCCGCACGATGCCACGGTCTTTCCAGACATAGACCTGGATGAATTTCGGAATGTCCGGCGCAGCGGCCGCAATCGTTTCGATCTTGTGGCTCGCCAGCGTCGACACCGAATAGGCAATGCCCGCCGCCTGCGCTGCGCGCGCCGTGGCGAGTTCGCCCTGCATGGGATGGAACAGGCGGGACGCCGCCGTCGGCGACACGAAATAGGGCTGCGCATTCGGCTGGCCGAGCACTGTCGTGGCCGTGTTGATCTTCAACACGTCAACCAGCGCATTCCACACCCACTCATAATCGGCAAACCGGTCGACCGAACGGCGCAGCGTGATCTCGTCCTCTGCCCCGCCATCGATATAGTCGAACACCATGCGCGGCAGGCGCGCCTTCGCCAGGCTGCGCAGATCGTCGATATTAATGGCGTCAGCTGCTTTCATCGTGTTCCCCCGGAAATATCACGTCTCCCCGAATGCCCGGGAAATATCCTTGTGCGAGGAGAAGACCATGCCTGCGCCAGCCATGGCAAGACGTTCTCCGAGGCCAGCATCCGCATGTCCGCCACTCGTGAAGCCCTTCCCCCTCAGCGTCGCCCGAACAGGCGTTCGACATCCGCCAGCTTCAGCTCGACATAGGTGGGCCGGCCGTGATTGCACTGGCCGGAATGGGGCGTCGCCTCCATCTGGCGCAGCAGCGCGTTCATCTCGTCGCTGTTCAGCCGCCGTCCGGCGCGCACGGAGCCACGGCAGGCCATATTGCCCATCACTTCCTCGAACCGTTCCTTCAGGGCGAGGCCGGCATCATATTCGGCAAAATCATCGGCGAGGTCGCGGATCAGGCCGATTGCATCCATCTCGCCGAACAATGCCGGTGTGGCGCGCACGCACACAGCGCCAGCGCCGAATGCCTCGATCTCCAGCCCGAGTTCGGCCAGTTCGTCCGCCCGCTCCAGCACGCGTGAGGCTTCGTCCTCGGTCAGTTCGACAACATCGGGAATCAGCAGGGCCTGGCGCTTCACGCCGCCTGCCGCCATCTGGCGCTTCATGTCCTCGTATACGAGCCGCTCATGTGCCGCGTGCTGGTCGACGATGACGATGCCATCCGACGTCTGCGCCACGACATAGGTTTCGTGCAGCTGCGCCCGCGCCACGCCCAGCGGGAAATTGCCCGGCGCAATGTCGGGCACGGCTTCAACCCGCGCTGTCGGCGCATCGTCATGATCATATGGTTGCGGCGCTGTGTCAGAGAATCCTGCTGGCGGATAAGACTGTGCCGGGGACTGATACGCATAATTCCCGCCGGATGGCGGTCGCGACTGGAACAGCGCGCCGCTCGGCATCGGCGCTTCCGGCTTGGCCCGCCCGAGCGCAAACCCGGCGACCGTCGTCGAGGCCCGGTGTCCGGCTGCCGCCAGTGAATGCCGCAGGGCGCCAATCATCAGCCCCCGCACATTCCCGGCATCGCGGAAGCGCACTTCCGTTTTCGCCGGGTGGACATTGACGTCGACATATTCCGGATCGAGTTCGACAAACAGCGCCGCCATCGGGTGACGGTCGCGCGCGAGGAAATCCTGGTAGGCCGCGCGGATCACGCCATTCAGCATCCGGTCCTTCACGGGCCGGCCATTGACGAACATGAACTGCATCTGCGCATTGCCGCGATTGAGTGTGGGCAGGCCCGCAAAGCCCGTCAGCCGCACGCCTTCGCGTTCGGCATCGATGGCTACGGCATTGTCGCGAAAATCACGCCCCATGATCGCGCCCAGTCGGGCCAGTTGCCCGGCTTCGCCTTCGGCCTCTGCTGCATGTCGGAACAGGCTGCGGCCATTGCTTTCCAGGCTGAACCCGACAGTTGGGTTTGCCATGGCGAGCCGCTTGACGACATCGGAGACGGCCATCGTTTCCGAGCGCTCGCCCTTCATGAATTTCAGGCGCGCCGGCGTGGCGAAAAACAGGTCGCGAACCTCAAGCCGGGTGCCGGTCTCGCTGCGCCCGGTAAAGGCTGCCGGCCGGGGGCCTTCGATCCGGCCCGCCTCGACGAACACATCGGCCGCATCCTCGCCCGCCGCCCGCGAGGTCAGCGTCATCCGGCTGACCGACCCGATGGAGGGCAGCGCCTCGCCGCGAAACCCCATCGTGTGGATATTCAAAAGGTCGACACGGCCATCGGCCCCGGGCGACAGTTTGGACGTCGCATGCCGCTCCAGCGCCACCAGGAGGTCGTCTGCCGACATGCCACAGCCGTCATCCTCAATGGTAATCCGCTTCAGGCCGCCTTCTTCAATCGCGATCGACACGCGCTTTGCGCCCGCATCGAGCGCATTCTCGACCAGTTCCTTCACCGCTGCCGCCGGGCGTTCCACGACCTCACCGGCCGCGATACGGTTCACCACATCGGGCGGCAGTCTGCGGATCTGGGGCTTCGGGCGAACGGAATCAGGCATGGCGCGACAGTAAACCAGCCTGCGGGCTTTGTCGCGGGCTGGCCTCATCGATGCGAAGTGTCGCGTACCATATGGTTGCAACGCTGCGGGCATCGGCTCACAATGCGGCCAGACCCGTCTGAAGAGGATTCCGCGCCATGTCGCCATTTCTGAAATCTGCCACCGCCTTTGCAGCCCTTGCCCTGATCGCCGCCTGCGGCGGCGCCAGCACCGACGCGGCAACGCCTGCGGCCTCGGCGGAAACGCCGGCTGACACGGCCGCAGCCGCTCCGGCACCGGCGGCAACGCCCGTTGCCGCGCCCGCCGCGGCGCCAGCCCCCGGCGAGCCGAGCCCGGAATTCGCGGCCCTCCCCGCGCCCTACAACACGGCGGACTATGCCCGCGGCAAGCGCACGTTCAAGCTCTGCCAGTCCTGCCACCTGACGGCGGAAGGTGCCGGCAACCTGGTCGGCCCCAACCTGCATGGCCTGTTCGGGCGCGAAGCCGGATCGGTTGAAGGCTTTGCCTTTTCCGACGCGCTCGAGGAGGCCGATTTCGTCTGGGAACCTGTCCATCTCGACGAATGGCTGGCCAATCCGCGCGCCTTCCTGCCCGGCAACCGGATGAGCTTTGCGGGTGTTCGCAAGCCGGAAGACCGGCTGGCCCTGATCGCCTACCTGATGGTGGAAACCGGCTACACGTCACCGCCGGCTGAATAGGTCTCCGCGCCTAGCGCCGGGTGGTCAGGGCGATGAGGTAGGCGTTTTCCTCATAGGCGCCGCCGAATTCCTCGCGGTAGCCGACCGCGACATCGAAATGGCCGAAATGATAGCCGACCTGGCTCTCGAACTTGTTCGAGTCGGCGCTGTCATTGCTCCTTTCCAGCCAGACCTGTTGGGTCACGAAGATTCGGTCCGAAATGTCCGCGCCATAGCCGAACTCGGCCCGGCGCCGCACGCAGCCATCCTGATGGCTGATCATCGCGAAATCGCTGAAGAGGTAATATCCCAGCGACTTGCGCACGCCTGAATAACCGCCGCTGACACGAGCTTCGCCGCCCCATTCATCACAACCGAACGTGCCGGCAATCGCATTGCCATAGACGGCCGCCGCTTCTGCTCCGAACGTGAAACCCTTGTGCGACCACAACTGGCGGCGCAGAGACACGCGATAGGATTGCCGGTCGATTTCGCCGATGCTGTCTTCGTAGAATACGGCTTCGGTCTTGCCGGTCAGCGTCAGGCGATCCGTCAGCCCGTATTCGCCATAAGCATCGGCCCGGGTGCCATCCAGCCCATCCAGGGACTCGACCGAAACGAGGCCGCGCAAATAGAAGCCGCCATCATCACGGGCCCATGGCCCTGCCTCAGCAGGACCGCAGGCGTGCGCCGCCCCCAAAGCCACCAGCCACAACCCCTTCATGCGGGCGATATATAACCAAAGTTGAAATACAAAAAAACCCCCGCCACGAGGACGGGGGCAATTGTGATCCGCAAGGATTGCGGCACCCGCTTAGAGGCGGAAGCGGATCTGGTCGGACCAGAAGCGCTCAAGGCGCGAAATGGTCTTGTTCAGTTGCGACAGGTCGTCGTGACGCACGCTGGCAGTTGGCTCGAGTGCCGAGGCCTGCTTTTCGAACAGGTTGGCGACACGGTCACGCACTTTCAGGCCGCGTTCGGTCAGGCGAAGCGTCACTGTCCGCTTGTCGTCCTCGGAACGCGTCTGGATCAGGTAGCCGCCTTCCTGGAGTTTCTTGACATTGTACGACAGGCTGGTGCCGGCAAAGGCGCCACGGGCCCGCAGGACAGAGGCCGGGGCCTCATCGTCGCCGATCTCGTAGATCAGCAGGGCCTGGACGCCGGTCAGCGACCGTTCACCACCGCGCTCGAGATCGTCCTTGACGACATCGTGCAGACGACGGTGCGCCTGTTCAAGAAGGGACAAAGACTTGAGAAAAGACTCGCCAACGGAAAGGGGCGCAGTTTCCTGCATATCGGAGATCATCATTACTTCCACCATCACTCAACTTTTGTTGTAGTTTGAGTAGATTTACGCGATCAATCCTAATTATTTGATAATCATACCGCCTTCTCAAGTGTTGATTGTTAACAAATGGCCGAATTCATTAACCGTTACTGTCTCGAAACGTGTTTTCGGGCCTTTCGGGGTCTGTTTTACGCCTCACGCGGGAATTTTGGCTCCCCTGCGCACCCCTCCGGACACGCGCTGCATGGTGAATACTTGGTAAACCGGGCCATGAGCCCAGCTGGATGAATGTATTTGCTGTTACTTGGCCCGTATACTTGGGGGCAGGCTCGCGATCAGTCGAATTCGAGTTCATCCGGCCCAAGCGGCTCGAAATACCGGGCGACGTCCGCTGCGCTGACATCCTCCAGCCGCGCAGGCGCCCAGGCAGGCGCATTGTCCTTGTCCACTATCACCGCCCGGACGCCTTCCAGGAAGTCATGGCTCTGCACCTTCCGCCAGCCGATGCGATACTCCATCCGCATATTGTCCCTGAAGTCTGTCAGGCGCCCGCCCTCGCGCAGCTGGCGCAGGGCCACTTTCACCGTCTCGGGCGACTTGGTGCGCAGCACGGCGACCTGTTCCATGGCCCAGTCACCGCCATCCGCCTCCAGCGCCGCCACGATCGCTTCGGCGCTGTCCGGCGCGAAGCAGCGATCGATCACCTCGCGGTGCGGTTCGAAACTCCCCGCCGGCACGGCATGGGTCAACCGGCGCAATATCTCGTTCAGCATGCCCGCCGCATCGACCGAGAAGTCAGCCCCCTCGACCTGCTTCTTCAGGTTCGCGACCAGTTCGGACGGCACGAAATGGGTCGCCACGCGCGCCGCCGCCACATCTGCGCCCTTCAGGCGGGCGCCGGTCAGCGCCAGCCATGTGCCCAGAGCCCCGGCGAGGCGCGGCAGGAACCAGCCTCCGCCGACATCCGGGAACAGGCCGATCCCGGTCTCCGGCATCGCAAACACCGTCCGCTCCGTCGCGACCCGGTGCGACCCGTGCACGGACAGGCCCACGCCGCCGCCCATGGTCACCCCGTCCATCACCGCCAGGACAGGCTTGGGAAAGGCTTTCAATGCTGCGTTCATCCGGTATTCGACATTGAAGAAGGCCCGCGCCTCGCTGGCATCGCCTGCGCCGCTTTCTGCCAGCATGCGGATGTCGCCGCCCGCGCAGAAGCCGCGTGTGCCCTCTTCATGTTCGACCATGACGAGATAAACGGTCGGATCGCCCGCCCAGCGTTCCAGCGCCGACAGGATCGTCTCGCACATCGGCGCATTCAGGGCATGCAGGGCCGATGGCCGGGTCAGGGTGATACGCCCAAGTCCCTTGTGAACATTGATCCGAACATCTTCAGTCATGGGCATTTCCTTTGTCAGTCATTATCTGAATGCATCAAAACGCGCCTTAACATAGGGCGGTCTGTTTACCAGTTTCTGTCACATATACTTCCGGATACGCCAAACCATGCCGCCGCGTCCGAGAGGAAGTAAAATGAATACGACGATGAATCGCAGGGGCCGCCGCACGACGCTCGCGCAGTCCGGCATGATCAGGCTGGGCTTTTTCAAGCGCCTGCCATGCGAAATCCGGGACGTGTCGCCGGGTGGCGCCCGCATCGTCACTCCCGCGGGAGTCGACCTGCCCGAAGAGTTCGTGATGCACATTCCGAACTGCAAGAAGCCGCGCACCTGTATCCGCCGCTGGCAGAGTGGCTCCGAAATGGGCGTCGAATTCAAGTTCGACTAGGCGCTCCGCGCTCAGTGCAGTGCGCACCCCTCCAGCGTGATGCGGTGCATGATGCGGCGCTGGCCGTGATAATCGTTCAGCGCCCAGTGCCAGGTCGACCGGTTGTCCCAGAACGCCACCGATCCCGGCTTCCAGCTGAACCGATAAGCATGCTCCGGTTTCATCGCATGCGCGAACAGCTTTGACAGCAGCGCCTTGGACGCCTCGTCCGTTCGCCCCGCGATCCCGACCGTGAAGGCCGGATTCACATAGAGCGCCTTCTTGCCGCTCAGCGGATGCGTGATCACCACCGGATGGACAACATCCTCCAGCACGTCTGCCGCTGCCGCATTGCCGATCCGTCCGCCGCCCGCATCGGTCGTGTTGTAATAGGTCTGCTCCTGCGACCCGAAAATATGCTTTGCGGAATGGACCGCGCTCAGGCCCTCGATCTCCACCTTTGTCGCATCGTCCAGCGTGTCATAGGCGCGGTACATGCTGGCAAAGAACGTGTCCCCGCCCGTCTCGGGCAACACACGCGCGACCAGCACCGACCCCATCGCCGGCTCCACGTCATAGGAATGGTCCGTGTGCCAGCCGCCGCCGATATTGTCCTTCTGGTCGGCCTCCTTGGCCACCATGGCAATTTCCGGGTGGTCAGGGTGGGCAGCGAAGAAGCGATTGATATTGATCGGCGCGAACCGCTCGCCAAAGGCGATATGGTCGGCCTCGCTAAGATCCTGGTCGCGAAAGAACAGCACACCATGCTCGGCATAGGCCTGCTTGATCGCGTCCATCTCGTCGGTCGTGACCTGCCGCAGGTCGACATCCGTTATCTCTGCGCCCACGCCGGGCAGTCCTTCAATGCGCATTGCGTTTCTCCCATTCGCGCCAGCTTCAGCCGGACTCGTGAGATTACTCTAGCGCAGAAGTCCCGTGTCGCAATGCCAGCAAGCCTCGCCCCGGTCCGACCCGATCGGGCTGCCGGGCGGCACATCCACACCGGGCGCCACCGGGGCGGTTGGCATGGCGCCGCGCGCGAGGTGCGCCGCAATCTTTCGGGTGATGTCCGCGCGGATCGCCATGTCGACGGCACTGGCGCGTCGCCCCGTCGCCGCGATCCGCTGGCTCAACAGCGCCAGATACGCATCGGTGCGCGCCACTGTCTCCGGCGTCGCGCCAGCGTCCGACGTGAGATCGATCAGCATTGACGCGTATCGCACTTGCTCTCGCCGCAGGATGCCCGCCTGGCGCGGCGTGGCGGGCGCAGCGAACACCACGCCCTCGACGCCGCCCAGGACGTCCTCAAATGCAAGCGCCTCTGTATCACGCCGCTGCGTCTCGATCAGGCGCGCGACACGCGCCGGATGCAGCAGCGCGCCCAGCGTCTGCGACACCGCCGCGTCGGCCGCCGCCATCAGGTCGAACATCGCCCCGGTCGTGCCCGGGAAGTATTCTGCGCCCGACGCGCCTGCGCCAAAGGAGTCGAGCGGCGTGTTGAACAGGTTCAGCGTTTCATCCGACAGGTCCAGCGCCGCCGGATCGAGCGTCGCGAGCAATGCGTCGAGCGCCGCCCTCTGGCGCGCGGCCGGCACGATCGCCCCCGCCTGCCTGCCATCGCCGCGCAGCGAGTAGCGGAAATCATACCCGCCAATCGATTTGGCCGCCGCCGCAACCTCATAGCGGTGATACAGGTAGACCGGCACGAGAACCGCCCGCAGGTCGTATGTCGGCTCGCCCGCGCGGATCACGTCCAGCCCGAACCGCCCGAGCGCCACTTTCCGTACACGCATCGTTTCGTTCAGCGCCGCAATCGGATCATTGCCATTGTCCCAGACGCTGGCATAGGGATGGCTCGTGCCCAGACCGCGCCCCTGCGCATCGTCGACAAAGCGCAGGCCGCTGGCATAGGCCGCGCGCAACACCTTGTCGCCCTCAGTGTCTGCATCGGCCCCGTCAGGATACTGCGCATAAAGCCAGGTCGCGGCCACCTTGTCCCATGCCCCGATGCCGACATCATAGGCCGATGAAAAATCCAGCGCGCCATCGTCGCCCACCGTCACCAGCGGCGCGGGGTAATCCATCACCGAGGCGCGGTCATTGGCCGAGGCTGCAAAATTATGCGCAAAGCCCAGCGTGTGGCCGACTTCATGCGCCGCCAGTTGGCGGATGCGCGACAGCGCCAGCTCCACCGGGTCGTCCGCTTCGCCCGTGCCGGTCTTGGCTGTGCCTGCCAGCCCTTCGAAGATCATCCGGTCCTGCCGCACGCGCTGGCTGCCGAGGATCACGTTCGCCTTCAGCATCTCGCCCGTGCGCGGATCATACACGCCGCCGCCATACGACCAGCCGCGCGTCTGCCGGTGCGTCCACTGGATCACATTGTAGCGCACGTCGAGCGGATGCACGCCCTCCGGCAACACTTCCACACGATAGGAATCCGGGAAGCCCGCCGCCGCAAAGGCATCCTTCCACCAGGACGCGCCCTCAATCAGCGCCTGACGGATTTGCTCCGGTGCACCGGAATCGACATAGAAGACAATCGGCTTGATGGCCGGGCTGTTCGCCGCTGCCGGGTCCTGCTTCTCCAGCCGGAAGCGGCGCGCGAACGCCTGGCGCACCTGCCCCGACAGAGGTGCCGAGAAGTCATAGAAGCCGACATCAATCGCCCCGCTGCGCGGATCGAACATGCGGGGCTCGTAGCCGTCGTCCGGCAGACGCACGAGCGACTGGTGCTGCACCAGCGTGAAGGCCCGCCCGTCCGCCGCCGTGGCGCTGACCTGAGATTTCGGATCGTCGCTTGTCAGTGTCAGGAAGGCATCGAACTCGGCATTGTCCGGGAAGCTCAGTGCCTGCGAAGCGTCGGGCATCGACCGGTCCTCGGCAATCGCAAAGTCGCCGCCGTCCGGATGGGCCTTCAGGGTGCCGCGCACATTCAGCGCATCGCGCGTCAGGAATCCCTTCAGGTCCACCAGCAGCGCGCCGTCCGGCGATTCCGAAATGATGTCGCCCGACCAGATGAAAGACCGCGCAAAGGATTCCCGCACCGCCTTGCGCTCGAGCGCATTCTCCGCGCTTGCCCGGTAGGTCCAGTTCTCCTTCTCCGCGATCACCTTCTTGCCGACGCGCCGGAAGGCGAGAATCTGGCCCTCGTCGAAATAGCCCCGGTCAAGGCCAATGGGGTTGGAGCCCAGCCCCGCCGTCAGCCCCGCCGAGTGGATCGCCCGCAGCGACACGCCGTCCGCATCCGGCGCCGGGAACGCCGCCAGCACCCGCCCGCCCTTCGTATCCGTATAGATGTCGAGAAAGCCCTGGCTCAGCGTCAGGTCCTTGGTCGCCGTCGCCCAGTCCACACTGTCCGGTACCTCTGCGGCCACTGCCGCCTTCGGCTGCGCGGCACACGCCGAGGGAAACACGGCAAACACCGCAAGCAAAAGACTGGCAACAAGGCGCATGAATTCTCTCCGGGAATGGCTGAATGCCCGCAAGCTGCCGCATATGGACGAAAGGTTCAAATCGTTTCCGGCGGACGGCTCTGGAAACAGCCCGGCTGTTTTCTGGCAATGCCCCTTCATCGCGCAGCGACGCGGGCACACTTGGCGTCTCTTTCAGTGACGCACCATGGTCGAGACCGTCGCGTAAACGCGAATTTGTCATAAAAAGATTCTGGACAATTTATTGAAATTCGATATGTCGCTTCCGATGACATATTCACAAACAGATCGCAGCGATGCCTGGATAACGATTTCAATATTCTTGGTAATCGTAAGCTGCCTCAGCGCTATCGCACATCTTGCGATCCTCGAGCTCAATCCCACAAGCCTCTATGTCGGCACGTTGATGGTGTGTCCGGCGATCGCCGCCCTCGTCACGCAAAAAATCAGGGGCCGCACAATCGCCAGCCTGCCATGGGCATGGGGAAACTGGCGCAGCAATTTTCAGGCCTACGTGATTCCGGTAGTCTATATCGCATTGGCGTATGGCCTGATCTGGGCATTCGGTCTCGGGGCGCCGTTGAATCCTGAAACCGTTTCCGAATGGTCTGCGGAACTTGGCTTTCCGCCGAATGCGCCTGCCCTGTCGATGTTTGTCATGATCGGCCTGCTGGCCAGCGTCCAGTTGATCAAGTCCCTCGGATCGATTGCCGGGGAAGAGATCGGCTGGCGTGGCTTTCTTGTCTGGGAACTTCGCAAAGTCATGCCATTTGGCGCGGTGTCGGTCGTCAGCGGCCTGATATGGGCCGCCTGGCACTATCCCATTGTCATCAAGTATGGCGGCGGTGACCCCCTGTTCCAGGTCGCCTGCTTCACGCTGATGATCACGAGCATGTCCGTGATCATGACGTATTTCACATTCAGGTCCGGCAGCCTCTGGCCAGCCGTCATGTTTCACGCCGCCCACAATATCTTCATCCAGAAGGTCTTCACGCCCCTCACGGAAACAACCGAGGCCACACAGATATGGATCGATGAATTCGGCCTCATGGTCCCGCTTGTCGTGACCGCCTTTGCCATCGTCTACTGGCGGAAAGCGAAGGCCGAAGGATTCTGAAAAACTGCAGCTCTTGATGCACAGTATCGGCGGTCAGGGATTCCAGCCCACCTAGCCCTTCAGCATGTCCCGTGAGATGATCACGCGCATGATCTCGTTGGTGCCTTCGAGGATCTGGTGCACGCGCAGGTCGCGCACGATCCGCTCGACGCCATAGTCGGCGAGATAGCCATAGCCGCCATGCACCTGCAGCGCGTCATTGGCCACCTTGAACGCCGTATCCGTCACGAAGCGCTTGGCCATCGCGCACCAGCGCGTCGCGTCCGGCGTCTTGCCGTCGAGCCGCCCGGCGGCCTCGTAGAGCATCACGCGCGCCGCCTGCAGCTCGGTCTCCATGTCGGCCAGCTTGAACTGCATCGACTGGAACTCGGCCAGCGCCTTGCCGAACTGCATCCGCTCCTTGGCGTATTCCACCGCCTTGTCGAGCGCCAGCTGCGCGCCGCCCAGCGCACAGGCCGCAATGTTCAGCCGCCCGCCATCGAGGCCCGCCATGGCGAACTTGAAGCCGTGCCCCTCCTCGCCGATCCGGTTGGCGGCGGGCACGCGTACGCCATCCAAAATGACCTGCGCCGTCGGCTGGCTCTTCCAGCCCATCTTGCGCTCATTGGCGCCGAAGCTGAGCCCCGGCGTGCCCTTCTCGATGATGAAGGCCGACACGCCCTTGGCGCCATCGTCAGACGTGCGCGCCATCAGCACGTAAACGTCCGAGACGCCCGCGCCCGAGATGAACTGCTTGGTGCCGGTGATGACATAATTGTCGCCATCCTTCACCGCGCGCGTCTTCAGGCTGGCGGCGTCCGATCCCGCGCCCGGCTCGGTCAGGCAATAGCTCGCGATCAGGTCCATGCTTGTCAGGCGCGGCACCCATTTCTGGCGCAGCGCGTCCGACCCGAACGTGTCGATCATCCAGCTCGCCATGTTGTGGATCGAAATGAACGCCGCCGTCGACACGTCGCCATAGGCCAGCTGTTCGAAGATCAGCGCCGCGTCGGTGCGCGTCAGGCCCGATCCGCCAACATCGTCCTTCACGTAAATACCCGCAAAGCCGAGTTCAGCCGTGCGCTTGATCACGTCGACCGGGAAATGGCTGTCGCGGTCCCAGGCGTCCGAATGCGGCAGCAACTGGTCGCGCGCAAATTTCTGCGCCATGTCGCGGATCATGACCTGTTCATCTGTAAACATGGCGCTCATTTGCATTTCAGCCTTTATTCTCTAGAAGCAACAGCAATGACAAATAGCTGCTGCGAGAGTCAATGCGACGTCTACCTGAAGATTACGCGATCTCACGGTCGACACAGGATGAAATCCCTGCGCTGATCGCCATTGATCTGGCCGCCGGCGCGCTGTTTGCCGACACCGGCCTGCTCTCCCCCGACGCCCTCACAGACCATGTCCCGCCGGAAGTGTTCGAACAGGCCATCACGGCCAGCGACCTGATCGTCGCGCGCTGCCCCGCGCGCCAGCCGGTCGGCTTCGCGCTCACGTCGCGGCGCGGCGGCACGCTCTATCTCGACCAGATCAGCGTGCATCCCGGCCATGGCCGCAAGGGAATCGGCGCGGTCCTGGTCGACCGCGTCGTCGCTGAAGCCAAGGTCCGCAAGCTGCGCTGCGTCACGCTGTCCACCTTCCGCGACCTCGCCTGGAACGGCCCCTTCTATCGCCGCATGGGATTCCGCGAGATCGCCCGGTCCAAACTGGCCGACTGGATGCTCGACCTTGAAACGGTGCAGGCGGCCAGTCTCGACGTCTCCCAGCGCTGCTTCATGAAACGCAAGGTGGGGTGGTTGTAGCGGCCCCGGATTTGCCGCATCTAGGCGTTCATGACCCAGTTTCCCCAAGCCTTCCCCGCCACCCGCATGCGCCGCCTGCGCCAGTCCCCCTGGATCCGCAGCCTCGTGGCCGAAAACACGCTCACGCCTGCAGACCTGGTCTGGGCCATATTCGTGCATGATGGCGAAGGCCGCGTGCCGGTCGGCAGCCTGCCGGGGATCGACCGGCTCAGCGTCGCAGAGGCCGCCGGTGCAGCCCGCCGCGCCAGCGAGCTCGGCATCCCCGCCATCGCCCTCTTCCCCTATATCGGCCCCGAGGGCAAAGACGCCACCGGCTCCGGCGCGCTCGACCCGGACGGCCTCGTCCCCCGCGCCCTCAGGGCTATGAAGGACGCCGCCCCGGAAGTCGGCCTGATCACCGACGTCGCCCTCGACGCCTACACAAGCCACGGCCATGACGGCCTGCTCGATGAAGACGGCACTATCCCGAACGATGCCACCGTCGAAAAGCTCGTCATCCAGGCCCTCGCCCACGCCGCCGCCGGGGCCGACATTGTCGCGCCCTCCGACATGATGGACGGCCGCATCGGCGCCATCCGCACGGCCTTCGACGAGGAAGGCTTCACCAACATGATGATCCTCGCCTATGCCGCCAAATATGCCAGCGGCTTCTACGGCCCCTATCGCGACGCCATCGGCTCGGCCAAGGCGCTCAAGGGCGACAAGAAAACCTACCAGCAGGACCCCGCCAACTCAGACGAGGCCCTGCGCGAAGTTGCGCTCGACCTCGCCGAGGGCGCCGACATGGTCATGGTCAAGCCGGGTCTTCCGTATCTGGACATTGTCCACCGCGTCGCCACCACGTTCGGCGTGCCCACCCTCGCCTACCAGGTCTCCGGCGAATACGCCCAGATCAAGGCCGCCGCGATGAACGGCTGGATCGACGGCGACCGCGTCATGATGGAGAGCCTGATGTGCTTCAAACGCGCCGGCGCCAGCGGGATCATCACCTACTTCGCCGAAGAGGCGGCGGAGAAGCTGGTGTAGAATTATCCGCCCGGAAAAAGGAGGGCCCGCCATGAAGGTCAACGCACTCGATCACGTCAACATTATCACCGACGATCTTGCTGGCACCACGCGGTTCTTCACCGAGATATTCGGCCTGGATGTGCGCGACGCGCCGCCGCCCTTGCCGCCCGAGCACTATCAATGGCTCTACGACGACAACAACCGCGCCATCTTCCACATCAATTCCAAATCCGCGCCCCAGGCCTTCCAGCGCGAAACCCCCGCAGGCGCAACAACCGGCGCGATCCACCATGTCGCCCTGGCGTGCAGCGGGCATGACGCCTTCAAGGCCAAACTCACGGCCCACGGAATCGATTTCCGCCTGAATGACATCCCGTCGGTGAACCTCAGGCAGATATTCTTCAACGAACCCAATGGCGTCCTGCTGGAACTGAATTTCTTCGGCGAGTGAGTACGTATTGACGGCGCCATGAAGCCCCCCCTTCATATGCCTCGACACCGCCAGCCGCAGCACCTGTTTCGAGGAAGGTGCCGCCGAGACGCCGGGGTGAACATGGAGGCCCGGACGTGACGGCACACGCCCCTGCAACGCATTATCTCGTCGGCGGCGGCATATCATCGCTCGCCGCAGCGGTCTTTCTCATCCGCGACGCGGGCGTGCGCGGCGGCGACATTGTCCTGTTCGAACAGGAAGACGCGCCCGGCGGCAGTCTGGATGGATCGGGCACCCCCGACACGGGCTACCTCGTGCGCGGCGGAAGAATGTTTGAAAAGCATTTCGTGTGCACATTCGACCTGCTCGGCTCGATCCCGCTGCCGGATGCATCCGGCCGCACCCTGAAAGATGACATCGAAACCTTCAATCGCGAGGTTCGCGGATCAAGCCGATGCAGGCTCGTGCGCGGCGCCAGGCCGGACGATCCCTCATTCGGCCTGAAGGGCCGCGACCGGTTCGACCTGATGAAATTCATGGCCGCGCCAGAATCCTCCCTCGCGGGCCGAACGATTGAATCCTGCTTTTCGCCAGCCTTCTTCGAGTCGAATTTCTGGGTAATGTGGGCCACGACATTTGCATTCCAGACTTGGCACAGCGCCACGGAGCTGCGCCGCTATTTTCGCCGCTTCATTCACCTGTTCCCGGAATTCAAGCGGCTGGGGGGCGTGCTCCGGACGCGCTACAACCAGTACGATTCCATTATCGCGCCGATCTGCGCATGGCTCAAAGGCCAGGGCGTGCGATTTGAAACGGGCACCCGCGTTCTGGACGCCGACCTTGAAAGCAAGGATGGCCGCAAACGCATTCCAGCGCTGCATATACGCCGCCGGGGGCGCGATGAGCGCCTTGCCGTCAGGCCCGAGGACCGTGTCTATCTCACGCTCGGGTCCATGACGGCAGGGTCATCGACCGGCACCAATACGGCGCCGCCCGCAGCCTCGGACGACAGGCTGTCATGGGATTTCTGGACCCGGCTCGCCGCGCGCGATCCTGCCTTCGGGCGCCCGGACGTTTTCTGCGGAAATGTCGCGCAGACACGATGGGAGTCCTTCACCGTCACACTGCCGCAGCCCGCCTTCTTCGATTTCATGGAAGGCTTTACCGGAAATGTCGCCGGAACCGGCGGGCTGGTCACCTTCGCCCGGTCTGGCTGGATGATGTCCGTCGTCCTGTTCAATCAGCCCCACTTCGCGCAGCAGCCAGAGGATGTCTTCGTGTTCTGGGGCTACGGTCTTCGCGGGGACCGCAAGGGCGATTTCGTCCGCAAGCCCATGGCTGAGTGTACCGGGCAAGAGCTCCTGCAGGAACTCGCCGGCCAGCTGGGTGTTTCAGATCGCGTCGCTGAGCTGTTCAAAGACGCCACAATCATTCCCTGCATGATGCCCTATATCACGAGCCAGTTCATGCCGAGGCGGCCGGGAGACCGCCCTGTCACCGTCCCGGAGGGCGCAGGGAATTTCGCCATACTGGGCCAGTTCTGCGAACAGGAGCGGGACGTCGTCTTCACGGTCGAATATTCGGTCAGGTCCGCAAAACAGGCCGTCCACGCACTGGCGGGCGGCCCCAGGCCTCCACACGTTGTGCGCACAGATCGCAATCCGGCCGCGCTTTCGCGGGCTCTCTGGACCTTGCTGTCAGGTTAGAGGCTGCGGAGAAGCTGGGGTGAGCCCCACAAACCGGACTCATCCTGAGCGAAGTCGAAGCACGGGCGCGGAGGGCATGCGCGAGGCCTGCAGGGCAAAAGCATGACGCAACCGTAATCTCCCCCGCGCACCGCTACCGCAATCCTGACACGATCCCGGCCTATCCCTCGCCGGTCAAATCAGGAGTCCTCCCATGATCCGCACCCTTTGCCTTGGCCTCGTGGCCGCCTGCCTCACCGCCGCCCCGGCCCTCGCCGAAGACCGGTCCGATGAGGTCGCCACCTGCATGATCGCCAATGCGACCGAGGCCGACATCGCCCAGATGAAACAGCTGATGCTGCTGGCCCTGCAGGAGAAGAAGCAAGAGGCGACCGGCGTGCTCGGCTCGCTGATGCTGACAGCCGGCCTTAGCGCGTCGGGCAATTGCGGCGTCGGCTTCAGCGAAGTCGGCACACCCATGTTCGAATACGCCATGCGCCTCTACGGCGAGCATCTCGGCACAGTCGTGCTGGAGCGCTCCCTCGATGCCATGGGCCTGCCCCTGCAATAAGAGGCCCAGCCTCGCAGCCTAGGTCGACAGGTTCTGCAAGTAGGCCAACAGCATCTGCAGCGTCAGCTCACGCGCCCGTTCCGGCGGCTTTCCGATCAGTGTGCTGAGCGACGGCCCGAACAGGCCGACGCCGACGGCCAGCGTCACGCTGAGCAGGATCAAGTCTTCGGCCAGCTCCGCCGGAACGCCGGTATTGGAAATCTTCTTCTGCGCCACTTCCTGCACGGCCTCGCGCACCAGTGTCAGGCGGCTGGTCTCATCGGTCAGCTCCAGCCACGCCGCCAGCCGGGCCGCGCCCCGCGTCTCGAACGCGTCGAACAGCGTTTTCAGCCCTGCCGCCCGCGCTGCTGCCGGGGCATCCGCCGGCACTTCAATGGCCATGATGCTCTCAACCAGGTCGCCGATCATGCGCTCCATCAGCGCCTTCTGGACGGCGTCGATCGAGCCGAAATGGTGCAGCACCGTGGCATTCGCCACGCCCGCCGCCTTCGCCACATCCGCCAGCCGCAGCGATTGCGGCCCCTGCTCCACCAGCAGGGATTCCGCCGCCGCCAGGATGTTGCCGCGCGACTCTTCCGGCGAGCGGCGAATGCGGGGCGTATTGGTTTCGGTTATTGACATTTTTGTCAGTAAGGCCTATCTGGATGTTCAGTTTACTTAGCAGGTCACCCTTAAAAGGCATTAAACACGATGACGACCAAGCGCACACCCGACGATGTGACAATTCTGCCCCGCGATCTCCATTTCGACATGGCGGCGGCAGGCTCAGGCCCCTGGCTCGACGGCAACGAGGTGGCAACCGCCGTGTTCAACGCCATGTCGCTCACCTTCCCGGACGGCGAGCGCCTGTTCATCGACGCCGTGAAAGCCTATCGCAGCGAGGTCAGCGGCAAGCTGGCGCAGGACGTGAAGGACTTCATCACGCAGGAAGCCATCCATTCGCGCGAACACCACCTGCTGAACAACCAGATCGACCGCACGAAATACCCGGTTGCCGAAATCGAGGCCGCCATCAACGAAAATATCGCCATCGGACGATCCGGTGGCCGCTTCCGTATGCTGATGGCCACCATCTGCCTCGAGCATTTCACCGCGATGATGGCAGACCTGATGATAGGCCTGGATGTCGACGGGGTGCCGCTCTTCAGCAAGACAGACCCCGCGCTGGAACGCCTGTGGCGCTGGCACGCCATGGAAGAGACCGAGCACAAGGCCGTCGCCTATGATGTCTTCCTGGAGGCCACAAGCGACTTGCCGGCGATCAAGCGTTATTTCCGCCGCTCCCTGTCCATGCTCATCATCACCCGGCATTTCACGGAAAACATCACCCAGTACGCAGCAAAACTGCTGGTTGCCGATGGCTACGATCCGAAAGACGCGACGCGCGCCGTCAAGGCCTTCCTCTGGAAAAAGCCCGCGCTCTTTGGCAAGGGCTGGAAAGTCTGGCTCTCCTGGTTCAAGCCCGGCTTCCATCCATGGGATCATGACAACCGCGACGTCATGGCCAAATGGAAAGAAGACTTCACCCTCGTCGCCGCGGAATAATCCCGCGCCCGCAGGGTGGGTTGAGCGAAGCGATGTCCGCCATCTGACCCGGCCCGGAGGACGGCCCCCTAATACGTCCGCTTCGGCGCCACACGCGACTCCGCGCGGTTGGCATAGAAAGCGTCGATCAGGGCAATCATCGGGCTGTCCGTGTCGCCCCAGCCAATGCCGTCGCTCCACAGGATGGCGTCGCACAGGTCGGCGACAAATGTCTTCACCCGCACATCGTCGGGCGCCGCCCTGTCATAGTCCTCGCCCCTGATCCGGAAGGCATGCGCGTTGGTCTGGTGGAAGGCGTCGAGGATGCAGGCCTGCTCGGCGGGGCTCGCCATCGCCGTCCAGTCGGGCAGCGGGCCGCCATGTTCGGTCTCCCCCTCACAGATCGCGAACGCAATCCCGGTCGTCACGCCCGCGCAGGAGTCCGGCGACGGCAGCACGGTCTCCATCAGCATTGCGGCGTCTTCCCGCTGCCGCGCCTCCTCGGCCTGCATTTCCAGGATCGTCTCGTTCAGCAATGCCACATCCGACTTCGTATTGACGCTCTTCATCCCGAACCAGACGATCGCCGCAACCGCAAGGCCTCCAAGACCGAGTATAACCGGCAATATCTTTTTCATGGCTTCCCCCTGATTCCCATGTCAGCACCAGACGGTGCCACAGCTTCCCCATTCAGCAAAACGGTCGTCCGCGCATGCGATCTCTCCCCCACGTCCTGCTATCCCCACTGCCCGCGCCAACGACGTATCCCCAGCCCTCCGTCGCCGGTCCAGAATTGCCGCGCCATGTTCATAGGCCGCGTGCATATTTATGCCTTGGTGCATCCGCTGTTCTGAACCTGAAAAAAACGCACACCGCAAAACGAAAAAAAAGACGGGCACCTGTCAGATGCCCGCCCTTATTCGTTTTCCGTGTCGATCAATCAGCCGCACACGCGGTTTGCGATCTACGTTCCGCAGGCTGCTTGCGACAGGCTGCACTGCACGCCGGCTGCCATCTCTGACGACACGTCCGCCGGCAAGGCCTCGCCCGCATTGAAGCTCCGGTTGCGCTGCGACTGGGAAATATTCTTGGGCAGCGGGCCCCAGTCAACCAGCTTCAGGCCATCATAGCTGGCCGTGTATTTCGTCGCGGCGGCCGTGAAGGTCACGGTCTTCAGGAGCAGCGTGTTTGCGGGCACCGTGAACTTCTCTGTCACGACATTCACGTTCGTCACGGAAGAATCCGCACCGGAGGCAGATTCGTTTGTAGCACTGCCGGAACCCGTCGCCGTGAGTTCCGACTTCATCCCGAAAAGCTTTTTCTTGAACGTGACCGCGACCTCGTAAGAGTTCGACCGGCTCTGGGAAGAGGAATTCCACGCATTGCTGGTCAGCGAGTAGGTATCCGAAATCTCCAGTTCCGTCGGCGATGCATTGCCCCGGTTGTCGAATACGTAAGTGCGCTCGCCGACGACGGTTCGCACTTCCACGGGATTGTCCGTAACGAAGCCAGCCGGATAGAAACGGTCAACCAGGCGGTCGTTTATGTCGTCCCCTATCCAGCCGGGTTCATTGACCAGCACAGCGCCGGCTTCGGCATTGTCGACGAACCGGGTGGCCTTCACGCTCAAATATTTCCAGTCATCGGCAGGCGAGACGCCTTTCCCGACCCTGAGGTCCATGTACAGGAGTTTTCCGACATCACCGATGCCGCTCTCGGCTGCATTGAACTTGAAATTGTTGCTCTGGCCACGTGCGAAGCCCTGGCCGAGCCTTCTCCATTTCGTGGAGCCCTCTGGCCCCGTCAGCCGGACCCAGAGCGCTTCACCGGTCTCGGCTTCTGCCTGCGTGGCCGTATTGATCAGGACTTCATACCTGACCGTTTGTGCTGCCGCCGTTCCGGCAAACAGCAGCGCAGACGCCGCCAGGCCTGTGGCAGTTGCTGCAAGACGCAAATACCGTCCCCTCTGCCGCCCACTCTCGTGTGCGCCAGGTGTTTGATTTTTATGGCTCATTTCGCGTCCCTTTTGTTTTTTACGGATGGAATCAGGCGCGTCCACACCCTTGTCCACAGGTTCCATCCGAAGTGATTTAGGGCACGTGCCTCTTGGCGGGTCAAGCGTTTGGCGCACCGCCGTGCCGCCCGTTATCCTCCGCAGAACCCCCCGCATCCTGCAGACGCCACTGCTCGCACCAGAAACGTATCCCACACCCTCCGTTCCCGGCCTATAATGGTCGCGTCATGCTCACACGCCGCGCGCATCTCTATGCCTTCGTGCATCCGCTCTTCTGGCCCTGGTTGTGGTTCCAGCTCTGGCGGCTGGAGGCGTGGCAGCGCAAGGCGAAGCGCGACGTCCTGTTCAGGATCGACCGGTTCGGCAATCTTTCCATCAATGCGATTGGCGACGGCCCGCGCGACCCGCGACGCTATCACTATGACGCGCCGCCCGTGCCCGCATGGGCCGCGCCAGGCCTTGCGTCCGACATGCCGGAGGACGTCGCGCAGGCGGCCCTGCCCGCCGCGCCCCCTTGCCACACCCTGCATTCGGACCGTGCGCCCCTGATCGCGCCCGCCTGGCTGGACACGTCCTAGGCCCGCAGCCCCACGCCGAATCCAGCCCCTCGCAACCGGATGGCCCTGCCATGCCGGCCATTGGTGCTGGCCCGCGTGCCTAGAAGTTCACGCGATTGGAGACCGCGCCGTCCACGATCAGGTTCGCGCCGGTCGTGTAGGAGGAGAGCGGGCTCGCCAGGAAGACGGCGGCATTGGCAATTTCCTGCGGCGTGGCGCACCGGCCCATCGGGTTGCGGGCATTCGCCTGTTCGAAGAATTCCGGCATGTTTGTCTTCACCGTGTGCCAGATGCCGCCCTCGAAATAGACCATGCCCGGCGACACCGTGTTCACGCGGATGCCGGTAGCGGCATGCTGCCGGGCGAGGCCCTTGGCCATGTGGATCAGCGCTGCCTTGATCGGGCCATAGGATTCGCCCCGGTCGGACTGCGCCGCAGAAATCGACGAGATGATCACGAAGGCCGCATCCCCATTGGCTTCCGCCGCCTTGGCCAGCAGGGGCTGGGCCGCCTCGAACGCGTTGACTGCGCCCAGGACATCCAGCTCGAAATTCTGCTTCCATGCGGCTTCATCATTGCCCTGCGCCATGGCGCCGGCATTGGAGATC
The DNA here is from genome assembly GCA_963973995.1 of uncultured Alphaproteobacteria bacterium. Taxonomy (GTDB): domain Bacteria; phylum Pseudomonadota; class Alphaproteobacteria; order Caulobacterales; family Hyphomonadaceae; genus Hyphomonas. The sequence continues at coordinate 640,820 of CAXBCO010000002.1, forward strand.
AGGATGTCCAGCCCGCCCAGCGTCTTGGCCGCGTCCACAATGAAGCGCTTCAGCACCGCGCCATCGGTAATGTCCACCGCCGTGCCCGTGGCTTTCACGCCCATCGCTTCCAGCTCCTTGACCGCTTCGGCCACCTGGTCCGCATTGCGGGCGCACACGGCGACATTCGCACCCTCGCCCGCCAGCGTGTCCGCAATCGCCCGGCCAATCCCGCGCGTACCGCCCAGGATGATGGCATTCCTGCCCTTCAGGTGCATGTCCAAAACCGTGTCCTCCAAGAGTGTTTTTTGACTGTCCGGGCAACCCTAGCCCGCCCGTGCCCACGCGGCTAGGGCGCCTGCTTGTGCTGGCGGCGCTGCCCATTTCGCCCTATGACAGACGGCCATGGCCCAGCTCCTGATCATCTATCATTCCCGCACCGGCGGCACCCGCCAGATGGCAGAGGCCGCCGCAAGCGCCGCCCGCGCCGAATGCGATACGGTGCTGATGCGCGCCGGCGACGCCCGGCCCGACCACGTCCTCGCCGCCAATGGCTACCTGTTCGCCGCGCCGGAAAACCTCGCCGCCTTGTCCGGCGAGATGAAGGAATTCTTCGACCGCTGCTACTATCCCGTGCTCGGCCGTATCGAGGGTCGCCCCTATGCCCAGATGGTCTGCGCCGGATCGGATGGCGAGAACGCGGCCCGCCAGACCGCCCGCATCGCCACCGGCTGGCGGCTGAAGGAAGTCCAGCCGCCGCTGATCGTCTGCACCCATGCGCAAACGCAAGAAGCCATCCTCGCGGAAAAGACGATCGCACCGGACGACCTCGCAAAATGCGCCGATCTCGGCCAGGCCCTCGCCGCCGGCCTCGCGCTCGGCGTGTTCTGAAACGGCCCCATCAAGGAGAGACCTCGCGATGACTCAACCAACCCCCGCCTGGCTCGCCAAGGATTGCCTCGATGTCGGCGTGTTCACCAACCGGCTCGATGAGATGCTCGCCTTCTGGCAGCAGGATATCGGCCTGCCCTTCGACCATATGCTGCCGCTCGGCGGCGGCCTGCGCCAGCACCGCCACGACCATCAGGGCAGCGTCTTCAAGCTGAACCATGCCCGCGACCCGCTGCCGCCCCGCACCGAGGGCGGCTACCTCCGCCTCCTCATCGCCCGCGACGGCGTCACCGCGCCAACCGAGCGGATCGATCCGGATGGCAACCGCGTCCTGCTGGTGCCGCCCGGCCATGACGGCATCACGCAATGGGCCATTGAGGTCGCCACACCCAGCCGCGAGGCCTTCCTCGCCTTCTACCATGACGCGCTTGGCCTGCCGGTGTCCGGCGCCCATCCCTGCGCCGTCGCCTGCGGACGCAGCCTCATCCTCGGGCACATCGACCCCGCCCTTGCCGCACGCACCGACAGCGCCGACATGCGCCGCATCGGCTATCGCTACACGACCGTTCAGGTCGACAAGGTCGACCGCGTCCATTCAGGTGTACTCACGGCTGGCGGCACCGAAGGCCAGCCGCCCACGACACTGGGCAAGACGGCGCGTATCTCCTTCGTCCGCGATGGCTGCGGCAACTGGATGGAACTCTCCCAGCGCGCCTCGATCACCGGGTCGCTCGACCCGTGAGCCGCGCCTAAAGCGCCTTGCGCATGTGGATGACCGTCTTCACCTGCCCGTTGGCGGCAACTGTTTCCTCGCGGTGATACGGCTCATAGCCCCGCGCCAGGTAAAGCGGATATCCCGGCACGGTTGAGCCAAGCTCGATCGCCCGGAACCCCGCCGCACGCGCGGCGCCCTCGCCGAGGTCCAGCAGCAGCGAGCCGATGCCCTGCCGCGTCCAGTCCGGGTGCGTGTACATCGCCCGGATACGCGCGGCATGCACCGCCGGGTCGGCCAGCGAGTCGTCGCGTCCCGCCGTCTGGTCGCCGCCATACAATGTACGCCGCTTGCCCCAGCCGCCGCAGGCGACCATCGCGGTCGCGCCGCCGACCTCGGTCTCAATCACGAAATAGGTGCCATCCGCGATCAGCGAGCGGTCGAGCCCCATTGTCTCCTGCGCGGCGACAATCTCCTCGGGCGTCAGGAACGCCTTCATGTTCTCGGCAATCGAGGTCCGCATCAGGGCCACGATTGCCGGAATGTCCGCGTCCGTCGCCAGCCGGTGTGTGAATGTCGCTTCGGTCATCACCGCGCCGATACCAGAGCCGAATTTCGCCAGCAACGCATTTTGGGTGCGCATCGCCCGTCCGGTTTTCCAGGAGCGGGATTTGCCTCAGCCGAGTGCGATGCCGCCGCTATTCAGGGCGCTTCCTGCCCGTCACCATGGCCCGGACGAGGTTTTCCTTGTGTGCGAGGCTCGAGAAGACCACGCCGCTGACATGCAAGGCCACCAGGGCAAGCGTGAGATAGACGAAGAAGCTGTGAAGGCCTTCCCACATATCTTCCCCACCTTCGCCGCCGCCTTCGTGCTCACCGCCCTCCGCCTCGTCATCATCGTATTCCCGCGCGCCCGCATAGGCCGGTTCAGCCTGTTGCGGGGCGGCCGTGATAATGCCCGCCAGCGGGCCTTTGTTGTCCTCGACCGCATAGAGCGCCATGCCGGTCCCGGCCGTGCCGGCAAGGCTGATAAGAAGCGCGACGATCATGGCCCCGCCAGCCGGATTGTGTCCGATATGGCGCTTTCCCCGCCCTTTCACCAGGTCGGAAAGATAGGCGAACACGACTGCGGGCGAGCGGACAAAACTGGAAAAGCGCGCATGTTTCGGCCCGATGACCCCCCAGACAATCCGGATCGCAACCGTCGCCGCAACGGCATACCCTGCCCATAAGTGCTGCTGGAAAAACTCGTCGCCGGTAAAATAGGCCGTGAAGAACCCAACCACGAGCACCCAATGGCCGATCCGCACAATCGGATCCCAGACGCGTATCTTCTTCTTTGCCGCAGTGTCGGTCATGCCACATTCCCTGTTTCAAACTTCCCGGTAAGGTCAGGAAAGTTGCCTCGCGGCGCAATTCGTCATGTGACGGGATCAGGCGCTGCAGGCGAGGCAGGAGGCCTTGTATGTCGAATGACGTAAGGGATCGGTGGCGTCTCATTGGGCCTGCGGCACTTTTTGTCCTCATTGCCCTGCTGATCGCGACAGACCTCCTCATGGATCGTGGAGAAGGTGCCGGCTTCCTTCACATCGCCGTGGAAAGCTTTGCCCTGTTCACGGCCGCCTCGGGCGCGATCCTGCTGTTGCGCCGCTTCAGCCGGGCACGATCAGACCTGACCGTAGCGCGCAGCGAGGCAAATCAATGGCGGGAGGCCAACAGGGAACTTGTGACAGGTCTCGGCGAGGCCATCCAGAACCAGTTCGCTCTCTGGGAATTGTCGGCCGCCGAGGCCGAAATCGGTCTCTTCCTGCTCAAGGGGCTGAGCCACCAGGAAATCGCCGACCTGCGCCAGACCAGCGAGCGGACTGTCAGGGAGCAGGCGCGCGCCCTGTACCGCAAGTCTGGACTGTCTGGCCGATCCGCCCTGTCGGCTTTCTTCCTTGAAGACCTGCTGCCCGGCATGGGCCCGTCAACGGACGCTGAGAACGGCGACCGTCATGAATCCCAAATCTTGTAGTTTTTCCGCATGTAGGCCACGCCGTCCGTCACGATCTCGGCCAGCACGTCCATGTCCACCAGTTCCAGCCGGTTGAGATAGAGGCAGCTCTTGCCGATCCTGTGCGGGCCGAGCCGGGCGAGCGTCTCGCTCATGTCGCGATAGCCCGGCATGATGTAGAGCGTCATCGCCGCCTTGCGCGGGGCAAAGCCGGTGATCATGAAATCGCCCTCACGCCCGCCGTCATATTTGTAGTGATAGCGGCCAAAGCCGATCATGGACGGGCCCCACATCTGCCCCTTCAGGCCGGTGACGGTCTCGAACCAGGGCAGCAGGATTTCGGCCTCCCGCTTGCGGCGCCCCTCATCCAGTCCGGAAATATAGGCGCGGGGCGTGACAGAAGTGGGTTTCGTCTTGTTGTCAGCCCTGGCCATGTGTCGCCTGCCGCGTCAGGTTTCGCTGGTCTTGAAATTCTTCTCGGTCGAAGCCATTCCAAGGCGCACCAGCTCTTCCAGAGCGTCGAGGTTAACGTCTTTCAGCGCCTTGATGAAGATGCACGACTTGCCCTTGTCGTGCTTGCCGAGAGTTTCCAGTGGTGCGGTGAAATCCTCAAAATCCGGCGACAGGTAGACGATGACATGCTTCTTCGCAGGCTCGAAGCCGGCGATCATGAACTCGCTGCTGCGTCCGCCATCCATCGTGTAGGCATAGCGGCCATAGCCGACCTTGTGGGTTCCCCAGATCGCAGCCGGCAGGTCCGTCACGCGGGCAAACAGCGCCAGGAGCTCTTCGGATTCCGCCTTGCGCTGCTTGTCATCCAGAGTGGAGATATAGCGTTCGACACGGGTTTTCGGGGCAGCAGAAATTGGCAAAACAACATTCATGGTCGGTGAAATAGTCCTTACAGGTGGAAGTTGGTGTCACCTTATCGCCACACGACCAAAAAGTCCAAAATATCCTGCACTTAGCCGATTTGTACGGCGGCCCCCAAGTCCAGCAACAGGATCAGGGCCACCGCGACGGCCAGCAAGAAGGCCGAAAGCCCCGCATTGATCCAGACGGCCCGCGTCGCATTCTTCTGCTCGATCCATTTCCGGGGCCTGATTTTACGTAAACGGAACACCAGCAGCGCCGAGAATACGAGGCTCGCCACGTTCAGCGCCAGCAACAGGCCCGCCCGCATGGCCAGGTCGAATTCGCCGCCGCCCACAAACAGGCCGATCGCCGCGCCGGGTGGCAGCAGCGCCGCTGCGACCATCACGCCGACCAGGGCCGACCCCTGTCCGCGCGTCAGTGACAGGGCCGCTGCGCTGCCTGCGGCCATGGCCAGCGCCAGTCCGTCGATCCGCACTTCAGCCCGCGACATCAACTCCTCGCTCTGAAGGTTCAGCGGCAGGAAGAATGAGATAACCAGCGCCGATGCCAGGGCCGTCCCGATGCCGACCGCCAGCGTCATGCCGCCCCGCCTCAACAGTGCAAAGTCGCCCAGCGCCGCCCCCATCGAAAATCCCAGGATCGGCCCCAGCAGCGGCGCAATCACCATCGCGCCGATCACGGCGGCAATCCCGTCCGAGTTCAGGCCGATCGCCGCCACGATGGTCGATAGCACGACCATGATCAGGAAATCGCGGTCCAGCCGCGCGCCGGTTTCGATGTCGGAGTATAATTCCTCGCGCGTCGCCTGCTGGCGGCGCGCCTTCTTGTCATCTTCCGGCTCGGGTAGTTTCGGCGCGGTCGCTTCGATGGGCAGCACCGCAATGCGCCAGTCTTCGCGCCCTTCCAGCGCCGACTGGATATTATCCATCAATGTCTGACCCGTGCCATCGCGCATGAACACCGAGATCAGGCAACGGTCCTGCTGCTCGGTTTCGATCACGACATAGTCGATCGGGTCTGCCGCCTTGATCGCCCGGATCACGGTCTCGCAGGCTTCGTCCTTGCTCAGATGGATATCGAGGCGCCGCACGGTCTCAGGTGTCCCGCGTCAGGCGGGCAATCAGGCTGCTCGTGTCCCAGCGCGCCCCGCCCATCGCCTGCACATCGGCATAATACTGGTCGACCGTCGCTGTCACCGGCAAGCTCGCGCCATTCTCGCGCGCCGCCTCCAGCGTGATCCGCAAATCCTTGCGCATCCAGTCGACGGCAAAGCCATGTTCGAAATGTCCTGCAACCATCGTCTCCCAGCGGTTCTCCATCTGCCAGCTCTGGGCCGCGCCGCCGCTGATCGCCTCGATCACCTTGGCCGCATCAAGCCCCGCCTTCTCGGCAAAGTGCAGTCCTTCGGCCAGGCCCTGCACGATGCCGGCAATGCAGATCTGGTTGACCGACTTGGCCAGCTGGCCTGCGCCGCTGTCGCCGATCAGTGTCATCTTCTTGCCGAAGGCCGCCATTACAGGCTCGGCGGCATCGAACGCCGACTGCTCGCCTCCGCACATGATCGTCAGCTTGCCATTCACCGCGCCAGCTTCGCCGCCCGAGATCGGCGCGTCGATGAAATGCGCGCCCTTGGCTTTGCAGCGCTCAAAAAGTTCCCGCGCCAGCCCCGCCGACGCGGTCGTATGGTCGACCACGATCATGCCGGCGCCAAGGCTCGGTTCCAGCGCATCGAACACGATCCGCACATCCGGATCGTCGCCAAGGCAGAGGAAAACGAATTCCGCGCCGAAGGCTGCCGTCGCCGGGTCCTTGGCCACCTCGCCCTTGTGCTTCTTCTCCCAGGCCTTGGTCTTGGCCTCTGTCCGGTTCCACACGCTGACCTGGTGACCGGCCCGGGCCAGGTGCCCCGCCATGTGAAATCCCATCACGCCAAGTCCAAGGAATGCCGTCCGCGCCATCTGTCTTTCTCCTGCTATGCCTTGGCGAAGTAGATCAAATTTCATCGAAATCCTACCCTTCGCTTCGACGTGGCCTTCACCATAGCCTGCTATGACTGGCGCATCAGATCAGAAGGATCGGACTTCGAGCGCATGGCTACTGCCACTCACTCTCGGCGATATGCGGGCAGAATGCCCGCCGCGCCCGCCCGCAAAGCGGGCACCTGGAAGATGGCCTATGCCGACTTCCTCACCGCGCTCATGGCATTTTTCCTGTTGATGTGGATCCTCAGCGGCGTCTCCCCCGAGGGCCGCGACGAGATCGCCAGCTATTTCAACAGCAATGCCAGCCCCACGGCCCAGGCCTCGGCCGTCCAGCCTGACTCGGCTGCCGGACGCCTGTTTACCGCTCTCAGCCAGCAATCAGGCCTGATCGAGGCAGGCGACAGTGTCGTCCTCGCCCGGGAAGCCGATGGCGTGCGCATCGATCTTGTCGATTCGGCTCGTCACCCGCTGTTTGATTCGGGTAGCGGTGCCTTCACGGAACAGGGTATCGCCCTCGCCGAAGCGGCTGGCCGCGTCCTGGCGCAATTTTCCGAGCCTGTTTCGATCGAAGGCCATACCGACGCGTTCAGTGCGACCGGCACCGCCTATTCCAACTGGGAACTCTCGTCTGACCGGGCCAACGAGGCGCGTCGCGCCCTGATCACGGCCGGTCTGGAGCCAGCTCGCATCCGCGCTGTCACCGGTCTCGCCGACACGCGCCCCCTTGATGCGGGCCAGCCGCACTTGTCAGCCAACCGGCGGGTCAGCATATTGGTTCACACACACGACTGATAACCTGTAGAGGGTCAGGACGCGCTGATGAACCGGAGCCAAGATGATCGCTGATTTCCTGGCCCACTGGCCCATGTGGGCAAGCCTGGCGGTTGTTTGTGCTGCAATTGGTTTCTACATGTCGGACCGCTGGCCGATGGAGCTCGTCTCTGTCGGCGTCATTGCGTCCTTGCTCCTGCTGTTCACGATACCCGGCGCCTATGGCACCGACGGCACGCCGATCAGCGCAGCCGAACTCCTGTCAGGTTTCGGCAATCCAGCCCTGATCACCATCATGGCGCTGCTGGTCGTCGGACAGGGCCTGTTCCAGACCGGCGCCCTCGAAGGGCCGACCAAGGTGCTCGTCGGTGGCTATGAGAAGCGCCCGGTGACAACGCTTGTGCTGGCCTTTTTCGCGGTCTTCGTCACCAGCGCCTTCGTCAACAATACGCCCATCGTCATCATGTTCCTGCCGGTCATGAGCGCCATCGCCAAACGCATGAATGCCTCGCAGTCCAAGCTGATGATGCCGCTCAGTTACGCCTCCATTTTTGCCGGCATGACCACGCTGATCGGCACCTCGACCAACCTGCTCGCGGCTGAGGCGTTCGAGCGGATTGACGGGCGCACGCTGGGTTTCTTCGACCAGACCCCGATGGGCCTGATCCTGGCCGGGGCAGGCTTCGTCTACCTCGCGATTTTCTCAAAATTCCTGCTGCCCAACCGGCGCGGCCTCAGCGATGAACTTTCTCAGCCCTCCGGCAAGCAGTTCGTCGCCCAGATCGAAGTCACGTTCGGCCACTTCCTGAAGGGCAAGAAGCCAGTCGCCGGCATGTTCGCCGACCTGCCGGACATGACTGTCCGCATGATCCAGCGCGGCGAGCGGGCCTTCCTGCCGCCCTATGAGGATATTACCCTCCAGCCCGGCGACCTCGTCATCGTCGCGGCCACCCGCGCCGCCCTGCAGAACGTCCTCGCCCGCCAGCCGGACTTCCTACAGCAGGTCTGGGAGTCCGCAGGCGGCGACCTTGAAGAAAACAGCCGTCCCGGCGCCCTCGCCCTGACGGAGGCGGTTATCGCGCCCGGCTCGCGCATGGTCGGACGCACGGTCGAAATGCTGGGCTTTCGCCGGCTCACCCGCGCCGTCACACTCGGCATCCAGCGCCGCAGCCGGATGATCCGCACAAAGCTCGGCGAAATCCGCCTCGAATCCGGCGACACGCTGCTCCTTTGCGGCCCGGTCGATGCCTTTGTCGACCTGCGCGCCAGCCGCGACATCATCCTGCTGGAATGGTCCCAGACTGAGATCCCGCTCACCACGCGGGCCGTCGCGTCACGCGTGATTGCCCTCGCCATGGTCGGCCTCGCCGCAACCGGCGTCCTGTCCATCCTTCACGCCTCGGTCCTGGCGGCCGTCTCCATGCTCGTGGCCGGCTGCGTCAACACCCGCCAGGCCAGCCGGTCGCTCGACCTGCGCATCTTCCTCGTCATCGGCGCGGCCCTTGCCATGGGCATGGCGCTTGAAAAAACGGGGGCTGCGGCCGCGATTGCCCACGCCGTCGTGAACTATGCAGCGCCGTTTGGCACACTGGCGGTCCTGTCGGCGATCTTCCTCTGCGTCGCCATCCTGACCAACCTGTTGACCAATGCCGCCACCGCGATCCTGTTCTCGCCCATCGCCCTGTCAGCGGCGGCCGAACTCGGCGTGCATGACCCGCTGCCCTTCCTCCTGGCGGTGATTTACGGCGCCAATTGCAGCTTCGCGACCCCCTTCGCCTATCAGACCAACATGCTGGTAATGGGCCCCGGACACTATAAATTCGGCGATTTCATGAAATTCGGCGCACCGCTCGTTTTAGTCCTTTGGTGTGTCTTTACCGTCTTCGCCTCTTGGCGGTTTGATCTGTAAGTGTATCGTTGCGACTTATGAAGTTCACGGATTCCCAGATTCTGCCTGCAGGGCTCGAGCGGTCGCTACGTTTTTACGTCACGAACCCCAGCCCCTGCCCCTACCTGCCGGGCATGCGCGAACGCAAGGCGTTCACCAACCTGGCCGTCTCTGACGCCGATTCCATCCATAATTCGCTCAGCCAGGCCGGTTTCCGCCGCAGCCAGACCATCGCCTACCGCCCCGCCTGTCCGCGGTGCAATGCCTGCCGCAGCGTGCGCGTGCCGACCCGTGAATTCGTCCAGTCGCGCAATGACCGCCGCACACTGGCCCGCAATGCCACGCTCGTCCGCACCCCGGTCGAAGCGGCCGCCACGCGCGAACAGTTCCGCCTGCTCAAGACCTACGTCCAGACACGCCACGACAAGGGCGGCATGTCCGAGATGACCTATCGCGACTATATGACGATGGTCGGCGGCAGCCCGGTCCAGAGCCTGATCTTTGAATATCGCGACGGCGACGCGGACGGCGCGCCCCTGTTGGCTGTGTCGATCACCGACGTCCTGCGTGACGGCTTTTCGATGGTCTACACATTCTTCGACCCGGAACAGGAATCGCGCGGCCTCGGCCATTACATGATCCTCGACCATATTCGTCATGCCCAGGACCTCGGCCTGCCGCATGTCTATCTCGGCTACTGGGTCAAAGGCAGCCCGAAGATGGACTATAAGCGCCGCTACAAGCCTCTCGAAGTGCTGGACGGCGACCAGTGGCGGACGCTAAGAGACGACGAATAGACCCTGAAATCATTACAGGGCGAGTCGCTGGGGAGGACATGTCATGATCAACCGACGCAATATGGTCGGCGCAGGCCTTCTCGGTGTTGCCGGAGCCGCCGCCGCGTTCGCCAATCCGGAAGACGCAAAGATCCTCGCTCCAGCGAAGATCAATCGCAGCCGTCGCAAGTTCAACATGGTCACCACCTGGCCCAAGGGCCTGCCAGGCCTCGGCCGCGCCGCCGAACGCGTGGCGGAACGCGTCTACGCCATGTCCGACGGGCTGATGGAGATCAAGGTCTTCGCCGCCGGCGAACTGGTGCCCGCCTTCGAGAGCTTCGACGCCGTCGCCAACGGCTCGGCCGACATGTATCACGGCGCCGAATATTACTGGACCGCCAAGTCCAGCGCCTTCCCCTTCTTCACCGCCGTGCCGTTCGGCATGACGGCGCAGGAAATCATGGGCTGGATCGATTTCGGCGGCGGGCAGGAACTCTGGGACGAACTCTCCGGCCAGTTCGGCGTCAAAGCCATTCAGGGCGCCAATACCGGCCACCAGATGGGCGGCTGGTTCCGCAAGGAAATCAACAGTCTCGACGATCTTGTCGGCCTCAAGATGCGGATCCCCGGCCAGGGCGGCGACGTGCTGCGCGCGCTTGGCGGCTCGGCCATCTCCCTGTCCGGCGGCGAGATTTACCAGGCCCTCCAGACAGGCTCCATCGACGCCACCGAATGGGTCGGCCCGTGGAACGACTATTCGCTCGGCTTCCACCGTGAGGCCCCCTATTATTACGGCCCCGGCTTCCATGAACCGGGTGCCAGCCTCGCCGTCGGCATGAATCTCAAGGTCTGGGAAGGCCTCACCCCCGGTGAGCAGGCGATCATCAAGGCCGCCTGCGAGTCCGTGAACCACACGTCGCTTGGCGAATTCACCTACCAGAACTCGGTCTATCTCGACCTGCTGGTGCGCGAGCACGGCACCAAGCTGCGCTCTTTCCCCCCGGAAGTGGTCAAGGCCATGGCCGAAGCCGCCGCCGACGTGCGCGCCGCCAGTGGCAGGGACGGTATCGAGAAACGCATCTATGAGAGTTTCGAGGCAAGCCTGAAGCTCATGCGCGGCTGGGCCTCTGTCTCCGACGGCGCCTATTATACCGCCCGCGAACTCGGCAAATAGGCTGGCGGGGAAGATGATTGATCCCGGTGTTTTCCTGCTGATCGGCGCCTGGCTGAAAGTCGTTGGCGTCCTGTGCCTGCCCTTCTTCCTCGTGCCGCTGGTCGCCATCGCCTTTCCGGGCCTGCTCGACGGCCTTGCCCGCCGCATGATCCGCGCGCTCGACGTGCTTTCCGGCGGCGCCCTCAACGCGGCGATCTTCAGCGCGCTCCTGCTGGTCGTGTCCCAGCTCGCTGTCGTCATCCTGCGCTATGCCTTCGGCCTGTCCTTCACCTGGCTCAGCGAGATCGTGATCTACGCCTTCGCCGCCATGTTCATGCTCGGCTCGGCGGCCGCCCTGCGCGACGACGCCCATGTCCGGGTCGACATCCTGCGCCCGCGTTTCGGCGAGACCGGCCGCAACTGGATCGAACTGGTCGGCACCTACCTCTTCCTGTTCCCGATCTGCTTCCGCCTGATCACGACAGGCGAGCAGGGCCTGACCCGCTCATGGTCGCTGCTCGAAGGCTCGCGCGAGTCCGACGGCCTGCCGATCCTCTTCCTGTTCAAAACGCTGGTGCCCGTCTTTGCCGTCCTGCTGATGGGCGCTGGTCTCTCTGTCGCCCTCAAGGCCGCGCTGCGCCTGAACGGCGCCCTGCCGCCGGCTGGCACGCCGATCGAAGGTGAAACCGGAGACCATGATGGAATTTGAGATCATCCTCGCCGTCGCCATGTTCGTCTGCGCGATCCTCAGCCTGCTGGCCGGTTATTCCGTCGCCCTCACGCTCGGCGGCGTCGCGCTCCTGTTCGCCCTGATCGGCATCGCCACCGGCACCTTTTCGGCCTCATTCCTGATCGCCTTCCCCAGCCGCATCCAGGGCGGCGCGATCATGCAGAGCCAGACGCTGGTCGCCGTGCCGCTGTTCGTGCTGATGGGCGTGATCCTCGAACGCTCCCGCGTCGCCGAAGACCTGCTCCACATTGCCAGCCGCCTGCTGGCGCGCGTGCGCGGCGGCCTTGGCTATGCCGTCGTCCTCGTCGGCGCGCTGCTCGCCGCTTCCACCGGCATTGTCGGCGCCACGGTCATCACGATGACGCTGATTGCCCTGCCGACCATGCTGCGCCAGGGCTATGACCCGAAACTCGCTACCGGCACGATCGCCGCCTCCGGCACGCTCGGCCAGATCATCCCGCCCTCCATCGTGCTGATCCTGCTCGCCGATGCCGTCTCCAACGCGGCCAGCCAGGCCAGCTTGAAAATCGGGGCCGGGTCCGGCGTCGTCTCGGTGGGTGACCTGTTTGCCGGTGCGCTGATCCCCGGCGTCCTGCTGGTCGTCTTCTACCTTCTCTACATCGCCGCGACTGCTTTCTTCCGGCCCGCCGCGTGCCCGCCTGTCAGCATCACCGAAGATACCGAACCGCTCACGGTCAAGGAGGTCGCCTTCGGCCTCGGTGCGCCGCTGCTCCTGATCATCGCCGTGCTCGGTGCCATCCTCGGCGGCGTCGCCCCGCCCACCGAAGCCGCCGCCATCGGCGCAGCCGGTGCGGTCCTGCTCGCCGGCCTGCGCCTCGCCGAAGAGGCCAAGAGCCGCCTCTCGCCGCTCATCCTTGCCGGCCTCATCAGCATCGGCGCCATCCTCCTGCTGCGCAACACGATGGACCTGCGCGCCGGCGTCGAAACCATCAGCACCGGCAACTCCGTCGGCATCGCCCTCACCCTGTTCGCCAGCCTCGTCTTTTTCGCGGGACTCGCTGCCGGCCTGCTCGTCCTGCGCAAGGTGCGCCAGCTCCTGCCGGCGCTCACCAGTGCCACGCACATTACCAGCATGGTGTTCCTCATCCTGATCGGCGCCTCGCTGTTCAGTCTCGTCTTCCGCGGCTATGGCGGCGATGAAATGGTGGCCGCCATTCTCCACCAGGCACCCGGCGGCAAATGGGGCGCGCTCGCCATGACCATGCTTGTCATGTTCCTTCTCGGCTTCTTCCTCGACTTCATCGAGATCGTCTTCGTCGTCGTCCCGCTTGTCGCTCCGCCGCTGATCGTGCTCGGGTTCGACCCCGTCTGGCTCGCCATCCTGATGGCCCTGAACCTCCAGACCAGTTTCCTGACGCCGCCCTTCGGCTTCGCCCTGTTCTACCTGCGCGGCGCAGCCCCCGACGAGATCAACACAATGGATATCTGGCGCGGCGCGGTGCCCTTTATCGGCCTGCAGGTCGCCATGATCATCCTCGTCGCGGCCATTCCAGCGCTCGCGACATGGCTGCCCAGCCTCGCCGCCAATTGAGCCAGGACGTCTCCCCCTTCCAGGCCATCGCCGTCAGCCGCCTCGCGCACGAATTGCAGGCGGCGGGACGGTCGGTCATCCATATGGAATTCGGCCAGCCCTCAACGGGCGCACCGAAGCGCGCTGTAGAGACCGCGCATAAAGTCCTCGACACGGAATCCATGGGCTATTGGGAAAGCCCTGCGCTCAAGGACCGTATCTGCCAGCATTATGCCGACACCTATGGCGTCACCGTGAAACCGCGCCGCCTTGCCATCACCTGCGGCGCCTCGCCCGCGCTGGTCCTCGCCCTCTCATCGGCCTTCGCGCCGGGCGATCAGGTCGCGCTCGCCCGCCCCGGCTATGTCGCCTATCGCAATACGATTCGGGCGCTGAACCTCGTCCCGCTCGAAATCGAATGTGGCGAGGAGTCCCGGTTCCAGCTCACAGCAGCGCAGGTCTCTGCGCTCGACCCGGCCCCTGCAGGCCTCATCATTGCCAGCCCCGCCAATCCGACCGGCACCATCCTGCCCGAGGCGGAACTGGCCGCCATTGTCGCCGTCTGCGCCGAGCGCGGCATCCGCATCATCTCCGACGAGATCTATCACGGCCTGTCCTACGGCCCGCGCACGGCCTCTGTGCTCGAACACACGGCCGACGCATTTGTCATCAATTCCTTCTCGAAATACTTCTCGATGGCGGGCTGGCGCCTCGGCTGGATCGTCTCGCCCGACGACATGGCCAGCCGCACCGCCGCCTATATCGGCAACATGTTTCTCACCGCGCCGTCCCTGTCGCAGCATGCCGGGCTTGTCGCGATGGACAGCCGCGAGGAACTGGAAGGCCACGTCCGGACTTACACGCACAATCGCGACCTGATGCTCGCCGCGCTGCCTGCCCTCGGCCTCGAGCGCATCGCGCCGCCCGACGGCGCCTTCTACATCTATGCCGACATTTCGCGCTTCACCGATGACAGCCTGGCATTCTGCATGCAGCTGCTGAAGGACACGGGCGTTGCCACCGCCCCCGGCGTCGATTTCGACCCCGTCAACGGCCACCGCTACATGCGCTTCTCGTTTGCCGTTTCGACGCCGGAGGTCGAAGACGCCCTCGCCCGCATCACGCCCTGGTTCAAGGCGCGGGGCTAGACTTAATCTCTATAACAACTCCGTATCCCCGGCGAACGCCGGGGTCTCTTGCGGCGGGCGCCTTGCTTTAATTGCCTGAGATCCCGGCGTTCGCCGGGACTACGGATGAGGTTACGGGGTCAACCTATTTACAATCGTAGTCCGCTTCCGCCCCGCCATCCGGCGTGCGTTCCAGCGACACGAAGGTGCAGCCCTCCGGCGCGGCTGCAATCGCCGCTTCCTCAAGCTCGGCATCCGATGGCGGGCCGGCGCTGGCCACGCTGAAGTCGCCACCCGTCTTGATCGTGAACTTCAGCTTGAAGCCTTGCCCGGCCATCGGCGCGGCAAGGAAGGCATAATTCTGGGTGCCGATTGTCTGCGGCACCAGCCCGTCCCAGCTCGACGCACTCCAGCTGCCGCCCGAACTTGCGCACGCGCCCAGCATCACTGCCGAAGCGATATAGGAAAGTCTCATCTTATGTCCTCCCGTTACCAGCCGAGGACAGCCTACCGCAAAACGGGCTTGCCTAGAACTTCACTTCAGGCGGTGAGCTCAGGGCCTCGCGGCCTTCCACGCCGACATCGAAGAACTCACGCGTCTCGAAGCTGAACATGCCGGCAATGACCGAGCCGGGGAACTGTTCGCGCGACGTGTTGTAGTCCTGAACGGCCGAGTTGTAGAAGCGCCGCGCCGCGGCCAGCTTGTCCTCGATGGTCGACAGCTCGTTCTGCAGCTGGATGAAGTTCTGGTTCGCCTTGAGGTCCGGATAGGCCTCGGCCAGCGCGAACAGCTTGCCCAGCGCGCCGGTCAGCATGCCTTCAGCCTGCGACATCTCGGCCGGCGTCGAGGCCGACTGCGCCGCATTTCGGGCCGCAATCACTTGCTGGAACGTCTCCTGTTCGTGCTTGGCATAGCCCTTCACGGTTTCGACGAGGTTCGGGATCAGGTTCTGGCGTTGCTTCAGCTGAACGTCCACGTCGGCAAAGGCCTGGTTGACCCGCTGGCGCTTCATCACCAGCCCGTTGTAGATCAGGATGACAAGGCCGACGATGGCGACGACCGCCGCGAGAATCACAAGAATGGGGCTCATGGGCCGTCCCTCCAGAAAAACCGATGGACTAGGCGTAACTGGCAAGCATCCCTGACGCAAGTCAGGTGTCGGCCCGCACGGTCTCAAGATCGGTTTTCATCCGGTCCAGCAGGTCCACTGCCCCGGCCGCATAGGCGCCGATCCAGCGATCGTGTATCTGCTTGATCGGCAAGGCATTGAGATAGTTCCAGCGCTGACGGCCCTGACGCCGCGCGATCACCAGGCCTGCTTCCTCCAGCACGCGCAGATGCTGCATCACCGTACACCGGTTCAGCGCATTGAAGCGCGCGCACAGCTCGCCCGTGGTCTGCGGATTGTCCTTCAGTGCATCCAGCAGGTCTCGCCGCACCGGCGCCGCGAGGGCCTTGAATACGAGATTGGTTTCTTCTGCGCTTGACATGTTATATTTTTATAACATGATCTGGCAAAAGCCAAGGAGAGATGTAATGGACCTGAAATTTGAAGTCAGCGGCCGCATCAGCCGGCCCGTATCCGACGTGTTCGAAGCCGTTGTGAACCCGGACAAGCTGTCAGGCTATTTCGCCACAGGCGGCGCGAAGGGGCGGCTCGAGACGGGAGCCACGGTCACATGGAACTTCCACGATTTCCCCGGCGCCTTCCCCGTCCATGTCGTCGAAGTGGAGAAGAACAAGCGCATCATCCTCAAATGGGCCGCCAACGATCCGGAGGCGCCCGCGCCCTACGAGACCACGGTCACGATGCGCTTCGAACCTACGGATGACGGGCGCACCATCGTCACCATCGCCGAGGAAGGCTGGCGCGAAACACCGGCGGGCCTCAAATCCTCTTACGGCAACTGCATGGGCTGGTCGCAGATGCTGTGCGCCATGAAGGCCTATGTCGAACACGGCATCAACCTGCGCGAAGGCATGTACAAGTAAGGCCAAATCCTGCGCGCCCGGTAGCGCGGCGGAGCAAATTGTGTAGCATCACCTCATGTCCGATGCCGCTGCTCTCGCCCGCCTGATTGCCGATGCCTCGCGCGTCGTCGTGTTCACCGGCGCGGGCATCTCGACCGAAAGCGGCATTCCCGACTTCCGCAGCCCCGGCGGCGTGTGGAGCAAGATGACACCGATCTATTTCCAGGATTTTGTTGCCTCGCGCGACAAGCGCCGTGAATCCTGGAGCCGCGTCTTCAACCGGTCCGCCGGCTGGGTCGGCGCCAGCCCGAATGCGGGGCATTTCGCCGTGGCAAAACTGGTCGCCGCCGGAAAGGTCACCAGCGTCATTACGCAGAATGTCGACAATTTGCATCAGGATTCCGGCGTGCCGGATGACAAGGTGATCGAAGTGCACGGCAACGCGACCTATGCCCGCTGCCTCACCTGCGGCAAGCGCTACGAGATCGACAGCCTGAAGCCACGCTGGGAAGCGGGCGAGGACCTGACCTGCCTCTTCTGCACCGGCCTTCTCAAGACCGCGACCATCTCGTTCGGGCAGGCCATGCCGGAAGACGAAATGGCCCGCGCCGCCGAAGAGGCCCTGCTCTGCGACCTCTGCCTCGTCCTCGGCTCATCGCTCGTCGTCTATCCGGCGGCCTCCATCCCGATCGAAGCCAAGCGGAACGGCGCCCGCCTCGCCATCGTCAACCGCGAGCCGACCGATCAGGATCCGTATGCAGACCTCGTGCTGAATACGGAGATCGGGCCATTGATGAGCGATGTGCTGGAACAGCTGGGCAGCTAACCTAGTCAGCCACGGGAGGCGCGCTCATCCTGTAGCCCCTCAACCGCACTCAGCACGCGACTATGAAGCGCCAGCCATTCCTCGCGAGGATAATCTCTGTCGAAGAAGTTATAACCGAAATACAGGCCTTCTCGATCATACCACCAAGTAAAGCAGTCCCGACCACGCGCTGTCTTTTGGTAGTAGCAACTGAATGCAACCGGGTTTCCTTTTGGCGTCTCTGCCGTAACTTCCACTTGGAGGAACATCTCGGCAGAGCCCATGCCGACTGAACCGTTCTGTGTGGAGAGGAAGCCGTCTCCCACCTCAGTCAAATCAAACTTTTCCCAGTTCCGAGTCTGGACGAGGTCGATACCCTCCTTTTCATCCCAACTTATAAGGACACTGACAGCTTCCGGAAAATGTTGAGGCGTGAGCTCATTTCGGGCAGGCGAGAAAATTGAGAGTTGATTTACAACGAGGACATCGCCATCGACCGCGGGGCATATCTTGCTAAAAGCCCGCTCTGTCTTTGACATATTGCCCAAAAGCGGCCCGTTCCCAGCGATATAGGCTCCACGTAAATCCGACGAAATAGCGAATGTGTGGGTACCAACCTCAACAAGACTGGTCCCGTTAACTTCGCAGGTTCTCTCGTGGGCCTCATCCCGTCGCTCGCAGGCAATAAGGACGGCAATCACAAGCAGGAAGATTGTGGAAAATCGCACTACGTCTCCCTTGCCTAGAAGCCGTCAGCCATTGAACGTGCCCGTCCGCGGGAAGCCCTTCGGCACGGTCTTGCCCGCCTGTGCGCGCTTGCCGATCCAGTCCTTCCATTCCGGGAAGGCGCGGTGGCGTCCGCCGGCCATCACGATCAGGCCGTCTTCCTTGTCGAAGGTCATCAGGTCGGCCAGCGTATCCTTGCCGCGATAGGCCTGCAGCTTGTTGCCCTTGCCGCGTGACATTTCAGGCAGCTCGTCCAGCGGGAAGATCAGCAGTTTCCGGTTCGATCCGACCACGGCCAGCATGTCGCCCTCGACCGGCATGCACACATTCAGCGTGCCCTCGCCCGTGTTCACGGCCTGCTTGCCAGCCTTGCGGTTGGACTCCAGTTCCTTTTCCTCGACCACGAAGCCATAGCCGATGGTGGAGGCCATCACGCGCTTGCGGTCTTCCTCCAGCTTGAACATCGCGACGATATCGACGCTGTCCTCCAGTTCGATCGACAGGCGGATGGGCTCGCCATGCCCGCGTCCGCCCGGCAGCTTGTCGGCCATCAGCGTGAACGCCCGGCCATCGGAGGCCATGAGGATGATCTTGTCGGTGCTCATAACTTCTTCGCTCAGGTAGAGCTCGTCGCCCTCCTTGAACTTGGTGGAATCCGGGTCGAGGCCGTGCCCCTTCATGCCCCGGATCCAGCCCTGCGCCGACAGGACGACCGTCAGCGGCTCCTTCGGACGCGAAGCTTCGAGGGCCGCGGCGAGATCGACATCCGGCGCGTCCTCGAAGGCCGCGCGGCGGTCGCCCAGCGCCGGGTCAGCCGTCAGCTGGTCGCGGGCGGCCTTGAGTTGCTTGGAAACGGTCGTCCACTGGCGGCGCGTCGACCCGATCAGCTTGACCAGCTCTTCACGCTCTTCGACCAGCTTGGTGTGCTCGCCGCGAATTTCCATTTCTTCCAGCTTGCGCAGGGCGCGCAAGCGCAGGTTCAGGATGGCTTCGGCCTGAATGTCGGAAATACCGAAGCGCGCGATCATCACCTGTTTCGGCTCGTCTTCCTCGCGGATGATCCGGATCACTTCATCAATATTGAGATAGGCGATCAGGTAGCCGTCGAGCAGGTGCAGGCGCTTCTCGATCTTGTCGAGGCGGAACTCGGCCCGGCGCACGACCACTTCGCGGCGGTGCTCCAGATAGGCCAGCAATACGTCCTTCAGGCCCATGACCTGTGGCGCACCCTTGTGCAGCACATTCATGTTCATGCTGAAGCGCGTTTCCAGGTCGCAGGACTTGAACAGGCTTTCCATCAGCACGTCCGGCTCGACCGTCTTGGCGCGCGGCACCAGCACAAGGCGCACGTCCTCGGCGCTCTCGTCGCGCACATCGTCCAGCAGCGGCAGCTTCTTCTGTTCGAGCAGTTCGCCCAGCTTCTCCAGCAGGCGCGACTTCTGGACCTGGTAGGGTATCTCGGTGACGATGATCTGGTAGGTGCCGCGACCGGTATCTTCGACTTCCCATTTCGCGCGCATGCGGAAACCGCCCCGGCCCGTCTCATAGGCGTCGAGCATGGATTCGTAGGATTCGACGATCACGCCGCCGGTCGGGAAATCAGGCCCTTTTACGAACTGCATCAGGTCAGCCGTCGTCGCCTTGGGCGTCTCGATCAGGAAGCGCGCCGCATCAATCACCTCGGCCGCATTGTGCGGCGGGATCGAGGTTGCCATGCCCACGGCGATGCCGGTGGCGCCATTGCACAACAGGTTCGGGAAGCCCGCAGGCAGCACGACCGGCTCTTCGTCATTCTCGGCATAGTTGGCGCGGAAATCGACCGCATTTTCGCCGAGGCCGTCCAGTAGCAGCTCGGCTGCGTGGGTCATCCGGGCTTCGGTATAACGATAGGCCGCCGCGCTATCGCCATCGATATTGCCGAAATTGCCTTGACCGTCGACGAGCGGGTAGCGGACGTTGAAATCCTGCGCCAGACGCACCAGCGTGTCATAGATCGAACTGTCGCCGTGCGGGTGATAGTTACCCATCACGTCGCCGACGATCTTGGCGCATTTGCGGAAGCCGCCTTCGGGATCGAGCTTCAGTTCCCGCATGCCATACAGGATGCGGCGCTGGACGGGCTTCAGGCCGTCGCGCACATCCGGCAGGGCGCGGGAAGTGATGGTCGAGAGCGCATAGGCGAGATAGCGCTTCGACAGCGCCTCGCTCATGGGTTCGTTTATGATCCGGTCTTCGGGACCACCGTCAAGCAGGTCGGACATTCTGGCCTCTTTGCATCTCGTGCCACATTCTGGTGCAGGAACTTCGCCTATACCGACTCGGTTCGTTGCGCAGATTAACAGAAACGGCGGTTTGGTTAAGGAATGGGTAAAACGCAAGCAAATGACTGAGTTTCGGGCCTGGATCCTCTTGCTGACCGTGCCGCTCCTGGTGGTCGCCCTGTTCCTGTGGCTGGCCCCGCCGCGCCACAATCCGTTCGCGCCCATCGACCTGACCGACAAGCTCGGCCTCGGCACCCACGCCAAGCTGGAACGCGCCCGGACGCATCGCGAGGTCTGCTTTTCCGCCCTCGATTCGGCCGGAATCCTCTACACGCCGCTTGAGGATGCGCCGAAGGGCGAAAAATGCGGCCTTTACAACGCCCTGACGCTTGATCGCACCCTCACGCCCTATTCCGCCACGCTCAGCATGACCTGCGCCGAGACAGCTGCTGTCTACACTTGGGAGCGCCATGTCGCACGTCCGGCCGCTGTCGACATCCTCGGCTCACCGCTTGCCCGGATCGAGACCTATGGGAGCTTCTCCTGCCGCAATATCGCCGGCAGCGGCCGTCTCTCCGAGCACGCCCATGCCAATGCCATCGACATTTCCGGTTTCCGCCTCGAAGACGGTCGCCTGATCGACGTAAAAACCCTTTGGAAACAAGGCGGACCGGAAGCCAAATTCCTGAAACGCGTCCATGACGGCGGCTGCGATATCTTCTCCGTCACGCTCGGCCCCGACTATAACGCGGCCCACAAGGACCATTTCCACTTCGACATGGGCGAGGGCCGCGTCTGCCGCTAAAGACTTGCCCCGGCGTCGCCCCTTCTGCGCACGATATTCTTCGCTAGACTGCCGGAAAACAAGAGCACAAGGGAGCGCCCACATGACCCACGCCATGCTTCTGCCCGTCGCTGTCCTCGCGGCTTGGTCGCTTGTCATGTGGATATGGATGCTGGCGACGCGTGTGCCGGCCATGGGCAAGGCCAGGATGCACCCTGAAAAAGCCAAGCACGCACGCAGCGAGGCGTATAACGCGTTGCCGTCTTCAGTCCGTCAGGTCGCCGACAACTACAACCACCTCATGGAACAGCCGACCATCTTCTATGCGCTGGCTCTGGCCCTCGCGGTCAGCGGCTCTGTCGGCCTGGTGGATGTCGGCTTGGCATGGGCCTACGTCGCCATACGCATCATTCACTCGATCTGGCAGGCCACGGCCAACAAGGTCATGATCCGGTTCTATCTGTTCATCGCATCGACACTGATGCTCTTCCCGCTGGCAGGACGGGCGATCTACATCCTGGCGACACGCTGACAACAAGACTGATTCCAAAGGGAAGCACTTCATGAAACTCTACACATCAATCGGCCCGAACCCCCATGTCGTGCGCATGTTCATGGCCGAGCGCGGCATCACCCTGCCCGTCCAGGACGTGGACATTGTAAAGGGCGAGAACCTGGACGAGTCCTATCGTGCCGTGAACCCGGCGGCGCAATCACCGGCGCTCGAACTCGACGGCGGCGACATCGTCACCGAGATCTGGCCGATCTGCGAGTATCTCGACGAAACCCATGACGGCGACAGCCTGTTCGGCGACACGCCTGAAGAACGCGCCCAGACCCGCAGGTGGACCCGCTGGGTCGACCTCAACGTGCTCGAGCCCATGACCAATGGCTTCCGCTTTGCTGAAGGCCTCGCCATGTTCAAGGACCGGACCCGCTGCCTGCCCGATGCCGCTGCGGGCCTCAAGGCGCGCGCGCAGGACAAGCTCGCCTTCCTCGACAGCCAGCTTGCCAGCCGCGACTACATCGCCGGAGACGCATTCAGTTTCGCCGACATCATGCTGTATTGCTTCCAGGCGTTCGGCAACCAGATCGGGCAACCGCTGAACCCGGAATTCCGGAACCTCACCGCCTGGTACGAACGCGTCGGCGCCCGGCCGAGCGCGACCGTCTAGGCCCGCTTCAGGAGCCGCGCCACAAGTTGCGCCCTTTGCGGCGGAACGGCGCGGTTCATGCCGTTGAAGACACGCGCCTCGAGGAAGTACCCGGTCAGCGCGAGTCCGTCGGCAATATCGTCGACTCCCACGGGCGCTTCCGACGACACGAGAAAGCCCGGCAGGCGCAGCAGCCGGCTGACATAATCCTCGGCTTCCGATCCGCGCACGGCCCGGCCGGTCTTTGGCGAGACATGGGTCAGCCCGTCATTCGCGCCGCTGAGCGCGCAGGCTTCAAGGTCGAGCCCGAAGCCCAGCGCCGACAACAGGCCAAGTTCCCACCGCACATACAGCACGGGCCAGATGTGTTGCGCCTCGATCTGGTCGAGCAAGAGTGTCGTCGCTTCATACAGCGCCGATCCGGCGGCATCCCCCTCATCGAGCGCACCGCGCAGCAGCGTCGTCACGGCCGATATGGCAGCCAGGGCACCGGCATCGTCCAGCACCCGCGACGCGCGTTCCCGGCTTGCCTCGGCAACGTCAAACCGGCCGAGCTGTTCTTCGAGGCGCCCTGTCCAGGAAACGGCAACCGTATTGCCCGCCTCATATTGCGCCCGCCGCGCCCGCGACGCACCACCATAAACGAGGCCGGAGCGCCGCCCGCGTGTCCTGGTCAGCACATCAAGGATCAGGCCGCCTTCGCCGAACCGGCGGCCACCAAGGACCAGTCCGTCATCAGACCAGTTCATGCCCGCCCCTAAACATCAAACTCCAGGCCGATGCCGGAATAGGAATCTCGCCGTTCCTGCCATTTCTCGTCCACCTTGACGAACAGGAACAGGTGCACGGGCCGGTCCAACATTTCCATCAATTCCTTGCGGGCCATCCGCCCGATCTCCTTGATCGACGCGCCATTCTTGCCCAGCACCATGGCCTTGTGGCCCTCGCGCCCGACAATAATCACCTGTTGGATGCGAACAGACCCGTCCTTGCGTTCTTCCCAGCTCTCGGTTTCCACCATCAGCTGGTAGGGCAGTTCCTGGTGCATGCGCAGCAGCAGCTTTTCGCGCGTCACTTCGGCGGCGAGCAGGCGCATCGGCAGGTCGGCTGTCTGGTCCGGCGGGAACAGGGCCGTACCTGCGGGCATCCGTTCAGCGATCGCAGCAGCCAGCCGGTCGACGCCATCGCCGTTTTCAGCCGAGATCATGAATATCTCGTCGTAGACGCCCGAGTCGCTCAGTTCGCTCATCACGGGCAGGACCTGGTCATGCGGGAACAGGTCAATCTTGTTGAGCGCGAGGAAGGCGCGCTTACCGGTCAGCTTGAGTTGCGCGATGACGCGGCGGTCATCCGCGATCGACATCTTCTGCGCGCCCGTCGCGGTGCCGGCCCGGTCTGCCACCCAGGCTGAGCTATCCACCAGGTGCACAATGGCATCGGCGTCTGCCGCGCCGCTCCATGCCGCCTTGACCATTGCCCGGTCGAGCCGGCGCTTGGCGACGAAGATGCCGGGCGTATCGACCAGCACGATCTGTGTATCGCCGACCTGCGCCACGCCGCGCACCGGGAAGCGCGTCGTCTGCACCTTGTGGGTGACGATGGCGACCTTGGCGCCGACAAGGCGGTTGGTCAGTGTGGATTTCCCGGCATTCGGCGCGCCAATAATGGCGGCAAAGCCTGCGCGGTTGATCTCGGTTTCAGTCATGATGTTCCAGTCAGGGTGTTGAGCAACAGGGCCGCTGCATTGCGCTCGGCGTCGCGTTTGGAGGATCCGGTGGCCGTGGCTTCGCCGTGCGGCGGCACCTGCACCTCTATCTCATAAAGTGGTTCATGGTCAGGGCCCGAACGGCTGACGACCAGGTATTTTGGCAGCGGCAAGCCCTGGGCCTGTGCCCATTCCTGCAGCAGGGTCTTCGGATCGCGCGTTTCCACGGGAGCCGACGAAAACTGGTGCGCCCAGCCCGCCTCCACGAATTTGCGGGCCGCAGACAAGCCGCCGTCGAGATAGATCGCGCCGATCACAGCTTCGCACGCGTCGCCCATCGTGGACTCGCGCTCATTGCCTCCCGACGCAATTTCGCCGTCAGACAGGATGATGAATTCCTGCAGCTTGAAGTGCCTGAAGGCCTCGGCGCACGCGCCCTTCTTGACGAACCGGTTGAGACGCGGAGCCAGGTCGCCCTCGCTCTCGGTCTTGCGGCGCTCAATCAGGCGCTCGGCGATGAGCAGGTTCAGAACCCGGTCGCCGAGGAATTCAAGGCGCTGGTTGGACAGGCGCACCGAGTCTACGGATGCAACCGCGCTCGGATGCGTCAACGCCTGCACGAGCAGTTGCCTGTCCTTGAAGTGATGGCCAATACGCTCCTGAACCGTCTTCACCTGGGCATCCGACAGGCTTGGAACAGCGGCCTTCGCGGCGGCGCGCAGGCGGGTGCGTTTGGGGCGGGCATTTTTCATCGTGAAACCGGAAGCGCTTCAATGATCACCTGGGCTTCCGCCCACGGATGGTCATCGGTAATGGTCAGGTGAATCAAGGCCTCATGCCCCTCGGGAAGCAAGACGCCAAGACGCGTGGCGGCGCCGCCTGTCAGGGCTAATGTCGGCTTGCCCGATGGCAGATTCACAACGCCCAGATGTGTCCAGTGCACGCCGCGCCTTGGCACGCCCGTGCCCAGCGCCTTTGCGCAGGCTTCTTTCGCCGCGAACCTCTTGGCATAGGTTTCTGCCGTGCGGCGCCGGCCCCGTGCCAGTGCAATTTCGGTGTCGGTAAACACGCGCCTCTCAAACCGCTCGCCAAAGCGGGCCAGTGTCTTCTCGATCCGCTCGATATTGCAGAGGTCATTGCCAATGCCGATGATCATGCCCGCGCCTCGTCCATCAGGCGGCGCATCTCGCCGATCGCGGCCGGCAGGCCAATGAAGATCGCTTCGCCGACAAGGAAATGGCCAATGTTCAGTTCTGTGATCTGAGGGATGGCCGCAACAGGCGTCACCGTGTCGAAAGTCAGGCCGTGCCCCGCCTGCGGCTCTATCCCCATGCGCACGGCCTCTTCCGCGCAATTCCGGATGCGGTCCAGTTCCAGCTCGGCGAGCTTGTCGTCGCCCGCCTGCATGAACTCGACGAACCGGCCCGTGTGGAATTCGCAGATTTGCACCCCCAGGGCCTGCGCTGCGTACAGCTGCACCATGTCGGGCTCGATAAAGAACGAAACGCGGCTGCCATTCTTGTTCAGCTGCCGCACAAAATGCGCGAGGTGATTGTGCGCCCGCGCAGCATCGAGGCCGCCCTCGGTCGTCAGCTCAGCGCGTTCTTCGGGAACGAACATCGCCGTCTCCGGCTTGAACCGCAAAGCGATGTCCAGCATCTCCTCGGTCGCCGCCATTTCCATATTGATCGGCAGGCTTGTGGCCGTGCGGATTTCCACAAGGTCGTCATCGCGAATATGCCGCCGGTCTTCGCGCAGGTGCAGCGTGATACCGTCGGCGCCCGCTTCGGTCGCCATCAGAGCCGCGCGCATCGGATCAGGATGCTTGCCGCCGCGCGCATTCCGTATCGTCGCCACATGATCGATATTCACGCCGAGGCGTATACGTCCTGCCATCAGGCAAGGCCTCGCGATCCGGGCTTCACGGCGTCCATCGCCGCTAGTTCCGGCGGCAGGTCATCGGCGGCATAGTCAGGAAAATCCACGGCCGCCAGCGACACCAGTTCACAGCCCACGTCCGCCTTGCCGTTCGATCGGTCGATTATGCACGCCCCACCCACGACAACGCCGGGCAACTTGTCCAGCGCCTCGACCGTCTCGCGGAATGACAGGCCGGTCGTCACAATATCCTCGGCGATCAGAACGCGTTCGCCTTCGGCAATCGAAAACCCGCGCCGGAAGGCCAGCTTCCCGTCAACGCGCTCGGCAAAGATCGCCCGCGCCTTCAGGTGCCGCGCCAGTTCATAGCCCGGGATGATCCCGCCCACGGCGGGGCCGGCCACTACATCGATCTTGCCGAAAGTCGCGGTCAGCTTCTCCGCCAGCGCCTTGCACAGGCGCTCGGACAGGTCCGGCTGCGAGAAGACCAGGGCCTTTTGCAGGAAGACTGGGCTGCGCCGTCCGGACGACAGGATGAAGTGCCCCTCAAGCAAGGCGCCTGCCTCGCGAAACACTGCCAGCACGTCTTCACTCGTCATCTTCAACCTCCTGATCGCGCACCGCTCGGTCCACCACGGCCAGCGATCGGAGCGCCGCAAGTATCTGCGTCAGACGCTTCAGGTCTTCAACCTCAATCTCCATCACCAGTTCAGTGAAATCGGTGCCGCGTTCGGTGGTCGCGATCCGTATGATGTTGCCATTGGCTTGCGCCACAGCCGTGCAAAGCTTTGCCAGCACGCCCTTTTCATTCGCCGCGTTGATACGAATGCGCCCGACCGCCACCGCGCCCGTCTTTGCCAGCTCGGTCCATTTCAGGTCGACCCAGAGTTCCGGGTGGTCGTCATACTCGGCCAGTTTCAGGCAACTCGCGACATGCACGACCAGGCCCTTCTCCGGTTCCCGCACACCCATGATCCGGTCACCCGGCAGCGGGCAGCAGCACTGGCCCAGGTGCAGGGTCACGCCCGGCATCAGATCCTCACCCGACACGAACAAAGGCGCATGCGTGCTGTCGAGCCGCATCTTGTTGTCATCGTCGAACCGTTCCGCCCGATAGCCCGGGAAGGCCGCTTCCATGATGTCAGACGACGAAATGCGCCCTCGTCCGACAGCCTCGGCCATCTCTTCCCGGCTCTCGAACCCGGCAAGCTGGGCCGTATGGGTCATTTTCACGTCGATCGGGTCAATTCCTGCCCGGCGCAGGGCCTGGTTGATCAGTCCGACACCGAGACGGCGGAACTCGATCTGGTCGCGCTCCCGAACCAGCCGGCGGATGGCGGAGCGTGCCCGCCCGGTGATCGTCATCGCTTCCCAGCCGACAACCGGGGCGGCGGTCTTCCCGCGCAGGATTTCGACGACATCGCCGTTCTTCAACGGACGGCGCAAGGATTTTACTTCGCCATTGATCCGGGCACCAATTGTCGTGTCTCCCACAGCCGAGTGCACCGCATAGGCAAAGTCCAGCGGCATCGCGCCAGCCGGCAAGATGATCAGCTTGCCCTTGGGGCTGAACGCGAACACATGCTCGCGGTACATTTCCAGCTTGGCATGCTCGAGGAACTCACTCGGGTCGCCACCATCCTGGAGCAGTTCGGCAAAGGCTTCGAGATTCGCCGTCGGATCAAGGCCCGCTGCGCGCGCCGAGTCCACGTCAAACCCATAGGATTTGTTCTTGTAACCCCAGTGCGCCGCCACGCCGAACTCGGCGGTCCGGTCCATCGCCTCGGTCCGGATCTGCAACTCCACGCGACGATTGCCGGAAGCACGCACCGTTGTGTGCAGCGAGGCATAGCCGTTCGGCTTCGGCACCGAGATATAGTCACGGAACCGGTCCGGGATGCAGGCCCACAGTGTATGGACTTCACCCAGCACCCGGTAACACGCATCCACATCCTTGACGATGATCCGGAACGCGAACAGGTCGGCCACATCGCGGAACGAAATCGATTTGCGCTCCAGCTTTCGCCACAACGAGTAAGGCTGTTTCCTGCGGCCCTTGATCTTGGCCTCAATGCCCGCGATGTCCATCAGCTGGCGCAGGTCGTCGTCGATACGCTGGAGATCGTCGGCGTTCTCGGCCGCCAGTTCTTCCTGCCGGTACAGGATCGCACGGCGCGCCTCGGGGTTCAGTTCCTCGAAGGCAAGATCTTCCATCTCGGCGGCGAGCGTATAGAGGCCAACGCGGCGCGCCAGTGGCGCATAAATGTCCATCGTCTCGCGCGCCGTGCGTTCGCGGCTCGTCGCCTTCTTGCGATGGTGCAGCGTGCGCATATTGTGAAGCCGGTCCGCCAGCTTCACCAGGAGCACGCGCAAGTCGCTCGTCGTTGCCAGGATGAATTTCTGGAAATTCTCGGCCTGCGCCGATTCCTTGGAGGTGAATTCCAGCGCGTCGAGTTTGGTGACGCCATCGACGAGTTCGGCAACGTCTGCGCCGAAGCGCACTTCGATATCGCCGATGTCGATCTTGGTGTCTTCGACGACGTCATGGAGCAGGCCAGCGACGATGGTCACCTCGTCTAGGCGAACGTCGGCCAGCAGGCTCGCAACTTCCACGGGGTGGGAATAATAGGCATCGCCGGAATCGCGTGTCTGCGTCCCGTGATGCAGCTTGGCAAAATCATAGGCTGCTCCAAGCAGCTCTGATTTTACGCGCGGGTGATACGCGCGCACTTTCGCGATCAGCTCCTCGCGCGACAGCACGTTCCGGGGCTCAGCCTGATTTTCGGTCGAATCTGTCTTGCCAGCTGCCTCGCCAGCCCCTTTGTCCTTTGCGGAAAGGGCGCTGCCGTCCATGGAGCCTCCTAGAGCCGGTCGTCGCGTCCGGACTCGATTTCAGCCTGGTAGGCGCGCAAGACATCGTCTTCGGTGGCCGCAGGGCCGGACAGGAGCGCGAGGCGATCGGCTTCGCGTTCGCTTTCCTCGCTCGGCCGCACTTCCTGCAGATTCGAGATCATGGCCTCTTTCACGACTTTCAGATCGATCGTTTCGTCCGCGATCTCGCGCAGCGACACAACCGGATCCTTGTCATTGTCCCGGTCGATCGTCAGAGGCGAACCTTCACGGATCATGCGGGCGCGATGCGCAGCCAGCAGGACCAGCTCAAACCGGTTCGGCACTTTCTCAATACAATCTTCGACGGTAACACGGGCCATGGGTGCTCAATCTCCTTGAAGCCGCCCCTTATATGCAGTGCAGCAAGCTGGCGCAACCCAGCTATTGCGCCATAAACGCAGCCTGAGTATGCCAGTTATATAAGATAATTCGGCGTTTTTATTAGCCGCAAGCCTAAAACACTCGAGGAATAAAGCCAATGGCCTTTTACAAGGACGAGCGTCTGGCCCTGTTTATTGATGGTGCAAATCTCTATTCAGCCGCCCGCGCTGTGGGTCTCGAAATCGATTTTCGCAAGCTTTTGAAGGAATTCCAGGGCAAAGGCCGCCTCCTCCGAGCCAATTACTACACCGCACTGGTCGAAACCGACGAATACAGTCCGATCCGCCCGCTGGTCGATTGGCTCGCCTATAACGGATACAATGTCATCAAAAAGCCGGCCCGGGAGTTCACCGACCGGGAGGGCCGCAAACGTGTCCGGGGTAGCATGGATGTGGAACTCGCCATCGACATGCTCGAAACCGCCCGGAATATCGACCATATCGTCCTGTTCAGCGGCAATGGCGACTTCCGGCGGGCCGTCGAAGCCGTGAAGGCCCGAGGCGTCCGCGTCTCGGTCGTGTCCACCGTCGCCTCCAACCCGCCGATGATTTCAGACGACCTGCGCCGCGAGGCTGATCATTTCATCGACCTGGAAGACCTTGGCGAGTTGATTGCCCGGCCCCGACGCGACTTTTCCGAAGATGAACAGCACGGCGACGACGAGGACTAGGCACCCAAGATTGGCGGATCAACCCGGCCCTGTCCGCCCTCTCAAGACCTGGCGCATGGTCAGGGCGCCGCACGTGTCAGGCGACCGCCATCCCCTTCTTTACGTCCGGCGCGAGGGATTCCGCACGGGCCGAGAGCTCAGCATATTTCTGGTCGGCACCAGCACCAAAAAAGTCCGCAGACAAATTGCGCAGTTCGGCGCCGACCATGTTCGCAACACGCAATTGGTCTTCCGGGTTCGTTGTTTGGCCGGAGTCGCGCGACGCGAGCGCCGCCAATCCCACCAGAATGATCCGCTCCTGGACGGCTGGCGACCAATCATCCTTCTTTTCCGCAAGGTATTGCGCGCAAAAGTCGGCGAAGGCTGTTTTGCTGAACAGCCATTTCTCATTCACGTCCCAGAAATATTCGGCGGTATTCACCAATTCGGGATCTTGCCCGCGAGGAACGACCGCTTCCACGACACTCTCCAGCCATTTCGAGCGTGATGGAGAAGAAAATGAAGCCGTAATGAAATGGGCAAGGGCATAGACTGGCACATCCTCCAGTTGCTCTTGGCTGTGATCCGCGAGGTATTGCTGAAACCTGGCGTCCGACTGGGTGTGCGCCGAGATCGCGGACAGGACTTTCGCGGCAGCGTCGACATTTTGATCGCTGACCATATCTGGCCGAGGCGGCGCCTTGGCGTCAGTGCCGCGTTGCTTCACCGTTTTGACGAGGATCGACAACGCGATGATCGCTACCAGTCCGATTGACGCGATTGCGCCGAAGCTCATGCCTTCCATGTCCCACTCCCGTGCCAGCCTAGAATTGCATCTACCCGGATAACCTTAACATCGGGGAAATTCTAGAATGGCGGATCCTGCCGCACGTAAACCACGGTCGGCTTGCGCCATGCCTGCACGACGGTCAGCAGACTCCACACCCAATTGGTAACCAGAACGAGGATGCCAATCCCGCCAAAGGGGATGAGCAGAACGCCGACCGGGAGCAAAACCAGCTGGATGATCGCCGTACCAATCCGCCCCACGAAGAATGTGCCGAGCCCCGGGACAAAGAAATTCAGCATGAAGGCCACGAGCTTGAACGTGCCCTTGGCGGCTCCGCCCAGCACTCCTCCGGCTACATGGCCGACACCGCGCTTTTCTGGATGTTCCGCATACCTTGTCATGTTGGTGATATGGTCCGGTTGCCCGCGGGATTCAATTCCCTAGCGAGCTGGCACATGCGCTGCGATCAGTTGCGGCCCTTCGTCCGAAAACGCCCGCTCCAGCGCCTTGTCGAAAGCCTCCGCCGTATCGACCGCAACGGCCGGCACACCAAGGCTTTTGGACAGGGCGACCCAGTCGATCTCCGGCTGGTCAAGTTCCAGCATGCTCTTGGCGGTCGGGCCCGGGTTCCCGGCTCCGGTCCGCGCAAGTTCGATGTTCAGGATGCGGTAGGAGTGGTTGACGAATACGACCGTCACCACGTTCGCGCCTTCGCGCGCCATGCTCCACAGGGACTGGTTCGTATACATCGCCGCGCCGTCGCCCGTCAGGCACAGGACCTTCTTGTCCTTCGCTGCCATCGCCGCCCCGAGCGCCAGCGGCATGCCCTGCCCGATGGCGCCGCCGGTCAACATCATCCAGTCATGCGGCCTGGCCTTCTGCGTCATCAGGAAGGCCGGCAGGCCGTTCGACACGCCGTCATCCGACACGAAGCTGCCTTCCGGCAGGTGACGGGCAATTGACTGGCCAACGCTTGCCGCGTTCAAACCGCCGCTCGGCATGCCTGGCTGCTCAAGCGTTGCAAATGGCGACGCCTCGTTCGCGCCCAGTGCATCGGCCAGTGCGGCAAGGATGGCCGCGCTGTCGCTTTCAGGACCACCAAGGATCATCGTGCTGCAGCCTTCCGGCACCAGCACGCTCGGCTTGCCCGGATAGGCAAAGAAGGCCACCGGCACCTGCGTGCCCGCCACCAGCATCAGGTCGCAGCCTTCAAGATCGGCCATCGCACCTTCGGCAAAATATTGCATCCGGTCGGGAATGAATCTACCGGCCCCGCGCGCCTGACGCGGGAAGAAAGTATCTGTCATCACACGCACGCCAGCCGCCTTCAGCCGTGCCGCCGTGGCCAGGCCCGCCTCTGTCAGCGCTGTGCCATTGATCAGGATCATCGGCTTGGCCGCCGCCTTGACGGCCTTCACCGCTGCCTCGACCCGTGCCGTATCCGGCGCATGCAGCATCGGTCGTGCCCGCGTCTTCCCCGGCTTTCCGCCCTCCAGCCACGCCGTGTCTGCCGGCAGGATCAGCGCCGCAGGTCCCGACAGCGGCGACAGGCTCGCCTCCCAGGCCTCGGCCGCCAGTTCACCGGCCGTCTCCACCTTGTCCGCCGATTTGATCCACACCGAGTTCGGCCCGGCCATGCCCCTGATGTCGGACGCCAGCGGCGCGTCATGGCGTTGGTGCGGCACGGCATGGTCGCCGATCACGTTGACCATCGGCGTCCAGGCCCGGCGCGCATTGTGGATGTTCGCCCCGCCATTCAGATAGCCCGCGCCAAGGTGCAACAGCGTCATCGCCGGCCCGCCGGTCACCCGCGCATGGCCATCCGCCGCCCCCGTCGCCACGCCCTCGAACAGGCACAGCACCGAATGGATGCGCGGCTCGTGATCCAGCGCCGTCACGAGATGCATTTCCGACGTGCCGGGATTGGCGAAACAGGCGGAGACACCATGATCGGCAAGAGTCGAGACGAGAGCTTCAGCGCCAGTCATGGTACGTTCAGGTTCAGTCGTCATTTGTTGTCCGGCCCTCGATTGTTTGAGCGCCTGTGTAGCGCGTTCGCAGGAAGGGTCAAAGCGGGACGGATCGCGAGGCGCCCGGAGCAGACTTGGCGTTCACACCGAGAACTTCGCGATCCACCCGCCAGCCAAAGGGGATCTGGCTGAAGCCGCCATTGGTGGACGTGCAGCTCCACCGGTACTCTTAAGTACAGACTGAATACTTTTCACCAAAAATCTGCCGTTTCCGGCGGTTTTACCTGAAAATACTGTTCAACAATTGATGAGAATGACATCAGACGATGGTGATTCCGAGTAAAGTCGCTCAACCTGATCCTTGCGCAGGTCCAGTGTCCGGCCCTGGTTCATGTAGCCTTTTTCAGTGATTTCGCCAGCGTCCGCTTGCGGCGGCGTCTCCTGCAGCAGGATGCGCGCGATTCGCGCCGAGGCCTTGGGGTGCGCGGCGTTGTGCGCCAGCAGCCCCTCTTTCACCGCTGCGATGACCTTCGGGTGATGCGCCAGTTCCGCCAGTGGCAACGGCTTGCCAACCAGCCTCTGGCACCACGCCTCGTTGAGGAAACCGAGCAGGCATATCTCGTCCCGGTTGAGGCCGCACACGACCGCGTCAGACAGCGCCCCACCTGTTGCCGCCACGGCCTGCACCCTCACCGTGCCGGCTGACACCCAGGTCCCGCTCGCGAGTTTGAATTCCTCCGCCGTGCGGCCATCGAACGCGAGACCTTTTTCCGGGTGGTCCGGATCGACGAAGCGCACCGCGTCACCCAGCCGGTAATACCCCTCCTCGTCGAAGGCCGCCGCTGTCTGCGCCGGGTTTCGATAGTAGCCTGGCGTCACGTTGACGCCCTTCACCCGCAGCTCCAGCTTGCCGGCATTCGGCACCAGCTTGAACGTGTTGCCCGGCAATGGCAGGCCGATCAGGCCCATCACGTCATTCGGCCAGTGGACGTTCGATGCCGTCGGCGACGTCTCGGTTGCACCATAGCCCGCCGACAGTGAAATGCGTTCGCCCGTCACGCGCACGGCCACCGCCTGAATCCGCTCATAAATGTCCTGCCCCATTGCTGCACCACCATAGGCCATGCAGACAATGCGCTTGAAAAAGGTCTCGGCCAGCGCCTCGTCCCGTTCCAATTCAGTCGCCAGCGCAGCCCAAGCCGCTGGCACGGTCGTGTGCTGCGTGGTCGGGATTTCCTTCAGGTTTCGGATCATCTCGGGCAGGCGCGCCGGCGTCGGTGCCCCCTGGTCGAGATACAGCGTACCGCCCCAGTCGAGCATATTATGCAGGATGGAGTGCGCGCCATAGGTGTGGCTCCATGGCAGGAAGTTGCACATCACTTGCGGCCCGCCCGTAATGGCCTCCAGCTTCTCCTCGTCCCAGACCGACCGGATCATCTTGGCATTCGCCGCGACCATGCCGTGCAGGTTGATCACGGCCTTCGGCTCGCCAGTCGAACCTGATGTCAGCATGTATTTCGCCACTGTCTCCGGTGTCAGCGCAGCATAGGCCGCATCGACAGCCGGCGTCGGCTCCTTGGCGAAGCGCCCGATATTCACACTGTCGCACCCCTTGGGCTCATGACGGCTGTACAGGACGAGGCGATTGCCCACGCCCATGCCATCAAGGCCGCGCTGGTATTCGGCGCCGTCCTCGACATAGATGAATTTCGGCTGGGTCAGCTGGTCGATATATTTGAGCCGGGCGAAATCATTGCTGAGCAAGGCATAGGCGGGCGTTACCGGCACGACGGGGCTGCCCGCCCACATCGCTGCATACATGACCAGTGCGTGGTCGATCGCGTTTTTCGACAGGATCATCACCGGCGCGTCCTGGCCAGCACCGGCATCAATGAATCCCTGGGCGAGCCGCCTGACACGCTCCAGCCCTTCAGCATAAGTCACCTCGCGCCAGCCTTCGGATTGCGGATCTTCCGGCACGCGCTCGGCCAGCCATATGCGATCCGGCGCTTCTTCGGCCCACTTGACCAGCGGTGCCAGCAGGTGCGGCGGATACGGCTTCAACGGCTGGCCATTTTTCAGGTAAATCGTGCCGTCCGGGCGACGATCGATATCCAGCTTCAGCGGCAGATAAGGCACGTCGCGGAAAGGAAGGTGTGAAGTACTCATGTCAGGCCTTTTGTCTGGATGTGAATCACGCCGCCACAATGCTTGCAATGGACGGCGTCGGGGTCGTGCATGGTCAGGCCGCATGTTTCGCACTCCTGCTCCACCTTGTCGGTCGGCCGCAATATGGCGCGGACCAGCCGCAGGAACAGGGTCAGCCCCAGAACCATGATGACGATGGCAATCGCCTTGCCGCTCTCGCCGACCAGCAGCACGTCGCCATATCCAGTGGTCGTCAGGCTGGTCACGGTAAAATACAGCGCATCAAGATAGGAATTTATGCTGTCATTGATCCGCACCTGCGAAACGTAGACCAGCGCTGCCATGATGAAGACGAACACGACCAGGTTCGTCACCCGGTCGATCACTTGCTCGTGGCGCGAAACAAAGCCCCACATACGGCCGGCCCGCCTGATGAAGGTAAAGGCCCGTACCGCCCGGACAGCCCGCAACACGCGCAGGAAGGCAAAATTCGCCACAAACAGCGGCGCAAACATGGTGATGACCACGATCAGGTCGGCCCAGGGCAGGAACCGCATCAGGAACTTGCGCTTCGACCTTGCAATGTAGAACCTGGCCATAAGGTCAAACAGGATCACCGCGCCGATCACATAGTCGATCATGTAGTGATGCGGCCCCCGCTGCGCGAAAGGCGCCAGCAGGAAATAGACGATTGTCGCGAAATCGAAGATGAGCATGGCCCAGCGGAAGACGAACGGCCCCCGCCCATGCCCCTCGTAGAGCCAGAACAGCCCCCGGTTCAGCCCTTTGCGGTTGCTCAAGACAACTCCTCGAAAATTCCCATTGCCAAGCGCGAGCCTATCCAGGTGATCTGTGTCTCATTCTGCATGAGCACTTCGCGAAAAGCAAAGCCGCACGCCAGATAGGCTGCCGATGATGATTCGTACATTCGCCTAAACGGCGCACAAATTGGCAACTGGATTATGCAGCGTGATCTGCTTGACCTGAACGGATGCGCAAATCACGATGAAATGCTCATTCAGCGACGAGACAGTGCATATGCGAAACGACGGCTTCCTTTCCCACGCGAAAATCATGCTTGCTGCGTCAGCGATGGCACTCGCGCCTGCCTGTGGCGGAGGCGGCGGCTCATCCGGCGGCGGGTCACCACCGCCACCTCCTCCGCCGCCTCCCGCAGCAACCGCCCCGACTTGGACGCAGGGCGTTTATGCTTCAGCAGGCAGCTTTTCGGATAAATGCCAAGTTGTCCGCACGGGCGTGGATATTGAAGGCAACGCGTTTCCCGACCAGGCCGGATCCCTGGCGCAGGAAATGTTCTGGCTGCGGTCATGGACGCACGAGACCTATCTTTGGCCAGATGAAGTCACGGACCGGAACCCGAACACTTACACTGACCGCATTGCCTATTTCGATACCCAGAAGACCTTCGCCACGACCGCATCCGGCGAAAACAAGGACGACTTCCACTTCAATCAGCCCACCGAAGAATACCTGGAGCAGAGAAACTCCACAGCCCTGCCGGGCTATGGTGCCGCGTTCGCCGTTTTTGCCGCCACGCCGCCACGCGACATTCGTATCCGCTATACGGAGCCAGGCTCACCCGCATCCGAAGCGTCCCTCGGGCAACCCAAACTGGTGCGCGGAAGCCGCATCCTGCAGATAGACGGCATCGACGTCGTCAATGGCGCGTCCACGCAGGCAGAAGTCGACCAGCTGAACCGGGCGCTGTCTCCGCAGACCGTTGGCGAACAGCATGACTTTGTCGTGCGCGATCCGGGCAGTTCGACCGACCGCTCCATCTCGCTGGCGGCGGTCAACATCGCCCCCAAGCCCGTCAACCGGTTCTCGACCATCGACACAGCGTCCGGCAAGGTCGGCTACGTCCTGTTCAACACGTTCAGCCCCTTTGCATCGGAAAAGGAGATCGCCGATGCGGTGACGTCGCTGAAGGCATCCGGCATCAATGACCTGATCCTGGACCTGCGCTACAATGGCGGCGGCCTGCTCGCCGTCTCGTCGCAGCTCGGCTACATGGTCGCGGGGCAGACACGCACGCAAGGCAAGACATTCGAACAGTTGCGGTTCAATGCCGCCGCCGGCAGCCGGAACCCGGTCACCGGCGCATTCAATGATCCGATCCCGTTCTATTCAACCGGGCTCGGCTTCTCGCTCACCGATGGCCAGCCGCTGCCGCGCCTCGACCTGCCGCGCGTCTATATCCTGACAACGGCCCGTACGTGCAGCGCCAGCGAAGCCCTCGTCAATGGCCTGAGAGGCGTCGATGTGGAAGCCGTCCTCATCGGGGACACGACATGCGGCAAGCCGTTCGGCTTCTATCCGGCCTCGAATTGCGGCGAGACCTATTACAGCATCCAGTTCCAGGGTGTGAACGACAAGGGTTTTGGTGACTATACGGATGGTTTCACCCCGCAAAATTCATCCAACGCGTTTGCCGTGAAGGCACCCGGCTGCACGGTGGCCGACGACTTCACCCGGGAACTCGGCGATACGAGCGAAGCCCTGCTCGCCGCAGCCCTGCAGCACCGCCTCGATGGCACCTGCCCGGCCGTGCCGGTATCAAGTCAGGCGCCCCAGAGCATGAGCGTGAGCAAGGCAACCACAGTTGCCGGGCCACCGCTCGAATTGCCTGGGCCATCGCTCTCGAATACCAATCGCGACATGAGCATGCCGCGCACGAAATGGAGTACCGGTCGATGAAAAAACACTCGCACCTGGCCTATATGTTCGCCAGCCTGTCCCTGTTCGCCCTGCCAGCCTGCCAGACCCATGCCGACATGACACCTGCGACACTCACCACGGATGACGCTGCCAGTATCGCCAGTCTGAAGACCGTGCTCGCTGAGGCCGTGGGGCGCGCCAATATCCAGATTGCAGAAACCGACCTCACCACGGCCACGCATGTCTCTGTACTCCCGCCACCGCCGGGAGAGTTCGAGACTCACAGCGTGGCCATGCCGGTGACATTCGACATCGTGCTGGAACAAGGCGTTTGCACACTGGTGCGCCGCGACACCGGCGAGCATCATGCCGCTCCCGGACTCGCCTGTCGCCCCGCGAAAGACTGACCGCAGCCTTCACTATCGCTTAGGCCCCAGATTCCAGACCGGCAATCGTCCGGGCGAGATTCGCGCGGGCCGCACGGTCCCATTCTGCATGGGCCAGATCCGTCAGGTAGAGCCGCTCGCGGTCGAGGAAACCCTTCAGGATAGCCTTCCTGGCGGTCCGGAACCTGTCATCGGGAACGAAGTCATATTCGGCGCGGATGTCATGCTGCATCCGTTCAAAGGCCGGTTCCGGCAGGGCGAAAGACGACAGGTCCAGGTCGAGGAACAGGGCCAGGTCGTCCGCATCCGGCCCGGTCAGGCCCTCCGGCATCCTGTGCCCGGCCGTCGCCCGGATGATCATGGCGGCAAAGGCAATATCGTCTGGCGGCAGGTGGCCGATTGCCTCCTGCTCCAGCAGCTGCGCGCTTCTTTCTTCATTATCGGATGCGCGCGGATCATAAATCGCGTCATGCCAGTAGAGCGCCGAGAGGACCGGTTCCGGCCGATGGAAGTGCGATTCCCAATGGCGGAAATGGCCAAGCAGCGCCTCGATATGCGCCCATGTGTGATAGTGTCGCTGCGGCTCGGCGTATCGGGCCTTCAGGGCCTCGATCAAGCCGTTCGGCACACTCAAGCAGCAGGCTCCAGCGTCTCGTTGAACCGCACGGGCTTGCCGCCGCCTTTGGCCACGATCTCGCCGTCACGCATCACGAAGCCGCCGCGCACGATGGTGGCCACCGGCCAGCCGGTCGCTTCGAAGCCGTCAAACGGTGTCCAGCCGCATTTCGATTTCGACCACTCGGCGGTGATGGTCTCCTTGCGCTTCAGGTCCACAACCGTGAAGTCGGCATGATAGCCCTCGGCGATACGGCCCTTGTCGGCGAGGCCGAACACGCGCTGCGGCCCGGCGCTGGTCAGTTCGACGAAACGCTGCAGCGACAGTTTCCCATTGTTCACATGCGTCAGCATGACCGGCACCATGGTCTGCACGCCCGGCATGCCGCTCGGGCTCGCAGGGTAAGGCTGCGCCTTCTCCTCAATTGAGTGGGGCGCATGGTCCGACCCCATCACGTCCACGATCCCGGCATTCAGCGCGCGCCATAGAGCATCGACATGGCGCTGCTCGCGGATCGGCGGGTTCATCTGGGCGTAGCCCTTGAGGCGCTGATAGGCTTCCGGCGCCACCAGTGTCAGGTGCTGCGGCAGGCATTCCACGCTGGCCACATCCTTGGCATCGCGCAGCATCTCCAGCTCTTCGGCTGTCGTGATGTGAAGCACATGGATGCGCTTGCCCACCTTGCGCGCGAGCTTCAGCAGGCGCCGCGTCGACATCACCGCCGTCTCGACATCGCGCACGACCGGGTGGCTCGTCCAGTCGCCTGTCACCGCCAGTTCGCGCCTTTCGGCGAGGCGGTACTCGTCCTCGGAATGGAAGGCCGCGCGCCGCTTGATCGCGCGCAGCACGGCTTCGACGCCCTCGTCATCATGCACCAGCAGGTCGCCAGTCGAGGCGCCCATGAACACTTTCACGCCGCAGCAGCCCTGTGTGCGCTCCATCTCGGCCAGCAGGCCGACATTGTCATGCGTTGCGCCTGCATAGAAAGCGTGGTCGATATCCATGCGGCCCTTGGCCCGCTTCAGCTTGTCGGCGAGCATTTCGGGGCTCGTCGTCGAAGGGTTCGTGTTCGGCATCTCGAACACCGCCACCACGCCGCCCAGCGCCGCCGACCGTGCGCCGCTCTCCAGGTCTTCCTTCCATTCGAGACCCGGCTCGCGGAAATGGACCTGGCTGTCGATCACGCCGGGCAGAATGTGCAGCCCGCCTGCCTCGTAAATCTCGTCCGCACTGGCGGCTGTCAGGTCGCCGATTTCCACAATCCGTTCGCCCTTCACGCCAATATCAACGCGGGCCTCGCCGCCGGGAGTGACAACGGTGCCGCCACGCAGGATCAGGTCAAATGTCTTGGTCATAGCCTCTATATGCTACCGCTTGCCGGGCATGTCATCCCGTGACGCTGCCGCAGCGCTTGACCTCACCCCTGCTGCACCGCACAAACCGCGCTGAACAGAGACAGGAACCGCCATGAAACTCGCCAGCGCCCGAACCACCAGCCCGTCTGCCCTACGGCCACTCGCCATCGGCCTGCTGGGAGTCGCTGCGCTGACGGCATCTTCCTACATCTCTGTCCCGATGTACCCGGTGCCGATTACGCTGCAGACAATGGTTGTCCCGTTGATGGGCGCTCTCCTGGGCCCGCGCATGGGCGCCGCCATCGTCCTCTCATGGCTGGCCCTGTCGATGACCGGCGCGCCTGTGCTGGCCGACGGCAAGTCGGGACTTGTCGCCTTTGCCGGTCCGACAGCCGGTTATCTTGCCGCTTTCCCCCTGGCCGCTTTCCTCGCCGGCCACCTGCCCAAGGGTGACCGCCTCGCCGCTCACGGCCTGCGCCTTGCGGGCTTTCTCGGGCTTCACGGCCTCGTATTGACACTTGGCTGGGCTTGGCTGTCGGGCTTTGTCGGCGCCGAAACTGCGCTCATGGCGGGCGTTGTGCCCTTCCTGATCGGTTCGCTGCTGAAAAGCGGCCTCGCCACCGGAATCTACGCGGCATGGAAAGGCACTGACAAACAGGCCGGCGACCACTAGGTTAGGCGCATGTCGAAACGTGCCCTGCCCAATCGCTCAATCATTCGCCTGTCCGGTCCGGACATGCTGGCCCTGCTCGACCGCACGGTGACGCATTCCGTTGATAACTGGAACTCCGGCGAGATGCGCTATGGCGCGCTGCTCACTCCGCAGGGCAAGATCATTGCCGACTACCTCGCCATTCTGTCGCTCGACAACATCTATCTCGACGTCCACAGCGACGCCGCAGACGATCTCGAAAAGCGACTACGCCTGTTCCGGCTCCGCTCCGACGTTGTGATCGAACAACTTACGGATGACGTGGTTGCCGAGGGCAGCTGGGCCGACGTCCGGTCCGCGCAACTGCCTCACCGCGCGATTTCCCCGAAAGCCGAGATCGGTCTCGATATGCCGGAAGACGAATGGCACGCCAAGCGTATCGCGGCAGGCGTGCCCGAATGGGGCGCCGACTATCGCTCTTCGATGGTTTTCCCCACCGACGTGAACATGGATGTCATGGGCGGGATCGATTACAAGAAGGGCTGCTTCGTCGGCCAGGAAGTCGCCAGCCGCATGAAACGCAAGGGCAAGATCCGCAAGCGGACGCTGCCCGTACATGGCGCCGGGCTGAAACGGGGGGGCGAAGTGCTCGCGGGCGGCTCCATCGGCACCGTCACAAGCGTGTCTGGTACAACGGGCCTTGCCCTGATCCGCACCGACCGCATGGTGTCCGCCGAAGCGGCGGGTCACGCCTTCACCTGTGGCGGCCAGCCCGTCACGATTGACCGCCCTACGTGGCTCGACCTCGAACTCATTGCGCTGACGGCCGCCAATGACTGACGCGCCTTACTGCGCGTGGGCCCCCGTGAATGACGCGACCTACCGCGGCTATCACGATACGGAATGGGGCGTGCCCGAACGCGACTCCCGCGCCCTCTGGGAGAAGCTGCAGCTTGACGGCATGCAGGCCGGACTGTCCTGGATCACAATCCTGCGCAAGCGCGACTCGATCCGAGAGGAGTTCGACGGTTTCGCGCCTGAGCGGCTCGTCCGCTGGACACAGTCGCGCATCGACAAGGCCCTCCAAAACCCCGGCATCATTCGCAGCCCGAAGAAGATTGCGGCAACCATCGGGAATGCCCGTGCTTTCCTCGACATGGCTGAAGCGGGGGAAGACTTCTCCGCCTATTGCTGGGATTGGGTCGGCGGCAAGCCGATCGTGAACACATGGACAGACTTTCGTCAGGCCCCGACGTTCACGGACTGGTCCACTGCCATGTCGAAAGACCTGAAAAAGCGCGGCTTCAAATTTGTCGGCCCGACAATCGTCTATGCATGGGCGCAGGCTGTTGGCATGGTGAATGACCATGATGTAACTTGCCCGCGTCACAAAGCTGTACAGGA
The DNA here is from genome assembly GCA_963973995.1 of uncultured Alphaproteobacteria bacterium. Lineage (GTDB taxonomy): Bacteria > Pseudomonadota > Alphaproteobacteria > Caulobacterales > Hyphomonadaceae > Hyphomonas. The sequence continues at coordinate 682,439 of CAXBCO010000002.1, forward strand.
ATGCTGAAGATGCAACGTCTCGCCCTCATCCTCATCGCCAGCGTGCCGCTCCTTGCTGCCTGCTCATCAACGTCAGGGCCTGAATACCGCAAACAGGTCGCCTGGAACCGATGCGCCAGTTCACCCGGCCCCGAAGCCCGCGCCTCTTGCATAAAAACCCAGATCGCACTCCTGGAAGCCGCTGACCGGGCCAACGCTGAAAGCATCAAGGCAAGGCAGGAAGACGCCGAAGATCGCCAGGCCAGGATCGAAGCGCACGGCGTGCCCGCAGACAAAGCGAAGCAAACAACCGATTCCGGCCTGACCTGGCCCAAGTAAACACTTGCACGTCGTGTCTCGACCCGATGCGCAACGCGGTTTACAGCTACCTCATTGAATAGGCTATCGTAAGAAGTGCGGACTCCACCGCGCTCATCCTGAGGGCAAGATGAAAACTGCAGTCATATCGGCGACCGGTCTCTGGACGCCACCGCATTCGATTTCGAACGAAGAGCTTGTCGAGAGCTACAATGATTGGGCCGACAACTGGAACAAGGCCTATGCTGCCGATATCGGCGCCGGATCAGTCGACCCGAAGACCCATTCCTCTGTTGAGTTCATCGAGAAGGCGTCGGGCATCAAGTCCCGCTATGTCATCGACAAGGAAGGCATCATCGATCCTGAAACGATGGCACCGCGCATCGCTGAGCGACCGAACGAACAGATTTCCGTGATGGCCGAGATGGCTGTGCATGCGGCACGTCAGGCGCTTGAGCGCGCTGGCCGCAAACCGGAAGATGTCGATGCCGTAATTTGCGCGGCCTCCAACATGCAGCGCGCCTATCCTGCCATGGCCGTCGAAATTCAGGCCGCGCTCGGATGCGGCGGTTTCGCCTTCGACATGAACGTGGCCTGTTCGTCCGCGACGTTCGGCATCCAGACAGCGGCAGATTTCATCCGCAGCGGCAGCGCCAAATCGGTCCTGATGGTCAATCCGGAAATCTGTTCCGGTCACCTCAATTTCACCGACCGCGACAGTCACTTCATCTTTGGAGACGTCGCGACCGCCGTCCTCATCGAGGAAGAAAGCGTCGCGCCTGCCGGACATTGGAAAATCCTCGGCACAAAACTCAAGACCGAGTTCTCCAACAATATCCGCAACAATTTCGGCTTCCTCAACCGTGCAGCACCGGAAGGTGTGGGGGCGCCGGACAAGCTGTTCGTGCAGGAAGGCCGCAAGGTTTTCCGCGAAGTCGTCCCGATGGTTGCCAACATGATCGGCGAGCACCTGGGCGAACTTGGTCTCACAGGCTCGGATCTGCGCCGCATGTGGCTCCACCAGGCGAATGCCAACATGAACAGGCTGATCTCGTCAAAGGTTCTCGGTCACGAAGCGACAGACGACGAGAGCCCGACAGTGCTCGACACTTATGCCAACACGTCTTCTGCGGGTTCGATCATCGCCTTCCACAAGCATTCGGAGGACTTCAAGCCCGGCGACAAGGGCCTGATCTGTTCGTTCGGTGCAGGTTATTCAGCTGGATCGGTGTTCGTCGAGAAAACCGCCTGAGGCGCGATACTATTCTTCGAGATCTTCGGCGAACATGTCGCCCCAAAGGGCAATACGGCTGGCGCGTACGGCTTCGACAACGACAATGATACAGCCGCCGAGCAACACGCAGAATGGCAGCGTCTGGCCGGAAATGAACTGTGTCATTGAATCGATCATGTCTGTTCCTTGCTGGACCGCATATCGTTGGCGGCCTTTGGCGTGTGATATGCAATGGTTATGCCGCAAAGGACTTAACATGGCATTTGCCAATCGAGGCGGAAATGGGGTCACTTCGTAACCGGATCGCCTCGGTTTCTTTACCCTTGCTACCAATAGCTTAAAGATGGCCCGGATGAGCACCCAATCGAAGCGTTCTGTTAAACCTCCTCGCGTCTGGCAACGCATGCTGTCGGGACGCCGGCTCGACCTGGCCCATCCGTCTCCGGTGGATATCGAGATCGAGGACATCGCTCATGGCCTGGCCCGCGTAGCCCGCTGGAATGGCCAGACAAAGGGCGGTCACGCCTTCTCGGTGGCCGAGCATTCGGTGATTGTCGAAGATCTCTGCTGCATGCTGGAACCGGGCCTCAATCCACGCGACCGCCTGACGGCCCTCCTTCATGACAGCCCGGAATACGTCATTGGCGACATGATCTCGCCGTTCAAGACACTGCTGGGTGAAAGCTACAAGTCGATCGAGGCCCGCCTGCAGGAAGCGATTCACATCCGGTTCGAACTGGCGACCGTCACGCCGGTCAGGCTGAAGAAACTGATCAAGAGGGCAGACCATATCTCGGCCTGGTTCGAAGCAGTCCAGCTCGCCGGTTTCTCCGAGGCGGAATCGAACAAGCTGTTCGGCAAGCCGCCGGAAGGCATTCGCCTCAAGCTGAAACCGCTCTCGGTGCCCGCAGCGCAGCAAGCATTCCTTGCGCGCTACGGACAACTGCACAATGATTTCGAAATGAGCAAACGGCGATGACCTATTCTGTATTGATTGGCCTGTCTGCCGTGATGGTGGCCATCGAGGACGATGCGCCGCTTGTCCTGGTCAGCCAGCGCGACACGGGCGAAGACGCCCTGCCCTTCGGCCCGTTCGACCCGGAACGCCACCGCACCTTCGACCTGTCGCTGCGCGGCTGGGTGCGCGAGCAGACCGGCTTCGAACTCGGTTATGTCGAGCAGCTCTACACGTTCGGTGACAAGGACCGCGATACCCCCGAGGCAACCCTTGCCGACACCCCGACCGCCGCCCGGGTCATCTCCGTAGGTTACCTCGCCCTGATGCCCGAAGCGGCGCCGACCGACGCCCGGTTCGAGGCCCGCTGGCAAGGCTGGTACCGCTATTTCCCGTGGGAAGATCATCGTCACGGGCGCCCTGCAATGATCGACGCCGAACTTGCCCCGCATCTCTACACATGGGCGGCCGGCAACACCCAACGCCTCGACCGCGCCCGTATCGCCTTCGGTCTTGACGGGGCCCGCTGGGTCGAGGAACGGGTGCTGGAGCGCTATGAGCTGCTGTATGAAGCCGGCCTGGTCGCCGAATGCGCGCGCGACGCCGGCCTGCCCAAGCCCGCCGCCTGCTTCGGCGCCGCCATGGCCTCGGACCACCGCCGCATCCTTGCCACCGCCCTGTCACGCCTGCGCGGCAAGATAAAATACCGGCCTGTCGTGTTCGAACTGCTACCCGAGCGCTTTACCCTGTCAGCCCTGCAGCGCACCGTTGAGGGCATACTCGGCCTCTCTCTGCACACGCAGAACTTCCGGCGGGCGCTGGAAAAGACGGGGCTTGTGAAAGGGACAGGGCAACTCGAGACCGGCACTGGCGGGCGTCCGGCCGAACTCTATCAATTTCGCCGGGACTATGTCCGCGGCATAGCGGCCCCAGGCCTCGCAACGCCGCGCAGGAGCCAGGACTGATTATTCGATCCCTTCGGGCTCGCCGACGATGACGAATGTGAACTTGTCGGGCGACAGGTAGGCTTTCGCCACACGGTTCACGTCGTCGAGCGTCACATCGTTGATCTTCGCATTGCGCGTGTCGAAATAGTCGATACCGAGTTCTTCCTTGCGCACACCCATCATCTGGTCGGCAATCTTTGCATTCGAATCAAAACCCAATGCATAGGAACCGGTCAGATAGGCCTTGGCATCGTCGAGTTCTTCCAGTGTGACGCCATCGACAACGAACTTGTCCAGCTCATCATGGATTCCCGTCAGGAATTCGCCAGCGCTTTCATTCTTGGTCTGCCCGCCGCCGCTCCATGTGTCGAGATGGTCCGAATTCGACAGGCCGGTATAGATTCCGTAGGTCAGGCCCTTTTCGACACGCAGCGTCTTCATCAGGCGGCTTTCAAATCCTCCGCCACCGACCGTGTAGTTCAGGACATAGGCGGTGAAGAAGTCGGGATCGTCGCGCTTGAGGCCCGGCGCAGAAAACGAGACCAGGCTTTGCGGCTGCGGCAGGTCGACCAGGATCGGTTCGACCGGTGCCGCAGGCAGCATTATGTCCGCCACGGCCTCGATCTCACTCGTGTCCGGCAGGCCCGCAACAGCCTTGTCGATCATCCGGGCAAGTTCCTCAGGCGTTATGGCACCGACAGCCGTCACCAGCATCCGGTCCTTGACCATCAGCTTCCGCATCTGGTCGCGTGCGAGCGCAGGCGTGAGCGCGGAGATGCTCTCCACGCTCGTCTGGCGGGCATAGGAATGGTCTGGATAGAGCGCATTGGCCATGGCCGTGCGGGCAAGCCAGTTCGGGCTCGTCTCGCGTTGCTTGATGCTGATCAGGTTCTCGCGCTGGAAACGCTCGAACGGGCCGTCGTCAAATCGCGGCGCGGCGAAGGCCGTCGCAATCAGGTCCATGGCGTCGGTCGCATTCTCTGTCAGCATGGAACTGGAACAGCTCGTCCAGTCATTGCCCGCCGAGCAACCGAAGCTCATGTTCAACTCTTCCATTCGCGTCTGGAATGCCAGCGAGTCGAGATCGCCTGCGCCTTCATTCATGCTGTAGACGACCGAGTCTGACAGGCCTTCAAGACCCTCTGGATCCGATGTCTCACCGCCTCTCCAGGCCATTTCCAGAGACAGGATCGGGATTGACGGTTCGGACACGAGCCACACCGACACGCCGCCCGGCGTCACGAATTGCTGGATTTCGGCGAAATCACCCTTGTGGACATCAACCACCATGCCCGGTTCGGCGACGGTCTCGACAAGGGCTTCCGGCGCAGGCGCCGGCAGGGGCTCGGAGACGCAGGCGGTCAGCGCGATCGCTGTCGCTGCGCCGAGGATCAGCTTCAGGTATGTCATCTCAAATGCCTCCTTCGGCTGGCACCAGTTCCGCTTCGATATAGTGCCGGTCTTCGCCGAACACTTTGCGAACGGCAGCAAGCGCCTCCTCCGTCGTGATCGAGCGAACCTCGTCGGGATAGTTCAGGATATCATCCGCCGTGCCACCAAGGGCCAGCGTCGACCCGAACGTGTTGGCCATCGCGGACTGGCTGTCGCGACCATAGATCGCCTGGGCCGCCAACGAATTGCGCGCACGCACGACCTCGGCGTCGGTGAATCCTTCAGCGAGAACCTCACGTACCTTTGCCATGACCGCCGTGTCGAGCTCGTCAAGCGACACGCCGTCGACAGGGCTCGCACTGATGATCGCCGGGCCTTCATCGTGCAGCGTGGTCCATGCATAGGTGTTCACGTCGATGGCAACCTGCTCGTCTTCAACCAATGCCTGATAAAGACGGCTGGTCATGCCACCACCCAGAACGGACAGACCGACGTCCAGGGCGTAGGATTCCCGGCGTTGGCGTGACTGTGACAGGCCTGAATAATATCGGCTCCAACTGGGCTGGCGAACCTTCGGGTCGGCATGCACAATCAGCGCGTTCTCGGTGAGCAAAGGCACTGGTGCCCACTTGCGCGTCCCATCCACTGTGCCCGTTGGAGCAATCTTTCCGTATGTTTCCTCGGCAAGCGTGCGGACTTCATCGGTGCTAACATCCCCGGCCACCACGAGAATCGCGTTCTCGGGCGAATAATATTTCTTGTAGAAGGCCATGCCGTCTTCCGGCGTCAGGGCAGCGACCTCGTCCATCAAGCCAATGACTGTGATCTCGTAGGGGTGGCCCTTCCACAGCGTCGACAGCACCTGTTCCTGCAGGATCGCGCCGGGATTGTTCTCGATGCGCTGGCGGCGTTCTTCCTTGACGACGTCGCGCTCGGAAATGAAGGGACCTTCGGGATCGTCATTGATCTTGAGATTGACCATCCGCTCGGCCTCGAGCTCCATCATCCTGCCCAGTTGCGGTTTGGCGACGCGCTCGAAATAGGCGGTGTAATCCCAGCTCGTGAAGGCGTTGAGCTGCCCGCCATTGCGCTGCACGATCGTGGTGAATTCCTCGGGGCCGAGATTCTCGGTCTCCTTGAACATCACATGCTCGAAAAGGTGGGCGAGGCCGGACTTGCCCTCAGCCTCGTCCACCGCGCCGACCTTGTACCAGACCATGTGCGTGACTACCGGCGCGCGGTGATCGGGCACCACGACGACTTCCATGCCATTGTCGAGCGTAAAGGTCTCTGGTGCCCACGCGGCCTCGTCAGCCATCGCACCCGGGCACAATAGAGCGACCGCAAGCAGCCCTCCGGTGATAATCCGTTTCATGGGCATGCTTCCTTTATTCGACTCTAGCGTCCGTCGTTTGGCGTGATCAGGTTCCCGGCAGCTTCAGGCGCGCCGACCCGCTGGCCTTCTCGATGACAACATCGCCGCCGCCCGTGGCATTGTCAGCCCGGGCTGCTTCCAGGTCTTCCGGGTTATCCTTGCGCCAGAAGAGCAGCTTGTCGACGACACCGGATGATTTCCGGATCGTCTTGGTCTCTTCATAGTCGACCTGCGAGCGCACCATCGGGTTCACAGCATTCGCGCCTGCGGCGGCCACGAGGGCGCGCTCGGACTTGCTGGCATCCTTGCCGACGGTCGTACCGAATGCGGTTGCCACTTCGGTGCGGTCCGGATCGACTTCTGCTGGCAGCGATCCTCCAGCCGGTGGCGGACGCAAGGCATATTCCGGCGGAATAATCAGCGGCGCCTTGGTCACGACGCGAAACTCGTCAGGCGTGCGCGCGCCGCCGCTGCCGGAACTGCAGGCGCTCGTCACTGCCAGGGCAGCCCCAGCTGCGATAAGAAGAACAGGTTTCATCATGATAGGGCGTCCTCGCCTCGGGTTGGCATCGGTTTTAATACTCATATTCAGGCCTTAGCCTGCTTTCGACCCGACAGTAAGAACTGGTCGACAAACAGCAAGACCGCTCCAACACTAATCGCAGCATCGGCCACATTGAAGACCCATGGGAAAAACAACGCATTGGCGTCGATAAAGTCGACCACGGCGCCGAAACGCACCCGGTCGATCAGGTTCCCGAAGGCGCCCCCTACAACCAGAGCCAGCGACAGTTTGAGCAGCCGTCCCTCGGCCCGCAGCAGCCAGACCAGGAATCCCAGCGCGATCACCAGCATCACGCCCGCAAGCACCCAGCGCATGATCCCTTCGGATTGCAGGAAACCGTAGCTCATGCCCCGATTCCACAACATGCTCAGGTCAATCGGCCCCGGCACAGCCATCCGGCCGCAGGCCACAGTCCCATCCAGACAAGGCAGCGCATTGAACCGCGCCTCTGACAGGATCAGCCATTTCGACACCTGATCGGCCAGGATCACGACAGGCACCAGGGCCAGCGCCCATATATTTGCCGGATTGAACTTCATGCCGTGCAGATTGCAGACCCGGCCCCGCCGATCAAGCGATTCTGTGCAGGTTCGGGCCACCGTGCGGGCGTCCCGCCGTTATGCAGGACGCCGCGCCCTGTCTTATTCAGGATTGGTCAGCTTCAGAATGAACCGGTCGGTCTGGCCGCGCACGGCCGGGTCGAACACGTTTTTCGTGTGATCGTCAGCCGCGCTGGCCAGGATATCGCTGTTCACGTCAACGCGAAATCCTGCGGCCTCGGCCGATGCCACCGCAAGGGCCGGGTCAATCCGGTGCAGTTCATTATTGTCTGCCTCAGGCGCGCCGGCATGATCGATCACGCCAAGCACACCCCCAGGCTTCAGCGTGCCGCGAATGGCGGACAGGAACCCGACCGCCGCCTCAGGACCATAGGCATTATAAACATCATGGAAGTTCAGCCCTGTCAGCGCCACGTCCACGCTGCCAGCCGGGATGGTCAGTGCCGTCAGCTCTTCGTCCTTGCGCACGACATTTGCCAGCCGGTCACCGGCAAGCCGCGCCGTCAGCGCCTTGTCATAGGCCCGGTCGCGCAGGGCGAGCGCCGCTTCGCTGTTCTGGGCATAGACCTTGCCGTCCGGCCCGACCGCGATCGACAGCACTTCGGTGTACCAGCCGCCCGACGCAATGAAGTCCGCCGCCGTGTCGCCGGGCTTGAGGCCGAGATAGGCCAGCACCTCGGCCGGCTTGCGGCCAGCATCGCGCGCCTTGTCTTCGTCGGAGCGGGTGTCTGCGGCAGCCAGCGCCCCGGACACAGTTGCGACATCAATGACGGCTGGCGCGACCAGCATTTCCGCTTCCGGAGCCGTCTCGGCTACGGAGACTTCGGCAGGCGAAGCGGGCGCCTCGACCAATGCGGCTTCTGCTTCCGGCGCCTCCGCGACCGGTGTCGCGCAAGCGCCGAGTATCGTCGTGCCCAGCAAGGCAATAGCGAGATATTTCATGATCTGTCCCTCCCGATCATTGTCGTGTTTTGGAGGAAGCCTAAACGCGCAGCGTGGCCCCGGCAACCAATGCCGAAGCGCGTCCGCTCAACAATCCGTGAACGATCAGCTGTGTGTCGCGTCCCAGGCCTTCACGCTCAGCGCGTCGCGCGGCGTGATATCGGGGAAAGCCGGGTTCGCCGTTGCCGGATCAAAATATTTCCAGCTGCGCCGGCACTTCACACCATCCGCCTTGACGGGATAGACGATCACGCCTGGCGTATCATCCAGCGTGAACCCGCCGCCCTCGCCCGCCGACGAATGCACGAGCTCTGCGCCCGATGTGATGAACAGGTCGCCTGGATCCTCGCCCTTGAACGCCTTGATCAGCGCCTCGTCGGCAATCAGCACGCGCGGTGAGGATTCCAGTGATGCGCCAATCCGCTTCTCGCGGCGCTCCACTTCCAGTGCGCCTGTCACGACGCGCCGCACGGTGAAGATCTTCTCCCAGCGCGCCGCAAGCTCGGCGTCCTGCCAACCCGACGGCGTGTCCGGAAACTGCAGCAGGTGTACGGACGCAGCACTGTCCTTGATGTGGCTTTCGAGAAAGGCCTCTTCCATCGTGAACGGCATCACCGGCGCCAGCCAAGTGAGGAGCCGCTCCAGCACCGCCGCCATCACCGTGCGCGCCGCGCGCCGACGGTTGCCGAACACCGCGGTCGCCTTGTCCCAGGCTTCCGCTGTTTCAAAACGCGGATCGCAATAGAGGCTGTCCTTGCGAATGTCGAAATAGACCGCCGACAGGTCGACGCCGCAGAAATTGACCAGCAGGCTCATCACCTTCTTGAAATCATAGACATTGTAAGCCGCGCGCACCTGGGCATCGAGTTCCGACAGGCGGTGCAGCACCCAGCGCTCGAGGCCGGGCATCTTGTCGGCGGCGATGGCTTCCTCTGCCGTGTAGCCTTCCAGCGCGCCCAGCATGTAGCGCACCGTGTTGCGCAGCTTGCGATAGGATTCCACCGATCCCTTGATGATCTCGTCGGAGATCCGCAGGTCTTCGGTATAATCGCCTGAGGCCGTCCAGATGCGCAGGATCTCGATGCCATACTGTTTGGCAATCTGTTCCGGCTCGATCGTGTTGCCGATCGATTTCGACATCTTCTTGCCTTCGGAATCGACGATGAAGCCGTGCGTCAACACCTGCTTGTAAGGCGCCATGCCGCGCGTCGCGCAGCATTCCAGGAGCGATGACTGGAACCAGCCGCGATGCTGGTCTGAGCCTTCCATGTAGAGATCGGCCTGTCCGGTCTCGGCGTCGATGATGCCGCGCTCGCGCAGCGCGAACGCATGCGTCGTGCCGGAGTCGAACCAGACGTCGAGCACGTCCGTCACCTTGTCCCAGTCCGCCGCATTGATGCCATGCGCCGACAGGAAGGTCTCTTTCGGCGTATCGAACCAGGCTTCGACCCCACCCTTGGCGATGGCGGCCTTGATCGTCTCGTTCAACGCCTTGGCCGTGTCGGCCGGCAGCGCTGCCGTGTGCGGCTGGCCGGACTTGTCGACGAAGATCGTGATCGGTACGCCCCAATTGCGCTGGCGGCTGATCAGCCAGTCAGGGCGGCCTTCCACCATGGAGCGCAGGCGGTTGCGGCCCGTCGCCGGGAAGAATTCGGTCGCGTCGATGGCGGCGAGGGCATTCTCGCGCAGCGACTTGCCGTTCGGGCCCGACTTGTCCATCGAGATGAACCATTGCGGCGTGGCCCGGCGGATGACCGGCGCCTTGGAGCGCCACGAGTGGGCATCGCGGATTGTCGTGATGCCGCGCGCCAGCAGGTTGCCGCTCTCGGCCAGCGCCGCGATCACTTCATTGTTCGCCTTTCCCGGCTCGCCGCGCTTCTTGCCGCTGGTGCGGATGATGTCCATGCCCGCGAAACGCGGCACGTCGGGCGTGTAGCAGCCATCGGCATCGACGATCTGGCGGATGTCCTGTGTCGTGCGACCGGACTCGACCCAGACATTGAAGTCGTCCTCACCATGCGCCGGCGCGGTGTGCACGAAGCCTGTACCGGCATCAGCGGTAACGTGCCCGCCGGAAAGCATGGGGATGGGTTTGTCGAAGAAAGCATCCATTCCGGAGAGAGGGTGCTTGAGCGTCCAGCCTGTCGGATCGACGTCAGAGACGCGTGTGAAGGCACTGACCTTGGCACCGTCCATAACGGCCTGAGCGAGATCATCGGAGATGATGAGTTTCTCGCCTGCTTTCGCGTAGGGCGCAAAGCCCAGCTCTTCCTCGCTCATGACGGCATCGACTGTGTAGAGGCCGTAGGCGATTTCGGGGCTGAAGGAGACGGCCTGGTTGGCCGGGATCGTCCAAGGCGTGGTGGTCCAGATAACGACGCTCGCATCAGCGAGAGCATCAAGTGGGCTCGCACCAGAATTATCTTGTTGTGAAGAGATGAACTCAGCTGTCCCAGTGACTGGAAACTTCACCCAAATCACCGGCACCTTGCGGTCGTAATATTCCACTTCCGCTTCGGCGAGCGCGGTGCGCTCCACCGGGCTCCACATGATCGGCTTCGCGCCGCGTACCAGCGCGCCCTGCATCGCCATGCGCAGGAACTCGGCCACGATGGTCGCCTCGCTCTCGAACTTCATGGTCAGGTAGGGATTGTCCCATTCGCCCTCGATGCCGAGTGCGCGGAATTCCCGGCCCTGGATTTCGACCCATTTTTCGGCATAGGCGCGGCAAGCGGCACGAAACTCGTCGCCCGGCACATCGTCCTTGCCGCGGTTCTTGCCGCGGAATTCCTCTTCCACCTTCCATTCGATCGGCAGGCCGTGGCAGTCCCAGCCCGGCAGGTAAGAGGCATCGAAGCCGGCCATCTGGTGGCTGCGCACGATGATATCCTTGACGATCTTGTTCATCGCCGTGCCGAGGTGGATGTGGCCGTTCGCATAGGGCGGGCCGTCATGCAGGATCCACTGCTTGGCCCCCCGCGCCTTCGCATCGGCCCGCAGCTGGCCGTACAGTTTCATCTCGTCCCAGCGTTTGATCCATTCCGGTTCGCGCTGCGGCAGGCCGCCGCGCATCGGAAAATCGGTTGTCGGCAGGAACAGCGTGTCGCGGTAGTCGCGGTCGGTCAGGGAATCGGTCATGGGGCTCTGTATGGCTTCTTGCGGTATCTATGTGTCTGATACGGGTTTCCCATGGCTTTGCCACGGGTTTCTGGATGGTTTTCTGCAGCATGAATTCCCGGCTTCGCCCGCCCCGTCAAACCGGGTCAGTGCGCCGCCGGGCGTCTAATTCGAATGCAGTGTATCCGTGCCATGCTTTTCGCCTAGCAGGCGGGGCCAGCGCTGTCACTATCTGGCGCCATCTTCGGGCGCTGGGGGCCGCTGTTCCGACAGGTCTTCCATGACATGTTCACACAGCGCCTCGAACACTGTGGCGTTCTCCAGCAGGTTGGCCCAGGTCACGCCATGATCGAGAATGACATAGCGCGAGATATGGACCGTTTCCGGATCGGACTTGTAGACCGATACGGCTGCATAGGCCTGATTGACCTGGCTGACCTCATCGACCGACCGCCCGGAATCAATACCTGCGAGGAATTCAAGTCCCCGGCAATCGGTACCGTCCGGATTGGCGCACGCCGTATAGATGGCGAAGGGCGTACCGTTCCTGGTCGTCGCAAAGACATAGGGCGCCTGCCGGTCGTTGACCCCCGTGATGGTCAAATGCGCATCCATGTCGTCCAGCAGCAGGTGCAAATCACCCGCGCCGACAGAACCGACCAGCATGTCCGGTGCCCGAATGCTTCCGTCCGGCCCCTCGGCAAGCGCGCCAAGTTGCAGGGCAACGGACAAGCATAGGGACACGATGACTTTCTGCATACGAATTCCAACACGGGAGACGGTCCGGAGTTCCGTCGGGCAGCATTAGTTTTCGAGACAAATCAGGCGCTAATTGGGCGGGAAAGCAGCCGCTTCAAGTCGCAGGCGCGCTTCCGCAGCATCCTTGCGCATTTGCGCAATCAGGTCATCGACGCTTTCGAACTTCACTTCCGGTCGTAGGTAAGACACCAGCTGCACTTCCAGCCACTTGCCATAGATGTCCCGATCAAAGTCGAAAATGAACGTCTCAAGCACAGGGTCGCGCAGGCCGGTCGTGGGCGTGCGTCCGAAACTGGCGACGCCATCGCGCCATGCGGTTTCTCCCTCGACCCGTGCGCGGACTGCGTAAATGCCATGCCGCGGGTGGATCAGGTCGTTGAGGTGGATATTCGCTGTCGGAAAGCCGAACGTGCGGCCGTTTTTCTCGCCCGACTCAACTACCCCGTCGGCGATCCACCAGTTGCCGAGGATCTCGGCCGCGACTTCCGGCTCGCCGGCCATCAGGGCCTGCCGGATCGCCGTGGACGAGGCCTTGGCGCCAAGTTCCGTCACTTCTTCGACGATCGACACGCCGAAACCAAGCGCCCGGCCCAGGCTGGAGAGACGCGCCGCATGGCCCATCCGTCCGCGCCCGAACCGGAAGTCGAATCCGACGGACACGTGCGACACGCCCAGCCCCTCGACCAGCACTGCTCGCACGAATGCCTCATCCGTCATCGCCGCCATCTCGCCATTGAACGGCAATTCGAACACTGCATCCGCGCCCTCGGCGAGAATGCTGGCATTGCGCCGTTCCGGACGGAAGATGCGGAATGGGGGGTCATTGGGCCGGAAATAGGCACGCGGCGGCGGCTCGAATGTCGCGACGGAGAACTTGCCATGCCCGGCCTTGCGGGCCGCGTCGATCACGGCCCGGTGCCCGGCATGCAATCCATCGAAGTTGCCGAGCGCGATCGACGCGCCCCGCGCACGCTCCGGCAATCCGCGATAGTCGGCAAAAACGGCCATCAGGCCTCCCGGCGCGGCGCAACCACTTCGGCTTCGCCCGTGATGACGCGCTTGCCGTCAACTGTGCATTCCACTTTCAGGGTCACCCGGTTGCCCCGGTCCTGCTTCTCGGCGACTTCCGCACGAACCGTCACCGTATCGCCGATATGCACCGGGCGTTTGAAGCGCATGGACAGGCCGATGAAGATCGCACCGGGACCTGGCAGATTGTTGCCCAAGATGCCCGAGATATAGCTGGCCGTCAGCGCGCCATGCGCAATGCGGCGTCCGAAAACGGTCTTTGCGGCGAATTCGTCGTTCATGTGCAGGGGATTGTAGTCGCCCGACACTTCTGCAAACCGCTGGATGTCGTCTTCCGTAATCGTGTGCACGGTCTCGTGCGCCATTCCGATATCCAGGTCTTCATACTTGTAGCCGTTGAACTCGCTCATACGTTCGGGTCTCCGATATTGATCTGAAAGGTTCGTTACACGCGGGCGATGCCCACGTCACCATCTTAGGCCCGTCATGGCGTATGTGGCCTGTTCACCATAGTCGGCCAGCAGGTCGGTCACTTCCTGCTCGAAGTCCGCGCCGTGCTCCTTCAGGCCCGTCCCGACATAGAGGCTGTCATAGCCCTGCAGGCGTGCGCCTCGCACGTCGGTTGCGGGACTGTCACCGATGCACAGGATGCGCGACGGCTCAGCGCCAAGATCGCGCAAACGCTCCACCGCCAGCCGGTAGATCGCGGCGTGCGGCTTGCCGGGATAGACAACTGTCCCGCCCAAGTCTTCATAGATCTCGGCCAGCGCGCCCGCGCACCAGTAGAGCTTGCCGCCAACGCGCACCTGCTTGTCCGGATTCGCGCAAATCATTGGCAGGTTGCGATCAACGCCCTGTTTGAGCTCCGCCGCATAGTCTCCCGGCAAGTCATTCACCTGGTCACGCAGGCCAATGCACAGCAACAGGTCCGCGTCGGCACTGTCGACAAAAGCCAGGTCGAGGCCATCGTAGAGGTATTTGTCGTGCTCGAAACCTTCGTCGGACCCAAGCCGCCAGATCGTCTTGTCGCGGCGCAGCGTGAGTTCAGCGCGCGTCGCATCCCCGGACGAGACGCAATCGTCAAAGGCGTCCGACGGCACACCGAGCGGCTCGAAATAGCGAATGACCTGCGCCTTCGGCACCGGCGCATTGGTGATCAGGCATACGCGGCCGCCCTGCGCGCGGAAATTCACCAGTGCCTCGCAGGCCTCCGTGAAGGCCGCACGGCCATTATGGATCACCCCCCACACGTCACAGAGGATGGAATCAAAGTCCTGCGCAATCGTGGACAGGCCTTGGGGGAACTGGAGCTTTGTCATGCGCCGCGACCTAGGCTGCACCGCAGTCACGGTCAATCCGGTCCTACTCTATTGGGTCAGGCCGCAGGCGCTCGCCGGCAGCGGGTTGAGCACATACAGCGCCGCCGTGGGGATGGAATGCTCATTCGCGAGATAGCAGCCCCGCACCGTCATCACTTGGCCGATATTCTCGCCGGACTGCAGGCTGGGCATGTATTCGCAGGATACGCTATTGGCAGCGAACTGCGCCGGATCGCCCGGACGTATGTTCAGGAGCAGATGGTTGGACCCTGTCGGCACGGACATCATGCGAATCCCGTCCATCGGGCCGAATTCACAATCGCCGTCGATCATTGTGTAGGTGCCGTCGGCATTTTCGAATGACGGATAGGCGTCGACCGACATGGTCAGGTCCAGCAGGACGACCGAATGGTCTTCGATCTTTTCAAGGGCGGGCGGTACCTCGAACTCTTGCGGATCTGGCAGGATGGCCCGGACGGTCAGCACATCGGGCGGCGTCTGCGCCGTCGCCGCGCAGGCAAAGGCGAACAGGAAAAGGGGCAAGGCAATCAGACGCATAAGGCTACTCCCGTCTCAACCGGACAGGCACATTAAGCTCAGCGATTGGGGCAAAATGATGCCGCGCGCTCAGCCGAAGCTGGACAGGCGCTCAACCAGCGCCTGTGGCGGGGCGGTCTCTTCCATGAGGGACGCCTTGATCGGACGCGGCGCACCGAAAATGTGGCCCTGCCCGTACGGGATGTCGTATTCGAGAATTTCGACGACGCTGGCTTCGTCCTCGATTTTTTCCGCGATCATGGTGACGCCATAGCGCGAGAAGACGGCGCTGACTTCCTCGCCATTGACCCGGCGGTTGATCGACGAAACGGGCCGCGCACCGCGCGGATCGCGCAACTGGTCGATCAGGGTCGTGCCGTTCATCTTCACGAAGCGGACGCCGGCAGCCTGGAGGCGTGGCAGGTCGAGCGACAGGTCCGTTGCATGGTCAATCGAGAAGCGGAAGCCAAGCGCGGTGAGCCGGTCCATATTGTCCCGCATCGTGCGCGAGCGCGTTTCAAACTGGTCTGCGCGAATCTCGAAAATCACGGCACCGGACAGGTCGCGATTCTCGGTCATGAATTGCAGGAACATCGGGAAGAAAGCCGAATCCTCCAGCGACGATGCCGCAATATTGCAGAACACACCGACGCGGCGGTCACGTTCGGCCAGGCGGCGGACGATCTGGACGCACCGGAACAATGTGAAATTGTCGATGATTCCCATCAGGTTGGCACGACGGCCGGCATCCAGGAATTCAGCCGGCAGGATCAGCGAACCGTCCGGACGGCGCAGGCGCGTGAAGCCTTCATAGAATGACACACGGCGCTGCGGCAGCGACACGATGGGCTGGAGGTGCAGGTCAACGCGGCCGTCCTTCAGCGCATCCTTCACGTCACGCAGTACGGCATCTTCCTGCGGCGCGACGGCCGATACGATGGACGGCTCGGACAGTTTCGATTCGAAGCTGCGCGAGAGCCTGTCGATCAGGCCTTCGAGTTGTTTCATCTCGGAAACCAGCGCATCGCGGCGCTCGGTCAACTCATGCTTCACGGTGGCTTCGACAGCTTCGGTGCGCGCGTCGATGACGTCGACCCGCTCTGCCGTGTCGCGGTTCCTGCGCTCGACCTGGTCCATGCGCTCGTCCAGTTGCTGACGCGAGCGGCTGCTGGCGGTGAGGACATGAATCTGGGCGAGAATCACCGAAGTGATCGCTCCGCTGGCGATCGACAGCGGCAGGCTGAGACCCGCATAGGTATTCACGCCGTAGCCGACGCCGCTGCCTATTGCGATGTACAGCAGGAACAGGACAAAAGTCATACGTTCAGCACCCAGTTCAATCCATCAACCTTAACAGATATGGCCAATTGGTTAACGAATTGCGTGGAAATGGCCTGATTTGCCATCCCCGGCAATCCCGCCGCCGTCCACCGTTGCGCCAAGGTCACAGACACTTTTGAGTCACACTCATGACACGTCTTCCGAGACTAGACAAAGGTTAAGGTCGGCGGTACCCGAGGCCGATCCCGTTGCACTGGTCCATGGCCATTTTATTGGCCGGAGCGGGGGCAATCTCGGGGGAGAACGGGGCCCTGCGGCTTGGCGGGGCCCCGTCGCTTCATGGCGCTTCAATGCCTGTTTCAGCTTCACCCCGGACGACGAAAACCAGTTCCGCAATCGGCCAGGTCAGCGCGCTGTTCTGGCAGGCCACGGTCAGGCGTGATTCTCCTGCGAACTGCGTGGCCTGGGTCATGCCGCACGGTTCGAGCACGAGACGAACACCATTATAATCAACCCAGTAACCCACCCGCCCGGTATCGTTCACCAGATGGGTAACGACGAGGTCGCCCGTGTCGAAGACACGTGTCTTGGTGTCCTTCTCCCCCGGCAGGGGCCTGAGGACGGCCGCATTGAATCCGCCTGCCGGAGCCTCTTCCACAAAGGTGAAGGCATCCGACGCTTCATAGGCCTTGTTGATCGCGGACAGAACTTCGCTTGTGCCGACGGGACCAGAGACGCGGAGGGCCGTTTCATGGCCTGCGCGCCAACTGGAATTGCGCACCTCGTCGAGGCCTTCGAGGTCGTCGCCGCGCAGTGAAAACAGCATTACCGCATCGAGATTCCGGAGGTCTTCCGGCGACAGTCCCTCTGCCACGCCGCCAGGTGTGCCAAAAAGGACACGCTTTCCGCCCGCCATCACCAGAACGCAGGGATTCGGGACCGTCACAGGTCCGCACGGCAGTAATACGAAGTCCGTGCTGGTGATGTGGAAGCCGGGGGTGTCCGGGGGTGGCAAGGGGGTGGTCGGTCCGCCGCAGGCTGCCAATGCGAGACTGGCCAGCAGGATGATGATTCGCATGCAAGGGAGCTCCGGTCTACCAGATGACGGTCTCACCCGGTTCCCTTACGATTTCGTTCTCAATGAAACCGAGACAGTCGATTTCGACGCGGACACGGTCGCCCACCTTCAACCATTTCGGCGGCGTATGCCCTGCCCCGACCCCGGCCGGCGTGCCGGTGAAGATGACATCGCCCGGTTCCAGCGTGAAAGCGGCCGTGAGATGCGCAATCTGGGCGGCGATGTCATGGATCTGGTCGCGAACGTATCCGACCTGGCGCGGCTCTCCATTGACGAAGGTGCGCAGCTCGAGCGCGGACAGGTCGTCGATCTCGTCCAGGGTGACAATGGCAGGGCCAAATACGGCATGGGTGTCGAAGCCCTTGCCCATGATCATGGTCTGGCTGGCACGCTGCCAGTCGCGCACCGAATAGTCGCAACCGACGGTCACCCCGGCGACGATCTCGAATGCGCGCTCGCGCGGCACGTGGCGACCATGCTTGCCAATGATGACGACGAGTTCGCCTTCATAGTCGAGCTGTTCGGAGACTTTCGGCAGGTGGACGTCGGCATACGGCCCGTTCACCGCCGTAACCTGTTTGTTGAACCATTTCTGGACGTCGGGCTTCTTCGTGTCGATGAAGCTGACGCTCTCCGCCGCATGCGCCGCATAGTTGACGCCGATACCGAGAATCTTGCCCGGCTTCGCGACCGGTGCAAGCAGGGTGACTTCACTCAAGGGAACAGGATCGCCCGACGCGTCGGCCTTCAATGCAGCCGCCATCGTGTCGCCAACAAGCGGGACGACAGAGTCGGCCCGCAAGGCGCCGAAGCGTGTCACGCCCTCAATTTCAAATCTCACAAGACGCATACCGTTACTCTCCCGTCACACTTTTGCCCAAACACATTGCCAACGGTTCATCCCGCGTTGTGATGGGGTTTGGCAAGGGCTAGGGAAAAGGGCTGTATAGGGGAATTGAAATGGACCTTGGCGTACGAGCTCAGGAGAGCTCGCTAAGCGGCATATTCGGACAGGGAGAACGCCTGTGCATGCCGCCCTACCAGCGTAGTTATTCATGGGGAGAGCGCGAAGCCCTCGACCTGCTCGGTGACCTTGCCGAAGCAACCGACAGCAATATCCCGCATTTCATCGGCGCGATCGTTCTCGTGAATGGCGCCGAGTCCGGAATGGTGGAGATTGTCGACGGGCAGCAGCGACTGACCACTCTGACCATCCTTCTGGCCGTGCTGCGCGACCTCGAACCCGACAAGGAGCGCGCCGCCGCGCTGCACGCCATGATTGCCGATGATCCGCGTCCTATGCTGGGCGAAGCGGCCAACTGGCGCCTGACGCTGAACTATATGGACGGCGCGTTTTTCCGCGATACCATCCAGCGTCTTGGCGCAACAAAGACACTCCGGAACGAGCCGGGCGAAAGCGACAGCCAGCAACGCATGGTTGGAAATGCCAGCGCCCTGTTGAAGGAGCTGAAGCAGATGCCGGATGAGCGTCGCCATGCGCTGACGGATACGGTTGTCACCGGTTGCGCGCTGGTCCGGGTCGTCGTGAATGACAAGGACCAGGGTTTCAAGGTCTTCAGGGTGCTCAACACGCGCGGCAAGGAACCCGACGCACACGACATCATCAAGACCGAGCTGTTCCAGAAGGCAAAGTTCTCGGTCAAGGAAGCCAATGCCTATGCCGAACGCTGGGCCGAACACGAGGCCATTCTCGGCGGCGGCGCCTTTGATGACCTGTTGCGCCAGATCCGCGCGATCCATGACCGCTCCCCCAAGGGCGATCTCGTCGCCGGTTTCCAGAAGGCCGTCCTGTCGAAAATCGACCCGCGCAAATTCCTCGACGACATGCTGCCGAACTATGTCGCCGCCTATCGGCAAATCACGACCGCCAAAGTGACTGACGGCCCGAACGCCGCCCTTGTCGCCGACAAGCTCAACCAGTTGCGCGCGCTGGAGCAGCAGAGCTGGCGCGCGCCTGCCCTCAAGTTCCTCGTCGAGCGCGGGATCGACTCCCCGATCGCGCCGCAATTCTTTACTGGCCTCGAACGTCTCGGCTACGTCATCCAGCTGGTCCTCCACGACAAGGACCAGCGCAACAAGCGCTTCAACAAGGTCAGTGACGCGGTGACGAATGAACGCACGCTCCTCGCGAAAAACGGCCCCTTCGCCATCTCGAAGGATGAAGCCCGCAAGGTGCGCGAGCGCCTGTTGGGCCGGTTCGCGACATTCGGCCAGAGACGCGCCATGGCGCTGCGGCTCAATGCGGCGCTGGATGGCGGCTTCACCATTCCTCCGGAATCGGACGCCACGGTCGAGCACGTCCTGCCGCGCAATGTGCACGAGGACAGCCACTGGATGGTTACCTGGCCCGACCCGGCCAAGCGCCGCGAACAGTGCGACACGCTCGGCAATTTCGTGCTGCTGACCAACAAGGTGAACCAGAAGGCCGACCGGCTCGACTACCGCGCCAAGAAGGAAGTCTATTTCAACGGTGGCGGCGGTGCGGATTTTGCCCTCACCCGCGACCTGATGGACCAGGACGCCTGGACACCGGAAGTCGTGCGGAAGCGTACCGAACGCCTCGCGGAAATCCTGGCGGAAGAATGGAACCTGCTGGCCTAGGCCCCCGGGGGCAACCGCACAAGACGCCCGAAACCACCTAATTTGCGCCTTTCGCTAGGTAACCCCTAGCGGCAGGGCGCGTCAGACCTTACCCTCGACCCAGACAAAAAACACGAGGGAGCGGTGCCATGAGCCTGTTTGATCTATCCGGAAAATCAGCCATTATTACAGGATCTTCGCGCGGCATCGGCCGGGCGATTGCCGAGGCCATGGCCGATCAGGGCGCCAAGGTGACGATCTCCTCCCGCAAGCCCGGCCCCTGTCAGGAAGTCGCCGACGCCATCAACAAGAAGCATGGCGACGGCACCGCGATTGCCGTGCCCGCAAACATCTCGTCCAAGGACGAATTGCAGGCAATGGTCGACGCGACGAACAAGGCGTTCGGCAAGGTCGACGTGGTTGTCTGCAACGCAGCGGCCAACCCGTATTACGGCCCGATGGAAGGCATCACCGACGAGCAGTTCGAGAAAGTCCTCCAGAACAACATCATCTCTAACCACTGGCTGATCCAGATGTGCATGCCGCAAATGCGCGAGCGCAAGGACGGCGCGATCATCCTCGTCTCGTCGATTGGCGGCCTGCGCGGTTCGCCGATCATCGGCGCGTACAACATCTCGAAGGCGGCTGATTTCCAGCTCGCCCGCAACCTGGCGACCGAATACGGCAAGGACAATATCCGCGTGAACTGTATCGCGCCGGGCCTGATCCGCACTGACTTCGCCCGCGCCCTGTGGGAAGACCCGAACAACCTGAAGCGCGCCCTGAGCGGCACGCCGATGGCCCGTATCGGCGAACCGGAAGAGATCGCCGGCGCGGCCGTGTACCTCGCCTCGAAGGCGGGCGCCTACATGACCGGCCAGATGATGGTCGTCGATGGCGGCGCAACGTGCTGAACCCGACATGCACCTGACTGACGAACCGGACTCTCCGGAGGCGGCGCCAACCGATTTCGCCATCTTCCGCGAAATCGACATCCGTATCGGAACGATCCTTGAAGCCGCCCCTCTGGACGGCGCCCGCAAGCCCGCCTTGCGGCTGGTGATCGATTTCGGTGCGGGCGTTGGCGTGAAAAAGAGTTCGGCGCAGGTCACGGTGCATTACACACCCGAGACGCTTGTCGGCAAACAGGTTGCCGCCGTCGTCAATTTCCCGCCCCGCCAGATCGGCAAGTTCATGTCGGAAGCGCTGACGCTCGGGTTTCCCGATGCGGATGGCGCCATCGTGATGTTCTCGCCCGACCTTGCCGGTGCCCAACGGAGCCCGCCTCGCATGAGCCGTACCGAACTCTCCACCCAACAGTCAGAATTCTTCGCCCGCCTGAAAAACGGCACGTGGGATTTTCCGCCCGGCATCAAGAATCTCGGCATCCGCCCCGACCTCTGGCTGAAAGAGGTTTCCTACGGCCACACCCGCTATGAATGGCCGAATGACGGCTCGCGCGACATCAATGAGGGGCGCGTCTTCGGCGGCTGGGTTGCCGGACTGTCCGACCATATTGTTTCAATGACGATGGCCAGCGCGCTGGAAGACGGCGAATGGTTCACCACAATGGAATTGCAGACGCGAATCCTGCGCCCGGTGCCGCATGGCCTGATCACGATCGAAGGCCGGCTCGTCAGCCGTGGCAAGACCACCGGCCTGGTCGAAGCCGACTGGCGCGACGAGAAAGGCCGGCACCTGGCCCGCATCACAGCGGCCAAGGCGATCCGCACGATGGAAGAGCTGCGCGGACCGGGGGCACTGACCGCCAAGGCTTGACGCACACTGTCAGGAACCTTGTGGAAGCCCAGCCGTTCGTTGGGCGCAACACTAAGGAGCTGACAATGATTAAGTCCTTGAAACATATCGCCATTATCGGTGCACTCGGCATCGGATCGAGCATCGCCATCCTGCCCGCCACGGCCCAGCTGGGGCTTGGTGTCGGCGTTGGTGTCGAAACAGATGTTGATGCCCGCGTAGGTGTCCGCAGCGGCGACCCGCACGCGCGTCACTCGCACGCGCATTACGTGTACGACGGCTATGAATCCGACCGCTGGCACACACGTCATGAAGTGCGGCGCGAGCAGACATGGAACGCCCGGTATAACGGGTATGACTGTTATGATTCCTTCCAGTACACATGGGAAGACGGCGAGCGGGTCCGCTATGATTCCACGTTCTGCTACGATGATCGTGGCCGCAAATACGAGGCGAAGGACGCTCGCGTTGTCGTCCGTATACGCTAGATAAAACCCGATCCGACTGGAAAATCCCTGCGCCACGGCGTGGGGATTTTTTTGTCAGGGCAACAGCAGGCAGGCGTCACCATAGGAATAGAAGCGATAGTTCGAAGCAATGGCATGGGCATAGGCCGCCTGCATAACATCCGTTCCCATCAACGCGCAGACCAGCATGAACAGGCTGGAACCCGGCAGGTGAAAATTGGTGACCAGCGCGTCGGTGGCGCGCACAGCGTCGCCCGGTTTTAGGAAGATATCGGTCGGGCCGGTAGCCGGGGCGAGCGTGCCTGCTGGTGTGGTGCAGCTTTCCAGCGTGCGCATCGCGGTTGTGCCGACAGGGACACTGCGGTGTCCGGCAGCCCGGGCGGCGTTGAGGCGACCCGCGGTCTCCGGCGTCAGCCGGCGCCATTCGGCGTGCAGGCGATTGGCTTCGATCTGCGCGTCTTCGAGCGGCTTGAACGTACCGAGACCGACATGGAGGCGAACCGTTTCGCGCTGCAGGCCCGCGGCATCCAGTTCCGACAGGAGGCGGGGCGTGAAGTGCAGGCCGGCCGTCGGCGCCGCGACAGAGGCCGCATCCTCGCCGGCAAAACTGGTCTGGTATGTCTCCCGGTCACGCGCATCGGCAGGACGTCGGCGCGCGATATATGGCGGCAGCGGCATGGCGCCATGCGCGTCGAGCGCCTGTTCCAGTTCCGGTCCGGCCAGCGAGAAGGCGAGTTCGATCTCCCCGCCGTCGACGCGCTGTGTGATCACGGCCCGGAAGCCTTCGGCGAAATGGATCGCGTCGCCCGGTTTCAGCCGCTTGCCGGGCCGGGCGAGTGCGCACCACGTGTGATCGTCCACGCGTTCGACCAGGTTCACATCACAGGCAACATCGGCGCCCGCCTCGTTGCGCGCCGGGCGTACGCCTTTCAGGGCGGCCGGCAGGACACGCGTATCATTGAACACAAGCACATCGCCGGACGAGAGGTAGCGCGGCAGGTCGCGGATGCTCGCATCTTCCAGACGCCCGTCGCCGTGCACGACCAGCAAGCGTGCAGAATCCTGCGGGTCGGCGGGCCGCAGAGCGATCAGTTGCTCCGGCAGGTCAAAATGAAAGTCGGCGAGGTTCACGGGCATCATGTTCACTGTGCCCGCTAAAGGCGCCTGACGGCTAGTGTTCGACGACGGCCGCGACCGACGGACGTTCGCACACATCCATATCCTCGGACACATCGGCAATGCTCGCCGTGAAGACGGGACCGTCCGTGCGTTCGACCCAGACATTGGGCCGCTCTGCCGCGGGCAGGTCGGCGGCAACGGTGGCCGACATCAGGACGTCCGGAAGGCTGACTTCGCCATTCAGCGCGTCCTTGCCGGCCTTGATCGCGAGAACGACATCTTCGCCTTCAACCACGCGGCCCCAGGCCGTGTATTCCTTGTCGAGATGGTGCGACGTGTCGCGCATCAGGAAGAATTGCGAATTGGCTGAGTTTGGATCAGCTGTGCGGGCCGTCGACACGATGCCACGGCAATGCGGAATCCAGCTTTCGACCATCCCGTCCTTCGACATTTCGGCGAAAAACGAGGCTTGGGTGACCATCGGGAAGCCGTTCACATAACCGTTCTTCGCGGAGTCGACCGGACCAAAGCTGGAATCAAGCGGCATTTCGACCGGGTTGCGGCGGAAAGTGAACTCGCCCGGAATGTCCGGCAGGCCGGATTCGCGGCCCTTGAGCGCGAAAATGTCGCCGCCTTGCGCCATGAAGCCATTGATCACGCGGTGGAAGGTGGTGCCGTCAAGGTCGCCCGAGCGGATGATCGCGGTGAACTGGGTGTAATGCTTGGGCGCAACTTCGGGAAAGGCCTCGATCAGGACGCGGCCCTTGTTGGTCTTGAAGATGAACAGGCGTTCCGGATCAACCGCGCGCCAGTTTGCGGCATCGGCCTTCGCCGCTTCGACCGTCATTGCCGGGGCGGCGGCAGTCTCGTCAGCCGCGACCGGAGTCGACGTATCCGCGTACGCCATCAGACCCAGCGAAAGGGCGGAGGCGGCCATCACCAAAGTTGCGAGCTTCATTTACCGTATTTCTCCATGAGGGCGCGTTTCACGTCAGGGCTTACAAAAGGCGAAATATCGCCGCCGAGGCTCGCAATTTCCTTTACGAGCCGCGACGCGACCGCCTGGTGCCTAACATCGGCCATCAGGAACACGGTTTCAATGTCGGGATTCAGTTGCTCGTTCATCGCCGTCATCTGGAATTCGTATTCGAAGTCCTGGACGGCCCGAAGCCCGCGCAGGATCATCTGCGCGCCGCATGCTTCGGCAAACTTCATGAGCAGGCCATGCATTGGCATGACCTTGATTTCCGCCATGCCGGGCCCGTTGAACCGCGCACACTCGTATTTGACCATGTTGACGCGCTCTTCGAGCGAGAAAAGCGGCTTCTTGGCCTCATTGATGGCAACGCCGATAATGAGCGTATCGACCAGTTTCATTGCCCGGCCAAAAATATCGATATGCCCGTTGGTCGGGGGATCGAATGTTCCCGGGTAAAGTCCGATACGATGCACTGGCGCCCCCTGTTACCTATTCCTGTGGGTCAGGTGTGCCGGTTTCAGACGGTCCACCCTTGTCAGCCTCATCCATATCGGTTTCAGCGTCTTCCACAAGACGTGCAACAGAAACAACGTGTTCGCCCTCGGCCGTGCGCAGGACCCAGACGCCGCCCGTGGACCGGCCCGCGATGCGGATCTGGTCGACCGGGGTGCGGATCAGCTGGCCGGCATCGGTGACCAGCATGACCTGATCGCCGTCATCGACCGGGAAGGACTGGGCCACTTTCTTGGTTGGCCCCTGTTTCTTGTCCCGGCCCCAGATATTCTGGGCCACGAGGCCTTTGCCGCCACGTCCCGTGGTGCGGTAATCATAGGCAGACGAACGCTTGCCCATGCCGTCATCGGCAATCGTGAGGATGAATTCCTCCGCGGCGCCCAGTTCGGCAATCCGGCCGGCGCTCAGCGCAGCTTCGGCGACGGCTTCGTCGGCTTCATCCTCGCTGATTTCCTCTTCTTCACCTGTCGCGGCCCGGCGCATCGCCGAGGCATGCTTGAGATAGGCGCGCGCCTCTTCCGAACTGGCTTCGACATGGCGCAGGATGCCCATCGAGATCACTTCGTCGTTGGCGCCGAGACGGATGCCCCGCACGCCGGTCGAATTGCGCCCGGCGAATACGCGCACGTCGGTCACAGGGAAGCGGATACACTGGCCCAGCGCAGTGGTGAGCAGGATGTCATCGCGCTCGGAGCATATCTTGACCGAGACAATGCCGTCGCCCTCGTCGAGCTTCATGGCGATCTTGCCATTGCGGTTGACCCGCGTGAAGTCTGCCAGCTTGTTGCGGCGAACGGTGCCGGAGCGGGTGGCGAACATCAGGTCGAGCACTTCGTGCGCGGTTTCGTCATCCGGAAGCGGCATGACGCTCTCGATGCGTTCGTCGGCGGCCAGCGGGAAGATATTGACCAGCGCCTTGCCGCGCGAGTTCGGCCCGCCAACGGGCAGGCGCCAGACCTTCTCCTTGTAGACCATGCCGGCCGAGGAGAAGAACAGGATCTCGGTATGCGTGGTCGCCGAGAACAGCTTGACCACGAAATCCTCGTCCTTCATCGACATGCCCGAACGGCCCTTGCCGCCGCGATGCTGGGTCCGGTAGGTCGAGAGCGGCGTGCGCTTCACATAGCCGCCATGAGTGACGGTGACGACCATGTCCTCGACCTCGATGAGGTCCTCGTCTTCCATGTCGATGCCGCCCATCGCGAATGCGGAGCGGCGCGGCACGGCAAACTTTTCTTTCACGTCGTTGAGTTCGGCCTTGATGATCTCGCGGATGCGCGGGCGCGACCGCAGGATATCGAGCAGGTCGGCAATCTTGTCGGACAAGCCCTTGGCTTCATTGCCGATTTCGTCGC
This sequence comes from uncultured Alphaproteobacteria bacterium, assembly GCA_963973995.1. GTDB lineage: Bacteria > Pseudomonadota > Alphaproteobacteria > Caulobacterales > Hyphomonadaceae > Hyphomonas. Next base: position 708,618 of record CAXBCO010000002.1, read on the forward strand.
GGCCAAGGCCGGTGAGACGGTGCAGGCGCAGGTCGAGAATGGCCCGGGCCTGTTCGTCCGACAGGTAGATTGTGTCGCCGCCTGACCAGCGCGTGCGCCGGTCTGCGATCAGCTCGAGCAGCGGCCCCATGTCCATGATCGGCCAGGCTTTCGCGAGCAGCTGTTCACGGGCCGTCGCCGGGTCTGGCGAGTGGCGGATGATGCGGATCACTTCGTCGATATTGGCCACGGCCATGGCCAGGCCGACCAGGACGTGGGCCCGGTCGCGGGCCTTGTTGAGATCGAACTTGGTGCGGCGAACGATCACTTCCTCACGGAAGGCCAGGAAGCAGTCGAGCACCTTGCGCAGGTTCATCAGCTCCGGGCGGCCGCCATTGAGCGCCAGCATGTTGACGCCGAAACTGGTCTGTAGCTGGCTGAAGCGGAACAGCTGGTTCAGCACGACTTCAGCGCTGGCGTCCTTCTTCATCTCGATGACAACGCGGATACCGTTGCGGTCGGATTCGTCGCGCAGGTCGGAAATGCCTTCGACACGCTTTTCGCGCACGAGCTCGGCGATCTTGGTGATCATCGCGGCCTTGTTCACCTGGTAGGGAATCTCGGTGACGATGATGGCCTGGCGACCGTTCTTGGCCTCTTCGATATCGGTCTTGGCGCGCATGATGACCGAGCCACGCCCGGTGGTCAGGCCCTTGCGGCTGCCGGCATGGCCCATGATCAGGCCGCCGGTGGGGAAGTCGGGCCCGGGCACGATTTCGAGCAGGGCTTCGTCGTCGATCAGCGGGTCCTCGATGACGGCGAGGGTTGCATCGATCACTTCGCCCAGATTGTGCGGCGGGATGTTCGTGGCCATGCCGACCGCGATGCCGCCGCCGCCATTGACCAGAAGGTTCGGGAACTGCGCCGGCAGGACCACCGGCTCCTGCTGCGAGCCGTCATACGTGTCCTGGAAGTTGACCGTGTCCTTGTCGATGTCGGCAAGCAGGTAGGTCGCCGCCTTGGTCATCCGGCTTTCGGTGTAACGCATGGCGGCCGGCGGATCATTGTCGATCGAGCCGAAATTGCCCTGTCCGTCGACCATGGGCAGGCCCATCGAGAACGGTTGGGCCATGCGCACGAGCGCATCATAGATCGCGCTATCGCCATGCGGGTGGAAGTTACCCATCACGGCGCCGACGATATTGGCGGATTTCTTGTACGGTTTGTCGGGCGTATTGCCGCCGACCTGCATGGCGTAGAGGATGCGGCGGTGCACCGGCTTCAGGCCGTCGCGCACATCGGGCAGCGCGCGGCTGACAATCACGCTCATCGCATAGTCGAGATACGAGCTTTTCAGCTCGGATTCGATGGAAATCGGCTCGATTCCGTCCGGGAGGGCGGGGTGGCCTTCGCCTGCATTCTCAGGGGTTTCCGGCTCGTCCGGCGGGGTCGTGTCGTCACTCATGAGGGGGCTTTCTGCGTGTCCGGTCTCGTGCGGCGGGGACCATGCCCGAATCGCCTATATTTATTGAGAAAACACTAGCAGGCGGAGGGGACGAAAGCCACCCTTTTGGCGGGATTTTGGCAGTTGGCGACGGTGACCGGCCGTATACGAAAAACAGCCCGAACATATGCCCGGAAAAAGCCCGGAAACAGGCCGGAAACGGGCCGGATGAATTGGCGCCGGACGCCTTCTGATGGCATAGGCCTTGCTATATCCATGACGGGTTGAAGGCGCGTGCGGCCATGATCGTGACATTCGAGGCATTCCGGGGCTTTCCCGACGCCGATATATGCGTTGTCGGGTCAGGCCCGATCGGGCTCGGGCTGGCTCATGCCTGTGTCAAACGCGGGCTGAAGGTCCTGATGCTGGAATCCGGCAGTTACTGGCCGGACGAGCAGAAAAACGACCTCGGCAAGGCGGGCACGCTGGACACCACCCACCATGTGCCGCTGGAAGAAGGCTGCTGCCGTGCATTGGGCGGCAATTCCTACCAATGGGGTGGGCGCTGCGTGCCGTTCGACCCGATCGATTTCGAGGCCCGGCCCTGGATCAAGAATTCGGGCTGGCCGATCAGCGCCGAGACCGTGACCCGCTGGTATGCCGATGCGGCCGGGTTCCTGCGCTGCCGGGATGACTTCACCGACGCGCCGCTATGGCCCGACAATGGCCGCGTCCGCAGCGACACGCTGGAAAGCTGGGTCGCAAACCCGAATATTGCGCATGTCTATGGTGATTGGCTGAAGGCCTGCGACGACATCTGCGTCGTGCTGGATGCCACGGTTGTGGATATCCGGTTCAACGCCGACGCGACAGAGGTCGAGGCGGTCACGGTTGCCAACGGATCGACACGCACGGACCTGCCCGTCAAAACCCTGGTCGTGGCCGCAGGCGGCGTCCAGACGCCGCGCCTGCTGCTCGCGGCGCAGCGGACACGGCCCAGCCTGTTCGGCGGCGTGGACGGCCCGCTGGGGCGTTATTACATGGGCCATGTCAGCGGCAAGATCGCCGAGATCACGCTGGCCGACCCCGCCTCCGACGGATTTCTCGACTATGAAATGGACGGCAACCGGTTCAAGCGCCGGCGCATCACCCTGACCGAAAGCGAACAGCGCGCGCACCAGTTGCCGCAAATCACGTTCAGCGCCGGCAACCCGGTGGTCTACGATCCCGCCCACCGCAACGGCGCCCTGTCGGCGATCTGGATGGTCCTGTCCTCACCGCTGGGCAACCGGTTCCTCAACGCGCCGCTGCGCCGCCTCTATCTGGGCGAGGAGAAACAATCCGTCCTGTCGCACGCGCTGAACATTCTGCGGTCTCCCATTGCCACCGGCTTTGGCGCGTTCAACGTGTTCCGACAGATGTACCTGCAGAAGCCAAAGCGGCCATCGGTGTTCCTGAAGAACAGCAAGGGCCGCTACACGCTTTACTATCATGGCGAACAGACACCTTCGGCGGACAACCGGGTGCGCCTGTCGTCGGACGTGGACGCATTGGGCATGCCGCGCGTGGCGGTCGACTTCGACTATTCCGCTGCCGACGCCGACGGCGTGCTGAAGGCGCACGCCGTCCTCGCCGAAGCGGTGGCCCAAGCCGGCATCGGCACGCTCGACTATTCCGTGCCGGAAGATGCGCGCGCCGCTGCCATTCTCAACCAGGCACGCGACGGCCTGCACCAGATCGGCACCACCCGCATGTCGACCGACCCCACGACTGGCGTGGTGGATACTGACTGCCGCGTGCACGGCCTGCAGAACCTCTACGTCGCCTCGACCTCGGTGATGCCGACATCCGGCCACGCCAACCCGACCTTTGTCGGCGTGGCGCTCGCGATGCGCCTGGCCGCTCATCTCGGCGAGGCACAGCCCAGCCGCCTGCCGCCGGAGCCGAAGGCCGACAAGGCCCGCACGTCCACTTCAGGCCCAGCCCGGCGCGTCCTGGTCACAGGCGCGTCTGGAAAGATCGGCCAGCATGTTGTCCGCCAGCTGCTCGAAAAGGGCCATTCGGTTGTTGCGCTGACCTCCAGCCCCGACCGTGCGGTGGGACGCGAGACTGACCGCGATGTGACGTGGCGCCTTCATGACTGGCGCGAGTCCGTCGATTTCACAGACCATGTCCAAGGCTGCGATGCGGTCATCCATCTCGGCGCCGAAATCTGGCGCATTGACCGGATGGAGCGCGTCAATGTCGAGGCCACGGCGGCGCTCGCCGCAGCGGCTGAAGCCGCCGGCATCCGCAGCGTCGTGTTCGCCAGCAGCATCGCCGTCTATGGGTCGCCGACGCAGGCCGAAGTGGACGAGGACACGACTCGCCTGACGCCCAGCCATGACGTGAAGTCCGAATATCGCGGCACTGACAGCATTCGCGCCTATGGCCGCAGCAAGGTGAAAGCCGAGGACGCGATTGCGGCAGCGTGCAGGAACACGCATTTCGCCGTGGTGCGCCCCACGGTCGTCGCGGACATCGATGACATTGCCAATGCGGTGAACATGAACCCGCTGGTCAAGAGTATCGGCGCGAAACGGCATACGCATTTCGTCTATATCGCCGATGTGGCTGCCGCGATGATCTGGTTGATGGAGCGCGGGCTGTCGCAAGCGGCGGACAAGCCGGGGCGGGTCGAGACGTTCAACCTGTCCGACGAGACCGGATACGATACATCCTACCGCGGACTGTACAATCGGCTGGAAGCCCTTTCAGGGCGTAGCGGGCTGGGCGCGAAACTGGCCGGCCCGCTCCTCGTGTACGACCTGTTCGACCGGTTGAAATCGAAGAGCCTGTCACGCGGCCTGCCGCTTGGCCGCTGCGTCTTCCCGGCCACGCGCCTGCATGCCGCCGGTTATTCTCATCCGTTCGGCATGGCGATGGCCGAGCGCCTTGCCGCCGACCGGATTCGCGGGAGCTGACAGCGCTGACGTGGCCTATTCGGCGGCGGGCAGTGCCCCGAGATCGGACAGGGCCTGCATGACGACGGCCTTGCGTTTCGGCGCGTCGGCGTCGGGATCGGTCATGTCCATGTTGAAGGCGAAAGCATAGGTGCCGGGCGCGGCGCCGCCGGTCTGTTCCAGCCAGCCGACGAACCAGCCAATGTCCGTTTCGCCCGCGACGCTTTTCCAGCCCGTCTTGCCGTAAAGGGTCCAGCCTGCACCGGAGTCCACGACCATCATCGGAACGGCCAGTTCATAGGTGCGGGCCGACAGCGGCAGTGTGCGGCGGGCGAGATGGGACAGGAAAGCAACCTGCTCTTCGGCAGAGATCGCCAGGGGGCCTTTCAGCCAGTATTGCGACACGTCTTCCGGCGCGCCCGTGTCAGCATTGCCATAGGCGAAATCAGCGAGCCAGTCATGCAGCGCGGCAGAGCCGATGCGCGGTGTGACGGCCTGGTAGATCCAGACGGTGGAGCGCCTGAAGGCGTCGGCAAAGTTCTGGTCTTCGTTCCAGCTGTCGACAAAGCGTTTCTGGCCGTCCCACCTGAACATTTCTTCCGGACCGGACACGGCCCCGGTCTCGATGGCGATCAATGTGTGCGGGATCTTCGACGTGGAGGCCGGCGTAAAGCGCTTCTCCGCGCGAGCATCATTGCTGATCCATGTGCGCGCGTCTTCGAGCCTGTAGACGACCAGCGTGGATGTTTCGGGATCGACGCTCGAAGCGGCGACACTTGCACTCAGGGCCGGCGGCGTTGCCAGCGTCATGCAGGCGGCCAGCACGCACGCCGTCAGGGCCAGAACCAGGCCACTGGCGACGCGTGTTGGAAGGGCCAGCCTGCGCTGCACTCATGCCTCCTAGAACGGGATTTCGTCGTCGAGATCCTGGCTGAAGCTTTCAGCCGGGCCGCTCATCTTGCGGGCGCCGCCCTGCTGGCCGCCAAAATCATTGCCGCCGGACCGGGCGCCACCACGATCACCGGCACTGTCGAGCATCGTGAGCGTGCTGCCGAAGCCGCGCAGCACGACCTCGGTCGTGTAGCGGTCCTGGCCGTCCTTGTCCTGCCATTTGCGGGTTTCGAGCTGGCCTTCAATGTAGAGCTTGGAGCCCTTCTTGACATAGTTCTGGACGACACGGACCAGACCTTCGCTCAGGATCGAAATCCGGTGCCATTCGGTCTTTTCCTTGCGCTCGCCCGTTGCCTTGTCTTTCCACGTCTCGGACGTGGCCAGCGTGAAGCTGGCAACCTGGCCGCCATTCTGGAACTGGCGGATTTCCGGATCCTGCCCCACATTACCAACAAGAATGACCTTGTTCACTGATCCTGCCATGTATCCATCTCCGCTCAGTCTTGTTTCGTTATCGAATCTGTTCTCTTGTACCGCGACCGGGCCCGCCTGTCGCCTCCCCAGACGTTTTTCCACAGGCCGGGATTAAAAAAGCAGCGAGTCGCAAATGTTCACACTTTGTTCTTGTGGTCAAGCTGGACTCGCGCCACACATAGAGCCTAGCAACTCACTCAATCCTGTTTCGTCACCGTAACGAGCTTCCTGCATGGCCCGACTAGAATCCCCTTTCATCCGCGTGCGCGGCGCCAAGGAACACAATCTCAAGAATATCGACGTGGACATTCCGCGCGGTGAGCTTGTGGTGATGACCGGCCTGTCAGGCTCGGGCAAATCCTCGCTCGCATTCGACACGATCTATGCCGAGGGCCAGCGGCGCTATGTCGAAAGCCTATCGGCCTATGCGCGCCAGTTCCTCGAACTGATGCAGAAGCCGGACGTGGAAAGCATCGAGGGCCTGTCGCCCGCCATTTCCATCGAGCAGAAGACGACCAGCCGCAACCCGCGCTCCACCGTCGGCACCGTGACGGAGATCTATGACTATATGCGCCTGCTGTGGGCGCGCGTGGGCATTCCCTATTCGCCGGCCACCGGCCTGCCGATCGAGAGCCAGACGATCAGCCAGATGGTCGACCGGACGATGGAACTGCCCGAGGGCACGCGCCTCTACCTGCTGGCGCCGATGATCCGGGGCCGCAAGGGCGAGTATCGCAAGGAATTCGCCGAACTGCTCAAGAATGGCTACCAGCGCGTCAAGGTGGACGGCGAATTCTTCGAACTGGAAGACGCGCCCAAGCTCGACAAGAAATTCAAGCACGATATCGACGTCGTGGTCGACCGCGTCGTCGTGCGCGAGGGCATGGAGCAGCGCCTCGCCGAGAGTTTCGAGACAGCGCTGGGCCTGGCGCAGGGCATTGCCTTGGCCGAATATGCCGACCTTGAAGAGGGCGAGACCGAGCCGAAGCGGATCACCTACAGCGCCAATTTCGCCTGCCCGGTCTCGGGCTTCACGATTTCGGAGATCGAGCCGCGCCTGTTCTCGTTCAACAATCCGTTCGGCGCCTGCCCGACCTGTGACGGACTAGGCAACCAGCTCAAGATCGACGCCGACCTGATCGTGCCCGACAAGGACCTGGACCTGCTGAACGGCGCCATTGCGCCCTGGGCCAAGTCGACATCCCCCTACCAGACGCAGACGCTGCAGGCCCTGTCGACGCATTACCGCTTCGACCTCAAGAAGAAGTGGAACAAGCTGCCGGAAGATATCCAGCAGATGATCCTTCACGGCACCGGCGATGAGGAAATCAATTTCGTCTATGATGACGGCATGCGCCGCTATGAAGTGAAGAAGACGTTCGAGGGCGTGATCCCGAACCTGGAGCGGCGCTATCGCGAAACGGACTCGGCCTGGGTACGCGAGGAAGTGTCCAAGTTCCAATCGGCGGCGCCCTGCCCGGCCTGTGGCGGCAAGCGCCTCAAGCCGCAGGCGCTGGCAGTAAAGATTGCGAAACTGGATATTTCGGACGCGGCCGAATTCTCGATCAAGGATGCGGGCGACTGGTTCGGCAAGGTGTCGAAGACGCTGACGAAGCAGCAGAACGAGATTGCCAGCCGCATCCTGAAAGAGATCAATGACCGGCTGAACTTCCTCAATGATGTCGGCCTCGAATACCTGACGCTGAGCCGCGGATCCGGCACATTGTCGGGCGGCGAGAGCCAGCGCATCCGGCTGGCCAGCCAGATCGGCTCGGGCCTGACCGGCGTGCTCTATGTACTCGACGAGCCGAGTATCGGCCTGCACCAGCGCGACAATGCGCGCCTGCTGGAAACGCTGAAACGGCTGCGCGACCTCGGCAATTCCGTGATCGTGGTTGAGCACGATGAGGATGCGATCCTGACGGCCGACCATGTCATCGACATGGGGCCGGCGGCGGGCGTGCATGGCGGCGAGATCATTGCCGAAGGTACGCCAGCCGAAGTGCTGGCCAACCCGAAAAGCATGACGGCGGACTATCTCAACGGCACGCGCGAGATCGCGATTCCGAAACGCCGCCCGGTCGAGAAGACCAAGCGCAAGATCACGCTGAAGGGCGCGACCGGCAACAACCTGAAGAATGTCACCGCGACGATCCCGCTGGGCAGTTTCACCTGCATCACGGGCGTGTCGGGCGGCGGCAAGTCGACCCTGATCATCGAGACGCTGTACAAGGCGCTGGCGCGCAAGCTGAACGGCGCGTCGAGCCCGCCGCAGCCCTATGATAGCCTTGAGGGCCTCGAATATCTCGACAAGGTGATCGACATCGACCAGAGCCCGATCGGGCGCACGCCGCGCTCGAACCCGGCGACCTATACCGGCGCCTTCGGCCCGATCCGCGACTGGTTCACCGGCCTGCCGGAATCCAAGGCGCGCGGCTACAAGGCCGGGCGGTTCAGCTTCAATGTGAAGGGCGGGCGCTGCGAGGCCTGCCAGGGCGACGGCGTGATCAAGATCGAGATGCACTTCCTGCCGGACGTGTACGTCACCTGCGAGACCTGCAAGGGCAAGCGCTACAATCGCGAAACGCTGGAAGTCCTGTTCAAGGGCAAGTCGATTGCCGACGTGCTGGACATGACGGTGGAAGACGCGGCGAAATTCTTCTCGGCAGTGCCGGCCATCTCATCCAAGATGGAGACGCTGGTGCAGGTCGGCCTCGGCTATGTGAAAGTCGGCCAGCAGGCGACGACCCTGTCGGGCGGCGAGGCGCAGCGGGTGAAGCTGGCCAAGGAACTGTCCAAGCGGGCGACGGGTCGCACGCTGTACATTCTCGACGAGCCGACGACGGGCCTGCATTTCGACGATGTGCGCAAGCTGCTCGAAGTGCTGCATGAACTGGTCGATGCCGGCAATACGGTGGTTGTCATCGAGCACAATCTCGACGTCGTGAAGACGGCCGACTGGGTGCTGGACCTCGGCCCCGAAGGCGGCGATGGCGGCGGCAAGCTGGTCGCAGCCGGAACGCCGGAAGACATTGCGGCCAATACGGACAGCTGGACCGGCAAGTTCCTCGCCGAGACCTTCCGCCGGCATGACGAGCGCCGCGCCGCACGCAACAAGCGCGAGCGGGCAAAGGCGCCGGCGGTGGCGGCCAAGGCGGATGCCCCGAAGAAAACAGCCAAACCCGCCAAGAAGACGGCAGCGAAGGCACCCGCTCCTGCAAAGAAGGCCAAGCCGAAGGCGGCGAGCGCCGCCAAATAGGCCCGGCCTAGACGAACGTCTCGTCGATCGCCGGATTGTCGGCCCATTGCGGGTCGGCCCGCGCCGCCAGCGCGGCGGGCCCCGCAAAAATGTGCATCCAGCAGGCCTGGAGGAAAATGAAGCCGACCATCAGGATGGCGCCCGGAATGATGATGCCGGGCGAGACCATCGCCGAGAAGACGGCTGACGGATCATCCTCGAGCCCGTTCATCATCGGCATCATCGCCGCGACCATGACCACGGCGAAGATCATGTAGAGCACGAAGAACACGACCATCATGATCAGCATCAGCACGATCCAGCTGCCGAGAATGGTCCAGCCCTTGCCCTTCGTCACGCGCCAGGCCTGTCCGAAGCGGATGCTGCGGTCGCGCACCGTGAGCGCGGCGGCAGGCGAGAACCGCGCCGCCAGCCAGAGCGCGAAAACCATGTAGGCGATCATCAGCACGAACGCCAGCAGCCCTGCAAAGGCAGCGCCTTCGCCGGAGCCGGTCGCCGCGATGATGCCAACCGGCAGGACGACCACGATGATTCCGCCAATATAGAGGGCGATGAACAGGCCGACCCAGATCAGGCCGACAACGAGCAGGCGCCATTCATCGGCACCCAGCCGCAGGCGAAAGTCTTCCGCCCGCATGTACCGGCGCTGGTTTGCCCCTTCGAACAGCATCCAGAAGGCCAGGCCGAGCGGAAGCACCAGCAGGTATCCCAGGAGAACGCGGCCCATCTGCCCCATCATGGCGGCTTCCATGGCAACCGGATCGTTCATCATGTCCGGGTTGAACATCATCCCGAACATCGGCCATTGCAGCCACAGGGTCACAACAGACATCAGCAGGTAAAGCACGGCATAGGTCGCGCCGTATTTGAGCAGGAACCCTTTCGGGCCGCCGGTGCGCCGGAAGTGGAACAGCGCATTGTCAAAACTGAAATCGAGGTTGGTCATGGCGGGTACTCCCTGGGTCAATCGAAAACGGACATGCGCGCGGCGTCGTCAACGCCTCCACGCGGATCATGGCGGGCAGCGAAAGCGGCCGGGGCGCCATTGAAATGCTGCTGGAGTGCGGACATGAACATGCTGGCGAAAATATAGAGCCCCGTCGGAACGAGGAATGCTGCCGAGAAGACCAGTTGCATGACCTCTTCGCCCGACTGCAAGTTCGAGAAACGAGACAGGGCTTCGGCCAACCCGAACTGTAACGCCTGATCAACGACGCTGGAGACAATACCGCCGGCGATCGCGATAATAACGAAGGCCCCCAGAATCGGCCAGAAACGCCCGCGTGACACATTCCACGCGTCGAAAAACACGATCCTGCGGTCCTTGATCGTCATCGCAAAGCAGGGCGACAGGCGCGTTGCGAAGAAGACGTAAACGGGGAACAGCAGCAGCATCAGGCCGAGCCCCCCAAACACGGACGCGATAATTTCATTTTCCATGCTGGCCGCTGACTGACCGTCCAGAACCTGATTGAAAAGCGACGCTCCCGAACCAAACAGGACGAACAGCATGGGCAGGAAGCAGACAATGTTCAGCAGGCTCCACAACAGTCCGACGGCCATCATCCGCAATTCATCAGCACCGAAACGGAGCGAAAATCGCTCGTCCCGGACATAACGGCGCTGCGAAGCGGCTTCAAACATGGCCCACAGGACCCATGATCCGACGCTCACCACGATGGCCCAGGGGATCAGCGGCGTCAGTGCGCCGAACACCAGGGCCAGCAAGGCACCCGGATCGTCTTCGTCGATACTCGCGTTTTCCAGCGCTTCAATCGACTCGATGAAGGCAAGAACCGCATCTTTTGCCAGGTATCCGACGATCCCCATGAAAAGTGTCACGACCAGCGCGTTGGTGGCGGCGAATATCCATGGAAAGGTGCGAAAGTGCGCGGCGCGAAAGGCGTTCGAGAGCGCGCCTTCAAACGAGAAACCTGTTGGCAAACCCCACCCTCCCAAACGGTTCGCTGCAGACTAAGGCGATTTACTCGACCGAGGCAATCTCCGAAGCGTAATCCGGATCGGGCATAAGGCGCGGTAGCACTGTCACTGCAAGGCCGTGACCGGCGAGGATGAACGGCGCGAGCAGCAGGATTCCGAGCGCTCCGCCGATGAAATGACCGGCGGCGCTCGTCCCCAGCAACGGGTTCAGCGCCGCATTGATCGCTACGGCCAGACCAAATGGCGTCACATGCGTGACCAGCGCGGCAAGGCTGAGGCGGAAAGCATGGCGCTTTGTCCACGGCCATGTGCGGAACACCATGGTTTCGCCCCGGCTCACCGTGGCCGCGCCGACCAGGAGCAGGCGCACTGCCAGAAAGCAAAGCGCCCAAAGGCCCAGCGCGCAGGCAATGAGGAACACCGCGCCATAGGCCGTCGGCAACATGTCCATGAACGCTGCCTGCACGACGGCAGGCGCCGTTTCCGCGCCGAGTTCTGTCCGACCCGAAGCCTCGAGCAGGATGCCGGGCAGGATGGCGAGGAAAAAGCCGATGAACACCGCGACAAACAGCACCGCCACGTACACAGCCAGATTGACGTGCACCAATTGCAGGTACTTGCCCGTCCGTGCGCCCAGCATGGTTCGGTAGATGTTCAGGGAATACGCCACGCCAGCGAAGAAAACGGCCGCCATAAGATTGAGTGCGACGATCGCAGCGCCGTTGACTTCCATGCCAAGGACAAGCCGGTAGAGGCCCGCCAGCACCATCAACAGGCCAAGCCATGGCAGGCTGGGAAGGCACGCCCGCGCGGCGAGGCGCCACGCCTCGGCGGCAATCTCCAAAACGGGCAGCTTCTCGTCCATTCCCGGGCTCCTCACTGCTGACACACCTAGCCTCCAGCGCGGCTGGCGGCAAACACCATCTTGACGCGCGGGACCGGCCTGCGCATGTCCCCCTCATGAGCATCAAACCCATACATATCATCGGCGGCGGCATGGCCGGCTCCGAAGCCGCCTGGCAAGCCGCCAGCGCCGGCGTCCCCGTCATCCTGCATGAAATGCGGGGCGTGAAGGGCACCGAGGCCCACCAGACCGACCAGTTGGCCGAGCTCGTCTGCTCCAATTCGTTCCGTTCGGACGACCATACGACCAATGCTGTCGGCGTGTTGCACGAGGAAATGCGCCGCGCAGGCGGCCTGATCATCACCACGGCCGCCGACCACCAGGTGCCTGCCGGCAGCGCGCTGGCAGTGGACCGCGAGGGCTTCGCCGAGGCGATCACGGCCAAGCTGGAAGCCCACCCACTGGTCACCATCGTGCGTGAGGAAATCACCGGCATTCCGCCCGAAGACTGGGACAGCGTGATCATCGCAACCGGCCCGCTGACCTCGCAGGCGCTTGCCGAAGCGATCCACGCCCATACCGGCGAAGGCGACCTCGCTTTCTTCGACGCCATTGCGCCGATCGTCTATTTCGACTCGGTCGACATGGACGTCGCCTGGCGGCAGAGCCGCTATGACAAGCCGGGCCCCGGCGGCGATACGGCGGCCTATATCAATTGCGGCATGAACGAGGCCCAGTACAACGCCTTCCTTGATGCCCTGATTGCCGCCCCGAAGACCGAGTTCAAGGACTGGGAAAAGGACACGCCCTATTTCGAAGGCTGCCTGCCGATTGAAGTCATGGCCGAGCGCGGCCGCGAGACGCTGCGCTTCGGGCCGATGAAGCCGGTCGGCCTGACCAATCCGCATGACCCGACGGTGAAGTCCCACGCCGTGGTGCAGCTGCGCCAGGACAATGCCCTCGGTACACTGTGGAACATGGTCGGCTTCCAGACCAAGCTGAAGCATGGCGCGCAGGCGGAAATCTTCCGCATGATTCCCGGCCTCGAGAAGGCCGAGTTCGCGCGCCTTGGCGGCATCCACCGCAACACGTTCCTGAATTCGCCAAAGCTGCTGGACCAGCAGCTGCGCATGAAATCCATGCCGCGCCTGCGCTTTGCCGGCCAGGTCACGGGCGTTGAAGGCTATGTCGAGAGCGCCGCGATGGGCCTGCTCGCCGGTCGCTTCGCGGCCGCCGAACGCCTTGGCCGTTCACTCGCCCCGCCGCCGCCAACCACGGCGCTCGGCGCGCTCGTGCTGCACATCACCGGCGGCCACCTGCAAGGCAAGCAGACCTTCCAGCCAATGAATATCAATTTCGGCCTGTTCCCGGACATTGAAGACTATTCAAAGGTTGGCGAGGACGGCAAACGCCTGCGCGGCAAGGACAAGGGCCGGGCCAAGAAGAAAGCCCAGGCCGTGCGCGCACTGGAAGATGTCGATGCGTGGCTGGCAGGCGAAGCGGCCCTGGTGCCAGCGGAATAGGGCCGAGTTCAGACCTGCCCGGTATTCATGGCCTTCATGATGCACAGCCGTTTGGTGATGCCATTCGGGTTGCGCCCGTCACAGTAGAACTTGCGCAGGCGGAAATGGGCGATTGCCGGGCGGATGAGCTTTGGTGCAGGCGCGACATGCGGGCCGAAGGCCTTGGTGTCGCTGCGGCGCGTTGCGGCATAGGCCGGCGCCACATCCTGTATCTCGGTTCCCCAGCCGTGGGCGCCGCACAGAACGCTCGCAGCGACTGCCGCCAGCCAGGCTTCCGGCTCGCGTGCCCTGTCTTCGGCTTCGAAGGCGGCCTGATACCCATCGACCAGTTTCTGAAGTGCGCCGATCTTCAGCCGCTGGCAGGCGACTTCTTCGTTGAGCGCGAGACAGACATCATGCGCCCGGGGGGCCTGCTGCGCTTCGATCTCGCCCAGCGCGTCGCGCCACCACTGGAACCGAATGGCGCCCAGCGTGTCCTCGGTGACGGCCAGCCGGACTCGCGCCAGCTCGTAAGCCAGCGCATAAAGTGCCGTCAGGGCGTTGCGATAAATCTCCGGCGCGAAGCGGCTGGATATCCAGCGATCTTCGTCGACCCGCTTTACACGGGCATCAATCGCCTTCCATTGTGTTTTGCCCAAGGGGCTGGTCTCATTTGACATGGAACCCATATGTGGGAAGACGCGCTGATACACCAGTCAAACATATGCAAGAAAGGACGCTGACATGGCATTTTCCCTTCCCGACCTCCCTTACGGACGTGGAGCCCTCGCCCCGCACATCTCCGAGGAGACCCTCAATTACCACCATGGCAAGCACCACCAGGCCTATGTGACCAACCTGAACGGCCTGATCGAAGGTACCGACCTCGAGAAGGCGTCGCTCGAAGAAATCGTCAAAAAAGCGGCTGGCGACAAGGCCAAGGCCGGCCTGTTCAACAATGCCGCGCAGGTGTGGAACCACACATTCTACTGGCATTCGATGAAACCGGACGGCGGCGGCAAGCCCACCGGCAAGATCGCGGCCATGATCGACAGCGACCTCGGCGGCTACGACCAGTTCGTGAAGGACTTCAAGGCAGCCGGCGGCGGCCAGTTCGGCTCCGGCTGGGCCTGGCTCGTGCTGAAGGATGGCAAGCTGGCCATCACCAAGACGCCAAACGCCGAAACCCCGCTGACGGAAGCCGGCGTCACGCCGCTGCTGACCATGGATGTCTGGGAACACGCCTATTATCTCGACTACCAGAACAGCCGTCCGAACTATATGGATGCTTTCCTGAACAACCTGATCAACTGGGACTTTGCCAACAAGAACCTCGGCTAGCCCCACAGGCCCGTATTCGGCAAAATCAAGCAAACTGAGACGCCCACCTGTACTGGTGGGCGTTTTTGCATTATGTGCAGCGCAACAGACGCTCCGGGCTCAGGATTCGCCCGGCAAAGCTGCCATTCGGGCAGCGTCGGGTATTATCAACAATCCTTGGACTGGAAACACTTTGAACGACGTAACATTTGCAGATCTCGGCCTTGGGCCGAACGTACTTAAGGCTGTGGAAGAGGCGGGGTATACAACCCCCACGCCGATCCAGCTGGAAGCCATCCCCCACATCCTTGCTGGCGGAGACGTCACGGGCATCGCCCAGACCGGCACCGGCAAGACGGCGGCCTTCGTACTGCCGATGATCCACCGCCTTGCGCGCGGACGGGCCCGGGCCCGCATGCCGCGCTGCCTGATCCTTTGCCCGACGCGCGAACTCGCCGCGCAGGTCGCCGAGAATTTCGAGAAATACGGCAAGCACCTGAAGCTCACCATGGCCCTGCTCATTGGCGGCGTCAGCTTCAAGGAACAGGAAGGCCTGCTCCAGCGCGGCGTTGACGTGCTGATCGCGACCCCAGGCCGCCTGATGGACCAGTTCGAACGCGGCAAGCTGCTGCTGATGGGTGTCGACTACCTGATCATCGATGAAGCCGACCGCATGCTGGACATGGGCTTCATCCCCGACATCGAGAAGATCGTCTCCAAGATTCCGGCCAAACGCCAGACGCTGCTGTTCTCGGCAACCTTCCCGACCGACATCCAGAGACTGGCGAAGACGTTCCAGCGCGACCCGGTCAAGATCGAAGTCGCCCGGCCGACCGACGCGGCCAAGACGATCGCGCAGCACGTGGTTCACATTCCGACCAATGACGCCAAAGCCAAGCGCACCGCGCTGCGCCGCGTCATCGAAGCCTGCGACGTCAAGAACGGCATCGTCTTCTGCAACCGCAAGGTCGAAGTCGATATCGTGGCAGCCTCGCTGCAAAAGCATGGCCACGACGCCGCTGCCATTCACGGCGACCTGCCGCAGGCCTTCCGCACCGAAGTGCTCCAGCGCTTCCGCGACGGCGACCTCAAATTGCTGGTCGCCTCCGACGTGGCCGCCCGGGGTCTCGACATTCCCGACGTCGACCACGTGTTCAACTATTCGCCGCCGCCAAAGGACGAAGACTATGTCCACAGGATCGGCCGCACGGGCCGCGCCGGGCGGACAGGCAAGAGCTTCACGGTCGTGTCGCCGTCCGACGAGAAATCCTGGGGTTTCGTCCTCAAGATGATCCAGCAGGACGTCGAGGAATTCATGCCCGAAGGCCTGCTCGAGGAACTCGAAAACCTGCCGCCGGAAGAACGCTCCAGCCGGGGCGGACGCAGCGGCGCTGGTCGTAGTGGCAGCAGCAGTAGTAGTAGCAGCAGTCGTGCGCGTGGCCGCGGTGAACGTCCCGAACGCGGGCGCTCGCGCAGCAAGCCAACCGAGGACGCGCCCAAGGCTGAGGTCGAAGTAAAAGCCGCAGACGACGCCCCAAAGCCCGAACGCGCTGACGAGGCCCCCAAGCCGGAACGCACCGAGAGGCCAAAGCGCGAACGCGCGCCGAAAGCTGAAAAAGTCGAAAAGGCGGAACCCGCTGACATGGCTGAACAGCCGGAAAAGGCCGAAAAACCCGCTCGCAGCGAACGCGGATCACGGGGCGGACGTCCGCCGCGCGACCAGAAGCGCAAGGATGATGATCCGATCCTCGCGCCCGCGCCCGAACGCGTCAAAGGCTTCGGCGACGACGTGCCTGCCTTCCTGAAACGCTAGAATAAAACCGGCGCAGCGAAGGCTCAGAGGCCTTTGTTGCGCCGGTTTGCGACCAGCGCATGCGACAGGTCTGGCGTCGGTTCGGGCTTGTCGAAGGTTATCGAGAACCGTGTTCCCGACGCGCCCGTGGCGATACTTATCTCTGCGGCGAGTGACTTGGTCAGCGAGTTGATCAGAATCATGCCGATGCCGCGTGCGGCGTCCGCCCCTGACTGTTCCGGCATGCCGACACCGTCGTCTTCTACTTCGATCAGCACACGATCTGTTTCGCCGTCCAGCACCAGCCTGATCCTGCCTTGGTCACGTCCCTTGAAGGCATATTTGCAAGCATTGGTAATCAGTTCCGTCACCGCAAGGCAGACCGACACCGCCTTGCCGACCGGCAGCACGATCTCACCGCGCGTTTCGCAGACCAGCTGGATCGCCTCGCGAAGTGAATAGGTTTCGACCACGGCATTACACAGGTCGGGCAACAGGGCGAGACAATCCACCTCGTCGTGCTTGCCCAGTTCGTAGAGGCTGCGATGGGTGGCCGATATGACCTCGATGCGTTGTTGCGTGAGGGACAGCGTTTCGCGCGCTATCTCGTCTTCCACCCGTTTCAACGGCAGGGAGACAATTGAAGAGACGATCTGCAAGCTGTTGCGGACGCGGTGATTGACCTCGAACAGGAGCGTGTCCTTCATTTCGAGCGCCTCCACCAGGGCCTGCTCAGCCTGAACCCGAAGCGTATCATCCCGCATCGTCAACACCGCGCCGATCTGCACGCCTGCAGCATTGCGGACAGGGCGTGCTGTACCGACAGCGATAACGATCGTGCCGTCCGGCCGCCGGATTTTCCACGGCGCCTCGATCACCGATTCCCCCTTCTGAACGGCGCGCGCCAGCGGCAGATCATCCGGCGGATATGGCAGGTTGTCCATCGTGAGGAGTTCGTAGTTTTTCGAGTATTCGTCGGGCGGAACATCAAGATTGGCCCGTCCGTGAATCTCTTCGGCGGCACGGTTCACGCTGATAATGCGACCATCTGCGTCGGCCACGATGACGCCTTCGCCGAGTTGGTCCAGCACCACCGACTTGAAGCCTTCAACTGAACTCAGCATTCTCTACGCCTGTTCCAAAACGCGACGGATCGCACGGGTATCGTCCGCGATATACGATATAGATGATTCCCGCGACGTCTGTTGGGCTAACGCTTGAGACGCGACTTCATCTGCTTCCGGAAGCTGTCGGTATAGGGTGGACGGATCATGGCCAGCATTTCACTGCCGGTCTGGGTATAGACCGATTTCTTGTGGCTGAACTCGTAAAAGCCTTCGCGGCCGTGATAGCTGCCCATGCCCGAAGGTCCGACACCGCCGAATGGCAGGTCTTCCTGGGCCACATGGAAGATCACGTCATTCACGGTAACACCACCCGAAGTCGTGTTGTTCAGGACCGTATCGCGCTCGGCGGAGTCCTCGCCGAAATAGTACAGGCCGAGCGGGCGGTCATTGGCGTTGATATAGGCAATGGCATCGGCCGTTTCGCCATAGGACTTGATCGGCAGGATCGGGCCGAAGATCTCGTCCTGCATCACGGTCATGTCATCCGTCGGATCGACGATGATGTGAGGCGCGATCTTGTGGTGCGGCTGTTGCGAGAAATTGTCGCCGGTCGGGTTGATCTCGATCACTTCGGCGCCCTTGGCGCGGGCATCCTCCAGATAACTCATGATCCGGTCAAAGTGGCGCTGGTTCACGATCGACGTGTAGTCGTCATTATCCTTGAGTCCGCTCGGGAACATTGTCTGCACGGCGCGAGTCGCGGCCGCCGTGAATTCGGCCGTCTTCTCTTTCGGCACGAAGGCATAGTCGGGCGCCAGGCATATCTGGCCCGCATTCAGGGTCTTGCCGGCCATGATGCGATTGGCCGCCTTCTGCATGTCGGCCGAGCGGCCAAGGATGACCGGGCTCTTGCCGCCAAGTTCCAGGGTGAGCGGCACGAGATTGTCAGCGGCGGCGCGCATCACGTGCTTGGCGACCGACGTCGCGCCCGTGAACAGGATATGATCGAAAGGCAGCTTGGTGAATTCGGCGCCGACCTCCGGGCCGCCGGTGATCACGGCCACTTCGTCTGCGTCGTAGTATTGCGCAATCACGGACTTCATCAGTTCCGATGTCGCCTCGGTGAATTCCGACGGCTTGATCATGCAGCGGTTACCGGCGGCGAAAACACCTGCCAACGGCGTGAAGGTCAGGTTCACAGGGAAGTTCCATGGGCTGATCACGCCGATCACGCCCTTGGGCTGGAACTGGAGCTGCGCTTTCGACCCGAGCAGGCCGAGCGGGAACTCGACCTTGCGCTTTTCCGGCTGCATCCATTTGTGGACGTGTTTCTTGGCAAATTTCAGCGCGGCAATCGACGAGACGATGTCGGTGAAACCCGACTGGTCTTTCGAACGGTGACCGAAATCGTCGCACATGGCATCGTTGAAGGCATCGCCATGCGTGACCAGCAGGTCGATCGCCTTGTCGAGCCATTCGATCCGCTTGGCCGCTGATGGAATGCCGTCTCGCAGGTTCGCAGCCTTTTGCCGCGTCAATATGGATTCCATGCCGCTGCCAGTTGCGCTGTCGAGTGCCATGCCAAATTCTCCCAATTGCCTGTTCTTGCTTCTGAACAGTGTAGCCCGCGTTCAGCGCTTAACAAAGCGAAATGCATTGCCGCTGCGTGAGGCGTTCACATCCGGCCCATACCGACTAGATTGCCGCCAGACAAATCAGAGAGAGAACCGAGATGGCTTACGAAAAGATTTCCTACGAACTTGACGGCAGCACAGCCATCATCAGCTTCAATGATCCGTCAACCATGAACGCCTGCGGCATCGATACGGCGCAGGAACTGCTCCACGCGTTCGAAACGGCGAGCAAGGAAGCGCGCTGCACGATCCTGACCGGCAAGGGACGCGGCTTCTGTTCGGGTGCAAATCTGGGCGCCAATCCCGGGAGCGGCAGTTCGCTGAGCCACCCGGGCTCGCAGCCCGACGCCGGGCGGGCACTCGAAACGCACTACAATCCGCTGATCCTGGCAATCCAGGACCATCCCCATCCGGTCATCACCGCCGTCAATGGTGCGGCCGCCGGGGTGGGCTGCGCGCTGGGCCTGATCGGCGATCTCGTGATCTGCGGCAAGAGCGGCTATTTCCTGCAGGCCTTCCGGCGCATCGGCCTCGTGCCCGACGGCGGCTCGACCTACCTGCTCGCCCGCACCATCGGACGGCAGCGCGCCATGGAGATGACATTGCTCGGGGAAAAGGTTCCTGCCGAACAAGCCATGTCCTGGGGACTGGTCAATCGCGTGGTCGAAGACGACGCCTTGATGGACACGGCGAAACAGATTGCCCAGCAACTTGCCGAGGGTCCGACCCAGGCGCTGGCCCTGACACGCAAGCTGGTTTGGGCCGCCTGCGACGGCGATTTCAATGGTGCGCTTCGCGCCGAACGCCTCGCCCAGCGAACGGCTGGCCGCACGGATGATTTCAAGGAAGGCGTGATGGCATTCCTAGGTAAGCGGAAAGCCGAATTCAAGGGCAAATAATCATCCTTTGATTGAATATAATCTTATTCGATTAAGAATAGAGTAAGGCAAGCGTGACAGTTTGCGGCGTACGCATTGAGGCCGGGGGGCGCATGTTCGCATGGACTATCGACTGATCCATTTCAATTCAGCGCGACCAGCGGGCGAGTTCACTTTCGACAACGAATTCGTGCAGGTATTCTTGGCGATTCTTCCCCGGATTTTCAGCGAAGCAGATGCTTTCGAAGGCATCCACTGGCATCGCCACGGCCTGCGCCAGCCTGACGCTCGCTGGCGTGACCTAGGGGACGCATTTCCCTATGCGACAGATATTGGAGTCCCGGACGTTTGCACTATGGCCGGATGGGCCTCCCTGGAGGACATGCGGTCATTCGTGTACAATGGCAGAACACACCCTTCAGGCATGCGCCGCCTGCAGGATCAGCTTGATCGCAGTCAAGGCCCCGGATTCGTGATGTGGTGGGCGCCCCGAGAGGAGAGATTCACAATGGAAGACGGGTGGGAACGCCTCACGCACCTGCGCCAGAATGGGCCCAGTCCTTACGCCTTTTCACTCGACCACCCCCTCCTCAAGCCGCAAGTCGCATGAGCTTGTCGGGGCGCAGCCTGATCGGCTTTGCGGCTGCATTGTTGATACTCGTGGCGTGTTCCACGCCCCCACCCCCCGAACACACGATCTACCTGGTTCGCCACGCCGAGAAGCTGGCCGGCGACGATCCCTCGCTGACACCTGCCGGCGCCGAGCGCGCTGCCCTGCTCGCAGAAACGCTTCGCGATGCAGGGATTGTCCGCATCTATTCCACCGACTACGCCAGGACACGGGAAACCGCAGCCCCCATCGCCAAAGCCGTCTCGGTTTCGGTGACCCTTTACGATCCGTCTGACCTGTCGGCATTTGCAGACAAGCTGAAAGAAGAAGCGGGCATTGTGCTCGTTGTCGGACATTCCAACACAACGCCCGCTTTGGTAGAATTTCTGGGCGGCGAACCGCACACGGACATTGACGAAGCCGCAGAGTATGACCGGCTCTATGTCGTCCGTATACAGGGCGATCAGGTTGAGGCTGAACTGCTCCGCTATGGCGCGCCGTTTCAGCCCTGAGGCTTCTGCTTCGGCCTGGACTTTTTAGCGGCCAGCGCGACCGACAAAGCCCGCCGACCCCAGGCACTCGCATCATCGGCATCGTCCATCGCAGCAGACGGCAGGCTGACATAGCCCATCTCCATCCGCTTGCCGTCACTTGGCCGTTCCCAGACAAAGGCTTCGCCACCCTCAGCCTCCAGCGCGCTCCGCAGCGCGGCATCGGTCTTCAGGTAGATGACGTCATCGGCCAGGAGGGCAAACATAACCCCTTGCGCATAGATGCCGGCGCCACCGAACATGCGCTTTATACGAACGTCCCCCAGTGGCGCGAACAGGTCGGCCACGAAGTCATGGAACGGGTCGGGTGGCTTGGCCATACGCCTATGCCGGCGGCAGGCCCAAGCGGTAGACGCCCTTGAACGCATCCAGGTTTTCGACCGGCTTGCCCTTGCGATAGATCGTGATCGCGCCCGACTTGGCGAGGCGCACCGCTTCCGCGCGCACGTCTTTCAGAACGCGCTGGAAGTTCTCTTCGCTCACCGCACGCGCCGCCTGCTCTGCACTGATCGTCTTGCCGACACCGCACTCGGCCGTCAGCGTGAGAATTGCTTCGCGCACGGCGTTATGACCCGGCTCGCTCACCAGTCGATCGCCGCGTACACGAGTTGCTGGAATTGCTGGCGCATCGGATAGGTCGAGGACGGCATCAGCTGCGTGGCCTGGATCGCGATGATTTCTTCTTCCGGGTCGATCCAGAAGAAAGTGGATGCAAGGCCGCCCCAGCTGAACGTGCCTTCACTGCCTGGCTGCTGGCCCGCCACGACATCCACCACGACCGATCCACCGAGGCCGAAGCCGACGCCGTCGGCCATGACTTCCGTGAACATGGACTTGCCCATGTCGCGCATCGTCTTGCCGCCGGGCAAATGGTTCTGGCGCATGAATTCGACGGTCTTGGGGCTGACGATACGCTGGCCATCCAGCGTGCCGCCGCGCAGCAGCATCAGCGCAAAGCGGTGATAGTCGCGCAGCGTGGACACAAGCCCGCCGCCAGCGTTCAGAAATGTCGGGCGTTTCGTGTAAAGCTTCGAGGCCTTGCCGGCACCGTCGGCCAAACTGGTAACGCCCGTCTCCGCATCCTTCTGGTAGCAGGCCATGAGCCGGTCGATCTTTTCTTCCGGCACCCAGAATTCGGTGTCATGCATGCCGAGGGGGCCGGTGATCCGCTGGCGGAAAAATTCGTCCAGTTCCATGCCCGACACGATCTCGACAATCGCACCCAACACGTCGATCGAGTGGCCATACCACCACTCGTCGCCGGGCGAGCATTGCAGCGGCAGCGCCGCGAGGCGCTTGGCCATGGCTTGCAGGGTCTCGGTCGGCCGCCCGATCTTTTCCTGCCGGTACAGGAAGTCGACCGGGTGCTGCATCATGAACCCATAGGTGATGCCCGACGTGTGCGTGAACAGGTCCAGCACTTTCATCGGACGATCCGGCTTGCGGGTCGTGAAGCTGTCCTTGTCGCCTGCGTCCCACACCATCACGTCGGCAAATTCGGGAATGTAGCGACTGACATCATGATCGAGGCGCAGCTTGCCTTCCTCGAACAGCATCATAGCGGCCAACGATGTGATCGGCTTGGTCATCGAATAGATGCGAAAGATCGTGTGCGGCCCGATGTGCTCGCCTGCGCCCATCTCGGTGGTGCCGGAATAGTCTTCCAGCGCGATCTCGCCACCGCGCGACACGAGCGTCGCCATGCACGGCAGCTTGCCGGTGTCGATATAGTTCTCGCGGAAGTATTCGGGGATCGCCTCAAGGCGTTCAGCGTTCAGGCCGACTTCGTGCGGGTCGGTGGGGTCGTGGTCGAACATTTAAAGTTTTCCTGACTTAGCGGCCCGGGCGAGTTCCCGGGCGATGATGATCTGCTGGATCTGGCTTGTGCCTTCATACAGGCGGAAGATGCGCACGTCGCGATAGAAGCGCTCGATACCGTAATCGGTGACATAGCCGGCCCCGCCGAAGACCTGCACGGCGCGATCCGCCACCCGGCCACACGCCTCGGTGGCGAACAGTTTCGTGCACGAGGCGAGCATCGTGACATCCTCGCCGGCATCGCGGCGGCGAGCGGCGTCGAGGATCATGCAGCGGGCGGCATAAGTCTCGGCCTGGCTGTCGGCGATCATGGCCTGGATCAGCTGGTGGTCCATGATCGGCTTGCCGAACTGTTTGCGCTCAAGCGCGTAATTGACCATTTCCTTGATCAGCCGCTCGGACACGCCGGTTGCCACGGCGGAGATGTGAAGCCGCCCCTTGTCGAGCACGCTCATCGCCACCTTGAAGCCTTCGCCCTCGCCCGCAAGCCGGTTCTCGACCGGGACCCGCGCGTTCTCGAAGATCACGTCGCAGATATGTGCGCCCTGCTGGCCCATCTTCTTTTCCGGCTGGCCCACGGACACGCCGGGCGTGTTGCGCTCAACCACGAAAGCCGACACGCCCTTGGCGCCGGGCGTCGACGGGTCGGTGCGGGCCATGACCGTGAACAGGTCGGCCTTGTTGGCATTGGTGATGTAGCGCTTGGTGCCGTTCATCACATAATGGTCGCCGTCGCGGATCGCCTTGGTCGTCAGGCTGCCCGCGTCGGATCCCGCTTCCGGCTCGGTCAGGGCGAAGCTCGCGATCAGGTCGCCGCTGGCGATGCCGGGCAGCCATTTCGCTTTCTGCGCGTCGGTGCCGAACAGGACCAGCGCCTGGCTGCCAATGCCGATATTCGTGCCCGCGACAGAGCGGAACGCGGGCGAGGTGCGCCCCAGCTCGAAGGCCACGAGGCATTCGGTTTCCATGTCCAGCGCGAGGCCGCCAAACTCTTCCGGCACGGCAATGCCGAACAAGCCGAGCTGTTTCATCTCGTCCACGATGGATTGCGGCACCTCATCGTTCTCGGCAACATCCGCCTCGATCGGCACGCATTTCTCGGTCACGAACCGGCGCACCTGCTCGATCAGGGCGGCGCGGATTTCGGCGTCAAAGGCCATCAGGAAACTCCCGTAAATGATTGTCTGTAACAATGATATGCCGTTGCGGCATGCTTGTCGAAGGGTGACCGTGCGGTATCAAAGCCAAAAGGGAGGAACAAGGCACAAATGCTTGCAACTGAAGTTACAGAAGGCGAATTCAAAGGCTGGAAGACATGGACAGAGGAGCCGTTCGAACACGATACGGCTGGTCCGTTCTACATGCGCACCGACGAGAAGGGCCAGGTTGCGGCCTTCCGCGCCCAGCGCAAGCACATGAATGCCGGCGGCGTGATGCATGGCGGATGCCTGATGACCTTCGCCGATTTTGCCTTGTTCGCGATCGCCCATCACGGGATGGAGGGAGTCTACGGCCTGACCGTGGCGTTCACATCTGAATTCCTCGACGGCGCCCTCGAAGGCGAACTGATCGAAGCGCGCGGCGAAGTGCTGCGCCAGGGCCGCTCGATCACATTCGTGCGCGGGATCGTGACGGCCAATGACCGGCCCGTCCTCAATTTCTCCGGAACCATCAAACTCAGGAAACCAAAAACATGAGCCAGCCCCCCTACAAGGAACTTTCCCGTTCGATCAAAGGCAAGACCGCCCTCATCACCGGCGCCGCCAGCGGCATGGGCCGGGCGACCGCGCACCTGTTTGCCCGCGAAGGCGCCAATGTCGCGGTCACCGACCTGCGTCAGGGCGACGTCGATACCGTGGTCAAGGAAATCAAGGATGCCGGCTTCGACAACGTCAAAGGCTGGGAACTGGACGTGTCCGACGCCGCCGCCATCAAACGCGTCATCGACAATGCCGCTGCCCATTTCGGCGGCATGGACATTCTCGTCAACAATGCCGGCTTCGCCAAGGCGGCGGATATCGGCGAGGAAAGCTACGAAGACAGCTGGGGCCCGAGCATCAATGTCATGCTGACCTCGCACCAGCGCGCCATCCGCGCCGCCCTGCCCTATATGCGCAAGAATGGCTGGGGCCGCATCGTCAACATCGCCTCGACCGAGGGCCTTGGCGCGACGCCGGGCAACTCGCCCTATGTCGCCGCCAAGCATGGCGTGATCGGCCTGACGCGCGGCCTCGCCGTGGATCTCGGCCGCGAAGGCATCACGGTCAACTGCATCTGCCCCGGCCCGATTATCACCGGTATCACGGCCGGCATCCCCGACGAGCACAAGGAAATCTACGCCAAGCGCCGTGTGCCGCTGCGCCGCTATGGTATCCCCGAAGAGGTCGCCAACATGACTCTGTCTCTGGTCCTGCCAGCGGCCTCGTTCCTGAACGGCGTGCACATCCCGGTCGATGGCGGCATGTCGATCAAGAACGCCTGATTCGGGCAAGCGGGTTTGCGGGGGGCCTAGCCCTTCGCAAATCCGCGCGCGGTCATTGCATCATACCAGCGGCCAAGGTGCTCATGCTCCTTCTGCGGCTCCCATTTCATCACGCGGCAGAATCCGCAACCGATATAGAGCGTGATGTCGGCAATCGAGAACCGGTCAGCGGCAACGAAGTCGTGCTCCGCCAGATGCGCGTCGAGACGCTTGGCCATCGTCCGCGCGGCCTTCTCGCTCTTGGCGGCGGCTTCCGGGCTTTGCGGCACTTCCAGCGGTGCCATCATCGGATGCGCGTTGCGGAACCAGCCGGCAAACTGGATGAAGAACATCAGTTCGATGCGGCGGTCCCACATCTCGATCAGGGCTTTTTCCTTCGGGTCCTTCCCCATCAGGTTCGGCTCGGGAAAGATGCCTTCGAAATAGGTACAGATCGCCCGGCTCTCGGTGATCGCTGTGCCATCGTCCAGCACCAGCGTCGGCACCTGGGCATAAGGCGACAGTTTCCGGTATTCCGCGGTCTTGTGCTCCTGCTCCATGATCGACACGTCGATCATCTCGACCGCGTCCAGCTTGCCTTTGGCCCGCAGGAAAAAGACGACGCGGTCGGGGTTCGGGGCCTTGGGGCTCTGGTAGAGTTTCATGGGTTTCCTCCTAGAATTTTTTCCTCACGCCCAGCGTCGCATTCAGCGGCTCACCCGGGAAGTAGCGTTCATTGCCGAAGGCGAGATCGGCCCGGTCGGCATAGGCTTCGTCCGTCAGGTTGCGCACGATCAGGAAGGCTTCGGTGCCTTCGCTGAATTCATAAGACCCGCGCGCCGACAGGACCGTGTGACCCGGATAGGTCGCCGTGTTCCCGGGATCCATGAAATACTCCCCGACATGTTCCACCGAGAGGGACAGGCCGAGCGCCTCGGTCGCCTGCCAGTCGAGCGAGGCATCGGCCAGCCATTCCGGCGCGGTATCGATCGCGTTGCCATCGCTGATCGTTTCCGCCTCCAAGTTGACCAGGCGCTCAAACGTATAAGTCTGGTCCGACCAGCTCACATTGCCCTTCAGGACCAGCGTGTCGGTAATATCGAATGCGGCTACCGCCTCCACGCCGACATGGCGCGTCGAACCGTCCGGCACGTTGAGGCCGTCGCTGTCGCGGAAGAAGAAGTTCTCCTTGTCCATCCAGTAGGCGGCGACATCGAATACCAGCCGTCCGTCCATGGCGCTGCCCCGCGCGCCGATCTCGACACTGTCCAGCGTCTCGGTGTCGACTTCGCCCGCCACTTGCAGGCTTTGCAGCCGGTAGAGGTCGGAGGCCTGCGGTGCCCGTTCGCCGCGCGCATAATTGACGTAATAACTGACATCGCCCGGCGACCAGATCAGGCCGAGCTTCGGCGTCAGCAGGTCGAAACTGTCGCTGCGGTCGGCGGTGACGTTGAAGCGGCCATTGATACCGACAGGCGCGTCGGTGGAATAGTCATAGTCGTGCGTTTCGCCACGCAGGCCCGCCAGCACGCTGACATTGTTGCCGAGCACAAATTCCGCTTCGCCCCAGAGGGCGAGCACTGTCGTGTCGACCGTGTAGTCATAGTGGACGCCCTGCGGGAAGCGCGCGTCACCGGGGAAAAAGCCGAACGGGTCCGGCTGGATTTCCTTGAGGTAGCCGCTCGCCACATCGACATCCGCGCCAATGCGCAGCGCCAGCGTCTCGCTCGCCTGCCAGCCATAGCGCGCCATCATGCCGCCGCCCGTGTGGCCGTTCTTCTCGACGCCGCCATTCGGCAGGAAATGCTGCGAGAAGATCATTGCCTGGCTGTGCGCATAGGGTGTCAGCACAAGCGTGCCCGGCCCAAGCTCGCGCTCTGCCCGCGCCCCGATCCGCGCCGACCACGCATCGCGATAGGCTTCCGGGTTCGGGTTCGTCGTCACAAGGTCGCTGTCCTTGTAGCTGTCAGTCCCGCCAACGAATCCCGCCGATTCCTGGTTCAGGTTCGACGCTAACAGCCACGGCGTCACATTCCACGCTCCAAGCCCATATGCTCCGACCACCGACAGTTTCTGCTGGTCGGCGCCCGTATTGTCGCGCCAGCCCGTATCATGCTGCAGCGACAGGCCGAGGCGGACATGCTCGCCTTCGTCGAGGGCCATGTCGGTGCGGTAGCGGCCCAGCGTGCCATAGCTCGCGCTGGCAAAACTGCCATCGCCCGGGGCTCCGAGTATCACATTCACGAGGCCATGCACGGCGTTCGAGCCATATTTCGCGCTGCCCGGCCCGCGAACGACTTCAATGGCGCTCGCCACTTCATGGTGCGGCTCCATCAGGCTGTTGACGTTGCCGAAGGCGGGCGAGCGCGTCGGCACGCCATTCTCGAGGATCAGGAAACTGCCCTGCCCCGCCCCGCCGGTCAGCACGGGAGAGCGGATGGCGATCAGGTGCTCCTGCCCCGAATTCATCTGCACGTTCACGCCCGGCAGCGTATTCAGGATTTCGGCGGGATGATCGGCGAGCGTGTCGGCGATTTCGGAGGGTGTAGCAACAGAGAAGCTGCCGGGGTCGTCGAACTGTCGATCCCCAAACACACGAACTGGCTCAAGAACACGTTCTATAAGGCATATTCCGGACGGATTTGTGATGTCCGGTTTTGCCAATTCGAGATCATCATGGACCGTTTTCAAAACTCTGACTGTCAGGCAAATACGGTCCAAATCGGCAGCTTCAGTTTGCTCCTGCGCCGTCGCTGGCCCCGCAAGGCAGGTCGCCATAACGGCAAGGCTGGCGGACGTCGCGATCAGGCGGATCGCGCCGGGTCGCGCGCCCCTCTCCCTTGGGAGAGGGGACGGAGGTGAGGGGGAGCGGTATGTCGGCATGAACTGATCCTGCGAAGTAAAACTGACTCTGTCCTTGCAGTGCCTGACCTGACGGCAATCAAGTGAGAAGGCGTCGCCCCTCATCCCCAACCCCTTCTCCCCGGGGAGAAGGGGCTTTACGGATCAGCCCGCTGCGCCCGCGAACAGCTGGTACGGCAACGCGCCCACGACCGCGCCCGACAGGCAGGTGGCCAGCGTGCCGGCCAGCAGCGTACGCCACGCCAGCGTCAGGAAGTCGTCGCGGCGCTCGGGTTCGACGATCGACAGGCCGCCGATCAGGATGCCCATCGAGCCGAAATTGGCAAAGCCGCAAATCGCGTGCGCGGTGATGATGCGCGTGCGGGGGTCCATCGCGTCGACCGGAATCTCGGCCAGCTGCAGGAAGGCGACGAACTCGGTCAGCACCGTCTTCACGCCCATCAGCGAGCCGGATTGCGAGGCCTCGGCCCACGGCACGCCGATCATGTACATCAGCGGCGCGAAGATCCAGCCGAGCACGCGCTCGATCGACAGCGGCGCGCCCAGCACGTCCGGGAACAGGCCGAGGCCCGCATTGATCAGCCAGAGCAGCGCCAGCGCCGCGATCAGCATGGTCGTGATGTTCAGCACGATTTTCAGGCCGTCGGTCGCCCCGGTCGAGAAGGCATCCATGGTCGAGGCATAATTGAAATCCGGCTCCTTCATCCGCTCGGTCGAAGGCGTGGTTTCCGGGATCATGGTGAGCGCCACGGCCACCGCCGCCGGCGCGGCCATGATCGAGGCCGTCAAAAGCTGTGCCAGCGGATTGGCCATCTTGCCGTCCAGGAAGGCACCATAGACGACCAGGACAGAGCCCGCGATCGTGGCGAAACCGGCCGTCATCATGATCAGCAGTTCCGAGCGCGTCATGCCCTTGATATAGGGCCGGATCAGGACGGGGGCCTCGGTCATGCCCATGAACACGTTGGCCGACACGGCGAGCGAGGTCGCCCCGCCCAGCCCCATCGTGCGCTGGAAGATATAGGCGAAGCCATTCGTCACCCAACGCAGGATGCGCCAGTGCCAGAGGATCGCCGACAGGGCGGCGACCACGATCACGATGGGTAGTATCTGGAAGAAGAAGAGCGGCGGCGGCGTGCCGTCCATCAATTGCGCGCCCGCCGTGTTGTCGCCGACATAGCCGAACACGAAACTGGTGCCCGCGCGGGTCGCCGCCTGAAGGCCGTCGACCACGTCATTGGCGTGGAAAAGGACGCCGCGGACGAACGGCACGCCGAACAGGAGCAGCGCGAAAACGAACTGCATCACCGTCGCGCCGATAACGATCCGCCAAGGGAACAGGCCGCGTTTTTCCGAGACGACCCAGCAGATCGCATATATCACGGCGATCCCGATCAGCGCGCGGGCATTGTCCCAGCCCCATTCATAACCTGCCAGCATCCAAAATCGCTCCCGAGCCCGTTTTGATAGCTGTATGACTTAGCCGTGACGGTCGGGATTGGAAAGCGCGCAAGTGTTACGCGAAACGGACGCCGCCCGAATCGATCCGGTCAGGCGGTGATTGGGGCATCATGACCCACACTTTGCCGCGCTTGTTGACGCTTCGGCATCCTGAGCCTAGGTTTTTGCTTTAATTATCAAGTGTCTGGCCCATGCATTGACCTGAATGCCCGGCCACCCCCTCTGGAGAGCCAAAATACAAATGAAAATGCGCGCCTTATTGATGGCGATGGTCATGGCCGTCGCCACACCCGCCTTCGCTGAATCCGAATTGAACAAGACCGACGCTGAAAAGACGGAGGCCGCAAAACCGATTCCCGATCCGGTCATGTTCGAGAGCAAGCATACCGGCACGTTCGGCACGGCGAAGGTCGCCTACACGGTCGAAGCGGGCGAGACTTATATAAAGGGCGAGGACGGCGAGCCGGCCGCCAGCCTTTTCACCACCTCCTATGTCGTCGACAAGGCGGGCAGCGCGCGCCCGGTGACGTTCATTTTCAATGGCGGGCCGGGATCGGCCTCGGTCTGGCTGCACATGGGCCTGCTTGGCCCGAAGCGGGCGCAGGTGGCGAGCGGTGCGGATGCCGATGACGGCGCGGCGCCCTACAGGCTGGTCGATAATCCCCTGTCCATTCTCGATGTGACCGACCTCGTCTTCATCGACCCGGTCGGCACCGGCTATAGCCGCGCCATCGGCGAGGGCGAGAACAAGGATTATTGGAGTGCAGCAGGCGACACGGCCTCGATCTCGGAATTCATCCGGATCTGGATCACGACACACAAGCGCTGGAACGCCCCGAAATACCTGATCGGCGAGAGTTTCGGCACGACGCGGGCCGCCTACATCGCGGACGAGCTGACGACCGGCGATGTCGATATCGCGCTCAATGGCATCGTCCTGATCTCCCAGGCGCTGGACTATGAAGGCTCCACCTCGGTCCACGACAACATGTATTCCTACATCACCTACCTGCCGAGCATGGCCGCGACCGCGCAGTATCACGGCAAGGCGGGACTCGGCATTCCGCAGGCGGAGTTCCTGGCCGCGGCGCGCACCTTCGCCCGCGACGAATACGGCCCGGCGCTGATGAAGGGAGACCGGCTGAACGCGGAAGACCGTGCCCATATCCGCGACCGGCTGGCCTATTTCACCGGGCTTGATCCGGCCTATATCGAGACCTCAGACCTGCGCATCCTGATGCACCGATTCCAGAAGGAATTGCTGCGCGACAAGGGCGTGGCGCTGGGACGGCTCGACGGGCGCTACCTCGGCGACGAAGCCGACGATGCGGCCGAAGGCCCGGAAGACGATGTCTCCAGCTATGCCATCAGCTCGGCCTATTCGGCCCTGATAAACCAGTACCTGTCTGCTGATCTCGGCGTCGAGATGGACCGGCCCTACATGGTCTCCAGCGCGGACGCCGGCGAGCAGTGGATTTTCCGCGATGTGCCGGAAGGCGAGTATTGGGAACCGCACTATGTGAACCCCACCCGCAAGCTGACCACGGCGATGCGCCACAACACAGCGCTGAAAGTCATGGTCGCCAGCGGCTATTTCGACCTGATCTGCCCCTTCTTCGATGCAGAGGTCACATTCGCCCGCTATGGCATTCCGCAGGACCAGGTCGCCATGACCTATTACCAGGGCGGTCACATGATGTACCTGAACGAGGGCGCGCTGAAGGCCCTCAGCGCGGACGTGCGGGCCTTCTATGCCGGCCAGCTCGAAGACAAGCGGCCGGACTAGGCTGTCGGGCAAGAATGCTCCCCCGGCATCCGCCGGGGGAAGTCCTTTGAGGCGGCCTTAACCCAGCTTGCAGACGCAGATCTTGTTGCCGTCCGGGTCGCGGAAATAGGCGCCATAGAAGGTCGGCATCCGGTTGCCCGGAGCGCCTTCGTCGACGGCGCCGAGTTCGATCGCCTTGTTGTAGACCCGGTCGACGGTTGCCGTGTCGGCCGCGGCCAGCGCCGGCATCACGCCATTGCCGCAGGAGGCGGCTTCCTTGTCAAAGGGATCGCCGATCCCGATCATCGGCTGGCCGGGGCCGACGCCATAGAATTGCAGCCGGTCATTGGCGAAGAAGCGTTTGGCGCCCATTTCGCCGAGCACGGCGTCATAGAAAGCCAGCGCCTTCTCTTTATTGTTCGTTCCGAGCGTCACATAGGCCAGCATGTCGGTTCCTCCCATTTCATGCGTTTCTTTTCGGCACTCTGACCTGCCGGTATCCGCAGGGCAAGATATGACGCAGGGGCGCGGCTTGACGTTTACGTGAACGTCTGGTGTGACACGGCCCAAACCGATTTATTGCAAATGCAGGAGTTCTCCCATGTCCGATATCCGTTTTGACGGCAAAGTCGCCATCGTCACCGGCGCAGGTGGCGGCCTTGGCCGCTGCCACGCCCTGGAACTCGCCCGCCGCGGCGCAAAGCTCGTGATCAACGACCTCGGCGCCAGCATGGACGGCTCGGGCGGCAATTCCGCCGCAGCGGAAGCCGTGGTCAAGGAAATCGAAGCCATGGGCGGCGAAGCCATGGCCAACGGGTCGTCTGTCGCAGACGAAGCCGGCGTCAAGAAAATGATCGACGACACGATGGCCCGCTTCGGCCAGATCGACATCCTGATCGCCAATGCCGGCATCCTGCGCGACAAGTCATTCTCCAAGATGACACAGGCCGATATCGACCTCGTCATCGACGTCCACCTGCGCGGTTCGTTCATGCCGATCCACGCCGCCTGGGACATCATGAAGGCCCAGAATTACGGCCGTATCGTCGTGACGACTTCCTCGACCGGCCTTTACGGCAATTTCGGCCAGGCCAATTACGGCGCCGCCAAGCTCGGCCTTGTGGGCATGATGAATACGCTGAAGATCGAAGGCGCAAAGAACAATATCAAGATCAACGCGGTCTGCCCGGTGGCCGCCACCCGCATGACCGAAGGCCTGATGCCGGAAGCCGTCCTCGCCCAGCTGAAACCGGAATATGTCACGCCTGGCGTCATGAACCTCGTCAAGGACGACGCTCCGACCGGCATGATCCTGTCGGCCGGCGCCGGCGCCTTCTCAATGGCTCGCATCGTCGAAACCGAAGGTGCCTTTGTCGGCCAGGGCGATGCCCTGACGGCCGAAGCGGTTGCCGCCAAGTGGGACCAGATCACCGACACGTCCAAAACGCTTCCTGCATTCAAAGGTGGCGGAGAACACGGCCAGCACATGTTCGCGCTCGTGGCGGGCGGTGTGAAGGCCTAAGCTTGCTTCAGGCGAGTTTTAAGCGCAGGATTCTCCTCACACGCTTTTTTGAGGAGAATCCATGCGGTTCACTGCATCCACGCTTCTATGCTCGATTCTCATGCTTGCCGCCGCTTGCAGTGCGCCGCCGCCGGCCGAGACCGCCAAGCCCGTCGTCAAGCCCCTTCCCGTCAGCGCGCAAGGGGAAACCTGCGGCGGCATCGCCGCCCTGAAATGCGAAGAAGGCTATTTTTGCAAGCTTGAGGATGGTGCCTGCATGACCACAGCGGATGCCGCCGGAACGTGCCAGGAAATCCGACCCGCTTGCACACGCGAATACGCGCCGGTCTGCGGCTGCAATGCAAAGACCTATCCGAACAAATGCGAAGCGCATGCCGATGGCACGAGCGTCGCCCACGAGGGTGCCTGCACCGGCTGAGGACAATGGCCTGCCAGACGGGAGGCCGTTACGTCCTTATTCCTGCATCGCCTTGAGATACATCGAGTTTTTCGGCTTGGAAAACACGCGCTCCACCATCGGCGCGAAGAATTCCAGCGGCTCGCTCTGGTAGTCCGGATCGAAAGCTGCCTGGTCATAGAGATGGCAGAACTGCGCACAGTATTCATAGTGCGGGCTGTCCTTGAACTGCTCGCGCATGTTCTTGTCGAGGCCGAGATACTCGAAGAAATAGTAGCCCTGGAACGCGCCGTGATTGGCCACCATGAACAGGTTGGCCTCTGACACGAAGGGTTTCAGGATCGCGGCGGCCACGTCCGGATGGTTCATGCTGCCCAGCGTATCGCCGATATCGTGCAGCAGCGCGCAGACGACATATTCCTCGTCGTGTCCGTCGCGATGGGCCCGCGTCGCGGTCTGCAGGGAATGGGTCAGCCGGTCGACCGGGAAGCCACCGTAATCGCCGTCCAGCAGGCGGAGATGGTCCAGCACACGCTTGGCCAGGCCTTTGTTGAAAACCTTCGCGTGGTCGGCAATGATGCTCCAGTCTTCCTGTGTACCTTCCAGCATTTCGCGGAATTTCGCGCGCTCGCCCATATCGTGTCCGTCTGCCATGTCCGTCTCCTCCAAGTCTCGTTGGTGGCAGATTATACTACACGGCCCGCTTATGAAAGCGGCAGCTGAACCGACCCGATTTGGTCGCCGGTCCAAAATGTGGCACTCTGAGCACTGGAAAAGCGAGGAGCGCGATGCGCGAAACCTTGGAATCGATTGTCGGCTGGTTTGGCCATGGGACGCGAAACGTGCGGACCGGGGTGCTGGCGATGCTGGTTCTGACCGTCGTCCTTCCCACCGCCGCGACAGAACGGCAGGTTATCCCTTTCGACATGACCCCTTCGGGCCACATGGTCGTCCCGCTCAGGATCAATGGTTCCGCCGAGGCTGTCGGCGTGATCGACACGGCGGCCACCTATGCCATGATCGATGGCGCAACCGCCTCCGCAGCCGGTGTGCCGCCCCCGGATGAACTCTCCGTAAATGTCCTCGGACTAGAGGGGCTCCAGATATTTCCGGTGGTTCACGTCGACAGCCTTTCGGCCGGCAATATGCGTATAGACGCGTTTCCCGCCGCCCTGAGCCGGCGAATCGCTGTCGCGGGGATCCACAATGTCGTGCCGCTGACTGCGCTCGAAGGTGACGTTGTCGACTTCGATTTCGACGAGGGTCGCGTCCTGGTTTACGACGGCAGGCCTGACAGGAGCACCGGGCTCGCTTCCAGCCGAATGAGGATGCACGTCCGGCAGGGACTGTGGTTCGCCGAAGTGAAACTGAACGGCGTCAAAGGCCTGGCCCTGATCGATACAGGGTCCAGCATCTCCTATGTGAACAGTCGGTTCGCTGAAGCGGCAGGCGCCAGGCCGAATGATGAGAAAACCCAGACGATCCGCGGCATAACCGGCGGCAACGTCGCGATCCGGGTTGCGACAGCCCGAAAGTTCACGTTAGGCGACCACCGCGTCACCGGCCCCGATCTCATCGTCGCCGATCCGGCCCTGTTTGCGCATCTCGGCATGGACGAAGAACCCGCGATGGTTCTCGGTCTCGACTATCTCTCGATTTTCCGGGTCCAGCTCGACCGGCGCAGGGGCTATCTCGTCCTGGGCATTGCCGGATCACGCAGTGGCATGGGTGGAGTGCAACTGAATGCCGTCGGCACACATATCCGCACCGACTGATTTCAAGAACCGGATTGCATGCCGACAAAAAGCCCCTCCTCCGTCGGGAGAAGGGGCTTTCCATCAGACGCCTCAGTCCCACAGCGATCCAAGCGCCAGCCGGTCACGCCATGACTCTCGCGCGCCCATATAGGCCGGGCCGCAATTGTCGCACGCATGCTCGTGCAGGCGTCGGGCCACGACCCAGGTGGACTCACCGGTGCGCACGCCCGCCTGTGCGAGAACCGACACGATGCGCCGAAGCGCATCCTCCGAAACATCCTCGTTCTGGCGGCCTTTCGCTTCGGCGAGACGCCACCCTGCCGGATCCTGCCGCAGGGCCACGGCCACCATTTCGCTGCCCTCTCGGACAGTAAAAACGGCCATGCGCCCGGCCGCAAGATCGCCGGTAAAATCCCGCAGGCAGTTGCGGAATTCCAGTGCGACGCGCACCAGTGCCTTGCGGTCGGCGACCGGCTCGAACCCCTCCGGCAGGCGCGGCACTGGCAGGATGTGCCCGAACCGAACCGGCTGAAGCGCTTCAGCGGCCATATCGAACAGGGCAAGCGTATTGCTGGCCCGATTCCACCGCTGGGCAATCGCCGCCGCCTCGCCAGCGCCATGAATGCGCAGCGCGAGACGAAAAGCATCGGACAGCTCCTCGACCGCCACGGCGTTCCCCGGCAGGTGGGCAATGATCCCGGCCCGGCGCAGCGCCTCCGGCAACGCTCCGATCAGCGCGAGCCGATCGGCAGCGATGACCTTCATGTGACGCAGCACGCGGCCGGCATCCGGCTCGGCAAAAAGAGCCAGGAAACGTGCATAGTCGCTCGCGTCCCACAGCACTTCGCCTAGTCGTCCCAGCGCCTTCATCAGGCCGCCGGGTACCTCGCCGTTCACCAGCAGGCGTACGAGATTACGGTCGCGGCCCCGCTCCACGGCGCGGACAATCTCCGCACTGCGAAGGCCAGCCGCATTCCCAAGCAGGATCGCGGCTGCGTGGCGCCGCGCCGTCGACAAGGTCAGGAACCCGCTATGGGGCGCGGGCCAGGCCTCAGCGATGACATCGGCATGCGGCCCGGCCAGGAAGCCGAGCAGCGGCGTCTGAACTGCATGTCCTTTCGGACGGATGTGCAGCAGGGTCATGGGCATGCCCATGATCCACCTCCTTTCAAATCGCGTTTGCTGGAACCAGGGTTCAGCGGCGGCGGATTCAAATCGTCAATGCGAGGTCAGGCGTCCACCGGCCAAAGCGCGGGGGACGCTGACGGCGCTCCCCGCAATTGCGAGGAGCCGGTCGTATATGCACAACTCAGCTTCATCTCGGATCTCTTCCGGTTGGGCCGTCAGGTCATCCTTGTCAGGACGCCCCGGCAGCGAGGGGCGGCGTATAACGCCGCCAATGGTTAACTGTCAACTGCGCTGCCAAAGAAAAACCCCGGACGTTTCCGTCCGGGGGTTTTTGAATTCTGGCGTGTCGCAGAGGACTAGTCGTCCATTGCGTCCAGTTCAGCCTGGTGACGGGCCTTGTCGGCGGCGCCCTTGGCGCTCTCGTCACGGTCGACCAGTTCAAGCACAGCCACTGGCGCATTGTCACCCGGACGGTTGCCGGCTTTCATCACGCGCGTGTAGCCGCCATTGCGGTCCTTGTAACGGTCGCCCATGACGTCGAACAGCTTGCGGACAGCGTCTTCGTCGCGGACTTTCGCGATGGCCTGGCGGCGTGCTGCAAGGTCACCCTTCTTGGCAAGCGAGATCAGCTTGTCCATGAGCGGTGCCATTTCCTTGGCTTTCGGCAGGGTCGTCATGATCTGCTCGTGCGTGATCAGGCTTGCCGCCATGTTCGCGAACATCGCCTTGCGGTGCGAGCTTGTCTTGTTCAGTTTGCGATGGGCTAGTCCGTGGCGCATTGTCGTGTCCTCTGGAGGTGATCAGGCCCCCGTAATCAGATTGATCGGGTCCTATAGATGGTCGTCGTATTTCTTGGCAAGGCCTTCGATGTCTTCAGGCGGCCAGTCCGGCACTTCCATGCCGAGATGCAGGCCCATGCCGGCGAGGACTTCCTTGATCTCGTTCAGCGACTTGCGGCCGAAGTTCGGCGTGCGCAGCATCTCTGCTTCGGATTTCTGGATGAGGTCGCCGATATAGACGATATTGTCGTTCTTCAGGCAGTTTGCCGAACGCACGGACAGTTCCAGCTCGTCGACCTTCTTGAGGAGGACGGGGTTGAAGCCGAGGTCGGTTTCTTCTGCAGCCTGGCCCACTTCGAGGGTCGGCTCTTCGAAATTGATGAACAGCTGGAGCTGGTCCTGAAGGATACGGGCCGCATAGGCGACCGCATCTTCCGGCGTGACAGATCCGTCCGTATCGATGTCGAGCGTCAGCTTGTCATAGTCCAGCACAGTCCCTTCGCGCGTGTCTTCGACCAGGTACGCAACGCGGCGGACAGGGCTGTAGATCGCGTCAATCGGGATATAGCCGATCGGGGCATCTTCGGGACGGTGCGCATCGGCAGGCACATAGCCCTTGCCGGTGGCGACAGTGAATTCCATGCGGACTTCCGCGCCCTCGTCCAGCGTACAGATGACGAGGTCGGGGTTCAGGATCTTGCTGTCAGCTGGCGTTTCGATCTGGCCGGCTTTGACTTCGCCCGGACCTTTCGCCTTCAGCACCATGCGCTTGGGCGTATCGGATTCCATGAAGATGGCGACCTGCTTCAGGTTCAGCACGATCGTGGTCACGTCTTCGCGGACGCCCGGGATCGCAGAGAACTCGTGAACAACGCCGTCGATCTGCACGCCAATGATGGCCGCGCCCTGGAGCGACGACAGGAGCACGCGGCGCAGCGCGTTGCCGAGCGTCGTGCCGTAGCCGCGCTCAAGCGGCTCGATGACCAGCTTTGCTTTCCGCTTGGTGTCGTATCCGGCCTGAACCACAGGACGATTCGGGCGGATCAGCTCTTTCCAGTTGCGGTCGTTGACGGAGATAAGTTCTTTGTCAGCCATGGGCGACTTTCCTTGAAAGCGGCAAGCGGCGCAAAGTGCGCCGCAGGAAATGGTTTAATTAGACGCGGCGGCGCTTCGGCGGGCGGCATCCATTGTGTGGGATCGGTGTGGTGTCGTTGATCGACGTCACCGTGAGGCCGACAGCCTGGAGCGCTCGCAGCGCGCTCTCACGACCCGAACCCGGTCCGCGCACGTTCACTTCAACCGTCTGGAGGCCATGCTCCTGGGCTTTCTTCGCAGCGTCTTCAGCAGCCATCTGCGCAGCATAAGGCGTCGACTTGCGCGAGCCTTTGAAGCCTACGACACCCGAAGACGACCAGGAAATCGCGTTTCCCTGTGCGTCGGTGATCGTGACCATCGTGTTGTTGAAGCTCGAGTTCACATGAACAATACCAGTGGTAATGTTCTTGCGCTCTCTGCGGCGGACTCGTGTGGTTGTATCGCGGGCCATGTCGGTCTGATCCTATTTCTTCTTGCCGGCGATCGGCTTGGCCGGGCCCTTGCGGGTACGGGCATTGGTGTGGGTGCGCTGGCCACGGACAGGCAGCTTGCGACGGTGGCGCAGGCCGCGATAGCAACCCAGGTCCATCAGGCGCTTGATGTTCATCGACGTGTCGCGGCGAAGGTCGCCCTCGACCATGTAGCCGCCATCAATCGCTTCACGAATGCCAATGACTTCAGCGTCCGACAGTTCAGCGACGCGGCGAGTAGGATCGATGCCCACTTTTTCAATAATTTCGCGTGCCATCGCCGGACCAATACCGTGAATATAACGCAGCGCGATTTCTACGCGCTTGTTGGTCGGGATGTTAACGCCTGCAATACGGGCCAAAGCCGTTACTCCTGAAGCGACTGTTTCAAACATAAAGAGCGCAAGGGGGCGGATCCCGCCCCGTCGCGCACTGGCGATTAAGCCTTAAGCTAAGAGAAGAGGCTTATAGCCCCGCAAATTCCCGCGTCAACAGCGGAATCCCAGCTTTAGGCGGTCTGTTTCAGGGCCGTGTCAATTTCGGACGCGACCGTGTCAATTTCACCCATTCCGTCGATCTCGACCAGTACGCCGCGTTCGGCATAGATCGGCAGCAAGGGCGCTGTATCTTCATAGTATTTTTCAAGCCGGCGCGAGAAAGTCTCCGGATTGTCGTCCTTCCGGCCCTGCTCCTCGAACCGCTTGGTCACGCGGCTCAGCAGCCGGTCATCGTCGACCAGCATGCGGATCACGAGATCCACAGAACTGCCACGCGATTCCAGCAACGTATCCAGCGCCTCGGCCTGGCCGACCGTGCGTGGAAATCCGTCGAAGATGAAACCCGGTGCACCGGCCTGCACTTCCAGCTGCTCGTCGATCAGCGCGATCACGATCTCGTCCGACACGAGGCCGCCCTCGTCCATGATCTTGGAAACGCGCTCGCCAAGCTCAGAGCCTGAGGCCCGCGCAGCGCGCAGCATGTCGCCGGTGGACAGCTGGACGAATCCGCGCTCCTGCACCAGGCGTTTGGCTTGCGTACCTTTTCCGGCCGCAGGCGGCCCGAATAGTATCAAATTCATTTCTTGCGGCCCCCGAGCTTCGACTTCTTGATCATGCCTTCATACTGGTGCGCGATCAAATGCGACTGAATCTGCGTAACCGTATCCATTGTTACAGAAACCACAATGAGTAGAGATGTCCCACCTATATAAAACGGGATCTCCGGGAAATAGCGACGCAGGAGCTCGGGAAGGATACAGACGAAGACCAGGTAGAGGGCGCCGATCGTGGTCAGGCGCGTCAGGACATAGTCGATATAGGCCGCTGTGTTGGACCCGGGACGGATGCCGGGAATGAATCCGCCATATTTGCGCAAATTGTCTGCGGTCTCTTCCGGATTGAACATGATCGACGTGTAGAAGAAACAGAAGAAGGCAATCAGGACGGCCTGCGTGATGATGTAGGTCCACGATCCCGGCGAGAAGTGAGTCGCCAGAACGCCGAGAATACCGCTGCCGCCGCCATCCGCGACATTGCCACCAAGGAACCCGACTGCCGTCATCGGCAGCATCAGCAGGGCCGAGGCAAAGATCGGCGGGATAACGCCCGACGTGTTGATCTTGAGCGGCAGGAAGCTGCGCTGGCCTTCCGCAAACCCGTGCGCCTGCTGGCGCTTCGGATACTGGATCAGCAGCCGGCGCTGTGATCGCTCCATGAACACGATGAACATGACCAGCGCGATGACCATGGCTGCAATCGCGACCACGAAGACGATGTTCACCGACGTCGTGCGGGCCTGCGTGACCAGGTTGAAGATCGCCCGCGGCAGTTCGGCCACAATGCCCGCAAAGATGATCAGCGAGATGCCGTTGCCGATGCCGCGCGCAGTGATCTGCTCACCCATCCACATCAGCAGCATGGTGCCGCCGGTGAGCGTCACGACGCCGGTCAGGATGAAGAACCACGGCGCGATGCCCTCGATGCGGACCGCCGACAGGCCGCCCGCAATGGCGAACGACTGAACCACGGCAAATGCGAGCGTCAGGTAGCGGGTGTACTGGTTGATCTGCTTGCGGCCCGATTCGCCCTCTTTCTTGAGTTTCTCAAGCGTGGGGGATGCGGAGGTCATCATCTGGATGATGATCGATGCGGTGATGTACGGCATCACGTTCAGGGCAAAGACGCCCATCCGCTCGACAGCGCCGCCGGCAAACAGGTTCATCGACCCGAGGATGCCGCTGGACTGGCTGGCGAAGAGGCTCGCATACTGCGACGGGTCGAGGCCGGGAATCGGGATGAACGTGCCTAGCCGGTACAGGACGAGGATCGCCAGCGTGAACAGGATCCGGCTCTGGAGGTCCTTGGCTTTCCCAAAGCTCGCAAAATTGACGTTGCGAGCCATTTGTTCTGCAGCATTCGCCATCGGCCGTTCAGCCTCCCTGAAAAAGCGTTCGCCGCCAAAATCGGCGGCGAAACAGTGTTTGTGAAGGGGTGTCGGAAAAAAACCGCTGATTAAACTTCAGCTGTGTCTTTCGTGGGTCCCGTCAAGGTGACCGTTCCACCCGCCTTCTCGATTGCTTCAATGGCCGCTTTCGAGGCGCCGGTCACTGTAATGTTGACCTTTTTGGGAGCGTCGCCCTTGGCAAGCAGGCGCACACCGTCGCCGAGCTTGTTGATCAGGCCCGCTGCCATCAGCGTGTCCTCGGTAACGTTCTTGGCGTCGAGCTTGCCCTCTTCGATCGCCTTTCCGAGGCGGCCGAGATTGATCCAGGCGTGCGACTTCGAGTTGCGGGCCGTGAAGCCACGCTTTGGCAGACGCATGTAGATCGGCATCTGGCCGCCTTCGAAGCCGTTCACGGCAACGCCGGAACGCGCCTTCTGGCCCTTGACGCCGCGACCGGCTGTCTTGCCTTTACCCGACCCGACACCGCGACCAACGCGCATGCGGTTCTTGGTGGAGCCCTCAGCTGGGGACAGATCGTTGAGTTTCATCGCTTTATCTTCCGATAATCTATTCTGAGAGACGGCAGCCAGTTCGCGCTAATCGCGCTACTCGCTGACGACCTCGACCAAGTGGGCCACTTTGCGGATCATACCACGCACAGGCGCGGTATCTTCGAGTTCCTTCGTACGGCCAATCTTATTCAAGCCAAGCCCCATCAGCGTCTGGCGCTGGCTGGGATCGCGGCCGATCGGACTGCCCGTTTGACGGACGGTGAGCATTTTCTTCGCCATGTCGCCTGTCCTTCTAGCTTACGATGTCAGCCATGCCGGCTTCGGATGCACCATCGGTACGACGACCGACAACATCCTGAACCTTGAGGCCGCGCTTGGAAGCGACTGACCGCG
Source organism: uncultured Alphaproteobacteria bacterium (assembly GCA_963973995.1). Lineage (GTDB taxonomy): Bacteria > Pseudomonadota > Alphaproteobacteria > Caulobacterales > Hyphomonadaceae > Hyphomonas. Next base: position 750,608 of record CAXBCO010000002.1, read on the forward strand.
GGCTGGCTTGTTCTTTAAGAGCATCAAACGTGGCGCGAACCATGTTGTACGGGTTCGACGAACCGATCGACTTGCCGACAACGTCCTGGACGCCGAGCACTTCCATCACGGCGCGCATCGGACCACCGGCGATAACGCCCGTACCCGGAGGCGCTGCGCGGAGCACGACCTTGCCGGCACCGTGGCGGCCCTTGCCGTCATGGTGAAGCGTGCGGCCTTCGCGAAGCGGCACGCGAACCATGTTGCGCTTGGCTTCTTCGGTTGCCTTGCGGATCGCCTCAGGCACTTCGCGGGCCTTGCCCTTGCCGAAGCCTGCGCGACCCTTCTGGTCGCCGACCACGACGAGCGCGGCGAAACCGAAGTTCTTGCCGCCCTTCACCGTCTTGGCGACGCGGTTGATGCCAACCAGCTTGTCGACGATCTCGGAAACTTCTTCCTCACGATCGCGACGGCGGCCTCGTCCTCTTTCTTCAGCCATTTGGCTTCTCCCTAGAATTTGAGGCCGCCCTCACGGGCGGCGTCTGCCAGGGCTTTCACCCGGCCGTGGAACATGTAGCCGCCGCGATCAAACACGACGTCCTCGACACCGGCCTTCTTGGCGCGCTCGGCGAGCGCTTTGCCAACCAGGGCGGCAGCAGCAGAATCAGCGCCAGTCTTGGACTTGCCCAGGACATCCTTTTCCAGGGTCGATGCCGAGGCGAGCGTTACGCCCTTTTCGTCATCGATGATCTGGGCAGAAATGTTCTTGTGGCTGCGCGCAACCGACAGGCGCGGGCGCCCTTCGGCGACCTTGCGGAGTTTTGTGCGGACCCGCTGAGCGCGGCGCTGCATTTTTTCGCGTGAACTTTTCATTGGCTTACTTCTTCTTGCCTTCCTTGCGGCGGACATATTCGCCAACGTACCGGATACCCTTGCCTTTATACGGCTCAGGCGGACGATACTTACGGATTTCAGCGGCGACCTGACCAACGGACTGCTTGTCAGCACCCGTTATGACGACCTCGGTCGGCTTCGACGAGGCGAGCGAGATGCCTTGCGGCGCCTTGTAGACCACATCGTGCGAGAAGCCGAGTGCCAGCTTCAGGTCATTGCCCTGCATCTGCGCGCGGTAACCCACGCCGACCAGTTCAAGCGACTTGGTGAAGCCTTCCGAAACACCCTGCACCATGTTGGCGGCGCGCGCGCGAGCGGTGCCCCACTGTGTGCGGGCCGTCGAGTCGAGCGCCTCGGCGAAGGTTGGCAGACGACGACCGCGCGCTTTTTCAGCGGCAATCTTGTCTTCTGCCGTCTTCACCAGGTCAGCCCGTGGCATCAGCGAAAGTTCGTTATTCTCGAACTTCGGTGTGATGACTTCAGCGACGGTGAACGTCATTTCGCCCTTGGGGCCTTTTGCCGAGATCGTCTGGCCATTGACGGAAACCGTCGTGCCATTCGGGACCGGGATTGCGAGTTTTCCAATACGTGACATCAGCGCTCTCCTAGAATACCCGACAGAGCACTTCGCCACCGACATTTTTCGTCCGTGCGGCATTGTCCGACATGACACCCTGCGAAGTCGACAGGATGGAAATGCCAAGGCCATTGCGCACGAGCGGAATGTCAGAGACCGAAGAGTACACGCGGCGACCCGGCTTGGAGATACGCTTGATCTCCGAAATGACCGGCTGGCCTTCGTAGTACTTTAGCTCGATTTCGAGGTTCTTGTGGCCGTCTTTTTCCACTTCCGCATAGTCGCGGATGTAACCCTCATTAATGAGGACATCCAGGACGCGGGCGCGGATTTTCGACGCCGGGGTTACAACTTTCGACATGCCGCGCATCTGGGCGTTCCGGATGCGGGTCAGCATATCACCGAGGGGATCAGAAAGGTTCATCTAGCTCTTCCTCCCTACCAGCTGGATTTCACGAGGCCGGGGATCATGCCCGTGGAACCGAGGTCCCTGAGCGCGATCCGCGACATCTTGAGTTTACGATAGTAACCGCGCGGACGCCCGGTAACCTCACAGCGATTGCGAACACGGCTCGGCGCGGAGTTCCGAGGAAGCTCTGACAGCTTGAGGCGCGCTTTGAAACGCTCCTCAAGAGACAGGTTCTCGTCCATCGCGATGGCCTTCAGCTCAGCACGCTTGTCCGCATAGCGGGCAACAAGCTTCTGACGCCGGTTGTTCTTCTCGATTGCGCTCTTCTTTGCCATGTCAGCAGATCTCCTGGCGCTAGTTCCGGAACGGGAAGCCACACTCGGCGAGGAGTGCCTTGGCTTCTTCGTTGGTTGAGGCGGTGGTGCAGACAATGATGTCCATACCGCGAATCTCTTCCACCTGATCGTAAGCGATCTCCGGGAAAACGATGTGTTCTTTGAGGCCCATGGCAAAGTTGCCCATGCCATCAAAGCTCTTGCCGTTCAGACCACGGAAGTCCTTCACGCGCGGAAGCGCAATGTTGGTCAGGCGGTCGAGGAACTCGAACATGCGGTCCCGGCGCAAGGTGACCTTGCAACCGATCAGCATGCCTTCGCGCAGCTTGAAGCCGGCGATGGACTTGCGAGCCACGGTGGCCACAGGCTTCTGGCCCGCGATGCGTTCCAGTTCGGCCAGGGCCAACTTGATCTTCTTGGAGTCGGCGACAGCTTCGCCCACACCCATATTGATCACGACCTTGTCGAGTTTCGGAACCTGCATTGGGTTCGAGTAGCTGAACTGCTCTTGCAGTTTGCCCCGGATCTCATCGCGGTATTTCGTCTTGAGACGGGGTTCGTATGCCTTAGACATCGATGGATTCCCCTGAACGCTTGGCAAACCGCGTCTTGCGGCCATGCTCGTCTGTCTTGAAACCGACGCGGACGGGTTTGCCGTCGCGTGGATCAGCGTGTGCAACATTGGACACGTGGATCGTGGCTTCAAAATTCTTGATGCCACCCGGGTCCATTTGTGTTGGCTTCTGGTGACGTTTCACGACATTCACGCCGCGAACAACAACACGGTGTTCGTCAACGAGCACTTTAAGCACCTCGCCTTTCGAACCCTTGTCGCGTCCCGCGAGCACGATGACCGTGTCACCTTTTTTGATCTTCGCAGCCATGACTACAAAACCTCCGGCGCCATATTGGCGATCTTGACCTGGTTCTTGCCGCGAAGCTCACGCGGCACCGGACCAAAAACGCGGGTTCCGATTGGCTCACCATTATTGTTGATGAGCACGGCAGCATTGGAGTCGAACCGGATGGTCGAACCGTCTGCACGATTGATGTCCTTGGCGACGCGAACGACGACGGCCTTGCGGACGTCACCCTTCTTCACGCGGCCGGTTGGAATCGCTTCCTTGATGGACACGACAATGACGTCGCCCACAGAAGCGTACCGGCGACCAGCACCACCCAGCACCTTGATGCACTGGACCCGGCGCGCGCCCGAATTGTCGGCGACCCGGAGGTTACTCTGCATCTGGATCATGCGTCACTCCCTTCGCCGGAAACAAGTTCCCAGCGCTTCAGCTTGGAATGCGGCGGGCATTCCTGGATGGTCACAATCTGGCCTTCGACGGCGGCATTGCCTTCGTCATGGGCGTGATACTTTTTCGAGCGGCGAACGATCTTTTTCATCACCGGGTGGGTGAAGGTACGCTCGACGCGAACGATGGCTGTCTTGTCCTGCTTCGTCGAGACAACGACACCTTCCATAATACGTTTAGGCATGTTCTCTCTCCTAGGCCTTTCCCGCCACGGCCTTTTCGCGAAGGATCGTCTTGACGCGAGCAATGTCGCGACGGACTTCCTTGGCACGGGCAGTTTTTTCGAGTTGGCCGGTGGCCGACTGGAAACGCAGGTTGAACTGTTCTTTTTTCAGCTTGATCAACTCGTCCTTGAGCTGGTCGGCGCTTTTTGTTCTCACATCAGAGGCTTTCATGATCAGATCCCCTCAATCCGCTTGACGACTTTTGTTTTGATCGGAAGCTTGGCTGCACCAAGGCGCAGGGCTTCGCGGGCAATATCTTCCGGCACACCGTCGATCTCGAACATGATACGGCCTGGCGAGACGCGGGCGACCCAACGGTCGACACTGCCCTTGCCCTTGCCCATCCGGACTTCGATCGGCTTGGCCGACACGGGCACATCCGGGAATACGCGGATCCACACCTTGCCCTGGCGCTTCATGTAGCGCGTGACGGCCCGGCGGGTGGCTTCGATCTGGCGCGCGGTGACGCGCTCAGGCTCGAGCGCCTTGAGGCCGAACTCGCCGAATGCCAGCGTGAAGCCGCCCTTGGGCTTGCCGTTGATCCGGCCCTTGAAGGCCTTCCTGAACTTGGTTCGCTTCGGTTGACGCATCTCTTACGCTCCGGAGGCTTGCGCACCGGTAGCCGGTCCGCGTTGATTGGTGTTAGCCCGGGCGCGAGACTGGCCCGACGTTTCGAGGCGCTTGTCCTGGGCCATCGGATCATGTTCCATGATCTCGCCCTTGTAGACCCAGACCTTGATACCGATGATGCCGTAGGTCGTGAGGGCTTCAGCCGTGCCATAGTCGATGTCGGCGCGCAGCGTGTGCAGAGGCACGGAACCTTCCGCATACTGCTCGGTCCGTGCGATTTCCGCGCCGCCGAGACGACCGGCCACCATGATACGAATACCCTGGGCGCCGAGGCGCATGGCCGACTGGATCGACCGCTTCATCGTGCGGCGGAACGAAGCCCGGCGCTCGAGCTGGCGGGCGATGTCGTCAGCGATCAGCGTGGCGTCGATTTCCGGCTTGCGGATCTCGACGAGGTTCACGCGGACCTCATCCGTGGTCATCTTGGCGAGTTCCTTGCGCAGGACCTCGATGTCGCCGCCCTTCTTGCCGATCACCAGGCCCGGACGGGCCGTGTGGATCGTGATCAGGCACTTCTTGTGTGGACGCTCGATGATGATTTTCGAAATGCCGGCTTGCTTCAGCTTGGCGCGGATCGCCTTGCGGATCGCAAGGTCCTCGTGCAGCAGGCGGCCGAAATCGGCACTGTCTGCATACCAGCGGCTGTCAGCTGTCCGGTTGATACCGAGACGAAAACCGATTGGATTGACTTTCTGACCCATCAGGCGGCCTCCGCTTCCATGCTTGTGTCACGAAGGACAATGGTAACTTGCGCAAATGGCTTCAGGACACGGGCTGCGCGGCCGCGGGCACGGGCCCGGATACGCTTCATCACCATGTTCTTGCCGACATGGGCCTCAGCAACGACGAGACTGTCGATGTCGAGACCGTGATTGTTTTCTGCGTTGGCGATCGCGCTCTGCAGCAGCTTGCGAACGTCCTTGGCAGGACGCTTCGGCGAAAACTGCAGTTCGGCAAGCGCGCGCTCGACCGGCATGCCGCGGATCTGCTGCGCCAGCAGGTTCAGCTTTTGCGGGCTCGAACGGTACATGCGCAGGACAGCGCGCGACTCGTTTGGCGCCTGTTTCGGAGGGTTTTTAGCCTTGCTCATGACTACTTCCGCTTCGCTTTCTTGTCCGCGCCGTGGCCGTAGAACGTACGGGTCGGAGCAAACTCGCCAAACTTGTGGCCGACCATCTCTTCCGAGACCGTGACCGGGATGAACTTGTTGCCGTTATGGACCTGGAAGTTCAGGCCGATGAAATTAGGCAGGATTGTCGAACGGCGCGACCAGGTCTTGATGACCGAGCGCTTCTCGGAGGCGCGAGCCTCTTCGGCTTTCTTCAGCAGATAGCCGTCAACAAATGGGCCTTTCCAGACAGAACGTGGCATGTCTCGCGGCTCCTCTAGCGTTTCGCGTTACGGCGGCGGATGATCAGGCGATCCGTCGCTTTGTTTGAACGGGTCTTTGGACCGCGGGTTTTCTTGCCCCATGGCGTCACTGGGTGACGGCCACCGGAGCTCTTGCCTTCACCACCGCCGTGCGGGTGGTCGACCGGGTTCATGACCACGCCGCGGACAGACGGGCGCTTGCCCATGTGACGCTTGCGGCCGGCCTTGGACAGGACCTGGTTCATGTTGTCCGGGTTCGAAACGGCGCCGATCGTGGCCAGGCAGGTGTCGAGCACCATGCGCAGCTCGCCCGATGTCAGCTTGATCTGGGCATAGCCACCGTCACGGCCGACCAGCTGGGCATAGGTGCCAGCCGAACGGATCATCTGAGCGCCCTTTTCAGGCTTCAGTTCGATATTGTGGATGATCGTACCGACAGGGATATTCTTCAGCGGCAGCGTGTTGCCCGGCTTGATGTCAGCCGTTTTCGACGTGACCACCGTGTCGCCGACTTCAAGGCGCTGTGGCGCGATGATGTAGGACAGGAGGCCGTCTTCATACTTGATCAGGGCGATGAACGCCGTGCGGTTCGGGTCATATTCCAGCCGTTCGACGACGGCAGGCATGTCCCAGCGCGTGCGCTTGAAGTCGACCTTGCGGTAAAGCTTCTTGGCGCCGCCACCGATACGGCGTGCGGTGATACGACCGCGATTGTTGCGGCCACCCTTCTTGGACAGGCCTTCGGTCAGCGCCTTGACGGGCTTGCCCTTGTGCAGGTCCGAACGGTCGACCAGCACGAGCTGGCGACGGCCGGGGGAAGTTGGGTTGAATGTCTTAAGTGCCATTTTCTACGTCCTTCCCCTACAGACCTGTCGAAATATCGACAGATTGGCCTTCGGCGAGCGTGACAATGGCCTTCTTGACGTCATTGCGACGCCCGAGGTGACCTTTGAAACGCTTCGTCTTGCCCTTCTGGAGCAGCGTGTTGACCTTGGTGACTTCAACCTTGAACAGGGCCTCGACGGCCTCCTTGATCGTCTTCTTGTCAGAGTCCATGGACACTTCAAAAACGATCTTGTTCTCTTCCGCGACCAGCGTCGATTTCTCGGTGATGATCGGGCGACGGATGACGTCGTAATGATGTTGCTTCGGATCAGCCATGACTATTCAGCCTCTGCTGCGATTGCGGGTTGAGCCAGCGTGCCGTCGAAGCGGGCCTGAATGCCTTCAGCTGCTTCTTTCGTGATGACGAGCGTCTTGCGGCGCAGGATGTCATACACGTTCAGGCCGGCGACCGGGAGCACATCCACATTGGGGATGTTGCGCGCGGCTTTGGCGAAGTTTTCGTCAACCGTGATGCCCGAGATGATCAGGGCGTTCACGATGCCGAGACCGGCGAAGTGAGCCGCCAGGTCCTTGGTCTTGGCTTCTTTCAGCGTTGCCGCATCAATCACCATGATCGACTGGGCGACCACTTTCGACGACAGCGCGTGAGCGAGCGCCAGCTTGCGGATCTTCTTGGGAAGGTCATGGGCGTGGCTGCGGACGCGCGGGCCGTGAGCGACACCACCACCGACAAAGATCGGCGCGTTGCGCGAGCCGTGACGTGCGCCGCCCGAACCCTTCTGGCGGATGAATTTCTTGGTCGTGACCGACACTTCGGACCGGGTCTGGGTCTTGTGCGTGCCAGCCTGGCGCTTGGCCAGCTGCCAGCGGACCGTACGGTGAAGGAGGTCCTTGCGGATATCCTCGATACCGAAGATCGCGTCGTCGAGCGTGATCTTGCCAGCGGCTTTGCCGGCGAGGGTTTTGACTGCGAGTTCCATTATTCAGCACCCTCTGTCTGGGCTGGCGCGTCTGCCGACTTGAACGAACCGGCTTTCGGCGCGTCCTTCGGCAGGGCTTTCTTCACGGCATCGCGGATTTCCACGAACGAACCGTCATGACCGGACACGGCGCCCTTCACGAGGATCAGGCCGCGCTCAACATCTGTGCGCACAACCGTGAGGTTCTGGGTGGTGATACGGTCGGTACCGAGGTGGCCGGCCATCTTCTTGTTCTTGAACACGCGGCCCGGATCCTGGTTCATACCGGTCGAACCATGGGCACGGTGCGAGATCGACACGCCGTGCGTGGCGCGCATGCCGCCGAAGTTCCAGCGCTTCATGGCACCGGCGAAGCCCTTGCCGATCGCATTGCTGGACACGTCGACCTTCTGGCCGGGCACGAAATGGTCAGCAAGCACTTCAGCGCCGATTTCCGGCAGGTCGCCAGAGACGCGGAATTCCTTGAGCTTGGCCTTCGGCGCGACACCAGCTTTCGCGAACTGGCCGCGCAGGGCCTTGTTCGTGCGCTTGGCTTTCTTGTCGGAGGTACCGAGGATGACGGCCTTGTAGCCGTCCGTGCGGGTGACTTCGCCACCCTTCTTCGTCGTGACCTTGCGCTCGTCTTCGGTACGCAGGCCAACAACCTGGCAGCCGTCAAGCGACAGCACGGTCACCGGAATGTGGCGACCGTCTTCATCAAAGACACGTGTCATGCCCAGTTTGCGGGCCAGCACGCCGGAGCGGGGAGCTGGAAGCGCCATTAGCGTGCTCCCTCAAGCTTGATTTCAATACCAACGCCCGACGACAGGTCGAGCTTCATCAGCGCGTCAACGGTCTGTGGGGTCGGGTCCACGATGTCGAGGATGCGCTTATGTGTGCGGATCTCGAACTGTTCGCGGGATTTCTTGTCGACGTGCGGCGAACGGTTCACGGTGAAACGCTCGATACGGGTCGGAAGCGGGATAGGACCCTTCACTTCCGCGCCCGTGCGCTTGGCCGTGTTCACGATCTCTTTCGCCGACATGTCGAGCGCGCGGTGATCGAAGGCCTTGAGCCTGATCCGGATATTCTGTCGTTCCATCGTCTCGTCCGTCCACACAAAACACTTAAGCCCAGGGCGATGGCTCGTCAGCATCGAGCGCCCGGGCGTGGGTAGGTTAAATTGTCAGTTTCGAGGGAGCGTTCGCTAATTAAGCGCGGCCTTCCCGGCGAATTGGGGGTGTATGCGAAGGACTCGGCGCCGTCAACAGGCGAAACGGGGAATTTGCAGGCATTTCCTGCGTCCGTCAGGCGCCGCCCCTGCTCCAGGGAAATCTGGGTCATCAGATGCAGAATTGCCCCACTCGGGCACCGTCGCCTCCCAACCCACGAGTCGCCGCAAACATAATGGTCGTCGGCGTCTACCGTCCCGTATTCACGATGAAGATTCCGGCATCCTCGCCAAGCACATCAAGCCCCACAAAGCCGTAGCCACTGAAATCCGGCATATATGTCGGCACCAGTTCAGCGGTCCCCAACGGCACCGGCGCGTATTTGATTTCGTCATAGGTCGCCGTCGTTCCAATTCCGGGTGTCCCTAGCTCTTCAACGATAACAGCATAAGGCGCAGTCTTCAGCGCCACCACGACATCCTTCGCACCGTTGCTTGCGCTTGGGTCGTCCAGGTCAAAGATGAACACGTCGCTCGGGATTCCCTTGGTCCAGGTGCGAACCGTTCGCTTCAACGCGCCCCCATCATAATCAGTGTAGAGGAGTATCAGGCGATGTGTGCCGTCATGCTCACCGCTTGTGGTCACGATCGCGTGCACTTGCCGCCCCAGGCTGTCTCCATTCGCCGCGTAGGCGATGATCGTTTCATCCGGCAGGAGTTCAAGATTGATCGCAGGCGATTCAAGGATCCCCAATGGCGGCCCTGTCTGGATCCACCGGTGAAGCGTACCGTCAGCCGAATCGATAGCCGTGACACCAGACGGAGGACTGTAGAACGAGTCGATATGGCAGAAGTCGCCGGACCCAGACAAAGGAATTGGAAGATCAAATTTGCCCGGTTTGGAATACGGAGAATGATTTCCGAGATTATAATAAACTGAAATCCCGCCCCCGCGCTGGCCGATGATCAGGTCCCCAAGTCCATTATCGACCGGCTCGATAGCCTGAGCGTTCACGGCACATGGCGCGTCGACCGTTACCGAATTGAATTCAGAATAAGGCGGCGTATTACCCGTCTGCGTCAGTATGAAAACCTTGTCCGACTCTTCCACGGCGATGAGTTCTGAGAAGAGGTAGCCACGCGTCACAACGGCCGATGTCCGCGACCGCTTTAGGTCTGCCGGCATGTCGAGATCCGTCCGCTCCGCCACGCCGAAACTCCCGTCTGAAAGCAGGTGCCGATTTATCAGGCTCAAAACTTTCCGGCCTGTCCCCGGCTCGTCCACATCGGCCAGGCTGCGGATGGCGTAGGCACTTGCGAAGCCATTGGTGTAGCCGAACGCGACTTGCTCTTCGCTGCCTGAGTCCGGAATGCGGATAATCGTATCGCCGAACAGGGTCGTCTCGGGTGACAGGACGATCGTACGTGCCGTCAACGAGAATGATTCGGTCGACGTATCGGTTCCGTCGCTGACTGACACTTGGAATTCCAGGTCGGAATCGGCCGTCACTTCCGGCACGGAAAATGCGATTCGGGACGCCATGAAATCAATGTCCGCCTCACCCGGCGCAGGCAGGATCGCCGGGCCACCCGTCTGGCGAATTTCGAACGTCAGCGTATCGCCATCCGCATCGGTAGATGCCGTCGCATCAATCCATGCAACCTGCCCCTCATCGGTTCCACCCGCATTCGAGGTAATGGTGACGGACGGTGCGCTGTTAGCTGGCGGGGGTGGCGGTGACAGCGGCGGCGGCGGCGGTGGAGGCGATGAGGCCGGCGGCGAGCCACTTCCCGAACCACCCCCGCCACATGCCGAAAGACCAACGGCCAGAACGGCCCCCGCGATCACCCACTGCTTCATCCCGCCATCCTCGCCATGCGATTGATTCCACCCCTAGAGCAGTTCCCCACTACGTTCCAGAAAATACACCCTGGGCGGGAAAATGACCTCCCACAGTGGCCGCCTCACAGAAATAGGAGCCTGAAGCAGCCGTTCAGGTTTACCTCGCGCCAAGTCGGGCCGATTAAGGATGACTCCCGCATAGAGCTGAATACAGTGGCGGCACGATGAACTCTGCAACAGCGCACCGTACATCATTGCCCACCCGGATCGCTTATGGATTTGGCTCTGTGGCCTATGGGGTGAAAGACGCCGGCTTCGGCTATTTCCTGCTTCTCTTCTACGGCACGGTTGTTGGCGTCGAGCCTGGCCTGGTCGGCCTTGCCATTTTCATCGCGCTCGTGGTCGATGCCATCAGTGACCCGGTCGTTGGTTACCTGTCAGACAATTGGCGATCGCGCTGGGGGCGTCGGCATCCCTTCATGTACGCAGCAGCCCTCCCGGTTGCTGTCAGCTACTTCCTGCTATGGAATCCACCCGCACTGAGCGACGGCCAGATGTTCTGGTACCTTCTGTTGCTGGCCATCCTGATCCGTACATTCATCACGTTCTATGAAACGCCCAGCTCGTCGCTGATGCCCGAGCTCTCACAGGATTATGACGAGCGCACCAAGCTGCAGGCGTGGCGGCTCTATTTCGGCTGGACCGGCGGCAACCTCATGAGCGTTCTCATGTTCGGCGTGCTCCTGGTCGCCACAGACAAATACCCGGTCGGCACGCTCAACCGGGACGGCTATGCCACCTATGGCATCATCTCTTCGGTCCTGATTTTCCTTGCCATCATGGTCTCCGCCCTCGGCACCCATTCCCAGATCAAGCATTTTCATGCGCCGCCGCCGCGTCGCAAGATCGGCCTGGGCACAATTTTCAAGGAAGTCTTCGAAACGCTGGGGGACCGGTCCTTCTTCGCCCTGTTCATCGCCACCCTGTTCGGCGCGGTCGCGTCCGGCCTGTCCGCCGCGCTCGCCTTCCTCATGCTGACCTATTTCTGGGGATTCTCGGGCGGCCAGATATTCCTGTGGACCCTGCTGGTCTTCCTTTCCGCGCTGATCGGCCTCCTCGTCGCGCCGCGGATCGTCAAACGGTTCGGCAAGAAGCGAGGCGTCATCTGGCTCGGTGTCGTCGCCTTCACCATGGCCCCTGCCCCGGTCATCCTGCGCCTCCTCGGCCTGATGCCCGCCAATGGCGACCCGCTCCTCTATCCCATCGTTGCCACGATCAACACGATTGACGTCGCCCTCATCATCGCGCTCCAGGCCGTGCTCTATTCGATGATTGCAGACCTCGTGGAGCAGAGCGAACTCAGGACCGGCCGCCGGTCGGAAGGCGTCTTCTTCGCCGCCGTCACCTTCACACGCAAGGCAACGCAGGGTCTCGGCGCATTCTCGGCCGGGCTTATCCTGTCCTTTGTCTCCTTCCCGCAGGGTGCCGCCGTGGGCGACGTCTCACCGGAAACCCTGTGGCGGCTTGGCGCAAGCTACGCGCCGACACTTCTCCTGCTGTGGACATGCATGATCATCGCGGTCGGCTATTACCGCATCGATCGCGGCGACCACGAAGACAACCTCCAGCAGCTGGCAGAGCGTCGGGGCGCCGAAGCGGCGCGTCAGTCGGCCGCGGCCGCCGACACGGACTGAAACACCCGCAGGAAATTGCCGCCCCAGATCTTCTCGATTTCGGCGGCCGAATACCCGCGATCAACCAGCGCCAGCGTGACATTGAACGCCTCATCAGCCTCGTTGAAGCCCTCGACGCCACCGCCATGATTGAAGTCGGTCCCGATGCCGACATGGTCGACGCCGATGCGCGCAACGATATAGTCGATATGGTCCATCATGCGGTCGACACTGCCCCGGCCGATGACATCGCGCATAGCCGTCAGGAAGGCGGTTTTCGCCGCCGGGTCATCCAGTTCCCAATAGAGCTCATACGGGTAGGAATAGGTTTCCGGCAGGCCCGCACCGCGCCGCACGGCCCGGATCCGCGCCAGCAGGTCCGGATCAGACAGGTCAACCAGGTATGCACCGAAGGCGGCGACATGGATCACGCCGCCGGTTTCGCCGATCCGGTCGATCTCTTCATCAGACAGGTTGCGTGACACATCTGACAGGGCGCGCGCGTTGGAATGGCTGGCAATCACGGGAGACGTCGACAGGGCGATGGCCTGCAGCGTCGCGTCTTTCGACATTTGCGACACATCGACGATCCCGCCCAGTGCATTGATTCGTTCAATGGCCTGCACGCCCAGCGCCGACAGGCCGCCATGTTCGGCCTCGACCTCATAGGTTTTCGTGTCGCCGTCATATACAGGGCGCGAACTGTCGGAGAAATCATTGTGCCCGATATGGTTCAGTCCGAACACGCGCACGCCCGCCGCATGGAATGTATCCAGCGCCGCAACATCGCTCTCCAGCGACCGGGCATTCTGGAAGCCCAGGATCACGGCCGTCTGCCCGCGCGCGCGGATCGCCCGCACCTCTTCGGGCGTTGTCGCAATAGCCAGCAATTCATGGGCCGCATCCAGCGCGCGAATCGCGGCCAGCTTTTCGTCGGCTTCCGCGCGGCCGGCGGCGTCGCCTTCCGGCGTGCGCGGGCCGGGTCCGACCGCGACAGACATGACAACCGCGCCAACCCCGCCGGCTGCAAGCTTGTCCGGCGCCACTTTCGACCGGCCATCCGGCCCCTGATAGCTCAGCGACGTCGACGGCAGGACGATGTCCGCATGCCCGTCCAGCACCAGGCTGTCCTGGTGCGCGGCCCGGGCCATATCCATCCGGCGCGCCGCCATGTCCTCGATGACCGGATGCGCACAGGCGGCCAACACGGCCAGCGCCATCGCGGCGCTGGCGATCTTCACCATGGATCGTCTCAGTCCGGTTGTCCCCATGACCATGCGCGCCTCCCTGTTCCGGCTTCTGTTTTCCCGACCCTAAGTGCCACGGCGCTCAGGCACCATCCCGCGGGCCGAGGTTTCTGCCTTGCAGCCATCACCACGCCGGACTCGCGCGCAACAAAAAAAGGCCGCTTCCTTGCGGAAGCGGCCTTTGTCTTGTC